>CAWCWD010000054.1:0-401048 GCA_963799015.1 uncultured Actinomycetota bacterium | reverse complement strand
GAAGAGACGCAGGGTCCAGGAGGCTCTTCCAATGTCCGAGCGGCTTCCGTCGTTCGGCCAGCCTCCGAAGCCGCACCCGAGTTCAGCCTGTATTAGCCCAGCGGTGGTGACGCGAGACAGCAGCTCCGCCGATTCCCTCCCGCTCCACCCCCTGGACGGCATGACGCTGAGAATGCCGGCGAGGGTGCGCTCACAGGTGGCCTGGCAGCAGAGCACCACAGCAACCCAGTTCTCGTCCAACCAAGCACGAATGGCCGCATCCCACGCGAGCTGAGCTTGAGGCCACCTCCGGTAGCAGACCACCCGTAGTGGCCGGCAACGCGTTCGTACTGGCGGTTTACGAAATCCAGCCGCTCGTCCCGTGTCAGCGTCCGATCATCCAGGCTGCCGAACACGTCATCCCAGCTGAACGCCGGATCCAACTCGGTTTTCCTCACAGTGTGAGGCTAGGTCGAACCGCCCACGGCGGGCTCACCCGTCGCGGCCCGGGCCTCGTGTCGACGTCGAGCGAGCGGTTGCCGGAGAATGGAGCAATGTCCCGAGTCGTCTCAGCGTGTGCACATCGTTCTGTGCGACACTATTACCAAATAGGTAACGGTGTCGTACGGTCGAAGTGGCGTATGACACGAGCGAAATCGAGAAGGTGTGCACCAACGCGCGAGCAATGCGCATGAAGTACCCCGAACCAATCGCCAAAGCACTGCGGCACAATCAAGCAAATGGAGTCCGCCGGAACGATCCGGGACCTGCTCGACGGGCTCGGCAAATGGCGCCCTCTGACCGGACGAGGCCACCTCGTCTACGCCGCAAGCCTCAGCGCCAACTGGCGCATCACCGTTCAATTCGAAGAGCACGACGACGGTAGCGCCGATGCGACCGTCCTTTCCATCGAGGACTACCTGAGAGGAGACCGTGATGCACGCCACTAGCACTGCAACTGACTATGCGGTACCCACCGGTGAATACGTCGTCGAATGGCTTGACGAGAACCGCATCTCCCAAGCCGAGCTCGCTCGCCGGATGGGCGTGAGCGCTAAGCACGTCAGTAAGCTCATCGCCGGCGCCCTGCTCTCCGCTGAAGTTGCCACGAAGCTTCAACCGGCGTATCCGCACGGATCTGGCTCAGCTACGAGGCGACCTACCGGGCCGACGTTGCCGCCTTCGGGTTGACCCAGGCGATGGCGGGGGAGAGGGACCTCGCTGCGATGTTCCCGCTCAAGCACCTGCGCGACCTCGACGTCGTCACGGCGACGCTCCGCAGTCCGGGCGCCATCGTCATAGAGCTCTTCGCGTTCTTCGGAGTCGGCTCGATCGACGCGTTGAAGCTCACCGTGCAGCGTCGACGAATCGCATTCCGGCAAGGCAAAACTCGCCGGTTAACGACTACGCGCTTGCAACCTGGCTCAGGCTCGGTGAACTCGAGGCGATGGCGACGTCCGACCAACTCCCCGATTTCGATGCGGATGCACTCAACGCGCTGATCCCAAGCATCCGTGAACTTGCGGAAAACCCACCCGCGAACTTCGGTGAACAGCTCGTCGCGCTGCTTCACAGTGTTGGCGTGCACCTCATCTATGTGCCGGAAGTGAAGGGCGCGCGCGTCTACGGCGCGACGCGATGGGTGAACGGACAGCCCGTCATCGCGCTGACTGTGAGGGGCCGGACCAACGGGCAGTTCTGGTTCACGCTCTTCCACGAAATCGGGCATGTACTCCTGCACCGCGACGGGCTGACGCATATTCGCCCGTCGAGCGCGCACACCGGCACTGATCAGGCCGAGACCGAAGCGAACACCTTCGCCGGCGATACCCTTATCCCCCCCGCGCGCGCGAAGGAGCTGCGAAATCTCCGCAGCAAGAGGGATGTAATCCGGTACGCGACTGAAGTTGGCGTCAGCCCTGGCATCGTCGTCGGACGACTATGGCACGACAAGATCTGGGCATATACCCAGGGACATGATCTCTGCCTGCGGCTCCGATTCGACGACCAGGATGATTAGACGCCTCGTCCGCCCAGGTTCCGAGTCATCGAGGTCCGGACATCGAAGTTCGGGACATTGCTTTACCGATGGTGAAGATGCGCTTAGCGTGCTGCTGTGATGGGGGGCTGAAGACCCGTCAGCAGGCCGCAGCTATTCTCCAACTCGCTGAGCGGTGATGGGCGGTCACCGTCCGGAGGCTCTAACGCAGGCACGCGCCGCCACGAAGGAACCGTCCAAACGTACCCGTCACAACGACGTGTGTTCACCGAGTAGCGCGATCTGTCCGTGGGAACGTCCGGGAATACCCGCGCCCCCTCCGCGTTGAACTTGAGCGTACCCAACTCAAGTTCCCAGGAGGATTGGTGCCCGAAGACTTCAACCCCGAAGCCGGCGCGAACTCGTTCGACGAGTTCCTGTCCCGGTATCTCGCAGGTGAGCAGGCGCGTCAGGCTCGGTCGATCGACCTCAGCCGGTTCCTGACCGCCCGCACGCAAGGCATCCTGCAGCAGGCAGGACGCTTCGCGCTCGAGCGCGGCCAGACCGAGCTCGACGCCCTGCACATCCTGCGCGTGATCGCCGAAGACGACAGCGTGAAGCAGGCCGTCGAGCGCATCGGCGTCGCCCCCGAGCGCATCATCACGGCGACCGAGGCGCGCCTGCCCGCGGCATCCGAGCACCGCGGACATCAACGCGGCCACGATCACGCCGAGCGCCAGCCGCGCGCTGTTCCACGCGTACCAGGTCGCGCGCTCGGCCGGCTCGACGTACATCGACCCCGAGCACCTCTTCTTCGCGCTCGTGCTGGGGCAGGATGCCCCCGCCGGCCAGGTGCTGGCGCGCGCCGGCGTCACCGCCGAGGCCCTCACGCAGGGCATGCGCGAGACCGTCGACGCCGGTCCGACGAGGACGGGTCTCGAGACGGCGCTGGCGCGCCTCCTCAATCCGCGGAGATCCGACACCCCGATGCTCGACAAGTTCGGCACCGACCTCACCGCCCTCGCCGAGAACGGCGAGCTCGACCCGGTGATCGGACGCGTCGACGAGATCGAGCAGACCATCGAGATCCTCAGCCGCCGCACGAAGAACAACCCCGTGCTGATCGGCGAGGCCGGCGTCGGCAAGACCGCGATCGTCGAGGGCCTCGCCCGCGCGATCGTCGAGGAGTCGGTGCCCGAGGCCCTGCTCGGCAAGCGAGTGATCTCGCTCGACCTGCCCGGCATGCTCGCCGGCACCCGCTACCGCGGCGACTTCGAGGAGCGCCTCACCAAGACCATGGAGGAGATCGCCGCGCACAAGGGCGAGCTCATCATCTTCATCGATGAGATCCACACCGTGGTCGGTGCGGGCGGCTCGGGCGACGGCGGCACCGACGCGGGCAACATCCTGAAGCCGCGCCTCGCGCGCGGCGAGCTGCACCTCGTGGGTGCGACCACGCTCAAGGAGTACCGCACCATCGAGAAGGACCCCGCGCTCGAGCGCCGGTTCCAGCCGGTGAAGGTCGGCGAGCCCTCGATCGAGGACGCCGTGCTGATCCTGCACGGACTCAAGCCCGCCTACGAGGAGCACCACGGCGTCGAGTACACGGATGCCGCGCTGCGGGCGTCCGTCGAGCTCAGCGCGCGCTACCTCACCGACCGTGTGCTGCCCGACAAGGCCATCGACCTCATCGACCAGGCCGGGGCGCGGCTGCGCCTGCGGCTCGGCGTGAAGACGGATGTCTCCGCGCTCATCGCGCGGCTCGCCGACCTCGAGGCCGACAAGAACGCCGCCGTCGGCGCCGAGCACTACGAGGAGGCGTCGCGCATCCGCGACGAGATCTCGAAGGTGCAGGCGAGCTCGACGAGGCCGACTCGCTGATCGAGGAGCGACGAAGCGACGCGTCGAGACCAGTCGCGAGGGTCTCGAACGGCCGCCGGCCTCCTCGACCAGCAGAGCACCGTGATCGACGAGGCCGAGATCGCCGCGGTGATCTCGCGGGCCACCGGCATTCCGGTGAACCGCCTCACCGAGAGCGAGCGCGAGCGCCTCGGCGACCTCGAGGGCGAGCTGCACGCGCGCGTCATCGGCCAGGACGACGCGGTCACCGCGGTCGCGAAGGCCGTGCGCCGCAGCCGCACCGGCATGGGCGACGCCAAGCGTCCGGTCGGGTCGTTCCTGTTCCTCGGGCCGACGGGTGTCGGCAAGACCGAGCTGGCGCGTGCGCTGGCGTCGTCGCTCTTCGACGACGAGCAGGCGATCGTGCGCTTCGACATGAGCGAGTTCGGCGAGCGGCACACCGTGTCGCGGCTCGTCGGCGCCCCTCCCGGCTATGTCGGTTACGACGAGGCCGGGCAGCTCACCGAGCGCGTGCGGCGCAACCCGTACTCGATCGTGCTGTTCGACGAGATCGAGAAGGCGCACCCCGACGTGTTCAACCTGCTGCTGCAGGTGCTCGACGACGGACGCCTGACCGACGGCCAGGGTCGCACGGTCGACTTCCGCAACACGGTGATCGTGATGACCTCGAACCTCGGTTCGGAGTTCCTCGCGTCGCGCTCGGGTGCGCTCGGGTTCGTCGCGGGCACGGATGCCTCGGGCTTCTCGTCGCAGGATGACGTGCGCAACCGCGTCATGGGCAAGGTGCGCGAGGCCATGCGGCCCGAGTTCCTGAACCGCATCGACGAGATCGTGCTGTTCCAGAAGCTCGGCGCGTCGCAGCTGTCGCAGATCGTGCAGGCTCATGCTCGGCGCGACCGCGACGCGGCTCGCCGCGCGTGAGGTCGCGTTCGAGGTGACGGATGCCGCGGTGGCGCTCCTCGCGGAGCGCGGCTACGAGCCCGAGTACGGCGCCCGCCCGCTGCGTCGCGTGATCCAGCGCGAGATCGACGACCGCATCAGCGACCTGTTCGTGAGCGGCGCGCTCGGCGACGGCGAGGGCGTGCGCGTGGATGCCGCCGACGGCGAGTTCGTCGTGGTGCCCGTGCCGCGCGCGACCGTGGAGCTGCCGCGTCGCGGCGTAAGCCCGCGGCATCCGCTGGTCTGCGGCGGGGGCCCGCCCCGCGGGCGGGCCCCGGCTCCCAAGAGCCGCGCCAGAGCGACGCCGGCTGAGACAAACCACGAGAGCTCACCCGGCCCCAGACCGCGGACGACGCGGCGCGCCCAGCGCCGAGCGGCGCCCCGGCGCGGCGCGCGGCCGCTCACGCGCCCCGCCGCCGGCGCGCACCCCCGCGCGGCGCGCGCGCGCGGCGTCCGGCCGTCGCCGCCGCGTACCTCGCGGGCGCCCTTCGGCGCCCCTCCCGCGCTCGGGCCCCCGCTCTCGCTTCGTCTCCCTCGCGCGCGCCGCCCCGTCTCTCTCGCGCCCTCTCGGCTCGCCCCTGGCTCGCGCGCTCCGCCTCACCTTCGCCTCCGTGCCTGGCCTCCGCGCCCACGCTCCGCGCCCGGCGCCCTCTCGTGGCTCTACCCCCGTACTCACCCCCGCCGTTCTCATCCACGCGCCCGGTTCGGCCCCCCCTTGCGTCTCCCGCGCGCCGTCGCTTCTCGCGCTCCGCCGCTCGCCCCGTTACCTGTCGTCGTTTCCTGGCGCCGGCGCTCCCTCGTGGGTCCGTCTCCCTCGTTCCCGTGGTCGGCCGTGACGCCGCCGCCTCGTTCACATCTCTCCCACGCTCGCCGGTCGCCCGGCGCCGCTTGCGCGGTCGCTCAGCTGCCTCTCGCGCCGGTCCTGAACGATCACAGATCTGCTTTCCTGCGCCGACGAGCTGGCGCAGATCGTGCGGCTCATGCTCGGCGCGACCGCGGGCGCGGCTCGCGCGCGCGCGAGGTCGCCTTCGAGGTGACGGATGCCGCGGTGGCGCTCCTCGCGGAGCGCGGCTACGAGCCCGAGTACGGTGCCCGCCCGCTGCGTCGCGTGATCCAGCGCGAGATCGACGACCGCATCAGCGACCTGTTCGTGAGCGGCGCGCTCGGCGACGGCGAGGGCGTGCGCGTGGACGCCGTCGACGGCGAGTTCGTCGTGGTGCCCGTGCCGCGTGCGATCGTGGAGGTGCCCGCCGCGGCGTAGCGCTGCGACATCCGCTCGGTACCCGGTTCGAAGGCCCGGTCCTCATCGTGAGGGCCGGGCCTTCGTGTCGACATGGACCTCGGAGAGGGGGCTTCGGCGGTTGGGAAACTGAGCTATGTTCAGGTCAAGTCTCGGCGGCAACCCTTCTCCCTGAACGAGGGTGTGGTGATGTGGCACAACGTCCGTAGCGGTCTTCAGCAGCGTCGACGACTCGCCATTCTGGGCGTCATGGCCGCTGCAGGGCTGGCACTGAGCGGATGCAGCGCTGCCGACTCTCGCTCGCCTGAGGCCGGGGCGCCGACGACGCCGGCGCCGGGCACGGCGGACCGGCGGGGCGAGGTGGAATTCGACGGAAACACGGTGTCGTACTGGTGCACCGGCGAAGGCGATCCGACCGTGATTCTCGAAGCCGGCTCCGACTCGTCTGGCACGCAGGATTGGCCGCTGGGGTTCGTCGCGCCGATCGCCGACGTCACGACGGTCTGCACGTACAACCGGCTCGGTACCGGTGGTGGGAGCAGCGACCCTCCCGATCACGCCCGCACATACGACGACCTCGTGAGCGCACTCGACGGAGTGCTCGGCGCCCTCGAGTTGGAGCCTCCGTTCGTGATGGCCGGGCAGTCGGCCGGGGGCAACATCGCGATCGCGTACGCCGAGGCGCATCCCGACCGAGTCGCGGCCCTCGTGCCGATCGAGGCCTACCACGACGACCCCGCCGAGATGATGGCCTGGCAGGCCGAAGAGGGGTTCACCTGGGAGGACAACATCGAACACGTGGACTGGGTGCAGGCGTCTGTCGAGCAGGACGCGTATGCGATGCCCATCGGCGAGTTCCCGGTGCTCGTGATCAGTGCCACACAGGCCGATCCGGGGGGCGTCGAAAATCAGGCTCACTGGCTCGGACTCTCACCCGACTCCCAGCAGGTGGTGATCGAGGGCCCGCACGACCTGCAGTTCACCGCCCCCGAAGAGGTGGCTGCCGAGATCGTGGACCTCCTCGTCGGCCTCGACCTGGAGTGACTCGGGCGTGTGCGCCGCGCGCATGGTCGCAGGATGCCGCGCGCGACCGTGGAGCTGCCGCAGGCGCCTGACGCCGCCGGTCGAGGAGCGCCGCCGAAGGCGACGCGTCTCGAGACCCGGATCACCCGAACGCCCGGCCCTCAATCCGAGGGCCGGGCTTCGCCGTATCAGCCAGTCGGCGGACATGGCCCGTTCCTTGGCGGACAGCGTCCCTCGCGCTACGCCACCGCGACCCTGTCCCCGTCCGCCGACGCGTCTCCGACGCGCTCGGCGAGGGCCGTGCTCATCCGCAGGATCGCCTCGCGCAGGATCGGCCGTGGCATCGCGAAGATGAAGCGGGTGTGACCGATGGCCGCCTCGCCGCAGGCGGCGCCGTCGGTCATCGCGACGTCCTGCGTGGTCGCGGAACCACTCGCCGAGATCGCCGGTGAGTCCGGTCGCGCGGAAGTCGAGGAGAGCGATGTAGGTGCCCTCGGGCATGACCAGCCGCACGTCGGGCAGGTGCTCCGCGACGAGCTCCGCGAGCAGTCGGCGATTGCCGTCGAGGTAGTCGACGACCGTTCCGAGCCACCGGCCTCCGGCCGAGTAGGCGGCGGTGTTGGCGAGCACGCCCAGGGTCGAGGTGCCGTGGCCGGCCCAGAATCCGAACGACTCCCATATCGCGGCATCCGCGTCGTTGGAGAGGATCACCTGGGCGCACTTGAGCCCGGCCAGATTCCATGCCTTCGATGCGGATGCGGCGGTGATGGTGTGCGAGGCGGCAGCCTCGGAGACCGATGCGTAGGGCACATGCACGGCGGGGGAGTAGACGATGGGGGCGTGAATCTCGTCGGAGAACACTCGGCCCTGCTTCTCGGCGACGATGTCGGCGATGGCGAGCAGCTCGTCGCGGGTCGCGACGGTGCCGAGTGGGTTGTGCGGGTTGCAGAGCACGAGCAGCTCGCCGCCGTCGTCGAAGGCCCGGCGGAGCCCTTCGGGGTCGATCACCCAGCGGCCGTCGACCTCGAGGCTCGGCACCTCGATCACGCGCCGACCCAGCATGGGCGGCACCATCAGGAACGGCATGTACGCGGGAGTCGGCACGATCACCGCCGAATCCGGCCTGGTGAAGCTCTCCATCGTCAGCTCGAACGCGGCGATCACGTCGGGCACGTGGTGCACGCGGTCGGTCGGCACCTGCCACCCGTATGCGTCGGCGTACCAATCGGCGGTCGCCTGAGCCAGGTCGGCCGCCAGCTGCGTGGGGAGGTACCCCGTCAGGCCGCGGTCGAGTGCGGACTTCAGAGCGGTGCTGATCGAGGGGGCGAGTCCGAAGTCCATCTCGGCGACGAACGCCCCGATCATGTCGGGGAACATCGTCCACTTCACGCTGCCCGCGTCGCGGAGCTCGCCTTCGGAGATGGAATCGAAGTCAACGGTTGCCATGGGGTTTTCCTCTCGGGGGTGCTCGGTCATTCGTCGTTGGCGCCCTCGGCCGTGGCCTCTGCCACGGCCTCGTCGGAGCCCGACAGCTCGTTCAGGTAGTTGTAGATCGTGAAGCGGCTCACGTCGAGCGACTCGGCGATCATCTCGACCGCCTCACGCAGCAGGAAGAGCCCGCGGGCCTTCAGCTCGGCCACCACCTGCAGCTTGTGCTCCTTCTTCATCTGCGAGACCGGCAGACCCACGGCCGAGATGGTCCGGTGGATGAGGTAGGAGGCGAGTTCGTCGACGTCACGCACGAAGGTCTCCTTCGGCTCCGCCGGGCTCGCCAGCGCGACGGGCGGATCGCCCGGGCGGACGCCGGCGACGGAGACCATCACGTCGGCGATCTGCTTGATCGCCATCCACGCCGAGATGTCGGTGTTGATGCACAACGCGGCGACGGGGTTGTTGGCGACATCCCGGATGATCATGGTCGACGAGCGCATGCGCCGGCCGTCGGAGAGCACCGTCTCGTACCCGAGGTCGTGCTCCTGGAACCCCGTGACCGCCTGCTGGAGCAGGAGGTCGGTGGCCGGATCGCCGATGCGGCGGCCGGTCACGTCGCCGAACACGGCCACGATGGAGTTCGGCAGCAGGCTCAGGTCGTGCAGCACGACCTCGCTCGAGGTGGGCAGCGCCCGCCCGATCGGCTCGACGAGCCGCGAGAAGACCGTGATCAGCCGTTCACCATCGATCGTGCGGCGCGGCGCGCGACCATCGGTGTGCTCATCTTCGAGCGCACGCGACTGTTCATCCATGGATTCTCTCCTCAAGTACGAAGGCCGGTGGCCACTGTGACAGGCAATATCTCAACACAGAGTTGCGGTCTGGATCTACCCCACCATGGACACCGGCGTCATCCTCGCCATCGTCGGCGGCTCCAGGTGGTTAGGGAATGGCTGATCAACGGATGTTTCCTGCAAGTTCAAGAATCCTCTCAACTTGTTTGAGTGCTTTCAATCACGTGTTGCATGCATGTAAAGAGCGTGTAAAACCAACACAAAGTTGAAGAACGTAGGGCTCGGCGCGGCTAGCTTGAACGAACTGTTGAGTTGAGGCGCCGCTCTCTCTTCGAACCAGCGCACTTCGAACACCCCCGCACTTCGAACTGTCCCTGTAGCCCGAGGAGTAGTCCATGAATCCCGATCTCGCATCCCGCCGCGGTACCGCGGCGGGAGGCTCACCGCCGTCGCCGGCGCGACCCTCGCCGTCGGCGTCGCACTCGCCGGATGCGCCGGAAGCGCCGACGGCACCGCAACGTCGGCGACCGCGGACCCCACCCCCGGCGGCGACCTCGTCATCGGCACGTACCTCGACCCCACGTGCATCGACAACCAGCAGCTCGGCACCAACGTATCGCTGAGCATCACGCGCCAGCTCGTGGACTCGCTGACCGAGCAGGACCCCGACACCGGCGAGGTCCACCCTGGCTCGCCGAGTCGTGGGAGGTGAACGAAGACAGCTCGGCGTTCACCTTCACACTGCGCGACGACGTCACCTTCAGCGACGGATCGGAGTTCACCGCCCAGGTCGTCAAGGACAACATCGACGGAATCGTGGCGCTCGGCGCGAAGGCCCCAGTCGCCGGGCCGTACCTGGCCGGCCTCGAGGCGGCGACGGTGATCGATGACCACACGATCGAGATCGCTTTCGCGCAGCCCAACGCGCAGTTCCTGCAGGCGACGGCGAACATCGCCATGGGCATGGTCTCGAGCGAGACCGCTGCGTGACCGCCGATGAGCGGTGCGCAGCGGGTGTCATCGGCACGGGCCCCTTCGTGCTCGAGAGCTACACCGCCAACGACGCGACGGTCATCACCAAGCGCGAGGGCTACGACTGGGCCCCGCCCACCGCAGACCACGACGGCGACGCCTACCTCGACAGCGTGACCTTCCAGGTGCTTCCCGAGAACAGCGTGCGTACCGGCGCACTGCTCTCCGGGCAGATCGACGCCATGGACAGCGTGCAGCAGCAGGACGAGGGTCCCTCTCCGGCAACGGCTTCAGCATGGTCACCCGCGCGAACCCGGGCTTCGCCGTCTCCGTGATCTTCCGCCTCGATTCGGATGTCGCTCGGACCCCGCCGTGCGGCAGGCGATGATGATGGGCGTCGATCGTGACGACGTGATCACCGTGCTCGGCCCGACCGGCGCTGAGACGCTCGGAATACTGACATCGACGACGCCTGGCGCCGACGACTTCAGCGAGTTCCTCGAGTACGACCCGGAGGGCGCCGCGGAACTGCTCGACGACGCAGGCTGGACCGAGGGTGACGACGGCATCCGCGAGAAGGATGGCGTGCGGCTCGAGTTCGAGTTCCCCTTCTTCTTCGACGCGCCGGTCGTGGAACTCCTTCAGCAGCAGTACGCCGAGATCGGCATCCGCCTGAACACCTCGCAGTTGGTGGTCGCCGACTTCCTCCCCGCCCTCGAGTCCGGCTCGTTCGACGCCACGGTCGCGAACCTCACCCGCGCCGACATCGACGTGCTGCGATCGACGCTCAGCAACACTGGAGCGAACTACTACTCGCTGGCGGACGCAGACCTGCAGTCGCTGCTCGAGGCGCAGGCCGCCGAGCCCGACCCGGCGGCCCGCGTCGAGATCGCCGGCGAGATCCAGCAGAGCGTGCTCGAGAACGCCTACGTCGTGCCGCTGCACGCGCTCGCCGCCGCGTACGCGGTGCGCGACGGGGTCAACGCGCTGCAGTTCGAGGCGTCGACCCGGCTCTGGCTCTACGACACCTGGATGACTCCCTAGTCATCCTCCCGGGGTGGCCGGGCCAACGGGTCGGCCACCCCGGGAACCATCCGCAGTCCCGCCGCACGAGAGGAGACCCGGTGACCCGCTACCTCACCGGCCGCATCGCCCAGGCCATCGTGGTGGTCTGGGCGGCCTTCACCCTGGCCTTCATCATCCTGTACCTCATGCCTTCCGACCCCGCCCAGATCATCGCCAGCGGTGGACTGCAAGGTGAGGCGGGCAGCGAGGCGAGCGAGCAGCAGTTGGCCTCGCTGCGCGCCCAGATGGGCCTCGACCAGCCTGTCATCGTCCAGTACGTCTCCCGCCTCATCGACACGGCCACCGGCAACTGGGGCACGTCGTATCAGACCGGGCTCCCGGTCACCGAGATGCTCGCCGTCAACCTGCCGCCCACCTTCGCGATCGCCGTGCAGGGCCTGCTCATCGCCGTGGTCGTCGGCATGCTCCTCGGGTTCTTCGCGACCTACACGCGCTTCGGTCCGCTGCGACAGCTGCTGTACTCGCTGCCCTCGGTGGGTGCGAGCATCCCCACCTTCTGGTCGGCGCTCCTGCTCATCCAGGTGTTCTCGTTCAGCCTGCAGCTGCTGCCGGGTTCGGCAATGACGGCTGGCCGTCGACGATCCTCCCGGCCATCGCATTGGCCATCCCGGTCTCCGCTGTCATCGCGCAGGTCTTCGGCAAGAGCCTGCGCACCATGATGGCCGAACCCTTCCTCGACACGGCTCGCGCCAAGGGCGCCTCCCGCATGCGGGCCATGGCCGTGCACGCCGTGCGCAACGCCCTCCTCCCGGTGTTGACGATGGTCGGCATGCTCCTCGGCGCCCTGCTCAGCGGCGCCGTCGTGATCGAGACCGTCTTCGGTCGGCAAGGCTTCGGCCGGATGACCGTCGAAGCCGTGAACGCACAGGACATCCCCGTGGTGATGGGCGTGGTCGTGTTCAGCGCCATCGTCTTCGTGGTCGCCACGCTCGCGGTCGACCTGCTCTACCCGCTGCTTGATCCACGCATCCGGCAGACCCTGCGGCCCCCGCGCAGACTCCTCGTAAAGGCGGCCTGAACGTGACCTCCCTGATAACCGACGCAACCACCGCCACCGCGCTCGACCTGTGGGCCCCGCCCGGTCACCGCACCCCGGGAGCCCTCGGCCACCAGCCGCGTGGCCGCGTGGGCCGCACGCCAGCCCGGATTGCTGCTCGCGATCGCGTTCATCGCGATCGTCGCAGCCTGGGTCGTGGTGCCGGGCGTTTTCACCTCGACGAACCCGCTCACGGGTGAGGTCGCCGAACGGCTGCTGCCCCCGTCGGGCGCGCACCCGTTCGGAACCGACTCCCTCGGCCGCGACCTGTACGCGCGCGTCGTGTTCGGCGCCGTGAACTCGATTCAGGCCATCATGATCGCCGTCGGCGTCGCGCTCGTCGTCGGCTCGCTCATGGGCCTCGCCGCAGGGTTCTTCGGCCGTTGGGTCGACGACGCCTCATGCGCGTCGTCGACGTCGTGCTCGCCATCCCGCCGTTGCTCCTGTCGATGGCACTCATCACGATCCTCGGCTACGGGCTCGTCAACGTGGCGATCGCGGTGGGACTCGCGAGCGTCGCGAACTTCGCGCGCCTCATGCGTGCCGACGTGCTGCGAGTGCGCACCTCGCTCTACGTCGAGGCCGCGAAGGCCGCCGGATGCCGCTGGTGGACGATCCTCTTCCGCCACGTGCTGCCCAACTCGGCCGGGTCGGTCATCGCCGTCGCCGCGCTCGAGTTCGGAACGGCCGTGCTCGCCGTCTCCGCGCTGAGCTTCCTCGGCTACGGCGCACCCGCCCCCACACCGGAGTGGGGTCGCCTCGTGTCCGAGGGACGCGACTTCATCGCCACGGCCTGGTGGCTCGTCACCTTCCCCGGCCTCGTCATCACCCTGCTCGTGCTCGCGACGAACCGCGTCGCCCGCGCCCTCGAGAAAGGCGGCCGCCAGTGACCGCATCACCCCTGCTCAGCGTTCGCGACCTGCGCATCTCCTACACCTCGCGCGGCGTGACCCGCGAGGCCGTGCGCGGGGTCTCGCTGGACATCGCGGCCGGCGAGGTCGTGGCGATCGTCGGCGAATCCGGCTCGGGAAAGACGACCGTCGCACAGTCGCTGATCGGCATGCTCGCGCACAACGGCGCGATCACCGAGGGGTCGATCGAGTTCGACGGCCTGAACGTCACGCGCTTCGGCGATCGTGCCTGGCGCGGGCTGCGCGGCGAGTCGATCGGTCTCGTCCCCCAGGACCCCACGGTCTCGCTGAATCCCGTCATGAAGATCGGCCAGCAGGTCGCCGAGCCGCTGCGCATCCACCGCAACATGTCGAAGTCGGATGCCGCGCAGGAGGCCGTCCGCATCCTGCGAGAAGCCGGCCTCAGCGACCCCGAAGCGCGCGCCGAGCAGTACCCGCACGAGCTGTCTGGCGGCATGCGCCAGCGCGTGCTCATCGGCATGGCGCTCGCGTGCACGCCCCGCTTGGTGATCGCCGACGAGCCCACCAGCGCGCTCGACGTCACGGTGCAACGGCAGATCCTCGACCACATCGACGAGCTGATCTCGGTGCACGACACCGCGATGCTGCTCATCACCCACGACCTCGCGGTCGCCGCCGACCGGGCGCAGCGGATCATCGTCATGAGCCGCGGCGAGATCGTCGAGGTAGGACGTGCGGACGACGTCATGACGCGGCCTCGGCACCCGTACACGCAGAAGCTGCTCGCCGCCGCCCCCAGCCTGTCGACCCCCTCGGTGCGCCGCCCGCCAGTGCTCGCCGAGCTCTCGAGGGCGGACGACCACGTCGTGCGCCTCGAGCACGTCACCAAGCAGTTCGCGCTGCCGGCCGGCGGCACGCTGACCGCGGTCAACGATGTCAGCCTCGACATCCGCCGGGGCGAGACCTTGGGCGTCGTGGGCGAGTCGGGGTCGGGGAAGTCCACGCTCGCCCGGATCGTGCTCCAGCTCGAGAAGCAGACGAGCGGCGAGGTCTTCATCGACGGCGAGCGGATGTCGGAGCTGGGCGCAAGCGGACTGCGCGCTCTGCGTCGACGGATGCAGGTGGTGTACCAGAACCCCTATGCATCGCTCGACCCGCGCTACACCGTCTCGGCGATCATCGAGGAGCCCCTTCGGGCGTTCCGCGTCGGCTCCCGGCGGGAACAGCGCACCCGGGTACTCGAGCTGCTCGACCGCGTCTCGCTTCCGGCAGACACCGCCAAGCGGCGGCCCGAGGAGCTCTCGGGCGGCCAGCGCCAGCGCGTCGCCATCGCCAGGGCGCTCGCTCTGTCGCCCGAGCTGCTCGTCTGCGATGAGCCCACCAGCGCCCTCGACGTCTCGGTGCAGGCCCAGGTGCTCGACCTGCTCACAGAACTGCAGCAGGACCTCGGCGTGACCATGCTCTTCATCTCGCACGACCTCGCCGTCGTACGCCAGCTGTCGCATCGGGTCGCGGTGATGCAGTTCGGCGTGCTGCGAGAACTCGGCGAGGTCGAGCAGATCTTCAGCGACCCGACGCATCCGTATACCCGCGAGCTGCTCGCCGCGATCCCAGGAAAGGAACTGGTGGCATGACCGACCCGTACGTGTACACCGCCGACACCGTGTGGCTCGGCACGGAGGGATCGCGCATCGCCGACGGCGCGGTCGTCGTCGACGGCGACCGGATCGCGTGGGTGGGACCCGCAGCGGACCTGCCCGCGAGCCATGCGGATGCGCCGACGCGCCACTTCGCCGGGGGCACGATCCTGCCTGGACTGATCGAGTCGCATGCGCACCTGTCATACGACGGCGGCGAGGGGACCAAGCGCCGCTCGTTCGCACGCTCGGCGCCCAACCTGGTGGGCGTCATGATCGCCTCGGCGCGCGAGTTGCTGAGCGCGGGGGTCACGACCGTGCGGGACCTCGGTGCGCGCGACAACCTGAGCGTCGAGGTGCGCGACCTCGTGGACGAGGGCGTCGTGCGGGGGCCCCGCATCCTCGTCGCCGGTGCGCAGATCACCACGACAGGGGGGCACACGTGGCAGAACCACGCACGCGCCGACTCGCCCGACGAGCTGCGCAAGCTGGTCCGCACGCAGCACAAGGCCGGCGTCGACCTCATCAAGGTGAACGCGACCGGCGGGTTCATGACCGCGAAGAGCGCGCCCTGGTTCGCGCAGTTCTCGCTCGCGGAGATGTCGGCGATCGTCGAGGAAGCGCATCGGCTCGGCAAGAAGGTGGCCGCGCACGCCCACGGCGTCGAGGGCATCGAGCGCGCGGTCGCGGCGGGCGTCGACACGATCGAGCACTGCACGTTCGTGGCCGAAGGTGCGCACATCGCGCCCGACCTCTCGGTCATCGACGAGATCGTGGCCCGCGGCATCCACGTCTGCGCGACGGCCACCTGGAACCTGCCCGCAATGATGCGCGACAACCCCGACTTCCAACCGCCCGTGCGGCTCATGCACGAGCGCGGCGTCAAGCTCATCGCGGGCAACGACGCGGGCATCGACGGCGTTCCGCACCGCAACTACGTCGGCGGGCTCGAGACATCCGTGATCCTCGGCGTGCCGATCGAGCGGGTGCTCGTCGGCGCCACCTCGCTCGCCGCAGAGGCACTCGGCGTCGCCGGCGAGACCGGCGAGCTTCGCGCGGGCGCATCAGCCGACCTGATCGTCGCCGACGGCGACCCACTCGCCGACGTCTCGGCTCTTCGCAACTGCGGCTCGTGCTGGCCCGCGGCGAGGAGTTCGTGCCTGATCCCGATCGACGTCCCCGATCCCGATCCCGACTACGTGCGCGTCATGGAATCCCTGACGACCCAGGAGAAGGAACGCACCCGATGATCGTCTACACCGCGACCCGCGTGCGGACGCACACCGAGGCCGGCACGATCGACGCGGCGTGCGTGGCCGTGGACGACGAGGGGCTGGTCACCTGGGTCGGGAGGGTCGTGGACCTGCCCGAGGCCTACCGCGATGCCCCGCGCCGCCACGTCGACGGCACGATCATGCCGGGGCTGGTCGACACCCACGTGCACCTGGGATTCGACGGCGGCCCGGCGCCAGTCGATCGGATGAACGCCGAGTCCGACCCGGAGCAGCTGGTGCTCATGCTGCGCAATGCGCGGGAACTCCTGAGTGCGGGTGTCACCACCGCCCGCGACCTCGGGGCGCGCGGATACCTCGACGTCGTCGTGCGCGACGCCATCGTGCGCGGCGACGCGCGCGGCCCGCGCCTGATCGTCTCCGGAGCCCCGCTGACCCCGACCGGTGGGCACTGCTGGTTCATGGGTGGAGAGGCCGACGGCGGCTACGAGCTGCGCGCGGCCGTGCGCCGGCACCACGAGCACGACGTCGACTCGATCAAGATCATGTCGACCGGCGGCTTCATGACGAAAGGCAGCGCGCCCTGGTTCGCGCAGTACAGCGAGGACGAGCTCAGGCTCGCCATCGACGACGCGCACCGGCTCGGCAAGAAGGCCGTCGCCCATGCTCACGGCATCCAAGGCATCCGCCACGCGGTGCGCGCCGGGATCGACGCCCTCGAGCACTGCACGTTCGTGGCATCCGATGGCAATCTGGGCTTCGACGCGCAGGTCGCCGATGAGATCGCGGAGCGCGGCGTCTACGTCTCGTTCACCCTCAACGTGCTCGCATGGCAGATGTTGCGCGCCGACTCCGGTGGGTTCGTCGATCACTTCGCGATGGTCGTGCGCGAGCTTCGCGAGCGGGGCGTCCCGATCGTGACCGGCACCGACGCGGGCATCGACCTCGCACCGCACCACGCCTACTCCGCCGGGCTCGAGGTGCTCTCCGCCATGGGCATGCCGATCGAGGACGTCCTGCACGCCGCGACGGCCGTGTCCGCCCGCTCGATGGGCCTCGATGACATCACCGGCGTGCTGCTGCCGGGCATGGCGGCCGACCTCATCGGCGTCGCGGGCGACCCCGCCGTCGATCTCGCCTGCCTGCGGCGGCCGACGCTGGTCGTGGCATCCGGCGTGCCGTTCTCACCCGACCCGTATCCGGACCTCGAGGCGCTGCCGTCGCGCACCGCCGCGGGGCCTGCCGCGCTCGCCCACGACCACTGACCGCGGCCACGACCACTGACCAGGCCCCGCAAAGAAGAAAGAGAGACACATGACTGAGCACACCCATCCGGCACCCCTCGGCGAACTTGCAGGCGGAATGGGGGCGGCGTTCGTCGCCTTCGACGCGGCCGTCTTCTCGGGGCCGGGAGAGATTCCCCGTAAGTACCGTGAGCTGATCGCACTCGGTGTCGCCCTCACCACCCAGTGCGACGCCTGCCTGAAGGGCCATGCTCGCGCGGCCGTCGACCACGGCGCCACCGAGGAGGAACTCGCGGAGACCACCTACATCACCGCGGCGCTGCGTGCGGGCGGGGGCATCGTGCACGGCATCAAGGCGCTCTCGTCGGTGCAGCGCGCGGCAGCGAGCTGAGAGCAGAGAGGAGCGGTCACTCGCGGACGTCGGTCGAACTTTCGGCGGCCTCGAAGTCCTAATCCTTCTCGTTTGGCGGGCTATCGTGCTGTTCGACGGGATCGAGGCGTTCCGGGGGCGGGTCCTCGCGGCATCCGCTGGGCTGACCGCCCCCGGTGTGCTCGGGCCGGAATCCCCGTTGGCGGTGGAATCCCGCTCGTCACGGATTCCACCGGCCGCGCGGGATTCCGGCCGGCCTTCGGCTCAGTCGTCGCCCGACGTGGGGTACCCGTCGGTCATGACCTCCGGCTCGCGCGGCGGGCGAGCAGGGTGGCGTCGTGCACATCGACCGTCGCGCCGTCACGGATCATCGTTCGTGGCCGCTGCTCGGCCACGAGCGCCTCGAAGTCGTCGGGCAGGGCGGGCAGCAGCTCTTCGGCAAGGAACATCGCGTTGCGATGGCTCGTCGTGAGGTGCGTGAACACCCCCGACGGCGCATGCCCGACCACCAGGAGGTGCCCGCCGGGGGCAACGGCCTGCGACAGCCGGCGAGTCACCTCGACCATCCCGCCGTCGGGCGGATGCAGGAAGTGCGTGGTGACGAGATCGTACGACCGGCCGTCGGCATCGAAGGTGCGGGCGTCGACCTGCCACCAGTCGGTACGGTCGGCGACCCCGGCCTCCTCGGCATGCCGTGCAGCGCGGGCGAGACCGTTGGCCGAGAAGTCGGCACCGGTCACCGTCCAACCCTGCTGAGCCAGCCAGATCACGTCGCCGCCCTCACCGCAGCCGACGTCGAGCGCCGTGCCCGGGGTCAGCGCTGACGCCTCGGCGACGAGCTGGGGATTCGGATTCCCGCTCCACACCTGCTGCTCGCCCGAGTACCGCTCCTCCCAGCTCGGCGGCTCGAACATCGCTGCCGCCTCGGCTTCGGTGGGCTCGTGGTCGTGTCGACTCATCAGGGTGCTTCCTTCCGCTGCTCCATGAGCGTAGCGATGAGAGGATCGCGGTCAGGGCCATCCCTGTTAAACTTGAGAAATATTCGGAATAGCATCGTGGCAAGCGGCCAGTGAATGGTGCGGGCATGTCATCCGAACGAGACGAACACGACGGCCGGGAACCTCCCGGCACCGCGTCGCCGAACCCGCGACCGCTGTGGCGTCGCGCCGGGGTCTGGATCGGCGGCGTGATCGCCGCCGCGCTCGCGACCGTGGTGGCGACCTCGTTCACGCAGGTCGTCGACTGGTTCGCCGTGTCGCTCGGGACCAGTGGAGACACCGGTCGTCGTGCGGGTCGATGTCGAGGAACGCCTCGAGGATGTCGTGCTGCCTCCGGCGTCGACGCTCTCCGATGCCGAACGTGATCGACTCGCGGGCATGTCCCCCGAGCAGCAGGTGGCATGGCTCGTCGAGAACGAGGCGGGCACGATCACGGGGTCGCGGAGCGTCGTGCTCACGTTGCGGGGCAATCGTGCCGATCCCATCCGCATCACGGATCTGCGTTCCATCGAGGCATGTGAGCCGATAGCCCGTGGAACGCTGATCCGCATGATGACCGGCCGCGGGGCGGGCGTCGATTCGACTCGAGTGAACATCGACGTCGGCAGTGGCACGGCCGACGCGTATGTCGTCGATCAGAGCGGCGAGCCCGAGTCGTACTTCCCAGACCGAACCATCACGCTCTCGCGGGACGAGGAGATGGTCGTCATCGTCGACCTCCATCCCGCAGCCGCCGGGTCGAGCTGCATGGTGGAGCTCGAGCTCACCGCGTGGGACGGCGACGTCGAGCGACTCCAGCGAATCTCGGATGAGGACGGGCCCTTCCGTGTCGTCGACTGGGAGCCAGACACCGCCGAGGCGGAATACGACGTCGTGTATCTCGGCGGGGAACTGTGCAGAAACTACGTCGTGGCGCAGCCGAATTGGGTGATGACCGACCCCGACACGGCCTGCGGACCCGGCAACGTCGCCCCCTACTGACTCACTGCTCGGGGCTCCGGGGCTCCGGGGTTCGAGTTCGACGTGACGGATGCCGCCGACGGCTCGTTCGCGTGTGCCCGTGCCCCGCGCGACCGTAGAGCTGTCCGTCGCGGCGTAAGCCCGCGGCATCCGCTGGTGCCGAAGTGCCGAAGTGCCGAAGTGCCGAAGCCCGGTCCGCCGTACGAGGGTCGGGTGTTCGCCGCTGCGGCCCCGACTGACATTGCACTGATTACAGGTACAGCTATACTTGGTGCATGTCCGACCTGATCCGTACCACCCGAGAGGAGCTCGGGCTGACCGGGGCCGATCTCGCGGAACGTCTCGGTGTCACCGTCGGCGCGATCTCGCAGATGGAGCGGTCCGAGCGTGAGGGGCGCATCAAGCTCGAGACGCTCGATCGCGCTCTCGGTGCGATGGGTCGGCGGCTGAGCATCGGGGCGGCACCCGCGACGTCGTACGCCGACTACACCCCGGCGGCCGTCACCGACCAGGTCAACGACGCCCTCGACGACCGCGACGGAAGCTACGCGCTCCGCCTCATCACCCATGCGGCGTCGGTGCTCCAAGACGTCGCCGACAAGATGAGCGATGCCGAGCTGCGCAGTCGGCCGTCGCAGATCAAGGACGCACGTTGGGAGCAGCTGTTCCGGGCGCTGTACGGCGATGCCATCCCCGCGCGGCGCCGGCCCGAGTGGGCGATGCCGTCGAAGCTGAAGCGGCGCTGGTACGTCTCCCGGTTCGCCCCGCTGCGTGAGAAGGCGAAGACTGAGACGCCTGATCGTCTGCGCCGACTGAACATCTACATCGACGCCAACTCGCTCTCGACGCGATGAAGCGCGACTTCGATGCCGATGCCGTTCGCGCTCTCCTCGGCGAACTCGCTCGCCGTCTCGAGGATCGCGGCATCCGGGGCACCATACGTGTCGCCGGGGGAGCGACTTCGCCGACCTGGTCATCATCGTCCGCCACCTCGGGATCACCGATCCGGAGCAACTCGTCGACATCGCCTACGACATCTACGGCGAGGATTCCGTCGAACTTCCCGACGGCGGCGAGTCCTACCTCTTCTACGCACAGAGTGTCGTGGACGAGGCGTACCGATCGAACCGGAGACGGCGGTGACGCCGCCTACGAGATCGCGTCGGCGTGCCGATGGACGACCCGCCACTCGCCGTCCTCGCGACGGTAGACCTGGGTGGCGCGCAGCGTGAAGGTGCGCGGCTTGCCGTCCATCGACGCCGAGATCCGCTCATAGCCCACGGTGTACGCCATGTCGCCGTTCACGTCGAACAAGATCAGCTCGAACGAGTAGCCGGTGCAGTCCGAGAAGCTCGAGGCGAGCACCTCGAACGCCTCCACGAGTTCGTCGCGGCTCGTCGCGTTGCGCCACGCGCCGAGCACGCTCACGGGCTCCTCGCGCGACCAGATCGCCCGTCTCGGGCCGTCGTCGCCGTCGAATTGGGCTCGTTCGGCCTCCGCGAGCGAGGTGTACACCCAGGCCAGGAATTCCTCACGCTCATTCATGGGTTCAGCATGCCCGCACCGGCGCGGCAGCGCGAGAGGATCGCGGCATGCGCGAGGCATCCGCTCCGCCCGGCGCGGCCGCGACCACGCTCAGGCGAGCCGTTCGAGCACCCGCAGGGCGTCGCCCGAGGCACTGTTGCCGGGTTTGCTCGCAGTGTTCGGCATCAGTCTTTACGCGTTTGGAATGGCGACACGCACCCGCCCTGCCGCGACAGTAACAAGTTCCGCGGGAGCAGCGAATCCCGCGCTCACAACAGAACTCCTTTCGCGCATGCGTGAACTGAACGCCGATGACACGCGCGGACACCGGCGGATGCTCCGCCACGCAGATCGACTCGCAGTCGGGAATCAGCCTGTCGACGCTCAAGAGCTGGGCCCGCCACGCACTGAGGGTTCGCGCCCGGCTCGTCCTGTCCGCGACTTCCACGGCGACCACATCGACGTCGGCGTCGCGCCCATTCGGCGGCGGCCTCGGTGACTTATCGGTCCATTCGGTAAAGCGGCGTGGTCGGTTGGGTGAACGGAGCCAGATCGACCGATTGAGACCCGATCGTGACCCAGGAACGTCAGCGGAGATCCGTACGCTCATGACGTGACCGAGACCGACTTCTACGCCCTCATTGACGCTGTCCGTCCGAGCACCTCGCCCGATTCGCCGAGCGCCGATGCCGACGACCTGCGCGAACTGCTGGCAGAGCTACCCGACGAGCAAGTCGTGGCTTTCACGAAGGAGTTCCGTCGCCAGTTGGCGCGGCTCAACCAGTGGTCACTCTGGGACGCCGGCTTCGCGGCGTGCGGTGGAATGGGCGACGATGCCTTCCAGTACTTCCGTTCATGGCTCATCGGCAAGGGCGCCGAGGTCGTCGAACTCGCCCTCACGGATCCTGAGCAGCTGGTGCCGTATCTCGATACCGATGAGCTCGAGAACGAACTACTCGAGTACGTCGCCGAGGACGTGCTCGAGGATCGCGGCATCGACGTCGAATTCGACGAGGACTTCGAACTCGCCGGTGCGGAGCCGGCCGGCGAACCGTTCGACGAAGACACGTCCGAGGCGAGGCATCCGAAGCTTGCTGGCTGGTGGAGGGAAGTGAGCGGCGGGTAGCGCCTCGAGACGATCGAGCAGGAATCGAGAAGCATGCGTCGTCCGACGTGAATAGCGTCGACACCATGAATCCCACCGACTCCATCACCCTCACGTCCATCGACTCCATCACGCTCGAGGTGGCCGATCCCGAGGCGGCCTCGCGCTTCTACGCCGACGCCTTCGGGTTGGGCAATCTGGTGCGCACGCAGGCAGCGGATGCCCCGACCACCGGCTTCCGCGGGTTCACGGTGTCGCTCATCGTGTCGCAGCCGTCCACCGTCAGCGCCCTCTTCGACTCCGCGGTCGCCGCCGGGGCGACCGTGCTGAAGCCCGTCGAGAAGTCCCTCTGGGGCGTCGGCTGTGTCGTCCAAGCCCCCGACGGCGCGATCTGGAAGGTCGCGACGTCGGCGAAGAAGGACACCGGTCCGGCCACCCGGGAGATCGACCGGATCGTCGTCCTGCTCGGGGCGGAGGACGTGTCCGCGAGCAAGCGCTTCTACGTCGACCGCGGACTCGCGGTCGACAAGAGCTTCGGCAGCTATGTCGACTTCGCCACGCCGTCGAGCCCGATCGGCCTGGGGCTCTACAAGCGCCGCGCGCTCGCCAAGGACGCCGGCGTCGCTCCCGAGGGCACCGGGTCGCATCGCATCCGGATCAACGGCGATGCCGGGTCGTTCACCGACCCCGACGGGTTCGCATGGGGAACCGCGTCGGAGTGAGTGCCTGTCCGCCGGTCGAGTAGCGCCGCCGCAGGCGACGCGTATCGAGACCCGAACGCCCGGTCTCGATACGCCGCTGCGGCTACTCGACCGACGGGCCTTCGTCGCTCTGGGTCTGGCGCGGCGGACGCCGCAGGGATTGAATGGGGCGATGAGGTGCGTGCAGGGATGACCGCACACCCTGGAACGGACGACGGGCTCGAGGTCCGCGTCACCGGGGGCGTCGTGCGCGGGGTGCGCGAGGGCTGGATTCTCGCATGGCGGGGCATACCGTACGCGGCCCCGCCGATCGCAGAGCGGCGGTTCAGGGCGCCGGCGCCGGTGCTGCCGTGGCGCGGTATCCGTGACGCTTCGGTGTTCGGTGCGGTCGCACCACAGGCCTCGAACCGTCTGGTGCGACCGGCGACGAGTGTCATCCTCGCCGACGAGGACTGCCTGAGCGTGAACGTGCACGCACCCGTCCGCGACGCGGGCGGATCGCCCTTGCCGGTGATGGTGTTCATCCACGGCGGGGGATACAGCTCGGGGTCGTCGCGTGACTTCTCGGGCCAGGGCGAGGGATTCGTGCGCAGCGGGCGCATCGTGTACGTGAGCTTCAACTACCGGCTCGGCGCGCTCGGCTACCTCGACTTCACGCGGTACAGCTCCGGCCTGCGCCCATTCGAGAGCAACCTCGGGCTGCGCGACCAGGTCGCGTTGCTCGGATGGGTGCGGGAGAACATCGCCGCCTTCGGTGGGGATGCCGCGCGCGTCACGGTGTTCGGCGAGTCGGCGGGCGGCAACGCGGTCACGACGCTCATGACGACGCCGTCCGCGCGCGGGCTGTTCGCCGGGGCCATCGCGCAGAGCCCCCCGCCCGACGCGGTCTACTCGCAGGATCTGACCGCGAGGTGGGCGGCGGAGTACGTCGCGATCCTGCGCGACGTGGTGCGGGCGCGGGCGGAGCGCAATCTTGCGGCGCGCGAGGATGCGGCGCGCGAGTCCGCCGCCCCGGCGCGCGAGGATGCGCCCGCGCGCCGCCGACGCTGCGCAACGCGCCGCCGCCGCCGCCGCGCAGCGCGCCGCCGCCGCCCTGCCGTCGCCGCAGCAGTTGCTGACCGACGCGAGCGCGGACGACCTCGTCACGGCATCCGTCGCCCTGCAGGTGCGCACACCCGACGCCTATGCCGGAGCGTTCTGCTTCGCGCCCGTGGTCGACGGTGACGTCGTGCCCGAGCGGCCGTTCGTCGCCTTCCGCGACGGTCGCGCGCACCGCGTGCCGCTCATCATCGGCACGAACGATCGGGAGGGCACGATTTTCCGCGGTCGCGTCGACATCCTTCCGCGAACCCCGAAGCGCATCGACGACGTATTCGCGCAGGCACCCGGCGACGCGCGGCGGGCAATGCGCGCCGCGTACCCCGAGCTGCCTGCGCGGGGCCCCGCTGCGGACTTCGGCGCCGACTTCGGCTTCTGGTATCCGAGCACGCGCGTTGCGGACACCGGCTCGAGGTACGCGCCGGTCTGGTCGTACCGGTTCGATCTCGCAACGCGCCTGCTCAAGCTGCTCGGCGTGGACGCGACGCACGGCGTGGAGATGTTCGCACTGTTCGATCGGATCGACCTGCCGTTGGCCCGCGTCATCACGTCGCTGGGCGGCAACGAGCAGTACGCGGCGGCAGGCGAGCGGATGCGGCAGCACTGGCTGCTCTTCGCGGAGACCGGAGCTCCGAGCGGGGCGTGGCCGAGCTACGACGAGCAGACGCGGTGGACGCTCGTGATCGACTCCTCGGATCGCGTCGAGTCGGACCCGCGAAGCGAACGACGTCGGGCCTGGGATGCGTTCGCTCCGTCGCTCTCCGGATGACGCGCGGAGCCGTCGCCTACGTCACGGATGCCTCGACCACGGCCGCGAGGTCGGCGCCCGCTCGGAGGAGCGCCACCGACCGGGTGGCGATCTGCTCGAGACGTTGCTGCAGGATCTGCTCGGCCTCCCCGAAGCCGCCGAGCCCGTGGAGCGAGCTCATGATCCCGCGTACTGCCGGGATGCCGTAGCCGCTGTTGCGGAGCGCCGCCACGATCCGGGCCTCCCTGATAGCCGGGAGACCGTAGCGGCGTGCCCGCAGCGACGTGACGCGCTCGGGCGAGACGAGCCCCTCCTGCTCCCAGAAGCGCAGGGTAGAGGCCCGCACGCCGAGGGCGGCGGCGAGCTCGGTGATCGTCATCGCGTCATCCGCTCGCTCGCCTTCGTGGAAGGCCGCCTCGGCCTGGATGGCACGCAACGCCTCCTGGGCGCGCAGCGCTTCGTCGCGTTCCCGCGCGAGTCGAACGTGGATCGCGGTGATCGCGGCGGCCGCCTCCGCGACCGTCTGCCCGCGCAGCTCGGTGAGCAGCTGCCGAGCGGCCGCCGCCCCGATCGCACGCGCAAGTCCTCGATAGGCGCCGAGGGATTGCACGTGAATCGGAGCGTAGGAGCGGTACCCGTTCGGCGATCGCGTGGCCGGCGGGATGACGCCCAGCCGCTCCAGGTCGCGCACCTGCTGCACCGAGTAGCCCGACGCGCGGGCGACGTCGACCGTTCGGAGCGGTGCCCGTGGCCAGCCGCTCGGAGCTTCGTCGACCATCCAACCCCACAGAAGCACTTGAAGGTGATGCTTGAACTATGAGTATGGAACAGATCATCGACGTCGTGCGAGACTTCGACGGCGCGCTCGTGGTCATCCCCGGGCCGGGGAGCGGTTCGCCCGAGCTCGCCTGGGGCGACGCGTTCTTCTACTACGCCCCCGACGGCGAGATGCCGCAGCACGTGCAGCCCTACGGGACGATCGTCACCAAGGACTACCCCGACGACACCGCCTCCGACCTCGACGCTCCCGGCCGCTGGCGCGTGAACGTCCACGTCGACCGAGCGACATTCCGGCGGCTCACGGGCGAGGAACCCCGCAGCCTCACCCGACCTCGCGACCACGCGGCCACCGACGTGTTCAACCCGCATCCTGTGTACGGCGGGCTCGGGTGGGTCGCCGTCGTCAACCCGGGCGAGCACACCACCGAGACGGTCGTGCAGCTGCTGCGCGAGGCGCACGACGCCGCGCGTGCCCGCTTCGAGCGGCGTCGCGAGACGGGCGCAAGCCAGCCCGGGGGAGCGTGACACGGTTCACGGATGACGGTGTCAAACCGTGAAGAGGCCCCACCACGCCGCCCACGGCACGAAGACGATTGCCCCGGCGATCACGGTGCCCAAGCGGATGCGCGCGGTCAGTGTGACCTGATCGCGAGTCCGCCACCACGTGATCGCGGTCCAGGCGGCGGCGCCCACGACGACCAGCGAAAGCAACTGGAGCAGCAGCCAGAGCGCGGGTCGGTCGAGGAGCGCCGGCCCGATCGGATCGGTAGCGCCGGTCGCCATCAGGTAGCCGAGCAAGCACACCGTTCCGAGCACCGTGACGAGACCTGCGGCGGAGAGGAGCCGCGCGGGCCCCGCCGCAGGACCCGATCGCCGCGACCCTCGCATCCGTCGCACCAGAGCCGAGATCGGATAGGAGAGGAATGCCCCGAGCAGCACGAGCGCGGCCGCCGCATGCACGGCAGGGGTTTCGAACCAGTCGAGCGGGCGGGGCGGTGCTGGCACGCCGATCTGCTGCGCCCGCGCCGACGACGGGCAGTCGAACGACCCGCCATCCAGGGCTCCCACCCATGCCGGCGCGAGCTGCAGGTAGCCGGCTGCGTATCGCTCCCCGGTCTCGAATCCGTTCGAACTCGCATGGAACTCGTGGTCGGCTCCCGGCACCACGCACACCGATGCGTCGGGCGATCCGGTGAGCGACTCTGCGAACAGGCGACCGCTGGTGACGGGAGCCGTCGACTGATCGAACTCGGCGAGGAGCACGAGCGTGGGGACGCGCACCTTCGCCAGAGCGGGAAGCGCGTCGAACGTCGCCTCGGGGAACAGGCCTCCGGCGACCATCAGGCGAGTCAGGTTGCCGCCGACCGGCGCACACAAGCGCTCGGGGAAGCCGGAGTTCACGAGATAGCGGCACGTGCTCCAGGTCTGCACCTCTGCCGGCGGGCGTGCACTGGCCCCCGCGAGGATGACGAATCCGATGTCGGGATGCGACGCCGCGGCCGTCGGCACCACCCAGCCGCCCTCGCTGTGGCCCCACAATCCGGCGCGTGTCGGATCGACGTCGGACCGCGCCTGCAACAGCCGAAGCGCCGCGATCGCGTCGTCGCCCAGCTGTTCGAACGAGCGTTCCGTGAGCGAGTAACCGACCGTGCGCTTGTCGTAGATGAGCGTGACCACGCCGGATGCCGCGAAGGCGCGGGCCTCGGCGAGGTAGTCGGAACGCACGCGAGGCCCCGATCCGGCCACGATCACGACGGCCGGATGACGCGTCTCAAGCGACGGCGCTGTCGGCGCGGCATCGGTCGCCTCCGGCGTCGACGGAACGAGCACCGTGCCATGCAGGGTGAGACCGTCGTTCGCGAACGACACGTCTTCGGTGGTGTACGCGGAGTCGCCGTGGTGTTCAGCGGCGACCGCGTTCGATGGGGCGGCGGCGAGGCCGAGTGCGACGATCAACGTCGACACCGCGAGTCGGGCCGTGGTTGCAGGCAGCACGATGCGCCTATCCTTTCGGTGGAGATCATGTCGTGTTCAGAGCACGCCATTGCGGCGTGTAGCGGCGGTCTTCTCCCGGGTCGCCGAGCGTCCACTCGGCGACCTGGGGCCAAGCCCAAGCGTCAGTCGATGACGGTGAGGCTCTTCTCGATGGCGATCAGTCGCGCTCGGGCATCCGCGAGTTGCGACGTGATGCCGTCGAGCTGGCGTTGCGTCTCCTCGTTGCTGGCGACCGCGCGCTCACCGAGCTGGCGATACTCGCCCTCCCGAACGAGCGCGGCCTTGGCGCGCCAGCTGACCGCGAGCTGCCAGATGACCACCACGAGGATGATGCTGACCAGTCCGGCGGTGGCGAGGAAGATGAGCAGTCCCTCGTTCATCGCTCGCCCCCTTCCTCCGCATCGGGCAACGAGAGGGAGCTCGCGCCGCGCGCGATGGTCTCCGGGCTCAGTTGCAGGGCGAACGGTTCGACGGAATAGAACTTCATTGCCTTACCCTCTTCCGAGATTCGCAGCTGCGACGTGACCAGCCCCGCCGCCTCGAGGCGGCGGAGGTGAACCTGTAGCAGCGGCCTGCTGATCTCCAGCTCGCGAGCGAGCTGGCTGACGTAGGTGGCGCCCCGCACGAGCGTGGCGACCACGCGCATCCGGTGCGGGTTGGACAGCGCGGCCATGATCCGCACCATCTCGTCCCCGGTGTACTCAGTCACATCGTCTCCTTGCATGTGCAAAAGAAGTATTGCATGTGCAAACCCGTGCGTCAATGGTCCGTGGCTGGCAGCGGCAGGCGACCGCCGGGCGTGTTCGTCGCGTCTGGATACGCTGAGCGGATGGATGACGCGCGGATGCCGCCGGACGACGGGTCACCTGGTGTGCCGGTGATCGTGGTGGTCGACGTGGCCAACGTCGTGGGGTCACGCCCGGATGGCTGGTGGAGGGACCGCGCAGGCGCAGCGACGAGGCTCCTCGCACCCATGCCCGGGCTCGTGGGTCGGACCGTCGCAGCTCCGAACGGCGAGCAGGTCGTCATCGAGCGGGTCGTGGCCGTCGTGGAGGGCGCCGCGAAGGCGGTCACCACGCCGGACGGTGTCGTCGTGGTCCGGGCGCCGGAGGACGGTGACAGCTCCATCGTGTCCACCGCCGAGCAGCACGCCGCCGCCGGGGCGCGCGTGCTGGTGGTCACCGCGGACCGGGGCCTGCGCGAGCGACTTCCCGACGGGGTCGTCGTCGCCGGACCGGGCTGGTTGAACACGCTGCTCGGTCGGTGACCCGCGCCGGCGGCGGCCGCCGCACCGCTCGATCGGCGCGCCGCTCGCCGGCATCCGGATGTCTCAGGCCGCGCCCGCTCCTTCGGTACTTCGGTACTTTGGTACCAAGTTCTGCGGCGAAGACATCGCTTCGACTTGGTTACGACCGCGGCGCGGTCCAGCCACCAGGCGGCGGTCACCGGCGAGCAGCACCGAACCGTTAGACCACGTTCTGCTACTTCGCGAAGAAGGCGAGCGTGTTGCCGTCGGGGTCGTCGAGCCGGAACTCTCGCGGCCCACCTGTGCGCTGCTTGCGCGGCTCGGTCGACGGCAGGTACCCCTGCGCGACGACGGCTCCGTATGCGTCGTCGATGTCGTCGACCTTCAAGTACAGCGCCGGCCTCTCGGGCTCCGGACCCGTCTCGTCGTCGGCGGCGACGAAGCGGACCCAGAACCAGTTGACGTAGCAGGTCGCCTCGTGGTCCTCGCGCTTGCCGCTGCGGAACCCCAGCGATTCGTAGAACGCCGTGGTCGTGTCGAGGTCCTTCACCCGGTACTCGACTCCTGAGATGCTGCCGATCTTCATGGTGGATCCTTCCCTTCGGTTCGACTCGCCGCGGATCGCGGTGAATGTTCACTCTGTCGACGCGCCGGATCGCCAGAACGTGACCATTGCGGGCTCAACCGCGGAGCGCAGCGACGAGGTCGGCACCCAACCGAGCCTTGTCCGCACGGCATCAGGTCACGCCTGCGGATGCGGCGTCGCTGGCATGCCGCCGGATCAGGCCGCCTCGGCGGCCTCCACGAGGGGCGACTCCGCGATCGGGATCACGCGCGCCTCGGGGCGGACCGAGCGGCCGCGTCCGAAGAAGGGCGCAAGACCGCCGACGACCGCGAGTACCGCACCGATGACGAACGCCGTGACGTACCCCGACTCGGTGGGCAGGCCGCTCGCGCCCAGGGTCGCGCCGATGGCGGCGGCGAACACCGTGGTGCCGATGGCCCCGCCGATGGTGCGGATGTTGGCGTTCATGCCCGTGGCGATGCCCACCTGGTCGCCCGGCACGCTGCGCACGATGAGGTTCGGCGTCGATGACGTGACCAGGCCCGTGCCAAGCCCCAGCGCGGCGGCAGCGGCCGCGAGCTGCAGCACATCTCCGTGGAACAGCGCGATCGACAGTGCCGCCGCCCCCGACAGGAACGCCCCGATCGTGAGCTGCGCGGCGAAGGGCACCACGCGGCTCAGCGGGCCGGCGACGAAGCCGATCGACGCCATGGCCACGAGCATCGGCAGCATGATCAGCCCGGCGGTGCTCGCGTCGACGCCCAGTCCGTAGCCGCTGCTCGCCGGTGTCTCGGCCAGGCGCGGCAGGTAGGCCCACACGCCGAACATGGCCGCTCCGGTCAACAGCGCGGTGAGGTTGGTCGTCCACACGGCGGGCAGTCGCATCACCCGCATATCGACGAGCGGGTTGCGCGAGCGCACCTCGACCATCACCCAGGTGACGGCGAGCACGGCCGCGACCGCGAACAGGCCGACCACCAGCGGCGAACCCCAGCCCCACTGGTTGCCCGAGCTGAGCGGCAGGAGCAGGGCGACGAGCCAACTCGAGAGGAGCACCGCGGCCAGGATGTTGATCCGTCCGGTGGCCGTGGGCGCCGACCGATCGAGTCCGCGGAACCCGACGACGAGGCCGGTGACGGCGAGCACGAGCGGCAGCGCGAACAGTCCGCGCCAGCCGATCAGGGCCGAGACGGGGCCGGCGATCACGGTGCCGAGCCCGCTGCCGACGGCCATGATCGCCGAGAGGGCGCCGATGGCCCCGGCGAGACGGGCGGCCGGGAACGCGTCGCGCACCAGCCCGAAGCCGAGCGGGAAGACGGCGGCACCGAGGCCCTGCAGCACGCGGGCGATGAGCATGATCGTGAGGTTCGGCGCGAACGCCGCGAGCACGGACCCGACGGCGACCGCCCCGAGTGCCAGGACGTACATGCGGCGTCGGCCGACGAGGTCGCCGGCGCGGCCGAGCAGCGGGGTGGCGACCGCAGCGGCGATGAGCCAGGCGGTGAGCATCCAGGTCTGGCCGACGGCGTCGGCACCGATGTCGGTGCCCATGGTGGACAGCACGGGGATGATCAGCGACTGGAGGCTGGCCACCGCGGTGAAGCTCGTGGCCACAGCGATGAACGTGGTTCGTGTGGTGGACATCAGACGCCCTTCAGGCGAGACGAGATATACTGGAGGGAGACTCCGATCGGAGGCTACCTCCACTTATAGTAGCGGAGGGGTCCTCCACTTTGCAAGGCGAGGTAGTTCAATGACCGATCCGGCGCTTCGCGCGCTCCTCGACGAGCGCCGCCCGACGCGCGCTGACGCGCGCCGCAACTTCGACGCGCTCATCGAGGCCGGACGTGAGGCATTCGCCGAGCACGGGGTCGATGCATCGCTCGAGGACATCGCCCGTCGGGCCGGCGTCGGCATCGGCACGCTCTACCGCAATTTCCCCACCCGTGACGCGCTGGTGGAGGCCGTGTACCTCGACGAGGTCGCCGGCGTCGCCTCCTTCGCCGACGAGCTCGACGAGCTGCCGCCGTTCGACGCGCTCGCCGCATGGTTGCGCCGGTTCGCCGACTACGCGAGCCGCAAGCGCGTGCTGCTCGACGGCCTCAACCGCGACTCCGAGCTGCTGCAGACCTGCCGCGAGGTGATGTACCAGTCGGGTGAGCCGCTGCTGCGACGCGCCAGTCCTCCGGGCTCGTGCGCGCCGACATCGGCATCGACGACGCCGTGCGCCTGGTCGCCGGTGTCGCCGGGGTCGCGTTCCCCGGCCCCGAGCAGCGCGAGCGGGTCGTCGACATGGCGCTCGACGGGCTCCGCACTCGCTGAGCCGGGGGCTCGGTCTCTCACGGGCGCAGCGGAATCCCACTGCGCGGGTGGAATCCGCGCGACAACGGATTCCTGCGAACGCCCGGGATTCCACAGGCGTGCCGCCTCGTGTTCACGACTCCGGTCGAACGCCGAGTCGCTGGAGGATGCCCTGCCGACCCCACTCCATGACGAGGTCGTGGTTGCGCGCGAGCGTGCGTCGCGCGATCGGGCTGAGCATCCGCAGGAGTCGACTGGACGTTCGCACCTCCCAGAGGTACTCCGCTCTCGTGCCGCCGTCGGTCGGCTCGAGGGTCCAGCGCCCGAAGCCGACGAGTCCGCCGCTCGACACGGCTTCCACGACGTGTTCCGGTTCGACGCGCACCACCTCGAGACGGTAGCGGAGCCGGTACGGCAGCGCGCCCCGCGTGGTGAGGTCTCGGACGCTGCCGAGCCCGGTCTCGTCACCGTCCTTCACGAACTCGACGCGTTCGAAGCCGCGCCACCAGGTCGGCCACGCGTCGACGTCGAGCAGTTCCGCCCAGACGCGGTCGACCGGGGCCGGAAGTTCCCAGACCGTCACGAACCGGTACTCGGATGCCTTCGCCATGAGCCCCTCCCACGCGGCGCCTGCTCGTCGAGATTCGACGACGAGGTCACGGCGACAGGGTACTCGGGCAGGACTGGCCGCGGCTCAGCGCGGCGCGGTGCGGCGAACACGATCGACCGTTGCAGGTCGAACGAGGCGAGGAACAGCGTCGCCTCGGTGGCGAGCTTGGCCGCGAGCACCGGCACGCCGATCGTGGTGAGCGCGTCGATCGCGCCGTAATTGGCGGCGAGCAGCACTACCGCGAGCGCCGCATACCTGCCGGCCGCGCGGCCGAGCGGGATCCGGCGTCCGCCGTCGAACACCCGGGAGCGGTTGACCGCGAAGTTCACGCTGCCGCTCACCGCCCGGGCGCCGATCACGGCGGTGAGCAGCGATCCGGTGAGCACGTGCAGCACGAGGAACGCCGTCGTGTCGACTGCGAACGCCAGCATCGACGAGAGCGCGAACCGCGCGATCGGCGCTGCGACCCGCAGCGAATCGCCGACCGCACGGAAGTGCGAGCCGCGGTTGCCCTCGAGGTACACCGTCGAGATGTCGAGCTGCTCGATGCGGAACCCGGCGGCCCGCGCTCCGAGCAACACGCGGAACTCGTAGTCGAACCGGTCGCCCGCCACGCCGAGCAGCCACGGGATCGCGGCCGCCGGGTAGCCGCGCAGCCCTGTCTGAGTGTCGCGCACGTCGTAACCGTTCATGGCCCGGTACTGCCGGCGCAGTCGTGACGTATCCGGCCGCGGCTGGCAGGATGGCTCTCGTGCGGGTGCGAAGCCCCGGCCGCCGGCCGCTGCCACGCCCGCACCCGGCTAGGGGAGCAGAGCGATGGACGACCTGACTGGATCGGCGACGGAGCGGATGGCGCAACTGCGAGCAGTCGATCCGGGCGGAGACGCCGCGTGGCTCGAGCGCCAGCTGAGATCGGCGCTCGAGGCGTGGCAGGCCACCGAAGACGAGCTGAGCGGACTCCGCGAGGCTCGGGAGGACTTCTGAACGCGAGCTCGGATCCTCGCGCAGAGCTCACCGCCCTGTGCGAGCGCGGGCTCGAATGGCTCGCCGACATGCCGCAGGGCCTGTGGGATGAGACGAGCCCGCGGCCGGCGGCGGTGCTCGTGCTGTTCGGCGTGCTCGATTCCGTGCCGGCGCGGGCGAGCGGTCCGGTCGCGCGAGACCTCGACGTGCTGCTGCTTCGTCGCGCAGCGACGCTCGGGAGCCACGCGGGACAGATCGCGTTCCCGGGCGGCCGGCTCGAGGCATCCGATGACGGACCGATCGCCGCGGCGCTCCGGGAGGCCGCCGAGGAGACCGGGCTCGACCCCGGCGGCATCGAACCACTCGGCACCCTGCCCGTGATGTCGGTGCCCGTGAGCAACCACGTCGTCACGCCCGTGCCGGCGTGGTGGACGCGACCCTCCGAGGTGGCTGCCGTGGACCACGACGAGTCCGTCGAGGTGTTCCGGGTGCCCGTCGCCGACCTGCTCGACCCGGCGAATCGGGCGAACACGTCCTTCACGCTCGGCGAGCACACGTACCGTTCGCCGGCCTTCACCGTCGACGGCCGCCTCATCTGGGGCTTCACCGCCCTGGTGCTCTCCCGCATGTTCGACGAGCTCGGCTGGGCGGAGGAGTGGGACCCCGAGCGGATCGTCGACCGCGACGACCTGACGCGGTGAGCACGGTGGGCATTGACGGCACCAGCCCGGCTCGCGGCTGATGAGCGAGGAGCCGGCGGGTTCGTGCCTTCATGTGCGCGCCGTGGCGCGCCCCAACGACGCCGCGATGCCCTCGGCGTACGGCGTCGGCGCGACCCCGAACGTGCGCTCGAACGCGGTCGAGTCGAACTCGTACGGCCCGGTGTACTGGTACGCCATCTCGAGGGTCTCGCGGGCGGCGCTCGAGAAGAGTGAGCCGAACCGCATCGTGCCCGTCGACATCGTGCGGTGGCCGAAGCCGGTCGCCGGTCGCGAGAGCGAGGTACTGCTCGCCGGTCAGTGCGGGGGCCGTCGGCAGGTGCCAGCTGCGCCCGCGGGCGCGGTCGTCGGTGCCGAGCACGGCCAGGGCGGCGCCGATGTCGGGCGTGTAGGTCATGGAGTGCGGCTGGCTCGCGTCGAACAGCCAGGTCGGCGGCTTGCCGGCGGTGACGCGGTCGATCGCGAACATGTTGAACGCACTCGTCGATGCGCCGGGTCCGTAGAAGTCGGCACTGCGGCCGACCGTGACGTCGAGCCCGTGCTCGTCGCGTGCCGCGTCGAGCATTCGGAGCAGCCCGGCGCGAACCTCGCCCTTGCGGCTCGACGGCCGGATCGGGGTCGACTCCGTCATCGGCGCGTCGGTGCGCCCGTACGCGTAGACGTTGTCGAGGTACACGAGGTGGGTGCCGTTGGCGAGGCATCCGTCGATGGCGTTGCGCAGCACCACCGGCCAGTCGCGCCGCCACACTCGGGTGGAGTACGGCAGGCCCACGGTCAGGTAGGCGACGTCCGCACCCTGCAGGGCGCGGGCAGCGGATGCCGCGTTCCGCAGGTCGGCGGCGATGTGCGGTACCTCGGGGTGCGACGATTGCGTACGCGAAACCGCCGTCACGGAGTGGCCGCCGGCACGAAGCGCCGCGATCGTCTCGCGGCCGACGACGCCGTTGCTTCCGAGGATGAGGTGAGTGGTCATGACGGGTCCTTTCGGTGAATGGGGTCAGGCGTGGGGAAGAGTTCGGCGGTGGCGTCCTGGTGCGCGAGGCGCCGGAGGCCCGCGGTGAGGGCGTCGCCCACCACGGTGCCGACGATCATGAGCTCGGCGATGAGCGCGGGGTCTTCGCGCTCGAGCAGCGCCGAGAGGTCTGCGCGGGCGATGAGGTCGGCCGCCGCCGCATACGCGCCGAGGTACTCGTCTGACGGTTCGAAGCCGATCGCCGAGAAGTCGTCGAGCACGCGCGCCGCGACGTCGAATCCCGGGTTCTCGGGGGAGGTCCGCCAGCCCCGGGCGGCAGCGAGGTCGTCGACCCGCCGTCGCGATGCCTCGGACGGATCGCTCGACGCCTGTCCCACGGCCATCGCGTGCTGCGCCGCCTCGAAGGTCGTCGCGATCGCGTCGGGCTCGGCGTCGAGCGTCGACAGCACGCGCTTCGCCGCGGCGATCGACAGCCCACCGGTGTCGAGCAGGGCGCGAACGAGTCGCACCCGCTGCACATGGGACTCGTCGTAATCGGTCTGGTTACCGCTCAGGCGTTCGCCCTCGTGGACGAGCCCCTCCCTCAGGTAGTACTTCAGCGTCGAGACCGGCACCCCGCTCTGCTGGCTGAGTCGTGAGATCCGCATGCACTGATAGTAGCACTATCGATAGTGAAACTATCAGTCATGTTTCTACTTGACACTCACCCTCACGAGGATCGCGCTCGCCATCGGCACGCACACCCTCGGTGCGACGTCTCCGAGCGAACGGAACGCCCGCGCTCGCATTGCCCGACTCGAAGCGCGTGCAGTGACGGCGCGGAAACCCTAGGCTGAACGACGATCGGGCGCACGCCGCTCAGCGCAGTCCACACCGGGGAAGGGGTGGAGGCCGAAGATGAACTGGTTCTATAACACGAGCATCTTCATCACGATGCCGGTGTTCGTCGGCGGCTTCGTGATCATCTCATGCGCGGTGGTGTTGGCGCTGCGGCCCGTCGTGCGACGAACGGTTGACGATCCGAAGGAGTGGGATCACGCACTGGGCCATGTGATCGAGACGTTCGGCGTGATCTTCGGCATCCTGCTCGCGCTCGTCGCGGTGTCGGTCTACGAGAACTTCGCGGAGGCGCGCAAGGCCACGCTCGAGGAGGCCGCGCTGGTCGGCGCGCTCTTCCGCGGCACGACCGGCCTGCCTGATGAGGTCGGGGTGCCGATGCGAGCCACGATCGAGGAGTTCGTGCACACCGTCATCGAACAGGACTTCCCCGCGCAGCGGCGGGGGGATCTTCCCGAGACGAGCGCGGCGCAGGTCGACGAGTTCGAGGTCCTCCTGCACGACTTCGAGCCGCAGCCCGTGCAGCAGGAGGCGGAGTTCCTGCAGCTGCTCGCGACCTTCGACGACTTCATCGAGGCCCGGCGTGCACGAATCGACGCGACCACGCTCGAGCTGCCGCTGCCATTCTGGGTCATCATCTGGGTCGGCGCCGCCGTCAACGCGATCCTCGTCGCCTTGATCCACCTGAAGAACGTGCGCCTGCACGTGCTCTTGGCGGGACTGCTCGCGCTCTTCATCGGCTGCGTGATGTACGTCACCGGGGACTTGGACCATCCCTACGCCGGCTCGATCTCGGTCGGGCCGGGCCCGTTCGAACGCGTGCTCGTGCAGACCATCGAATAGAGCCGAGCGGATGCCGCGGCGCTGTGTTTCACGCGCCCCGGCATCCGCTCGCTCCGCGCCGTTACTTCTTCTTCTTCGCCTTGATGGTCACGTCATCCCAGCCGAGCAGCGTGCCGTCGGCCGCGTAGACGGCCACCTTGCGCTCGCCCGCGACATCGGCGGGAAGCGGCACCGCGAAGGTTCCGTCCTCGCCCACCGTCTGCTCGCCGAGCACGCCGGGCGTCGAGAACAGGTAGACGACGACGTCGCTGCCGGCTCGTTCGATGGGGAGGGAGACGCGGAGCGGCGTCCCCTGCACGGCCGTGCTGCGCACCGAGACACCACCGCGGGCCTCCTCCGTCAGGTCCGCCTCCGACGGACCTGTCGCGACGGTGGTCGGCGTTCCCAGCAGCACCGGCGCGATCGTGATCTTGTCCACGTCGGGAGCGTAGGCACTCGGGTTCCCGAACGTCAGCGCACCGTCGGCGGTGGTGAGGGTGATGGGGATGGTGCGTTCCCAGAAGCTGTCCCACGAGTACGTGTAGCGGAAGAACTTCGCCGAAGCCGTCTCGGGGGAGCCCTCCTCGGTCACGATGAGCTTGCGGTCGACCACCTGCGGGTTGTAGTCGTGGCGCCCCGACAGCTCGGCATTCGCATAGTGCACCACGATGTCGTACTCGCCGGGCGCGGCGAACGCCGCCTGGCGCTGCACCCGCAGGGTGTTGCCCGCACCGTTGCCGATGTAGCCGACCTTGGCCGCACCCGACGCGTTGGAACCACTGCCCGCGCTGAGCTGGAAGACGGATGCCGCGCCCGTGAGCGTTGCGCTCTCGGCCTCGATCGTCGTGGCCGCAGCGTCGCCATCGGCGGCGCGCACCGTCGTCACCTGCTCGAGCAGCACACCCTCGGGGGAGCGCAGCTCGATCTCGTTGATGCCCTGCGAGAGATGCAGCCGCGCGGTCGAGCGCCACGAGCCGGATGCCCCGGCAGCGAGCGTCGTGACCGAGCGGCCGTTCACGGACACGTCGATCGTCGCGGCGCCCTCGGTGGCGTAGTCGAGCACCACGTCGTGGTACCCCGACTCCCAGGCGTTCGCGTACACGTCGGCACGTTGCTCGCCCGAGAGCGACCCGAAGCCGCGCGTCAAAAGGCTGTCGTAGCGCACGCCGCGCTCCGCCGTCGTAGCGGAGCGTGCTGGCCGGGTACACCGTCGGCTCGCCGTCGGTGACATCCGTCAGCACGAACTTGTCGAGCGTGATGTCGGAGTTCGGCAGTCGGTTGACGCCGTCCTGGCTGGCCCGGAGCGAGAGCACATGCGTGCCCGCGAGGAGCTCGACAATGACCTCCGCGCTGCCGCGGTACTGCCAGCGGCTCGTGGCGTTGAGCGCGAGGTCGGCCGTGTACTGCACGAGCTGGTCGTGCGTCGCCGTCGACGAAGAGGGCGTGCCGGCCCGGAGTGCCCGGGTGCGCCGCCGATCACCTGGAATCGGTAGCGTCCGTCGCGCGGCACCTCGACGGTCCAGTCGGCCTTCGAATCGGCCGGTTGAACGAGCCGACATCGTGTCCGCCGGAGGCGAGGAACTTCCAGCCGCCGTTCGCCGTGGGGCTCTGCGTCGTAGACGGTGGCCGCCGTCAGCGCGGTGTCCTCTGCCTCGATGCTCGTGCTCCACACGGCGTCGGCGGCGACCACGCGGCTGCTGATCGGGCGTGATGACCACCTGGTACCCCGCGTAGCGGTCGTACGTCGGCACGGCGAGGTCGAGCGGCCCGGCGTCGAGGGCGACGCCGTCGAGCGCCGCGATCACGCGCGGCGTGCCGGCCAGGCCTTCGGCTCCGGTCAGCGTGATCTCACGCACCTCCACGTCGACGCGTTCGCCGAACGTCTCGGAGTCGAGGCCGCTCAGGTCGAGGTGCACGTCATCGTCGGTGCCGCCGTACAGCACCGTCGCACGCGAGTTCTCCACGTCGATCGCCCCGATGCCCTGAAGGGTGTCGGCCACGTCGAGCGCAGGCGGGGTGACGGCGACGGTCTCGCTTCCGGCGAGGTCGCCGTACCACTTGAACATCCACCATCCGCCGTTCGCGGCATTGGTCCGTGCGCTGTTGTCGGAGAAGTTGCCCGCGTAGTTCCAGTACGCGGTCTGCGCGTCGACCTTGGCGTCCTCGAACATCGAGAACCACTGGATGAGCTGGCCGGGCACGCCCATATCGCGGAGCATCCCGTACTCGGTGATGTTGACGGGCAGCGGATCGATGCCGCGCGCGGTCTCGAGGGCGCGGTAGTCCGCGAGGTGCGAGCGGAAGGTCGCCAGGTTGTCGATGCCGAGCTCGTGCCAGATGAAGATGTCGGGGAGCACGTCGTGCGCGAGCGCGTAGTCGAGGTAGTCGGCCGAACGCTGCGGCTGCCAGCGGGAGTCGCCGGGTCCGCCGATCACCGGAGCATCCAGGCCATTGCGGGCATAGACGTCGCGGATCGTGTCGACGGTCGCCTTCCAGTCGCCGAGGAACGTGTCCTTCAGAGCGCCCCAGTCCCAGTACCAGTTGCCGCCATCCGCCTCGTTGAACGGGATGAAGACGTAGTCCTTCGGATGCGACGACTGCGTGGCCACCGCCTCGGTGACGAACTCGACGACTTCGAGGTAGTCCCACACGCCATTGGGGACCGACGTGTAGGAGCCGTCGGCCTGGTTGTACGTGCGGGCGTCGCCGGGGCGCTGTCCGCCGTTGTACGCCCAGTCGGGGTAGTAGTCCTGGATGTAGATGTAGAGCTGCTCGCCGTGCTTGTCGAAGAACCCGTCCTCGATCTTGAGCGCGTCGCCGCTCGGATGCTGCGTGCCGTACGGCGCCTTCTGCGACGAGTTGGTGATGTGGGCCCCATTGATGAGGGCGCGCGTCGGTGCGTCGTCATCGCCGAACCCGTAGAGGGTTCCGGTGGCGCCGCCGCGGAACTCGCCCGTGCGTTGCGCGAAATCGACGCCCAGCACCTGTGTTCCTTCCTCTGCGACTGCAGCGGTGGCGGCCAGCGGGGCGAGGCCCCCAGCCACCAGGGCGGCTGCGGCTGCGGCCGCGGCCGCGGTCAGCCTTCTGCGGGAATTCTTCATTGAATCGCTCTCCTGTCGTCATTGCCGGAGCGGCGTGCCCGACCGCGGCGCGGCCGAGCTCGGATCGATCGAACGAACGCGTGCCACGCCGGCACCACGGAGAGAGGTCGGGCGGTCGCCGAACCTCGCATCGTCGTGGGAGGGGCACAGGACTCGTGCGGATCGGTGATCATGATACCGATTTCAGGTCGAGCCGCAATAGGTAGTGGTCCGTGCGTTCCGACCGGCTCACATGCCCGTGATCACAGGAGTCAGGGCGTTCTGATAGCGATTTCAGATTCGACTTGCGGATCTGTGAAATCGATATCATACTGATCGGACCGCTGCTCGATCGGCGAGAAACCCGACCACCTCCGCGACGATGGGGAACCGCTTCAATGAAGACACTGCACTGGGGAGACGACTTCCTCGCGATCGAGATCGCCTGGGACGATTCCTCCGCCGTGGGTCTCCGTGGCATCTCCTCCCGGGGAGCGCGCGTGGCCATGGCCGACGCGGTGCCGCTCGTGGAGATCGTGACCGTCGGCGCAGGTCACGAGCCCGCATCCGATCGACTCGACCACAGCCAGATCGGTCGCGCCCTCCGATACGTGGCGCATGTCGAGGAACGCGACAGCGAGGCGTCCCGCCTCCGGGTCACGCAGCTCGATGCGGTGCGCGGCATCGAGGCGACGATCACGCTCGAGTCGCCGAACGGCTCCGGCTGCATCCGGGCGTCGGTCGACGTCGTGAACGTCGGCGGCTCGAGGGCGGTGCTGCGCTCGGTCACGAGCTGGAGCTCGGCATTCGGCGGCACCTCCGACGAGGGTGCCGCGACATCCGCCGATGCAACGCCACGCGCCGACCGTGATGGATTCGAATCGTGGGAGCTCGTGAGCGGCACCGGCGAATGGCTCGGCGAGGGCCGATGGACGCGGCGCGGCATCCGCGAGGCCGGGCTGGTCGGCATCCGCGAGGACCTCACCGGACACGACCGGCGCAGCAGCATCGGGGCGTCGTCGTACGGCACCTGGTCGACGGGCGGCGCCCTGCCTGTGGCCGGCATCGAGTCGACGTCGATCGGCGCCGCTTGGCTCTGGCAGATCGAGCACAACGGCGGATGGCGCTGGGAGATCGGCGAGAACCTGAGTGGCGGCGTGTTCTCGCTCTCAGGCCCGACCGACCGCGACCACGCCTTCACCCTCGCACTCGCACCGGGGGAGCAGTTCACCACCGTGCCCGTCACGGTCGCCTTCGCCGGCACGTTCGCCGCGGCACTCGACCAGCTCACGACCTACCGGCGCGCCGCCCGACGGCCGCACGTCGACAACGAGCGCGATGCCGGTGGTGTTCAACGACTACATGAACACCCTCAACGGCGATCCGACGACGCAGCGAGCTCCTGCCGCTCATCGACGCGGCGGCCGGGGTGCGGAGCCGAGGTCTTCTGCATCGACGCCGGCTGGTACGACGACAGCGGGTCACTGGTGGGACAGCGTCGGCGAGTGGCTGCCGTCGACGATGCGCTTCCCCGCGGGGCTCGCCGAGGTCATCGAGCACATCCGCCGCCGTGGCATGATCGCCCGGCCTGTGGCTCGAGCCCGAGGTGGTCGGCGTGCGCAGCCCGCTCGCCGACCAGCTGCCCGACGATGCCTTCCTGCAGCGCAGCGGGTCAGCGCGTCGATCGAGCACGAGCGCTACCACCTCGACCTGCGGCACCCGCGGGTGGTCGCGCACCTGGACGACGTGGTCGATCGGCTCGTGGACGAGTTCGGCATCGGGTTCCTCAAGCTCGACTACAACATCGAACCCGGGCTCGGGAACCGACGTCGCCGCGCACAGCCTCGGCGACGGCCTGCTCCAGCACAACCGCGCCCACCTCGCCTGGCTCGACGGCGTGCTCGACCGCCATCCCGAACTCATCCTCGAGAACTGCGCCTCGGGTGCCATGCGAATGGACTTCGCGATGCTGTCGCGGCTGCCATGCAGTCGACCTCCGACCAGCAGGACTTCCGGCTGTACCCGCCGATCGCCGCGTCCGCGCCGATCTCGATGCTGCCCGAGCAGGCGGCGAGCTGGGCGTACCCGCAGCCGGAGATGACCGACGAGGAGGTCGCGTTCTGCCTGGTCACCGGGCTGCTCGGCCGCTACTACCTGTCGGGCTACCTCAACCGGATGACCGACGGCCAGCGTGAGCTCGTCACGAGAGGCGGTCGACGCCGCGAAGCGACTCCGCGCCGCGCTGATCGCCTCGTCGACCCGCTTCTGGCCGCTCGGGCTGCCGGACTGGACGGCCAGGTCGGGTCGCCCTCGGGCTCGCGTGACGAGGCGGGCCGACCTACGTCTCGGTCTGGCGCCGCGGCGACCCCGAGCCGGTCCGCGCTCGCCTTCCCGCACCTGCGTCGGCCGCGACGTCACGGTCTCGACCGGTCTTCCCCACGCACGCTTCCCGCCTGGGAATCCGACTGGGATGCCGCGACGAGGAACGCTCACCGTGCACGCGGGCGATGCCGACACATCGCCGCGCACCTTCCGCCTCACCTCGCACGCAGCGACCATCCGGCACCTGCATCGCAGCACCGCGCGTCACCCAGCAGGCCGAATGATCACATCAAGAAGGAGCAATTCAATGAAGAAAGCACTCTGTTCGGCTCGCCGCGGTCGCCGGCGTCGCCGCACTCGCGCTCACCGGATGCAGCGACCCCGGCCGCGGGCGGCGGCGACGCCGCCCCGGCCGACTGGCCCGCCCAGGACGCGAAGCCTCGACGGCACCACGCTCACGATCTGGGCCGCGCAGAACTCGAACACAGTTCCCGAGAGCGTCGTCGCCGGCTTCGAGGAGCTCACCGGCGCGACCGTCGAGGTCGTCACCATCCCCGACCCGTACGAGCAGGGCATCCAGACGAAGGTCGCCACCGGCGACAAGCCCGACCTCGCGTTCTGGCAGCCGACCGCATCGCATGCTCACCGCGCTCAACGCCACCGACGAACCTGCAGCCGCTCGACGGCGCTCCGTGGCTCGACGCTACAACGCCCGCGCTGCGCGACATCACCGGCATCCTCGACGACACCCGCTACGCGGCACTCATCACGACGCCCGCCGTCGAGGGCGTCTACTACAACAAGGAGGTCTTCGCCGACGCCGGCATCACCGAGCTGCCGACGACTGGGACGAGTTCGTCGCAGCTCGGCCGCGACCTCAAGGCCGACGGCGTCACGCCGTTCTTCGAGATGGGCGGCGACCGCTGGGCGACCCAGTGGTGGGTGCAGGTCCAGCTCGCCGACGCCGCGAAGGACGGCCTCTGGGATCGCGTCAACGCGAACGAGGAGAAGTTCACCGACCCGACGATCCAGGGCGCGATCGAGACCTACAAGGGCCTCATCGACGAGGGCCTGTTCAACGAGGACATCAAGACGGCCACGTTCGAGGACCAGGGCGCCGCGCTGCTCGCCGGCGACGCCGCGATGGTCGTGCAGGTCAACTCCTTCTTCGGCCAGCTCCAGTCGCAAGGCGACACCGCGGAGCTCGACGAGAAGATCGGCTTCTTCCCGATCTCGCCCGTGCGGCAACGTCGGCACGTTCATCCCCGACCAGTGCAACGCGCTCGTCGCCTTCAAGACCGGCGACGCCAAGCGGGAGGCGGCGGCGCGCCAGCTCCTGTCGCTACTGGCTCGGCGACGGCTACGCGGACTTCGTCGAGCGCGCAGTCGACCGTCTCGCTGCAGGACGGCGTCGCGACGCCCGGCGACGTGCCGAGGCGCTGCTCGACGTCAGCGACGTCGCTCGGCGACTCGGTCGGCTCGATGCAGGCCCTCGCGATCGCGAACCCCGACCTGTACATCTTCCTCGGCTGACATGATCCAGGGCACGAAGACGCCCGAGGAGGTCGCGCAGGCCACGCAGGACCAGTTCGCCCAGCTCGCCAAGGCCACAGGGCAGCCGAAGGCTTCTGAACCCATCCGTGCACCGGGCGGTGCCGGCCGACCGGTGCCGGCACCCCCCACCGGAAGGCATGACCCGTGCACGACCACGACACCTGCGCGACGTCGTCCACGGCGCCGCCCCGTCGCGGGCATCACCGGAGTCGCGCCCAGCCGACGCGGCGGCGGCACGACCACCCGCTGTGGTTCCTGCATCCCCGCGCTCGCGGTCCTCGTGGTCTTCTTCTTCGTGCCGACGCTCTTCAACTTCATCTACGCGTTCACCGACTGGTCGAGCTTCAAGTCCGAGATCGAGCTTCGTCGGGCTCGACAACTTCGTCGCAGCTCTTCTCCAACGGCACCCTGCTCAACTCGCTGCGGATCACGCTCGTCTACGCGGTCCTCGTCGCGATCTTCCAGAACGTGTTCGGCCTCGCGCCTCGCCGCTGCTGCTCGAGAACGGGACACCCCGCTCAACCGCGCTCGCCGGGTGGCGTTCTTCATCCCCGTCATCATGTCCGCGCTCGCCGTCGGCTACATCTTCCAGGCCCTGCTGAAGCCCGAGGGCGCACTCAACGGCATCCTCGGCTTCATCACCGGGCACCGACGTCGACATCGCCTGGCTCGGCGACACCACCTGGACGATCGTCGTCGTCGCGCTCGATCCACGCCTGGAAGTGGATGGGCCTGTCGATGCTCATCTACCTCGCCGGGCTGAAGACGATCAACCAGGACCTCCTCGAGGCCGCTCGCCTCGACGGCGCCGGACTGGTGGACAGACCTTCGGCTGATCCGCTTCCCGCTGCTCGCGCCCGCGGTCACCTTCAACGTCGCGACCGCGCTGCTCGGCTCGATGAACGGCTTCGACATCGTGCAGGCCACCACCGCGCGGCGGTCCGGGCGGCACCACCGAGCTGCTGAACATCTTCATCTTCCGCACCTTCGGGCAGGGCCTGTTCGCGCAGGCCACCACGATGAGCCTGGTGCTGTTCCTGATGGTCGCGCTCCTCGCCTTCCCCGTCATCCGCTTCCTTCGCAAGAGAGAGGACGTGCTGTGAGCGCCGACCGTCATCGAGGATGCGTCGACGTCGTCCCCATCGCCGACCTCGCTCCAGCCGATCGTCGCGGTGCTCGCCGCTCGTCGCTGCTGCTCGGCATGCCGTTCTGGCTCGTCATCAGCACCGCAGGCAAGGACCAGGCCGAGGCGCTGAACCCGAACCTCGCGCCGCCGTCGCAGTGGCAGCTCTTCGAGAACCTCGCCACGGTGTTCACCGAAGGCCGCATGCGGCCGCCTTCTTCGGCAGCCTGCTCGTCATGGTGCCCGGCGGTCGTTCGGCGTGCTCGTCCTCGGCTCGATGGCCGCCTGGATCCTCGCCCGACGCAGCCGCCGAGGCCGTCGCGATCGTCTACGCCCTGGCCATCAGCGGCATCGTGCTGCCGCCGGCGGTCGTGACGATCGTGCTGCTGCTGCGCCAGCTCGGGCTCGCCGGCACCGCCGGTCGGCATGATCGGCGTGTACATGGGCATGTACCTGTCGACCGTGATCTTCTTCGTCACCGGGTTCGTCCGCACGATCCCGCATCGAACTCGAAGAGGCCGCGCGCGTCGACGGCGCCGGACCGGTCCGGGTGTTCGTCACGCATCATCCTGCCGCTGCTGATGCCGGTGCTCGCCACGGCCACGATCCTGATCTGCCTCTACATCTGGAACGACGTCTTCTACGCGCTCTTCGTGGTCGGCGGCCGGCTGGACACCCTGCCGCTGAACCTCTTCCAGGTGGCGAGCGCGGGGCTCTACCTCCAGAACTGGCACCTGATCTTCGCCTACATCATCCTGATGAGCCTGCCGCTGCTGCTCGTCTTCGCGTTCGCCCAGCGGAAGATCATCTCGGGCATCACGAGCGGAGCCGTCAAGTAGACGCGCCAGTGCCGTCGGTCGCGCAGCAGGCCGACGGCCAGCCAGAATGGGAGCCGCAGGGACCGAGATCGGGCGTACGCCGCCCGATTCGAGCGGCGAGGAGCGCGATGGCGGCCAAGAACACACCGCGCCCGGCGGTGATCGCGGATGTCGCGAAGCTGGCCGGCGTGTCGGTGCCCACCGTCTCACGCGTGCTCACCGGCGCGGCGCGCGTGCGCCCGGAGAAGGGCGCCTCGTCCTCGACGCGATCGCGAAGCTCAACTACCGCCCCAGCGCCACGGCCCGCGCGCTCGCCTCGCGGCAGTCGCACACGATCGCGATCGTGGCGGGCAACACCTCGCAGTACGGCTATGCCGAGACGATCCGCGGCGTCGAGGAGGAGGCGCGGGCCGATGGATACACCGTGATGATCACCGTGGTCGAGACCCCCGACGCCGACGAGGTCGAGCGTGCGGTCGCGCTGGTGCTCGACCAGAGCCCGGCCGGCGTCGTCGTGCTGAAGTTCGACCCGCCCGGCGTCGCCATGCTCGAACAGCTGCCGCGCGACCTGCCGATCGTGGCCGTGTCCGGCGTCAAGTCCCGGGACGTGCCCCAGGCGGTGCTCGATGAGAGCCGCGCGGCCGAGACGCTCACGGAGCACCTCCTCGCGCTCGGCCACGCACCGTGCACCACGTGCGGGTTCCCCCGTCGCGACGGGAGGACGGCCGCACCACCGGCTGGCGTCGCGCGCTGCAAGCAGGCGGACATCGATCCGCCCGCCCTGTACGAGGCGACCTGGGCGCCCGAGTCGGGGCGCGTGATCGGGAATGAACTCGCGGGGAATCCCGAGGTGACCGCCGTCTTCTGCGGGAACGACGAGATCGCCATGGGCGTGATCAAGGGATTGAGCGACGCCGGCGTGAGGGTGCCCGACGAGGTGAGTGTCGTGGGATTCGACGATCACCCGCTCGCCGCGATGTGGTCGCCGGCGCTGACCACCGTGCGGCAGGACTTCGGGGGCCTCGGGGCGCGGGCGTTCGAGCTGCTGCGGGGGGCAATGAGCGGCGACGTGGTTCGCCGCTCCTCCTCAGCGCTGCCCGAGCTCGTGGTGCGCGAGAGCAGCGCGCCGCCTCCGCCGCGATCAGCCGGCCGGGGACGCGCGTCCGGCGTCGACTCCGCGCGGTGAGGTTCCGGCCGGTCTGGTCGACGTGGCCGGTCAGCGCTCCTCGGGGTCGGCGCCGCGTGCCGCCCGGCCGCCGTCGACCGGGATCACCGCGCCGGTGATGAAGCTCGCGGCATCCGACAGCAGGAACGACACGGTGCGGGCGACGTCGTCGGGATCACCTGGACGGCCGAGCGGGTGGAGGCGCCGCACCTCGGCTTCGAAGGCGGCGCGGCTTCGCACGCCGAGCTCAGCGAGGTGGCCCGTGTACCGCTCGGTGACGATCGAACCGAGCGCGACGCAGTTGCAGCGGATGCCGCGACTGCCGTAGTCGACGGCGATCGCGCGCGTGAGTCCCTCGATCGCGGCCTTGGCCGTGGCGTACGGCAACGCGCCCCGAACGGCGCGCTGCGCCTGGTGCGAGGACACGTTCACGATGGCACCCGGTACGCCGGTGCGCAGGAACTCGTCGATCGCGGCAGCGGCGCCGCACAGCGCCGGCCGCAGGTTCGCCGCCACGAGGTCGAGCGTCGCGGGCCCGCCCGCTTCGTGCAGCCAGGCGTCGCGGAACACCGCCGCGTTGTTCACCCAGCCGCGCAGCTCGCCGAGCGAACGGGCCCGGTCGACCGCTCGCTCGAGCACCTCGGGGTCGCCGGCGTCGCCCACGATCGAGTCGCCGGCGGCATCCGCGAGCCAGTCGGCGGGTCGCACGTCGACCACGACGACCGCCGCCTGCTCGGCGAGCAGCACCTCGGCGATCCGGCGGCCGATCCCGCCGGCGGCGCCGGTGACGATGTGGACGCGCTCGTGCACCGCCATGTCGTCATCGTAGGACGCACGCCCTGCCGCGGCATCCGGAACGCGGACGACCGCCGTCGAATTCGGGATCGGCGGTGCGGTGCCTTCGACGACTTCATCGAGACCCGGCGCGTTCGAGCGCGTGCTGCAGCAGACGATCGACCGGCTGGGGGCGAACCGTAGTCGTGCCCGATGCGGCGTCCGTCGCGCGGTGTGCACCGATGCTCACCGGAATGCTACGGCGTGATCGAGTCGACGAACGCGTGCGCCTCCTCGGCGACCGAGCGCCAGCGTGCCGGCCCGACGTCGTAGGGCACCACCGCCCACTCGCGCATCGGGCTGCCGCGCATCACCATGTTGTCGAGCCCGAGCTCCTCGATGCGCTCGCTCGAGAGCTTCACCGTGAGCCGCCCGTCCTTCGCGACGAACGCGAACAGCTTGCCGCGTACGGAGTAGCCCTCGGAGCCGAACATGCGGCCGACCGCGACATCGGGCCGCCCCTGCAGGTCGGCGGTCACCTCGTCGAGCCGCTTGCGCCCTCGCGTGCGGTCGTCCATGCGTCGTACGTTACGACGGCCCACCGACACCGGTGGGGTCCGACGTCGCCTCGACGCTCAGGAGGCCGCCGAGGAAACCGCGCCCACGCCCGGCCACGCCTCGAGGATGCGGCGGCGCAGTTCATTCGACCGCTCGGCGAACGCGCGCTGCCGGATGGGTCGCCTCGCGTCGCGGGTGCTCGACGGCCTGGGCATCCTGCGCGGGATCGGACCGCGATGCCACGTCTCCCGCGAGTGCGAGCGGGAGATTCCGGCTTCGGCGAAATCGCCTCTAGCGCACACCGAGAGCGTCCTGTTAGCGTTCACATGTTAGCGCTCACAACGCCAGGCGGTGCACGGTGATCGGACCGTGAACGGCACCGCTGGGGCGTTATCCGGCGCGCCCACTCGAAGACGAGAGAGAGGTCGACGATGACCAATTCCAACTCCACCGCCCCGCCGCCAGTGGCCGAGCCGCCGGGTCGACGGACTGCGCGACGCACGGGCATCGCCGTGTGCGCGGCGCTCACGCTCGCGCTGCTCGCCCCGGCCGGCGCCGTCGGGATCCCGTTCGCCTCGCCCGCGGCTGCCGCGCCCGCGGACGTCGCCGCGAGCGACGCCGCCGGTGTGGTGATCCCCAACGTCGACGACGTCCGCGGCAACCTCACGTTGCCGACGACCGGTGCCGGCGGCTCCTCCCTGTCGTGGACGTCGAGCGACCCGAGCGTCATCACCGCGAGCGGACTCGTCGAGCGCCCGGGGCACGAGGCGGCGGCCGTCACCGTGACCCTCGAGGCGACCGCGACGTTCGACGGCGCGACCGCGACCCATGACTACGTCGCGACGGTGACGCCGTCGCCGCTCGACGAGCCGCTCGCCGCCTACTTCTTCCCGCATTTCGTCGGAGAGTCCACCGCCGACGGCGAGGAGATCCACTTCGCCGCGAGCGTCGGCAACGACCCCGAGGAATGGTTGAGCCTCAACGACGGCGAGTCCGTGCTCGCCTCGACGCTCGGCGAGCAGGGTCTGCGTGACCCGTTCCTCATCCGGTCGCCTGAAGGCGACCGGTTCTTCCTGCTCGCGACCGACCTGAAGATCTACGGCGGCGGCGACTTCGGCACCGCCCAGGAGACCGGCAGCCGCTCGATCATGGTGTGGGAGTCCGACGACCTCGTGAACTGGTCGGAGCAGCGCGAGATCGTCGTGTCGCCCGAGAACGCCGGCAACACGTGGGCGCCCGAGGCGTACTGGGATGAGGCGAACGAGGAGTACGTCGTCTACTGGGCCTCGGCGCTCTACCCCGACGGCCTCCCCGCCGACCAGCGCGACATCGCGACGAGCTACCAGCGCATGATGTACGCGACCACGCGCGACTTCGTCACCTTCTCGGAGCCGCAGGTCTGGATCGACGAGCCCCAGGGCGCCGGTCGCGGCATGATCGACTCGACCGTCGCCTTCGACGACGGCGTCTACTACCGCTTCACCAAGGACGAGTCCGACTTCACCGTCCGCGAGGAGCAGTCGACCGACCTGCGCCGCACGCAGGGCGTCGTCGACGGCGACGGCTGGGACCTCATCGCCGAGCAGGTCGGCGTGGGTCAGCCCAACCCCTGGGGAGGCACCTTCACCAACGGCGAGGGGCCCTCGGTCTTCAAGTCGAACACGGATGACACGTGGTTCCTGCTGCAGGACCAGCCCTCGTACCACGGCGGCGAGGGCTACATGCTCTTCGAGAGCCCCGACATCGCGAGCGGCGACTGGACGGCGGTGCCCGAGGCGAAGCTCCCCGAGAGCCCGCGCCACGGCACCGTGCTGCCCGTCACGGCGAGCGAGTACCAGCGCCTCCTCGAGACCTACCAGCCCGACGCGCTCGTCGAGGGCGTGACCGTGACGCCGGAGTCGGCGACACTCGCACCGGGTGGGAGCGCCGACTTCGAGGCATCCGTCACGCCCGTGACCGCCGCGGATCGCAGCGTCACGTGGAGCTCGAGCGACGAGGCCGTCGCGACCGTCGACGCCGACGGCGTCGTGACCGCCGTCGACGACGGCACCGCGACGATCACGGCGCGGTCGGTGCGGGACACCGAGGGCTCGGCGACCGTCACGGTCACGACGCCGGCGGTGCCCGAGCTGCCCGCCGACGCGTGGATCGACGACTTCGACGACAGCGCCCTCGACGGGCGCTGGGGCATCGAGGGCGAGGTGCCCGATGCGTGGTCGCTCGCCGAGAACCCCGGCTCACTCACCCTGCACTCGCAGAGCGGCGACACGTACCAGGGCTCGAACACGGCGAAGAACGTGTTCCTCGTCGACGTGCCCGCGGGCGACTTCACGGCCTACACCTCGGTGACGGGCGCGGTCAGCCGCGACTTCCAGGGCGCCGGCCTCTTCGTCATGCAGGACTTCGACAACTACGTGCGGGCGGGCCTCACGAACGTCAGCTTCGCGCCCGGCGGCCCCACGGTCATCGAGAACGGCGTCGAGGAGAACGCCGTGTACCGCTCGTCGTTCGCCTCCCGGCCGGGCTCGACCCACGAGTACCTGCGCGTGCAGCGCACCGGTGACGTGATCGTCACGAGCTACTGGAACGGCGTCGACTGGGCCGAGGCCGCGCGGGCGACCGTCGGCTTCGACGCGTCGCGGATCGGCCTCTACGCGCTCGCGGCGGGTGCCGCGCCGAGCCACGAGGTGACGTTCGACTACTTCGCGCTCGTGGCGCCCGAGGGCGCCGACCTCGTTCCCGAGGGCACGTTCACGTTCGAGGGCGACGGCGAGGCCCGGTACCTCGCGATGCCGCCGACGGCGGGGCGCTGCGCCTCGACGACACGCGTCCGCTCGAGCAGCTCGCCCTCACGGCGGAGCCGGTCGACGTGGTCGGCGGTGCGGCATCCGATGCTCCCGTGGAGATCCGCGATTCCGCGAGCGGCCGCCCGCTCGTCATCGAGGGCGACCGGCTCGCCATCGGCGACGACGGCGATGCGCCGACGGCGTTCCGGCTGACCGACGTGGGCGGCGGGAAGGTCGCAGTGCACGCCGTCGACGGACGGTTCATCGGGCTCGGCGACGGCGGCGCGCTCGTCGTCGGCGACGAGGCCGACGCGGTGCGCCTGCGTCGTGGTGCCGATCGAGATCACCGAGCACTCGATCGAGATCGACACCGATGCGCCGCGCACCGAGATGAGCGACGACCTGTACGGCATCTTCTACGAGGACATCAACTACGCCGCCGACGGCGGGCTCTACGCGGAGCTCGTGCGCAACCGCTCCTTCGAGTTCAACACCGCCGACAACGCGTCGTTCAACGGACTCACCGCGTGGCAGGAGGTCGGAGCGGGACGCCACCGGCTCGATCGCCGTGGGTGCCGACCGGGCGCGCTGGCTGAACGACTCGAACCGCTACTCGCTCACCGTCCAGGCCGATGCGGCCCGGCTACGGCGTGCGGAACATCGGGTTCAACCGCGGCGTCGCGGTCGAGGAGGGCGAGAGCTACGACTTCTCGGTCTGGGCGCGGTCGGCGACGGCGCAGCAGCTCACCGTGCGCGGTCGAGAACGCGGCCGGCACCGAGCAGTTCGCCCTCGGCACGGTCGACGTCGACCGGCGATGACGCCTGGCAGCAGCTCGACGTGCGCCTCACCGCGAACGCCACGACGGATGCCGGCCGCCTCGTCGTGCTCGGCGGCGCCGCGGGTTCACTGCAGCTCGACATGGTGTCGCTGTTCCCCGTCGACACCTGGGTCGGCCCGGTCAACGGGCCAAGCGTGCTGCGCAAGGACCTCGCCGAGAAGGTCGCCGAGCTCGAGCCCTCGTTCCTGCGCTTCCCGGGCGGATGCGTCACGAACGTCGGCACGTTCGACACGTACCTCGAGTCGGACGGCCAGGACCGGCGGCGCACCTACCAGTGGAAGGAGACCATCGGGCCGGTCGAGGAGCGGCCGACGAACTTCAACTTCTGGGGCTACAACCAGTCGTACGGCATCGGCTACCTCGAGTACCTGAAGTGGGCCGAGGACCTCGACGCGACCCCGCTGCCAGTGGTGTCCGTCGGCGCCAACGGCTGCGGCAGCCGCATCCCCGAGATGACCGACCAGGCGCGCATCGACCGCTGGGTGCAGGACACGGTCGACCTCATCGAGTTCGCCAAGGGCGACGTGACGACCGAGTGGGGCGCGAAGCGCGCCGAGCTCGGCCACCCGGAGCCCTTCGACCTGCGCTACATCGGCCTCGGCAACGAGGAGAACACCGACACGTTCCAGGCGAACTTCCCGCAGTTCCGCGACGCGGTCGCGGCGGCGTAGCCCGACGTCACGATCATCTCGAACTCCGGTCCGGATGACGCGGGCGCCCGCTTCGACGAGCTGTGGGAGTTCAACCGCGCGCAGGGCGTCGACATGGTCGACGAGCACTACTACAACGACCCGTCGTGGTTCCTGCAGAACTCGGAGCGGTACGACGCGTACGACCGCGAAGGTCCGCACGTGTTCCTCGGCGAGTACGCCTCGCGCGGCAACACGTTCGGGAACGCGCTCGCCGAGGCGGCCTACATGACCGGGCTCGAGCGCAACTCCGACGTCGTGGAGCTCGCCTCCTACGCGCCGATGTTCGCCAACGAGGACCACGTGCAGTGGTCGCCCGACATGATGTGGTTCGACAACGACGAGTCGTGGGGCTCGGTCAACTACTACACGCAGCAGATGTTCATGACGAACGCCGGCGACGAGGTCGTGCCCAGCACGCACTCCGAGGCCGACCGGGCGTCGGACCTCGACGGCGGCGTGTTCCTGTCGACGTGGCGCACGAGTGCGGCGTACGACGACGTGCGGGTGACCGACAACGCGAGCGGCGACACGGTCTACGCCGAGTCGTTCGACGGACGCGGATGCGCACGTGGTCGCCGGTCGCCGGCATCGTGGGCGCGCTCGGGCGGTGAGTACGTGCAGTCGTCGACCTCGGTCGAGGACGCTCGCTCGCTCGTCCCCGACGCCTACGCGCGGGACTGGTCGAACTACACGCTCGAGCTCGACGCACGCAAGATCGCAGGCGTCGGAGGGCTTCCTCGTCGGCTTCGCGGCCGGCGGACCGAACGACTTCTACTGGTGGAACCTCGGCGGGTGGAACAACTCCCGCTCGGTGCTGCAGCACGCAGCCGGCGGTTCGGCCGGCGAGGTCGCCGCGGTCGAGGGCGCGAGCATCGAGACCGGGCGCGACTACCGGGTGAAGGTCGTCGTGCAGGGCTCGACGATCGAGCTCTACCTCGACGGGGTGCTGCAGCTGCGCTACACCGAGCCGGCGGCGAAGGGCCTCTACCAGGTCGTCACCCGTGACGAGGAGACCGGCGAGCTCGTGCTCAAGGTCGTGAACCCCACCGGATCGACGGCGCGAACCGCCGTGTCGGTCACCGGAGGGCTCGCGATCGACGACGAGGTCGCGGTCACCGAGCTGGTCGGCGCCCCCGGCGACGTGAACACGAAGGCCGACCCCGAGCACCTCGTGCCCGTGGATCGGGAGTGGTCGGGCGGCGCGAACGAGTTCACGTACGACTTCCCGGCGTACTCGATCACGTTCCTCGGCCTCAGCGAGGAGCCGCAGCCGCGCTGCGAGGTGACCTACGTGATCAACGGATCGTCGAAGAAGGCGTTCTCGGCCGACCTCACGATCACGAACACGGGTGACGCGCCCTACACGGCGTGGGAGCTCGGGTTCGAGTTCCCGGGCACGCAGTCGGTGCGGAACGGGGCCGACGCGTGGTGGCAGCAGGACGGCACGTCCGTGTCCGCGACCAACCTCCCGTGGAACGGCACGATCGCACCGGGCGAGACGGTCGGGCTCTCCTTCAACGGCAGGGTGAACGGGGGTGCGAACCTCGAGCCCGACGCCTTCACGGTGAACGGCGCGGCCTGCGCGGTGAAGTAGCCGGACGTTCGCGGCCCCGGGCGGATTCCCGCCCGGGGCCGTGACGTGCGTACGGAGGGTCGCGCGCGCGAACTCCGTGGGCCCGGTCGACTGAGGCCGGGTCACGGCTGCCGCGTCGGCGTGCGTCAGGCGTCGGCGTCGGAGCGGCTCGACGGCGCGGTCGGCGCTTGCCACGGCCGACCGACCAACCCAGGATCGCCATCTTCAGCGCGAGGAGGAACCCGCCGAACGTGAGCGGAGTGAGCTCCTTGTCGGGCTCGACGAGGGAATCGCGCCACACCTTCTCGAGCGGGGTAGCCGATCGCCATGATCGCGCCGAGCACGCCGAGGAGGCGGGCGAAGAAGACCGGCGGACGGCGGCGCACGATGAGGATGATGCTGGCGATGCCCTGGATGATGAGCATCGGCGTCGGCGCCGAGAGCGCCGTGCCGTCGGTCCAGTGGCGCTGCTGGAGCTCCTTCTTCGGACGCTTCTCGGCGAACGGCACGTCGGCGACGCGTCCCTCGCGGAGCGCCTTCTTCAACCCCGCGACACCGAGGAGCAGTTGCACGAACGAGACGAGGCCGAGTACCCGCATGGCGCCATGCTGGCACGCGTCCCCTGCGGCGGCAAGAGCGTGCGCGGGTGCCCGCACGCCCGTCCGCGAACGGACGCCAGATGCGCACGATGCGGATGCCGCGCACTTGCGCATCCGCGGCGGCAGCGGCATGCCCGCTCGCTGGGTCGCTCAGTGGTAGCGGCCGCTGTACGCGTTGATCGCCGGCTGGCCGCCGAGGTGCGCGTAGAGCACGTTCGAGTCGCGCGGGATCTCGCCGCTCGTGACGAGCTCGATGAGTCCCGCCATCGACTTGCCCTCGTAGACCGGGTCGAGGATGACGCCCTCGAGGCGGCCCGTGAGGCGCATCGCCTCGTCGGTGGATTCGACCGGGATGCCGTACTCGTCGCCCGCCCAGCCCTCGAGCACGGTGATCTCGTCGTCGCGCAGCTCGCGCCCGACCTCGATCAGCGACGCCGTGCTGCGGGCGATGCGGCCGACCTGGTCGCGGGTCTCGTCGATCTTCGCCGACGCGTCGATGCCGAGCACGCGACGGGGGCGGCCGCCGAAGTTCTGCTCGAGGTCGGCGAAGCCGGCGATCATGCCGGCGTGCGTCGAGCCGGTGACCGAGCACACCACGATCGTGTCGAAGAAGATGCCGAGCTCGCGCTCCTGCGCGGCGACCTCGTGCGCCCAGTTCGCGAAGCCGAGCCCGCCGAGCGGGTGGTCGGATGCCCCGGCCGGGATCGGGTAGGGCGTGCCGCCGGAGGCCTCGACATCCGCGATCGCCTGCTTCCACGACTCCTTGAACCCGATGCCGAATCCGGCGGGGGAGAGCCGCACGTCGGCGCCCATGAGCCGCGACAGCAGGATGTTGCCGACCCGGTCGTTCACGGCATCCGGCCAGTCGACCCAGTGCTCCTGCACGAGCACGGCCTTCATGCCGAGGTGCGCGGCGACGGCCGCGACCTGCCGGGTGTGGTTGGACTGCACGCCGCCGATCGAGACGAGCGTGTCGGCGCCCTTCGCGAGCGCGTCGGGCACCAGGTACTCGAGCTTGCGGGTCTTGTTGCCGCCGAACGCGAGTCCGCTCGACACGTCCTCGCGCTTCATCCAGACACGGGCGCCGCCGAGGTGGTCGCTCAGGCGGTCGACCGGATGCATCGGGCTCGGCCCGAACGTCAGCCGGTGGCGGGGGAAGTCGGCGAGTGCCATGGTGCTGCTCCTCAGGTGGGGGTGGTGACGGATGCCGCTACGCAGGTGCCTGCGCGTCGGCGGTGGGCTCGTCGTCATCGTCGAGGTTCAGGAGTCGACCGAGGGTCGACCAGTTCTCGCGGGCGGCGGCGCCGGCGTCGTCGGCGCGACCCTCGGCGCAGAGTTCGATGATGCGGTCGTGGTCGGCGACCGACCCGCGGCCGGCGAGCGAGCCGAAGCGGGCGCGCTCGAGCCGGCGCAACAGGGGCGTGACCTGCTCGAGCAGGCCAGGCAGGAGCGGGTTCGCGCTGGCGCGCACGGCGACGCCGTGGAAGTCGTCGTCGGCGGCGACCGCGGCATCGAGGTCGTTCGCCTGCAGCGCCGCCGCGAAGCGGGCGTTCGCCTCGCGCATCGCGTCGAAGTCGGTCTCGGTGAGCTGCGGCACGGCGTCGCGCACGGCGAGCTCGTGCAGCGCGGCGGCGATGCGCTGCGCGGCGAGCGCCGACCGCGCGTCGAGCGGCGCGACCACGGTCTGCTTCGCCCTGCGGGTGTGCACCAGGCCCGCGCGTCTCGAGCCGGGCGATCGCCTCGCGGATCGGCGTGCGGCTCACGCCGAGCCATTCCTCGAGCTCGGGATCGCGCAGGCGCTCGCCGGGGGCGAGTTCGCCGTTCACGATCGCGTCGCGGAGCTCGCGATAGGCGTAGTCGCGCAGCGAACTCGGGCGCTCGGCGGCGCGAGTGGAGGGCAGCGGCATGCAATATATTGCAGTCGCGAACGTGCGGAATGTCAAGCGTGGCGCATGACCCACGACGCGAAGGGGGGCTCAGCCGACTGGCGCGCGTCGCTAGGCGACCGGGGCCGCGCCCGGGCCGCGCACGACCGCGACCTCGGCGGCGTCGTGCTCCACGCCGCCGGCGTCGAGGAACGCGAGCCGCAGCGGCGCGCCCGTCTCGCGATCGGTGTAGAGGGCCGCCGGCCCGAACCCGCTCGGCCGGTACTCGTCGCCCCAGGCGGTGATCGCGGCGAGCACGGGACGCAGGGCGACTCCGGCATCGGTCAGCACGTACTCCTCGCGCTCGCGCTCGCCGTCTTCGCGGTAGGGCCGCCGCTCGAGGATGCCGGCGTCGACGAGTCGGCCGAGGCGGTCGGTGAGCACGTCGGGTGCGACGCCGAGGCGCGCCCGGAACTCGGCGAAGCGGGTGCGGCCCCACATGGCCTCGCGCACGATGAGCAGCGACCACTTCTGCCCGAGCACCTCGAGGCTGCGTGCGATCGAGCATCGCTCCGCGCTGGTGTCCACCGCCAGTTCCATGACTCGACGATACCACTGAATAGGAAAAACAAACCCAGCATGCTAACTTGGTGATTCCAACTCAGATGGACGTCGGAGAGGCGGCAGGCATGACACGGTCGGGGAGCGGAATCACCCTGTCGGAGCGCGGAAGCTTCTGGACGGCGGCATCCGTCGCGGGGCTCGCGCTCTGGGCGAGCGGGGCCCCCACCGTCGTCTATCCGCTCTACGCGCAGCAGTGGGAGCTGCAGCCGTCGGTCACGACCGCGATCTTCGCGATCTACCCGATCGTGCTCGTGCCCGTGCTCATCGTCTTCGGCAACCTGTCCGACGTGATCGGCCGCCGCGCCGCGATCCTGATGGGCCTCGGCGCCCTCACGGCCGGGTCGATCGCCTTCGGGCTCGCTCCCGACCTCACCTGGGTGTTCATCGGGCGCGCGCTCATGGGCGTCGGCGTCGGCCTCTCGCTGAGCCCGGCGACCGCGGCCATGGTCGAGTTCGGAGGACGTGACGGGGCCCGCCGCGCAAGCTCGGCGACGACGGCGGCCACTGCGACGGGCCTGGCGTTGGCGACCGTCGTCGGGGGAGCGCTGGTGCAATACGCGCCGGCGCCGCTGCACCTCAGCTTCTGGGTGCTCACCGCGGTCACGGTCGTGGTCGGCCGGCTTCGCCGCCTTCCTGCCGCGGCACACCCGCGACGAGGCTGTCGGCCCGTGGCGGCCGCGCCTTCCGCGGATGCCCCGGGAGGAGCGGGGCGCGTTCACCGCGGGCACCCTCGGCATCTCGGCGGCCTACGCCATGGGTGCGATCTTCCTCGCCCTCGGCGCGCAGATCGCCCGCGACCTCGTGCGCAGCGACAACGCCTTCCTCGACGGCGCGATCATCTCGCTCGTCCGCCGTGACGATCGGCGTGGTCGCGGTGCTCGCTCGCCCGCTCCGCCCGCGCTCGCCGTCACCGCTCGGCCCGGTGCTCGCGATCGTCGGGCTCGGGCTGCCTCGTCGTGGCCGGACTCGACGCACTCGCTGCCGGCCTTCATCGCTTCGTCGCTGGTGGCCGGCGCGGGCTACAGCCTCATGTTCTCGGGCGGCCTCGGACTCGTCACCGCGAGCGCGCCGGCCCACCACCGCGCATCCGTGATCTCCGCGGCCTACGTCGTCGGCTATCTCGTGCAGGCAGGCGCCGCGCTCGGACTCGGCGCGCTCGCGACGCACCTCGGGACTGCAGGTCGCGCTGGAACTCGGCGCCCCGCTCATCCTGCTCCTCGGCGTCGCCGCGCTCGTGGTGGCGAACACGGCGCGGCGGCGCTCGCCGGTGGCGGTCGCGTAGGCCGCACGCGGAAGCGGCCGGCGCGGGGATTCCCGCGCCGGCCGCCGTCGAGAGCCGCGAGGCTCAGCGGTCGAAGCGGGCGCCGGCGGGATTGCTCGGCAGGGCGGAGCACGAAGACAAGCAGGATGATCGGGCCGACGAACGGGATGAGGCCGAGGAAGTAGTACGCACCCGAGCGGTTCGTGTCGTGCAGGCGGCGCCAGGTAGATCGCGAGGAACGGGACGAGCCGTTCGCGAGGGTCACGATCAGGCCGATGGTCCAGACCGATCCAGTACGCCGGGCCCGTACGACGATCTGGTTGTCGGCCGTCACGGTCACGCTCGTGACGCCGGCGGCGTTGAGCGGGATGGCGATCGCAGCGCCCACGACCACTACGCGAGGTAGACACCACCAGAACTCGCTGCGGCTCGCGCGGCCGGAGAAGTGTCGCGTACTTCTTGAAGAACCGCGTCATGGCCTCGACCGATCGTCGCGCCGTACAGCGGCTGGGACAGGGGGGCGGCGGCCTTGGCGGGCTGGGATTCGACGGTCGGGGACTCGACGGCCATGGGGCTCCTCGGGTTGGAGTGGACGGGACGGATCGGGGAAGATCCGGACGCCATCATGGCGGTCGCGTGCCCGCTCATGCAAGAGGTTTTCCTGTTTCCGCCGTAGATGTCGGATGCCGCTGACAGACTGGCCCCGTGCTGCTCGATGAGCTCGTGACCACGGCCGAGGCGGTCGCGTCCACACGGTCGCGCCTCGCGAAGGTCGATGCACTCGCCGACCTGCTCGGTCGGCTCGAGCCCGACGAGATCGCCCCCGCCGTGGGGTTCCTCGTCGGGCAAACCACGGCAGGGACGGGTCGGCGTCGGATGGCGCGGGATCGCCGCCGCGATGGGCGAGCCGGCCGAGTAGCCGACGCTCACGGTCGCGGAGCTCGACGAGACTGCTCGACCGGCTGGCCGCGCCTGCCGGCGCGCGGCTCGGCGGCCGAGCGTGCCCGTGAGCTGCGCGAGCTCACCGGCACGGGCGACCGAGCGCGAGCAGGGCTTCCTCGGCCGGGTGCTCCTCGGCGACATGCGCACCGGCGCCCTCGAGGGCGTCGTCACCGACGCGATCGCGCGCGCCGCCGACCGCCCCGGCGACGTCGTGCGCCGCGCGGCGATGCTCTCGGGCGACCTCGGCGAGACCGCCCGGCTCGCGCTCACCGGCGACGCCGGCCGAGCTCGACGCGGTCGGGCTCGTCGTCGGGCGCCCGGTGCTGCCGATGCTCGCCGCCACCGCCGCCGAGCGCGGCCGACGCGGCTCGCGACGACGGGCGAGGCATCCGTCGAGTACAAGCTCGACGGCGCGCGCATCCAGGTGCATCGCTCAGGCGACGACGTGCGCGTCTTCACCCGCAACCTCGCCGACATCACGCACCGGCTGCCCGAGGTCGTCGACGTCGTGAAGCGGATGCCGGTGCGCGACGTCATCCTCGACGGCGAGACGCTCTCGCTCGACGAAGACGGCGGGCCGCGGCCGTTCCAGGAGACGATGTCGCGGTTCGGCGCCGAGGCCGCACGCGAAACGCTGCTGCATCCGTGGTTCTTCGACGTGCTGCACGTCGACGGGCGCGACCTGCTCGACGAGCCGCTCTCGACGCGCATCGCCGAGCTCGAGCGCATCGCACCCGACCATCGCATCCCCGGAGAGGTCACCGCCGACCCCGAGGTCGCCGAGCGGGTCTCGAGCGACGCGCTCGCCGCAGGTCACGAGGGCATCGTGGTGAAGGCGATCGGGTCGCCGTACGCGGCCGGTCGCCGGGGTTCCAGCTGGATCAAGGTGAAGCCGGTGCACACCTACGACCTCGTGGTGCTCGCGTGCGAGTGGGGGTCGGGCCGGCGTGAGGGCTGGCTGTCGAACCTGCACCTCGGCGCGCTCGACCCAACGGGCGAGTTCGGCGAGCCCGGCGAGTACGTGATGGTCGGCAAGACGTTCAAGGGGCTCACCGACGAGCTGCTGCGCTGGCAGACCGAGGTCTTCCAGCAGATCGAGGTGCGGCGCACCGACAACACCGTGTGGGTCGCGCCGACCATCGTCGTCGAGATCGCCATCGACGGGGTGCAGCGCTCGACCCGCTACCCGGGCGGCATCGCCCTGCGCTTCGCACGGGTCAAGCGCTACCGCGACGACAAGCGTCCCGAAGACGCCGACACGATCCAGACGCTGCGGGCGCTGCTGCGAGGGTAGCCGGCTGGCTCCTGCGGCGAGCCGTGTGTCGCGAGATGACCGTCAGCGACGCACCTCGAGCCCGAGCCACGACGCGAGCGCCTGCACCTCGTCGTCGACGTCGCGGCGCACCTGCTTCGTGAACGGCACGTCCTCGTGGATCGCGTTCACGGTGAGCACGCCGGCCTTGCGGTCGGCCGCGGCGTCGAGCTTGCCGACGAGGCGGTCGCCGTGCAGGATCGGCAGCGCGAAGTACCCCCAGCGTCGCTTGTCGGCCGGCTTGTACATCTCGAGCGTGTAGTCGAACTCGAACACCTCGAGCGCGCGCGTGCGGTTGTGCACGAGCCGGTCGAACGGCGAGAGCAGCGCCGTGCGGCCCTCGAACGGCTGCCCGACGAGCGCCGGATCGACACGCCACTCACCGGCGACGCCCTCGACCACGGCGGGTTCGCCCGCGGCGCCGACATCCGCCGGCTCCAGCGGCATCGCCGGCGACTTCGCCCGGGCGATGCCGAGCGACCGCAGTCGACGCTCGTCGCGGATGCCGCGGGCCTCGTCGGCCGGCACCGTGGCGAGGTCCGCGGGGTAGGCGCGCTCGGCCAGGTCCCACACGCGTTCGCGCTTGCGTCGACCGACGATGGCGACCTCGCCGCGCAACGACAGGAACTCGAGCATCTGGGTCACGTTGCGATTGCCCGTCCACCCCGACGACGACCAGGACACCACGCTCGTGTCGGGGATGTCGCGCGAGGTGAGCGGACCGGCGTCGCGGAGCCGGGCGAGCACGTCGCGGTGGAACGACGCGTTGCTGCGGAGCCACTCGCGCGACCGCGGATACTCGGGCGACCGATCCATGTCGGCGCGGTACAGGCCGAGATCCTCCATCGGGCGGATGAGCGCGTTGAACTCGATGAGCGCACGGTCCTCCTCGAGCGCGCGCACGAGGTCGGCGGGCGCGTAGTCGCCGCCGAGCCGGCTCCACGCGACGAGGTCGGCGTTCGGCGCGATCGCCGCGGTCGGGTCGACCTGCAGGAAGGTGAGGTGCCGCACGGCCTCGACCAGGTCGGTGGGCCGGTTCGCGTCGAGCAGCTGGGCGCGGATGGCGATGCGGCGCGCCTCTGCGCGATCGAGACGGTGCGGCTCCACGCGTCCACGCTAGCCATGTTGCACGCTCGGGCCAACGGTACGGTGGCCGTGACGACTGCCGTGCTTCGGCGAGGGCGACCCCAACCGCGTGGGCGGTTGAGCACACGGCTGAGCACCCGGTCGAGTCGCCGAGCGCGGATGCGGCAGGCCGGCAGGCAGGAGGGTGCTCGCGCTCAGCGGTTCCAGGCCGCGAGCTTGTCGGGGTTCATGACGATCCAGACGTCGTGGATGCGGCCGTCACCCGGGCCGAGCGACACGGTGCCGAGCGAAACGGTGGCGACGACGTCGTCTGCCGCGGTGACGACCAGCCCGAGCTCGCCGTTGATGTCGCGCTCCTCGACAGTGAGCTCCGGCGCCTTGCGCAGGACGCCGAGCAGGAACCGCGCGACGTTGTCGGCGCCGATGACCGGGCGCAGCGCGGCGCGCACCTTGCCGCCGCCGTCGCTCGTCGAGGTGACGTCGGGGTCGAGGATGCGCACGAGCGCGTCGAGGTCGCCGGCCTCGCACGCGCGGCGGAACGCGGTGACGAGTCGGGCGTGCTCTGCGGCATCCGTCGGGCGTGACCGCAGGTCGCGGATGTGCCGGCGCGCCGACGACGCGAGCTGCCGGGTGGCCTCGGGGGAGCGCCCCACGATCTCGCCGATCTCGGCGAACGGCACGGCGAACACCTCGTGCAGCACGAACGCGACCCGCTCGGCCGGCGTGAGCGACTCGAGCACCACGAGCAGGGCCATGCTCACCGAGTCGTCGAGTGTGATGCGGTCGAGCGGGTCGACCGCGGGCGCCGACAAGCCGGATGCCTCGCCTGCCCACGTCGGGAGCGGCTCGGGCAGCCACTCGCCCACGTACCGCTCGCGTCGCACGCGCGCCGAGTCCAGGATGTTGAGGCAGATGCGCGAGGCGACCGTGGTGAGCCAGGCGCGCGGGCGCTCGATCGCGTCCCGCTCGTCGTCGTCGAGCTGGAACCAGCGCACGTAGGTCTGCTGCACCACGTCCTCGGCGTCGTTCGCGGAGCCGAGCATGCGGAACGCGAGGTTCATGAGGTGAGTGCGCTCCTCGAGGAGCTCGCCGAGCGCCTCGGACTCGGGCTCGCGCATGATTCCTCCCACGGTGTCGACGGTGCGGCATCCGAACGGTCCGCCCTCACCATTCAAGACCAGACGGCGGCCTCGGACGTGAGGTGCCGCCACGAGCGCGGCCGACGAATTCGCCCCGCCGCCTCACGTTCGGCGGCGGCATCCGGTCGTACTGGATGTGAACACGACATTCCGACGCGTCATCCTCTGGATCCTCAACGCCATCGGCGCCTTCGTGGGCGCCTGGGCGCTGCTCGCGCCGCGGGCCTTCTACGACACGTTCCCGAGCGCGGGACTCGGCCCGTGGGTCGGCGTCGACGGCCCCTTCAACGAGCACCTGATCCGCGACGTCGGCGCGCTCTACCTCGCGCTCGTCGGCGCGGGCATCGTCGCGGCGCTGTCACGGCGAGCGGATGCCTCCATCGCCGTCGGCGTGGCCTGGCTGGTGTTCTCCGTGCCGCACTTCACCTACCACTTGCTGCACCTGCACGGCCTCGCGCCGATCGACGCCGTCGCGCAGCCGATCTCGCTGGCGCTCTCGCTCGTGCTCAGCATCCCGCTGGTCATCCCGCCGCGCCGGCGCGGCCCCGATGCCGCCGCGACACCCGAACCCACCGCGTCGACCGAATCGGAGACCACCGCATGAAGATCGCCGTCGCAGGAGGCACGGGAACGGTCGGCCACCACGTCGTCGACGTCGTCCGGGAGACCGGCCACGAACCGGTGGTGCTCACCCGTTCGACCGGCGTCGACCTCGTCACGGGCGACGGACTCGCGGGCGCACTCGCCGACCGTCGACGCCGTCGTCGACGTGTCCTCGGTGCAGACGATGTCGGATGCCGCGTCGCGCGCGTTCTTCGGCGCGGTCACCCGCAACCTCCTCGCCGCCGAGACCGCGGCGGGCGTGCGGCACCATGTCGTCCTCTCGATCGTGGGCGTCGACGACGCGCCGTACTCGTACTATGCGGGCAAGGTGCTGCAGGAGCAGCTCGTCGAGGCCGGGCACGTGCCCTGGACGATCCTGCGCGCCACGCAGTTCCACGAGTTCGCGTCGCAGCTCTACGCGCGCACGAAGGTGGGTCCCATCGTGGTCGTGCCGGCCATGCAGTCGCAGCCGGTCGCGGCGCGCGAGGTCGCCGAGCGGCTCGTCGCGCTCGCGGTGGGGGAGCCGGTCGGGCGCGCGACCGACCTGGCCGGCCCGCGGGTCGAGCGGATGTCGGACATGGTGCGTCGCTGGGTGAAGGCAGCCGGCCGGTCGGGGCGTGTCGTCGAGGTGCCGCTTCCCGGGGCCTACGGGCGGGCGATGCGCGACGGCACGCTCCTCGCGCGGCCGGGAGCGGACCTCGGCGTGCAGACGTACGACGAGTGGGTGACGGCAGTGGGGGCGGAGGCGCAGCGGCATCCGCTCGGTTCGTGATCGGCGGGATGCGGCATCCGCTCCGTTGGTGAGCGGTGGGTTGCGCGCGAGAGTATGCCGAACGTGCCGTCTCGGCCGCGTAACGCGGAGTTCGGCATCAACTCGCGCCGCGGCGGTGGGCGCCTCTTCCCAATGTTGACGTCAACATGTACAGTCGTGCTCGGGCGTGTTGACGTCAACATGCCCGCCTGACCGAAACGAACTCTCAACGGCGAAAGAGGACGACGTCAATGACGATGCACGGCAGACGGCTCAGACGAATCACGGCACTGCTGACGGGCGGCGCGCTCGTCGGCGGTGCGCTGCTGGCGGCGCCGATCGGTGGCGCCGCCCCAGCCGCGGCGGCGGACGGCACGACCATCACCCCCAACCCCGCGTACGCGGGCGAGTCCTTCGAGGGCTGGGGCACGAGCCTCGTCTGGTTCGCGAACGCGACCGGCGACTACCCCGAGGAACTGCGCGAGGAGCTCTACCAGGCGGTGTTCGGCGAGGACGGCCTCGACCTCAACATCGCGCGCTACAACATCGGCGGCGGCAATGCCTCCGACGTGCAGGACTACCTGCGCGCCGGCGGCGCGGTCGACGGCTGGTGGGCGGCCGACCCCGACGGCTCGGCCGGCAGCTACGACGGCACCACGACGACCTACGCCGACCGCAACGCGCTGCTCGCGAAGTGGGATGCCGACGACCCCGCATCGTACGACTGGTCGGCTGACGAGACCCAGCGCTGGTGGGTCGAGCGGCTCGCCGCCGACGACCAGATCACGCACTGGGAGACGTTCGCCAACTCGGCTCCCTACTTCATGACCGAGAGCGGCTACGTCTCGGGTGGGTTCAACTCGTCGGCCGAGCAGCTCAAGCCCGCCGCCGAGGCGCAGTTCGCAACCTACCTCGTGCGCGTGACCGAGCACCTCGAGGACGAGTACGGCATCGACGTCGACACGATCGATCCGTTCAACGAGCCGAACACGAACTACTGGGGCACCACGCTCAGCAACGGCAAGCCCGTCGGCGGCCGCCAGGAGGGCATGCACATGGGGCCCGCCCGCCAGGTCTCGCTCATCGACGACGTGCGCGCCGAGCTCGACGACGCCGCCACGACGACCGACGCCGGACTCTCGGCCATGGACGAGACCAACCCCGGCACATTCGCGACGAACTGGGCCGGTTACCCGGCCGCCACGCGCGACAAGGTCGACCGCATGAACGTGCACACCTACGGCACCTCGGGCCGGCTCGTCGTGCGCGACCTCGCCAAGCAGGCCGACACCGACCTCTGGATGAGCGAGATCGAGGGCAACTGGGTCAACGGCTTCAACCCCGTGAACATCGAGAACGGCCTCGGCATCGCCGGTCGCATCCAGGACGACCTCCGTGAGCTCGAGCCGAACGCCTGGGTGCTCTGGCAGCCCGTCGAGGACCTCTACAACATGGAGCCGCAGGGCGAGAACCTCAACTGGGGCTCGATCTTCATCGACCTCGACTGCAAGCCGTACGAGGAGGCCGGCGGCACGGTCTGGAAGTCGGAGCGTCGCGTCGAGGACGCGGGCGGCGACTCCACCGCGGCCCCCGAGTGCGGCGTCCAGGTGAACTCGAAGTTCAACACGATCCGCAACTTCACGAAGTACATCCACGAAGGCGACCACCTCATGGCCGTCGACGACGTCTCGAGCACGGCCGCCGTGCGCGGTGACGGCACGGGGGCGACCATCGTGCACCGCAACACCGCGGCATCCGAGCGGCAGGTCACCATCGACCTCTCGAACTTCGGCGAGATCGCCGAGGGCGCCACGGTCACGCCCGTCGTCACGACGCAGGCCGACTCGGCGGATGCCCCGACCGCGAACGCGCTCGTCGAGGGCACCCCGGTGGCGATCGACCGGGCCGCGCGCACCGCAACCCTCACCGTGCCCGCGAAGTCGGTGACCACGTTCGTCATCGACGGCGTCTCGGGCGTCGCCGCGGATGCTCCCGCGCTGCGCGACGGCCACCGCTACCAGTTCGTCGGCACGCAGAGCGGCAAGGCGCTCACGGCCGGCGCCTCGGGTGCCGCCACGACGATCCGCAACCTGGCGACGGATGCCGCGGCGGCCGCGCCGCAGGCCTGGACCGTGCACGAGGTCGCCGCGGGCGACCGTGAGGCGACCCGACGCGTGGTGCTCGAGGCATCCGACGGCCGCGTGCTCGGCGCGACCGGCTCCGGGACCGACCTGCGTGCGGTGGGCGTCGAGGCGGCGGCCGGCGACCCGGCGACGCGGTGGATCGTGAACACCACCGACGGGCGCGCCTACTCGCTCGTGAACGAGGCCATCGGGCTCTCGCTCGACGTCGGCGGCCAGTCGACGGCCGACGGCGCGACCGTGGGCGTCTACGGGTCGAACGGCGGTGCGAACCAGTCGTGGGATCCGCGCGACCTCGCCCCGCTCGACGGGCAGACGGTGGCTGCGCGTACGCAGGCCGGCGTCGTGCCGGTGCTGCCCGAGACCGTCGTGCCGCGCTACGCGTGGGGAGCGGGCGTGCCCGTCGCGGTCACGTGGCAGCTGCCCGACGAGGGCGCCTGGGTGCAGCCGGGGCGCATCGAGGTTCCCGGCACCGCGACCGACGTGTTCGGGCAGGCGATCGCCGTGACGGCGCTCGTGGACGTCGGCGGGCTCACCGCGACCGACCCGGTGTCGATCACCGTGGCTGCGGGTGCGTCGCTCGGCGGCGTGCAGTCCGCCGCCCCGACGGTCGTGCCGGCCCGCGTCGGCGCCTCGGAGAACGCGTTCGACGTGCCGGTCACGTGGGACTGGTCGGGCATCGCGGATGCCGCGTTCGACGAGGTCGGCGTCGTGCACGTGCCGGGCGCGGCATCCGCCGACGGCGCCTCGCTGACCGCGCAGTTGGCGGTGCTCGTCACCGAGGGGACGCTGCGCAACTTCAACCCCGACGCCGGCACCACCGCCTCGGCGAGCTCGACCGAGTCGGGCTACCCGATCGACCGCACGCGCAACGGCGTGCAGGGCGACAAGGGCTGGTCGAACTGGGTGCCCGGCACGAAGCCGGCGCAGAGCACGCTGACGTACCTGTACGCGGCGCCGCACCAGGTCGAGCGCGTCTCGGTGCAGTTCTACCGCGACGGCACCACGAGCTGGGCGCAGACCATGCAGGTGCAGGTGCGCGGCACCGACGGGTCGTGGGTCCCGGCTCCCGGCTGGGAGACGGCGCAGCCCGTGGCGTCGCCGCCCGACGGCAGCGCGCCGACGGTCGTGGCGGAGTTCGCGCCGGTCACGGCGACGGGCGTGCGGATCGTGATGAACGCCTACCCGGCGACGCATCTCATCGTCTCCGAGGTGGAGGTGTCCGAGGCCGTGCCCTCGCCCGCCGCGGTCGCCGACCTGGCGGTGCTCCGACTCGACGGCGAGGGGATCGACGGGTTCGACCCGGCGCGCCTCGACTACGAGGTCGACGTCGACGGCGGTCGCCTGCCGGTGGTCGACGCCATCTCCCTCGACTCGGCGGCGACGGTTCGCGTCACCCAGGCGTCGACGGAGAACGGCGGCGTCGCGACGATCGTCGTCACGTCGGCCGACGGGAGCGCGACGCACGAGTACTCCGTGACGATCCGCCGGCATGCGGTGATCGACGGGCTGGCGCTCGCCGACGCGCCACGCGTCGGCACTCCCCAGTCGGCGACGGGCGCGTTCGATCCCGCCGACGGCGAGACCTCCTGGCAGTGGTTCCACAACGGCGAGCCGATCCAGGGTGCGACGGGGGCGACCTACACGCCGGACACGAACGACGCGGGCAAGCTGTTGAGCGTGCGCGTCACCGTCTCGGCCGACGGGGTCGAGGCGGCGACGGCCGAGACCGAGTCGCAGCGGATCCTGGCGGCGAACTCGCGCAAGCCGTGACGGCCGAAACTGCGGGTTGAGGAGGCGCGAAGCGCCGTCTCGAAACCAAGCCGCTCGGTGGTGGGTTTCGAGACGGGCGCTGCGCGCCCTCCTCAACCCGCTGGCGAACTCGCGCAAGCCGTGACGGCCGAAGCTGCGGGTTGAGGAGGCGCGCAGCGTCCTCCTCGAAACCAAGCCGCTCTGTGGTCGGGTTTCGAGACGGGCGCTGCGCGCCCTCCTCAACCCGCAGGACGTGTCGGGTTTCGAGACGCGGCTGGCTTCACAGGGCGCACGCATCCGGGCGCCCGCCTCACTCCGTGGGCGCGGGTCCGCCGCGACGCCGGTACCGGTGCTCGGGACGCCCCGTCGTGCCGTAGCGCAGCGACACCTCGACGAGGCCGCGGCCGGCCAGCGCCGCGAGATGACGCTGGGCCGTGGCGCGGGAGATGCCGGCGCGCTCGGCGGCCTCGGCCGCCGAGCACTCGGCGTCCCCGAGCTGCTCGAGCAGGAGCTCCTCGGTCGGTGAGCGCATCGCAGCGGGCGACGCGGTGCCGTGCAGGATCCTGAGGGCCCGATCGACGGTCTCCTGCTCGAGCGCCTGGTCGCGGCGGAGCACGTTGCGGTACCGCACGAACGCGTCGACCCGCTCGGCGAGCACCGTGGGCGCGAACGGCTTGATGAGGTAGCCGTGCGCGCCGGCGCGCAGCGCGCGGCGCACCGTGGCGGCATCCGATGCGGCGGTGACGACGAACGCGTCGACATCGAGCTCGCGCACCAGCGCGATGCCGTCGCCGTCGGGGAGGTACACGTCGGCGAGCAGGAGGTCGGGGGCGTGGTCGCGCACCGCCGCCCGCGCGGCCGCGGCCGTCTGCACGGGCTGCAGCGTCTCGACCCCGGCCCGCGCGGCGACGATCTCACGGTGCATCCCGGCCACCCGGAAGTCGTCGTCGACGATCAGCACCCGCAGTGGATCGCTCATGGTTCCTCCATCGGTGACATGACGCCCGGCAGGCGTGCGCAGAAGACCGCGCCGCTGTATTGGCCTCCTGGATCGGCCATCCAGACGTCGCCGCCATGTCGTCGTGCGAGGTCGCGGCTGAGCGGCAGCCCGATGCCGTGGCCGTGCACCGCGTCGACCGGGCCGCCCTCGGTTGGGGCCGCCCTCGCCACCGGAGAACAGCCGGCTCGGCTCGGCGACGCCCGCACCCGAGTCGGCGACGGTGATCGCCAGCACGTCGCCGTCGTCGAGCAGCTCGATCTCGACCCGCTTGGGCTCGCGATCGCCCGCGAGCGCGGCGCGCACCGCGTTGTCGATCAGGTTTCCCAGTACGGCGCCCACATCCTCGGGAGCCGCGAGGCGGCCCCGGACGAACGTGCCCTCTGCGATCACGACCTGCACGCCGCGCTCGGCCGCCTCGATCGCCTTCGCACCGACGATCGCCTGCAGCAGCGGCTCGTCGAGCCGCTCGAGGTGCCCTCCGGGAGCGGCGATCGGCCCGCGTCCGCGGAGCTCGTCGAGGAACGACCGCGCGTCCGCGACCCGGCCGGCATCGATGAGCCCGGCGGCCACGTGCACCCGGTTCGCGAACTCGTGCCGCTGCGCTCGCAGCGCATTCGCCATGGAGCCGACGGCATCGAGGCGTTGCGACAGCGTCATCAGGTCGGTGCGGTCGCGCAGGACCGCGACGACGCCGAGGTCGCGACCGTGACGGCGGACCGGGCGGCGGTCGACGTAGAGGATCCGCTCGCCCGACGGGAACACGGCCGACGGCTCGGGAGGCGGCCCGGAGGCGTCGAGCGCGGCGGCGAGCTCGGGCGACAGGCCGAGGGTCGAGACCCGTGCGCCGACCGGCTCGGCGACCCCGAGCATCTGCTCGGCCGCGGTGTTGCAGACGCGGATGACGCCGTCGGGCGTGATCCCGACGACGCCGTCGCCCACGCCGTCGAGCACCGCCGCCTGCTGCTGCACGAGCGCGGTGAGCTCCTCGGGCTGCAGGCCGAGGGTGAGCCGCTCCAGCCGTCGCCGCAGGAGCACGGCGGCGAGGACGCCGATCGACAGGGCGGCGACGGCGGCGAGCGCCACGCCCGCCAGCAGCGTCGGAAGGTCGTCGAACACGCTCGCCGGGGCGAACCCCACGCTGACCTCGCCCACCGGGCGCTCGGTGTCCGGCGCGAAGATCGGCACCTTCGCACGGGCGGACTCGCCGAGCGTCCCGCGTTCCCACGACACGGTCTCCTCGCCGGCGAGCGCCGCGGCGAAGGGGGTGCTGACTCGCTCGCCGATGCGGTCGGCGTCGGGGTGCGCGAGGCGGATGCCGCGGTCGTCGGTCAGCACCACGAACAGCGCCCCGGTGCGCGACTCCACGGCGGCCGCCGAGACGGCGAGGGGCGCCCCGCGGAGCTCGGCGCCCGTCGGCGCGGCCGGGGCAGCCGAGTACGCGGCGACCGCCGTGCGCACGTCGGGGTTCTCGGCGACCGTGCGGGCGATGCTCAGCGCCTCGCCCTCCGCCTCCGCACGCAGCTGTTGCACGCCGAGCCACGCGAAGACGGCCAGGCACACCGCGACGACGGCCACGACGCATCCGAGCACCAGCAGCAGCATCGAGTCGGCGAAGCGCACGTCGACCTCCGTCGGTCACCCCGCGGTCTGCGGGCCTGCTCCCACGCTACGCCCGGATGCCGCCTCGGGGCCGCTCCCGGCGCGGTGCGCACAATGCGCAGAACCCGGGCAATGCGCAGAACCGACGGCAATGCGCGTTATCCATGGCGGGCGCATCCGGTGACTAGCGTGCCGCATATTCGTACCACCCCGACAAAGGAGTCGACATGCTCGTCATACTCGGATTCGCCATGATCCTCACCTTCATGGCGCTGATCATGACCAAGCGGCTCACCCCGATGGTCGCCCTCATCGTCGTCCCGACGATCTTCGGGCTGTTCGCCGGCGCGGGCCTCGGCATCGGCGACATGGTGCTCGAGTCCATCGGCAGCCTCGCGCCGACCGCGGCCCTGCTCATGTTCGCCATCATGTTCTTCGGCATCATGATCGACGTCGGGTTGTTCGACCCGCTCATCCGCTTCATCACGCGGTTGCTCGGCAACGACCCCGCGAAGGTCGTGCTCGGCACCGCACTGCTCGCCGGCGCGGTCTCGCTCGACGGCGACGGCTCGACGACCTTCATCATCACGACCTCGGCGATGCTGCCGATCTACCTGCGCCTCGGCATGAGCCCCGTCGTGCTCACGTGCGTCGCGGGCCTCATGAACGGCACCCTCAACATCGTGCCGTGGGGCGGCCCGACGGTGCGCGCCGCGTCGGCGCTGCAGGTGTCGCCGACGGACATCTTCGTGCCGATGCTGCCGTCGCTCGCCGTCGGACTCGCCGTCTCGCTCGGCTTCGCATGGTTCCTCGGCCTCGCCGAGCGCAAGCGGCTCGGGTCGCTCGCGACGAGCGAGCTCATGGTCGACGAGTGGGCGGGCGCGGAGGAGTCGGATGCCGCCACGCAGCGCCGGGCGACCGGCGGCGGCATCCGCTCGCGCCTCTCGCGGATGCGCGGGGCGCAGGCCTCGGTCGGCGCACGCGCCACCCTGTCGACGACGAACGTCATGACGATCAACCCCGTCGGCGGGCCGGCCGCGCCGGTCACCCTCGACGAGGACGAGCACGACACCGTCATGGCCGACACCGTGCTCGACCCGAACCGCGCGACGCTGCGTCCGAAGCTGATCTGGTTCAACCTCGCGCTCACCGTCGCCGTGATGGTGCTGCTGGTCATCGACGTGGTGCCGCTCCCGTTCGTGTTCATGATCGGCTCCGCGATCGCGCTCATCGTGAACTTCCGCAAGGTGCGCAGCCAGGCCGACGAGATCGTCGCCCACGCGCCGAGCATCGTCGGCGTGGTCTCGATGGTGCTCGCCGCGGGCGTGCTCGTCGGCGTGCTCAACGGCACCGGCATGGTGACCGAGATGGCCGACTGGGTCGTCGACGTCGTGCCCGAGGCGCTCGGCCCGTTCCTCGCCGTGATCACCGGCATCCTGTCGATCCCGATGACGTTCTTCATGTCGAACGACGCCTTCTACTTCGGCATCCTGCCGGTGCTCGCCGAGAGCGCCGCGACGTACGGCATCGACCCCGTCGAGATGGCCCGCGCCTCGATCATCGGCCAGCCGGTGCACCTGCAGAGCCCGCTCGTGCCGGCGATCCTGCTGCTCGTGTCGCTCGCGGGCGTGAACCTCGGCGACCACCACAAGAAGGTGCTGTGGCGGGCCACCATCGTCTCGCTGGTGATGCTCGTCGTCGGCGTGGTGGTGGGTGCGATCCCGTTCGGGTGACCCGAGCGCGGCTCCGCGGCGCGTCCGTCAGGCTCAGGCCGGCGGACGCGCCGTGCTGTCGCGGACGATCAGCTCGGTGGCCACGAGCGTGCTGCCGCCGCGCTCGCCGGACTCCACCTCGTGCAGCAGCTCCTCGACCGAGAGGCGTCCGACCTCGCCGAAGAACTGGCGCACGGTGGTGAGCGGCGGCCAGAAGCTGCGGGACTCCTCCATGTCGTCGAATCCGACGACGCTCACCTCTCCCGGCACCGCGCGACCGGCCTCGTGCAGGGCCCGGAGCACGCCGAGCGCCATCTGGTCGTTCGCCGTGAAGATCGCGGTGACCTCGGGATTGCGGGCGAGCTCGCGTCCGACCTCGTGCCCCGACTCGCTCGACCAGTCGCCCATGAGCACCGGCGGCACGTCGGCGCCGTGCTCGCGCAGCGTCGCCTCCCACGCCTCGCGACGGTGGGTCGCCGAGTACGAGCGCTCGGGGCCGGCGACATGCCACACGGTGCGGTGCCCGAGCGAGAGCAGGTGCTCGGTGGCGAGCCGGGCGCCGTGCGCCTGGTCGGTGTCGACCATCGGGTAGCGGTCGCCCGCGGTCGAGTCGACCACCACGACCGGCAGGCCCGCCGGCAGCACCACGTCGTTCTCGTCGAGGAGGTGCGCTTCGATGATGATGATCACGCCGTCGACGGCCTCCTCGCTGAGGCGGTCGAACGCCCCCGAGACCTCGCCCTGCGTCGGGTGCGGAACCGGGATGAGCGTGATCGAGTAGCCGGCGTCGGCGGCCGCGACGGCGATCGCATCGAGCGTGCGCATGTTGCCGAAGCTCGAGAGCGTGAACATGATCACGCCGATGCTGTGGAAGCGGCCCGACCTGAGGGCCCGCGCGGCGCTGTTCGGCCGGTAGCCGAGCTTGCGCATGGCCTCGAGCACGCGCTCGCGGGTGTCGGGGTCGACGTTGTCGCGGCCGTTCGAGACGCGCGAGACCGTCTGGCCGGACACGTTGGCCTCGCGGGCGACATCCGCCATCGAGGGACCACGCCGTCGAACGGCGGGTACCTCGGTCGGAGTGGTGGTCGTCATGGCCCGTCTCCCTCGCACAGATTGGCTTCATGCACAGACTGGCGCATGTTCACGTCAACATGCTACGGTAACCGCACTGCATGTTGACGTGAACATGCGACCCGATTGGAAATGCGAATGACAACGACGTCCCCTCCGGCACCGGCGGCGGTGGTTCCCGCACCGCCGCGTCGGCGCACCCGAGTGCGCGGGCGCAGCGAGTGGAAGGGCTTCGCCTTCGTGGCACCCTTCCTCGTGGTGTTCCTCCTGGTGTTCATCGCACCGGTCGCCTACTCGGTCTACCTCAGCCTCTTCCGCGAGCAGCTCATCGGCGGCAACGCCTTCGTCGGCGTCGAGAACTACGTGGCCCTGTTCGGCGACCCGCAGTTCTGGGAGGGCTTCGGGCGGGTCGTGCTGTTCCTCCTCATCCAGGTGCCGATCATGCTCGGACTCGCACTCGTCGCCGCGCTCGCGATCGACAGCGCCCGCCTGCACGCCTCGGGCTTCTTCCGCATCGTGATCTTCCTGCCCTACGCCGTGCCCGCGGTCGTCGCCGTGCTCATGTGGGGCTTCATCTACGGCGACAACTTCGGGCTCGCGGCCAACCTCAACGACTGGCTCGGCAGCGAGGTCATCACCCCGTTCGCCCGCAACTGGATCCTCGCCTCGATCGGCAACATCGTGACCTGGGAGTTCGTGGGCTACAACATGCTCATCTTCTACTCGGCGCTGCGAGTCGTGCCGACCGACCTCTACGAGGCGGCCGAGCTCGACGGCGCCGGTCCGATGCGCGTCGTCACCGGGATCAAGCTGCCGGCGCTGCGCGGCGCGATCGTCATCGCCACGATCTTCTCGATCATCGGCAGCTTCCAGCTCTTCAACGAGCCCAACATCCTGCGCACCCTCGCGCCGAACATCATCACCACGTACTTCACGCCGAACATGTACGCCTACAACCTGTCGTTCGCCGGCCAGCAGTACAACGCCTCGGCCACGGTCGCCATCGTCATGGGCGTGATCACCGCGGTGATCGCCTACGTCGTGCAGCTCCGCGGCTCGCGGAAGGAAGAACGATGAGCGCCACCCTCGCCCCCGAGATCCGACCCGTCGACGAGCAGCGAGCGGATGCCGCATCCGCTCGTCGAGGCCCACGACGACGCAACTCGCCGCTGCGACCGCGCAAGTCGGTGGCGTTCACGCTGCTCATGGGCATCTTCGTGCTCTACAGCCTCGTGCCGCTCGCATGGCTCGTGATCAACGCGACGAAGACCCAGAGCGGCCTGTTCTCGAGCTTCGGCCTGTGGTTCGACGACGAGTTCGTGCTGTTCCAGAACATCTGGGAGACGCTCACCTACCGCGACGGGATCTTCCTGCGCTGGCTCGGCAACACGCTCCTCTACGTGGTGCTCGGCGCCGGAGGTGCGACCCTCCTCGCCACGCTCGCGGGCTACGGCCTGGCGAAATTCCGCTTCACCGGGCGGCGCGCGGTCTTCGCCGTGGTGATCGGCGCGATCGCCGTGCCGGGCACGGCCCTCGCCGTGCCCACGTTCCTCCTGTTCAGCCAGCTCGGCCTCACGAACACCCCGTGGGCCATCATCATCCCCTCGCTCATCAGCCCGTTCGGCCTCTACCTCATCTGGGTGTACGCGGTCGACTCGGTGCCGACCGAGCTCCTCGAGGCGGCCCGCATGGACGGCGCGGGCGAGTTCCGCACCTTCTTCACCATCTCCATCCGGCTGCTCGCGCCCGGCATCGTCACCGTGCTGCTCTTCACGGTGGTGGCCACCTGGAACAACTACTTCCTGCCCCTCATCATGCTGAGCGACCCCGCGTGGTATCCGCTGACCGTCGGACTCAACCAGTGGAACGCGCAGTCGAGCGGCGCTGCGGCGCAGCCCATCTTCAACCTGGTGATCACCGGCTCCCTGCTCACGATCATCCCCATCGTCGTCGCGTTCCTCGGACTCCAGCGGTTCTGGCAGTCGGGGCTCAGCGCCGGAAGCGTCAAGCAGTGACCGAGCGGCTCTGCATGTCGACCCCACACCCCACCGCTCACCCGGAGCGTCCTGCCCCGGAACACAGATGGCACAACGAAGTGAAGGGAAACATCACATGACCATCGCCCGCACCGCCGTTCGGCGGACCCTGGCGGTCGCCGCGACCGCTGCACTCGCGGTCGGCGCGCTCGCCGCGTGCTCGACCGGAGCCGACACCGCCGGCGCCGGCAGCGAGACCGACCTCGACGCCGCGCTCGAGGCCGGCGGCAAGCTCACCTACTGGAGCTGGACCCCCAGCGCCGAGGCGCAGGTCGCCGCGTTCGAGGAGGCGTACCCCAACGTCGACGTCGAGCTCGTGAACGCCGGCACGAACACCGAGGAGTACACCAAGCTCCAGAATGCGATCAAGGCCGGCTCCGGTGCCCCCGACGTCGTGCAGATCGAGTACTACGCGATCCCGCAGTTCGCCCTCTCCGATGCACTCGTCGACCTCAGTGCGTACGGACTCGACGAGCTCGAAGACGAGTACAGCGCCTCGACGTGGGGCAGCGTGAACGTCGACGGCAAGCTCGTCGGTCTTCCACAGGACTCCGGTCCCATGGCCCTGTTCTACAACAAGGCCGTGTTCGACCAGTTCGGCATCGCCGTGCCGACCACGTGGGACGAGTACGTGCAGGCCGCCCGCGACCTGCATGCCGCCGACCCGACGAAGTACATCACGGCCGACACCGGCGACGCCGGCTTCACGACGAGCATGATCTGGCAGGCGGGCGGTCGTCCGTTCGAGATCGACGGCACCGACATCACGGTGAACCTCGCCGACGAGGGCACGCAGAAGTGGAGCGGCGTCTGGAACCAGCTCGTCGAGGAGGACCTCCTCTCCACCACCCCCGGGTGGAGCGATGAGTGGTTCAAGGGCCTCGCCGACGGATCCATCGCGACGCTCGCGCTCGGCGCCTGGCTGCCGGGCGTGCTCGAGTCGAGCGTGGCCGATGCGGCCGGCGACTGGGCCGTGGCTCCGCTGCCGACCTACGACGGCACCCCGGTCACCGCTGAGAACGGCGGCGGCGGACAGTCCGTCACCACGCAGAGCAAGAACCCGGCGCTCGCCGCCGCGTTCCTGCGCTGGCTGAACAGCGACCCCGCGTCGATCGACGTCTTCCTCGAGAGCGGCGGCTTCCCGTCGACGACCGCAGACCTCGAGGACCCCGAGTTCGTCGGCTACGAGTCGGAGTACTTCGGCGGCCAGAAGATCAACGAGGTGCTCACGCAGGCCTCGAAGGACGTGTCATCCGGGTGGTCGTACCTGCCCTACCAGGTGTACGCGAACAGCATCTTCGGCGACACCGTCGGCCAGTCGTACGCGAACAAGGTCGACCTCAACGAGGGTCTCGCCGACTGGCAGAGCCAGCTCGTCGAGTACGGCAACGAGCAGGGCTTCACGGTCGGCGAGTAGTCGTCGCGCCACCCGCTCAGCTCCGCGGGTTGAGGAGCAGACGGAGTCGGCGCGTCTCGAAACCCGCCTGCCCACGGGCGGGTTTCGAGACGGCGCTCCTCAACCCGCAGAGCTGCGCCTCTTCAACCCGCACAGCTCGCGCCTCCTCAACCCGCAGACTTCCCAGAACCACCAGAACGGATGCCAGTGACCGCCCACTCCCGCTTCGCCATCGGGCCGACCGACTTCGAGCTCGACGGGCGGCCGCACCGCATCCTCGCGGGCGCGCTGCACTACTTCCGCGTGCACCCCGACCTCTGGGCCGACCGCATCCGCAAGGCCCGGCTCATGGGCCTGAACACCATCGAGACCTACGTCGCGTGGAACGCGCACGAGCAGGTCGCGGCGGCGAGTGGCGCACCGACGACGGGCCTCGACCTGGGCCGGTTCCTCGACCTGGTCGCCGCCGAGGGCATGCACGCGATCGTGCGCCCCGGCCCGTACATCTGCGCCGAGTGGGACAACGGCGGCCTGCCCGCCTGGCTGTTCCGCGACCCCGAGGTGGGCGTGCGTCGTTCCGAGCCGCACTACCTCGCCGCGGTGAGCGAGTACCTGCGGCGGGTCTACGAGATCGTCGTGCCGCGGCAGGTCGACGCCGGCGGCCCGGTGATCCTCGTGCAGATCGAGAACGAGTACGGCGCGTACGGCGCCGACAAGGACGTACCTCGCCGAGCTCGTGCGCGTCACCCGCGACGCGGGCATCACCGTGCCCCTCACCACGATCGACCAGCCGACGCCGCAGATGCTCGCCGACGGCAGCCTGCCGGGCCTGCACCTCACGGGCTCGTTCGGCTCGCGCACGCTCGAGCGGCTCGAGACCCTCCGCGAGTTCCAGCCCACCGGCCCGCTCATGTGCATGGAGTTCTGGTGCGGCTGGTTCGACGACTGGGGGTCGCACCACCACGTGACGGATGCCGCGGCATCCGCTGCCGAGCTCGACGCGCTGCTCGCGGCGGGCGGATCCGTGAACGTGTACATGTTCCACGGCGGGACGAACTTCGGGCTCACCAACGGCGCGAACGACAAGGGGCGGTACGCGCCGATCACCACCAGCTACGACTACGACGCACCGCTCGACGAGAGCGGGTACCCCACCGAGAAGTTCTGGGCCTTCCGCGACGTGATCGCGAAGTACGCGCCGGTGCCCGACGAGGCGCCCGGCCCGCGGCCCGCGGCGCCCCAGCTCGTCGCGCCGCTCGAGGTCGGGCCTGCCTTGCTCGAGATCGCCGCCCGCCTCGGCGACGAGACCCGCCACGAGCACGTGCCGACGTTCGACGAGCTCGGCCACGACCGCGGCATCGGGCTGTTCGCCACCCGGCTCTCCCGCGGCGGCACGGGCGTGCTCAGCGTGGGCGAGGAGGTGCGCGACCGCGCATGGGTGCTGCTCGACGGCGTCCCGGTGGGTGTGCTCTCCCGCGACGCGCACGAGCGGGCGGTCGTGCTGCCCGAGGCGCGGGGGGAGCTGGTGATCCTCGTCGAGGATCAGGGCCGCGTGGACTACGGGTCGCGGATCGGCGAGCACAAGGGCCTGATCGGCGGCGTCGCACTCGACGGGGTCGAGCTCACCGACTGGTCCGTGCGGCCCGTCGACCTCGACCGGGTGCCCGAGCTCGCCTCGCACGGCCGGACCGAGGGCCTGCCCGCCGGCCCGACGCTCGCGCACGGCGAGCTCCAGCTCGACGAACCTGCCGACCTCTTCCTCGACACGCTGCACTGGGGCAAGGGCCTCGTGTGGGTGAACGGCTTCCTGCTCGGACGGTACTGGCGCCGCGGCCCGCAGCGCACGCTCATCGTGCCGTCGCCGGTCACGCGCGCGGGACGCAACGAGGTCGTGGTGCTCGAGTTCGAGGCGATGGCGAGCCGCGGAGATCCGCACGCTCGTCGACACCTGAGCTCGGCCACACCGAGATCTGACGACTGCGCCCGGCCGCAGCCGTGCCCGGGAGCGTCGCCCGCTACGCCCGCTGCTGCGAGATGTCGACGCCCGTGATCGGCGCGCCCGCCCGCTCGTATGCGAGCGCGATCGCCCCCTTCGGGAACGCCTGCGGCGGCCGCGCGAAGCGTGAACGCCGCCGGCACGCCGGTGCCGTCGGCGAAGAGCCGCTTGCCCGATGCCGAACGTGAGCGGGTAGAGGTAGAGGTTCAGCCGGTCGACGAGGTCGGCCTTGAGCAGGACCGTGCGAGGTCGCCACTGCCGATGACGTGGATGTCGTCGAACCGGTCCTTCAGGGCGCCCACCTCCGCGACATCCGACAGCGCCGTCGTGCCTTCCCACGCCGGGTCGGTCAGCGAGCGCGACACCACGAACTTCGGCAGGGCGTTGAACTTCGCCGCGATCGGGTCGTCGTCGCCCTGGTTCGGCCAGAAGCGCCGCGAAGATGTCGTAGGTCTTGCGGCCGAGCAGCAGCGCGTCCATGCGGTCGATGCCGGCGCCGATCACCTCGCCCGATCTCGTCGTCGAAGTACGCCCCCTGCCAGCCGCCGAACTCGAAGCCGCCCTCGCGGTCCTCGTCGGGCCGCCCGGCGCCTGGTACACGCCGTCGAGGGTGATGAACAGGTCGACGGAGATGATTCCCATGGTGTGCTCCTTCGCATGAACGGCGACCGGATGCCGCCCTACCCGTGCGTCGATCGGGATGGCCCGGAATCGACACCACCGCGTGCCACGCTAGCGCTGAGGCCGCCACGGGTCGAGGGGCCGACGCACACACGGTTCGCCGCGTCCTCGCATAGGAAACACATCGGAGGGACACAGCGACCTGCTGGGCTGCGGCGTCATGCTGATGGCCACCCGAAAGGAGCCCACCATGGCAACGGACCCCCGCTGGATCGACGAGCACGGCAACGAGATCGACGAGGACCACCGCGGTCTCGTCTACGACATCCGCACCCTGGTCGACCGCCGACGCGCGCTCGGCCTCTTCGGCGGCATCGGCGTGACCGCCCTGCTCGCCGCATGCGCCGCCCCCGAGACGACGCCGTCGGCCAGCGCCACGGCGACGACGACCACGCCGAGCGCGACCGCGACGCCCACGCCGACGGCCGCGGCATCCGGGCCCGTCAGCGAGGTGCCGGACGAGACCGGCGGACCGTACCCCGGCGACGGCTCGAACGGCGTGAACGTGCTCGACGACTCGGGCATCGTGCGCAGCGACATCCGCTCGAGCTTCGGCTCGTCGACGACGGTCGCCGAGGGCGTGCCGCTCACGATCGCGCTCACGGTGCGGGATGCCGCGACCGGCAGCGCGCTCGTCGGCGCCGGCGTGTACCTCTGGCATTGCGACCGCGACGGCAACTACTCGCTGTACTCGCCCGGCGTCGAGAACGAGAACTACCTGCGCGGAGTGCAGGAGACGGACGACACCGGCACGGTGCGATTCACGTCGATCTACCCGGCGTGCTACTCGGGGCGCTGGCCGCACATCCACTTCGAGGTGTACTCGGATGTCGCGAACGCCGTCGCCTCGGGCCCGATCGTGAAGACCTCGCAGATCGCGCTTCCCGAGGAGGTGAACGCCGCTCGTGTACGCCACGTCGGGCTACGAGCAGAGCGTGCGGAACGTCTCGCAGGTGAGCCTCGCGAGCGACAACGTGTTCGGCGACGACGGCGGCATCCACCAGATCGCGACCATGTCGGGCTCGGTCGCCGACGGCTACACCGCCGCGCTCACGATCGGGGTCTGAAGCCGTCGATCGAGCGGGCTGCGGCCGCGACGCCGACCGGCTCCTCGCTCGGGGCGACGTCGCGGCGCCGCAGCTCGGCGTCGAGGATCTCGAGCAGCAGCGGTGCGGATGCCGCAGCCGGGCTGCCCGTGATGGCCGACACCACCCATTGCGGCGCCTCGCTCGGCGGAAGCTGCACGGCGACGAGCCCGGTCGCCTGGGGCTTCGACGCGACGTGCTGGGGAACGAGCGCCACGCCCAGGCCTCGCTGCACGAGGTCGAGGAGCGTGTGCACGTCGTTCACCGTGCAGCGCACCCGCCGGCCGACGCCGTGCGTGGCGCAGGCGGCGTCGTTGAGGGAGCGCACCGCCCACGACTCCTGGAAGTCGATGAAGTCCAGCTCGCGGAGGTCGGACCACTCCACGCGAGCGGATGCGGCGAGCGGATGCTCCGGCGGGCACAGGAGCACGACCGGCCACCGCCCGAGCTCTGTTCGCGTGACGCGGGTGAGGTGCTCGGTGGTCGCGACGAAGGCGAGGTCGAGTTCGCCGTCACGCACGTGCTCGACGAGGTCGTGCGATCCGGCCTGCGTGAAGTGGATGTCGACCAGCGGGTAGCGGCGGCGGAATCGCTCGAGCAGCGACGGGACATCCACGATCCCCAGGCACTGCTCGGCGCCGACGCGCAACTCGCCCGACAGTTCGCGGGTGGCCTGCACCACGGCGTCGCGCGCTGCGGCGGACTGGGCCAGCATCGTGCGGGCGTAGGGGAGGAGTGCGAGCCCGGCGTCCGTCGGCTCGACCCGGCGCGTGGTTCGGGAGAACAGCGGGGTGCCGAGTTCGTCCTCGAGGCTGCGGATGGCCGCGGAGAGTCCCGACTGCGAGACGTGGCAGACGGCGGCGGCGCGGGTGAATTGCTGTTCGTCGGCGAGGGCGACGAGGTACTCCATCTGGCGAAGGTCCATTGATCGATTCCGCTTCTCAATACCATCGAATGTAGTTGTTGGACTTCTAGCTTGAGCCTCCTTAGTGTGAGACGCAACCCCACGACAGGAAAGGTTCATCCGTGCAGCAACGAACCATCGGAACTCGTTCGGTCAGCGCGATCGGACTCGGCGGCATGCCCATGTCGATCGAGGGACGCCCCGACGAGGCAAGGTCGATCGCCACGATCCACGCGGCCCTCGACGCCGGCGTCACCCTCATCGACACGGCCGACGCCTACCACCTGCACGCCGACGAGGTCGGCCACAACGAGGAGCTCATCGCCCGCGCCGTGCGTTCCTACGGCGGCGACACCTCGGCCGTGCTCATCGCGACGAAGGGCGGGCACCTCCGCCCCGGCGACGGCACCTGGACGCAGAACGGGCGCCCCGAATACCTGAAGGAGGCCGTGAAGGCCTCGGCACGCCGACTCGGCGTCGACGTCATCGGGCTCTACCAGTTCCATCGCCCCGACCCGAACGTGCCGTACGCCGACTCGGTCGGCGCCATCCGCGACCTGCTCGACGAGGGCGTCATCGAGATGGCCGGCATCTCGAACGCGAATGTCGCGCAGATCGACCAGGCGAACGAGATCCTCGGCGGGCGGCTCGTGTCGGTGCAGAACCAGTTCTCGCCGGCGTTCCGCTCGAGCCTCGTCGAGCTGGAGCACTGTGCCGCGCTGGGCATCGCCTTCCTCCCGTGGTCGCCGCTCGGCGGCATCCGTCGGGCGGCCGACGTGGGCCAGCAGCACTCGGCGTTCCAGGATGTCGCCGACGCGCACGGTGTCAGCCCCCAGCAGGTGGCGCTCGCGTGGGAACTCGCCCTCGCGCCGGTCGTCATTCCGATCCCCGGGGCGTCGCGCCCCGAGAGCATCCGGGATTCTGTGCGCGCCGTCGAGCTCGTGCTCTCCGACGACGAGCTCGACGCATTGTCGGGCCGCACCGGCATCGGCTGGTGACGCCGCCGCATGAAGACCTTCACCCTGCCCGGCACCGAGATCGTCGCGCCGAACGTCGTGCTCGGCCTCATGCGCATCGCCGACAAGACCGACGACCAGATCCGCGAGCTCGTGGGCACGGCCCGCGACGCCGGCATCGACTTCCTCGACCACGCCGACGTCTACGGCCGCGACCTGCACGACTGCGAGCGCCGGTTCGCCGAGGCGATGCGCTGTCCCCGTCGGAGCGCGCCGAGTTCACGATCCAGACGAAGGCCGGCATCGTGCGGAACGGGCCGTACTTCGACTTCTCGTACGAGCACATCATCGAGTCCGTGAACGGCTCGCTCGCCGCGCTCGGCACCGACTACATCGACATCCTGCTGCTGCACCGCCCCGACGCACTCGTCGAGCCCGAGGAGGTCGCGCGCGCGTTCGACGAGCTCGAGGCCGCCGGCAAGGTGCGCGCGTTCGGGGTGTCGAACCACACGCCCCGCCAGATCGACCTGCTGAAGAAGTACGTGCGCCAGCCCATCGTGGCCAACCAGCTGCAGCTCTCGATCACGCACGCGCCGATCATCACGCAGGGCGTCGCGGCGAACATGGTCGCCGAAGGCCAGTCCGCCACGCTCGACGGCGGCGGCATCGTCGACTACTGCCGCCTCAACGACATCACCGTGCAGGCCTGGTCGCCGTTCCAGGCCGGCTTCTTCACGGGCGTGTTCCTCGGCTCGCCCGAGTACGCCGAGCTCAACGCCGTCATCGACCGGCTCGCGGCCGCGTACGACGTGCCGCCCATCGCGATCGCGACGGCGTGGATCACCCGTCACCCCGCGAACATGCAGGTCGTGCTCGGCACGACGAGCCCCGAGCGCGTCGCGGGCGCGGCGCAGGGCTCCGAGATCCCGCTGACGCGCGCGGAGTGGTACGAGCTCTTCCGGACCGCCGGCCACCTCGTGCCCTGATCCCGGTCGGCTCGCTCGACCGATGCCCGGCCGGGCTCGACCGATGCCCGGCCGGGCTTCGCCGACGCCCGGCCGGGCTCAGATGACGACGTCCGCCTCCTGCGCGGGGACGGCCGTGTACCGGGCGTCCACGAGGATCGGCAGGTGGTCTGATGAGCCGCGGGGCAGCGTCTCCACCCGCTCGATGTCGAAGCCGACAGAGGTCGCGAGGTCGAAGTGGCCGCGGAAGAACTTGTACCGCGTGTACGTGCGGCTGTCGCTGAGGGTGAGCTCGTAGCCGACCTCGCGCACCTTCTCGGCGAGGTTGTCCTTGAAGAGCGGGTAGTTGTAGTCGCCGACCATCAGCGTGGGCAGGCCGGGCCCGAGGAACTGCAGCTGCGCGAGCGCCGACTTGATCTGGTGGCGACGCAGCGAGTTCAGCGCCGTGAGCGGCGCCGCGTGGAACGACGCGACGACGAGCTCGCGCTCCGCCTCGAGGTCGAGCAGGCGAACGCCGATGAGCCGTTCGTGGGCGGGGCGCAGGAGGTGATCGTGCAGCGACTTCTTGAGCGCGAAGCTCCGCACGACCCGGAACTCGTAGCGATCGGGACGGTAGTAGACGGCGAGCCCGAGTCGGTTGCCCGAGGTCGAGGTCGCCAGCTCGAGACGGCCGAGATGCTGCGGCAGGTCGGTGGTGTCGCACTCCTGCAGGCAGATCAGGTCGGGCGAGTACCGCTCGTCGAGGGCCGCGAGCTCGTTGATGGCCCGGTGCTTCCGGAGGTTGTAGCTGACGACCTTCACCGCACCAGCCTACGCAGCGCGCGGGCAGCTGTGACGGCCTTGACAGGATGCTCGCGGCTTCGCGCGAGGCAGCCGGGGATGATGTTGAACCGTCGCTCGTCGTGCGGTGAGCGCATGTCGGTTGCGCGCTCAGCCTCGAGGTTCTCCTGGATCATCACGTCGGACGCGTGGATGCACATGATCCGCAGCCGCCCGGTGCCGGAGTTCTTGAAGCCGTGCCACACGTTCGCGACGACGGTGGCCGTGTCGCCGGTCGTCGCCACGACCTGCTCATCGCCGATCGTGATGCGCGCCTCGCCCTCGAGCACGATCCAGGTCTCGGGGTACGGATGCCGGTGCAGGTCGGGCCCCTGGCCCGGATCGTTGTCGACGAGGAAGTACGAGATGCCCGCGCCGTAGGGGCGCCCCTCGAACTTCAGCGTGCGCCCGGCGCCGATGCGCAGCGCGTCGGCCGGCACCACGGCGGCTGCGGGGGTTTCGATCCGCATGGGATGCTCCTTCGGTTCGGGACGACCGGGTGTCATCCGCTGCGAACAGGCTCCGCCGGCGGCATCCGACTCGGTAGCATTTCGACGTGGATCGAAAGTTCGTGGACTTCCGACTGGCGCCCGACGACATCTCGGCGATCCGGTTCGGCATCTCGCCGGGGCACGAGCTGTGCCACGCGATCCGAGTGCTGCAGCGCCCAGACGACCAGCCGCTGCAGTGGGGCTGGCTTCGCGGCGTGCGCGACCACGTGCCGCGCGAGGCCTTCGAGCTGATGGCCGTCATCATCGGCGCCGACGGCTACTTCCCCGACTTCCTGACCGCCACGCCGAGCTGGGACATGGGTCCCGACGACGAGGCGCACCGGCTGCGCACCGTGCGGCCCGAGCTGTTCCGCGCCGACCTCACGAAGATGCTGGCCCGGTCGAGCGGGAGCCGGCACGAGGCGATCGGGCGCATGATGGAGCACCCGATCCGGGCCCGCGGCATGATCGCCGACGCGTGGCTGGAGCTCTGGGAGGCGCTCGTCGCCCCGGTGTGGCCGCAGCTCGAGCGCATCCTCCGTGCCGACATCGCCGTGCGGGCGCGCCGCGTGACGACCGACGGCATCGCGGCGATGGTCGGTGCCCTGCACGAGTCGGTGGCGTGGCACGGCGACGGCGTGCGGGTGCGCATGCGCCTGCACAGCGAGCTCGTCGACTGCCGGGGCAGCGGCCTCGTGCTCGTGCCGTCGGTCATGAGCTCCCACCGCTGCGCGGTGCTCACCGAGCGGCCCGCGCAGCCCACCCTCTTCTACCCCGCGCAGGGAGTGACCGAGACGTGGGCGCGCGACCCCGAGGCCGCCTCCCGCTCGCTCGGGGCACTCCTCAGCCCCGCGCGGGCCGAGATCCTGCTCACCGCGCACGACCCGCGCACCACGTCGCAGGTTGCGGCCGACTGCGGCCTCGCCATCTCCACCGCCTCGCATCACCTCACGGTGCTGCGCAACAGCGGGCTGATCACGAGCGTGCGCGACGGCGCCCGGATGCTGCACACGCGCACGCCCGTGGGCGAGGCGCTCGTCGGTGCGGCGATCTGAGTCGTGCACGGCGGGAATCGCGCCGGCCTCGTGCGTCGACCTGATCCGAGGATGCGGAGGACGCGGAGGATCCGAGGGTCAGGGCTGACGCGACGCGAGCAGCGGCCTCGCGGCGGCGAGGTCGTCCACGAGCTCCGGCGGGCAGGCCGCGGTCGCCTCGCCCATGCCCGCGACCTCGGCCAGGCGATCGAGCGCGGCGAGGGTCGCGATGCGATCGCCGTTCGCCCAGTGAGCCTGGACCAGGCGCGTCAGCACCGTCACCTGGTGGGCGTGGTCGCTCGCCGCCTCCGCGACGGTGTACGCCTCGTCGAGGAGCGCGATGCGAGCGCGAGCGTCGGCGAGCCGGGCACGCAGGAGCAGGCTACGCGTGATGCACCGCACGTCGCCGAGTGCTCGGAACCTGGCGAGCAGTTCATCGACGTCGTCGACGAGGCCGCGCGACTCGGTGCGGTCGTGGGCGCTCGGCATCGCATCCACGCGGAGCATGGCCTGCACGAGGTTCGCGTGCGCCAGTTCGTGCGCGTTGTCGGTGGAGCGGGCGTAGTCGGCGCACTCCGCCGCCCACCGGGCCGCCTGCTCGGGTTCCAGTCCGTCGTCGGCCGCCGCGAACGCCATCATGAACCGCGCGTTGTTGGCGTGCATCCGGTCGCCCACCTTGAGGTAGCCGCGCATCGACCGTTCGAAGTCCGCCAGGGCGCGTCGCGAGTCGGGCGGCGTGGCGTGCCGGAATGCCACCCCGCGCATCTGGCGCACGGCGGCGAGCTGCCAGGCGTCGTCGAGCTCGAGGGCGAGGCGCTCGGCGAGGCCGAGGTGCACGAGCGCGTCCGAGAGGCGATCGTGGTAGGCCCCTGCGAGTCCGGCCAGGTGGTGGGCGGCGAGCCGTGACGGAGCGTCGTCGGCCACGGCGACCGCCTGCACCGCGAGGTCGTCCACGAGGTCGAGGTCGGCGAACGCGAGCGCGATCGCGAGGTCGAGCAGCTGCTGCGGGGATGCCGCCCCGACCACGCGTTCGTCGCGCGCCGCCATGGCGACCGTGCGCACGCTGTCGACGTCGGAGCCGTACTGCTCGACGCCGATCGCGAGGTACGACGCCAGGGTCAGGGCGGACGGGTGGCCGGCGGCCAGCGCCCACCGCACCGCGGCGTTCACCTCGGGGCAGAGCGTCTCCGACATGTGCAGGGCCTCGGCGCTGTCGTCGGTGCGGGCATGCGCTGCGAACTCCGCGACCACCTCGTCGAGGTGCCGGGCATGCAGCTCGAGCACCTCGCGGATGACCGCGGGAGTCGGTGCGCGCGCGCACGAACTCGCGCATCACCGCCAGCAGGCGGAACCGACGCGGATGCCCGCCGGTCGGCACGACCATCGAATGGTCGAGCAGACGCAGCAGCGTGCCCTCCGCGCCCGGATGGGTGACCGCCACGGCGAGGTCGACGTCGAACGTGCGGGGGAGCGCCGCGAGCCGGCAGAGCACGTCGCGCTCCTCCGTCGTGAGGAGGTCCCACGTCCACTCGAACGCCGTCTCGAGCGTGCGGTGACGGCCCACGGGCGCGGCCCGGTCGAGGGCGGCGAAATCGCGATCGAGCCGTGCGGCCAGCTCCTCGAGCGAGAGGTGCCGCGCCACCGCTGCGGCCAGTTCGAGCGCGAGCGGGAGCCCGTCGAGCCGCACGCAGACGTGGGCCGCGAGCGCGAGGTCGGCCGCCGACGGCGGTTCCGCCGAGCAGGGTCATCGGTGCCGCCGCCGCACGACCGGCGGACCCCAGGCGATCGAGGAACATGGTGACGGCCGCGGCATCCGTCCCCTCGACCTCGAGCGGCGCGAGCGGGAAGACGCCCTCCGCGGGATCGCCGATCGACGTTCGCGAGGTCGTGAGCACGCGCAGGTCGGCGGCCGTCGCGTGCGCACGCGCGACGACGTCGCCCACGGCCGCCCCGACCCGGTCGACGTTGTCGAGCACGAGCAGGTACGGGTGCGACGCGAGTGCCACCGCGACCGACGTCGCCGCATCCGAGCCCGGCCCGGCCTCGAGGTCGAGGGCCCGCGCGATGCGCGCGACGACGTCGCCCGGCTCGGCGTGCTCGAGCTCCACGACGACGGGCACCCGGTCGTCGCGGCTCGCGAACTCGAGCGCGAGGCGAGTCTTGCCCACGCCGCCCGGGCCGACCACGGTCACCCACCGGCGTTCCTCGAGCAGTCCGGCGAGGGCGGCGAGGTCATCGTCGCGGCCGACGAACGCGTTGTGCGGCAGCCGCACGGATGCCGCGTGCGCGCGCCGCTCGCCGGCCGCCGCGATGAGCTCCGCACGGGTGTCGGCGCCGAGCTTGCGCTTCAGGCTCGCGATGTGGCTCTCGACGGTGCGCACGGAGATGAACAACTCCGCGGCGATCTCGGGGTTGTTCAGGCGCCGCTCCACGGCGGCGAGGACCGCGCTCTCGCGGGGGGTCAGCGTCTGCCCCGGCACGGCGCCCAGTCTAGGACCCGTGTTCCGGCCCCGCATCGATCCGCCCGGTCTGGTACGCCCAGATCGCGACCTCGACGCGGTTGCGGGCGCCGATCTTGGCCATGAGGCTCGCGAGGTGCGTCTTCACGGTGCTGAGCGAGATGTGGAGTTCGGCGGCGATCTCGGTGTTGGCGAGCCCGCGTGCCACCGTCGCGAGCACGTCCTCCTCGCGCGGGGTGAGCGGCTCGATCGGCTGCGGCGGCCGCGCCGGCCGGAGCGGACCCGGCGAACGCCCGGATCAGGCGCACCGTGACGTTCGGGTCGATGAGCGCGTCGCCGCGGGCGGCCGCGTGCACCGCCTGGGCGAGCAGCTTCGGGCCCGCGTTCTTCAGGAGGAAGCCGCGCGCCCCGGCCCGCAACGCCGCGTAGACGTACTCGTCGAGGTCGAAGGTCGTGATCACGACGACCGGGAGTGGGTCTTCGACGCCGGGCCCGGCGAGGGCGAGCGTCGCCTCGATGCCGTCGGCCACCGGCATCCGGATGTCGAAGAGGCACACGTCGGGCCGGATGCTCCGCGCGAGCGCCACGGCTTCGGCGCCGTCGGCCGCCTCGCCCACGACCTCGATGTCGGGCTGCGCGTCGAGGATCATCCGGAGCCCGGTGCGCACGAGCTCCTGGTCGTCGGCGATGAGCACGCGCACGCTCACGTCGACCAGCCCGAGCGCGGCAGCGCGGCGGTCACGGCCCACCCGCCACCGGGAGCCGCGCCGGCCTCGCAGGTGCCGCCGAGGAGCGTCGCCCGTTCGATCATCCCGGTGATGCCGTAGCCGGGAGTCGTCGATGCCACCGGGTCGCCGTCGTCTCGCACCTCGAGCCTGATCCCTGCCGTGTCGGCCTCGACGCGCACGTCGACCCGGGTGGCGTTCCGGGCGTGCCGCCGTGCGTTCGTCACCGCCTCCTGCGCGAGTCGGTACACCGCGGCCGCGACCGTCGGTGGAACGGCATCGACGTCGCCGGTGAGTCGGACGTCGACGACCGGGCCGCCGGTGTCGGGCAGCGCGAGGCGGCGGAGATCGGAGAATCCAGGGCTCGGCGCCAGATCGGCGGTGTCGTCCCGGCGGAGCACGCGGACCATCGAGCGCATCTCGTCGAGCGTTCGGGAGGCCTCGCCCTCGATGACCCGGAGCACCTCGGCGGCGGCATCCGGGTCGGTGGAGGCCACCGCGGTTCCGGCCTGGGCCTGGATCGCGATCGCGGAGACGTGGTGCGCGACGGTGTCGTGGAGATCGCGCGCGAGCTGTTCGCGTTCGAGCAGCTTGACCCGGTCGAGCTCGCGGGCCCGCGCCGCGGCGCGCCATCGGAAGGCCACGCCGAGCGTGACCGTCGTGACGACGACGGCCAGGCCGCCGATCACGTCGCCGATCGACGCCGGGCCGAGCGTGAATGAGAGGGCGGACGACGCGAGCAGGAGCACGCCGGCGAACAGCATCGCCCGGCCGGAGCCCCAGCGAACCACCGCGTAGACCAGGAGCAGGAAATAGGCGGCGGTGACCAGTTGCGGGTCGCCGCCGGTCACCAGGGTGAAGATCGACCCGACGCCGAATGCGATCGCGAGCATCAGCAGCGGGCGCGTGCGGCGCCAGAGCAGCGTCGGCACGAGTGCGACGAGCACGCCCGCCCAGAGCCAGCGCCAGGGCAGCTCGGGGCGAAGCGCCGCCTCGAGCACCGCGAGCGGCGGAAGCACCGCGACGAGCACCCAGTCGCGCCAGACGCGCCGGGGTGGCGACGGCGTGGCGGCCGGTGCGTCCCAGAGCGAGCGGAGGGGGCTCGTCATGCCCTCATGATATGGCTGCACTCGCCGCACCGGATCGGCCGGACGTGCGGGGTCGGCCGGCAGCGCGCCGAGCCCGTCGGCGGATGACGACCTCGGCCACGGCGAGGTTGATGATCCATCCGGCGCCCATGAGCACCGCATGCATGGCCTCACCTGGTTCGCCGAACAGCAGCGTCCCGAAGAGGAACGTGAACACCTGCGTTCCGGCGCCCAGGCCGATCGCGTAGGAGCGGGTCATCCACGCGCTGTGCGAGCGGACGTCGCCGCGGCGGATCGCGATGAACGCGACGACGATGCCCGCCGCCATGGCCGTGCCGAAGACGAGCCGCATCACGAGGAGCGCCGGGCCGCTGCTCGCGGGCAGGGCGTAGAAGAGCGTCATCCACAGGGCCGACGTCGCCGAGAGCAGGCCGGCCGGCGCCACGACGCGCCCCGCGATGCGGTGCCAGCGGCGGCGGCGCAGCGATGGCGCGAACTGCAGCGCCCCGAGCACCAGGAACACGGTCGAGGCGACGATGTGCACGACGACCGGCACGGGCGAGTCGAAGAACCGTGCATTCTCGGGGGTCGCGGCGGCGCCGCTCGTCAGCTCGGTGAGGCGGAACGCGCCGGCCAGGACCGGCACGACGCTGAGCAGGATGAGTCCGGCGGGTGCGAGCCACTCGGTTCCTCGTCTCGCGACGGGCGGGGCCGGCGGAGCCGGTCGGACGCGGGCCCACGGATGCGCGGCGGATGATTCGGTCATGACTCGATGCTCGCGAGCACGGGCGCGCGGGGCATCGGCGGCGTGGCTCGAATCGCCTCGTCCGATCGGCCGAGTCCACCCTCACCCGGCCGGCCGCGGCGGCACCGTCACGGCGTGGCCGGCCGAGGCGGCGTGAGCCGGCGGAGGCGGCGGGGGAGCAGGGCGCGGATGCCGCGGCGCGTGGGCGCGGCATCCGTCACCCCTTCCGCGGCCTCCGCGATCTCGGCGACTCGCTCGGCACGGAGGCGGCGCTGCTCGAGCTCTCGGCCGAGGCGCGCTTCCTCGAGCCGACGCAGGTCGAACACCGTGTGGTGATCGCTGAGGTTCATGATCGTGTCCTTCGGGTGGTGCGGTGGAATCCCCTCAGCGCACTCGGGCGGTGAACAGCAGGTACTCCCACTGCATCGAGCCGCCCGGCCGGTCGAGGCCGGCCCTGCCGAGGTCGGCGAGCGCCGTGTCGAGGGCGCGCACCTGGTCGGGGTCGTCGGCGATGCGGTGGTAGACCGCGATCGTCGGGCCGTAGTGGTGCTTGAAGTAGTCGCGGAATTCCTCGCCGGTGTCGAACCGGTCGATCTCCACGGTCTGGCGTTCGGCCGTCACGTCGGTGACGCGGTCGCCGAGCAGGTCGCGCACATGCTGTTCGTCACCCCAGAGCGGCGCGGGCTGCGCGCCCTCGGGGAGGGGAGCGGCGAACGGCTTCATCGTCGCGAACATCTGGCCGATGAATCCCTGCGGCGTCCAGTCGATCAGCGCCAACCGGCCGCCCGGCTTCGTCACGCGCACGAGCTCGTCGGCCGCCCGCTCGTGGTGCGGTGCGAACATCACGCCCACGGTCGAGAGCACCACGTCGAACGCGTCGTCTGCGAACGGCAGGGCCTCGGCATCCGCCTCGCGCCACTCGAGCTCGGCGCCCGCCTCGGTCGCCAGTCGTCGCCCGACGTCGAACAGCTCGGGCGTGAGGTCGCTCGCGACCACCATCGCACCGCGGAGCGCCGCCGGGATCGCCGCGTTGCCGCTGCCGGCGGCGACGTCGAGCACGCGCTCGCCGGGTCGCACGTCGGCCGCCGCGACGACGTGCGGTCCGAGCTCCCAGATGAGGTCGGACGCGAGGGTCGGGTAGTCGCCCGACGCCCACATGGCGCGGTGCTTCTGCTTCAGGGCCCGGTCGGCTTCGGTCGGCGTGGGTAGTGCGGTGTCGGTCATCGGTCGTCTCTCCTCGAACGCGTCGGATGGATCGGTGTGCCCGAGTGTCGTCCTCAGCGGGATCCGCCGCATCCGTGCAGCACACGGAGATCCGGCTCGGGGTGCGCCCGGAGCCCGACACCGCTGCCGGGGCGGGCACGCGGCATCCGCCCAGCCGCGCCCGCCTAGGCTGGACGGCATGGTGCTCGCCCTCATCCGCCACGGACAGACCGACTGGAACCTCGCTGGGCTCATGCAGGGCCGAACCGACATCCCCCTCAACGACACCGGTCGCGACCAGGCGCTCGCCGCGGCATCCGCGTTGGCCGCCGAGCCGTGGGACGTGGTGGTGAGCTCGCCGCTCGTCCGCGCGCGCGAGACCGCCGCGATCCTCGCCGAGCAGCTCGACGTGCCCCTGGGCCCGGGCTACGACGAGCTCGTCGAGCAGGACTTCGGCGCCGCGGAGGGAACCCTCGTCTCCGAGCTCGACGTGCGCTGGCCCGACCGCGACTACGCCGACAAGGAGCCCGACGAGGAGGTCGGCCCGCGCGGCCTGGCGGGCATCGGACGCGTGGCACGCGACCACGACGGCGCACGGGTCCTCGTCGTCGCGCACGGCACGCTCATCCGCCAGACGCTCGCCGAGATCAGCGGTCACGACGCCCGCGACTATCCGCGGCTCGACAACGCCTCGTCGTCGTACGTGCGGCGAGCGGATGCCGCGTGGCAGGTGCTCACCGTCGGTGGTGTCGCGTTCGAGCGGGTGCTCCCCGGCATCGAGGAGCGTGCGGCGGAGCTCCGGCTCGCGGGCTGACCGGGGCTACCGCGGGTCGCGCAGCGCTACCCCCGGGTCGCGCATCGATTCGCGCCGGCTCGCCCGTTCGAGTCCGTCGAGCACGAGGTCGAGCCCGAACTCGAACTCGAACTGGTCGTCGCACCAGCCGAGCGTGGAGTCGGGATCGTCGTGGGCGACGACCGAGAGCATGGCGGCGAGGTGCGGCACGTGTTCGGCCATCTGCGCGAGCGCCTCGGAGTCGCCCGAGTCGCCACCCTCCTCGCCGAGCTCCTGCGAGAACCCGAACATGCGGCTGCCGAGCGCGTGCATCGCGTGGTGGATGAGGTCGTACGACAAGCCGCCCGATCGCAGGGTGCCCACGACGGAGTCCACGTAGCGGGCGGTGGTGATCCCGAGCCCGTTCCTCGTGTCCATGACCCCGGGGGCCCACGGATGCCGCAGCATCACGCGGCGGGCGGCGAGGATCCGGGCGCGCAGGCTCGCCGGCCATACGGCATCCGTCGACGGCACCGCGAAGCCGCCGGTCGTCTCCTCGATCTCGCCGAACACGAGTTCGACGATGCCGTCGAGGATCGCCTCCTTGTTCGGCACGTGGTAGTAGAGCGACATCGGCTCGACGCCGAGCTGCTCGGCGAGGCGGCGGATCGTGAGGCCGTCGATTCCCGCATCATCCGCCAGTGCCACGGCGGTGCTGAGCACGCGGTCACGGGTCAGCGGCGCACGGCGTGCGGCGTTGCGCTCGGCGCTGCGTTCGGTGGTCGACGACATCTGCCCGTCCTCCCCTCGTGCTCATCACGGTACAAGCGTGCACGGTGATCGGGATCTTCCCTCTCGACATCCGTCGGGATCTACGCTACCTTACGTTGTAAGTCTTACAACGTAAGGTAGGTGCCGAAATGGAAGCCACGATGATGCAGACCACGATGATGCGAGCCGCGGTCGTCACACCGCTTCGGCGGGCCCGAGGTCGTGCAGGTCGAGCAGGTGCCGAAGCCCGTGCCGAAGGCCGACGAACTGCTCGTGCGGGTGCACGCGAGCACCGTGAGCATCGCCGACCATCGCACGCGGAGCCGCGACCTGCCGAAGGGCATGTGGTTCTACATCCCGATCGCCCTCGGGGTGTTCCGACCGCGCAAGCGGGTGCTCGGCATGGACGCCGCAGGGGTCGTCGAGGCGGTCGGCGATGAGGTCACCGGCTTCGCGCCCGGCGACGAGGTGATCGCGATGCTCGGAGGGTCGTTCGGCGCGCACGCCGAATACGCGCGCGTGCCGCAAGCCGACGCGATCGCGCCGAAGCCTCGCAACCTCACGTTCGAGGAGTCCGCGGCGCTCGTGTTCGGCGGGTACACGGCACTCGCCTATCTCAACCGCGTGAAGCTCGGTCCGGGTTCCGAGGTGCTCGTGAACGGGGCATCCGGCGCGGTGGGCACCGCCGTCGTGCAGCTCGCGAAGCAGCGAGGCGCCACCGTCACCGGCGTCTGCAGCGCAGGCAAGGCCGACCTGGTCCGCTCGCTCGGGGCCGACCATGTCATCGATCGCGCCCGTGAGGACTTCGCGACGAGCGGTCGCACCTACGACGTGATCGTGGAGTGCGGTGGCGACGCCCCGTTCGAGCGGGTGGAGCACTCGCTCAAGCCGAGTGGTGCGCTCCTGCTCGTGATCACGAGTCTCGGCGGCATGCTGACCGCGTCGCGGCACACGCGTCGAAGCGGAAAGACCGTCACCTTCACGCCCGGGCCCGTTTCGCACGAGGATCTTGCCGGGCTCTCGCGCCTCGCCGAGGCAGGGGAGATCCGACCCGTGATCGACCGCACGTACGACCTCGACGACATCGTCGAGGCGCACCGCTACGTCGACAGCGGCCGCAAGCGGGGCAACGTCGTGCTGCGGATCCCGTGAACGTCGTCCTGTCGTTCATCACCGTTCGGGTCGGATGACCGGAGGCTCGCGCTCGGTCGCTGCCTCACGCTCCGGAGCGGCGGGCGGACGCCCGAGCCAGGGGGAGGCCGGGCGTCCCTCGACGCCCGCCTCGATCCCGAGCATCGCCCCATCGAGCGCCGTCGGCGCGGAGAGGCCGACGCGCGCGGTCGTGACGACCAGCAGGCCGCCGACGAAGGCGACGGCGGTCGGCCGCCTCGCCGGCAGCTCCACGACCTCCAGCACACGCCCGTCGGGCGCGTAGCGGCGCACCTCCGCCGCATCCCACACCGCCACCCAGAGCATCCCCTCTGCGTCGATCGCGAGCCCGTCGGGATTCCCGCCGGCCACGCGGCACACGATCCGGCGGTTCGAGAGCATGCCGTCGCCGGCGACGTCGAACGCCTCGATGCTGCGATCGGGCAGGGTGTCGATGTAGAACAGCGTCGTGCCCGCGGGGTCGAACGCGAGCCCGTTCGAGACGGTCACGCCGCCGAGCCGCTCGACCGTGCGGCCGTCGGGCTCGACACTGTAGAGGGCGCACCGGGGTGCGCGCGGCACCGACTGCGTGCCGATCCAGAAGCGGCCCGACGGGTCGCAGCCACCGTCGTTCATGAACGCCGGCTCGGGGGCGAGCCCGCTGGCGACCGGCGTGATCGTGTCGTCGTCGGCGACGTGCACGACGTCGGTGCCGACGCCGACGAGCCAGCCGGCGCCCGGCTCGGCCAGCGGCGCGGGCGCGCCGATGCGCTCGCCGACGTGCACGGCGTGCGCCGGCCGGAGGATGCCCGCTTCGAGGCGGCCGTGGTGCAGGGTTCCGGTGGCCATGTCGATCCAGGCGAGGCCGCCCGTGCGGGCATCCCAGCGCGGGGACTCTGCCTGCGCGAAGCGCGCGCCGCCGAGCACGTGCACCGCGCGGGTCATGAGCGGCCGTTCGCGGTGGGCGCGGCCCGCGCGGCCTGCGCTACGGGGCCGAAGCCCGTGGCGCCGCTGGCAGCGGACATCGGCAACCTCGCTCCCGTATGGTACCGGACTCCAATATATGGCAGGCTATCTCACAATATGAATATCACTTGCTCGGATTTGCGGCGGAAAGTAGGACGACGGTGGGCGTGACGTTGCGCGGACTGATGCCGATCCTGGCGACCCCGTTCGATGTGGACGGCGCGCTCGACCGCCGCGGCCTGCGGCGCCTCGTCGAGTTCCAGCTCGCCGCGGGCGTCGACGGCGTCGCCGTCTTCGGCATGGCGAGCGAGGGGTTCGCCCTCACCGCCGTGGAGCGTGCCGTCATCCTCGCCGACGTCGTCGACGTCGTCGCCGGGAGCATCCCGATCGTCGCCGGCGTCAACGGCACCTCCACCGCGACGGCCATCGAACAGGCGACCGAGTCGCGAACCGCCGGGGCCGACGCGCTCATGGTGCTCCCGCCGTTCATGGTGCGGCCGCCCGCTTCGAGCCTCGTCGACTTCTACGGACAGGTCGCCGCCGCCTCGGGGCTGCCCGTGATGGTGCAGGATGCCCCGGGCGTCACCGGCGCGGTCATGCCGCCTGCCCTCATCGCCGAGCTCAGCCGCCTCGAGGGCGTCGAGTCGGTGAAGGTCGAGTCGCCTCCGACCGCGCCGAAGGTCGGCGCCGTCGTCGAGGCCGTCGCCGACCCGTCCTTCACGGTCGTCGGCGGCCAGAACGCGCAGTTCTGCCTCGAGGAGTACGCCCGCGGCGCCGTCGGCACGATGCCCGCGTGCGAGTTCCCCGACCTGCTCGGGCCCGTGCTCGCCCTGCTCGCCGACGGGCGCGCCGATCTCGCGCGCGAGGCATTCCGCCGTATCCTGCCGCTCGTGCTCATCGGATTGCAGCCCGGTATCGCCTGGGCGGTGCACAAGGAGATCCTCGTCGCGCGCGGCATCATCGAGCACGCCACGGTGCGCTACCCCGCCGCGCCGCTCGACTCCGGAAGCCGCGCGGCCGTCGGCACGGTGCTCGACGAGCTCGGATTGCGGCGGGCCGCCGGGGCCGTCGCATGACCGGTCGCGGGGTGCTCGTCGTCGGGGGCAACTCCGACCTCGCGATCGCCACTGCCCGCGCGTTCGTCGACGGCGGCGACCGTGTCGCGGGCGTCGGCCTCGAGCCCTGCGACGAGCTCGCGTACACCGCCTTCCTCGTCGGCGACTGCGCCGAGCCGGCCACTGCCGACCGGGTCGTCGCCGAGACGGTGGCGAGCGCTCGGCCGCCTCGACGTCGTCGTGCTCGCCGCCGCACGGATGCCCGTGGCCGCCGCCCAGGCGACCACCGACACGCAGTGGCGCAGTGCGGTCGGGGCGACGCTCGATTCCGCGTTCTTCATCACGCGCGCCGCGCTGCCGCACCTCGGCTCGGGCTCCGCGATCGTCGCCGTGACGTCGGTGAACGCCTCCCTCGCCGCCCCCGGCCTTCCCGCCTACGCGGCCGCGAAGGCGGGTGTCGAGGGCCTCGTGCGGCAGCTGGCGCTCGAGTACGGCCCGCGGGGCATCCGCGTCAACGCCGTCGAGCCCGCCAGCATCTCGGCCACCGAGACGGGGGAGTCGGACGGCTACCCGCTCGGGCGGATCGGCACGCCGCGCGAGGTCGCCGCCGTCGTGGCCTTCCTCGCGTCCGACGGCGCCTCGTTCGTCACGGGTGCCACGATCCCGGTCGACGGCGGGCTCTCGATCGCCTCGCCCGCGGCGTGGCTCAAGCCCGAGCTGCGGTCGCGCTGGCTGTGACGGCCGCCGCCGGGCGCACCGGTGGCCCGCGGGCCGCCGGTCGCGCCGGCGGCCCGGGCCACCGTCGCGCCGGCGGCCTGCCGGCTAGTCGAGCGGCACGAACTTCACGGCGTTCGTGCGCAGGTAGTCCCTGCCCGCCGCGTTCGTGATCGTCACGGCGCCCGTCGTGCCCGCGTCGAACTCGTGCGTGCCCAGCGAGATCCATCGGGCCCCGCCCGTGGTCTGGTCGAGCTCCGTCACCGTCGTGCCGCTCGCCGCCGCCACCGTGTAGCGCGCGAGATGCGTGGCGTTCGAGTGGTTCGGCACCCACGCGAACACCTCGTAGGTGCCCGCGGAGGGGAGGTCCGGCCGCCACGCAGCGCTCGCGGTGGGCGAATTGCTCGCCCGTGTCTTCGTCGCCAGCCAGCCTGCGACGCTCGACGGCGTCCAGGTGCCGGCCTCGGTGTAGCCCGCGTCCGCGACGCCGATGATCGTCATCGGCAGCGGCGTGACGCTCACCGTCGTCGGGCTTCGACTCGTTGCCGACGAAGTCGAGCGTCGTCACCTCGATCGTGTGCGCGACGCCATTCGCGAGATCCGGCACCTCGAAGCCGAGGTCGCGGTTGTGCGCGTCGTTCGTGTTGCCGAACGGCTCGGGCGTGATGAGCTCGCCGTCGGCGTAGACGTTGTAGCCCCCGAGGTCGAGCTCGGTGTTCTGGTCCCAGTAGAGCACCGCCCTGCCGTTCGCCGCCTCGGCGACGAGGCCGCTCGGCGGCGCCGGGGCGCGCTTGTCGCGCGGGACCACGGCATCGCGGGGAGCCGACGGCGCCGACTCGTTGCCGAGCCGGTCGACCGCGGTGACCCGGATCTCGTAGGTCTCGCCGCCGAGGAGTTCGTGGAAGTCGAACGTCGTGCGCTGCACGGGCTGCCACGTGAGCCGCTGCCCGTCGAGGTAGACGTGGTACCCGACCACGTCGGCATCGTCGACCGGCTCCCACTCGGCGGTGAACCACGCGTCGCCGATCGGCGGCGTGCGCTCGACCTCCACCTCGAGATCGCCGGGCACGGATGGCGCGCCGTCTTCGGGCTCGACCGCGATGAACTTGACGGCATCCGCGCGCATCAGGCCCGTGACGCCGTACTCCTTGCCGAGCTCGACGTACCCGGCGGTGCCGGCCGCGAAGTCGAAGTCGCCGAGGCGCACCCAGCGCCCGGTCGGCGTGGTGCCGTCGACGTCGAAGTCCACCGTGCCGTCGTTCGAGACGATCGTGTAGCTCGCGGCCGACGAGGTGGCATCACGCGGCGGCACCCAGGCGTAGACGTCGTAGCGGCCGGCATCCGGAAGATCAGGGGTCCATCGTGCGGTGGCGCTCGACGCGCTCGCGTAGCGGGTGCCCGTGCCGCGCCATCCCGTGATCGCGCTCGAGCCCGCCCACGCCCCGGCCTCGGTGTACCCGGCGCCGCCGTCGTCGATCACGATCGCGGGCACGAACTTCACCGCGTCGGCGCGCAGCACACCCGCGCCGGCGGCATCGCCGACCACCGAGACGCCCTGCGTCCGGCCCGGGGTGAAGTCGTGCACGCCGAGGCTCACCCACTGCTGTCCCGACGCGCGTTGGTCGAGCACGACGTCGGTCGCCCCTCCGTCGTGCGAGACCGTGTAGCGGGCCGCCGAATGACCGGTCTTCAGGATGTTCGAGTTCCAGACGTACACCTCGTACGAGCCGCCGGCCACGAGGTTCGGCGTCCAGCTCGCGGATGCGCCCGCGGCATCCGTCCGCCGCACCTCCTTGTCCTGGAAGCCGAACGCCACGCGCCGATCGTCGGTGAGCTCGTCGGCCCACACGCCCGACTCCGCGTAGCCGGGATCGCCGTTGTCGACGACGACCTGCGCCGCCGAGACATCCGCGCCGCTCTCGACCGGGGCGAAGTAGCGGAAGTAGTCCCACGTGGTCTCGCCCGGCAGGTTCGTCTCGTCGACCGGCGCGGTGTAGCCGAGCGTGGTGAGCCAGATGTTCTGGATGCCGTGCGGGCCCGCCTTGGGCAGCGTCTTCATGAGCACGCCGTCGGTGTAGAAGCGCACCTCGGTGGGCGTCCACTCGAACCCGTAGTTGTGGTACTCGGCCGAGGAGTCGGCCTGGGTCACGAGGCTGCCCTGGTTGCCGACGTGCTCGGGCACGAACCAGTGCGAGTGGTAGGCGAGCTTGTCGGGCGCGTGCGAGTCGACCTCGAAGCCGTCGATCTCGTTGATGCGGTTGTGCGGCCCCCGGTAGTCGGGCACGTCGGGGATGTAGGCCGAGAGCCCCGTCGTCCAGAACGCCGAGTGGAAGCCCTGATCGCCCCAGAGCTTCGCGCGCGTCTCGTAGTAGCCGTACCCGAACCAGCGGTTCGAGATGACGCCGCCGCAGGTGTAGTTCTCGCCGTTCGCCTGCTCGGCCTTGATCGCGATGTGCAGCAGGCCGTCGCCGACGCTCACGTTGCCGGGCTGGTTCGAGCACTCGGCCTTCTCGCCTTCGCGGTAGAACCACTCGCTCTCGTCGAGTCCGGTGCCGTCGGCGTTCACGCCGTCGAACTCGTCGGCCCAGGCGAGCGAATAGCCCGGTGGCGTGTTCGACGGGAACGGTTCGTCGACGGACTCGGCGTGGACCGCCGCCGGCGCCGTGAGGGTGAGCGCGGTCGCCGCCAGGAGCGCGGCCGTCGCGGCGCCGAAACGCCGGATTCGGAAGGGGTGACCGATTCGATTCCTTGCCATGACATGCCTCCTTGCAGTGCAGCGGATGCCGCGGGTGGGCGCGCCGAGCACCGCCCGCCCGCTGAGTCGACTCACCGGGCGGGCGGCGCCGACGCGGTTACGCAGTTCGCGTCGAGCAGGCCCTGCACTTCCTTCTTCAGGGCGTTGAGGCCGGACTGCACGTCGACCTGGCCCGCGAGGATGTTCGCGACGCCCGCACCGATCGCGGTGTCGATCTGCGCGGTCACGGGCACCCGGTCCCACGCGGCGCCGCGCGCGTGCTCGGAGACCTCGGTGCGGAACATCGTCTGGAACTTGTCCGCAGCAAGCGCGGGGATCTGGTCGGCCACGGTCTTCGCGGCGGGCGCGACGGCCGACTGCTCGTAGAGCGCGGTCGCGGCGTCGACGTTCGTCGAGGCGTAGGTGATGAAGTCGCGGCTCGAGAGCTCCCCCTCGCCGGCCGTGGCGAACAGGCCGCCGCCCCATGCGCGGTTGTACGAATCGTTGCCGTTCGCGGTCGGCCGGGCGATCGCGCCGATGTTGTCGATGATGTTCTGCGCGGCGCCGTTCGTCTTCACGAACGTCGAGGCGAGCGGCGCGTCGTCGTAGAGCGCCGTGCGCCCGCTCGCGAACAGGATGCGCGCGTCGCTGCGGGCGACGTTCGCCTGTGTCAGTCCTTCGTCCTGAAGCGACTTGTACCAGGTGATCGCCTCGACGCTCTCGGCGTCGCCGATCGTGCACTCGAAGTCGTCGGTCACGACCTCGCTGCCGAAGCCCCACATCCAGTGGGCGCCGTCCTTCAGGTCGGGGTTCTTCGTCACGGCCGCGTACGGGATGAGGAGCGAGTCCTGCGACTTGATCTTCTCGAGCGCGGTCGCGAACTGCTCGACCGTCATGCCCGACTTGATGCCGACGCTCTTGGCGATCTCGCCGTTCGTGATGATGCCGATGCCCGCGGCGGTGAGCGGGATCGACGAGGAGCTTGCCGTCGATCGTGTAGGCGTCGAGCACGCCCTGCGGGATGCCGAGCCCCTCGGCGAGGTCGGTCAGGTCGGCGAGCACGTCCATCGGCGTGAGCACCTGCCATCGCGCCCGGACTGCCCGACGCCCATGAGCTTGCCGGAGCGCCCGGTGAGGGCGAGCTGGGTCGCCGCCTGGTCGTAGGGGTAGATGACGGGCGCGACCTTCACGCCGGATTCCGCGGAGTAGCCGTCGAGGACCGCCTGCCACGCGGCCTTCTGGGCGTCTTCGCCGAGGGAGTTGCCGTAGAAGTTGATGGTCTTCGCCTTGGTCGCGGCGTTCGCGCGGCACTGGCGCCCGGCGGCGCCGGTGGTCGCGCAGCCGGCGAGCGCGAGCGCGCCGAAGGCGGCGATCGCGGTGCCGCCGCCGAGGAAGGCGCGGCGGCTGAGCTGCGGGGTCGAGGGTGTTCATGGGGAGTGCTCCTTCGTCGAGGTGTGGTGTTCGAGAGGGTTCGGTGGAGCCGGGTGCTATCCCTTGACCGCCCCCGACGCGAGGCCGGAGACGAAATAGCGCTGGAGGAGGATGAAGATGATCGCGAGCGGCAGCGACGTGATGAGGGACGCCGCCATGAGTGCCGGCCAGTCGGCCGTGCCCTCGCGGATGAACGCCTGGGTGAGGCCGGCGGGCAGGGTCTGCTTGTCGGGCCCCGCGAGCGTGAGGGCGAAGAGGAGGTCGCTCCAGCCGCGCATGAACGCGAACATCGCCGCCGTGATCAGGCCGGGAACCACGAGCGGGAACACGATCTGGAACATCGTCTTCAGCCGCGAGAGCCCGTCGACCTTCGCGGCCTCGAGGATGTCGTCGGGCAGCCCGTCGATGATGCCCTTCAGCAGGAACACCGTGAGCGGCAGCGTGAAGGTCGTGAACGAGATGATGAGGGCGGTGTACGTGTAGAGCAGGCCCGCCGAGCTCAGCATCAGGTAGAGCGAGATGAGCAGGAGCGCACCGGGGATGAGCTGCCCGATGAGGAACATGAACATGATCGGGTTGCGCCCGCGGTAGCGGAACTTCGACAGCGAGTAGGCCATGAGCCCGCCCACGAGCACGGAGAGCAATGCCGTGCCCGTCGAGACGATCACGCTGTTCGCGAGGCTCTGCAGCAGCGCGGGGTTCTGGAAGAAGCCGATGATGTTGTCGAGGGTGGGGTCGACGGGGAACAGCGGGCGGTCGAGGGCGAAGACGTCCTCCTTCTTCATGAAGGCCGTGGCGGTGAGCCAGTACACCGGAAGGAGCCCGAAGAGCGCGAGAGCGATGAGGAGCGAGGCGCCCGGGGATGGACAGGCGCGGGCGGACGATCGCCTCTCCGATGTCGCGGCCGCGGCTCATCGCTTCTCCAGTCGTCGGTTCAGGAGCAGGTATCCGCTCGCGATGATCGCGAGGAGCACGAGCCACAGCACGCCCATCGCGGAGGCCTTGCCGAGCTCGTAGCTGCCGAACGCGAGTTGGTAGAGGCTCACGGCGAGCGTCGTCGTCGAGTCGCCCGGGCCGCCGCCGGTCATCACGAAGATGGTGTCGAAGTTGCCGAAGTTGTAGATGAACTCGAGCACCGCGACGAGGGCGACGGGGCCGATGATGTGCGGCAGGGAGATGTAGCGGAACCGCTGCGAGCGGGTCGCGCCGTCGATCGTCGCCGCCTCGATCTGCTCGCTCGGCAGGGTCTGCAGCACCGCCAGCGCAACGACCATGATCCAGGGGAACGAGTTCCAGGTCTTCGCGATCACCACCGCCGCCATCGCGCCGGTCGGGTTGCCGAGGAGGCTGACCTCGGGCAGTCCGACCATCGTGAGGAGGTGGTTCAGCACGCCGTAGCTGTCGTTGAAGATCCACGCCCACAGGAACGACACGACGACGCCCGGGAGGAGCCACGGGAGCATGAGGGCGCCGCGCAGCACGTTGCGGCCGCGGATGCGCGCATTCAGGAGGATCGCGAGCGCGACCCCGAGCACCACGGGGAAGATCGTCGCGAGGGTGGCGAACGTCAGGGTGGTGCCGACGCGGGCGACGAACTCGCCCCAGATCGCCGTGTAGTTGTCGACGCCGACGAACGTGCGCTCCGGGCGCAGGAGCGACTGGTCGTAGAGGCTCGTGCCGACGCTCGCGACGAGCGGGTAGATCGCGATGACGAGGAAGAGCAGGATCGCCGGCAGTGCGATCATGAAGCCGAAGGTGCGATCCTTCGCGCCGAGTGTGGAACGCCTCCCCGCGCGGGTCTCGACCGGGGCATGCGCCGCGGTCCGATCGAGGATGGCTTGCTGCATTGGTTCACTTCCCGAGTCGTGTCAGCCCTGGGCGGGCCCCGTACGTCGTCGTAACAGGCGTCGACGTCGACGTGCCGCCAGTAAACCACAATGCGGATTCGAAATCCACAAAATGCATGACGCACCCATATTTGTGTTGCCGGGCCGCATTCACGTCATTAGGATGACGGCAGTGGGCGACGTCGACCACGTGCAGCGTGAGCGCGCTGAGAACGCAGAAGGAGCACCAGATGGCATCGGAGTCGGTCGGGGGGACCCAGACGGTCGAGCGGGCGATGTCACTGCTCGCCTGCTTCACCGAGGAGTCCGGTGAACTGCGGGTCTCCGAGCTGTGCGCGCTCACCGGCCTCGGCCAGTCGACCGTCTCGCGCATGATGTCGTCGCTCGACCGGATGAAGTTCGTCATCCAGGACGAGCGCACCGGGCTCTACCGCCTCGGACCGGCCGCCGTCTCGCTCGGCACCATCGCGCTCAACGGGTCGCCGACCTTCCGTGCCTCCCGCCAGATCGCGCAGAACCTCGCCCATCGCCTCGGCATCGGCGTCAACATCGCCGAGCTCAGCGGGTTCACCCTCTACTACCTCTGCAACTTCGAGGGTCCGCTCGCCCCCAAGTCGTTCTCGATGGCGGGCCGCACCGGCCCCCTGCACGCAACCGGCCTCGGCAAGGCGCTCCTGTCGGGCATGCCCGCTGTGCGCGTCGACGAGTACTTCGCGAACGCTCCGCAGCGGTTCACGCCGCACACGATCGTCGACCGCGCCGCCATGGAGGTCGCGCTCCAGGAGACGCGCAGCCGCGGATATGCGACCGAGATCGAGGAGCTCGCATTCGGGCGTGCGTGCATCGCCGCGCCCATCCGCAATCGTGCGGGCGAGATCGTCGCCGGCCTCTCCGCGAGCGGTCCGCTCTCGGTGCTCGACCTGCAGGCGCCCCATCAGGAGCTCGCCCTCCAGGTCATCGAGGCGGCCGACGAGATCTCCGTCGCCCTCGGGTACAGCCCGTCGCACAGCGCGACGGCGTTCGCCGCGCTCTGACCCCTGCCGCGGCGTCCGTCGCGCCCCGACCCCCTGCCGCGGCATCCGTCGCCGGCTCCGATCCCGACCCCGTCACTGGAGACCCTGTGAGAATCGCGCGCGTCCAGACCTTCCCCCTGTTCCTCAGCCACGCGGACGCCGACGACTCCTACGCCGGCGAGTCCGCCGTCGAACACCGCGGCTACATGATCAAGCCGCCGTGGCGCAGCCTCTACTCGCCCGGCTACGAGACGCTCCTCGTGCGCATCGAGACCGACGACGGCCTCGTCGGCTGGGGTGAGGCGCTCGCGCCCGTGGCGCCGGAGGTGGCCGCGGCCATCGTCGACCACCTGCTCACCCCGCTCGTGGTGGGCGAGGACCCGCGTGCCGTCCGCGTGCTGTGGCACCGGATGTCGGAGTCGATGCGTGAGCGCGGACACCTGACCGGGCACCAGGCCGACGCGATGGCCGCGGTCGACATCGCCCTCTGGGACCTGTGGGGCCACGCCACCGGGCTCTCGGTCGCCGAGCTCGCCGGCGGACGATTCGCCGAGACCCTGCCGGCCTACGTCTCGGGGGTCCGCGGCGCCGACGACGCCGAACGGGCCGACCGGGTGGCCGCGTTCGCGGCATCCGGCGTTCGTCGCATCAAGCTCCACCTCGGCACCGACATCGCCACCGACCTCGCGACCTTCGACGCCGTGCAGGCCGTGCACCCCGACCTCGAGATCGCCCTCGACGCCCACTGGACCTACCGACTCGGCGACGCGAAGGCGCTCGGCCGCGAGCTCGATCGCCGGCGCGCGTGGTTCTTCGAGGCGCCGCTCGCCCCCGAGGACGTCGCGGGGCACCGCGACCTCGCAGCATCCGTCGACACGACCATCGCCGTCGGCGAGGCCATGCGCAGCCGGTTCGAGTTCTCGGACTGGCTGCAACGCCGCGCCGTCGGCCTCGTGCAGCCCGACATCGGCCGCACCGGCATCACCGAGGGACTCGCGATCGCCGCGCTCGCCGACGCGCACCACGTGCAGGTGGCGCCGCACCACTCCGCGGCGTTCTCGATCGCCATGGCCGCCGGCGTGCACGTCGCCGCCGCGTCGCCGTCGATGCTCACGTTCGAGTACCAGCCGAACACGCTGCCGGTCGCGAACCGGGTGCTCACCTCACCGCTCACGGTGTCGCCCGACGGGTCGTTCGACGTGCCGACCGGACCCGGGCTCGGCATCGAGGTCGACGAGGACGCGGTGCGTGCGATGGTCCGCCGCTGAACATCCCGGCCCGTCTCCGCGCCGCTCGCAGCCTGCCGACGTAGAATTCGGAAATGGAGGCACCGGCCAGCACCACACTGGTCGTCGTCGGCGACGAGGCGACGTCGGCCATCCACGCGCTCGAGGGTTTCGCCAACGTTCGCGCGGCGAGCTTCGACGGCGCGTCCGACGACGAGGTGGCCCGCTGGTCGGCCACGGCGGGCGCGCCCTACGTCGTGCACGACCGCGATCCGCTCGGCCACGTGGCCGCCGCCTGGGTCGAGTTCTTCGACGACCAGTCCACGTTCGGCGTGCTGGAGCTCGAGATCGACCGCGCCGTCGAGGCGGCGGAACGGCACGCGATCAACGTGCCCGACTACTACGTGGTGCTCCACCCCGAGACCCTGCCCATCACCTGGAAGCACTGGTGGCTCGGCGTGCTCGCGGCCGAGTCGCCGACCCGGGTCATCCCATGGCCCGACGCCGACGACTCGCTCGCAAGGCTGCTCCGGCGGCTCCCGACCGGGCGTGCCTGGCCCGATGTCGAGTCGTGGCTCCCGCGCGTGATGGGCGCCGTGCCCGACCGGGTCGGGTTGCCCGGATCCGGGTAGTCCGCGGACGGACCGAATCGAGTGAACGAGCGGATGCTCCGGCGCGATGCCGGGGCATCCGCTCGTTTGCGCGTCCCTCGGCGAGCGGCCACTGCTCGGCGCTTCAGGGCCGGAAGGGCTCGGTTCGGTTGCGTACTAATATACTAGTATGGTACTCTCGAATTCGGGCGGCGGGATCCCGTCACCCGACACGATTGGAGCCACACTGATGTTCGCCACCGCTGCCGTCGCAACGGCCCTCGCCCTCACGACGTTCGCGCCGGGTGCCGCGTCGACCGACGTCTCGACCGACCCCGAGGTGATCGAGGTCTTCGTCTTCAACCGCGGCGACCTGCAGCCCTTCGAGGGCGGCACCTACGGCGGCAAGTGCCCGCCGACCCACCCGTACCTCTTCGACGAGTTCTACGCCGAGGGCCGCTGGGCTCCGCACGGCGTCCGAGTCGTCAGCGACACCCTGGTCGCGGCGGCGATCAACCAGAAGTACCCGACCCCGTCGACGGTGCCGACGACGGACTGAAGAACTCGGGGCGGCATCTCGGGCGACTACGTCAACTGGGAGACCCGCCCCGCGTCCCTCTCGGTGACCATGGTGTGCACGAGCAATCCGTTGAAGGCGTGGGAGTCTAGCGTTGTAGGAGCACGACGAGCGGATGCCGCGGGCGCTGTGTCCGCGGCATCCGTCATCTCATGGCGTGCGAGACGTGCGCACCCCGGTCAGGGGTGCACGCGCAGGTCGACCCAGACGAGCCGGTGGTCGCTCGACGGGAACGGGAACGTGCCCGTGAGCGCCGACAGCGGGTCGGCCGCCACCGGCCAGAACACGGCGGCGTCCGTCACGCGCAGGTCGCGCGAGGGCAGCACGTAGTCGGCGCGCAGGTTGCCCGGCCCGGGGACATCCTGGAAGTCGGCGGTGTCGAGACTCGGATCGCCCTCGTGCGTGAGGTTCGCGCCGCCCTGCAACGCGGATGCCTCGGCCGCCCCGTCGGACGTCGGCATCGAGTCGGTCACCCGCGGGTGGTCGAGCAGCTGGTGGATCGCGACATCCACCGAGTCGCCGTCGAACGGGTCGGCGTTCTGGTCGCCCAGGATCACGAACGACTCGCCGGGCTTCAGCCCGCCCGCCCGCCCCGCGTCATCCGTGATGTACTGCGATGCCGGACCGGGCGTGATGTAGTCGGCCCAGAACCTGATCTCGTCGTGGTTGCGCAGCCCGTTGCGGTCTTCGGGGCCGTCGAACACCGGTGGCGTCGGGTGCGCCGCGAGCACGTGCACCGTGCTGCCGTTCACGTCGACCGGCACGTCCCAGTGCGACTTGCTCGACAGGCGGAACACGTCGAGCTCCGCCGGTGAGTACCAGTCGGCAGGGGCAGCGGTGTTCGGGTCGTCGGGCAGCAGGGCGCCCGGCATGTCCTTCCAGAGGAAGTGCTGGAACGTGCGCACGTCCTCCTCGACGATCGGGTACTTCGACAGCACGGCCATGCCGAACTGGCCCTCGAACGCGCCGAAGCCGAAGGCGTCGTCGCCGTAGCCCGGCGCGAGCGGGGTGGTGACCGTCGCGCCGTTGTTGTTGAGGTCGAAGCCGCTCGCGATGCCGGTGTTCGACGGTGCGACGAACGCATACGGGTACTCGACCGCGTCGGCGGTGCCCTGCGACACCTCGAGGTAGTTGTCGCGGAACAGGTCGGCGGCGACGCCGCCCTCGGGACGAAGTCGAACTCGTTGAGGAGCACGATGTCGGGGTTCGCGTGCTGGATGATCTCGGCGACCGTCTTCGCCTGGGCGTTCGTGCCCGTGACAGGTCGGCCACGAGATCGCCCGGCAGCGGCGCGGTTCAGCGAGAGGTTGTACGTGGCGACCCGCAGGTCGGTGGGGCCCTCGCCCCTCGGGCGGTGCCGCTGCGGCGGGGCCGGCCAGCGCGGTGACGGCGGCGGCTCCGATCAGCGTGGCGGTGGCGGTCAGTGCGGCGGTGGTGCGGCGTCGTCCGGTGGACATGCGCTTCTCCTTCATCGGCGTCTTCGGCGGTGTGCGACTGATCCCCTCACGCTAGGCGCGTCGGGTGACGACCGGAAGAACCCGCGGTGACCGGATGTCCCGTTCTCGCGGCCTCAATCGGGCCACTCCTGTGCGTCGGCGTGGGGCGGCCTCCGTCAGGTCGTCGGGAAGTCGACCACCGCCGGGTCACGCTGTCAAGGGATCCTCAGCGCTCGGCGTGCGCCTTCAGCGCGCGCAGCATCCGCTCGCTCTCGCGGGTGTACCGCCCGATGATGACGGAGCGCGCGACGGCGAGCCGCTTCGGGATGCCGAGCTCGACCGTGCGCGTGACGCGCGCGCCGGTCGCGGTCGCTGCGACCGACATGGACACGGTGCAGTCGATCGTGCCGGCCAGGCCGGGACGCAGGGTCATCGGCTGCCGGAAGGCGATGACGTCGGGGCGCGCGAGCGCGATGACGACGCCGTGCCGGACGCCCTGCCGGCTGTGCTCGACATAGGTGGTGCCGACGGCGACCGGCGGGGGAGACATCTCGCTCGTGCCCTCGTAGTCGCCGGCCGAAGGCAGCCAGCGTCCGTAATCGTGCAGGTCGGCGATGAGGTCGAACACGATCTCAGGGGATGCCGCGATGTCGATGCGGCGCTCGAGGGTCGTCATGCCTCCAGCCTCCCACCGCCCGCGGCCGAAGGCGGCAATCCGGTGGATGGGTCGGTGACGAACTCCCATCAGGCGGCCACTCCGACTGCCCTTTCCATCAGGAGGTTCTCATGCGTACTCGCTCTCTCGCTGTTGCCGGAGTACTCGGCATCGTGGCCAGCCTCGCCCTGGCCGCACCCGCGGTCGCTGCTGAAGGAAGCAACTGTTGGGGCGTCGTCTCGTCGCAGGCGGCGCGCTCGGACGGCGGGCTCGGCGCTCACGCCAGTTCGTTCGATGAGCCGCGTCTCGGAATCGGCAACGTCGCGCGACTCTTCAACGTCGAAGGTCCCGGCGGTCTGGGCACGTTGCTCGCCTCGATCGACGGCAACGACGCGACGCACTGCTGATCTTCGCCGTCCAGCGGACAGGGCGCGTCGCAGTCGGGCGCGTCCTGCTCGCGTCGCAGGTCGAGAGGCCATCATCAGGACCGTCACGTCAGGTCGTTGCGGCACGGGCGTAGCGTTCCGACAGCGTCCGCAGCAGGGGCACGAGCTCGGGCGGCGACTCGACCGTGAAGTCCATGTTGAGCATGCCGATGTACGCGGCGATCGTGTCGAGCGAGTCGGCGCCGGTCACGAGCACCGACTGGTCGTCGGAGACCGCCTCCACGACGCCGACCGTCGGGTTGATGCGCGCGATCACGGCGTCGGCCGGGGCCGCGACGCGGAGGCGCGCGTGCACGTTCCACCCGCTCATCGCGATCGAGCGCATCGCGAAGGCGGTGTAGTCGCCGCCGGGCAACGGGGTGGGGGAGAAGCGGCGGCGGGTCGGCATCCGCGTCGTGATCCAGTCGGCGCGGAACACGCCCCATTCACCCGACTGCGGCTCGCGCCCGACGAGGTACCAACGTCGCTGCCAGCTCAGCAGCCGGTACGGCTCGACGAGTCGGGGCGTGCCGCGGTCGTCGAAGCGGAGCCACTCCACGTCGCGGATGGCGGCGGCGATCGAGGCGAGCACGGCGGGGTCGACCTCGGGGTCGGGGGCATCCGTGCCGACGTTCTCGGGCGCTCGGTCGACGACCGCGCCGATCGCGGCGACCATCGGTCGCAGGCGCGACGGCAGCACCTGCTCGAGCTTTGCGAGGGCCCGCGCGCTCGACTCCTCGATGCCCGCGATGCCGGTGGCCGCGCGCAGCCCGATCGCCACGGCGACCGCCTCCTCGTCGTCGAGCAGGAGCGGCGGGAGCTTGCCGCCCGCGCCCAACCGATAGCCGCCGGCCGCACCGCGCGTGGCGTCGACCGGATAGTCGAGCTCCCGCAGGCGGTCGATGTCGTTGCGGATCGTGCGGGTCGTGACCCCGAGGCGCTCGGCGAGTTCGGCGCCGGACCAGTCGGGGCGCGACTGCAGCAACGAGAGCATCGCGAGCAGTCGCGCAGCCGTGTCGGACATGCTGTCAATTCTGCCGGTCGATCACCTGCTCGGCCCGCCGAATCTCATGGACGCCCCACGATCTTGGTTGTATAATCAACCGCAGTGAATTATAGAAACTGCCGCCGAAACCGCGACGGTGTTCAGTCATCAGGGCAACACGATCGAAGGAGATCAGCCATGTCCGAGCCAAGCCTCTATGAACGCCTCGGTGGCGCGTTCGCCATCGCCGCCGTCGTCGACCACTTCAGCGACGCCGTCGTGCAGAACCCGATCGTCGGTCAGCAGTCGAAGAACCCGGCCCTCCGGGAGTGGCACACCCAGAACCTGGGCAGACTCCCCGGCCTGAAGTTCATGCGCACTCTTTGGTTGTGCAACGTTTCGGGCGGGCCGTTCCAGTACACGCCCACCGTGCCGGGGAGCACGGTGCTCGGCCTCGAAGAAGCGCATCGCAAGCTTCGCATCTCGCCCGAGGAGTTCGACGAGGTGGCCGCCGAACTGGGTCGCACCCTCGACGCCGTCGGGGTGCCCGAGCAGGAGAAGGGCGAGGTGCTGGCCGCTTTCGCCGCACACAAAGGCGAGGTCACCGAGGGATACACGAACTGAGCGCGAAGCCGAGAGTTCGTCGACGACTTCTTATTAGGAACTATCGTGCCTATATGCCTCGTATCGTCGGAGACATGACGAACACCAGCGCAACCACCACCGACATCCGCCCCTTCCGCGTCGAGGTCGACCAGGCCGATCTCGACGACCTCATGGAACGGCTCGCCCGCACGCGGCTCCCGCAGCCGGCACCCGATCGACGACTGGGACTACGGCACGCCGAACGCGTATCTCCGCGACGCCGTCGAGCAGTGGCGCACCGACTACGACTGGCGCGCCGAGGAGGCCCGCATCAACGCCGTGCCGCACTTCACGACCGAGATCGACGGGCAGCCCATCCACTTCATCCACGTGCGCTCCGAGCACCCGGGGGCGACCCCCCTGCTGCTCGCGCACACCTATCCCGGGTCATCCGTCGACTACCTCGACATGATCGACCTGCTCGTCGACCCGGTCGCCCACGGCGGCCGTGCCGAGGACGCCTTCGACGTCGTGATCCCGGATGCCCCGGGCTACGGCTTCTCGAACCCCGTCCCCGAGGCCGGCTGGACCACGGCCCGGGTCGCCGCGGCGTACGACGTGCTCATGCGCCGGCTCGGATATGCCGAGTACGGCATCCACGGCTCCGACAACGGCGCGCTGGTCGCCCGCGACCTCGGCCTGCTCGACCCCGAGGGCTTCCTCGGCCTGCACGTGCTGCAGCTGTTCTCGTTCCCCTCGGACGACCCGAGCGAGTTCGAGCGCCTCGAACCGCAGGACTATGCGGGACTCGAGCACATGAAGTGGTTCCAGTCGGTCGGCGGCTACAACACCATGAACGCCTCGCCGCCCGCAGACCGTGGCGGTCGGGCCTCAGCGACTCGCCGGTCGCGCTCCTCGCCTACAGCGAGCTCTTCAACTCCTTCGGCAACGGCACGTCGCTCGTGCCGCTCGAGAAGATCCTCACCGAGGTCACCGTGAACTGGTTCGCGAATGCCGCCGCGGGAATGAGCCGCAGCTACCTCGAGAACGCGCGCGCCGAGGGCCGAGCCGCAGGTCAGCGCCGCCCGCACCGGCGTCGCGGTCTTCAAGGACGACTTCCAGACCATCAAGGTCTTCGCCGAGCGCGACAACTCGAACATCGTGCACTGGAGCCGGTTCGAGGAGGGCGGGCACTACGCGGCCATCGAGCGTCCCGAGCTCGTCGTCGCCGACATCCGGGCGTTCTTCGCCTCGCCGCGAGGCTGACGACGCCCAGCGAGACGAGCGGATGCCGCGGGCCCGGGCTCGCGGCATCCGCTCACGTCGGCGGCAGCGCCCGTGCCCGGATCCGCAGCACGATGAACTCGGCCGGACGGATCGGCGCGAAGCCCACCAGGACGATCAGCTCGCCGGCGTCCACGTCCCGCTGCGTCGTGGTGTCGCGATCGCAGCGGACGAAGTACGCCTCGGACGCCGTGTGACCGTGGAAGGCCCCCGCGCGGAACCGATCGTGCAGGAATGTCCCCACGGACTCCCGGACCTCCTGCCACAACGGCTCGCCGTTCGGCTCGAACTGCGTCCAGGCCAGGCCGCGCTCGATGCTCTCCTCGAGGAACAGCGCCGTGCGGCGCACCGGCACGTACTTCCACTCGCTCGACGCGGGGTCGCCGGCCGCGAGCGTGCGCGCGCCCCACACGATCGGCCGCCGCCCGGGGAAGGTGCGCAGGGCATTGACGCCGCGGGCGCCGAGCTCCCGCACGTCGTCCTGGTCGAGGGCGAACTCGAGACCGTCCGCGCCGCGCAGTTCCGCCTCCTGGCCGGCGGGCGCGGCCCACACGCCCTGCGCCGCATCGGTGCGGGCGATCACCCCGGCCACAGCGCCCGAGGCGGGGAACGTGCCGATCGCGCCGCCCTGCGTCGGGTCCGCACGACGCAGGCGCGGCGCGTACAGCGCGGCGTTCGGGCTCGCGGTGCCGACGGCGGTCGCCGCGCCGTCCGCGAGGGCTTCCGCCATCCTTTCGGCGCTCGTCCACGACGGCGGCGGGTCGACCAGCAGCATCGCGCGCCGGCGCTCGCAGAACGCGGCCGCCTCGGCGACGGTGTCGCGGGCGTCCTCGCGGTCGGCGGACTCCGCCGGCAGCACCAGCAGGTTGACGAGGTCCACCTCGTCGAGCGCCGCGAGGCCCGCCCGAACGGCCGCGCTCCCCACGTCCTCGACGCGAACCGCCACCGCGGTCGTGCCGCCGTTCTCGAAGAAGCTCTTCAGGGCACGTCCCAAGGGACGAGCCCGGATGATGTCGAAGAGCTCGTCCTCGTCGGTGCCCCAGCCGTCGAACGTGTCCGGTATGTCGAACGGGCCCTTCTCGGCGAGCCCGACGAACGCGGCCACGGTGGTCGAGACGCCTTCGATCGGTTCTGACATGAGCTCCCCCTGCCTCTCGAGCGGGTGCGCCGGCGGATGCCTCGTCGCGAGCCTCCTCTCGGCCGTCGTCGGTGTCAAGGTGGGCGGGCGGATGCCGCGCGCCAGCTCAGCTCAGCTCAGCTCGGCAAGCCGGGCCAACCCGGGCCGCATGTGGGTCTGCAGACGGCCGAGCACGTCACCCAGCTCTGCGGATCCGACGTGCTCGGGCGGGATGCGCGCCGGGTTGAGGGCGACCCCGTCGGCCCACGCCTTGATGTCGGGCTCGGATCCGAACGACATCGCGGCCCGGGCGCCCAGGACGTTCATCCTCGCCCACTCGGCCATCGAGTCGGGGTAGGGCGACGGCGGGCACAGCCGGTTCTTCTCGTCGTCGTCGTCACGAGTCGCCTCGACGTACCCGACGAGTGCCGCCCCGAAGCACGGGAACCCGGCCCTGATCGGCTGGAGCGTGATCGCGTCCGGCCCCCAGACCGGCACGAGCGGCGGGTACCGCAGGCCCTCCGCCGCACAGTGCACGACGAGCGCGTCGTCGGCGATCGCGACCGATCCGTTCGCGAAGCTCGACCTTCCCCCGGTCCACCCGCTCGATGTGCCCACGTCGTACGACGTGCTCGATGGTGCGCAGCTGCTCGAGCTCCCACATGGCCAGGGTGGGCGTCTTGGCCATCGTCGGCATGACCGAGCGGTCGATGCGCAGCATGATGCCGGCGTCCTCCAGTCGGAGGAACAGGTCCTCCAGCGAGGCCGCCTGCTCCGCCGCCTGCATCGTGTCGGCGACCATGCCGAGGAAGACCGCGGGATCCGGCTGGACCACGGCCCGGTTCAGCATCCACGGGTCGCGCGGCCGCACCCAGCAGATCGCGTCGGGGTCCACGCCGCGCGCCAGCAGCCAGACGCACGCGTCGGTCGCGGTCTTGCCCGACCCGACGATCACGTACTGGCTCGGAGCCTCCTCCAGTCGGGCGAGGTCGTTGACCGGGATCACCCGGGCGTCGTCGGCGACGCCGAACGGCGGCGGCGTCTCGGCCGGGATGTCGGGGGCCAGGTAGTGGGCATCGACGATCCGGCACCGCTCGGGCACGCTCGAACCGCTCGCCCGAGATGCGCGAGACGAAGGTGCGGTCGCCGACGTACTCGCAGCCGGCGAAGAACTCGACCTTGCCCGACTCCAGCATCCGGTCGGCCAGCATGCGCTCGTAGTAGGCGCAGATCTCCGACTCGGGTGGCCCGCTCCTGCAGCCCCGCCTCGGGTCCGTGCTGCTGCACGCGGCCGCCGCCGAGCAGCGTCGACGCGACGCCGTAGAAGGCGGAGGCCTGGTGCAGGCGGACGAACGGGTACGCCTCGAGCCAGTGGCCGCCGACGCCGTCGCGACGGTCGACCATGGCCACGCGGACGTCGGCGTGGTCGATCAGGGCATCGGTGAACGCCATCCCCATGGCGCCGGCCCCCACCACGAGATAGTCGACATCGACCGCGCGGGTCACGAGACCACTGAAGCACGGCGACGGGGTGCGTCTACGGCGGAGCAGTCCGGTCTTCTGCTCCGCCGACGCATCCTCCTGCCGGTGTCCGCGCGCGCGCGCGACCGACGGCGAGCACCGTCCGTGGATCCCCGGAGCGGCGCCCTCGTCGATCGGCGCGCTACTTGCGGTGCGTGACGTCGGTGACGTCGTTGCCGGCGCGGTTGGCGACCTTCGCCTTCTTGTCGGCGCGCTTCTCCTTGAGCGTCTTGGAGGCTGCAGTCTTGCTGGACGACTTCTTCGGTGACTTGTCTGACACGGTGACGCCCTTTGATCGGGAGCCTGGACGGCCCCGTGGTCGCAACCATAGTGCCGGCGGCTGTGAGTCCCGCAGGTGACCGGCCGTCCGGCCACCTCGACGGCTGCGTCCGCCGGTGCCCCGCCCCGGTGTGGCGCGCCTGTTGCGCACGGACTTCGCGCTCCCGGCCGCCGACGCTATCGTCGAGGCATCCGCTGTTCACCGCCGCGGTCGGTGCGCGCCGCGCCCGGCCGTCGCCCCGACCCGGCCCGCACCGAGAAGGAACCGCCCCCGGAGATGACCGTGACCTCGTCGAAGCCCAGCCGCGCCACCCGTGCCGCCGACTGGTGGAAGGCGCAGCGCAAGCTGGTGCTGTGGACGACCGTCATCTCGGTCGTCGCGCTCGTGATCGTCGTGCTCGTCGCGCGGTGGCTCCGCGGGCTGCCGTCAGTCGAGCAGTTCCTCGCGACCTATCCCGGCATCGTGCCGCCGCCCGAGGGCACGCCGGTGGGCATCCCCGCCTGGCTGGGCTGGCAGCACTTCCTGAACTCGTTCTTCCTCCTGCTCCTCGTGCGCACCGGCTACCAGCTGCGCTCGAAGTCGCGGCCGCCCGGGTTCTGGACGCGCGACAACACGAGATGGCCCCGCACGAAGCGCGCGCCGCGCCGCATGGGCATCTTCCTGTGGTTCCACCTGTGGCTCGACGCGTTCTGGGTGCTCAACGGCATCGTCTACGTGGTGCTGCTCTGTCGCGACCGGGCAGTGGCTGCGCATCGTGCCGACCGACTGGGCCGTCGTGCCGAATGCGCTGTCTGCGGCGCTGCAGTACGCCTCGCTCGAATGGCCGACCGAGAACTCCTGGGTCGTCTACAACTCGCTGCAGCAGCTGGCCTACTTCACCATCGTGTTCATCGCGTCGCCGATCGCGATCCTCACCGGCCTGCGGCTGTCGTCGGTGTGGCCGCTCGAGGGCCCGCTCGCCCGCGCCTTCCCCGAGAAGCTCTCCCGATCGCTGCACTACCCGGTGATGCTGTTCTTCATCGCGTTCACGTTGGTCCACGTCGTGCTCGTCCTCACCACGGGCGCACTGCGCAAGTTGAACCAGATGTACGCGGTGCGCGACACCGACGACTGGATCGGGTTCGCGGTCTTCGCGGCATCCGTCGTGGTCATGGCCGTCGCGTGGGTGCTCGCGAAGCCGCCGCTGCTGAAGCGCATCGCGGCGACCTCGGGGCGCGTGCAGGGCTGACGCAGGGCTGACGCGGCGGCATCCGCGCGGTACCGTGCGAAGGTGACCACGCCCCTCATCGACGACGACGCGCTCGATGAACTCGAGCGCGAGTTCCTCGGGCGCGTGCGCGGCCGGGTGCTCGAGATCGGCGCGGGCGACGGCGAGAACTTCGGCGCGTTCGATCCCGGCATCGAGTGGCAGGGGCTCGAGCCCGACGCGAAGCGGCGCGAGGAGCTCGCGACGCGGGCGCGCGAGTGGCGTCACGAGGCCGTGCTGCTCGACGCGAAGGCCGAGTCGATCCCGCTGGCCGACCATTCGGTCGACGCGGTCGTCGGCACCTACGTGCTGTGCTCCGTGTCCGATCAGGCCGCCGCGCTCGCCGAGGTGCGCCGTGTGCTCGTGCCCGGCGGCCGCGTGATCTTCGTCGACCACGTGCAGGCGCCGCCGCGCACGCTGAAGCGATTCGTGCAGCGCGTGGCCACGCCGATCTCGAAGCGCGTCTGCCACGGATGCCACTGGGACCGGGACACCGAACGGGCGCTCGTCGAGGCCGGGTTCGTCGGCGCCGACGTGCGACGGCTCCGCGTGCGGTCGACGCCGTTCGGCCCGGTGCCGATGCTGCTCTTCGACGGGCGGGCGCCCTGACCCGCGCCGGCCAATTCCTGCGACCCGTTCTAGCCCCCGGCGACCTCCGCGGGTGCGGGCGGCGCGGCCCCGGCAGCGTCGAGCGCCGCCCGAGCGAGCATCGTCGACCCGGCCACCGCCGCCGGCATCGCGATCACCGCGCCGAGCGGCACCATGAAGCACAGCTGGGTGGCCACGCCGAAGCCGAACAGCTGCGCGCGGTGCCCGCGCAGGAACACGCGCCGATCGCGCGCCGCGATGCCGCGCGCCTCGAACGGGCGTGACGTCAGCTCCAGGGCGAGCAGGCGCCCCGAGAGCACGATGCCGAGCACCGGCGCGACGATCGCGCCGACGACCGGGATGAAGCCCACGAGGCCCACGCCGATCGACGTCACCAGGGCGAGGCCGATGAGGGCGAGCCCGTCGCGCACCGTGCGCCAGAAGCCGGTGCCCTGCTCGGGCACGGTGCCGCCCAGATCGAGCTCGACCGCTCGCCAGATCCGCTCGTAGAACGGGTCGCCGACGGCGAGCGTGATCGCCGTGAACGTGACGGCCGCGAACACCACGGCGCCGCCGAACACGATCGCGCCGGCCAGCACCTGCACGACGAACGGCCACGGGTCGACCCAGCCGTCGGCGAAGGGCGTCAACCAGTCGGCGATCCCGGCGAGGTTGACGGCGAGGGCGGCGAGCCCCGCGACGATCAGCAGGAACACGATCGCCGCCGGGATCAGGCCGAGCGCCATCGCGCCGGGGCGCCTGCGCCAGAAGCCGAACCCGCGCAGCAGCATCCCGACACCCGAGAAGAACCGGCCCACCACGTGCACCACTCTAGGCTGGGCGTGCCGTCGGGCGGCCGGGCTTGACGGCAGGCTGGGTCGACGGCAGGGGAGGCGGCGCCGGCCCCAGCGCCGGACCGCCGCGCGCGAGTCGGGCTCAGCCGAGCGAGTCGAGCGCGCCGACGAGGTCGCGGTGCAGGTCGTCGACGTGCTCGAGCCCGACCGACAGGCGCACGAGTCCCTCGGGGATCGTCGGCTGCTCGAGCGGCCACCGGCGACGACGCTCGAACGTCGACTCCACGCCGCCGAGGCTCGTCGCGTGCACCCACAGCCGCGTGCGGCCGACCAGCGCATCCGCACCCTCGGCCCCGCCGCGCACGACGATCGAGACGATCGCGCCGAATCCGGGGTAGCGCACCTCCTCGAGCGCGGGGTGCCCGTCGAGCCGGCGCACCAGCTCCTGCGCGTTGGCCTGCGCGCGCTCGAGGCGCACGGGCAGCGTGCGCAGCCCCCGCAGGGCGAGGAACGACTCGAGCGGCCCGGGGATGGCGCCGTACAGCGAGCGGCGCCGGACGAGGGCCGCGGAGAGCTCGTCGGACGCCGTGATCGCCGCGCCCATGAGCACGTCGCTGTGGCCCGAGATGTACTTCGTCGCCGAGTGCACGACGACGTCGGCGCCGAGTTCGAGCGGGCGTTGCAGCAGCGGGGTCGCGAAGGTGTTGTCGACCGCCACGAGCGCGCCGCGCTCGTGCGCGGCCCGCACGATCGCCGGGATGTCGGCGACCTCGAGCGCGGGGTTGGTGGGCGACTCGAACCACACCATCGCGGCATCCGCTGCACGCCGCCGCGACCGCCTCGGCGTCGGTGATGTCGACGAACACGGCCTTCGCGCGTCCGTGCTCCTCGCGCTCCTGCAGCGCGGCCACGGTGCCCGTGTACGAGTGCCGCGGCGCGACGATCGTGCCGCCCGGCTCGACCAGGTCGAACACGGCGGCGATGGCGGCCATCCCCGACGCGAACGACACGCACCGGCCGCCCTCGAGCGCGCCGAGCGTCTCCTCGAACGCCGACCACGACGGGTTGCCGTAGCGCCCGTACTCCAGCTCGCCGCCCGCGACGTACGTCGACGTGAGATGCACCGGCACGCTCATGGGCTGGTCGGGCTCGTGCGTGGGCCGCCCGGCGATGATCGCCATCGTGTGGGGATGCAGCGGCGTCTCGTTCGGGTCGTGCACGTTCCTACCTCCAGCGCTCGAAGGGCGAGCGGATGCCGCGACCGCAGCTGCGCGCCCCGGTCAGCGTATCCCGGCGGGCGATGCGGTTCCGCGCGACCTTCGCTACCATATGTGAAAGCAACATTCATATATGAAAGCGAGTCGAGATGTCGGAACTCCTCGAACGCGGCGCCTCCCGCACCGCGTGGATCAGGTCGCGGATGCCGCTGCTCGCCGCGACCCGCCGCGACTTCGCCGAGCGCCGGCCGTTCGCCGGCCGCCGCGTGGGCATGTCGCTGCACGTCGAGCCGAAGACCGCCGTGCTGCTCGAGGTGCTCGCCGCGGGCGGCGCCGAGGTGGTGGCCACCGGCAACCACGGGTCGACGCAGGACGACATCGTCGCCTACCTCAGCGAGTCGGGCATGACCGTGTTCGGTCGTCGCGACGACACGCTCGAGCAGCACGAGGCGAACGTCGCCGCCGTGGTCGCATCGCGCCCCGACCTCCTGCTCGACAACGGCGCCGACCTCGTGGCCGGCGTGGTCGCCACCGGTGCGGCCGGCATCGGTGATCGGCGGCACCGAGGAGACGACCAGCGGCGGCATCCGCCTGCGCACCGAGCTCGCGGGCCGGGTGCCGTTCCCGACGATCGTCATCAACGACAGCCCCCTCAAGGCGATCGGCGAGAACCGCCACGGCGTCGGCCAGTCGGTGGTCGAGAGCATCATGCGCATCACCAACCTGATGATCCCCGGCCGCCGGTTCGTGGTGGCCGGCTACGGCTGGTGCGGGCGCGGGATCGCGCAGTACCTGCGGGCCTTCGGCGGACGGGTCGCGGTGGCCGAGATCGACGAGATCAAGGCCTTCGAGGCCGCGCTCGACGGGTACCGCGTCGACGACCTGCTGAACCTCGCCGGGTGGGGCGAGTTCTTCATCACCGCGACGGGCCACCCCGGCATCATCACGGAGGACGTGTTCGACCGGATGCCGAGCGGCGCCGTGCTGGCCAACGCCGGGCACTTCCCGTGGGAGATCGACACCGGGGCGCTCTACGCCCGGGCGACCGCCGTCACCGAGCTCGACGCGGCGATCGAGCGCATCGACCTGCCCGACGGGCGCGAGCTCATCCTGCTCGCCGGCGGCCGCATGGTGAACCTCGCCGGGCGCGAGCCCAAGGGCAACTCGCTCGAGGCCATGGACCTCGGATTCCTCCTGCAGTCGCTCTCGCTCGAGCGGGTCGCGACGGATGCCGCGTCGCTCGTGCCTGGCGCGCAACCCGTGCCCGACGACCTCGAGCGCGAGATCGCCCGCCGCTTCGTGCGGGCCATCGGCGCGCACCGCTGACCGACCGACACGCAGGAGGCAACAGCAATGGCCGAACGCACCATAGACCGCACCGGAGATCGCCCCACCGACTACTCGGCTCCCGCGCTCGACAAGGCGCTCGACATCCTCGAACTGCTCGCCGGGCAGGCGGGCGGGCTCACGCAGACCGAGATCGCCGAGTCCGTCGGGCGCAACGTGAGCCAGATCTACCGCGTGCTCGCCACCCTCGAGCGCCGCGGGTACGTCAGCCGCGACGACCGGTCCGCGCGGTACGTGCTGTCGATGGCGCTGTTCGATCTCGCCCACCGGCATCCGCCGCTGCGCGGCCTCGTGCAGCTCGCGGCCGGGCCGATGCGAGCGCTCGCCGACGAGATCAGGCAGTCGTGCAACCTCAGCGTCGACGACGCTGGTGCCGTGCGGATCGTCGCCCAGGCGGAGTCGCCGGCCGACTTCGGCTACCAGGTGCGGGTCGGCGCGCGCTTCCCGCTCGAGTCGACGGCGACCGGGGCGGTGCTGGCCGCCCGCACGGATGCCCCTGCGCCGACCCTGCGCGACGGCGAGGCCGGGCAGCTCGCCGACGGGTACCTCACCCGCGCCGATCGGCTGCAGGCGGGCATCACGGACGTGGTCGCCGCGATCACCGACCGCACCGGTGCGACGGTCGCCGCCCTCACGGTGCCGTACATCGGCACGTCGTACAGCGCGGTCGGGCTCGACGAGGTGGTCGCCGCCGCCCGCGCGACGGCGAGGGAGATCTCGGCACGTCTCGGCGGCGGCATCCGCTGAGCCGCGAGCGGTCGGGGCTCAGGAGATCGCGCCCTCGTGGAGCAGCGCCTCCAGGCCGCGCCGGAACTCATCCCGACCGCCGTGCGCGGGATGCCGCACGCGCGGGACCGAGATCCCGCTCCTCGCCAGGCCGGCCTGCGCCACGTTGCCGACCGCGACGACCGACCGGATCGACAGGATGTCCATCAGCGCCCGCCACGACCACGACCATTCCGTGGTCTCGGCGACGGACGGCCTGCGGTTCGACCAGGGGTCGCCCGGGCGGTGCGGATGCAGCGGGAAGGCGCTCCACAGCACCGGCAGGAAGTCGAGTGCCACGAGCGTCTCCCACATCACCGTCGCCGTCGGCTCGGCGGCGACGCCCGGCGCATCGGGGATCGCGTAGCCGTTCGATGTCGCCGAGGAGCCCGAATTGCGGGATGCCGCGCTGCAGGATCACCGTGTTGGTGAACGGGACGCCCGTGACCGCCATGCCGCGATAGCCCGGGGCCTCGCCCACGAGGAGCACGCTGGGCCGACGCTCCGCCAGCTGCTCCAGGTACAACGCCAGGTTCCGGCGCCTGATCGCGTTGTCGCGGCGCGAGCGGTCGAACGGGTTCACACTGTTCGGGCCGGCGCGGCCCGCGGCGAGCCGTTCGACGAAGGCGTCGATCGAATCCGGCATCATGAGCCGTCATCCTACGACTAGCCTCGAACCATGAGCCGCACCGTCTGGACCGTCATCGGCGTCATCGTCGCGGTGATCGTCGCCTGGTTCCTCGTCGACGTGCTGTTCAGCCTGCTCTGGTTCATCGGCAAGCTCGTGATCGTGGCCGTGGTGGCCGTCGTCGTGTTCTTCGTGATCAGGGCGCTGGTCAGGCCGTCGGACGAGCAGAAGTCGATCGAGCGATGACGCGCCGCGCCGGCATCGCGCGGCCGGCGCCGCGGCATCCGCTCAGTTCGCCATGAGGCGAGCCGTCATCGGCACGACGAACCGGCGGGGCATGATGCTCGCGAGCCTCGCCGTCGCGCGGTTGCGGCTGCCCGAGACGACCGCGGCGGGCGTGCGTCGCGCGTCGAGAGCGCGCATCGCGGTGGCGACGACCTGGAGCGTGCACGGCGTGGCCGCGCTCGCGACCGGCGACCTGCTCGATGGCGTCTCGGTCGAGGAGGCGACCGACGCGACGGTCGACCTGCTGCTCAGGGGCATCAACGTCACGCCGGGGGTCGACGACTGAGCCGACGCGTGCGCCCGACCGCGTCCGGCGCGCCCGCGGTGGCGCGACGGCGCTCGGTTCGGTACGAGCGTTCTCCCTCGCGATCGTCCGGTACTTCGGTACTCCGGTACCGCCGATCTCGAGGGAACTGTTCAACCCTGGGGCGAACGGCCGACGCTGAGGTCGACGCGGCGCTCACGCCGAGCGGTCGCGCAGGACACGTCGCGTCCGCCCCCACGGCTTGAACACCGACAGCGTCATCGCGACGACGAGCGCGGTGGAGGACACGACCGGCGGGAAGACGAGCGTCGCCGCTACGGTGGGCGCGACCCCGTCGCCGAGCGCCACGCGCCCCGCGTCGCCGGCCGTCACCATGCCCGGCCAGAGCACGAGCACCACGAGGGTCACGAGCACCACGTTGATCACGAGCTTCACGAGCACCCACCGGTAGCGCACCAGCCCGTACTTCGTGCCGAGCCCCAGCAGCACGCCGGTCGCGAGGGTCAGCAGCCCGGCCGCCACGAGGGGCCAGGTCGCCACCGCGGCGAGGCTCGCGGCCGCGGCGCCCGCTCCGGTCGCATCGCCCGTGAGCACCGTGAAGACGAGGATGCCGAGCACGAGGTCGAGTCCGAGCCACACGCCCGCCGCCGCGATGTGCACGAGCAGGAGGAGCTTTCGCGTGCGAGCCGAGAGCGGCATCCGGATGACCCGGGCGTCCGCTCGCGGGCGGCGCGTCGTCGGCAGCGTGGTGGTGGTCATTCCTCCACGATGCCGATGACGCCGCGCCGCGGCATCCGCTCGTCGGAGTCAATCGGGATACGCCTGTGGTCGTACGCGGTTCAATGGAGGCATGCGATTCGTCGTGCTCACCGGCGCCGGCATCTCGGCGGAGAGCGGCGTGCCCACCTTCCGCGACGCCGGCGGCCTGTGGGAGGGTCACCGCGTGGAGGACGTCGCGACGCCCGGGGCCTTCGCCCGCGACCCAGACACCGTGCAGCGCTTCTACGACCTGCGACGGCACGCCGTGGCGCAGACCGTGCCGAATCCGGCGCACGACGCGCTCGCACGCCTCGAGCGCGAGCTCGGCGACGACCTGCTCGTGGTGACCCAGAACATCGACGACCTGCACGAGCGGGCCGGATCCGAGCGCGTGGTGCACATGCACGGCGACCTGCTGCAGGCGCTCTGCGTGGCCTGCGGGCGCCGGGTGCCGGTCACGGCCGACCTCATCGAGCGACCGCCGTGCCCCGAGTGCGGCGAGCGGATGCTGCGCCCCGACGTCGTGTGGTTCGGCGAGATGCCGTACGACCTCGACGTCATCGACGAGGCGCTGCTCGCCTGCGACGTGTTCGCCGCGATCGGCACGTCGGGCGCCGTGTATCCCGCCGCGGGGTTCGTGATGACGGCGGCCGAGGCGGGCGCCCGCACGATCGAGCTGAACCTCGCGTCGAGCGAGATCACGCCGCTGTTCGACGAGGTGCGCCACGGCCCGGCGAGCCTGGTCGTGCCCGCCTGGGTCGACGACGTGCTGCAGGAGCGCGGCTGAGCATCCCCGCCCGCGCGAGCGCCGGCGGGCCGCTCAGTCCACGAACGCGACAGCGCGGACGGGTGCGCCGTCGCCGCCGAGGCGCAGCGGGAAGATCCCGATCCGCACCCGCGTCGGCAGCTCGTCGAGGCCGGTGAGGTTCTCGACGATGAGGCCGTCGCCGCCGAGCACGACGTCGTGCACCGGGAAGGACGAGGTGCCGGCGGCATCCGTCGGGTCGGGACTCAGCGTGTCGACGCAGAGCACCCGCATGCCGCGCTCGACGAGCAGGCGCGCCGCCTCGACGCCGATCGCGGGATGCCGGAGCGCGCGTTCGGTGCCGAAGTGCCGCGCCCATCCCGTCTCGATCACGACGATCGCGGGCACCTGCTCGGGCAGGTCGCCGAGGTCGCCGACGTCGACCGTGGCGCGATCGGCGAGGCCGGGCACCCGGATGACGAGGGCGTCACCGACGAGCTCCCCCAGCGCAACCTCGTCCATCGTGCGCCCGCCGGCGACGGTGTGGGCGGGCGCGTCGACGTGGGTGCCGCTGTGCGAGCCGAGGTGGAGCGAGGTCACGGCGGCGCCGTCGCGCTCCAGCTCGAGGGCCGCGGACAGGTCGACCTCGGGATCGCCGGGGTAGACCTGCATCCCCGAGCGGATCGGATGGCTCAGGTCACGCATGCGACGCCCGTCTCGGGTGTCGACCCGGCGAGGTTGGTGCTCGGTTCCGCCGGTGTCGAGGCGCGCTGGCGCAGCGAGGCGAGGAGGTAGAGCACGAACGTGATCACGAACGCGGGGATCGTCGCCCCGACCGGCGTCGGCAGGGTGTACGTGAAGACGTAGGCCGCCACCGCGCCGATGAGCCACACGACGACCGCGGCCCAGTTCACCCCGGCGAGGTACCAGTACCGGCCCTCGCGCGCCTTCAGGATGTCGGCCGTGTACGCCCCGCGCTTGACGATGTAGTAGTCGGCGATCATGATCGCGAACACCGGGGCGAAGAGCGCGCCGATCGTCACCAGGAACGTCGTGAACTGGTTGAGCAGGCCGAACCAGGTCGAGCCGATGATCGAGATGACGCCGACGATGAGCGCCGTCGGCAGGAACTTCAGCTTCTTCCCGCCCGGCACGGCGTTCACCACGGTCGTGACCATGCCGTAGACGACCATCGTGTTCGTCGCCATCACCGAGAGGAAGATCACGACCGCGAGCGGGGCTCCGAACGGCTCGACGATGGTCACCGGATCGAACGGGATCGCCTCGCCGCCGCGACAGCACGACGTACCCGATCGCGGTCGCGCCGATCACCATCGAGATGACCGTGGAGAGCGTGTAGCCGACACCCGATCCGATGATGCCCGCCTCGTGCTCGACTTCGCGAAGCGGTTGAAGTCGGCCGAGAGCACGGTCCACGAGATCGCGGTGGCGATGACCACGTCGAGACGAGTTCGGCGTGTAGCCGAGCGACGGGATCGGCGGGGATGCCGGAATATCCGCGGGCGGGAAGGTCGTGAAGGCGACCGACGAAGATGTAGGCCATGATGCCGAGGATCAGCGCGGCGAGCCAGGGCTCGACCCGCGCGATGCCGGTGTGGCCGAAGATCGCGAGGATCACGACGAGGGTCTGGCACAGCACGGCGAACATGACGGGGCTCGAGAACCCGGTGAGGATGCCACGATGAAGTCGAGCGCGATGCCGGCGAGCATCGCCTGCACCCAGCTCCAGCCCATGAGGATGATGACGTTCGCGGCGACCGGGAGCAGACTGCCGCGCGTGCCGAACGGCCCGCGGGTCAGCGCCATCGTCGGAAGGCCGGTGCGGGTGCCGATCGCGCCGACGGCACCAGCACTGCCGCACCGACGACGGTGCCGCCGACGATGAGGGCGAGCACGAGGCCGTACGCGACGTCGGGCACGAACAGTGTTCCGGTCAGCAGCGTCGTGACGACGAGGTTGGCGGCCAGCCAGATCATCAGATCCGGCCGGTGGACTACGTGCCGCGCACGGCGCCGGCTCGTCGGACTGTTCCTCCAGACGCTTCTCGAGGCGGGTGTAGAGCGACATCTTCGGGCTCCTTCGTGAGGTTCGGGGTATGGCGGATGCCGCGTCAGGGAAAGCGGCGAGAGGTGCTCGTGCACGCGAGGAGGTGCCCGATCCGTCTCCGGCGAACACGATGGTCTCGCGCTCCCGGTACGACTCGGGTCCGTCGGCGGTCTCGACGGACGTCTCGACGGTGTGGGTGAACACCGCGCCGCCGGGGAACACCTGCACGCGCCGGTCGGTCGAGGTGCACGAGCGTGACGCGCCAGCCCTCGCTGAGCCACTGCGCCCAGAGCCGCTCGTAGGCGGCTCGGTCGTCCAGCCGAGCCGGTCTCGGTGTGGAAGACGAAGGTCGCCTCGGGCGCGAAGCCGCCGAAGTACCGCTCGGTGTCGGTCGCGGCGAATGCGTCGACGATGGCGGATGCCGCGGCGGCACGGCCTCGGGGGTCGGCGTGTTCATCGGGTCTCCTTCACGATTCGCGCGGTGCCATCGCGCTGAGCAGTTCATAGACCACGTGGCTGGCCGCCACGGCGGTGACCTGGGCGTGGTCGTAGGCGGGGGCGACCTCGACGATGTCGGCGCCGACGATGTTGCAGGTCGGTCAGCGCGCGCAGCATCCGCAGCAGCTCGCGGCTGGTCAGGCCTCCGGCCTCCGGAGTGCCGGTGCCGGGCGCGTGGGCGGGGTCGAGCACGTCGATGTCGATCGAGATGTAGAGCGGCGCGTCGCCGACCCGCGCACGGATGCGGTCGACCGCAGCGGCGACGCCGTGCTCCTCGACGTACTCGCTCGTGACGATCGCGAAGCCGAGGCGCTCGTCGTCCTCGAGGTCGCTCTTGCGTAGAGCGGGCCGCGGATGCCGACGTGCATGCTCGCGGTCAGGTCGATCAGGCCCTCCTCGGATGCGCGGCGGAACGGCGTGCCGTGCGTCATCGGCGCGCCGAAGTAGGTGTCCCAGGTGTCGAGGTGGGCGTCGAAGTGCAGGACCGCGACCGGTCCGTGCTCGGCGTGCACCGCGCGCAGGAGCGGCAGCGCGACGGTGTGGTCGCCGCCGATCACGACGAGCCGGTCGGCATGCGCGCCGAAGCTCGAGCGCGCCGGCCTCCATCTCGGCGACGGCGGTCGCGATGTCGAACGGGTTCGCGACGAGGTCGCCCGCGTCGGCGACCTGCTGCGCGCCGAACGGGAACACGTCCTGCGCCGGGTTGTACGGCCGCAGCAGCCGCGAGGCCTCGCGGACGTGCGCCGGACCGAAGCGCGCGCCCGGGCCGGTAGCTGACGCCGCTGTCGAACGGGACGCCGACGATCGGCGACGTCCGCGCGACCGACCTCGTCGAGGCGGGGGAGTCGCGCGAAGGTGGCGATGCCGGCGAAGCGCGGCACGACGCTCGCGTCACGACCCGGGCCGCGGATGCCGGCTGTTCGAGTCGTCGGGAGTGAGTTGCATATTACGACAACCTTTGGTACTCTTGGGGAAACTCTTGCAGGCCACTGTACGCCCGCGCGCGGCCACGTCGCCGTCAAGTGAGGAGAGCGCATGCGCGCCGATCCATCCGTCCGCCGACGCGAAGGCACCCCCATCGGCGCGAAGCTCCGCAGCACGCGGATCGCGCAGAACCTCACGCTCGCGCAGGTCGCCGAGTCGACCGGGCTCCGCAAGGGTTCCTCAGCCGCGTCGAGCGCGACGAGACGTCGCCGAGCGTCGCGACGCTCGTGCAGCTCTGCCAGGTGCTCTCGCTGCCCGTCGGCGCCCTCTTCGCCGAGCCCGAGATCCAGCGCATCACCCGCGCCGACGCCCCGAACATCAACCTCGGCGGCTTCGGCGTGGCCGAGCGGCTCATGTCGCCGCGGGGCGAGCCGCGGGTGCAGCTCATCCGGTCGTCGCTCGAACCCGGCGCCCACGGCGGGCACGAGCTCTACACGGTCAACTGCGACGTCGAGGTGCATGCATGTTATCGCGGGCGCCGTCACGGTGCGGTTCGCCGATCGCTCGGTGCGCCTGGAGACGGGCGACGCGCTCACGTTCCCCGGCCGCGAGCCGCACACCTGGCATGCCGAGGACGAGCCGGCGCCGAGGTGTGCTGGGTGCTCGTCCCGGCGCCGTGGAGCGGCTCGGCCTGAGTCGCGTCGCGGCCTTCTGCTTTCCGTGACAAGTCGTGTCATTGCTGAGCGGCCTGTCGGATCGGCTCGTGGCGGAGTCGTGGCATCCGACGCGGGTGGGTGCGTGCCTGCGACAGCGGCGCTCCCTCGCGAGCGTCGGCGGCGAGTCATAGACTCCTTGATCGACGAAGAGGAGAGCGGATGTCGTTCCAGGCGTATCTCGACAACATCGAGGCGAAGACCGGGCTCACGCCCCGGCAGTTCATCGAGCTCGCGCACGAGAAGGGCTTCGACGACCCCGCCGTGAAGGCCGGCGTCATCGTGGACTGGCTGAAGGAGGACTACGACCTCGGCCGCGGCCACGCGATGGCGCTCGTGCACGTGATCAAGAAGGGCCCGCAGATCGACGCGAAGCACGTGGACTCGGGCGGCACGCACAGCGACCCGTCCGACCTGCTCTGGCTCGACGGGGTGGCGACGAAGCCGAAGTAGGCCACTCGGCGGGGCTGCGCATCGGGCGGCGACCGCGTGCATCAGCTGCCGCGTGCCTCGCGCGCCGTCTCTTTGCCGCCGCCTCGCGCGCCTCCTGCTCGTCGCGCTCCCGGCCGGCCTCGAGGGCGCGGATGAGCGTCGCCGAGTCGTACGGCCCCTTGTGACGGCGCTCGCCGATGAAGAACGTCGGCGTCGAGTGCAGGTCCATCATCTCGGCGTCGAGCACGTCGTCCTCGACACGTCGCTTGACGGCGGGTGAGCGCAGATCCTCGGCGAAGCGGTCGATGTCGAGGCCGAGCTGCCGCGCGTAGCCGAAGAGGTCCTCGGTCGTCAGGCGGTCCTGGTGTTGGAACAGCGTGAGGGCCATCTCGAAGAAGTGGCCCTGCAACGCCGCTGCCTCGACCGCCTGCGCCGACTCCTTCGCGTGCGGGTGCACCTGCTCGAGCGGCAGGTGCCGGAACACCCAGCGCACGTCGTCGCCGAAGTGGTCGCGCACGGCGTCGATCGACCCGGTGGCCCGGCTGCAGAACGGGCACTCGAAGTCGCCGTACTCGACGATCGTGTAGGGCGCGTCCGGGCGGCCGCGGAAGTGGTCGCGCTCCAGGTCGACCGGGCGAGCGAGTCGTGCCCCGACGGCCATCGGCGGCCGCAGCCGGTCGCCGATCGCGAAGATCGCCCAGCCGAGCACGAACGCGATCACGGATGCCGCGAGCACGCCCACGCGCGCGAGGTCCTGCGTCTCGGGGTCCTCGATCGCGAGGCCGACGATGAACAGGGCGATCGTGAAGCCGATGCCCGACAGTGCCGCGCCGCCCGCGATGCGGGGCATCGTGAGGCCCGGTGCGAGGCGGCCGATGCGGAGCCTCCGCACGAGCGCCGTGGCCCCGGTGATGCCGACGAACTTGCCCACGACGAGGCCCGCGATCACGCCCCACGTGAGCGGCGAGACGACGGCGTCGGCGAGGGTCGCCGGATCGAGCCGCACCCCCGCGTTCGCGAGCGCGAAGATCGGCAGCACGATGAACGCGATGTACGGCGACCACGCCGCCTGCAGTCGCTCGTTGATCGAGAGCGAGTCGCGCAGGCTGCGCGCCGCCGCGCGGGCGTACGCGGTGTTGGGCGACTCGCGGAACGCGCGGGTGAGCTCGGCCGCTCGCTCGACGTCCATGCGCCGCGGCGGGAACACCGGGATGAGCAGCGCCACGGCCACGCCGGCGAGCGTCGGATGCACGCCCGCCGCCGCGACCGAGAGCCACAGCCCGAAGCCGAGCACCGCGTACGCCGGGCCGCGGCCCACGGGCAGGAACCGCACCAGCGCGAGCGCCACGAGCAGCACCGCGACGATCGCGAGCGGCAGCATCTGGAGTCCCTCGTTGTAGAACACGGCGATCGCCACGAGCGCGCCGATGTCGTCGACCACGGCGAGCGTGAGCAGGAACGTGCGCAGCCGCGCCGGGAACTTCGGCCCGATGATCGCGAGCGCGCCGAGCAGGAACGCCGTGTCGGTCGAGATCACGACGCCCCACGCGTGCGCCTGGCCGGTGTTCGCGTTCAGCAGCAGGAAGATCGCCGCAGGCAGCGCGAGTCCCGCGACGGCCGCGATCACGGGCACGGCCGCCCGTGACCGGTCGGTGAGCTCGCCGATCGTGAACTCGCTCTTCACCTCGAGGCCGACGGTGAAGAAGAAGAGCGCCATGAGCCCGTCGTTCACGAGCTGGTGCAGCGTGAGGTGCGCAGCGAAGTCGCCGATGACGATCTCGACCTCGGTGTCCCAGAACTCGTCGTAGGTCGCGCCCCACGGGGAGTTCGCCCAGGCGATCGCGATGACCGTGAAGCAGAGCAGGAGGAGCGCCGACAACCGGTCGGACGTGCCGCCCGTCCGCATGACGCGCCGACGCCGCGGGGGCCGTGGTGGTCGCGGCGCTCGTCATGCGGTCGGTTCAGGTCGCGGTGGTCAGTACTGCCGCGGCGATCGGATGAGCGACCAGAGGGCCGCGAGGAGCAGGACGCCGCCGACGGCGCCGATCAGGCCGAGGATCGACCAGAGCACGGTTTCCATGGTCATCGTCCACCTCCAGGTGTCTCCGCTCATTCTGACGTGCGGGCCGGGCCACACCTAGTGGCAATCGGCGTGAGGCCAGGCGGATCGGTCCGCGCGGGCGCGCGGCCCGTGGTGTTCGCGTCGGCCGACGAGCTGCATACGGTGGCCTGAGGTGACGCACACGCACGCCAACCACATGCTCGAGCACTGACGCCGTCGTCGGGCGAGCGCCGAATCCGCGGCCGGATCGAGACGTGAAGGTTAGGCTATCCTCACAAAGAAATGTGCTCTGATCTGCGAAAAAAGACCGCCTGGGGTACTGCGCACGGCCCGCCTGCGGGACTACCATCGCCGTATCGCACGGTCGAAACCGCTTCTGGAGGTCACCATGAGCATGACGCTCGACGAACTGCCCGCCGTTGCCGAGTGTTCGGTGGCCGGATGCTCCTACAACGACCACTCGCACTGCCACGCCGCCGCCGTGACGATCGGCGGGTCGGTGGGCGACGCCGAATGCGCGACGTTCATCCCGCTCGGCACCAAGGGCGGCCTCGACAAGGTGCTCACGCACGTCGGCGCATGCCAGCGGTCGGAGTGCGTGCACAACTCCTCGCTCGAGTGCACCGCGGCATCCGTGCGTGTCGGACCGGGCGCCTACGACGCCGACTGCCTCACGTACCAGCCCGCCTGAGACACGCCGAAGGCCCCCGACCGCCGCGAGACGCGGCGTCGGGGGCCTTCGAGCGCCGCCGCAGGCCGCCAGAGCGGGGGAGACGTGCCCTGATATGGGGTGTGGGTTTGTCAAGTGGCAGGGGTGAGCGGACGCCGTGCCCGTCGGCTGCGGCGTCCGCTCGTTCCGGTCGTGTCGGATGGTGACGCGCGGGTCGTGTTCGACGCGTTGTCACTCTGATATGCGCGGGTTGGTTACCGCATGACGGCTTGTTCGGCGGGGCGTTCACGCGAGTCTAGAGATCGAGCGTGACCCGACTGGGCGGGTTGCTCATAGGGCGTGTCGCGAGTCGCCCGGGACGCTGCCGTCACCACCGTCGGCGACCGGAAGCTGCCAGGACCGGTCAGGTCATGACGGCCAGCGACCAGCACCAGCCGGCCAGCTCGCGGGCGATCGCGGCGTTGGCAACGACGGTGCGCTTCCCGCGCGTCTGAAAACTGAGCCAGCGGTCGTGCAGACGTTGGTTGCCGGCGTGCCCGCGGGCACGAGCCTCCGCACCGGCACGGTCCCACCGGGCGCGCATGATCGGCGAAGAGGGCCGATAGGCAGGGCGGTGGTGCCAGGCAGCTTCGATCAGCAGCCGACGGGCGTGGCCGTTGCCGGTCTTGGTGATCCCGCCCAGCGCCCGTGACGCACCAGACGAGTTTTCCGACGGGGTCAGCCCGAGATACGAGCCAATCCGACGCCCGTCGAGCCTGGTCCAGTCGCCGATCTCTACCGCCAAGGCGAACCCGGTCAACGTCGACACCCCACGCAGGCACCCAAGCCGATCTACGACCGGTGTGAACTCGCTGCCAGCGGCCATCTCCGCGATCGCAGCGTCGAGCCGGTCACGACGGTCGACGGTCGCGATCATCGCGTCGTAGGCGGCATCGAACGCGGCCTGCAACCCGGCCAGTTCGAACCGTTGCCTGCGCACCCACGCCAGGTGCGCGACGGTCCATGCCTTCCCCTCGGAGTACTGGATCCCTTGTCGCAGCAGCAGCTTGCTGATCCGATGCCGCGCCGACATCAGATCCCCGCGGGCGTCCTCACGGGCACGGACCAGGTCCCGCGCCGACTCCGCTTCCACGGTCGGGACGGTGACCTCGACAATCTCACCCAGCCGCAGGAGCCTGGCCAGGTGCACCGCGTCCCGCGCGTCGGTCTTGACCCTGTCGCCGACCGGGCGTTGCAGCTTCGATGGTGCCGCGACCACCGCACGCACTCCCGCGGCCCGCAACGCCCGCGCCAACCCGAACCCGGTCGGGCCGGCCTCATACGTCGCCGCGACCGGGCCCAGCCGGGCCGTCACCCACGCGACGATCTCGTCCTGATCCGAGCCCATGCGCCGCTGCACGAGCTCTCCCGTCTGCTCATCGATCGCGGCCGCGACCGTGGTGCGCGCGTGCACATCCAGCCCGACACTCGTACGCTCAGTAATCAACTGGGGCCTCCCTCACGTATGTGGCTCGGCGAACCGGGACAACACCGGCCGCAACCCACGGTTTACGCGAGCGGAGGCCCCAGGCTCAACACCCCATAGCGTCTAGGCGGCCTGTGCGAGCGTCTCGCCGCGCACGCTCCGCAGCGCCGTCGTCCACGGCACGAGCTGGTCGAGCTGGGTGGCGAGCATGCCGGCGTGGTAGGCGGCCGGCGTGAACGTGGAGTAGTTCTCGAAGTCGGTCAGGAGCGAGAACGCGACCTGCTGGCGCACGTCGGCGACCTGCAGCTCGCCGAGGATGAGGCGCAGGTGCTCGGCCGCGCGCGTGCCGCCGGCTGCGCCGTAGCTCACGAGCCCGGCGGCCTTGTTGTTCCATTCGCCGTAGACGAAGTCGAGCGCGTTCTTCAGCGCGCCCGAGGTGGAGTGGTTGTACTCGGGCGTCACGAAGATGTAGCCGTCGAACGAGTCGACCTTCTCGGCCCAGGCCTTGGTGTGGTCGTTGGCGTACTGCCCGAGGCTCGGCGGAAGCGCCTCGTCGAGGTGCGGGAGCGCGAAGTCGGCGAGGTCGACGAGTTCGAACTCGGCGTCGCTCCGCGCGGACGCCTGTTCGAGGACCCACTGCGCGACCTGGTCGCCGACGCGACCGGGGCGAGTGCTGCCGATGATGATGCCGATGGTGACCTGTGGACATGTGATCCGCCTTCCGGAGCGAAGTAGTTGACGCGTCATCATAGCTCAGAAAGATGACGTGTCAACCAATGTCCGGTAGACTCGAGCCATGTCAGAGGTGTCCGAGATCGACGAGTCCGAATGGTCGCTCTGGACCGACTTCATCACCATGCACCGCGACCTCACGCGCGAGCTCGACCGCCGGCTCCAGCGCGACGCGGGCATCTCGCAGGGTGACTACGCGGTGATGCTCACGCTGTTCAAGGCGCCCGAGCGCCGACTCCGCCCCGGCGCCCTCGGCGACGCCATCGGCTGGGAGAAGAGCCGGCTCTCGCACCAGCTCACGCGCATGGTCGCCCGCGGGCTCGTCGAGCGCGTCGAGTGCGCCACCGACGGCCGCGGCTCCTGGGTCGTGCTCACGCGGGCCGGGCGGCTCGCCCTGCTCCGCGCCATGCGCGACCACGCGGCGGCGATCCGCAGCCTCTTCCTCGACGTGCTGGAGCCCGACGAGAAGCAGGCCATCGCGGATGCCGCGTCGCGCGTGCTCGGCCGGATCGACGAGGCGTCGGCGCGCCAGGCCGGCTGAGCATCCTCGCAGGCATGACCCTGCGCGTGTTCTGCTCTCAGCGGATCGGCCTGTCGCGCGAGCGGATGCCGCGGCTAGCCTCTGCACATGGGCAAGGTCGTCGAGTTCCCGCGGGTCGTCGGCCCGCGCGCGTCGAAGCCGCTCTGGCGGCACGTGCTCGGCGAGGTGCTGCGCGGCGAGCGCCTCGACCAGGAGCGCATCCTCACCGAGGTCGCCGCGACGGCAGGCGTCTCGCCGCAGTACCTCTCCGAGATCGAGCGCGGTCGCAAGGAGCCGTCGTCGGAGATCCTCGGGTCCGTCGCCGACGCGCTCGGCCTCGGCCTGTTCGACGTCGTCCGCCGCGTCGGCGATCGGCTGGGCGCGCGCCTCGACGAGGAGCGACGCGAGGCCGAACGGCGCGAACGGCTCGTCGTCGAGGGGTCGCAGCGTTCCGGGCCGACGCGCTGCCGCGGCATCCGCTCGATCTCTCGGGCTCGGATGCCGCAGGCATGATCGTCGCTGACGGGCGCGGCGCTCGCCGCGCCCGCCGACGTGTTCCTGCTCGCGCGCCTAGCGCGAGGCCGCGATCGCGCCGGCCCGACGGGCACCTGCGCCTCGCAGCACGTGGTCGGCCAGGCCGTAGGCGACGGCCGCCGCCGCGGGCAGGATGAGGTCGCGGTCGGTGTCGTGCCGCAGCGTCACGACATCGCGTCCGGTGTCGGCCGCGAGCGCGGCCTCGAGCTCGGCACGCACGCGCAGCACCTCGTCGGCGTGGATGATCAGGTCGGGCACCGTGCCGCGTCCCTGCGTCGACGGCTGGTGCAACGTCACCTTGCCGTGCGGGAGGATCGCGCGCTGCCCCTTCGCGCCGCCCGCGAGGAGCACCGCCGCCGGGCCGCCCGCCTGCCCGACGCACGTCGTCGCGACATCCGGCCGGATGTGCTGCATCGTGTCGTACACCGCGAGCGCAGCGCCCGGCGAGCCGCCGGGGGAGTTGACGTAGAGGCTGATCGGCGTCTCGCTCGACTCCGAGGCGAGGTGGAGGAACTGGGCGATGAGCACGTTCGCGACGCCGTCGTCGATCTCGGTGCCGAGGTAGACGATGCGCTCGGAGAGCAGCCGGCTGTAGACGTCCATCGTGCGCTCGACGTTGCCGCGCTTCTCGACGACGTACGGGATCGCGTAGGTGCTCATGCCGGCACCCGCAGTCCGGCGACCGGACGGGCGCTGCCGCCGAACAGCTCGTCGGACCCGTGCACGACGCGGTCGATGAAGCCGTACTCGACCGCCTGCTCGGCCGTGTACCAGCGGTCGCGCAGCGAGTCCTGCGCGATGCGCTCGAGCGGCTGGCCGGTGAGCTCGGCGGTGATGCCGAGCACGACGTCGCGCGTGTAGCGCAGGTCGTCGGCCTGCAGCTCCACGTCGACCGCGGTGCCGCCGATGCCGGCGGAGCCCTGGTGCATGAGGATGCGCGCGTGCGGCAGGGCGAACCGCTTGCCCGGGGTGCCCGCCGTGAGCAGGAACTGGCCCGCGCTCGCCGCCCAGCCCACGGCGATGGTCGCGACGTCGTTCGGGATCGCGCGCATGACGTCCATGATCGCGAGCATCGCCGGCACCGAGCCGCCCGGCGAGTTGATCCAGAAGCGGATGTCGCGGCGCGGGTCGTCGGCGGCGAGGGTCAGCAGCTGCGCGATCAGCCGGTTGCCGCCGGCCTGGTCGAGCTCGTCGCCGAGCACGATGATGCGCTCGTGGAACAGGCGCCGGGTGAGCTCGGCGTCGATCGGCTGGATCGGTGGGGTCTCGTGATCGCTCATGCCCCAGCCTGCGGCGCGATGGCGGCCCTGGGGCGGATGCCGCTCAGAGCAGTGCTGCCCTGGCAGTGCTGCCCTCGGCAGTGCTGCTCATGGCAGTGCTGCTCACGGCAGTGCTCGCCCGCGGTATCCGCTCGGCTCGATCGAGTGGGCAGAACGGAGGGCTTCGGGCGGCGTCGAAGCAGGATCGTCTGCCCGACTCGATGCAGGACGCGAGGCTCGCGTCAGCCCATGCGGGCCGACGGCCGGTCCCTCGCTGAACTGGCACGACGTGGCGGTGAGGCGCTCGTCGGGGTCGAGCTTCGCGAGCACCGCGCCGGCGATGCCGTAGAGCTGCTCGACCTGCTCGGGGGAGAGCGCGTCGAGCACGTTCGCGCGCACGGTGTCGACGTGGCCGGGCGCGGCATCCGCGATGAGCTGCAGGCCGGCCTCGGTCACCGTCGCGTTCGTCGCGCGACGGTCCTCTGAGCAGGGGGACCGCCGGATCAGCCCGCGCTCCTCGAGGCGTCGTGCGACGTGCGAGAGGCGGGGGAGCGTCGCGTTGGTGCGCGAGGCGAGCTCGGTCATGCGCATCGTGCGGCTCGGGGCCTCGGCCAGGGCCATGAGCACGCCGTACTCGAAGTGCGTGAGCCCGGCGTCACGCAGCAGCTGGGCGTCGAGCGCGCCCGGCAGCAGTTCCGCGAGCGCGACGAGGCGCACCCAGGCTGCCGACTCCTCGGTGCTCAGCCATCTCGGTTCGCTCGTCATGACGTCAGTTTACCGCATTGGTTGACGCAACAACTGAAATGGCCTAGTGTGTTGGTTGTATCGACAAGTAATCGCGTCCGAAGGGCGCGGAGAGGAACGACATGACCACCGTCAGCATCATCGGTTCCGGCAACATGGGCAGCGCGATCGGAGGCATCGTGGCCGCCGGCGGCAACACCGTCGAGTACGTGGGCCGCGACACGTCCGACGCCATCACCGGCGACATCGTCGTGCTCGCCGTGCCCCACCCCTCGCTCGACGACATCGTCGCGAAGCGCGGCGCCGAGCTCGCCGGCAAGATCGTCGTCGACATCACGAACCCGCTGAACTTCGAGACCTTCGACTCGCTCGTCGCCCCCGCCGACGGCTCGAAGGCGAGCGAGCTGCAGGCGGCCCTGCCCGACTCGCGCGTGCTCAAGGCGTTCAACACGAACTTCGCCTCGACGCTCGCCGCGAAGACCATCGGCGGCCAGCCCACCACGGTGCTCATCGCCGGTGACGACGCCGTCGCGAAGCAGGCGCTCGCCGACGTGGTGCGCGCCGGCGGCGTCGCCGCGGTCGACGCCGGCTCGCTCGCCCGTGCGCGCGAGCTCGAGGCGGTCGGCTTCCTGCAGCTCACGCTCGCCGTGCAGGAGAAGATCGGCTGGACCGGCGGCTTCGCGCGTCGCCGCCTGAGGCCTACGCGGTGCCCCTGAGGTACCGCAACTGCGCTCGAACGGATGCCTCGGCTGCACCTCGCACCGAGGCATCCGTGTCGGCGTACACGAGGTCGGTGACCGCCTCGACCGACGCGTCGTCGCCGAGCCGGCCGAGCGCGGCCCGGATCTGGTCGAGGCGCTCGGCGCGGTGGATGACGTAGTCCTCGCAGATCGACCCGAGGTCGCGCAGCACCGGTCCGTGGCCGGGCAGCACGGTGACCACGCCGCCGGCCGCGCCGGCGAACGCCCTCAGGCGCGCGAGGGAGTCGAGGTACGGGCCGAGCGCGCCGTCGGGGTCGGCGATGATCGTCGTGCCGCGCCCGAGGATCGTGTCGCCCGTGAGCACCGAGCCGTGGTCGCCGTCGTCGGGCAGCACGAAGCAGACCGAGTCGCCCGTATGCCCGGGCGTCGCCATCACCTCGACTTCGAGCCCGGCGACCTGGATCACCTCGCCGTCGGTGAGCGGCGGTGCGTCGATGCAGAACGCCGGGTCGATCGCCCGTGCGGGCGCGCCCACCCGCTGCGCGAACTCGGCGAGCGCCTCGCGGTGGTCGGGGTGGTGGTGGGTGAGGAGCACGAGCTCGACCGGGCCGTACGAGGCGAGCCGCTCGAGGTGCGCGGCATCCGACGGACCGGGGTCGACCACGACCACGCCCGGCGAGCCGGGCGCTCGCAGCACGTACGAGTTCGTGCCGTCGAGCGTCATCGGGCCCGCGTTCGGCGCGAGCACGAGTGTCGCCTGGGGCGACACGGCCTCTTCGCCGGTGCCGCGCAGTCGTGGCAGATGCATGCTCCGCAGTGTATCGAGGCGAGCCGACGAGTGCCGAAGGACCCGGTCGGCATCGGTGCGTTCGCGCCCCGACCGGCCTAGTGTTGGGACATGGACAGCGACCTTGAATCCCTGACGAACGATGAGGTGGCGGGGGCGGCCGCGACCGTCGTCCTGCTGCGCGACGGAGAGCGCGGCGTCGAGGTGCTCCTCGCCGAGCGTCCCCGCGACCGCGGCTCGTTCGCCGGCGCGTGGGTCTTCCCGGGCGGCGCCGTCGACGACGCGGACGCCCTGGGCGGCTCGATCGACACCGAGGACGCCGCACGGCGGGCGGCGGTGCGCGAGACGCGCGAGGAGATCGGCCTCGAGCTCGACCGCTACGACCTCGTGCCGTTCTCGCACTGGACTCCGCCGAAGAACTCGCCGAAGCAGCTGCGCACCACGTTCTTCGCCGTGCGCGTGCCCGACGGCGAGATCCGTCCCGCCCCCGACGAGGTGGCCGCGGTCGAGTGGCTGCGCCCCGTCGACGCGCTCGATCGGCACGCGGCCGGAGCGATGACGCTGTGGCCGCCCACGTGGGTGACGCTGCACGGGCTGCAGCGCGCGGCATCCGTCGACGAGGCGCTCGCCGAACTGCGCAGCGGCGACGTGAAGCCCTACGTGGCGAAGGTCAGCGACGACGGCACCACGATCCTCTGGCAGGAGGACGACGAGTACGACGCCGAGCGGCACCGCCAGGAGGACCACCCCGCCGTGGCCGACGAAGGGCCCGACGCCGAGGGGAACCAGCACCGGCTCGTGATGGATCGCCTCCCATGGATCTACGTCAACACCATGGGAGCCGGATTCTGATCCGGTGACCGACGTCACGGTCGTCGGGAGCGGCCCGAACGGTCTCGTCGCCGCGGTCGTGGCCGCGCGCGCCGGCCTGTCGGTGCGGCTGCTCGAGGCCGAGTCGACGATCGGCGGCGGCGTGCGCTCGGCGGCGCTCACCATCCCGGGCTTCCGGCATGACGTGTGCTCGGCCGTGCACCCGGCGGCGCTCGCGTCGCCGGTGTTCCGCAAGCTCGGCCTCCTCGACCGGATCGAGTGGATCGTGCCCGAGGCGTCGTACGCGCACCCCCTCGACGGCGGGCGCGCCGGGATCGCCTGGCGCGACCTCGACCGCACCGTCGCGGGGCTCGGGGCAGACGGACGCGCGTGGCGACGGCTCATCGCGCCGCTGCTCGCACGGCAGCGCGGGGTCGTCGCGTTCACCGGGTCGCAGCTGCTCCGGGTGCCACGCGACCCGATCGCGGCCCTGCGCTTCGGGCTGCGCTCGCTGGAGCAGGGCACCGGCGCTTGGAACGTCGCGTTTCACCGGCGACGTGGCACCGGCGCTCTTCACCGGGGTGGTCGCACACGCGGCCGGCGGCATGCCGTCGCTGGCGTCGGCCGGCGCCGGCCTGCTGCTCGCGATGCACGCCCACGGCGTGGGCTGGGGCTTCCCCAAGGGCGGCTCGCAGGTCATCGCCGATGCCCTCGCGAACGAGCTGCGGCGGCTCGGCGGAGAGATCGTGACGGATGCCCCGGTGCGCTCCCTCGACGAGGTCCGGGGCAGCCGCGCGGTGTTCCTCGACACCTCGCCCGAGCTGCTGCTCACCGCCGACCTGCCCGGGCGCTACCGGCGGGCGATCCGCCGCTACCGCTACGGCTCGGGCGTCGCGAAGGTCGACTTCGCGCTCGACGGACCGGTGCCCTGGACGAATCCCGAGGTGGGGCTCGCGCCCACGGTGCACCTCGGAGGGAGCCGGGAGGAGATCGCCGCGGCCGAGAACGCGGTGCGGCGCGGCTTCCAGCCCGGCGTCGACGACGCGGCGCCGCGGCATCCGTACGTGCTCGCGACCCAGCCGACCGTCGCCGACCCGAGCCGGGCACCCGCGGGCAAGCACGTGCTCTGGGCCTACACGCACGTGCCCGCAGGATCGACGCTCGACGCGACCGAGCTCGTGACCCGGGAGGTGGAGCGATTCGCGCCCGGGTTCCGCGACCTCGTGCTCGCGTCGGCGCAGCGCACCGCCACTGATCTCGCGGCGCACAACGCGAACTACGTCGGCGGCGACATCTACGCCGGCGAGCTCACCCTCGCGCAGTTCGTGAAGCGCCCGGTGGTGTCGACCGCGCCGTGGCGCACGCCGCTGCCGGGCGTGTACCTCTGCTCGAGCGCGACGCCGCCCGGTCCGGCCGTGCACGGCATGAACGGGTGGTGGGCCGCGAAGCTCGCGCTGCGGGAGCGGTTCGACATCGACACCGCACGTTGAGGGGCGCCGGGACTGCGGGTTGAGGAGCGCCGAGGCGCGTCTCGAAACCCGCGTGCGCATACGAGGGTCGAGACGCCCGCGTAGGCGCGGGCTCCGTCAAACCCGCGTGCGCATACGAGGGTTCCGAGACGCCCGCTGCGCGGGCTCCTCAACCCGCAGTTCGAGGGCCTCGAGACGCCCGCTGCGCGGGCTCCTCAACCGCAGACGCTGGGGGTTTCGAGACGCCCGCTGCGCGGGCTCTCAACCCGCGTGCGCATCGAGTCGCAGCTGCGCGGGCTCCTCAACCCGCAGCTGCGCGGGCTCCTCAACCCGCAGTCGCACGGCGTAGCGTGAGGGCGTGGACTGGCTCGACTGGTTCGACGCGCACGACTACGAGATCGCCCGCCAGGTGCTGCAGCGCGGGGTGGGCGCGCTCGCGTTCGTCGCCTTCCTCTCGACGCTGAACCAGTTCCGGCCGCTCCTCGGCGAGCACGGCCTGCTGCCCGTGCCCGAGCTGCTGCGGATCGCGCGGCGGCTGCGCGGGCCGAGCGTGTTCCGCTGGGGGTACACCGACCGGCGCCTCGTCGCGGTCGCGGTCACGGGGATGGTGCTCGCGGCATCCGTCGTGGTCGGCCTGCCGCAGCTCGGCCCGCCGTGGGTCCCGCTGCTCGTGTTCCTCGCGCTCTGGATCCTGTACCTCTCGATCGTGAACGTCGGGCAGACGTTCTACGGCTTCGGCTGGGAGATGCTGCTCTGCGAGGCGCTCTTCACCGTGGCGTTCCTCGGGTCGAACGACCAGCCGCCGCCGCTCACGATCATCGTCGCCGTGTGGTGGCTGGTGTTCCGCCTCGAGTTCGGCGCCGGCATGATCAAGATCCGCGGCGGGCGGGAGTGGCGCGACCTCACCGCGCTCACGTACCACCACGAGACGCAGCCGATGCCGAACCCGTTCAGCCGGCAGGCGCACCTGCTGCCGAGGTGGTTCCACCGCGGCGAGGTGCTCGGCAACCACTTCGCGCAGCTCGTCGTGCCGTTCTTCCTCTTCGTACCGGGGCCCGTCGGCTCGGTCGCCGCCGTCGTCGTGATCCTCACCCAGCTCTGGCTGATCGTCACCGGCAACTTCGCGTGGCTCAACTGGATCACGGTCGTGCTCGCGGCATCCGCCATCACCGACTCGGCGTGGCACTGGCTGATCCCCGCCATTCCGGCCGACCTGGGCACGGATGCCGCGACGACGCCGCTGTGGTGGGCGATCGTGGTGCTCGCGGCATCCGCCCTGCTCGTCGTGCTGAGCTGGTGGCCCATCCGCAACCTGCTCTCGCGGCGGCAGCTCATGAACGCGAGCTTCAACCGGTGGATGCTCGTGAACGCCTACGGCGCCTTCGGCACCGTGACGAAGCGGCGCATCGAGATCGTCGTGGAGGGCACGCTCGCCGAGCTGCCCGACCACGACTCCGAGTGGCGCGAGTACGGCTTCAAGGGCAAGCCGGGCGACCTGCGCGCCATCCCGCGCCAGTGGGCGCCGTACCACCTGCGGCTCGACTGGCTGATGTGGTTCCTGCCGCTCGGGCGCATGTGGGAGCCGTGGTTCGAGATGTTCCTGCTGCGGCTGCTCGAGGCGGATGCCCCGACGCTGAAGCTGCTCCGCACCGATCCGTTCGACGGAGCTCCGCCGCGATGGGTGCGCGCCACCGCGTACCACTACCGCTTCACGACGCACGCGCAGTTCCGCGAGACCGGGCAGCGCTGGACCCGCACCTTCCAGCGCGAGGTCATCGGGCCGGCCGCCATCCGGTAACCGTTCTCCCTTCCGACCCCGACACGTCGTCGGCGGAACGCCCGTTGTTCACCGACGCTCGCCACCGTGTCATCCGGGAACGCCCCGCCCACTCTGCGGGGGACCCGGACGCCACACCAGGAAGGGTGCACGCGCATGCGGTGGAGCAACGGACGAGGCAGCGGCGGTCCATCGGCAGGGGGGCTCGCAGTCGCGATCATCGCACTGCTCGGTCTGGGACTGGCGGTCGCGCCGGTGCAGGCGGCGTCCGCGGCATCCGTCGCGGGGGCGGTTGCGGCGGTGCAGACGGCGCCGGCGGCGAAGCCGACGCCGGCCGAGCTCGTGCCGCCGCTGCTGACGCCCGGGGATGGCGCCTACCTCGAGGGCGTCGCCACCGTCGCCGCGACCCCCGTGGTGGTCGACGAGGACGTCACGGCGCTCACCCTCGACGGCACTGAGATCGCAGCGACCCCGACCGTCGGCGTGTCGCACCTGCGCTTCGACGTCGGCTCCAACTCGATCGAGGCGCGCTACGGCAACCACGTGCTCGTGAACGGCGACCACCGCATCGACCTCGGCGACGCCGTGAACGAGCGCGTCGACCTCGAGATCCCGAACGAGCACCTCGTCCAGGGTGAGAACACCATCGAGATCGTCACGGGCACGATCGCGACCTCGTGCGGCGTGAACCACGACGACTTCGCGCTCTCGAACCTCAGCCTCGAACTGCTCGGCGAGGTCGCCGATGGCGAGGAGAACGAGTACGCCTATGCGTTCGGCGACGGCAACTGCGGGTCGAACCCCTCGTTGCGGCTCAGCGCGACGCTCTCGTTCTTCGTGCTCGGCGACCCGCAGGGCACCACCGGGCTCACGGCCGACGTCGACACCACCACGCTCGCCAACGGCTCGCACACGATCGTCGCGACCACCACGTCGGGTGCCAGCACCACGAGCACCGTCACCGTGAACAACGCGCCCGTGGGTGCGCCGCTGGTGACGCCCGCCGACGGCACCATCGCGAAGGGCGTGCAGACCGTGTTCGCCACGCAGCGGTCGGGCGCCGAGGGCGGCGTCGCCTCCCTCACGGTCGACGACGGCGCCACGTCGTCGGTGCCCGTGCTGGGCGCGGGCGAGGCGATCCTGAGCTTCAACGTGGGCTCGAACTCGATCGAGGGTCGGTACCACAACCTCATCTACGTGAACGGCATGAAGCTCGACATCGGCGGCGACCACGTGAGCAGCCGGGTCGATGTGGCGTTCCCGAACGAGTGGCTCCAGCCCGGTGCGAACACGATCCAGCTCGTCACCGGCGGCGTCGACTCCACGTGCGGCGTGAACCGCGACGACTTCACCGTGTCGACGCTGGCGCTCGCGCCGGCCGTGGGGAGCGCCGCGGGCGTCGGCCTCAAGGCCTCCTACGCCATGGGCGACGGCAGCTGCGGCAGCAACGCGACCCTGCTCCGCGAGGTCGCGCTGCAGTTCTCCGTCGACGCTGCCGCGCAGGGCCTGCGCGCCGACCTCGACACGACCACGCTCGCCGACGGCGCGCACACGATCGCCGCGGCATCCACCACAGGCGACATCGCCACCCGCACGCTCGTGACCGACAACTCCGGCCCGGCCGTCGTGTCGAGCGTGCCCGCGGCCGGTGCGACCATCACCCAGGCGGTCGCGCTCGACGTGCGCCTCGAGGATGCCTCGGGCGTGCTCTCCGGGCCCGACGTCACGCTCGACGGGGCGCCGGTGACCCTCGCCGACCCCATCGGCCCGGGCCTCGCCGCCGGCGAGCACCGGCTCGCCGTGACCGCGGTCGACGGCCTCGGCAACGGCGTGACCCACGAGATCGTGTTCACCTCTGCGGGCATCCCGGATGCGCCGGACGAGCTCGCCCCGGCATCCGGCACCGAGGGCGTCGGCGACACGGTCACCCTTTCGGCGAACGTCGCCGAGCCCGACGGCGGCGCCGTGACGGCCACGTTCGCCCAGGCGGAGATCCTCACTCCCAATCAGATCTGGCAGGGCACCTCGCCCGAGGTGCCGACGACGCTCGACGTGGAGGGCGAGAAGGTCGCCGGGCCCGACGTGCTGCTGCCCGATGACGGCCTGACCCTCGACACCGAGGCCACCCGCGACGTCGCGTGGCAGCGCTTCGACGTGATGGTGAAGGGCCACGTGGACGCCCCGGTGCTGCGCTGGGCGGGCACGATCGACCCCGACCGCCTCGCATCGCTCCGCGCGTGGAACCTCACGACCGGCGCCTGGGACGTGCTCGCGAGCGCCCGCGGCGCCGCGGAGGGCGACACCCTGCTGACCGCCGAGGTCGACGACCGGTACGTCGACGGCCAGCAGGTGCACGTGATGGTGACCGGCGAGGACCCCTTCGCCGACGACCTCGAGGCGGGCGACCCGAACAGCTTCGCCGACCCGGGCAGCTACGACTTCTCGATCGCGCACTTCACCGACACCCAGTACATCTCCGAGGGCGCCGTCGAGCAGGAGACCGCCGAGGAGCGCGCGGTGTGGGAGTCGGCCTACGCCGGCATCGTCGACTGGATCGCCGGCAACGCCGAGGAGCGCAAGATCGCGTACGTCGCGCACACGGGCGACATCATCGAGAACAACATCCGCATCCCCGCGAGCGAGGCCATGCAGCAGCAGGTGATCGGCGAGTTCGAGGTCTCCTCGGCCCAGCAGGGCGTGCTGGATGCCGCGGGCGTGCCGAACGGCGTGATCGCGGGCAACCACGACAACCAGTCCGGCACCGAGAACGGCCCGGGCGCCATCTTCAACCAGTACTACGGGCCCGACCGCTACGCGGCGGCATCCGCAGGGTGGGCGCAGGCCGAGTACGGCGGACCGTGGCGCGAGGGCGACAACCAGAACCACTACGACCTGTTCTCGGCCGGCGGCCTGGACTTCGTCGTGGTCGGCCTTTCGTACGGCGTGACCCGCGAGGAGGCCGAGTGGGCCGACGGGGTGTTCAAGCAGTTCCCCGACCGCAACGGCATCCTGCTCTCGCACGACTACCTCGCGCCGAGCACCCAGCCCGACGGTCGCAACGCGCCGTTCTCCGCCCCCGACGGGTCGATGCTCTACAACACGGTCGTGCAGGACAACCCGAATGTCTTCCTCATCCTCGCCGGGCACGAGCACGGAGTGGGAACGAACGTGAAGCCGAACGTCGGCGAGGTCGGCAACGGCGTCGTCGAGCTGCTCGCGGACTACCAGTTCTACACCGTGTCGGCGGATCGCCTCGGGCTCACCGAGATCGGCGGCTACCAGCCCGACGCCCAGCTGCAGTTCGGCGCGAGCTTCCTGCGCCTGCTGCAGATCGACGTCGACCGGGGGATCATGAACGTCGACACGTACTCGCCGCTCCTCGACGAGTTCGGCGCGACCGAGTACGACGACCGGCACCGGTACGACGGCACCGAGGACAACCTGGTGCTGCCGATCGACCTCTCGAGCCGGGTCACGAGCCTCCGCACCGACTCGGTCGCGCTGTACGTGCCGACCCGGGTCGTCGGCGAGACGACCGTCGCCTCGGGCGAGGTCGCCTCGGTCGAGTGGACGAAGCTCGCGGCGGGCACCGCGTACGCCTGGGTCGTCACGGCGCGGTCCGCCGGCGGCGGCGAGTCGACGTCCGAGCCGGCCGTCTTCGTCACGGCGGATGCCTCGGGCCGCCCCGCCGCCTGGGATGAGCGCTCCCCGCTCTTCCCGTACTTCGGGCAGGACGGAACCGGCGACGAGTGACGGACCACGTCTCACGCCGCCGCCGTGGTCCGGTGATCCGGGCCGCGGCGGCGGTCGTCGGCGCGGTGATCGCGACCCTGCTGCCCACCGTGATGATGCCCGCGGCGCCGGCGGCGGCACACGACCAGACGAGCTCGGCCCACGCCACCGTCACGCGCGACGGCCCGGAGATCGCCGTGGAGCTCGAACTCGAGTACGACCTCCTCCTGAAGTCGGCATGGACGTACGCGGAGGCGTACGAGGCGACCGAGCGCGACGAGCAGCTTCGCCAGCTCGCGGCGAACGCCGACGCGGTCGACGACTACGTCACGCGAGCGCTTCGTCGTCGACGCCGACGGGGAGCGTTGCGCCGCGGTCGCCGCCGGTGCCGCGCGACGCCGCCGACGTCCGCGACCGGGACGGCCGTGCGTTCGCGGTGCTGCGCTACGAGGTGGACTGCGACGGGCACGAGCGCGGCATCCTCGCGATCTCGAGCGCGCTGTTCCCCGACGTCGAGGGTTTCGTGCACGGCACCGAGACCCTCGTCGAATGGGACCTCGACGGTGAGCGGGGCAACGGCCTGCTCGACGCGGACTCGCCGACCCTCGAACTCGGCGGCGCGCCGCGGTTCGGCGAGTTCTTCCTGCTCGGGGCCGAGCACCTGCTGCTCGGGCTCGACCACCTGCTCTTCCTCGTCGCGCTGCTCCTCGGCGCGCGGACCCTGCGCGGCGTCGTGATCGCGGCGACGACGTTCACCGTCGCGCACAGCGTGACGTTCCTGCTCGCCGGCATGGGCGTCGTGAGCCTGCCCGCGGCGATCGTCGAGCCCGTGATCGCGCTGTCGATCGTGGCGGCGGCCGCGGTCACGCTCTCGCGTCGCGAGCTGCCCGCCCGCGTGCGGATGCCGGTGGTGTTCGCTTTCGGCCTGCTGCACGGGCTCGGCTTCGCGAGCGCCCTGGGCATCGACGAGCCGTGGTCGTGGGACCTGCTCTTCTCGCTCCTCGCGTTCAACCTCGGCATCGAGGCGGTGCAGCTCGCGCTCATCGCGGTCGCGTTCCCGCTCCTCGTGCTGCTGCGACGCACCGCGGCGGCGGATCCGGCGACGCGCGTGGCCGGAGTGCTGGTCGGCGTGGTCGGCCTCTTCTGGTTCGCCGAGCGGCTCGTCGCCGCGTTCTGAGGCGGCCGGGGCCGCGAGCGGTCACGCGCCGGGCGTCTGCGCCGCGTCTGCCTCCTCCTCGGCCGGCCGGTGCTCGACGTCATCGACATGGCTGCGGGGCATCGCGAGCGCGCCGGCGATCGTCACGACCGTCGCGACCACGACCGCGATGAACACCGCGCCGGATGCCGCCTGGATCGCGGCGGGCGACTGCTCGCCCAGGCCCGAGCCCGCGATGACGGCATTCGCGATGGCGCCGAAGATCGCGACCCCCACCGCGCTGCCCAGCGACCGCAGGAACATGTTCGTGCCCGTCACGACGCCCCGCTCGGTCCACGCCACCGACGACTGCGCCGCGATGAGGGTCGGCGAGGCGACGAGCCCGAGCCCGAGGCCGACGACGAAGCACGAGATGGCCGTGGTCCACGGGCTCGGCACGAGCGAGGCGGCGAAGAGGCCCACGGCCCCGAGCACGGCGATCCCGAGGCCGATGAGCGCGGTGCTCCGGAACCCGATGCGCAGGAAGAGCCGACCCGACTGCGACGCCGAGATCGGCCACCCGAGGGTGAGGGCCGCGACCGCGAGACCGGAGACGAGGGGCGTCGCGCCCGCCGAGATCTCGAGGAAGGTCGGCACGTAGGAGGTGAGGCCGATGAGCGCGGCGCCGACGCCGAACGAGATGAGCGACGTCGTGACGATGAGCCGCCGTGAGAACAGCCAGAGCGGCAGCACGGGCTCGGCCGCCCGCCGCTCGATGAGCACGAACACCACCAGGAGCACCGCCGCGAGCGCGAAGGCGCCGAGGCTCTGCCACGACAGCCACGCCCACGCCTGCCCGCCCTCGAGCACGGCGAGGATCAGCAGGGTGAGGCCGACGGTGAGCACGACCGCGCCGGCGATGTCGATGCGGTGCTTCTGGCGCTCGACGTTCTCGTGGTAGTTGCGGATGAGCATCCACGCGGCGATGAAGCACAGCGGGATGTTGACGAAGAAGATCCACCGCCATGAGAGGAACTCCGCGAAGAGCCCGCCCAGCGACGGCCCGATCACGGATGACGCGGCCCACACGCTCGCGATGTAGCCCTGCACCCTGGCGCGCTCGCGCACCGTGTAGATGTCGCCCGTGATGGTGATCGACACGGGGAGCACGGCACCCGCACCGAGTCCCTGCACCGCGCGGAAGACGATGAGCGACGTCATGTCCCACGCGACGCCGCACAGGATGGATCCCACGAGGAAGGCGCCGATGCCGACGAGCATGATCGGCTTGCGCCCGATCGTGTCGGCGAGCTTGGAGTACACGGGCACCGACACGGCCTGCGCGAGCAGGAAGATCGAGAACAGCCACGGGAACTGCGAGAACCCGCCGATGTCGGCCACGATCGACGGCACGGCCGTCGCGAGGATCGTCGCTTCGATGGCCACGAGGCCCGTGGACAGCATGAGCGCGATGAGCACCGGCCCTCGGTCGGAACGGAAGCCCACGGCGGTCTGCTCGGTCACGTTCCTCCTCATCGGGGCGCGCTCGTGCGCCGGCCACGCTTAAGCCCAACGCGAGCATGGGTCGGGCATTCCCGCATTCGCGGCATCCGTTCCGGATCGGCATCCGGCGCGGCGCACCTCCGCCGGGCGACGAGCGCGTAGCGTCGCACACATGTGGAGACGCAGGCCATCCCGGGTGATCGAGGAGCCGCCGGTCGCCGAGGTCACGACCGACGGCGACTCGCGTGCCCCCGAGCTGAAGATCCGGGCGTTCCGGATCGGCTTCGTCGGCGCGCTGGGCGTGCTGCTCGCGCTGCTGCTCGGCAGCATCGTCGGCCAGCTCGGCACGGTCATCCTCTACGTGGCGCTCGCCCTCTTCCTCGCGCTCGGCCTCGACCCGGTCGTGAGCTGGCTGCAGCGGCGCGACATTCCGCGCTGGCTCGCGATCCTGCTCGTCTTCGTGGTCGTGATCGGCCTCTTCGTCGGCCTCATCGCCGCGATCGTGCCGATCGTCATCGAGCAGACGACGATCATCGTCGAGGAGTGGGACACGATCGTCGAGAACGTGCGGAACAGCGACTTCGTGGCGTGGCTCAATTCGCTCACGGGCACCGGCGACGCCATCAAGGACGCGATCGACTCCGTCAGCGCGTGGCTCGCGGATCCCGCCAACCTCGGGGCCCTCGGCGGCGGCATCCTCGCCGTCGGCGCGGGCATCGCCGGGGGCTTCACGGGCGCGACGATCGTGCTCATCCTCACGCTCTACTTCCTCGCCTCGCTCGACGCGATGAGGCGCTATTCGTCCCGGTTCGTTCCCGCAACGTCGCGGACCGGGTATCGCGACGTGTCCGAGGAGATCACGGGGTCGGTCGGACGTTACGTCATCGGCCAGGTGAGCCTCGGCGCCATCAACGGCGTGCTGAGCCTCATCTACCTCTCGATCATCGGGGCGCCCGCGCCGATCCTGCTCGCATTCATCGCCTTCCTGTTCTCGCTCGTGCCCCTCGTCGGCACCATCACGGGCGCCATCATCATCTCGCTCGTCTGCCTCGCCGCCTCGCCGGCCACCGCGCTCGCGGCCGCGATCTACTACCTCATCTACATGCAGGTGGAGGCCTACGTGCTGAGCCCGCGCATCATGAGCCGCGCGGTCGCCGTGCCCGGCGCCCTGGTCGTGATCGCGGCGGTCGCCGGCGGCACGCTCGGCGGGGTGCTCGGCGCGCTCGTCGCGATCCCGGTCGCCGCGTCGCTCATCATCATCATGGAGAAGGTCGTCTTCCCCCGCCAGGACTCCATCTAGCGAGCGGATGCCGCGACGGCGAGATGCCTCTCGTGCAGCTGTCACGACATGACGCATGCCGATGCCTGACGTGCGTTCATGCGGCTGCCGAGACGTCACGGGTGTCGCAACGCTGCCGCAGGAGCATCCTCGCCGGGCATCTGAGCGCGGTGCGAGGCCGGGTCGGGGAGGGTCCATCGCCTCTGTCCGGCGCGGTGTTTCCACTCGCCCTCCACAGGGTGCGCTTCTCGCGCATTCTCCACAGGCTTAATGCCCGGTCAGATGACCTTTCCTGCACGCTTCGAATGTCGGTGGGTGGGTGCAGGATCGAAGCATGGACCAGCCCCCGCAGCCCGATCAGCCGCAGTCGCTGCCGCTGCCGCTGCGGCCGCTCGAGCGTGACCTCGCGGCGATGCGTGTCGCCTGGGCCGAGGCATTGCCGGCGTTCGGTGCCATCGCGGGGCAGGCGCAGGTCGAGCTCGAGCAGATGAGTGATGCCGGGCTGATGCGCGTGACCGACCTGCTCGCGCAGGTGCGCCGCGACGCCGACGCGCTGCTCGCCCGGGTCGCCGCCGAGGTGGCCACACGCTCGGGTCGGGAGTTCGGCGACACCGGGCTCGCGAAGGCGCAGGGGTTCCACAACCCGGTGCGTCTCATCGCGGCCTCGACCGGGTCCTCGCGCAGCGACGCGGCGAAGCTCGTCGCAGTGGGTGCCGCGACGGCCGAGCGGCAGACGTTCAGCGGCGCAGCGGCTGCCCGCGATGTCAGATGGTTTGTGTAAGCGGTCGGGTCGCTACCTGATTGGAGCACACTGATGACTATGGCCAAGGCAGATCCGGAGCGCGAGGAGCGTCGCCGGCAGCAGAAGGAGATCGCGGACTCGTTGAAGGAGTCCGGCGCGCTCGATGAGATCTTCGCCCGGATCGATGCCGGCGAGCCGTTGACGGGTCATGCCGGGCTTGTTGAAGGGGATGTTGAAGGCGTCGCTGGAGCGGGGTCTGGACGCCGAGTTGTCCGACCATGTCGGCTATGACCGTGGCGACCCGGACGCGGCGCTGTTCCCGAACTCGCGCAACGGCACGTTCCCGAAGACGGTGGCGAGCGAGATCGGCGACGTCGAGCTGGCGGTCCCGCGGGACCGCAACGGCACGTTCACGCCGATGCTGGTCCCCAAGGGCGCCCGTCGTCTCGACGGGCTCGACGCGATGATCGTGTCGCTGTACGCGGGCGGGATGACGATCCGTGACATCGGTCATCATCTCGCCTCCACGATCGGCACCGAGCTGTCAGCCACGAGACGATCTCCAAGATCACCGACGCGGTCGCCGACGAGGTCCTCGCCTGGCAGCAGCGCCCGCTCGAGGCGCTGTATCCGGTGATCTATCTCGACGCGATCATCGTCAAGGTCCGCGACGGCGGCCACGTCCGCAACAAGGCCGCGCACATCGCGATCGGCGTCGACATCGACGGCATCAAGCACGTGCTGGGGATCTGGGTGCAAGCCACCGAGGGCGCCAAGTTCTGGGCGTCGGTGTGCGCCGAGCTCGCCAACCGGGGCGTGCGTGACGTGCTGATCGTCTGCTGCGACGGGCTCACCGGGTTCCCCGAAGCGATCGCGGCGACCTGGCCCGAAGCGACCGTGCAGACCTGTGTCGTGCATCTCATCCGAGCCGCGATGCGGTTCGTGAACTACAAGGACCGCAAAGCCGTCGCCGCGGCGCTGAAGCCGATCTACCAGGCCGCCAACGCGGACGCCGCGCTCGACGAGCTCGAAGCGTTCGCGGCGACTCCGCTCGGGCAAGAAGTATCCGTCGACGGTGAAGGCGTTCCGAGACGCGTGGGAACGGTTCACGCCGTTCCTGGCGTTCCCGCCGGCGTTGCGCCGGGTGATCTACACGACGAACTCGATCGAGTCGCTGAACTACCAGCTCCGCAAGGTCACCAAGAACCGCGGTCACTTCCCCAACGACCTGGCCGCCGTCAAGCTGCTCTGGCTGGCGATCTGCGACATCGAAGACAAACGAGCCCGTGACCGAGCCAAGGAACGCGGGCTACCCGCCGACCAAGCGCAGAGCCCCCGGCCGGCTCGTCGAAGGCCAAGTCACCACGAACTGGAAACAAGCCCTCGAACAACTCGCCCTCGTCTACCCCGACCGCATCAACCCCTACATCTGAACACCCTGACCCGGCCCGCTTACACAGACAACTTGACAGGCCCTGCACGAAGCATTCGCACGTCGCGGCTGCGTTGCAGGCGACCGTGATCGGCATCGACGCTGCATCGGCGATCACCTCGATGCTCGAGCGCGTCTCGGTCCGCGCCGACCCCGTGCTGGCCGACATCGCCGAAGCGGCGCTGGTAGAGCTCGCGGCGGTGGCGCCGCTCGAACTGCTCCTGCGCGGGGTGCGCGAGGCCGAGGCGAGGCTCGACCACGACGGCGTGCAGCCCCGCGAGGAACTCCTCCGCCAGGAGCGATCGCTCACCATGCGTGAGGACGGCACCGGCATGGTGCACCTGCATGCCCGCCTCGATCCCGAGAGCGCGGCGCCGGTGAAAGCCGCGATCGAAGCGCTCGTCAGCGACGTGCTCCGCCGTCGCGAACCCACCGTGCCCCGCACCGCATCCTCGACGACGACCGCTCGATCCCGCAGATCCAGGCCGACGCGCTCGCTGCCCTCGCCCGCCACACCCTCGGCTGCGCCCACACCCTCACCACGCTCGCGAAGACCACGGTGATCGTCCGCATGAACATCGACACGCTCACCGACGGTCTCGGGCACGCGCGCGTCGATGGCCTCGACCAGCCGGTCCTCCGCCGCCACCGCCCGGCGAATGGCCGCCGACGCCGACCTGATCCCCGCCGTGCTCGGCGGGCCGAGCATCCCCCTCGACCTCGGCCGGGCGGTGCGCCTGTTCACCCGCGCCCAACGCCTCGCCCTCGGCGAACGCGACGGCGGCTGCGCATCCTGCGGACAGAACATCGCCTACGTCGAAGCCCACCACATCGACTGGTGGGAACGCGACACCGGGCCGACCGACCTGAGCAACGGCGTCCTGCTCTGCAGCTTCTGCCAGCCCACACCATCCACCGCGAGGGCTGGGCCATCCACGCAACGCCGAGCCAAGTGCCGTTCATCCCACCGCCGCACGTCGACCCGCAACAGCTTCCACGACTCGGCGGACGTGCACCGATTCGAACTCCCCTCCGCTGCCAGCGCATGACCCGCGCCGGCCGGACCGTGCCCGCACGCTCGCGTGCGGTCTTGGCTGCGGCAGACTCCTGCGTGCGGCGCTGCCGTCGAGCGCCGCACGCAGGAGCCGGGGCGGTCGGTTCTACTGGCCGGCGCTCCCTTCGCTTCCGTTGTAGAGAGCATCTCCGCTGTAGGCGGCGGTAGATTCACCGGTGCCCAGGGTGCCGGGGATCGCGGTACGAGCGACGCCGTGCCGAACGGGCTGTGGGTCGCCGATCGGGCCTTCCGTCGAGGAAGACTGCACCGTACCGGTCGGTTCCGTCATCTCACTCGTCGATGACGTGACAGTCGCAGTCGCGGAGCGCCCGGCGGTGGTCACGTCGACCGACATCGCACGGAATGCAACTCGGGTAAGGAAGTCGCGCAGCGCGTCACGCCAGTACGACCACGTGTGCGCCCCGTCCACGTTGTATGTGACGAAGGGCACGCCCGCGCTCGTCGAGGAGCGCCTGCTCCGCGGTGGTGTTGCCTTGTGCGAGACCACCCAGATCTTGGATGCCGACGCCGATGTGAAGCCCCAGCAGAGCCTTGAGCGCCGGATGTTCTCCTCGCCCGCAGTGGGCAGCCCTCGCGGCACCGACCACACCCGTAGTACCCGAACTCGGCGGTGTGGTAGAACAGGATGTCCTGCACCACGGTGCCGCCGCCCGAGAGGCCCGAGAGCGCTCGGTCCGCCAGCTCGGTGCCGACGTTGTAGTCGCCTCGATGAACGGCACGAGGGGTCGAGGATCTCGGCGGTCCCCGGGTTGATGGGCGTGGACCAGTTCGACCGCAGGCTGCATCTCGCCGTCGGCGATGAGGTTGTCGAGGATCTGGCTCATCGCACCCTGCGTGCTTCCAGTTCATCTCGCTGCCACCGCCGCCGTGGTTGAGGTAGACGTGGGTACGGAGTCGCCCGCGACGGGTCATAGTCGGCAGGAGTGTAGACCGTGACGTAGTTCTCGTTCGCGGGGTTCGCGTGGCCGGGCAGCGCGAACGTCGAGGTGTTCGAGCCGCCCCTGTTCGCTTTCGGGCGCCTCGGCCTGCCAGCGAGTTCTCCGCCGTTCCGAACGCGGCGTCGGACGGGACGTCGAGCTGCGGCTCGTCCGCTCGATCGTCCCCTCCGATGTCCACGGCAGGTTCGCCGGGTCGGCGAGTGCGGTGCAGCCGCTGAGCGCCGGTGCCGCCGCAATGCAGTCGCGATAGAACGAATAGCTGAACACCCGGAGGGGAGCGGGGTCGTGTACGACCAGATACCCATGGGTCTTGACAGTCGCTCAGGCGAGTTGCGCCGAACCCGCAAGCGGCGAAGGGATCGGGATGTCGCCGGGCAGCCGCAGGTGCCGCCGAATCGCGGCTACGGGATCGTCGGGTTGGCGGCGATGTCGGCTGCCGACGCGAACGACCATTCGCCCTTGATGCGAATGCTCGTGGCGGTTGGGTCGTAGAAGCGGAAGATCACGCTGTAGCCGGTAGGTCCCGTGCCGGTGTGGACGACCTGCGGTGCGAGCTCCGAGGTTGCCGGCTGCGCCGGTTCTGCGGCGTGCGCAGGAGCGAGACGGAGAGCGAGCGCGGCGATGGCGCCGATCGCTGCGGTGGTCTTGATACTCATTCGGTTCTTCATCTCATGTGTCCTTCGTTGAGGTTCGGTCATCCGGGAGCACCGGGAGCTGGAGCCGTCGGAACGCGTCCAGCCCCCGGTGATCTCTGCTAGCCGGCGAGCGCGGTCCAGAGCCCGCAATGGTGGTCGGCGAGGTACTCGCCGCCGGTCAGGACGTCGGTCGCACCGCCCTGCTGGAACGCGATCCGCTGCTCCCCGTCGGCGAACTGCGGCCCCGCCGGTGCGAGCCGCCGTTCGGGTCACCCGTCGCAGCGAACTGCGACCATCGATGCGATCATCACCGCGCGACAGCTTGGAGCTGCGTCGCGTCAAGCGGCACCGCGGTTTCGGACTGCCACAGGTACGGCACCTCCGGAGGTGTGCGCCGCGCCGATCGGGAATGAGGAAGGGACTGTCATGTATGAGCGCAGCGGCGAGGTCTCGTCCTTGAACTCGAAAGCCCACGTCGGCGTCCACTGAGCGAGCATCTGCGCGTAGGTCAGGTGCCCGCACGCGAATTCATCGGTCCTCACCGCGGACAGTGCGATGCCCGGGTTCTGCTGCGCGACCGTCGCGTACTCGGCCAGCACAGCGGCCGCGTTGGTGCGGTAGCGGCTCTGCACGCTTGACTCGTAGATAGCGGTCGTCACCGGGTTGCCGACCATGTCGAAGGCCTCGTAGGTGAACGCGCGGCGCTCCTGCCTGGTGTGACCGATGAGCACCGGCACCTGGCTGAACGCGCCCGTGCTGAGCGCCGTGTCGGTGGGAAGCGGCAAGTCGGACCCACCCACGACCGGAAGGACCGGGAACCGACTGCCACCTGGGCGGCCAGGATCTCCGCCGTCGTCTTGGACCCGAAGGCATCCGAGCACGTCGCGCCGCGGTGGTGCCGTTCGCAGCGGCGACGAAGCGGGCTCCGGTCGCGGCGGCCTGCTGCTGGTGGCGCCCTGTCCACATGCCAGCGCGCTCTCCAATGCCGCACCGACCGGCCGCGGTCGGGGACACCAGCAGGAAGCAGACGCCCTCGGCGCCGGCGACTGCCCGCCGTCACAACACGGTGGGATCGCCGCCAAACGACGCGATGTTGCGCTGGATCCACTTCAGACTTCATCTTGAGGTTGCAGTAATTCCACCCAATGCGCCGTCCACGTCTCGGCGTCCAGCTGGGGCAGGTAGAGGAACCCCTCGACACCGAGGCGGTAGTTCGCCGAGATGACGATGCTGTCCCTCACTCGGCGATGCGCGTCGGGTCGGCATCGGTCGCTGCGCCGTTGCGATCGCCGCCGCCGTGGAAGAACACCAGCACGCTTGGGCGTCGGTGATCTCGGCGGCGTGAGACGTTCAGCACGAGGCAGTCCTCGGTGGTGCTGTCGGTCGTCGCCGGGCGCCAGAACGCCGCCTGCTGAATGCAATCCGTGCCCGGCGCAGTCGCGTCGCGGATGCCTTCCTCGCGGAGTGGGGGCCTCGGTGTGTTCCCGCGGCCCGCAGGGCGGCGGCATACGGCACGCCGTTGGACGCGCGGTGGTCCCGCCGTCACGGTGTCGTGCAACGAACCGTCGGTGGTGTCCACGACTCCCGCGCCTGGGCCATCGCCCGCGGGAGCGCCCTGTGCGGCGTAGCCCCGCGATGGGCGTCGCGATGACCAGCGCCAGCGACGTCAGGATCGTCGCGATCAGCGCGCGCGGCGCGCGCGCCGCTCGACTGGCCGGTCGAAGGAGGCAGATGGGTTGAGGGAATCGATGTTTCGCATGGGTGGTGTTGCTCTCGTTCAGTTCGCCCAGGAAGCGAAGGCCGTGGGCTGGAAGGCGACGCGGGTGAGGAAGTCCTCAACAGGAGCCGCCACACGTACCACTCGTGGCCGCCGTTGACGAAGTCGGTCGTCACCGCGATGCCGGCGTTCGTGAACGCCGTCACCTGGCGCGCCGGTCCGGTGTGGGGCTGCCGAAGCCCACGGCGTGGATCGGGTCCTGCCAGCCGCCGCCGATGAAGATCGCCTTGTCGCGCAGGGCTGCGCTCTGTTCCGGCGTGAGCATGTTGTAGCGCGGGCGGCAGGCCAGGCGCTCATCATCCCGTAGTACTGGAAGGTGTCGGGATACTTCAGCATGAACGAGTTGGTACGATGCCACCCGCAGAGAGGCCCAGAGGCCCGCTCCGAAGGCGACGCGGCGACGTGGTAGTGCGCCTCGACATAAGGGATCATGTTGTCGATCACGTCCCGATCGAAGGCCTCGTTGAACGTAAACTGCAGTCGCTCATTGTTCAGGCATCACCACCAGAACGGCTCGATCTGACCGGTGAGGATCAAGTTGTCCAGGATGTCGCCCGCGGCGCCCTGCGTGGTCCAGTCGGTCTCGTTGCCACCGCCGCCATGAAGCAGATACAGCGTCGGGTACGGCGTGGTGCAATTGGCGTCGTAGCCAGGCGGTGTGTAGATCGCGAGGTAGTTCGTGTTCGCGGGTGTCACGTGGCCGGGGGAGTCGTAGATGTGGTGACTCATCGTCCCCTGTTCCTGAGCGGAGGCGAGCCATGATGCCTCGACGGTGGAATGTAGGAGTCGAGGGGAAGAACATCTGGCTACTGGACTGCCGCGTCCCCGGCACGGTGTCGTCTGCGCCGTCCCATGAAAGGTTGCTCGGGTCGGGCAGCTGCGTGCATCCCGCGCCGGTGTCGGACGCGCAGTCGACGAACGAGGCCGTCAGTGAACACGCCGGAGGGAGCGGTGTCGTCCACTCCCAGACGCCGCTGTCCCCGCGTTCCTTCATGTCGACCACAGGCCAGTTCGCAGCGGTTGCATTCGGGTATGCGATGGGGACATCGCCCGGCTGCCAGTCTGTCCAGGCGGCTTCCCTGGGTCGGCACGACTGGGAGCTCGGGCGTGGCCGCGAGCTGTGCAGCTCGCTGGGACGCTCGAAGTACCACTCGCCCTTGATCTGCACACGCCCAGCATCGGGGGCGTAATAGCTGAAGGTCACCTCGTAGCCGGTCGGCTCCTTGCCGGTGTGCATGACCACGGTACCAGGCTCGCCGCGTTCGGTGCGGCCGGAACGATCGCCGAGCTCATCGACGGCGCCAAGTGCAACACCTCCGAACAGGGCGAGCGCGGCCGTGAGTGCGACAGCGCGAAGGCTCTCAGTGGCTTGGAGAGCATTCGAGTCTGGGAGAGTGACGTCATCGTCGGGTCCTTCCTGGCCGCAGCGACGTCGCCGACGGCCATGAGTTCAAACTTGCGTAGCCAGAGTGAAGCCGATGCGAGATGAATGAAACAAAAAACCCACTTGCAACCCTGTAAGCGAGCAATCTTAATCAATTACCACCGGATCACGGTCGTCGAAGCAGCGATCGTCTCGATCGTCGGACCATGGCGCGAGGCGGCTATGCAGATGCGCCGGCGCTGACGAATCGCTCGGAGAGTTCCTGCGCGGCCGGCGCGAGACCACCGGTCACTTCGGCGTCCTGACCGAGCGAGCTGCACGCGCCTCGGTGGTGTACGCCGACCGCCGAGCCCGCGAACTCCCGTACCGCCCAGGCGACTCCGTCAACGAATGCCGGATATCCCGACCCGAGTGGAACCGCCGAGCACGATCGCCTGGCGGGACGGGCCCGAATTGCAGAAGTCGGCGAGCACTCGACCCAGCGTCGCGACCGGCGTCGGTGAGAACATGCTCGGTCGTCTCATCCATGGCCTCCAGCACGAGGGGTGCGCTCATGCCGGGGTGGTCAACGAGAGTTGCGATTCGATGGCGGGGATCGCGCTGACCGCCTCGAGGCAGCCGCGACGTCCGCACCGGCGGAGCTCGGTATATCCATCGAGGCGACAGTGCCCGATGGTGCCCACGATTCCGTTGCTCCCGCGATAGGGGAAGTCGCCAAGGAAGAATGCTGCCCCGATGCCGTGGACACCTTGACGTACAGGAAGTCGTCCAGGCCTTGAGCGGCGCCGCGGGCGTGCTCCCCGGCAGCACTCCAGAACGGCATGCGTCCTCGGCGTGGGTCCGGATGCCGCTTCGTCGCTCGATCTCTTCAGACGGCGACATCCCCGCCCAGCCGTCGTTGACCTTCGGCGCATGCACACGCCCGTGCGACGGTTCAGCGGCTTCGAAGCCGAACGATCAGTTCGAGCGATCGATCGGAGAGCTCGCGGCGAAGTCGAGCCGGAGTCGACATGTCGAGCTTCAGCGACGCGTCGAGCGTGGCATGGTGTCGCGCGCTCCCAGTTCACTGCCGAGGGAGTCGGCCATGCGTCGCTCACGTGCTTGTGCCGCTATCGATCGCCGTGACGTACCGCTCGCTGCAACGCGCAGCAGCACCAATCCAGGACGCCCGCGGCCGGACTCCGGCCCTTCTCCGTCTGTCCCGCTCTCGACGACGCCCGAGCGATGAGCTGGTGACGGAGTGGCCGACGGTGCTGCGCGAGAACCCGGTCGCCTGGCGGGCGCGCGTCGTCCCGCCTGACTGGAGAATCAGGCCGAGCAGCGTCCTGCGCGTCTGATACCTGGCGAGTCGGGGACGCAGCTCGACCCTCCGACTATACGTTATATCGATCAGTCTCTGGCCGAAAAACGCTGGGGGAACGAGGCGTAACATCGCGTGTCTCCACAATCCCGACCGCGTAGAGTCGGCTCTCAATGCGACGGGGAGGTCCACGTGTCGGAGAGAGCACCGAGACGCTGCTCGAGTCTGGTCGGAGCTCGACGGCGCCCGTGGACGGACATCAGCGGGACGCCGGTTCATGGCTACTACTTCCTGGGAAGCGCCGGCATGTACGCGGTTTTCCAGGGGATGCAGCAGATCATCCTCCCCACCCAGATCGCCGCGATCGAACCCGAGAGGAAAGTGATCGCCTAACGGCATACTCGCCTCGATCGGCGCCCTCACGGCGGCGATCGGCAACCCCGTGTTCGAGGCGCTGTCGGATCGCACGTGCACGCCGTTCGGCCGCGGGCGCCGTGGCTGCTCATCTCGGCGATCGTCGCGTTGGTCCTGCTCGCGACCTGGAAATGGCGAGCCAGCATCTGGCTGCGGCCGGCAGCGTACATCCTCGCGGACCGAGCCGTCGATCAGCGCCTACCGAGCGGTAGACTCAGCCCTCGAGCCTCGACACCACGATCCCCGAAGCCATCGCAGGGATCGCGGCATCCGTCGCCAGCGCCTCGTTGACGATCGGCGTCATCTCAACGGCTGAACGTGCACCGATCTTCGTAGCGACTCCCACGCTGACCTACCTGGCAGTGGGATCGATCCTCTCGTCGACGGCACTGTGCCCTCACCTTCTTCTCGTGACCCCACCGCGGGAATGCCCCCGAGCGAAGAGCCCGCTGCTCTCAGCTTCCGCCGATTCTTCTCCGGGCTGGGCGATCGGGATTACGCGTGGGCGTTGCCGCGCGCGCGACCTTCATGATCGGCCACTGGACGGATCTCCACCTATCCAAGCCGTACACCGTCACCGAACGACATCTGCGTTGCGAACATCCCAGGAAGGAACGCCGCCGCCGCCGTCGCCCTGCTGCGCACCGTCAAGCTGGTCGTCACCTACTCTGCACGGCGCTCGTCGCCGGCCGCGTCCGACAGGTTGCAGCGGCGCAAGATCTTCGTCATCGTCGCTTCGTGCGGCGTCGCCGCGGGCATCTGCATCCCGATCTTCTGGCCGACGTGGTGGGGCATGGTCGCATACGCCATCGTGGTCGGCTTCTTCTACGGCGTGTACCTCGCCGTGGACCACGCGATCATGACGCTCGTCCTGCCGCGGGTCGAGGACACGGCGAGAGGACATGGGTCTGCTGAACGTGGGCGACGACAGGCCCGCAGATCGCAGGGCCTTCATCGCAGCGCTCGAGATCACCGTCGCCGGCGGCTACGCGGCTCTGTTCGCGCTCCGCGACGTGCCTCGCTGCGCTCTCCGCGCTCCTCATCGCCCGATCCGAAGTCCGCCTGCGCGCCTGCGAGCACTGACATGACGGATGCCGCAACGCTGCCGCCGCGGCATCCGTGATCGCCAGGCGACTCAGGTGCGCAGGATCGAGCCGCCCGCGCGGACTCGCGACACCGCGTCCACCGTCGCCGCGAGGATGAGGACGCTGCCCGTGACCACGAGGTTGACGCCCGCGGGGAGGTTGAGCAGGCCGAGGCCGTTGGTGATCACGGCGATCACGAGTGCGCCGACCGCCGCATGCAGCAGGCGACCGCGGCCGCCGAAGAGGCTCACGCCGCCGACGACCGCGGCGGCGACGCCCGAGAGCACGATCTCGCGCCCAGCGGCCGCGTCGACCGCGCCGACCTTGCTGATCGAGAACAGCCCGGACGACGACGGCGAGGGTTGAGCAGCAGATGAACGCGGTCCAGCGGATCAGCATGACCTTCACGCCGGAGCGGCGTGCGGCCTCGGCGTTGCCGCCGATGGCGTAGAGGTAGCGGCCGTACCTGGTGCGGTCGAGCACGAACGTGCCGATCCAGAGGATGACGAGCACGATCGGCACGACGATCGGGACGCCCTCGACGACCCCGACGGACTGGCCGCGGTTGCGGCTGAGGATCGCGACCACGGCGCCGCCGACGACGGCGATCACGCCGAGCTTGATCCAGACGAGCGTGATCGTGCGGTTGGGCACGCCGGCGCGCCGGCGTCGCGCACGATCCCAGAACGAGGTCGCGGCGGACACGGCGAGGATGACCGCGAGCATCACCCAACCGGCCCAGACGGGCATGTTGGCGTTCTGGATGGCCCTGATCTCGGGGATCTGCACGCGGTAGAGGCCGCCGGCGCCGATGATCATGAGCGTGATGCCCTGAAACCCGAGGAACAGGCCCAGTGTCACGACGAAGGATGGGATGCCCACCCTCGCGACGAAGAACCCGATGAACGTGCCGGTGAGGATGCCGACGGCGAAGGCGGCGGCGAGTGCGAGGATCCAGGGCACGCCGTGCACGTTGACGAGCACGATGAACAGCGCCATCGTCATGCCGCTCGTCACGCCGGCGGAGAGGTCGATCTCACCGAGCAGCAGCACGAACACGAGCGCCATGCCCAGCATGACGAGCGTGGCCGCCTGGGTCAGGAGGTTGGCGAAGTTCCGTTCGGTGAGGAAGAACGGGCTGAGGAAGCTGAACAGGATGGCCAGGACGACGAATCCGCCGATCGCGGGCAGCGCGCCCATCTCGCCGCCGCGCACGCGCTGGAAGTACGCACGCATCTGGTCGCCGATCGTGCCCTCCTGGCCGCTGCCGATGAGGTCGGCGCTGATCTCGGTCACCGAGGTCTCGGGTGCGATCGTGCCGGAGGGCGTCTTCTGCGTGCTCATGCGCCCGCTCCCGTCGGGGTCTTGGTACCGGTGATGTAGCCCACGACGTCGTCGCTGCTCGTCTCGCTCGTGTCGAGCGACGCCACCATCTGGCCGAGGTAGAGCACGTTGATGTGGTCGGCCACGGCGAACACGTCGGCGAGGTTGTGGCTGATGATGATGACCGCGACGCCCTGCTCGGCGAGTCGCTTCACGAGGTTCAGCACCTGCTCGGTCTGGGCGACGCCGAGGGCCGCGGTCGGCTCGTCGAGGATGACGACGCGCGCCTTCTTGAGCACGGCGCGGGCGATGGCGACCGTCTGCCGCTGGCCGCCGGAGAGGCTCGAGACCCGCTGCCGCACCGACTTCACGGTGCGCACCGAGAGGGAACGGAGGGTGTCGGATGCCTCCTTCTCCATGCGGCCCTCGTCGAACGTGCCGAACTCCGTCTCCTCGCGGCCGAGGAACATGTTCTGCACGATGTCGAGGTTGTCGCACAGCGCGAGGTCCTGGTACACGACCTCGATGCCGTGCCGCGCCGCGTCGCGGGGAGTGTGGAGGGTGACCGGCTCGCCGTCGAAGCGCACGACGCCGTCGTCGTAGGGCTGGACGCCCGCGAGCCCCTTGATGAGCGTCGACTTGCCGGCGCCGTTGTCGCCGACGAGGGCGGTGACCTTGCCCGGATAGGCCTTGAGACCGACTCCCTTGAGCACGCTCACGGGACCGAAGCTCTTGACGACCCCTTCGAGCTCGATGATCGGCGCGGCCGCGCCGGCCGCATCCACGCTCGTGTTCATGCCGCTTCCTCTCGACGACGCTGTCTGGCTCTCAGTGTGGCACTCGGCGGCCGACGCTGGGAGGGGAATCGAGGCCCCGAACCCCGGCGGTCGTCCCGCCGAGGCCCGGGGCCCCGATCATGGTGCGATTACTCGATGCCGAATTCGCCGCACTTCGCCTGGACTTCGCCCTGGCAGAGCTCGGCCGGGTCGGCGTCGCCGGCGTCGACGACGTCGACGACCTGCTCGGGTCCGACGAGCTGAGGGCGTCACCGCGATGTACGGGGTGCCGTCCTCCAGCTCCTGGTCGGCGGTCGGCGTCTCGCCCTCGAGGAGCGCGACGGCGAGCTCGACCGCGGCGTCGGCCTCGAGCTTGATCGGCTTGTAGACCGTGGCGGTCTGCTTGCCGAGCAGCACGTTCTGCAGGCCGGCGATCGACGCGTCCTGACCCGAGACCGGAACGACGAGGCCGTTCTTGTCGAGGATCGTGATCACGCCCGCGGCGTTCGTGTCGTTCGCCACCCAGACCGCGTCGACCTCGCCGCCCGAGCGCGGTGAGCGCCTGCTCGAAGTTGGTCGCGGTCTTCTCGCCGTCCCAGACGCCCGGGGGCTCGGCTGCCGGCGAGATGCCTGCGGCCTCCATGACCTCGACGGCGCCGTCATGGAACATCTTGGCGTTGCCGTCGGCGGGGTCACCGCCCATGTACACGACCTTGGCGGCGGCCGGGTCCTTGCCCGCCGCCGCGAGGCCGTCGACGATCGACTGGCCTTCGAGGCGCCCGACCTCGAGGTTGTCGAACGACACGTAGTAGTCGGCGCCCTCGATCGGTCGGTCGTAGGCGATGACCGGGATGCCCTCGGCCTTGGCCTTCTCGGCGACCGCGCCGCCCGCGCCGTTGTAGTCGACGAGGAGCATCACGCCGCAGCCCTGGCTGAGCTGCTGGTCGGCGATGGTGGCGTACTTGTTGACGTCGCCCTGGGCGTTCTGGATGTCGGTCTCGAACCCGGCAGCCTCGAGGCCCTCTTCGAGATACGGACGGTCGTTGTTCTCCCAGCGCGGCGACGACGCGGCGTCGGGGAGGATCACGCAGGCGCGCGTCGCTGCCGCGTCGCCCCCGCCCGTCGTCTTCACCGCCGCCGCCGGTCGTACAGCCTGCCAGCAGCAACGTCGAGACACCGACGAGCGCTGCAGTAGAGACCAATGAAGATGTCTTCATGGCTCTCCCCTTCTGTGAATGAGGTCGACCCCTCGGGGGTCCGCCGTCATCCTTGGCGGCGGCACAGCCATGATGACGCAATTGTCGGCGCGCGGAACAAAATGGTTGATAACGCTTCAGTAACCAACTGACATGTCAGTAAGTAGCGCTCGCGCGGATTCCGGGGCAGGCGGGGAGCGCTCTCACCGATCCCCGGATGGGGCGCCCGCGGGGAGCGCTCTCCGCCGCGGCGGTGGTCGAACCCGGACGCGGGCGGTGGCCGGAACCGGATGCAGCACCGGTCGGAAGCTGACGCGGGCGGTGGCCGGAATGGGCGGACGCGCGCTGTCGGAACCGGATGCAGCACCGGTCGGAACTGCCGCGGAGGGATGCAGCACCGTCGGAAGCTGCGCGGGAATGGTCGGAACCGGATGCTGCGCTGTTCGGAACCGGATGCCGCGCCGATCAGAACCAGATGCTGAGGTGCGGCGTGCGCTCGGCCGCGAACATGCGGTCGGCCAGCACGATCGCCCCGGGCCTCCGCTCCGTGATGCGCGCCGCCCGCCCGAGCACCGAGGGGCGCACGCCGCCGAGGTAGATCGCGCCGAGCTCCTGCACGCCGAGTGCGAGCGCCGGGCCGGATGCCGCGGCATCCGCCTCGTCGACTCGCTCGACCTCGGCGCGACCGCGCTCGTCGACGGTCAGCCGGAAGCGTCCGCGCGCGTGCCGCAGCGGGTCGGAGACCTCGAGCTCGAGGGTGCCAGCGCGTGCCGTAGCGGCGCGCGCCGAGTGCCTGGACCGGGTCGAGGATGCGCACCCAGAGGTGGTCGACGATGTCGGAGAAGGTGACCGCCCTCGGGTCCTCGAGCAGCCACGGCAGCGGCTCGTCGACCGAGCGCAGCCGGCCCCGCACGCCGCTCACGAAGTCCTGCTCGATGAGGAAGCGCCAGAGCGCGCGCTCCGCGTCGTCGGTGGCCGCGACGAGGAAGTCGAACTCGACGATGCCGGGCTGGTCGGGCTCGCGCGCGATGCGGTAGGCCACGAACCCCTGCGGCTGGCCGTGCTCGTCGTCGTAGCGCACCGTGCGCACCGCACGCGCGCTGGTGCCGTCGGCATCGACGAGTCCGAGCGCGCGATCGAGGATGCCCGGCCACCGGTCGATCTCGCCGGGTGTGCGCGCGACCGCGCGGCGCGCGATCGCCGGGGCGGCCTTGCGGAGGTCGGCGGCAGCGACGAACTGCACGCGCCCCGGGGCATCCGGCCCCACCCAGTGCACCCGGCGGCGGTCGACGGTGACGGTGGCGGCCCTCGCGGCCGGCGCGTAGCCGTACCGGCCGTAGATGGTGGCCTCGGTCACGGTGAGCATGGCGAGCGCGGCGCCGGTGTTGCGGGCATTCACGAGCTCGCCCTCCATGAGGGCGCGGGCGATGCCGCGACGCCGGTGCGTGGGCGAGACGGTCACGGCGCTCACCGCCCAGGCGTCGACACTGCGCCCGCCCGGCACGCTCAGGCCGGTGGGCCATCCGTCGACGGTGGCGACGGGGACCTCGGGGTGGGCGGCGGTGGGGTCGTACACGCCGTGCACGCGCCGCTCGGATGCGACGGCGAGGTCGTACTCGCGGTCGACGTCGCGCGGGCGACCGTGGTGGAACCCGCGGACCTCTGCCTCGATCCAGGCGTGCATGGCCTCGGTGTCGGCGGGATCGAGGAGTCGATACTCGAGTCCGTGTCGGGCCAGGGCGGCGGTTGCTGCAGGGTCGACCGGGGTGCTGCGAGGATCGAACGACATCGTCCCAGCGTAGCGAGCGAAGCCTGATCGACGGCAGAATGGGTGCATGACCGGGCAAACGCTTTCCCAGATCGAACGCGCCATCGACGGGCGACATCCGGTGCGGTCGGTCTTCCGCCTGCTCGACCTGCATCGCGGCCGCGTGCTCGCGGCCGTCGGCTTCTTCGCGATGAAGGACACGCCGCTGTGGCTCCTGCCCGTGGTCACCGCGGAGATCATCGACCTCGTCGTCGCGGGCGGCCCGCTCACGACGCTCGCGCTCTGGGCGGGCGTCGCGCTCGTCGCGCTCGCTGCAGAACTACCCGAACCACGTGCTGTACACGCGGCTCTTCATGGGCGCGGTGCGCGACGATCGGCGCCGACCTGCGCAACGCGCTCGCCGCGCGGCTGCAGAGCCTGTCGATCGGGTTCCACTCGCGCGCGAACTCGTCGATCGTGCAGACCAAGGTCGTCCGCGACGTCGAGAACGTCGAGCTGATGCTGCAGCAGATCGACCCATCCGCTGCTGTCGGCGACCATGGTGCATCATCGGCGCGATCGTCATGACCGCGATCACCGTGCCCGCGTTCCTGCCGGTCTACGCGCTCGCCGATCCCGCTCGCGGTGCTGCTGCGGTCGATCCTGCAACCGGTCGCGCGCGGCCCGCAACGAGGACGTTCCGCCGCGAGGTCGAGCAGTTCTCCGCGCCGCGTCGGCGAGATGGCGACGCTCATGCCCATCACGCGCGCGCACGGCCTCGAGGAGACCGCGCGTGAGCCGCGTCGCGCGACGGCGCCGAGGGCGTGCGCAGCGCGGGCTTCCAGCTCGACATGCTCAACGGCCGGTTCGCGTCGCTGTCGTGGGTCGAGCCTGCAGCTGCTGGCGGTCGGATGCCTCGTGCTCGCCGCCTGGGTCTCGATCACCGGCTCCATCCCGATCACGCCCGGCCAGGTCGTGCTGCTCGCTCCTACTTCGCGCTCCTCACCGGCGGCCGCCACGCAGCTGCTCATGCTGCTGCCCAGTCGGCGCGCGCGGCATCGAGTCCGTCCGCTCCATCGCCGAGGTCATGCAGGAGCCCGACCTCGAGGTCAACGCGGGCAAGCGCGCCGTCGACCGAGGTGCGCGGCGACCTGCGGCTCGAGCACGTCGAGTACCGCTACGACCGCGGCATCCCGCCGCGCTCGACGACGTGTCGCTCGAGATCCGCCGCGGGCGAGACCGTCGCGTTCGTGGGCTCGTCCGGCTCCGGCAAGTCGACGCTCCTCAACCTCGTGCTCGGCTTCCTGCGGCCGACGCGCGGGCAGATGCTGCTCGACGGCGTCGACATGGAGGAGCTCGACCTGCGCACGTTCCGCCGGTTCGTCTCGGTCGTGCCGCAGGAGTCGGTGCTCTTCGAGGGCACGATCCGCGAGAACATCGCCTACGGCCTCGGCGACGTGCCGACGACGAGCGCGTGCTCGCCGCCCTGCGCGACGCGAACGCGCTCGAGATCGTCGACGCGCAGCCCCAGGGCTGGGACACCGTCGTCGGCGAGCGCGGCGCGCGCCTGTCGGGCGGCCAGCGCCAGCGGCTCGCGATCGCGCGCGCGCTCGTGCGCGACCCGCGGGTGCTGCTGCTCGACGAGGCGACGTCCGCGCTCGACCCCGAGTCCGAGGCGCTCGTCAAGGGCGCGCTCGAGCACCTCATGCGCGGACGCACGACGCTCGTGGTCGCGCACCGGCTGTCGACGATCCGCGTCGGCCGACCGCATCGTCGTGCTCGAGCGCGGCCGCATCGTCGAGGTCGGGTCGCACGACGAGCTCCTCGCGGCGGGCGGCCGCTACGCCGAGCTCGACCGGGTGCAGTCGGCCTGAGCGGCGATGCCGCGGCTCAGGCGAGTCCCGAGAGGCCGCTGCCGATCAGCACCGCGCCGAGCACGAGCAGCACGATCGCCAGCACGATCGTGTTGTTGCGCACGAGCCACGCCCGGCTCTCGACGAGGATCGGACCCATGCGCTCGCCGCCGACGAGGACGGCGACGACCGGCACGGCGATGCCGGCGCAGGCGATGACCACGAACACGGCACCGACGAGCACCATCTCGCCGGCACCGAGCATCGCCCCGCCGACCGTCAGGCCGGCCCCGGCGGCGAAGGCGATCTCCTTCGGATTGACGGCCGTCATCACGAAGCCCAGGCGGAACGCCGCGCCCGCGGACATGCCGTCGATCGAGCTCATCCACCCCGGCAGCTTCGGCTCCTCATCGCCACGCGGCCGTCGGTGCCACTTCACCACGGCCCACACGACCAGGCCGACGCCCACGAGGAGCCGCAGCACGGCCGCCGGCGTCGTCGAGGACGCGGCGTCGTCGATCAGGTCGGAGGCCCACGCGAACGCCGCGGTCAGGACCGCGAACGACAGCAGCCGGGCGACGAGGAAGAGCACGCCGCCGCGTGCGCCCACCGGGGCCATCACGAGCAGGAGCACCGCGATGATCGGGAGCGGGCTGAGCGCCACCCCGACCCCGAAGGGGATGACGTATCCGACGACCTCGAGCATGCTCCGCAGACTACGCGGTGCCGGAGTGCGCCCGGGCGTCAGCCGCCCGCGAGCGCGCCGAGGTGCGCGTGCACCGACGAGATCACGACCGAGCCCTCGCCGACCGCCGACGCGACGCGCTTGATCGATCCGCGGCGCACGTCGCCGACCGCGAAGAACCCCGGCACCGATGGACTCGAGCGGCGCAGGGCCGTCGTCGCCGCCGAGCCACGCGCGCCGGCCGCCCTCGGTGAGCACGTCGGGTCCCGTGATCACCGAGCCCCACTGGTCGCGCAGCACCTCGGGCGCCAGCCATTCGGTGTGCGGGCGGGCGCCGATCGTGACGAACACGGCGTCGGCGGGCACCGAGACGCGCTCGCCCGATTCCGTGCGCTCGAGCACCACGTGGTCGAGTCGGTCGGCTTCGGCGGCGCCCGCGTCGACGACCCTCGCACCGGTGACGAGCCCGACGCCCGCCGCATCCAGCTGGTCGATGAGGTACCGCGACATGCTCGCGGCGAGCGACGGGCCGCGCACCACGAGCGACACCGAACGCGCGTAGCGCGCGAGGTGCAGTGCCGCCTGCCCGGCCGAGTTGCCGCCGCCGACGACGAGCACGTCGCGGCCCGACTGCGCACGCGCCTCGACCGAGGAGGCGCCGTAGAACACCGAGGAGCCGACGAACGGCTGCAGGCCGGGCGCGGAGAGACGGCGGTAGGTCACGCCCGAGGCGAGCACCACGCGCGCGCGCCCGCACCACCTCGCCGCCCGCCACGTCGAGCTCGAATCCGTGGTCGACGACGCGCATGCCCGTGACCGTGCGGGTGTGCGCGAACCGCGCCCCGAACACCCACGCCTGCTGGTAGGCGCGCTGGGCGAGCTCGGCGCCCGAGACGCCCCGCGAGAATCCGAGGTAGTTGCGGATCAGCGAGCTCGAGCCCGCCTGTCCGCCGATCGACTCGCCCTCGAGCACGAGCGTGTCGAGTCCCTCGGATGCCGCGTACACCGCAGAGGCCAGGCCGGCGGGCCCCGCCCCGACGACGGCGAGATCGACGACGCGGTCGGGCAGCGAGGTCTCGAGGCCGTAGGCGCGGGCGAGCTCCGCGTCGTCGGGATCGACGAGCACGCGGCCGTCGGCCGTGCGCACGAGCGGCACGCCCGCGTACTCGACGCCGGCGGCGGCGAGCATCGATGCCGCATCGGGCGACGACGGGTCGAGGTGATCGCTGGGCACCCCGCCTCGGGCGAGGCGGCTGCGCAGCACGTGCGTGCGCGGCTGCGCGTCGTCGCCGATCACCGTGAAGCCGCGATGGCGCTTGCCCGCCGATGCCTCCCACTCGCGCAGGAAGTCGGTGACCGCTCGATGGAACGACTCGTCGGGGGAGTGCACCGGCCGCACCACGTAGTAGTCGATCTGCACCCGCGTCATGAGCTCCAGGACCGCGTCGGCCGTCGCCCGGTCGGCCCAGGATCCCCACTCGATGACGAGGCCCCTCCGCACGTCGGGAAAGGCGCGGCGTGCCGCGGCGAACACGCTGTCGTGACCGCCGACCGGCGTCGCGTCGTCGGCCAGCACGAGCGCCACGCCCTGGCCGTCGGTCGCGGCCAGCTCGTCGATCGCCGCGACCGCGCTGGCGGGGCCGTCGGCCTCGACGATCCGGTAGTCCTCGGCGTACCGCCTCCGGAGCGGCACGAGCAGCGACCTGCGCACTCCCTCGTCGGCCGAGGCCACCAGGATCACGGGCGGCCGAGCCGCCGATGCACGAGCGTCCATTCGATTCCCTCGCAGCCCCACGGCGGGCGACGCGGCGGCCGCCACGCGGCGAGTGTACCGCCGTGCCGCCGCGGCCTGCCAGCAGGGCGGTGCGCGCGCCCCGTCATGGGTATTTACACGCGGATGTCGCGAGGAACAGACTTCATTGCATGAGCCCCGCCGATCCGGCGATCCGCACTCCCGACCAACGCCTGCGCGTGTTCGTGAGTTCGACGCTCCGCGAGCTCGCGACGGAGCGACGTGCCGTGCGCGCGGCGATCGAGCAGCTGAACCTCGCTCCCGTCATGTTCGAACTCGGCGCGCGCCCGCATCCGCCCCGCGACCTGTACCGGGCCTACCTCGCGCAGAGCGACATCTTCCTGGGGCTCTACGGCGAGCGGTACGGCTGGGTGGCGCCCGGCGAGGACCTCTCGGGCCTCGAGGACGAGTACCGGCTCGCGCGCCCCGAGATGCCCAAGCTCGTCTACGTGAAGCAGGGCGGCGAACGCGAGCCCCGGCTGCTGGAGCTCCTCGACCGCATCAAGGGCGACGGCCGTGCCTCGTACGCGCACTTCTCCGACCCCGAGCAGCTCGCCGAGCTCGTGCGCGCCGACCTCGCCACGCTCCTCGCCGAGCGGTTCACGCGCGCATCGTCGGAGTCCGCCGATGCCCGTCGCGTCGATGGACGGCACGGTGGAGCTGCCGGCGGCCCTCACCTCGCTCATCGGCCGCGAGCGCGAGCTCGAGACGGTCGTCGACCTCCTCTCCGACGACGACGTGCGGCTCGTGACGCTCACCGGGCCCGGCGGCATCGGCAAGAGCCGCCTCTCGATCGACGCCGGAAATCGCGTGCACGACCGCTTCCCCGGCGGTGTCGCGTTCGTCGACCTCGCACCCGTGACCGACCCCGGCCTCGTGCCGGCCGCCATCGCGAACGCCCTCGGGATCATCGACGTCGGCGACGGCACGCTCGACGAGAAGCTCCGCATGGCGGTGCGCGACCGTCGCATGCTGCTCCTCCTCGACAACGTCGAGCAGGTCGTCGAGGCCGCGCCCGCCATCCGTTCGCTGCTCACGGATGCCCCGCACCTCACCGTGCTCGTGACGAGCCGCATCCTGCTGCGCGTCAGCGGCGAGCACGGCGTCGAGCTCGGCCCGCTCGCCCTGCCCGACCTGCGGCACGGCGTGAGCGTCGGCCGGGCGCTCTCGGCTCCCGCGGTGAACCTCTTCGTCGAGCGGGTGCGCGCTGCGAAGCCCGATTTCGAGCTCACCGAGCGACAACGTGGAGGACATCGTGCGCATCTGCATCGCGCTCGACGGCGTGCCGCTCGCGCTCGAACTGGCCGCGGCGCGGGCGCGCGTGCTCGCACCGGCCGAGCTGCTGGAACGCCTCGACCAGCGTCTCCTCGTGCTCGGCGGCGGCGTGCGCGACCTGCCAGAACGCCAGCGCACCATCCGCTCCACGATCGAGTGGAGCACGCAGCTGCTCACGCCCTCCGAACAGGAGCTCCTCGCACGGCTCGGGCTCTTCGCGGGCGGGTTCACGCTCGACGCCGCCGAGTGGATCGCCGAGGGCATCCCCGAGCGCCGACACGCTCGAGGACCTCGCGCGGCCTCGTCGACGGAAGCCTCGTGCGCCAGCAGGACCGCGGCGACCGCGCGGTGTTCTCGATGCTCTCGACGGTGCGCGAGTACGCGCTCGAACAGCTCGACGGCCGACCGGATGTCCGCGCCCTCCGCGACCGGCACGCGCGGTACTTCGTGCGGCTCGGCGAGCAGGCGGAGTACGAGCTCGAGGGCGCCCCGCAGATCGGGTGGATCGACCGCCTCTCGGAGGAGGGCGACAACCTGCGTGCCACGGCCCGGCACCTGCTCGACACCCGGCAGTGGACCGTCGCCGCGCACTTCGCCTGGACGCTCTACGTGTACTGGTGGGTCGACGGCCACCTCGGGGAGGTGCGCGGGTGGATGCGGGAGGTGCTCGACTCCGGTGAGGAGCTCGACGACCTGACACGCGCCATCGCCCTCTACTTCACGCGCGCGATCGCCTTCTGGCAGGACCCCGACGAATGGCTCGTGCCCGGGCTGGGTGAGAGCGCGGCGTTGTTCCGCCGCGAGGGCGATCGATCCGGCGAGGCGCTGGCCCTGATCTCCCTCGCGCTCGCGCTCCTCGGCTCCCGCGAGCCCGACCCCACGCGCGCCCGGGAGGCGCTCGACGCGAGCCTCGGCCTCTTCCGCGAGGCGGGCGACACCTGGGGCGAGGGGATGGCGCTCGTGACGATCGGACGCGTGGCGCTGCTCACGCAGGACGTGCACGGGGCGCTCGCACGGTTCGACGAGAGCCTCGCCGTCGCGCAGCGCCAGCATGACGACCTCGGCGAGGCGATCGCCCTGCATCACCGCGGCTGGGCCGAGCTCCTGCTCGGCGACTTCGACGTCGCGCGGGACTGCTTCGAGGAGTGCCTCACCCTGTCCGCCCGGCTGCACCACGACGAGGGCGTCGCCTACGCCCTCGAGGGGCTCACCGCGGTCGCGGCTGCGCGCGGTGATCCCGGCCGGGCCGGCACGCTCCTCGGCGCGGCGCAGGTGGTGCGCGAGCGCACCGGCCTCTACAACGCCCCGTCGTTCTCGTTCCACCAGCAGTTCGTCGAGGGGATCCTCGCGGGCCCGACCGCTGAGACGTTCGAGGCGGCGCGGGCGCGCGGGCGGCACCTCCACGTCGACGATGCCGTCGCATACGCCAGGCAACGGAACGGGGCGGATGCCGCGGCATCCGCCACCTGAGCGGCCGCATCGCCGGGCGACATCCGACACGAGGGAGCCGATCATGAGCGACGTCGAACCCGACCGAGACGACACCGTCGCCGCGGACCGACCTGCCGAGCCGGCCGAGGCGGCCGAGTCCCACGAGCCCGCGCCCGAGCGGCACCGCGCGGGCCCGACCGACCGCGTGCTGCCGTACACGCGCGTGCTCGCCTACGTGCTCATCCCGTTCCTCGTCGCCGCCGCATTCCTGCTGCTCGTGCTGCCGGCCGGCAACCGAGCAGCACTTCGCGTGGACCATCAACCCGCCGATCACGGCGATGCTGCTCGGCTCCGCCTACGCGGGCGGCATCTGGTTCTTCGTCCAGGTGGCGGTGCAGCGGCGCTGGCACCGCGTGCGGCACGGCTTCCCGGCCGTGCTCGTGTTCGCCGTGCTCGCCTCGGCGGCGACCTTCCTGCACTGGGACCGATTCCACTTCGGGCACATCTCGTTCATCACGTGGGTCGCGCTCTACGTGGCCACGCCGGTGCTCGTGCTCGTGGCGATCATCCTGAACCTGCGCGAGGACGACGGCATGCCCGAGGGCGATGACGTCGAGATCCCGGCGCCGTGGCGATACGTGCTCGCGCTCGTGGGCGCCGCGGCATCCGTCACCGGCTTCGTGCTGTTCTTCGTGCCGTCGCTGCTCATCGGCTCGTGGGGGTGGGAGGTCACCCCGCTCACGGCGCGCATCGTCGGCGTGGTGCTCACGCTGCCCGGCATGGTGAACATCTGGATGCTGTGGGACAACCGATGGTCGGCGTTCCGCCGTGTCCTCCAGGCCCAGCTCGTGAGCCTCGCGTGCATCGTCATCGCCGTCGTCGTGCGGCTCGGCGACCTCGAATGGTCGCGGCCGAGCGCCTGGATGTTCGCGGTCGGCATCGTCGTCTCCGCCGCCGTGTACGCGGTGTTCTACGTCTCGCTCGAGCGGCGCCGCACGCGTAGCGTGTGAGGAGTGCGTCCGGCGCCGGGCCGGACGGAACGGGGGAATCGATGGACTGGACCGAGCGTCACCTGCTGGATGCGTACGTCTTCGGGTATCCGCTGGTGTACAACGTGTCGAGCATGCAGGCGATCGCGGCGCACGGCCTCGGCTCGCTGCCGCCGGCGCAGTTCAACACCTTCGCCCACGCCACGGGCCTCGCGTCGCCGGCCGATGCGTTCGTGAGCGTCAACAACGACACGGTGTACGCGCTCGGCCTGCTCGACCTCTCGGGCGGCCCGCTGCTCCTGCACGTGCCCGACACCGACGGCGCCTACTACGTGCTGCAGTTCGTGGACGCGTGGACGAACAACTTCGCGTACGTCGGCCGCCGCGCCACCGGGACCGCAGAGGGCACCTACCTCATCACCCCGCCCGGATGGACGGGAGAAGCCCCCGACGGCGTGCCCGTGATCGAGTCGCCCACCGACCTCGCGGCGATCGTCGGGCGGCTCGCCGTCGACGGCGAGGAGGACATGCCGCGCGTGCGCGCCCTGCAGCCGCAGTTCACCCTGACCCCGCTCGAGGGCAACCGGCCCGTTCGCGGCATCCCCCAGCCGCACGCCGACCTGCCCGAGCACCTGCGGTTCTGGGAACTGCTGCGGGTCTGGAGCCAGGCGTTCCCGCCGGCCCGCGCCGACGTGGAGTTCCTGCACCGGTACTCGGACTACGGCCTCACCGACCCGCGCAATCCGTACGGCATCGTCGCCCGCGACCTCGAGGAGCACCTCGCGAACGCGTTCGCCGAGGGCCGGAGCGACGTGGAGGAGATGTCGAAGCCCGACCAGTCGGCCGGCGTGAACGGCTGGCTGGGATGGCCGCACGGGTTCGACTACAACATCGACTTCCTCGGCCTCGGCACGATCGACGATCCCGAATGGAAGATCGCCGACCGCGCCGAGGGCTACGCCGTGCGGGCCCGGGCGGCACGCAACGGCCTGTGGGGCAACCACGGCTACGAGGCGTACTACGCCGAGGTCTTCGTCGACGCCGACGGCGAGCAGCTGAGCGGCGCCCACGCGTACGAGCTGCACCTGCGCGACCTGCCGCCGGCCGACGCGTTCTGGTCGATCACCATGTACTCGACGCCCGAGTTCTACCTCGTCGCCAACCCGATCGAGCGGTACTCGATCGGCGACCGGACGCCGGGCCTCGTCACCGGCGAGGACGGCTCCATCGTGATCCGCATGCAGCACGAACGACCCGACGACGACGAGGCGGCGGCGGCGAACTGGCTGCCGACGCCCCAAGGCGACTTCCGCCCGATGCTGCGGGTCTACCAGCCGCGCGCGGCGATGCTCGACGGCACGTTCACGATGCCGGCGATCACGCGCCTCGACTGAGACCTCTCCGTGCCGGCGCGGGTGGGGCGGTGACGGCCCGGGTCCGGGCCGGGTCAGGCGGTGACGGATGCCACGAGGTGCGGCGCCACGGCGGCCTCGAACGCCGCGGCGGTGCGGGCGACGACGTCGGCGAACGGCGTGTCCCAGATCTCCTGGTTGAAGATCTCCACCTCGATGTCACCCGTGTACCCGGTGGCCTCGACGGCCCCGGTGAGCGTGGCGAAGTCGATCACCCCGTCGCCGGGGTAATGCCGCCCGAGGAGCACGTCGGCGGGAAGCGGGGTCTTCCAGTCGCAGACCTGGTAGGTCGCGATGCGGCCCTCGGCGCCCGCGCGGGCGATCTGCGACAGCACCTCGGGGTCCCACCAGACGTGGAACGTGTCGACCGTGACGCCGACGACCGACGGGTCGAACGGCTCGGCGAGGTCGAGCGCCTGCTTCAGCGTCGAGATCACGGCGCGGTCGGAGGCGTACATCGGATGCAGCGGCTCGATCGCGAGCGTCACGCCCGCCGCCTGCGCCTCGGGCGCGAGCTCGGCCAGGGCGTCGGCGACGCGGGCGCGGGCCCCGATGAGGTCGGTCGAGCCGTCGGGGATGCCGCCGGCGACGAGCACGAACACGGCCGTCGAACCGGGTGCGCCGGCCGCGGCGAGCGTCGCCGCCTCCTCGATGCCACGGCGGTTGTCGTCGATCGACGCGCGACGGGCGGGGCCTTCGGGCATCGTGAAGAAGCCGCCGCGGCAGTAGGTCGACAGGCGGAGTCCCGTGTCCCCGAAGCGGCGTGCCGCCTCCTCGAGGCCGACGGCCTGCACCGGCTCACGCCAGAGCCCGATCGACTCGACGCCGCCGGCGACGGTGACCCGCAGCGCCTCGTCGAGCGAGGCGTACTTGATCGTCGCCTGGTTGATCGACAGGCGCGGGTGGGCGCTCACGCGAGCACCTCGACGTCGTCGGATGACCGGGCGTCGCGGCATCCGCTGCCTGCTGCGAGCCGGCGGGTGCCGCTCCGTCGAGCGCGACCTCGGGGTCGTCCGTCGCGGTCGTCGCAGTCGCCGCGCTCGCCACGTCGACGCCGTTGAGCGTGAGGAGCGAATGCCAGCGCGCCGCAGCGAGCTCGGGCCGCTCGAGGGCGCCCGACGCGTTCGCGAGCTCGACGATGCGCGAGAGGTGCGGGAGGCTGCGCGCGGCGTGCAGGCCGCCGACCATCTGGAACGCCGGCTGGTGGCCGTTGAGCCACGCGAGGAAGGCGATGCCGGTCTTGTAGTAGTACGTCGGCGCCGCGAAGACCTGCTGCGAGAGCGCCTCGGTGGGGCCGAGGATGTCGCGGTACGCGGCCGTGTCGTCGCGGTCGAGCGCCTGGATCGCCGCGGAGGCGTTGGGCGCGAGCGCTGCGAACGCGCCGAGCAGCGCGTCGGAGTGGTCGCGAGCCTGCCCTGAGCCTGAGCCTGAGCCTGAGCCTGAGCCTGAGCCTGAGCCTGAGCCTGAGCCTGAGCCTTGCCTGAGCCTGTCGAAGGGTCGAGGGTCGCCCTCGATGAGGCCGACGTAGTGGAAGTCGTCGCCCGTGAACATGCGGGCCGACTCGGGCAGCTGCCGGCGCACGGCGATCTCGGCGTCGGCGTCGAGCAGGCTCATCTTCACGCCCGAGACCTTGTCGCGGTTGTACTCGATGATCTGCAGGAGCGTCGCGGCCGCCGCATCCGTGTCGTCGGAGCCGAAGTAGCCGGCCAGGGCCGGGTCGAACGCCGTGCCGAGCCAGTGCAGCACCACGGGGCCGCCCGCCGCGGCGAGCACCTGGCGGTACACGCGGCGGTAGTCGTCGGCGGTGCGCGCGGCGCGGGCGAGGTGTCGACTCGCCATGAGCACGACGCCGGCGCCCGCGTCCTCGGCGTGATGGAGCTGCTCCTTGTAGGCGTCGATCACCTGCTCGAGCGAGATGGACTCGTCGCCGACATGGTCGGTATTCACGCCGACGACGAGGTTCGCACCCACGGATGCCGCTTCGGCGGCACTGCGGGAGATCAGTTCGCGCGTGGCCGGGGCGTCGAGGCCCATGTTGCGCTGCGCGGTGTCCATGGCGTCGGCGACGCCGAGCCCCCACGACCAGACGTGGTGGCGGAACGCGAGGGTGGCGTCCCAGTCGATCTCGGCGGGCTCGCCGGGGGTGTTGTCGGCGAACGGCTTCGGCACCACGTGGGCGGCCGCGTATGCGACGCGGCTCGTGAGCGGATGCCGCGGCTTGTGGAACGCCGGCGCCTCCGCGAGCGGCACCGCGCGGAGAGCGCCCGAGCCGTCGATGAGGGTGATCGCGGTCATGATCAGCGTGCCCCGGTCAGCTCGGAGGCCTGATCGGACGCGGGCGCCGCGGCATCCGTTGCGCTCGCGGCATCCGTCGGCCCACTGCCGAGGGTGACGACCGGCAGGGCGATGCGGCGGCCCTCGGCGGAGGAGCGGAGGCCCTCCTCGGCGAGCAGCACGCCGCGGGCGCCCGCGAGGAAGTCGTAGTGGTTCGGGGCGTCCTCGATGACGTGGCGGATGAACTCCTCCCACTGCGTCTTGAACCCGTTCTCGAACACGTCGTTCGTCGGGGACCTCGATCCAGTCGGCGTCGTAGTCGTGCGCGTCGGCGAGGTCGGGGTTCCACACGGGCTTCGGCGTGGCGTTGCGCGGCTGGATCTTGCAGCCGAAGAGGCCGACGACTGCGGAGCCGTTCGTGCCGTCGACCTGGAACTCGACGAGCTCGTCGCGGTTCACCCGCGTGGTCCAGCTCGAGTTGAGCTGCGCGATCACGCCGCCCTCGAGCTCGAAGATCGCGTAGGCGGCGTCGTCGGCGGTGGCCGGGTAGGGGTGGCCCTTCTCGTCGACGCGCTCGGGGATCTCGGTGACCGCCTTGGCGTAGACGGACTCGACCCGGCCGAACAGGTTCTCGAGCACGTAGTTCCAGTGCGGGAACATGTCGACGATGATGCCGCCGCCGTCCTCGGCGCGGTAGTTCCAGCTCGGGCGCTGCGCCGGCTGCCAGTCGCCCTCGAAGACCCAGTAGCCGAACTCGCCGCGGACGGAGAGGATGCGGCCGAAGAAGCCCGAGTCGATGAGGCGCTTCAGCTTCTGCAGGCCCGGCAGGTAGAGCTTGTCGTGCACGACGCCGTTCTTGATGCCGGCCTCCTCGGCCAGGCGTGCGAGCTCGAGCGCCTCCTCGAAGCTCTCGGCGGTGGGCTTCTCGGTGTAGATCGCCTTGCCGGCCGCGATGGCCTTCCTGATCGCCTGCGCGCGGGCCTTCGTCACGAGGAAGTCGGCGTAGATCTGCCAGCGGTCGTCGGCGAGCGCCTCGTCGAGGTTCGTCGTGTAGTGCTCGATGCCGTGCCTGGCCGCGAGCTCGGCGAGCTTGGCCTCGGAGCGGCCGACGAGGATCGGCTCGACCTGCACGCGGGTCACGCCGTCGGCGAGGAGCACGCCGCCCTGCTCGCGGATCGCGAGGATCGAGCGCACGAGGTGCTGCCGGTAGCCCATGCGGCCGGAGACGCCGTTCATGATGATGCCGACGGTCGGCGGGGTGGTCTGCGGGGTGGTCTGCGGGGTGGTCTGCTCTGCCACGGTGTGTCCTGTTCGAGCCGGGAGCGGGTGGCGAGGGTCGCCGCTCCGCTGCGGGAAAGCGTTTACCCGAGTGTAGGACACGACGGCGTGATCGCGCAACACCCAGGTCGCGGGGCACGCGTCGTTCCTGCCGGGGGCGCCGACCCGGCCTCCCGTGTCTCTCGCGATTGGGCGATCTTGGCGGCGTTCGGGCGAGCGATTCGCCAGGATCGCCCACTCGCGCCGATGCGAGCGGCACGCGCCCCGCCGCGAACGGGTGTTCGGCGGGCGGAGGCCGCGGCGCGGCCGGGGCGCCGCGGGCGACGGACGTGGGACCGCGGCGCCGGGAGTGGGAGCCGCGGACCGCCGGGTGCGGGGGAGGCCGCGGGCCCGCGGACGGGCGTCCGCGCCTCGGCCCGTGGGCAGCGCCGCGCTTGGGGCTTCACTTCGCAGGAGTTCCACGCGGCGGGCGCGGCCGCGCTCGCCGAGGCGGGAGTTCGCATGGACGTCAGCGAGCGGATGCCGCACGCGGAGGGTGCGGCCGGGCGGCGTCAGATGCGGGGCGGCGTGGACTCGCGCAGCACGACCTCGGTGCGCACGGCGCCCTCGCTCGCGGCATCCGCGTCGCCGAGCGCGAGCCGCAGTGCGCGGCGCCCGAGCTCCTCGAGCGGCACGCGCACGGTCGTGAGCGCCGGCGTGACGTCGCGCACCGTGGGGATGTCGTCGAAGCCGGCCACCGCGACATCCCTGCCCGGCGTGAGCCCGGCGTCGCGGATCGCCGAGAGTGCGCCGACCGCCATGACGTCGTTCGCAGCGAACACGAGCTCGATGTCGCCGAGGCCGCGTTCGATCAGACGGCGCATGCCGTCGTACCCGCCGTCGCGGGTGAACGCGGCACGGATCACGTCGTCGTCGCGCAACTCGCCGCCCTTCGCGTCGAGTCCGGCGCGGAAGCCCTCGACGCGGTCGGCCGCCGTGCGCAGCCCTTCGCCGCCCGTGATGACCGCGAATCGCCGGTAGCCGATGTCGACGAGTGCGCGTGCGAGTGCCTCGGCTCCGGCGAGGTTCTCGACGAGCACGGTGCGCAGGTCGAGCTCGTTGCGGCTGATGAGCACCACCAGGCCGCCCGAGCGCTCGTAGGCGCGGAGCTCCTCGCCGAGCGCGCCCTCGGTGGGATCGGAGGTCGGCCGGGATCCGGCCAGGATCATGACGCGGGGACGCTGTCCGCGCAGCGTGCGCACGAGCTCGAGCTCGCGTTCGGGGTCGCGCTCGGTCGCCGCCATCGTGACGATGAGCCGCGCGGTGTCGGCCTCGGCGACGACGCCCGCCGCGATCGAGGAGAAGTACGGGTCGGCGATGTCGGCGACGAGCAGCGCGACGGTCGTGGTGGTGCCGCGTGCCACCGCCTGCGCCGAGAGGTTGGGGGAGTAGTCGAGCCGTGCGGCGGCCTCGAGCACGCGCTTGCGATACTCCTCGTTGACCTTGCGAGTGCTGCCGTTGAGGGAGCGTGAGGCCGTCGCGAGCGACACGCCCGCCTCACGCGCGACGTCGTGCAGGGTCGCCGGTGCGCTTCGCCTCGTCTCGATGCCGCCCTCGGCCATCAGTCCTCCCGCAGTGTGCCGCCCCGTCGGGCGCCTCGACTCTACCGCGCAGCCGCCCCGGTGGGTCCGAGGTTTGGACGTGCGTGCTCTTGCTGGTAGAAATGACACTCGAACCGAGATAGCGCTTTCCCGCCTGATTTCAACCCGATGCACCGATTCGCGGATGCCGCGGAGGAAGCGCTTTCTCGCACGTCGACCGAGTGGAGCACGCGATGGCGCAGCAGGAACGGTACGGACTCATCGGAACGGGCAGTCGGGCGGGAATGTACATCCGTGCGCTGTCGGGCACGCAGCTCGGCGCCGAGCACGTTCCGGGCATCGCGCAGCTCGTCGCGTGGAGCGACGTCAACCCGGGCCGGCTCGACGTGTACGAGCGCGAGGTCGTGGCGGCGGGGCATCCGGCGCCCGCGCGCTACGCGCCCGACGACCTCGAGCGCATGATCCGCGACGAGCGCCTCGACCGGGTCATCGTGACCACCCCCGACTTCACCCACGCCGACTACGTCGTGCGGGCGCTGCACGCGGGCGCCGATGTCGTCGTGGAGAAGCCGCTGACGATCGACGCGGAGAGCGTGCGCCGCATCGGCGAGGCGATCGCCGACACCGGGCGCGAGGTCATCACGACGTTCAACTACCGCTACAGCCCGCGCAACTCCACGCTGCGGCAGGTCATCGCCGACGGCGAGATCGGCGCCGTGACGTCGGTGCACTTCGAGTGGGCGCTCGACACCGTGCACGGCGCCGACTACTTCCGGCGCTGGCACCGGCAGAAGGCGAACTCGGGCGGGCTGTTCATCCACAAGGCCTCGCACCACTTCGACCTCGTGAACTGGTGGATCGCCGCGACGCCCGTCCGCGTGTTCGCGAGCGGCGGCCTCCGCTTCTACGGCGCCGAGAACGCGGCGGCCCGCGGGCTGGGCGAGCGGCCCGAGCGCGGCACCGGCGTGACCGGCGACCCGTTCGCGCTCGACCTCGCCGCCGACGAGCACCTGAAGGAGCTCTACCTCGACAACGAGCACCACGACGGCTACCTGCGCGACCGCGACGTGTTCGACGCCGGCATCACCATCGAGGACAACCTCGCCGCGCTCGTCGACTACGACTCGGGCGCGACGATGAGCTACTCGCTGAACGCCCACGCGCCCTGGGAGGGGTACCGCGTCACGGTCAACGGCACCGAGGGCCGCGCGGAGCTCGAGGTCGTCGAGCGGGGCGCGGTGCTGATCGGCGACGACGGCCGCGTCGTGGTCGACCCGAGCATGAATCCCGGCTACTCGCCCGAGGACGAGGTGCGACCCGACTCCGAGCGGCTCGTCGTGCAGCGGCACTGGGAGGGCGCCCGCGTCGTGCCGATCCCCGAGGGCATCGGCAGCCACGGCGGCGGCGACGCGTACCTGCTCGACCACGTCTTCAACCGGGTGACGGATGACGCGCCGCTCGGCCGCGTGGCCGGCTACGCCGACGGCGTGAAGGCCGTGTCGGTCGGCATCGCCGGCAACCTGTCGCTCGCCACGGGCGAGCCCGTGCGGATCGCGGACCTCGGGCTCGGCATCTGACGTGACCCGTGGTGGATGCCGCGGGCCGGGCAGATGCCGCGGCATCCGATCGTCCCGTGGGCCCCTTCGCGCGACGCGACGGCTGCGATGATCGCGACCATGACCGATCCGACGAAACCTCCCGCAGGCTGGTACGACGACGGTCGCGGCCAGCAACGGTACTGGGACGGCGCGCAGTGGACCGAACACACCGCGCCGCTGGCGCCTCCCGCTGACCAGACGGCCACGCTGCCCTACGGTGCGGCGGCCCTCGGCGGGACCGCGGGTGCCGGCACCGCCGCCGACGCCGGCACGATGCCCGGCGCGATGACCCCGGCAGGAGCGACCACGACGATGCCGGGCGCCCCGGGCCGTCCGCCCGAACCCGGGAAGGTGAACGTCCTCGGCGTGGTCGCCCTGGTCATCGCTGCCGTCGGATTCGTGTTGGCGTGCATCCCGTTCGTCCAGGTCGTCGGGTTCATCCTCCTGCCGATCGCGTTCGTGCTCGCGATCGTCGCCCTCTTCCTCCGGGGCGGGAAGTGGCCCGCGATCACCGGCCTCATCGTCTCCGTCCTCGGCGCGATCGTCGGCGCGGTCGTCTTCGCCGTCGTGACGATCGGTGTCGTCGGCCAGATCGTCGGCTCCGAGGTCATCCCGGAGATCGAAGAGCAATTGGAGGAGGAGTTCTCGCCGGTCCCGACCGAGGAGGAACCGGACGATCCCGGCGCGGAGTCGACGGGGGTGCTCGGCTTCGGCGACACGCAGGCGTGGGACGACGGCGTCTCGATGACCGTGTCCGGGCCGGAGCCGTTCACGCCGTCGGATCTCGCCGTGGGCGCCGACCAGGCGGAGGATGTGGTCTTCACGCTGACGATCACGAACGACTCCTCCGAGAACGTGCAGCCGGTGGTCTTCTCCAGGCTCGAATCCGACGGCGTCGAGGCCACCCGGATCCTCGACGTGGGCGCCGAGGGCGGCCAGGTCGGCATCCCGCCCACCACGGCGATCCTCCCCGGTGAGTCGATCTCCTGGCGGGAGGCGTGGTCCGTCGCAGATCCGGAGTCGCTGACGATGGAGACCGCGCCGTCGTTCAAGTACGAGGATGTCGTCTGGACGAGCGAGCGGTAGCGCGGCCGGCGAGCGCACCGTGACGGATGCCGCACCTGTCGTCCTTCGACGGGTGCGACGTGAAGTGGAGCAGAGTAGCCTAGGCGGCGTCACCGGCCGCAGCAGGTCTCGCGAACAGGACATCCTGAACCACCTTGCGGCCTGGCATGAGCGGGACCTCTTCACGATCGAGTCGGTGTTGCCTTCAGGCCGCTGCGCTTGAGGAGACGTCATGAGCACCATCGCCGGCACCATCCGAAATCCAGTCGTTCCAGGTCGAGATCCCAGAGGAGCGGATCGACGACTTGCGCCGGCGCATCGCGGCGACGCGCTGGCCCACCAAGGAGCTCGTCTCAGACCGATCGCAGGGGGTGCAGCTCGGCGACGCTGCAGGCGCTCGCCCGCTACTGGACGACGGAGTACGACTTCGGCCGGATCGGGGCGAGGCTGAACGCGCTGCCGCAGTTCACGACCGAGATCGACGGGGTCGAGATCCACTTCATCCACGTCAGGTCGCGGCATGAGGACGCGTTGCCGCTGATCATGACGCATGGCTGGCCCGGCTCGGTCATCGAGCTGCTGGAGACCGTCGGCCCGCTGACCGACCCGACCGCGTACGGCGGCAGCGCCGAGGACGCGTTCCACCTGGTGCTGCCGTCGTTGCCGGGATACGGCTTCTCCAGCGAGCCGACCGAGCTCGGCTGGGAGTCCAGCCGCACCGCACGCGCGTGGGCGGAGCTGATGCACCGCCTCGGGTACACCCGCTACGTCGCCCAGGGCGGCGACGTGGGCGCCCTGGTCACGGACCTGATGGGCCGCCAGGCGGTCGAGGGTCTGGTCGGCTACCACCTGAGCCTGCTCACGGCGGTGCTCGCGATCGGCGATCACCTGCCCAAGGAATCCGAACAGGAACGCACAGCGGCCGAGGCGGTCGCGTTGTTCAGGCAAGACGGCTTCGGCTACTTCCTCGAGATGGCAACGCGGCCGCAGACGATCGGCTACTCCCTGCTGGATTCGCCCGTCGGGCTGGCCGGCTGGATGCTCGACCATGACACGGACAGCTACTACAAGATCTCCCGCGCGTTCGTCGACGGCGAGCCCGTGGGCAATCTCACCCGGGACAGCATCCTCGACAACATCACCCTGTACTGGCTGACCGGCACCGCAGTATCGGCGGCCCGGTCGTACTGGGAGGACGCACGAGCGCTGGCCGCAGCGCTTGCGAGCGGCCAAGCTCCTCCGGCGGTCACCGTGCCGGTCGGCTTCACGACGTTCCCCGGCGAGATCTGGGCTTCCCCGCGCAGCTGGGTCGAGGCGGTCTACCCCGACCTCGCCTACTTCAACGAGGTCGACCGGGGCGGCCACTTCGCCGCCTGGGAGGAGCCGGAGCTCTTCTCCGCTGAGATGCGGGCTGCATTCCGCCCACTGCGCTGACGCCCACTCAGCCGACCGGCGCGTCCGGGCACCACGAGCACCCCGTCGACGCGCCGGGGAATGCCGAGCACATTCTCCTCGCGGAGTTCGACGGGGAGTGCGGCCTCGGGCGCGTCCTGGTACGCGACGGGACGCAGGAACCGGCGGATCGCCGTCACGCCGACCGAGGTGTGGATGCGACGTCGTCGACGGCCACGGACCGCCGTGCTGCTGGGCCCAGCTCACGGCGACGCCCGGTGGGCCAGCCCGCGAACAGCACGCGGCCGGCCACCTCGGTGAGCACGGCGAGGACGTCGCCGAGCGTCCTCGCCGGGTTGGGCGTGCACGGTCGCCGTGAGGCTGCCGCCCACGGCGCGGATCGCGGCCAGGGCGTCGTCGATGGTCGTCGTACTCGACGACGAGGGTGGACGGGCCGAAGCACTCGGCGAGCAGCGCCTGCGGGTCGGCGAGCACCGCCGACGTCGTCGTCGAGAGCACGACCGCGGAGCCGCTGCCGGGCTGCTGCGCGACGTCGCCGGCGACCACCCACACGTCGTCGCGCGCGGCGAGGCCCGCGAGCCCGTCGGAGTAGGCCGCCGCGATCCCGTCGGTGAGCATCGGCGCGGGTGCGGCGCGTTCCCACGGCGACGGCGACGCGCACCGCGAAGTCCGAGCCGGCCGGCACGAACACGACGCCGGGGTTGGTGCAGAACTGGCCGGCGCCGAGCGTGAACGACGCCGGCGAGCCCGTCGGCGAGCTCGGCGGCACGCGCCTCGAGGGCGGCGGCCGTGATGAGCACGGGGTTCACCGCGCTGAGCTCGCCGTAGAACGGGATCGGGTCGGGGCGCGACGACGCGAGGTCGAAGAGGGCCCGGCCGCCGTGCAGCGAGCCGGTGAAGCCGACGGCGCGCGACCTCGGGGTGCTGCACCAGCGCGACGCCGGTCTCGCGGCCCTCGACGTGGCCGAAGATCCCGTCGGGTGCGCCCGCCGCGCCGAGCGCCTCGCGCACGATCTCGGCGGTGCGGCGCGAGAGCCGCGGGTGCGCCGAGTGCCCCTTGACGATGACGGGGCATCCGGCGGCGAGCGCCGACGCGGTGTCGCCGCCCGCGACCGAGAACGCGAACGGGAAGTTCGAGGCGCTGAACACGGCGACGGGACCGAGCGGCCGGAGCATCCGCCGCAGGTCGGGTCGCGGCGGGATGGTCGCCGGATTCGGGTGGTCGATCGTCGCCTCGAGGTAGGAGCCCTCGACGATCGCCTCGGCGAACAGCCGCAGCTGCGCGGTCGTGCGGGCGAGCTCGCCCGTGAGGCGCGCGGTGCCGAGGTGCGACTCCTCGTCGGCGAGCGGGACGAGCTCGTCGGCCGCGCGCGTCGAGCGCGTCGGCGACCGCGGTGAGCCAGGCCGCGCGTTCCGCGGCCGTCGAGGCGACCGTGGCCGCGAAGGCCGCACGCGGCCGCGCCGGCGACCTCGTCGAGGGTCGAGCGCGTCGAAGGTGTCGGTGGTCGTCATGATTCCTCCGGGTGGTCGTCGGCGGATGCCGCGGCATCCGCTCGGGGTTCGGTGAAGCGGATGCCGAGTCCAGGCTGCCCCGTGGTGCGCAGCCGGTTGCCCTCCACCGCGACGGGCGAGGGAGCCGCGAGCGCGCCGAGGCGCTCGAAGGAGGCGTCCTCGACGGACTCCACCAGGTGGTCGCCCGGCAGGGTCGAGCGCGAGCTGCGCCGGAGAGCTCGAGCAGCAGGTGCGGCGCGAGGTCGATGCGCCGGTCGTCGGCGAGCGCCGCGATCGACCGGAACGGCGTGATGCCGCCGACCCGCACGATGTTGGGCTGCACGAGTCGACGGCGCCCGCGTCGATGAACTCGGCGAAGCGGTAGCGGGTGTGCAGGTTCTCGCCGAGGGCGATCGGCACCTCGATGCGTCGGCGCAGCGTCGACGTGCCCGGCGAGGTCGTCGGCGCGCAGGGGCTCCTCGATCCAGGCCAGGTCGAACCCGGCGAGCTCGCCGATCGCGCGCTCGGCCTGCGCGAGCGTCCAGCGCTGGTTGGCGTCGATCATCAGCCGTCGGTCGGGTCCGAGCACCTCGCGCACGGCGGCGACGCGCTCGAGGTCCTCGTCGAGGTCGGGCTTGCCGACCTTGACCTTGACGGCGTCGAAGCCGGCGGCGACCCAGCGCTCGGCCTGTGCGACGAGCTCGTCGAGCGGGTAGTGCAGGTTGACGCCGCTGCCGTACACCTCGGCGGACTCGTGCGCGGCGGCCGAGGAGGTCGGTGATGCCGAGGCCGGCGCGGCGCGCGGCGAGGTCCCAGAGCGCGAGGTCGAGGCCCGCCATCGCGATCGTCGTGATGCCGCCGCCGCCGCCCTCGTGCAGGTGCTGCCACAGCGGCTCCCAGAGCGCCTCGGCGTCGGCGTCGCGGCCGACGGCGAACGCCGCGATGTCGTGGTCGAGGAGCGCCTGCACCGCGGCCGCGCCGATCGACGGCGTCCACGAGAACCCGTGCCCTCGGTCGCCGGCCGAGTCCTCGACGACGACCTCGACGAGCGACAGGTCGCGCACGTCGGCCCCCCAGGGCCGCGAGAGCGGCACGCGGATGGCCGCGCGTCGCGATGCTGCGGATGGACGCGGTCACCGCACCGCCGCCGCGTCGAACCGCTCCGCGAGCGCGAGCCCGTCGTCGAGGATCGCGCCGAGCCGCGCCTCCTGCTCGGGCGTCGGGTCGACGAGCGGCGGGCGCACCGAGCCCACGGCGAGCCCGCGCAGCCGCAGCCCCGCCTTGATGAGCGAGACGCCGAAGCCGGGGGTCTCGTCGCGCAGCCGCACCAGCGGCGTGTAGAACTCGCGCAGCAGCGTCATCCGGGTCGGCCTCGTCGCCGTCGATGTAGGCGCGGTAGTGCAGCGCGGCGAGCTCGGGGATCATCGCGAACGCGGCCGACGAGTAGAGCGGGATGCCGATGCCGCGGTAGGCGCCCTGGCTGAGCTCGGCGGTCAGCAGGCCGTTGAAGAACGCGAAGTCGCGGCCCGTGGCCTCGGCGGCGAGCACGATCTCCTGGGCGAGCCCGATGTCGCCGATGCCGTCCTTGAAGCCGACGACCTTCGGGTTCGCGGCGAGTCGCGTGACGGCGTCGGCGGTGTACCGCGCGGTGCCGCGGTGGTACACGATCACGGGCAGGTCGGATGCCGCGGCCACGGCCTCGACCTAGGCGACGAGCCCGTCGGTCGTGCCCGTGACGAGGTACGGCGGCAGGAGCGAGCAGGCCGTCGGCGCCGGCGTCGGCGGCGCCGCGGGCGAGCTCGATCGCGTGGCCGAGCGGGCCGCCCGCGCCGGCGACGACCGGCACGCGGCCGCCGACGACGCCGACCGTGGTGCGCACGACGTCGATCGCCTCGCGGCCGAGAGCGCGTGGAACTCGCCGGTGCCGCAGGCGGGGAACACCCCGCCGGGCGCGAACGGCAGCCGCGAGTCGACGTGCTCGGCGCAGCAGGTCGAGGTCGACGTCGCCGGTCGCGTCGAACGGCGTGACGGGGAAGAACAGCACGCCGTCGAACACGGGTGCGGGTGCGGTCATGATGCCCTCGATTCGGTCGGCATGGCGGATGCCGCGGCGAGCTCGCTGCGCCAGTCGCGCTCGGGTCGCCAGCCGATGCGCTCGGCGGCCTTGTCGATGGAGAAGACGGGTCGCGTGCCCTCGAGCGCGTCGGCGGCCTCGCCGAGGGCGGGCGCGTACTCGCGCCAGAGCTCGGCGATCGGCCGTGTCGCGAGCGCGTCGGCGGCGCCGACGAAGAACCCCTCGCCGTCGACCGCTTCGGCCGGGGCGGCGAGCCAGGCGTCGACGAAGGCGGCCGCGTCGCGCGCGTCGAGGTAGTTGAACAGGCTGACCGCCGCGAGGGCGGGGTCGGCGAGGCGTTCGGCGATGGTGTGGCCCTGCTGCGTCGGCGCGCCCGCCCATTCCTCGGGCGAGATCACGTAGCAGGGGCGGAAGAACCCGAAGGCGCCGGGAGCGGTGCGCGAGAACATGCGCACGGTCTCCTCGATCACGAGCTTCGACAGCGCGTAGGCGTTGGCCGGATGGGCGGGGTGCGCTTCGTCGATGGGCACGGATGCCGCGCGCCACCCGGCGCGCTGTAGCCGATCACGGTGGGGCTGCTCGCGGCGAGCACGCGGCCGACGCCGGCGCGCGCAGCGGCGCCGAGCACGGTGTGGGCGAGTGCCGTGTTGGTGAGGAGGATCTCGCGTTCCGGCGCGCTGAACGGCACGGCGATGCCGGCGAGGTGCACGACCGCGTCGGGCCGCAGCGTCGTCGAGGAGCTCCTGCGTGTCGTGCTCGTCGCGGAGGTCGATCGAGCGCTCGTCGACGCCGTCGAGCGCCGCGGGCGCGCGATCGGCTCCCACGACGGTGTGCCCGGATGCCGCGAGCCCGGCGCACACGCTGCGACCGAGTCGGCCCGAGGATCCGGTGACGACGACGTGCATGCACTCTCCTGAGGGGATCGAGAAACCGCTTTCTCGACGAGAGCCTAGGCGACGACTGAGGCGCACGGCAACTCTGCGGCTACACTGAGGAACCGGTTTCCCGGTTCCCGCTTCACGTTCCCGCGGGTGCCGTGGCCGACCGCCGGTGCGTCCCGGTCGAGGCGGAGAACGGATGCGCTGCGCCGGCGAGCGCCGAACGAGAGGAGACGGAATGGGCGAGCGCAGTCGCGCGACCACCATCGCCGACGTCGCCGCGCACGCGGGCGTCTCGCAGGCGTCGGTGTCGCGCGTGCTGAACGGCAGGCAGTCCGTGGATCCCGGGATCGTGCAGCGCGTGCAGGCGTCCATCGCCGCGCTCGAGTACTCGCCGAGCCCCGCCGCCCGCAGCCTCGTGCACGGGCGCAACAACACGATCGCGATGGTGGTGCCCGACCTCGAGAACCCGCTGTTCCAGGGCATCCTCAAGGGGCTGAGCCTGGCGGCGGCCTCCGACGGCTACCGCGTGCTCGTCGCCGACACCGCCGAGCTGCGTCGACGACGAGGAGCCGACCGCGATCGAGGCGCGGCAGCGGTGCGACGCGCTCGTGCTGTGCGCGCCGCGAATGCCCGAGCAGCGCCTGCGCCGGCTCGTCAGCCGCGTCGCCCCGGTCGTCGTCGTGAACCGGCCGCTGCCCGGCGCCGACGTGCCGATCGTGGGCGTCGACTACGTGCGCGGCATCCGCGACCTCGTCGACCACCTGCACGCACTCGGCCACCGGCGCATCGCCTACGTGAGCGGGCCGGCGTCGAGCGCCTCGAACGCCGAGCGGCTGCGCGGGGTCGCCGACGCCACGAGCGCCCATCCCGACGTGCGCATCGACGTGGTGCCAGGAGGATCCCGACTCGAGGACGGCTACGCCGCGGCCGGCGCGGTGCTCGCCGCCCGTGACGCGGGCGCCACCGCGGTGATCGCGTTCAACGACCTCGTGGCGCTCGGCCTCATGACTCGGCTGCGCGAGCTCGGCGTCGACGTGCCGGGCGACCTCTCGATCGCGGGCTTCGACGATGTGCCGATGGCCGGCTTCGCCACGCCGCGGCTCACGAGCATGTCGGTGCCGCGCAGCGAGATCGGCGGGCAGGTCTGGGCCCGGCTCCGCACGCTCATCGCGGGCGGCCCGATCGAGCACTCGGTGCTGTACCGGCCCCGGCTCGAGGCGCGCGAGAGCACGGGGCCGGTGCGATGAGCGAGGTCGTCGCGGCATCCGCCCCCTCGATCGCCGATCGCGCCGTGAAGCGGCGACGCGTGCTCGAGGTGCTCGACCGGCGGGGCGCCGACTCGATCGTGCTCCGCTCGCACACCGCGGTCGCGTGGTACCTCGACGGCGCCCGCACCCATGTGTCGCTCGCGGGCGACCCCGTGGCCGCGGTCGTGGTGCGCCGCGACGGCGACGAGTTGCGCGTGTACGACAACGAGGCCGACCGGTTGGCCGCGGAGGAGGTCGGCCCGTCCCTCGACCTCGCGGTGACCCGGGTGCCCTGGCATGACGCGCTCGTGCCCGACGGGCGCGGCCGGGCTCGACGAGCCGGATGCCGCGGCCGACCTGCGCACGGCGCGGGCGAGCCTGCTGCCCGCCGAGCTCGCGCGGTACCGCGCCCTCTGCCGGGAGGTCGCCGAGGTGCTGACGGATGCCGCGACCGGCGCCCGCCCGGCCGACGCCGAGCGCGACGTGGCCGCCCGGCTCGCCGCCGACCTCGTGGCGCGCGGCATCGACCCCCTCGTGACGCTCGTCGCCGGGCGATCGCGGCTCGCCCACCGGCATCCGCTGCCCACCGCAGCGCCCCTCGGCGACCGCGCGATGCTCGTGGTGTGCGGTCGTCGGCACGGCCTCATCGCGAACGCCACGCGCTGGGTGCGCTGGGGCGCGTCGGCGATCGAGGCCGATGCGGCACGTCGCATCCTCGACGTCGAGGCGGCGTTCCTCGCGGGCACGTGGGTCGGGGCGACGGTCGGCGAGGCGTTCGCCGCGGGCATCGCCGCGTACGGGCGCTCGGGCTTCGACCCGGGGGAGTGGCGCCGCCATCACCAGGGCGGCGCGGCCGGCTACGCGGGCCGCGACCCGCGGGGCACGCCCGCCGTCACCGACCCGGTGCAGGCCCGACCAGGCGTTCGCGTGGAACCCGACCGCGCCGGGCGCCAAGGTCGAGGACACCGTGCTGGTGCGGCCCGACGGCATCGAGGTGCTGACTATCGACCCGCGTTGGCCGACGACGCGCGTGACGGGGCTCGATCGCCCGATCGAGCTCGACCGTGTAGGCTCGGGATAGCGCTTTCCGGTAACGCTATCCCGCCGCGCGCCGCGCAGCGCAACCCGCAGGTCGACGACGATACCGAGGAGATCCGATGACCACCATCCGCGTCGAGGAGCAGGGCGATCGCGTGTCGATCGCCGCCGACGAGGCCGTGCTCGCCGAGTACGTCCACCGTCCGACCGATGTGCAGCTCGAGTCGCCGCAGCCGTACCTGCACCCGATCCGCACGCTCGGCGGCGAGCTCGTCACGCTCTTCCGCCCGCACGACCACGTCTGGCACAAGGGCATCGCGTGGTCGCTGCCCGTCGTCGGCGACGAGAACTTCTGGGGCGGGCCCACCTTCGTGCGCGGCCAGGGCTACGTGCAGCTGCCGAACGACGGCACCCAGCGGCATCGGTGCGTTCGAGCAGCGAGCGGATGCCGCGGGCGCGGCGCCGACCGCTTCGTCGACGAGCTCGAGTGGATCACCGAGGCCGGCGAGCGCCTCTTCGAGGAGCGCCGCACCGTCGCGCGCGCTGATCCTCGACGACGACGCCTGGCTCCTCGGCTTCGAGACGCGCATGACGCAACGTGACCGACCGCGCGATCCCGATCGGCTCGCCCACCACCCGCGGGCGCGAGAACGCCGGCTACGGCGGGCTGTTCTGGCGCGGCCCCCGCTCGTTCACCGGCGGCAGCGTGCTGGCGCCGGGCGTGGCGGGCGGCGACGAGCTGCGCGGCATCCGCGGCGCCGTGGATGGGATTCACCGGGCGCCACGACGGCAGCGGCGGCGGCCTCCACCGTCGTGATCGTCGACGACCCGCGGCAACGTGCAGCACCCGCCGCAGTGGTTCGCACGCACCGAGGAGTTCGCCGTGCCTCTGCCCGGCCCCGTTCTTCAGCGAGGAGCACGAGGTGGCGCCCGGCGACACGCTCGTGCTGCGCTACGGGGTGGTGATCGCCGACGGCGCGGGCGATCCCGACCGCGCGGCCGCGCTCGCCGCGTCCGCGGGCGCCGCCGTGGCCCGACTGCTGGGCCCGCGATGACCCCCGCAACCCCACCCGTCTTCCCCGGCGCGACCTCGGTCAGCGCCCTCGAGGTGTACGGCGGCCGGGCGCCCGACGGACTCGCGGGCGGCACGCCGCACCTGCACACCGTCTCGGCCGAGGCGTACCTCGTGGTGTCCGGCCGCGGTCGGCTGCAGACCGTCGACGGCTCGGGTTTCGCCGAGCATCCGCTGGCCGCCGGGCGCGCTCGTGTGGTTCGACCCCGGCGTGATCCACCGCGTCGTCAACGACGGCGACCTCGAGGTGCGGGTCATCATGCAGAACGCCGGGCTGCCCGAAGCCGGCGATGCCGTGATGACGTTCCCCGACGACGTGCTCGCCGACCCCGACCGCTACCGGGTGGCCGCCACCCTGCCCGGCGCCGACCGACCCGACGCGGAACGGCTCGCCGCCGCACTCGCTCGGCGCGACCTCGCGGTGCAGGGCTTCCTCGCGCTGTTCGACGCCGACGGCACGGTCGATCCGGCCAGGCTCGCCCGGCTCCACGAACGCGCGGTGGCGCTCGTCGCGCCACGCGCACCCGAGTGGCGTTCCCGCTGGGAGGCCGGCGCGCTCGCCGTCGCCCGCGAGACCGGCGATCGCCTCGTCGCCCTCGAGGCGGGCCGCGACCCCGGCCTCGCCGATGCCCGCGTCGCGGACGCGCCCGCCGCCGACGCGTTCGGCATGTGCGGACGACTCCGTCGCTACCCGACCGATCGCCCGACGGAGACCCATGCCTGAGATCACCCCGCTGCGCGCCGCGATCATCGGCACCGGCGCCATCGCGAACGCCCATGCCGGCGCACTCGCCGCCACACCCGACGCCGAGCTGGTCGCCGTCGTCGACCGCGACCCCGCGCTCGCGCGGGCGTTCGCCGAGCGCTGGGGCGGCCCGGCGACGTTCGAGTCGCTCGACGCGCTGCTCGCAAGCGGCACCGTCGACGTGCTGCACGTGTGCACGCCCCCGGGCGTGCACGCCGAGCAGGCCGTCGCCGCTCTCGACGCGGGGCTTCACGTGATCTGCGAGAAGCCCGCCGCCCTCTCGCTCGACGAGCTCGACGCGATGACGGATGCCGCCGCGCGCGCCGGCCGGCGCCTCGCGGTCGTGTTCCAGCAGCGCACCGGCTCCGCGGCGGCGCACGTGCGCGGCCTGCTCCATTCGGGATCGCTCGGGCGGCCCCTCGTCGCGACCTGCCAGACGCTGTGGTACCGCGACCCCGCGTACTTCGCCGTGCCCTGGCGCGGCAAGTGGGCGACGGAGGGCGGCGGGCCGACGCTCGGCCACGGCATCCACCAGATCGACCTGCTCGCGTGGCTGCTCGGCGACTGGGCGACCGTGCAGGGACAGCTGTGGCGGCTCGGGCGCGAGACCGAGACGGAGGACGTCTCGACGGCGGTGATCTCGTTCTCGGGCGGCACCGTGGCATCCGTCATCACCAGCGCCCTCTCGCCGCGCGAGACCAGCTCGATCCGCATCGACACCGAGCTCGCCACGGTCACGGTCGACCACCTCTACGGGCACGGGCACGAGCACTGGCGCATCACGCCGGCGCCCGAGGTCGACGCCGAGACGGCGGCCGGATGGGCCCTTCCCGATTTCGAGGAGGCAAGCGGCCACGACCCGCTCATCCGCGACATCTACTCCGCGCTGACGGCGGGCGAGCCCCTGCCGTCGACCGCGTCGGATGCCGCGCGCTCGTTCGAGATCGTCACGGCGATCTACTCCTCGGCGGCCACCGGTGCGGTCGTCACGCCCGAGACGCTGCGCGACGACGCCGCTCGGCGACGCAGCCTCGAGAGCCCGGTCACCGACCTGCGCCATGCCTGACGACGCGCTCTTCCACGCATCCGATAACGAATTGAAACGATTTTCTGAATCCAGTTGACCCATCGCCCATGAGGGGCTACCTTTGGGGAAGCGCTTTCCCACGGCGTGACCACGCACCAGGCAGACACAGACGTTTCCGGGAGGACAACGATGTTCAACATTCGCAAGCGCCGCATGGCGGCTGCCGCAGCGGCACTCACCGCGAGCGCGGCCCTCGTGCTCACGGGGTGCTCGGGCGGCGGCAGCGGCGAGGAGGCGGCCGCGACCTACGACCCAGACGAGGAGGTCACCCTCAACCTCGCCTTCTGGGGCAACGACGTTCGCGCCGGGCTCTACGAGGAGGCCATCGCCGCATTCAACGAGGAGTACCCGAACATCACGGTGAACTCGTCGTTCCTCGCGTTCCCCGAGTTCTGGGAGAAGCGGCAGACCGAGGCGGCCGGCGGCGGCCTGCCCGACGTCATGCAGTTCGACTACTCCTACCTGCGCCAGTACTCCGAGAACGGCCTGCTCCTCGACCTCGAGCCCTACCTCGGCAGCATCATCGACACCGAGCCGCTGGCGCAGAACATCCTCGACATCGGCGTCGTCGACGGCGAGACCACGGGCATCCCGACCTCCACCAACGCGTGGGGCATGTTCACGAACCCGAAGCTGCTCGAGCAGGTCGGCGTCGACGAGTTCGAGGGTGGCACCTGGGAGGAGTACGCCGCGTGGATCCAGGACGTGACGGATGCCGGTGCCGGCGCGCGTCTGGGGCGGCACCGACTACACCGGCCGCATCCAGAACTTCGAGATCCAGCAGCGCGCCCAGGGTGAGGACCTCTTCACCGAAGAGGGCGAGCCGAACTTCACCGAGGAAGACCTGCGCGGCGTTCTGGGAGCAGGGCGAGGAGGTTCGCACGGCGACCATCCCGCAACAGCGACTCGAGGAGGTCTACCCCCTCTCGGCCTTCGACACCGCGCTCACCGCGAGCGAGCTGACCTGGGACAACTTCGGCGCCGGCTACCTCGGCAACCTCGGCGAGGAGTTCACCGAGCTGGGCCTGATCGCCCCGCCGATCACCGAGGAGGGCGCGAAGGACCTCTACCTCAAGCCCTCGATGCTGCACTCGATCGCCTCGACGACCGAGCACCCCGAGGCCGCGGCGACACTCGTCAACTTCCTCGTGAACAGCCCCGAGGCGGGCGCGATCTTCGGCACCAACCGCGGACTCCCCGCTTCGGAGACGATGCTCGAGGGTGCTGAGCTCGACCCGCTCGGCCAGCAGATCCGCGACTACGAGGCATCCATCGCCGACCGCCTCGGCGACGCGCCGCCCGTGCCGATCGTCGGCTACGGCACGCTCGAGGAGAAGTTCCGCCTGCTCGGCCAGGACCTCGGCTTCGGTGCCATCACCGTCGACGAGGCGGTCGAGCAGTTCTTCAACGAGATGGACGTCGTCCTCAACCAGTAGCACCCGAACAGCGATTCCGGGCCCGGTCGGGCAGCCTGCCGGGCCCGGGGTACTGTTCTCGCAAGAACCGGAGAACCACGTGAGCACGGAAACCGAATCGATCGTCACGGCTGAGGCCGGGTCGAGAAGCGTGCGTGAGGCGATGCGCCAGATCAAGCGGACCGAGAGCGGCAAGGTTCCGACCACCTCGGTCAAGCGTTCCGCGAATCGCCGCGAGACCATGGCCGGCTACGGGTTCCTCGTGCCGTGGCTGATCGGATTCTTCGGCCTCACGATCGGTCCGATGATCTTCTCGCTGTACCTGGCGTTCACGAAGTACAACCTGTTCACCGAGCCCGAGTGGATCGGTCTCGACAACTTCGTGCGCATGTTCACCGAGGATCCGAACTACATGCAGTCGGTGCAGATCACGCTCATCTACGTGCTCGTCGGCACCCCCATCAAGCTCGCCGCCGCACTCGGCGTGGCGATGCTGCTGAACTACCGCAGCGTGGGCAGCGGCTTCTTCCGCTCCTCGTTCTACGCCCCGTCGCTGATCGGCGCGTCCGTCTCGGTCGCGATCGTGTGGCGGGCGATGTTCTCCACCGGCGGCCCGGTCGACAACTCGCTGAGCTTCTTCGGCATCGAGCTCGGCGGGTGGGTCGGCAATGTGCAGCTCGTCATGCCGATGATGATCCTGCTCGCGGTGTGGCAGTTCGGCGCGCCGATGGTCATCTTCCTCGCCGGACTCAAGCAGATCCCGCAGGAGCTCTACGAGGCGGCCGAGGTCGACGGCGCCGGACCGGTGCGCAAGTTCCGCAGCGTCACCATCCCGATGCTCTCGAGCGTGATCTTCTTCAACCTGCTGCTCGAGCTCATCAACGCCTTCCAGATCTTCACCTCGGCCTACATCATCTCCAACGGCTCGGGCGGCCCGGCGGGCATGACGAACTTCTACACCGTCTACCTCTACAAGCGAGGCTTCGCCGACCTGCAGATGGGCTACGCCTCGGCCATGGCCTGGGTGCTCGTGGTCGTGGTCGCGATCATCGCCTTCATTCTGTTCAAGACCCAGAAGTCCTGGGTGCACTACGCGGGAGAGAACCGATGACCACGTTCGAAGCCCCCCGGGTCGAGGTCATCGAGAACGCCCTCGAGCCCGCCGCCCCGCAGCCGCGTCGCCGCGTCAAGCGCAAGACGATCAACACGATCATCTGGTTCGTCGCGCTGCTCGCCCTCACGGCGATCGTGCTGTACCCGCTCGTCTGGCTCCTGTTCGCGACGTTCAAGCCGTCGAGCGAATTCGGCCAGAACCCCGGCCTGATCCCCGAGAACCCCTCGTTCGACAACTACATCAAGGTCGTCGAGGGCATCGGCGGCACCCCGCTGTGGCGGTTCTTCGCGAACTCGCTGTTCATCGCGGTGATGGCCGTCATCGGCACGCTCATCTCGTCGGCGCTCGCGGCCTACGCGTTCGCGCGCATCAAGTTCCGGGGCGTCGGCGTGCTGTTCGCGGCGATGATCGGCACGCTGCTGCTGCCGTTCCACGTGATCATCATTCCGCAGTACATCATCTTCAACCGGCTCGAACTGGTCGACACGTACTGGCCGCTGATCCTGCCCAAGTTCCTCGCGACCGAGGCGTTCTTCGTGTTCCTCATCGTGCAGTTCATCCGCAACATCCCGCGCGACATGGACGAGGCGGCCCGCATCGACGGCGCCGGGCACATCCGCATCTTCTTCTCGATCATCCTGCCGCTCATCAAGCCGGCCCTCATCACGAGCGCGATCTTCACGTTCATCTGGACCTGGAACGACTTCCTGGGTCCACTGCTCTACGTGAACTCACCCGAGAAGTACCCGCTGCCGACGGCACTGCGCCTGTACAACGACGCAACGAGCACCTCCGATTACGGGGCCACCGTCGCGGTGTCGTTCCTCGCCCTGCTACCGATCCTCATCTTCTTCATCGTGTTCCAGCGGTTCCTCGTCGACGGCGTGGCCACGCAGGGACTGAAGGGCTAGGTTCCGGATGTCTCGCGCCGATCGCGCCGCACGGCGGGCCGCCCTCTCGGGCAGCGGCCCGACGAGCGACGACCGGCGACCGCCGCGCGGTTCCCGGGGGCGCGGAGCGCGTTCGGGCTCCTCGGCGAGGTGCTGCTGGTCGGCATCCTGGTCGCCGTCGTGTCGCTTCCCGTGCTGACGCTGCCCGCTGCCCTCGCGGCGGGCGTGCGGCACCTGCGGCGGTACCTGAAGGCCGAGGACTCGGGGCTCGAGTGGTTCTGGCGCGACGTGCGCTCGTCGATCCTCGGCGGGATCGGCATCGGTGCGGCATCCGTCGTCATCGCCGCCGTGCTCGCCCTCGACATCGACCTCGCCGGCTCTGGCGTGCTGCCCGGCGGCCCCATCGTCGGCGTCGTCGGCTGGCTCGGCCTCGCGGCGCTCGTGCTCGTGCTGTTCACGGCCGCGGGCCGCTGGGCGCCCGGGCTCGGGTGGCTGGGCGCGCTGAAGGGCGTGCCGGCGGCGGTGCGCGACGACCCCGCCGGGTGCGGCCTACCTCGTGGCCACGGGCGTCTTCGCCGGCGTCGTCACCTGGCAGCTCGTGCCGCTCGTCATCCCGGCGCTCGGCTGCATCGCCCTCGCGATCGTGGCGGTGCCCGAACGACCGCGCCGCTCGCGCGCCGACGAGGACGCGTGACGGACTAGCCGTCACGACCTTCGACCTGGCCCGACGGTCCGTAGGCGCCCCGGCGGCGGACCTTCGCGTCCGTGTGCCCGGAATGCGGGCGTTGACGTCGCATTCGCGCGTCGATACGTTCGGCGGGTGACGCGATTCGTGGTCGAGGCGACCCGGGAGCCGTGTCCGGCGACGCTCGAGTCCCCGGCATGATCACGGTCGAGGCGCTTCGCGCCATCAAGATCTTCGCGCCGCTGCCCGCGGAGACGCTCGAGTACCTGGCCGGCGCGGTGGAGGACATCCACCTCGTCCCGGGCGAGTACTTCGCCCACGAGGGCGACGAGCGGGCGCTCTTCGTGGTGGTCGAGGGCAGCGCCGAGATCACGAAGGTGGTCAACGGCGAGGAGCGTGTGATCGGCGTTCGCACTCCGGGCCGGTTCTTCGGCGAGGTGCCGATGACCCTCAGCACCCCGTTCCCCGCGAGCGGCCGCGCCGCAGGGGCATCCCGCATCCTGAAGCTCGACGTGACCGCGTTCTACACGCTGGCGGCGATGGCGCCCTCGATCCCGGCCCGCGTCGCCGAGCTGGCGCGCCGCTACCTGGAGTCGCTGCAGGTGATCGCCGCCGAGCAGCCCGAGATCGCGGTGCGGCTCGTCGGCCCGCGACTCGACGCGTCGACGCACCGGGTCGCCACGTTCCTCACGCGCAACCAGGTGGCCTTCGAGCGCGTCACCCTCGACCGCGCCGATGGAGGGCGAGGCGTATCCGATCCTCGAACTGGCCGACGGCCGCCGGCTCGTCGCGCCCACGATGCGCGAGGTCGCCGTCGCGGCCGGCCTCGACGTCGAGCCGTCCGCGACGGACTACGACGTCGTCATCCTCGGCGGCGGGCCGGCGGGGCTCACCGCCGCCGTGAACGGCGCCGCCGAGGGCCTCCGAACGGTCGTCATCGAGTCGCTCGCTCCCGGTGGACAGGCCGGCACCTCCACGCGGATCGAGAACTACACCGGATTCCCCTTCGGCATCTCCGGCGACGACCTCGCCAGCCGCGCGCTCAAGCAGGCGAAGCGCCTCGGCGCAGAGATCGTCGTCACCCGGACCGTCGAGGCGATCCGCCCCCATGCCGAACGGCACGAGGTCGTCCTCGACGGCGGCGAGACGCTCCGGGCGCCCGTCGTGATCGCGGCGACCGGCGTCGAATGGCGCACCCTGCCCGTGCCGGCGGTCGAGCGGCACCTCGGCAACGGCGTCTACTACGGCGCCGCGCGCAGCGATGCCGCCGTCGCGAAGGGCGCGGACGTCTGCATCATCGGCGCCGGCAACTCGGCGGGGCAGGCCGCCCTCTTCTTCTCCCGGCATGCCCGATCGGTCACGATGCTGGTGCGCGGCGAATCCCTCGCGGCGAGCATGTCGCGCTACCTCATCGACCAGATCGCCGCCAACGACGGCATTCACGTGGAGACCCGCAGCGAGCTCGTCGCCCTCCATGGCGAGACGAGCCTCGACGGCGTCGACGTGATCGACAAGGCGACCGGCCTGACGACCCGTCGACCGTTCACGGTCGTCTTCGTGATGATCGGGGCCGACGCCGTCACGGGGTGGCTCCCGCCCGACATCGCCCGCGACGCGCACGGCTTCATCCTCACGGGCGCGGACGCCGCGGCCACGGAGGCGTGGACGGCCGACCGCCGCCCATTCGCCCTCGAGACGAGTGCCCCCGGGATCTTCGCGGTGGGCGACGTGCGTTCCGGCTCCGTCAAGCGCGTCGCGGCAGGAGTGGGTGAGGGCGGGATGGCCATCGCGTTCGTGCACCAGTACCTCGCGCTGCAGCAGACGGTGGTCCAGCGGACCTGATGGACGCCGACGACCCCGGAGGGGCCGGGAACGGAGGACCAGGATGACGGCGCCTGCCCGCCCGCCGTTCGACGCCGAGCTCGAGCCCGCGCTCGACGAAGTGCCCGGGATACTTCACGACGCTCGAGCCCGCTCGCCATCGCGGAGTTCCGAGCGGCGACCTCGCGGCAGCCGTCGATCGAGGACGTCATCGCGGGTCGGCCGGTCGAGGTCACCGACCACGTCGTGCCGGCCACGACGGCGGCGAGATCATCGTCTCGGTCTTGCGGCGCGCCGGCCACGAGGGTGTCCGCGGCGCCGGGCGTCTACCTCCTGCACGGCGGCGGCATGGTCGGAGGAAGTCGCTGGGCGCTCGCGCCGATGCTCGTCGAGTGGGTGCTCGAGTACGACGCCGTCGCGGCCGCCGTGGAGTACCGGCTGGCGCCCGAGTTCCCCGACCCGGTACCGGTCGAGGACTGCTACGCGGGGCTGAGTGGTTCGTCGGCCGGGCCGAGGAGCTTCGGCTTCGACCCGCGACGCGTGCTGATCGGGGGCCAGAGCGCCGGCGGAGGGCTCGCCGCCGGGACGACGCTGCTCGCCCGTGATCGGGGGAGCCGATGCCGGCTGCGCAGGCTGCTCATGTGGCCGATGCTCGACGATCGGAACGAGACGGTGTCAGCCGAGCAGATCGACGGCGTCGGGATCTGGGATCGCACGAGCAACGAGACCGGATGGACGGCGCTGCTCGGCGATCGCCGCGGTACCGCCGACGTGTCGATCTACGCCGCTCCGGCACGTGCGACCGACCTGACCGGCCTGCCGCCCACCTACATCGAGGCGGGGAGCGCCGAGGTGTTCCGCGACGAGGCCGTGGCCTTCGCGAGCGGGATCTGGGCGGCCGGCGGCAACGCCGAGCTCCACGTGTGGGCCGGCGGCTTCCACGGGTTCCAGTCGATCGTGCCGACCGCGGCCGTGTCGCGGGCCGCCGTGCATGACGCGCGAGGCGTGGGTGCGCCGCGTGCTGGCTCCCTGACCCGGTTCGGGGAGCGCCACCGCCGCGCGCGGCATCCGATCACCCGTCCGCGTCTTCCGCCGTCATGCGCGCAACCTGTCGTTGACGGAGTGAACAGTGTCACGCTCCGCTCCGGAACGCGTTCGGGACCTGCGCCGGAGCGCTCGACGACCCACTTGCGGACTCCCGCTCGCATCGAGTGGGCGATCCTTGCGCGTGTTCCCTCACGTGACCCGCAAACTTCGCCCACTCGGTGGATCATCGACGAGGTCGCCGGCGGATCGAACCGCCAGCGCCAGGCTGCGTCACGACGAGCCCGACGTCGGACGTCCATCGCGTCCTCAGCATCCCGCTAAACTCGGAATACGCTTTCCGCCCAAACCCCTGCGACGATGGAGGAGCACCCGTGCACTACGGCGCCGACTACAACCCCGAGCAATGGCCAGAGGAGCTCTGGCCCGAGGATGTCGCGCGCATGCGCGAGGCCGGGGTCACCATGGTGAGCCTCGGCATCTTCTCGTGGGCGCGCATCCAGCCGCGCGAGGGCGAGTTCGACTTCGCCTGGCTCGACCGGGTCATCGACCTGCTGCACGAGGGCGGCATCGCGGTCGACCTCGCCACCGCGACCGCCTCGCCGCCGCCGTGGGCGAGCGCCGCGTATCCCGAGCTCCTCCCGCAGGACGAGACCGGAGCGGTGTACTGGCCGGGCAGTCGCCAGCAGTTCGCGCCGTCGTCGCCCGTCTACCGGCGCCTCGCCGCCGAGCTCGTGACGGCGCTCGCCGAGCGGTACGCGCGGCATCCGGCCGTCGTGATGTGGCACGTCAACAACGAGTACGGCTGCCACCTGAACATGGACTACTCGGATGCCGCGCGCGACGCGTTCCGGCGCTGGCTGGCCGACCGCTACGGCACGGTCGACGCCCTCAACGCCGCCTGGGGCACGAACTTCTGGTCGCAGCGCTACCAGTCGTTCGACGAGGTGTTCCCGCCGCGCAAGGCGCCCTACAGCCTGAACCCGGGCCAGATGCTCGACTACCGGCGGTTCACGAGCGACATGCTGCTCGAGTGCTACCTCATGGAGCGCGAGATCATCCGCGCCGCCGGCGCGACGCAGCCGATCACGACGAACTTCATGGGCGCGTTCAAGCCGGCGAACTACGCGCAGTGGGCCGAGCACCTGGACCTCGTCAGCGACGACGCCTATCCCGACCCGAACGACCCCGAGTCGTTCCGCGCGGCGGCGTTCCAGCGCGACCTCGTGCGCTCGCTGAAGCCCGAGGTGCCGTGGATCCTCATGGAGCAGGCGACCAACGCCCTCAACTGGCGCCCGTCGAACGCACCGAAGGCGCCCGGGCAGATGGCCGCCCTCAGCGCGCAGGCGATCGGGCGCGGCGCCGACGGCATCCTGTTCTTCCAGTGGCGGCAGTCCGCGCGCGGGCGCCGAGAAGTTCCACTCGGCGATGCTGCCGCACTCGGGCACCGACACCCGCACCTGGCGCGAGGCCGTGGCCCTCGGCGAGCGGCTCGCCGCGCTGCCGCCCCTTCCCGCAGGCGCCCGCGATGCCCGAGTCGCGCTCGTCTTCGACTGGGAGAACTGGTGGGCCGTCGAGGCATCCGACCACCCGTCGAACGTGCTCGACTACCTCGCGGTCGTGCAGCGCTGGTACCGCGCCCTGCACCGCCGCCACGTGCAGGTCGACATCGTGCCGCCCGAGCGGGTCGACGGGCAGTACGCGCTCGCGATCGCACCGCTGCTCTACCTCCTCCGCGAGGAGGGTGCGGCCGCGCTCACCGCATTCGTCGAGGGCGGCGGGCACCTCCTCGCCGGTCCGTTCACCGACGTCGTCGACGAGGTCGACCGGTTCCGCGACGGCGGATTCCTCACCCAGCTCGGCGGGCTCTGCGGCATCCGCCTGGAGGACTTCGGCGCGCTCGTGGCACCGGATGCCCCGGCCGGCATGTCCGGGCGAGCGCGAGGCGCGGTTCGCGGGCGACGCCCTGCCCGAGTCGACGGGCACGCTGCTCGCCGAGGAGATCGAGGCGACGGATGCCACGGTCGAGGCGTCGTTCACGAGCGGCCGCCGCGCGGGGCATCCGGCCCTCACCGCACGCCGCGCCGGACGCGGCGTCGCCCGCTACCTCGCCACCGTGCCCGACGAGGCGGGCGCGCAGGCGGTCGTCGACCACGTGCTCGCCGACGCAGGCGTCGCACCCGTGGTCGCGGGGCTCCCCGAGCACGTCGAGGCGGCTCGGCGCGGCGACCTCGTGACGCTCGTGCACCACGGCGGCGACCCCGTCGACGTGCCGATCGCCGGCATCGACGCCGTGTCGGGCGAGCGGGTCTCGTCGGTGCGGCTCGGCGAGTTCGACTGGGCGCTGGTGTTGGAGCGATGACGGCGGCGGGGCTCCGGCGCTACGATTCACGCGAGAGCGGAGGAGGTGAGATGCGCGCCGTGCTCCTCAGCGGCTCCGGCCGCTACGACGACCCGTGGCACCGCTTCGCCGAGACGAGCGCCGCGCTCGCCGGCATCGTCGCGGGCGCCGGCTACCGCGTCGAGGTGGGCGACGACCTGCTCGCCGGGCTCGCCGCGCTCGGCGACGCCGACCTGCTCGTCGTGAACGCGGGCGATCCCGAATCGCCGCTGCCCGAGGGCGCGGGAGCGCCGGCCGAGCCGACCGACGACGAGATCGAAGCCGCCGCGGCGGGGCTCGACGCGGCGCTCGAGCGCGGGATCGGCGTGCTCGCCGTGCACACGGCGGCGTCGACGCTGCCCGAGCTCCCCGGCTTCGGCCACGCGCTCGGTGCGCGATGGGTCGAGGGTGCGTCGTGGCATCCGCCGATCGGCGAGGCGAGGGTGCACATCGTCGGCACGCACGCGATCGCCGACGCAGCTCGACGACTTCACGGTGTTCGACGAGCGGTACTCCGGACTTCGGCTCGACGGCGTCATCGAGCCGATCGCCGAGCACGAGGAGGACGGCATCCGCCATCCGCTCGTGTGGGCGCGCGAGCTCGGCCCGTCGCGGATCGTGTACGACGCGCTCGGGCACGACGTGCGCTCCTACGAGTCGCCCGAGCACCGCGAGCTGCTCGGCCGCGCGCTCGAGTGGCTCTCGCGGGTGCCCGCCCCGACCTTCGACGTGTCGTGACGCGCGTCGTCATCGCACCCGACTCGTTCAAGGGCACGGCGAGCGCAGCGGATGCCGCGGCCGCCCTCGCGGCCGGATGGCGCGCCGTGCGCCCGACCGACGAGCTCGTGCTGCGGCCCATGGCCGACGGCGGCGAGGGAACCCTCGACGCCTTCGCGTCGGCGGTGCCCGGTGCACGCCGCATGCCCGTCACGGTGCGCGGCCCGGTCTCGGCGCCCGTCGACACGTCGTGGCTGCTGCTGCCCGACGGCACCGGCGTGGTGGAGCTCGCGTCGACCTCCGGCATCACCCTGCTCGACCCGCTCGAGCCGCTCGACGCGCACAGCGCCGGCTTCGGCGAGGCGATCGCCGCGGCGCTCGACGCCGGCGTCGAGCGGCTGCTGCTCGCGCTCGGCGGCAGCGCCTGCAGCGACGGCGGTGTCGGTGCGCTCGCGGTGCTCGGCGGGCGGTTCCTCGACGACGCCGGTCAGCCGGTGCGCCTCGGAAACCGAGGGCTCGGCGCGCTGGCCCGGGTCGACCTCTCGGGGCTGCGGCCCCTGCCGCCCGGCGGGGCCGTGGTCCTCGGCGACGTGACCAACCCGCTCCTCGGCGAGCTCGGTGCGGCGGCCGTCTTCGGCCCGCAGAAGGGTGCGGATGCCGCCACGGTCGGCGTGCTCGAGTCGAACCTCGCCCGGCTGGCGCGCCTCGTGCCGGCCACGGCCGCGGCCGCTCGCGGCGATGCCCGGGGCGGGGGCTGCCGGCGGCACCGGCTTCGCCCTGCTCGTCTGGGGTGCCGCGATGGGCGGTGGCGCGGCGCTCGTCGCCGAGGCGGTCGGCCTGTCCGATGCGATCGCCGCCGCCGACCTCGTGATCACGGGGGAGGGGCGCTTCGACGGGCAGTCCGAAGCGGGCAAGGCGCCGACGGTCGTGGCCGGCCTCGCGCGGGACGCCGGCGCGGCGTCGGCGCTGGTCGCGGGGGCGATCACGGCCGAGCCGCGCGGGTTCGCGGCATCCGTGGCGCTCGCCGACCTCGCCGGCGGCGGTGCGGCGGCGATGGCCGAGCCGCTGCGCTGGCTCGAGGCCGCGGGCGCGGAGCTCGCGCAGGGCCGACCGGCTGAGGCGGCGCCGGCCTCGGACGTTCGGTTCCGTCTGCAGGAACTCCCGCGCGACACGCCGTGAACTGCCCCGGCGCCTCGGCGTGTCGCCCGGAATCGTCCGTCGTTCGGTACGGTCTGACCGCCGTTCTGGGGTAGGGCGGGCTCTGGACATGCCGGCGCACCTGCGCGGAGACTGTGACCCATGAACCCGGTCGCGGAAGGTGGCATCCGGACGCCCGACCAGCGCCTGCGCGTGTTCGTGAGCTCGACGCTCAAGGAGCTGGCTCCCGAACGCCGCGCCGTTCGAGCCGCGGTCGAGCGGCTCGCCCTCGCCCCGGTGATGTTCGAGCTCGGCGCGCGGCCGCATCCGCCGCGTGAGCTGTACCGGGCGTACCTCGACCAGAGCGACATCTTCGTGGGCCTGTACTGGGAGCAGTACGGCTGGGTCGCCCCGGGCGAGGAGGTGTCGGGCCTCGAGGACGAGTGGAACCTCGCCCCCGACATCCCGAAGCTGATCTACCTCAAGCGCAGCGAGCAGCGGCAGGACCGCCTCGACGAGCTCCTGGGTCGCATCCGCGCTGACGACGATGCGTCGTACGTCGCGTTCACGGATGCCGCGGAGCTCGCCGACCTCGTCACCGCCGACCTCGCGACGCTGCTCGCCGAGCGCTTCGATGCGGCCGGTGGCCGGCACGGTCCCCTCGGGGAACCTGCCGCGGAGGTCTTCTCGACGGAGCCCGTGCGGCCGCCGTCGCCGCTCACCCGGCTCGTCGGCCGTGAAGGCGAACTCGCGACCGTCACGAGGATGCTGATCGACGAAGGCCAGCGGCTCGTGACGCATCACCGGCCCGGGCGGGATCGGCAAGAGCCGGCTCGCGGTGGCGGCGGCGCGGGAGGTGGAGGCGGCGTTCCCCGACGGCGTGGTGTTCGTCGACCTCGCTCCCGTGCTGGATGCCGGACTGGTGATCACCGCGGTGGCGAACGCGCTCGGCATCCGGGACACCGGGGAGCGGCCGCTGGCGGAGAAGCTCGCCGGGGCGCTCGCCGGACGCCGGCTGCTGCTCGTGCTCGACAACGTCGAGCAGGTCGTCGATGCCGCACCGAAGCTCAGTGCGCTGATCGAGGGGTCCTCGGCGTCCGTGCTCGCGACCAGCCGGATCCTGCTCAGGGTGCGCGGCGAGCAGAACGTCCCGGTCGGTCCGCTCCCGTCGCCGGAGGCCGCCGAGCTGTTCGTGGAGCGTGCGCGCGCGGTCAAGCCCGACTTCGAGCTCACCGACGCCAATGCCCCGCAGATCGTCGCGATCTGCGCAGCGCTCGACAACGTCCCGCTCGCCCTCGAGCTCGCCGCCGCCCGCTTGCGCGTGCTGACGCCGTCAGCGCTCATCGAGCGGCTCGACCACGCCCTGCCCCTGCTCGTCGGCGGTGCGCGCGACCTCCCCGAACGCCAGCGCACGCTGCGGGCGACCATCGACTGGAGCGCCCAGCTGCTCTCGGATCCCGAGCGGGAACTGCTCCTGCGCCTGGGGGTCTTCCGCGCGGGCTTCGGGCTCGATGCGGTCGAGTGGATGGCCGACGGCCTCGGCGGAGCTGGACGCCGTCGAGGCGCTGGGCGCGCTCGTCGACGGCAGCCTGGTCCGCGAGCAGGATCGTGGGTCGCGGGCCTGGTTCACGATGCTGGCCACGGTGCGCGAATACGGTCGGGACCGGCTCGCCGAGCGTGGACCGGCTGACCGAGGCGCAGGAACGGCATGCGGACTTCTACGTCGGGCTCGCCGCGGCGGCCGAGTCGGCGGCGACGTGGCAGGGACAGGTCGAGGGGGTGACGCGCCTCCTCGACGAGCAGGACGAGCTGCGAGCGGCGGTGGATCACCTCTTCGCGACGCATCGGTTCGATGCCGTCGCGGAACTGGCGTGGCTGCTGTACTCGTTCTGGTGGGGCGGCGGCCGGGCCGGTGAGATCCGGGCCTGGGTGAACCGATTGCTCGAGCCCGGAGTCGACCTCAGCGAGCGATCTCGGGTCGTCGCCGAGTACTGCGTCAGCGCCATCAGCTACTGGCGCACCTCGGACGTGTCGGTCGTCCCGGCCATGGCCCGATGCGTCGACTACTTCCGCCGGGCGGGTGACCGTCGCGGCGAGGCCCTCGCTCGCGCGTCACTCGGCGTCGCCCAGCTCGCGCAGGCGCCGCCCGACCGTCGATGCCGCGGAGGAGAACTTCCGGCGTTCCCTCGACCTCGCCGAGGAGTTCGACGTCGCGTTCGCCGGCGGGATGGTCGGAGTCATGCTCGGCCGGGTCCGGCTCGCGCAGGGCCGGGTCGACGATGCCGTCGTGCAGTTCGAGACGGGCCTGGCGGTGGCGCGCCGCATCCGCGACACGCTCGGCCAGGCGATCGCGCTCAGCCACCTCGGGTGGGCTCGTCTGCTCGGCGGCGAGCCCGACCGCGCCCGTGAGTGCTTCGGCGAGCAGCTCCTCCTCGCCTCCACCATCGGGCACCAGGAAGGGATCGCTGACGCGCTCGAGGGGATGTTCGCGGTCGCGTCGACCTCGGACGACGTCGAGCGCGCCGGTCGGATGCTCGGCGCTGCCGAGGACATCCGGGAGCGCAAGGGCCTGCCCACGCGTTCGCCGCTCTCGTTCTTCGAGCCGTTCCTCGAGCGCGTGCTGGCGGGGCCCGAGGCGTCGCGTTTCGAGGAGGCGCGCCGGCTCGGGCGCGAGGCCGAGCTCGCCGACATCGTCGAGGCCGCGCTCGCCTGAGCACGGCGCGCCGAGGCTGGCGGATCCACTCCGCACGGGGAGGGTGCGCTCTACAATCGGCCTCAAGCAGAGCGAACGGGGAATGACATGTCCACTACGGCGTCAGATGGGGTCGCTTCGACCACACGCACCACGTTCAGTCGCTCCACCAGCATCACCCAGCACATCGACGCCGACGCCGCCACGGTCTGGCGCCTGCTCACCACCGCGGCGGACTACCCCGAGTGGAACTCGACGATCGTCTCACTGGAGGGACAGATCGCTCCGGGCTCGAAGATCAAGCTCGTCTCGACCCTCGACCCGAGCCGCACCTTCTCGCTGAAGGTCAAGGCGTTCGAGCCCAACGTGCGCTTGGCGTGGGGCGACGCGATGGGCACCCGCACCTACTCGCTCAGCGGCGACGACGGCGGCACGCGGATCGAGATCGTCGAGCGCATCGGTGGCCCGCTCTTCCCGTTCTTCGCCCGGATGATCCCGCCGTTCGACGAGAGCTTCGAGCAGTTCACGGCCGACCTGAAGAAGGCTGCCGAGGCCGCAGCCTCCTAGGGGCCACCGCGCTCAGACGTGATGCGGCCCCGGATGCGGCTTGGGGTGCTCCGTGCGTTCGAGCTTGCCGTCCTGCTCGGAGGCGTCGTGAGCGTCGGGGTGCTCGGCGGCCGACTCGTCAGTCGTGTCGGGTTCGTCAGCCTGACTTCGGTTCGGTGGCGTCATGCGATTCGGACATCATCGCTCCCTCGCTCATGAGAATCCGGGGCGCCGTCAACGGGCGACGTCTCAGCTCATGCTACGCCGGGAGCGTCCGCGGTCGTCGGCGCGCGGCCTGCGCGCGTCGGCATCAGAGGGGACCGCTCCGCGTACTGCCGACGAATCACCTCGCGCGTGTCGGGCGCGAGCTCCTCGGCGACTCGACCGGCCACGCCGGCCGCTCGCCCGTGAGCACCCATGCGGCCTGCCGCGCGGCGCCGTCGGCGACGTACTCGCCCGGCGCCGGCACGGTCACGGGCAGGTCGAACACCTGCGCGGCGATGCGCCGCACGGCGGGGTTCTGCGCCGCGCCGCCGATGAGCAGCAGCCGCTGCGCGTCGACGCCCTGCCCGCGCACCGCGTCGAGCCCGTCGGCGAGGCCGCACAGCATGCCCTCGATGGCGGCGCGCGCGATCGACGGGCGGGTCGTGTTCGCGAGCGTGAGCCCCGTGAACGACGCCGTGGCGTCGGGCAGGTTCGGCGTGCGCTCGCCCTCGAAGTACGGCACGAGCACGGCCCCGGATGCCCCGGGCTCGGCGTCCAGCGCGAGGCGGCCGAGCTCCTCGTGGTCGACGCCGAGCAGGCCCGCCGTCGCGTCGAGCACCCGGGCGGCGTTCAGGGTGGCGATGAGCGGCAGGAACCGCCCCGTGGCATCCGCGAACCCGGCGACCGTGCCCGAGGCGTCGGCGATCGGGGCATCCGTCACCGCGAAGACCGTGCCGCTCGTGCCGATCGACACGACGACGTCGCCGGATGCCGCGTCGAGGCCGAGCGCGGCCGCCGCGTTGTCGCCGGCGCCCGGGCCCGACGAGGATGCCGTCGGGCGTGCGATCCGGCCGCCTCGCCGGGGCCGAGCACGCGCGGGAGGATCGCGTCGTGTCCGAGCGCCCGGACGAGGAGGTCGCGGTCGTACCCGTCGGCGCCCCAGTACGCCGTGCCGCTCGCGTCGGAGCGGTCGGTCGTGAGCTCGTCGAGCACCGGTCCGAGCGGCGACTCGCCCGCCGGCCCGTAGCCGCGCAGCCGCCAGGTGAGCCAGTCGTGCGGGAGGGCCACCGCCGCGACGCGCGCCGCGGCATCCGGCTCGGCGTCGCGCAGCCAGCGGAGCTTCGTGACCGTGAACGACGCCACCGGCACGACGCCCGTGCGGCGGGCGTACTCGTCGGCGCCGACCTCGTCGATCAGGTCGCGCGCCGCCTGCGCCGAGCGGGTGTCGTTCCAGAGCAGGGCGTCGCGGATGACGCGCCCGTCGGCGTCGAGCACGACCATGCCGTGCTGCTGCCCGCCGACCGAGATCGCGTCGACGCCGTCGAGTCCGCCGGCGTCGGCGAACGCCGAGAGCAGCGCTCCCCACCAGGCGGCGGGGTCGACCTCGGTGCCGTCGGGATGCGGGGCCCGGCCGGAGCGGACGAGCGCGCCGGTCGCGGCATCCCGGATCACGACCTTGCAGGACTGCGTCGACGAGTCGACGCCGGCGACGAGTGGCATGCTGAACTCCTTCAGTGTCGGGTTGCGTTCTCGAGGATGCTGAGACGCGTTCGGGTGCGGCTAGGGTGGCTCCCGCCAGCTGACGAAGCGCGTCGTCGCTGCGCGCCGCCGCGCTGACCGTCAGCGCGCGCCGAGGAGGTGCTCGGTCGCGAGCTGCTGCAGGCGCACGAAGCCGAAGCCCTTGCCGCCGAGGTACGCCGACGTGTCGAAGTCCTCGAACGCCGAGCGGTCGGCGAGCAGGTCGTCGTACGCCTCGCCCTCGCCGAGCGTGGGCTGGGCGAGCTCGTACACGCGCGCGGCCTCGAGCGCCTCCTGCACCTCGGGGTCGGCGCGGAAGGCCGCGGCGCGCTCCTTGAGCAGGAGGTAGGTGCGCATGTTCGCGGCGGCCGAGTCCCACACGCCGGTCTCGTCCTCGGTGCGGCTCGGCTTGTAGTCGAAGTGGCGCGGGCCGTCGTAGGTCGGCGTGCCGCCGGGGCCGCCGTTCTCGAGCAGGTCGACGAGGGCGAACGCGTTGTGCAGGTCGCCGTGGCCGAACACGAGGTCCTGGTCGTACTTGATGCCGCGCTGGCCGTTGAGGTCGATGTGGAAGAGCTTGCCGTGGTAGAGCGCCTGGGCGATGCCGGCGGCGAAGTTGAGGCCCGCCATCTGCTCGTGGCCGACCTCGGGGTTGAGGCCCACGAGCTCGGGGCGCTCGAGCGAGTCGATGAACGCGAGGGCGTGGCCGACGGTCGGCAGCAGGATGTCGCCGCGCGGCTCGTTGGGCTTGGGCTCGATCGCGAAGCGCAGGTCGTAGCCCTTGTCGGTGACGTAGTCGCCGAGCAGGTTCACGGCCTCGCGGTAGCGCTCGAGCGCGCTGCGGATGTCCTTGGCGGCGTCGTACTCGGCGCCCTCGCGGCCGCCCCACATGACGAAGGTCTTGGCGCCGAGCTCGGCGGCGAGGTCGATGTTGCGCAGCACCTTGCGCAGCGCGAACCGGCGCACGTGGCGGTCGTTCGAGGTGAAGCCGCCGTCCTTGAAGACCGGGGCGCTGAACAGGTTGGTGGTGACCATCGGCACGATGATGCCGGTGGCCTCGAGGGCGCCCTTCAGGCGGTCGATCTGCGTCTGGCGCTCGGCGTCGGTCGAGCCGAAGGCGAAGAGGTCGTCGTCGTGGAAGGTGAGGCCGTAGGCGCCGAGCTCGTCGAGCTTCTCGACGACGTGCACGACGTCGAGCGGATGCCGCGTGGGTCCGCCGAACGGGTCGGTGCCGTTGTAGCCCACGGTCCAGAGGCCGAAGGAGAACTTGTCGTCGCGGGTGGGCGCGCTGGCCATGGGGATCCGCCTTTCAGCGTCATCGGTGATTTGTTGGCAGGTACAACATAAAGCCAGAGCCAGCGTCCGACGCAAGCCGGCTCGGCGAACGTGCCATTTGTTCGGGATTTCCACAAAACCCTTGCGAAACGCTTCGACATCTGCGTAGAGTCCCGTCCAGTCCAATCGAAACGTTTAGACGATGGAGTCCGACATGGCGAAGATCCACGAGGTGGCCAAGGCCGCCGGCGTGTCGATCAGCACCGTGTCGTACGCGCTCAGCGGCAAGCGCACGATCTCCGCCGACACCAGCCGGCGCATCGAGCAGGCCGTGCGCGAGCTCGACTACCGCCCGAACGCCGGCGCCCGGATGCTCGCGGGGCGGCGCACGAACATCTTCGCGCTCACCGAGCCGTTCCGCGCCGACACCCACGCGCCCGCCCACATGGCGTTCGTGCTCGCCACGTCGATCGCGGCCCGTCGTCTACGACTACGACGTGCTGCTGCTCACCGAGGAGGAGGCCACGGCCGGCATGCGCCGCGTCGCGACGAGCGGGCTGGTCGACGCCGTGCTCGTGCTCGACGTCGCGCCCGACGACGAGCGCGTCGGCCTCGCGCGGCGGCTCGACGTCCCGTCGGTCTTCATCGGCGTGCCGAACGACCACGACGGACTCGTGTGCGTCGACCTCGACTTCGAGGCGGCCGCCGCGCTCGCCGTCGACCGCCTGGCCGACGCCGGCCACCGCTCGCTCGGCCTCATCGGCCACCCGGCGTCGGCCTACCATGCGGTCGAACTTCCCGCCGCGGGTCCGCGCCGGGTTCGAGCGGCGGGCCGGCCGAACGCGTGGCTCGCCGTACGCGGTCGAGCTTCCCGAGTCCGGTGGCGTGCGCGGCGAGCGCGGTGCGCGCGGCCGTCGGAGCGCTCCTCGACCGCGGGGTCACCGCGCTCGTGCTGCACTGCGACGAGGCCGCGCACCTGGCCGTGCTCGACGAGCTCGCCGCTCGCGGCGTCGCGCGTGCCGGGCGACGTCGCCGTCGTCTCGGTCGGCGCCACCTTCGACACGACCTCCTTCCAACCGCCCCTCGACGTCATCCCCCTCGTCCCACAGGCATCGTGCGACCTCGCCGTCGACCTCGCGATGCAGTCGATGACGGAGGCGCCGCCCGCTCCGGGCGTGCACCTCATCGCCCCCGAGTACCACGCGCACGGCTCCGTGGTGCCGCTCCCGCCCGACTGATCCTCGGTCGGATCTCGCACCCGCGGAGTCCGGCCCGACTCGCCGCAGTTCGTCGAAGCGCTTCGACAGATTTCGACCAGGCATACGGCACATCACCACCAACCGATCCACCCCGATCCACCCACATCCCCGATCCACCCACCAAGGAGAACGCAATGAAGCACACCAGAATCGTGGGCGCTGCGGCGGCGATCGCCGCCGCGGCACTCGTCCTCACCGGATGCTCCGGTTCCGACGGAGGCGGCGGCGACGACAACGTCCTGCGCCTCTGGCACTACGAGAGCGCCACGAGCGCCATGGGCATCGCCTGGGACGAGGCGATCAAGGTCTTCGAGGAGGAGACCGGCGCCACCGTCGAGTTCGAGGAGAAGAGCTTCGAGCAGATCCGCTCGACGGCCAGCCAGGTCCTCAACTCCGACGAGGCGCCCGACCTGCTCGAGTACAACAAGGGCAACGCCACCGCCGGCCTGCTCTCGAGCCAGGGACTGCTCTCGAACCTCGACGACGTCGTGGCCGACTACGGATGGGACGACCAGCTGAGCCCGAGCCTGCAGACGACCGCCACGTACGACGAGAACGGCATCATGGGCTCCGGCAGCTGGTACGGCGTGCCGAACTACGGCGAGTTCGTCGAGGTCTACTACAACAAGGACGCCTTCGCCGCGGCCGGGCTCGAGATCCCGACGACCCTCGAGGAGTTCGAGGCCGTGCTGCGGGCGTTCGCCGACCAGGGCATCACCCCGCTCTCGGAGTCGGCGGCGGAGTACCCCCTCGGCCAGCTCTGGTACCAGCTCGCCCTCTCGAAGGCCGACCGCGGCTTCGTCGACGACTACCAGCTGTACACGGGCGACGTGGACTGGGAGGGCGACGAGATCGCCTACGCCACCGAGACGGTCAAGGACTGGACCGACAAGGGCTACCTCTCGACCGACGCGAGCGGGCTGAAGGCCGAGGACGCCGGGGTCGGCTTCATCAGCGGCGACTACCCGATCTTCTTCTCGGGCAGCTGGTGGCACAACCGGTTCACCACTGAGATCGACGGCTTCGAGTGGGGCACGTTCCTCTTCCCCGGCGCCGAGATGTCGCCCGGCTCCGCCGGCAACATGTGGGTCATCCCCGAGCGCGCGAAGAACAAGGACCTCGCCGCGGAGTTCATCGACATCACGATGCGCCCCGAGATCCAGGCGCTCATCGGCAACAACGGCGGCGTGCCCGTCGCGGCCGACCCCGCCGACATCACCGACGAGAAGAGCGCGGAGCTCATCGCGAACTTCAACACGCTCACGGAGCGCGACGGCATCGCGTTCTACCCCGACTGGCCCACGCCGACGTTCTACGACGAGCTCAACGCGGGCCTGCAGGAACTCGTGAACGGCACCAAGACGCCCGCCGAGGTGCAGCAGCAGCTCGGCGAGCAGTACCAGGCCGGCGTCGACGACATCGTCGGCTGACGCCACGGATGCCGCGGGCCGGAGTGTGCGCCGCGCCCGCGGCATCCGCCCCTGAACGGAAGGACCACCATGACCATCGCCCCAGACACCCGGGCGGTCACCACGCGTGACGCCGGGTCAGGCCGGACGCGCCGCCCGCCGGGCCCCGTCGAGCCTGATCCCCGGGTCGAGCCGCAACGCCTACTGGCTCTACCTCGTGCCGGGCCTCGCGCTGCTGGCCGTCATCATCGTCATCCCGCTGGTCTGGAACATCTACCTGACGTTCACGGATTACCGCGGCATCCGCCCGCCCGAGTGGATCGGCCTCGAGAACTGGATCGAGCTGTCGGGCGACGCCGTCTTCTGGACCTCGTTCGGCAACTCCATCGCCATGATCGTGGCGATGGTCGTCGTGCCGACGGGCCTCGGCCTGGTGCTGGCCGCGATGCTCTTCGACCTCATCGGCAAGAAGTTCGGCGGCCGGCTCGCGAGCTTCCTGCGCGCCACCTACTACCTTCCGCAGATCCTGCCCGCCGTGATCGCGGCCATCGTCATCGGCTGGATCCTGCGCCCGCAGAACGGCGCGCTCAACCAGATGCTCGAGGCGGTCGGCCTCGGCGCGCTGCAGCACAACTGGCTCGGCGACCCCGACACCGCGCTGCCCAGCATCATGGTGATCATGATCTGGGTGCAGCTCGGCTACCCGATCGTGATCTTCATGGCCGCACTGCAACGGGTCGACCCCGAGCTGTACGAGGCCGCCGAGCTCGACGGCGCCAACTGGTTCCAGCGGTTCCGGGCGATCACCGTGGGCATCATCCGGCCCGAGATCTTCGTCGTCACGCTCACCTGCACGATCGCGGCGCTGAAGGTCTTCGGCCCCATCTACGCCCTGACCGGCGGCGGCCCGGGCACCGCCACGATCGTGCCCGCGTACTACGCCTACAGCGAGTTCTTCCAGTCGCAGCAGGTCGGCTACGGCGCGACCATCGCGACGGCGCTCACCATCGTCATCGCCGCGCGTCAGCGTGGCGTTCATCCTCGTGCAGAACCGCGCCGAGAAGAAGGAGGAGGGCCGATGAGCGCCGTGCTCGACGAGACCACCGCGACCCTCGAGGCATCCGTTCGCGAGCCGAGGGAGGTGCAGCGTCGCGGCACGTGGCGGCCGCGGCCCGAAGCGGCGCACCGGCGGCGACTGGGTCGTGCTGTCGGTGGCGATCGTGCTCGGCTTCTTCATCGCCGTGCCGTTCCTGCTGATCCTGATCAACTCGTTCAAGTCGCCGGCCGACTACAACACGTCCGGGCCGCTGACCCTGCCGACGTCGCTGTACTTCGACGGCATCGTCGCGTTCTGGGAGCGCGTCGACTTCCCCGAGAAGCTGTGGAACAGCGTGTTCATCTCCGGGCTCGTCGCGGTCCTCGCGGTGGTGCTGTCGATGTTCAACGCCTTCGCGCTCGGCATCGGCCGGGTGAAGGGCCGGCTCTGGATCGTCGTCGTGATCCTGCTCGCGAACATGCTGCCGCAGGAGGTGCTGCTCTACCCCCTCTACTTCATGTTCAAGGAGGTCGGGCTCTACGACAGCCAATGGGCGGTGATCATCATCTTCACCGTCATCCAGTCCGCGTTCGGCACCTACCTGCTCGCATCGGTCTACGGCACGTTCCCGAAGGAGCTGCTCGAGGCCGCGTCGCTCGACGGCGCGAGCCGCTGGCAGATCCTCTGGCGGGTCGTCTACCCGATCTCGCGGCCGACCCTGTCGGTGCTGCTGATCTTCTTCTTCATCTGGACGTGGAACGAGTTCCTGATCCCGCTCACCTTCCTGGTGTCGAACGACACCCAGACGGTGCCGGTGGCGATCACCGTGCTGCAGGGCGACCGGCTCATGGACGTCACCACCACGAGCGCCTCCGCGCTGCTCGGGCTCATCCCGACCCTCGTGTTCTTCCTCATCTTCCAACGCACCCTCACCAGGGGCATCACCGCAGGAGCAGTCAAGTAGTCATGAAGTTCACCGATGGGTTCTGGCACGTGCGACCGGGCGTCGACGCGCTCTACGCCCAGGAGGTGCGCGACCTCGCGGTCGCCGGGCGACGAGCTGGTCGCGTGGGCCTCGACCCGGGTCGTGGAGGCGAGGGGCGACACGCTGAACCGCCCGATGCTCACGGTCTCGCTCGCCAGCCCGGCCGAGGGGGTCATCCGCGTGCGGGTCGAGCACCACCAGGGCGCGCGTCGCGACCCCGGCTTCGCGATCGAGTCGGATGCCGCGCACCGCGCGGTGCTCGAGGTCGACGACGAGGGCGGGGTCGTCGACGCCGGCTCGCTGCGTGCCCGCATCCGTCGGGGCGCCCCGTGGGAGCTCGCGTTCGAGCACGACGGCGGCGACTACACGACGAGCGGCCACAAGTCGGTGGGCTACCTGCGACTCGCGCCGGGCGCGCCGGTCGCCGCGGAGCCCGCGGGCGTGGCCGGCATCACCACGACGGGCCTCGCGACCGCGCCGCGCCTACCTGCAGACGCAGCTGTCGCTCGGCGTCGGCGAGCTCGTCTACGGGCTCGGGGAGCGGTTCGGCCCGCTCGTGAAGAACGGCCAGACCGTCGACATCTGGAACGCCGACGGCGGCACGTCGAGCGAGCAGGCGTACAAGAACGTGCCGTTCTACCTCACGAACCGCGGCTACGGCGTGCTCGTCAACCACGCCGGGCACGTGTCGTTCGAGGTCGGCTCCGAGGCGGTCGAGCAGGTGCAGTTCTCGGTCGCGGGGGAGTCCCTCGAGTACTTCGTCATCGCCGGCCCGACCCCGGCGGAGGTGCTCGATCGCTACACCCGCCTCACCGGGCGCCCCGCTCGGGTGCCCGAGTGGTCGTACGGGCTCTGGCTGTCGACGTCCTTCACCACCGACTACGACGAGGCGACGGTCGGCGCCTTCATCGACGGCATGGCCGAGCGCGACATCCCGCTGAGCGTCTTCCACTTCGACTGCTTCTGGATGCGCGAGTTCCACTGGACCGACTTCGAGTGGGATCCGGCGGTGTTCCCCGACCCGGAGGGCATGCTGGCACGCCTGCACGACCGCGGCCTGCGGGTCAGCGCCTGGCTGAACCCGTACATCGCGCAGCGCTCGCGGCTGTTCGGCGAGGGCGTCGAGCGCGGCTACCTCGTGCGGCGCGCCGACGGCACCGTCTGGCAGTGGGACCTGTGGCAGGCGGGCATGGCGCTCGTCGACTTCACCAACCCCGACGCGACCCGGCTGGTTCCAGGCGCACCTGCGCCGCCTGCTCGACCAGGGCGTCGACGCCATCAAGACGGACTTCGGCGAGCGCATCCCGATCGACGTCGTCTGGCACGACGGCAGCGACCCCGAGGCGATGCACAACCGCTACACCCACCTCTACAACCGGGCGGTGTTCGAGGTGCTCGAGGAGGTGCGCGGACCGGGCGAGGCGGTGCTCTTCGCGCGGTCGGCGACGGCCGGCGGCCAGCAGATGCCGGTGCACTGGGGCGGCGACAACTCCTCGTCGTTCACGTCGATGGCCGAGAGCCTGCGCGGCGGGCTGTCGCTCGCGCTCAGCGGGTTCGGCTACTGGAGCCACGACATCGGCGGCTTCGAGGGCGACCCGGATCCGGCGGTGTTCAAGCGCTGGCTGGCGTTCGGCCTGCTCTCGAGCCACTCGCGGCTGCACGGCTCGACGAGCTACCGGGTGCCGTGGGCGTTCGACCGCGGCGACGAGGCGCCCGGCCAGAGCGCGGTCGAGGTCGCGCGGCGGTTCACGAAGCTCAAGCGCTCGCTCATGCCGTACCTCGTCGCGGCCGGCGACGAGGCGCACCGCGCCGGCCGGCCGATCATGCGGCCGATGCAGCTCGAGTTCCCCGACGACCCGGCCGTGGGCCACCTCGACCGGCAGTACCTGCTCGGGCCGAGCCTGCTCGTCGCGCCGGTGTTCAGCGCGGCGGGCGACGTGGACTACTACCTGCCGCGCGGTCGCTGGACGAACTGGTTCACGAACGAGGTCGTCGAGGGCGGCGCGTGGCGGCACGAGGCGCACGGCTTCGACACGCTGCCGCTGTGGGTTCGCGAGCGGCGCCGTCATCCCGATCGTCGACGAGGACGGACAGGCCGGTGAGTTCCGCGCCTGATCGCAAGTTTCGAAGCTATGCTTCGAAACATGGAAACGGATGTCGCCGCGGACCGCGTCACGCTCGCCAGTGTGGCCGACGAGGCGGGTGTGTCGCTCTCGACGATCTCGAAGGTGCTGAACGGCCGAGCGGATGTCTCCGCGCCCACCCGCGCCCGCGTCGAGCAGCTCCTCGCGGAGCGCGGGTATCGCCGTCGCGGCGGCGGGAGGTCCGAGTCCAGGGCCGAGCTCATCGAGCTCGTCTTCCACGAGCTCGACCCGATCTGGTCGATGGAACTGATCAGCGGCGTCGAACAGGTGGCGAAGGAGCACGGACTGAGCGTCGTGCTCACGGTGAGCGGCAGCCGGCACGCACCCGACCCCGACTGGATCGAGGGCGTCATGCGGCGCCGGCCGGTCGGCATCGTCCTCGTCTTCTCCGAGCTCGCGCCCGAGTATCGCGAGCGCCTGCACTCGCGGGCGATCCCGTTCGTGATCGTCGATCCCGCGGGCGACCCGTCGCCCGACGCGCCGTCGGTCGGCTCGGCGAACTGGTCGGGGGGCCTCGCGGCCACGCGACACCTCATCGAGCTCGGCCACCGCCGGATCGCGGCGATCACCGGGCCCGAGGACATGATGTGCTCGCTCGCCCGTGTCGACGGCTACCGGTCGGCGATGAACTCGGCCGGCCTTCCCATCGATCCCGACTGGATCCGGTTCGGCGACTTCCACGTCAGCGGCGGGCGCGATCGTGCCCGCGAGCTGCTCGCCCGTCCCGATCGCCCGACGGCGATCTTCGCGGGCAGCGACATGCAGGCGCTCGGCGTCATGGAGGCTGCGCGCGAGCGCGGCATCCGGGTGCCCGAGGAGCTCTCCATCGTCGGCTACGACGACATCCCGCTCGCCCGCTGGCTCACGCCCCGGCTCACGACCGTGCACCAGCCGCTGCGCCGCATGGGCGAGGAGGCCGCGCGGCTCGCGATCCGGCTCGCCGACGCGCACGACGACGAGGATGCCGCGGACGGCGCGATCGGCCGGCCCAGACGCCGCGCATGGACCTCGCCACGAGCCTCGTCGTGCGCGAGAGCACGGCGCCGCCGGCGGGTAGGGAGCCCCGGTCGGCGGCGTCGACTCGCGATCGGCGGCCGTTCCCGTGCACCCCCTGGCCGCGCGCAGTCGCGCCCGCGCCCGCGCTCGCCGCGCCGCGCCGCGCGTCAGCGCGCCGGCGCGTGCACCAGGCTGAGCAGATCGAAATCGGCCCAGGCCGACGGCGCAGCGCCCCGTTCGTCATCGAGCGGGCTCGCCCACGACGAACACTCCGCCGACGACCCCCACGAACCCGCCGCCCTCGCTCGGGCTGAGCGGCGAGAGGTCGGCCGTGCCGACCGCGATGCGGCGTTCGCCGTACTCGACCCGGGCGACGGCCTCGAAGCCGTCGATCTCGAGGGCGAGCCCGAGTCGCCCCGCGGGCACCTCGGCGACGCCCAGCACGCGGTCTTCGCCGTCGACGTGGAGCACGAGTTCCACGATGCGGCCGGCAGTGCCTGCGCGCACGCCGAAGGTCAGGTGCCGGCGCTCCGAGAGCCGCAGTGCGAGCCCGGCGAGCAGGCCGGGCGAGGGGGCATCCGGTGCCTCGACCACCGTCGCGAGCGTCGCGAACGGCTGCTCGAGGCGGAAGCCCGCGAAGGCGTGCGGTGCGCGCTCGTGGAGGCTGCCGGAGACGGCGTGGAGGCGCAGGTGCCCCGGCCGCTCGCCGAGCTGCGCCCGGCGCGCGCCGGGCGCGGTGCGCACCGACACCAGCTCCGGATGCACCGTCGGCCCGTCGAAGTCGTCGACCAGCGACCGCGCAGCGATCGCGTGCGCGTCGGCCCACGGCACCTCGACCTCCTCGGCCAACCGGCCGGTACCCGGCGCGAACACCGGCCAGCCGTCCTCGAAGGCGACCGGGACGAGCCAGGTCTCGCGGCCCTGCAGTGCGTCGGCGCGGGTCCCGTCGAGCGGCAGCCGCCTCGTGGCGAGCACGGTCGCCCACCACCCGCCGCGACCGTCGTCGACGAGGTCGGCGTGGCCGACGTTCGCGACCGGGGCATCGCCGCCGAGATGGCGGTGGGTGAGCAGCGGGTTCGCCCGCGACCCGGTGAAGGGCCCGGTCGGGCTCGGCGCCGCGCGCCGCGCTCACGGCATGGTGGCGTTCGGTGCCTCCCTCGCTCGCGACAGGAGCACGTCGTCGCCGGCTCGGCGATAGAGGTGCGGCCCCTCCGCCCAGACCGCCCCCTCGACCGCGCCGTGCCACACGACGTGCTCCTCGCCGACGAGCGACATCGTCGAGAGGTCGAGCTCGCGCACCCACACCTCGGTCTGCTCGGGCCAGTCGCCCGGATCGGCGAGCCGGGTGCCGCACCACCACGCCCGCCCGTCGTCGTCGAACAGGATCGACGGGTCGATGCCCGAGGCATCCTCGATCCACGCCGGATCCGACCACGGCCCGGCCGGATCCGTCGCGGTCACCACGAAGCTGCCCTGTCGGCCCTCGCCGCCGACGAGCGTGCAGGCGACGTAGAACCGGCCGTCGTGGTGGCGGATCGTCGGCGCGAACAGCCCGCCCGAGGCCGGCACCGTGCGACAGGTCGAGCTGGTCGTCGCGATGCACCGCGTGGCCCACGAGCTGCCATTCGACGAGGTCGCGCGAGCGATGCACCGGCAGCCCCGGGAAGTACTCGAACGTCGAGGTCACGACGAAGAACTCGTCGCCCACCCGGCAGATGCTCGGATCGGGGTGGAATCCCGGCAGCACCGGGTTGCGCGCGGCCGTCACGGCGAATCGGCGTCGCAGCGGCTCGGCGGTCCACACGGGATGCATCGCCCGGGTGTGGTCGACCACCCGCACCGGCCCCGTCGAGCTCGACACTCGCCTGCAGCGGCAGGTCGGCGCTCGACCGCCCGAAGCCCAGCACGAGCGACCCCGGCTCGACGATGCGGCGGCCGTCGCGCCCGGTGAACGCGGCGAGGTCGGCCGGCACCTCGACGCTCAGGCGCACGGATGCTCCGGGCTCGAGCTCGACTCGCCGGAATCCGACCAGCCGCTGCACCGGTCGCACGACGGAGGCCACCGGGTCGTGCAGGTACAGCTGCACGATCTCGGCACCCGCCCGGTCGCCCGGTGTTCTCGACCGTCAGCGACAGCCGCACCGCGCCGTCGGTGCGTCGCCCCGTCCGACCTCCACCCGCAGGTCGCTCCACGCGAACGACGTGTAGCCGAGCCCGTGGCCGAACGGGTAGCGGGCCGTCGGGTCGATGTTGGACACCTCGTTGCGCCGGGCGAGCGTCGACGCCAGGTACGTCGACGGCTGCGCGCCCGGCGTGGCCGGCACGCTGACGGGCAGGCGCCCGCTCGGGTTCACGCGTCCCGCGAGGATGGCGGCGAGCGCGCGGGTGCCCTCCTCGCCGGGGAAGAACGCCTGCACGATGCCGGCGGCGCGGTCGGGCGCCGTGCCGAGCACGTACGGGCGGCCCGCGAGCAGGGCTGAGCACGGTCGGGGTGCCGGCGTCGAGCACGGCCTCGAGCAGCGTCGCCTGCGCACCGGGCAGGTCGAGGGTCTCGACGTCGCAGCCCTCGCCGCTCGTGCCCCGGCCGAACAGGCCGGCGCGGTCGCCGAGCGCGAGCACCACGATGTCGGCGGATGCCGCGAGCGCGACCGCGTCCGCGATGCCGTCGGTCTCGCCGCCGTCGATCGAGGTGCCCGAGGCCAGGGTGATCTCGGCGGCGGGGAACTCGGCGCGCAGGGCCTCGACCAGCGTCGGAAGCTCGATGCCCAGCCCCGCTCTCGGGGTGGTGCACGCCGACGTGCGTCGGGAACGCGTAGCAGCCGAGCACCGCGAGCGGGTCGTCGGCGGTCGGGCCGATCACGGCGATCCGCGCCGGCGCGGCCAGGGGCAGCGTGCCGTCGTTGTGGAGCAGCACGATCGCCTCCTCGGCGATGCGGCGCGCGAGCGCGCGGTTCTCCACCGGGTCGAGATCGACGGTGCCCTTCGCGGCCGCGGCCGCGGCCGGCGCCGCCGGGTCGTCGAGCAGGCCCACCTCGATCTTCTGCACGAGCACCCGGCAGGAGCGCCCGGTCGATGACCGCCTCGTCGACGCGGCCGTCGGCGACGCGCCCGCACGAGCGGCTCGCCGAACGCGTGCACCGTGGGCAGTTCCACGTCGATGCCCGCCTCGAGCGCCGCCGCCGGCCGCCTCGCCGAGGTCGCCGGCCGTGCCGTGCAGGGTCTCGAGGAAGGCCACCGAGAAGTAGTCGGCGACGACGGTGCCCTCGAAGCCCCAGGTCTCGCGCAGCAGGCCCGTGAGCAGGTCGCGGTCGGCGGCGGTGGGCATGCCGTCGAGATCGGTGTACGCGTTCATCACCGAACGCGGCCTCGCCGTCGCGCACCACCATCTCGAACGGGGGCAGCAGCACGTCGGCGAGCTCCCTGGCGCCGACCGACACGGGCGCCAGGTTGCGGCCCGCCCGCGACGCCGAGTACCCGACGAAGTGCTTGAGCGTCGCCACGATCCCGGATGCCTCGAGCCCGCGCACGTACGCCGTGCCGATGGTGCCGACCAGGTACGGATCCTCGCCGATGGTCTCCTCGACGCGGCCCCATCGGGCGTCGCGCACGACGTCGAGCACCGGGGCCAGCCCCTGATGCACGCCGACCGAGCGCATGTCGGCGCCGATGCGGCGCGCCATCTGCTCGATGAGCTCGGGGTCGAACGTCGCGCCCCACGACAGCGGCACCGGGTAGGCGGTCGCGCCGTACGCGGCGAAGCCCGCCAGGCATTCCTCGTGCACGAGCGCCGGAATGCCGAACCGGCTCGACGCGACGATGCGCTCCTGCAGCCGGGCGAGCGACTGCGCCCCGAGCGCCGCATCGACCGGCGCGGTGCCGAAGGCCCGCGTGATCTGGCCGAGCCCCTTGGGCAGCAGCGCATCGAGATCCACGGCGCCGGTCATCTCGTGCTGGTGCGGGGCCACGTCGGCGCCGTCATCCGAGGCGCCGATCCAGATGCCGTAGAGCTGGGCGATCTTCTCCTCGAGGGTGAGCTCGGCGATGAGCGCACCCGCGCGCGCACCGGCCGTGGCAGCGACCGGTCGCGCCACGGCGCATCCGTCGTCGCATCCGTCATGGGCGCGTCCGCTCGTGGGGCATCCGTCATCGTGGCGGCATCCGTCATCGGCTCGCTCATCCCTTGACCGCCCCGGTCAGCCCGCCGACGATGCGGCGCTCGAAGATGCTGAAGAAGATGAGGGCGGGGATCATCGACAGCGAGGTGAAGGCGAGCACCTTGGCGGTGTCGACGGAGTACTGCGAGGCGAACGCCTGCACGCCGAGCGGCAGGGTGAAGGTCGCCTCGTTGTTCAGGATGAACAGCGGCAGCATGTAGCTGTTCCAGCTCGCGATGAAGGCGAGGATGCCGACGGTGATGACGCCGGGCATCGCCAACGGCACCACCATGCGCCAGAAGAAGCCGAGGCGCGAGCATCCGTCGATCGAGGCGGCCTCCTCGATCTCGTCGGGGATGGCGCGCAGGAACGGCACGAGGATGATGATCGTCGCCGGCAGGGCGAAGGCGATCTGGGGCAGGATGATGCCGGCGAGCGAGTTCATCAGGCCGAGGTTGCGCACCACGATGTAGAGCGGCGTGATCGCGACCGTCATCGGGAACATCAGGCCCGCGGCGAAGACCGCGTAGAGCAGTCCGCGCGCCCGGAACCGGTACCGCGCGAGCACGTAGCTGGCCATGAGGCCGAGCGCGACGACCCCGATCGTGGTGACGACCGCGGCGATCGTGGAGTTCGCCACCTCGCCCCAGAAGGTCGTGCTGGCGAGCACTTCGGCGTAGTTCTTCGGTCACCCACGGCGAGGGCAGCCCCGACGGATCGGCGGTGATCTGCGCGTTGGTGCGGAAGCCGCCGACGATGATGTACGCGATCGGCGCCAGCATGAGCGCGACGACGACGAGGGCGCCGAAGTAGATGGCGGGGCTGCCCCACGGCAGCCGGCCGTTGCCGCGCGGCCGCCTGGCCCGCGGGATGGCGATGGTCGAGGCGGTCATCGCTCGCTCCGTTCGGTGAGGGCGCCGGCCGTGTCACGGCGCAGCACGTAGCGCTGGTAGACGAGGGCGACGACGAGCGAGATGAGGAAGAGCACGACCGCGACGGCGTTGCCGTAGCCGTAGTTGCCGGCATTGCGGCCGTTGGCGACCATGTACGTCGCCATCGTCGAGGTGCCCGCGGTCGAGGCGATGTACTGGCCCCAGATGATGTAGACGAGGTCGAACAGCTGCAGCGATCCGATGATCGACAGGAACGCCCAGATGCGCAGGGTCGGGCCGAGCAGCGGCAGCGTGATCCGGCGCTGGATCTGCCAGTAGGAGGCGCCGTCGATCTGGGCGGCCTCGGTGAGCTCCTGCGGGATGCCCTGGAGGCCGGCGAGGAAGAGGATGACGGCGAAGCCGATGTACTTCCAGGTGATGATCCCCAGCAGGGTCCAGATCGCCAGCTCGGGGTTCGAGAGCCAGTCCTGGGCGAGGGCGCCGAGGCCGATCTTCTCGAGCAGTCCGTTGAGCGCGCCGTCGGTCTGGAGCATGAGGCTCCAGCCGGTGCCGACGACGACCTCGGCGATGACGTACGGCACGAAGATGAGCACCCGGATCGCCGACTGCCCCCGCATCGGGCGGTTCAGCAGCAGCGCCAGCAGCAGCGCGATCGGGCCCTGCAGCACGAGCGACATCACGACGATGACGACGTTGTGCCAGAGGGCCTCGTGGAACGTCGGGTCCTGGAAGATCGTGACGTAGTTCTGCAGGCCGATGAAGTCGGTCGGCGGGCCGTAGCCCTTCCATCGGAAGAATCCGTAGTAGCCGGCCATGACGACCGGGAAGATGACGAAGCCGAGGAAGACGACGAGGGCCGGGCCGACGAGCACGGCGATCTCGAGGACCTTCCGCCAGTCGCGCCGGCCGCGACGCGGGGCCGATGCGTGCCGGGGCGGTGGCCGGGCGCAGGGCCGGGGACGACACGTCGTCCCCGGCCCGCACGCCGTCCGCCGGGGCTCGCCTCGGTGCGGGAGAGCTGGTGCGAACGCTCATGTTGCGAGCGGCCTCTCAGCCCTTCTTGATGGCGTCTTCGACGGCGTCGACGATGCCCTGGGCGTCGCCCTTGCCGGCGAGCAGGTCGACGACGCCGACGTTCAGCGCGTTGCCGACGTTCTGGCCGAGCAGCGTGTCGAGCCACACCGAGACGTACGGCGCGTCGTTGTACGAGGCGAGCACCTCCTGCAGTGCGGGGTCGGTGACGACGCCCTGGGCGTCCTTGTTGGCGGGCAGCGTGACGAACGCCTCGGCGTAGGCCTCCTGCTGCTCCTTCTGCGAGGCGAACTCGAGGAACTCGGCGCACTCCTTCGGCGCGTCGACGTAGCAGCTGTAGCCGTCGACGCCGCCCATCATCGCGCCGGCGCTCGCCGTCACCGCCGTCGACGGCGGGGAAGGGGAACCAGCCGAGGTCGGCGAGCGGCTGCTCGTCGGGCGTGAGCGAGGCGATCACGCCGGGGTCCCACGCGCCCATGAGCTCCATGGCCGCCTTGTGGTTGGCGAGCAGGCCCGCGGAGGAGCCGGCGCCCTGCTGGGCGGTGGTGGTGAGGAAGCCGTCGTTGTACGGCTCGGTGGCGGCGAAGTCCGCGAGGTCCTCGCCGGCGCGCAGGAAGCACTCGTCGCGTGAAGCTCGGGTCGGTCGCGAGCGCGGCCACGACGTCCTGCGAGCACTCGCGCAGCACGAAGAAGTAGTACCAGTGCGCTGCGGGCCATGCGTCCTTCGCGCCGAGGGCGATCGGGGCGATGCCGGCGGCCTTGAGCTTGTCGACGTCCTCGCTCGAGCTCGTCGAACGTCGTCGGCGTCTCGGTGATGCCCGCCTGGGCGAACAGGTCCTTGCTGTAGTAGATGCCGCCCGGCAGCACGGAGGACGGCACGCCGTAGACCTTGTCGTCGACGGAGAAGCGCGGCGAGCGATGCCTCACCGAGCGCGGACTTGGTGTCGTCCGAGAGCGCATCGGTGAGGTCCTGCACCTGACCGGCCTCGACGACGGCTGCGAGCTTGCCGCCGCCGCGGGCCATGAAGATGTCGGGCGCGTCGCCGGAGTTCAGGGCGGTCTGGAGCTTGCCGTCCATGTCCTCGTTCTGGATGGCCTGGATCTCGATGTTGACGCCGGGGTGCTCGGCCTCGAAGTCGTCGGCCGTCTGCTGCCAGTAGGCCTTGCCGTCGCCGGTGGTGGAATTGTGCCAGAAGGTCAGGTCGACCGAGCCGTCGCCCGTGTCACCGCCTCCGGCACTGCACCCGGCGAGGGTGCCGACGGCCAGTGCGGCCACGGCACCCAGCGTGACGAGCCGTGTGATGCTGCGTCTGTTCATCGTTGAACCTCTCGAAAGTTTCGACTTCCACGTCGAAAGTGATCTGGACGCCTCGAATAGTACGTGGCTTCGCATTTGGGGTCAAGCGCAACATATTCGGCGCGCCGTGCGGGCTCGGTTCGGCGGCGCCCCTAGAGTGGTCGCGTGGCAGAGCGAGCCGGCACTTTCGACGGGGTGCACCGTCGAAACCTCTCGAAACTCCTGACGCTGGTGCACCTCGAGGGTCCGCTCTCGCGCGCCCGGCTGACGGCGGCGACCGGGCTCAACCGCTCCACCGTCGCCGCGCTCGCGTCCGAGCTCGTCGAGTCCGGCCTGGTCGTGGAGCGCGCACCCGACCCCACCAACCGCGTGGGCCGCCCGTCGCCCGTGGTCGCGCCGCATCCCGGCGTGACCGCCATCACGGTGAACCCCGAGGTCGATGCCGTCACGATCGCCGCGGTCGGCCTCGACGGCGAGATCATGGTGCGCGAGCGCCTCGAGGTCGACCACGTCGTCACGCCCGAGGAGACGGCCGAACTCGTCGCCGGCACCGTCGCGCGCTGGCGGTCGGATGCCCTGGGCGAGGCGCGCATCGTGGCGGTCGGGCTCGCTGTACCCGGACTCGTGCGGGCGTCCGACGGGCTCGTGCGCCTCGCCCCGCACCTCGGGTGGACGGATGCCCCGCTCCGCGCGCTCGTCGAGGAGGCCACGGGCCTTCCCGCATCCGTCGGCAACGACGCGAGCCTCGGCGCCGTCGCCGAGCACCTGTTCGGCGCCGGGCGGGGCGTCGACGACATCGTGTACCTGAACGGCGGCGCGAGCGGCATCGGCGGCGGGCTCATCGTGCACGGGCTCGCCCGTCGGCGGATCGGGCGGCTACGCCGGCGAGTTCGGCCAGAACCGGCCGGGCATCGCGGCGCAGAACGACCGCCGCGCCGCGGGCGGCGTGCTCGAGGACGAGGTGAGCCGCGCGAGGCTGCTCGCGGTCGCCGGGCTCGCCGCGGCCGACGAGCCGACGCTCGCGGCGGCTCTCGCCGGATCGGACTCGCCAGAGGTGGCCGCGGAGCTCGCGCGCCAGCGGCGCATCCTCTCGACCGCGCTCGCCAACGCCGTGAACGTGCTCAACCCGTCGCTCGTGGTGCTCGGCGGATTCCTCGCGACCGTCGCCGAGAGCGACGCGGCCGCTCTCGCCGCCGCCGTCGCCGACCAGGCGATGCCGGCCGCGGCCGAAGGACTCGACATCCGCGTCGCGGCGCTCGGCGAGGACCGCCTCGCGATCGGCGCGGCCGAGCTCGCGTTCGAGCGCCTGCTCGCCGATCCGCTGCAGGAAGGCTGATCCGCGACGATTCGCTGCGATTCGCGGTGATTGGCGACGATCCGCGACCCGGGGATACGCATTCCCACTTGCGGAGCCAGGGGCGTCATCCGCTACAATCGGAGGTAGTCGAATCGATTCGAGGCCACGACGGCCGAGATCGCCTCACGACGGCGTCCACCGGACGCCGTCGTTCCTGTTTCCCGGTGCCCGAGGGCGTGCGCCGCCGCATCCGAGCACGCCCAGGATCCACGCATGTCCTCCACCGCCTCCATCCCCATCATCCGGCCCGACGACTACTCGGCGCCCGCGCACCCCGGCGACCTCCTCTCCCGCCGCCAGCGTCTCGTCTACGTGCTCGTGCTGGGCGCGCTCACGGCGCTCGGCCCGTTCACGGTCGACCTGTACCTGCCGGCGTTCCCCGTGCTGCAGGACGAGCTCGGCGTCTCCGCCGCCGCCGTGCAGCTCACGCTCACCGGCACGATGGTCGGCTTCGGCTTCGGCCAGCTCATCGTCGGCCCGTGGAGCGACAAGGTGGGCCGGCGCCTGCCGCTCATCCTCGCCACGGCGCTGCACATCGCGGCATCCGTCGCCGCCGCGCTCGCGCCCGACATCGTCTGGCTCAGCGTCTTCCGGCTGCTGCAGGGCTTCGGCGCCGCCGCCGGCGGCGTGGTCGCCATGGCGATGGTGCGCGACCTGTTCGGCGGCAAGCCCCTCGTGCGCATGCTCTCGCGCCTCGCGCTCGTGAACGGCCTCGCGCCGGTGCTCGCCCCGGTCATCGGCTCGCAGCTGCTCGGCGTCATGGACTGGCGCGGCGTGTTCGTCGTGCTCGCGATCTACGGCGCGGCCGTCCTCGTGGCCGTCGCGTTCTTCATCGTCGAGACCCTGCCCGAGTCGCGTCGTCACGTCGCCGGGCACTCCACCCTGCGTGACCGCTACGCCGCGCTCTTCCGCGACCGGGTGTACCTGGGCGCGGCGATCATCGGCGGCATGACCTTCACCGGGCTCTTCGGCTACCTCTCGACGTCGTCGTTCCTCTTCCAGGAGGTCTACGCGTTCAGCGCGCAGCAGTACGGCCTGCTGTTCGCTGTCAACTCCGTCGGCATCATCATCGGCGTGCAGACGAGCTCCCGGCTCATGCGCGGGCCGGTGCAGCCGCAGTGGATCCTCGCGATCACCACCGTCGTGCACCTCGCCATGGCCGTCGCGATCATGGTGCTCGACAGCTGGCGGGGCCGGGTTCTGGGGCACGGCGATCCCGCTGTGGATCTACATCCTCGCGTGCGGCTTCGCGTTCCCCGCGGTGCAGGTGCTCGCGCTCGCGCACCACGGCGCGGAGGCCGGCACGGCCGCTCGCTCCTCGGCGCGCTGAACTTCGGGCTCGCCGGCCTCATCTCGCCGCTCATCGGCCTCATGGGCGTCGGCAGCGCCGTGCCCATGGCGTTCGTCATGGTGCTCGCGGCGGTCGTCGCGATCGCCGCGCTCTGGGCGCTCGTACGGCCCAAGACGGTCCCCGCACTCAGCGACTGACGGCGAGCGGATGCCGCGACGGGCGCGTCACGAGGCGCGCACCGCGGCATCCGCTCGGCACTCCGCGCGGCTAGCGTGGGGGGATGACCGAGCGCGACGACGAGCCGACGCCGCCCGCGCGCGACGACCTCGATCCGGTGCAGCGCGAGGCTCGCGCGAAGTGGGTCGGGCGACGGGCGCCGCTGGTGGCAGGCATCGGTGCCGTCGTCCTGGCCGCCCTGCTCGGCGTGGTGATCATGGCGCGTTCGGGCGGGCTGCCCTTCGAGTTCGACGAGGAGTGGGCCGAGGAGCTCTTCGACCTGCGAGGCCCGATCGGCGACGTGTTCGCGTACTTCATGAACGCCCTGGGCGGCGGCGTAGTGGGCGTGTTCGTCGTGCCGGTGCTGGTAGCCATCGCGCTGCTGGTCGTGCGCCGCCCGTGGGCGGCGATGTACTTCGTGCTGGCGTCGGCGGCGACCGCCGGCGTCGTGCAGGTCCTCAAGAACCTCTTCGGGCGTGCGCGACCGGAGGACATCATCGTCACGTCCGACTTCGGCTCATTCCCGTCGGGGCATGTGGCGAATGCCGCGACGATCGCCGTCGCGCTCGGCGTGATCGTGCCGCGGGTCTGGGTGTGGGTGCTCGGGGCCGCGTACACGGTGCTCATGGCCGTCAGCCGCACCTACCTCGGAGCGCACTGGCTCTCGGACACGATCGGGGGTGCGCTCGTCGGCGCGGGCGTGGCACTCGTGCTGTGGGCCGTCTTCGCGGCCCCTCTGGAGCGTGAGCGACTCGCCTGGGTCGCGCGGGTGTCGCAGCGCAACGCCGCCCGGGCGCAGGCGCACATCACGCCCCCGGCAAGCGAGCCGGACGCAAAAGACTGAATCACCCGCCGCCGATCCGCCGTACGCCGAGTACAACGTTGTAGACTCGCGCCGAACGGCTGAGGAGGCTCACATATGGCGTCGACGCTGCACGATGTCGCGAAACTCGCCGGCGTGTCCATCAAGACGGTGTCGAATGTCATCCACGACTACCCGCACATCCGCCCGGCCACCCGCGAGCGCGTCGAGCAGGCCATCGCCGAGCTCGGGTACACGCCGAACCTCACAGCTCGGAGCCTGCGTTCGGGGCGGACGGGCGCGATCGCACTCGCGGTGCCCGACCTCGGGCTGAGCTACTTCGCCGAGCTCGCGGCATCCGTCATCGAGGCCGCCGAGGAGGCCGGTGTCGTCGTGCTCGTGGAGCAGACCGGCGCCGACCGCGGGCGCGAGCTCGAACTGCTGCGCAGCCCCCGGCTGAAGATGACCGACGGACTCATCTTCAGCCCGCTCGGGATGGGCCAGGACGACGTCGCGCGTCTGGACGTGCCGTTCCCGCTGGTAGTGCTCGGCGAACGGATCTTCGATGGGCCCGCCGATCACGTGACGATGCGCAACATCGAGGCCGCGCGAGCGGCCACCGAGTTCCTGCTGCGCGCCGGGCGGCGGCGCATCGCGATCATCGGCGCGCACGAGGGCGAGGTGATCGGCTCTGCCGGGCTCCGCCTGCGCGGCTATCGCGAGGCACTCGAGGCGGCGCGCGTGCCGTACGACGGGTCCATCATCGGCTACACGACCCTGTGGCATCGCGCGAACGGCGCGACGTGCATGCGCGAGCTGCTCGGGCGTGGCGTGGAGTTCGACGCGGTTTCGGTCTCAACGACACGCTCGCCTTAGGCGCCATGCGGGCGTTGCAGGAGTCCGGTCGGCGGGTGCCAGAGGACGTGGCGGTCGTCGGGTTCGACAATCTGGACGAGGCGCAGTACTCGATCCCGTCGCTCACGACGGTGGATCCTGGGCGGGAGTGGATCGCGCGCACGGCCGTCCGGACGCTGCTCGAGCGGATCGACGACTCCGGCGCCGCGGGGCCGGCGCGACAGCTTTTGGCCGAGTTCTCGATCATCGAACGCGAGTCGGCACCGCCTCCGACCATGGGCGGGACGCCGTAGCGCCGTCGTTGACTCGGCTACTGGATGCCGCCCTGCAAGGGCGGCGGGGCACGGTCCCGGACTGGTTCTACAACGTTATAGAAATCGCTTGACAGGGTGAGATCCGCCGTGGAGGATGGTGGCGTTACAACGTTGTAAAGCCGCAGGCTCCCAGCGTGCAACACCAAGTGCAGACAGAGCAGTCCCGCATCAGAGAGAGAACCCACACCAATGTTCCGCACCCGATTCCTTCTGGGCGCCGGCGCTGCTGCCGCCGCCCTTGCGCTCGCCGGCTGTTCGGTCGGCGGCGAGTCCGACGACACGAACGACGGTCCTATCGAGCTGACCTTCTGGCATGGCTACACCGAGGCAGACGGCGACGTTCTGGAGCAGATCGTCGAAGAATTCAACGCCTCACAGGAGGACGTCATGATCTCCACTGAGATCAAGACATGGGCCGTCATCGACGACACGCTGCTCCCCGCGCTCTCCGCAGGCGATGGTCCCGACATCGTGGCGATGCCGGCCGAGCGTCTTCCGGTGTACGCGGCCCGCGGCGCCTTCGCGTCCCTCGACGATTTCTACGCGGATCCCGATTCGAACACGGCGAACCTCAACCCCGGAGCGGTGGAGATGGAGACCGTGGAGGGGTCTCGCTATGGCGTCCCGACGGGATTCGTACCTCTCGCCGTGTACTACAACAAGGCGCTGTTCGAAGCCGCAGGCATCAGCGAACCGCCCGCGACGTGGGATGAGTGGGTTGCGACCGCCGAGTCGCTCACGGTCGACGGCAACGGCGACGGAACGCCCGAGCAGTACGGAGTCGTGCTGCCCGACCATGCGACGGTCGCGAACGGCCTTTGGCCGTCCCTGTTCTACGGCAACGACGGCGACATCGTCGAAGGTGGCGACACCGCGGTAATCGACTCGCCCGAGAATGCCGAAACGCTCGAGTTCTGGCGTTCGGCGATCGTCGACGACAAGATCTCCCCGACTGGCGTCGATGGAATCGGCGCCGATGAGGTGTTCAGCAGCGGGAAGGCAGCCATGACCGTGGGTGGCCCGTGGATGGTGTTCATCGCGGGCGACAACGGCATCGACTACGGCATCGCACCCATTCCGGCAGGACCGGAAGCACAGGCCGCATCGGCGATCGGCGTCTCGATGGCGATCACCGAACAGGATGACGCTGCGAAGCAGGAGGCGGCGGAGGAGTTTTTCGCCTACTTCCTCAACGATGAGAACTCGGTCGCATGGTCTCTCGGCTCCGGCTGGCCGCCTCTGCGCACGGACATCCCAGCGGATGCCGTCTCCGAGAATGCGACGGTCGCTGCGCTGACCGAGCAGGCCGAACTCGGCCGCCCGCTGTTGCCCGGCGTCGTGAACAGCGTCGACGTACTCACCGCAGTCGACGAACTCACGCAGAAGGTCATCGCCGGCGGCGACATCGAGGCATTGCTGGCCGAGGCGCAGACCGCGATCCAGACCGCACTGGACGACTGACCCGGTGCACATCGACCGAGGGGGCGCCCTTCGGGGTGCCTCCTCTCGTGCAGAGATCATGGAGCCATGACCACGCAGAACCACATCGTCCGCCGCTATCGGCCGGCGGCACCTCTCGGCGGACGCCGAGTTGCGCCGGGTTCCCGGCAGCGCAGCATCACGGCCCTCGCCTTCCTCGCGCCGGCGCTGATCATCCTGGGTGCGTTCGTGGCATGGCCGGCGCTGTCGGCCCTGCGGCTCTCGTTCACTGATGCGAGCGGTTTCGGGAGAGAGGAATTCGTGGGCTTCGGCAATTACGTCGAGGTCTTCACGCAGCCCGACATCCTCAACGCTGTGGTGAACACGGTCTGGTACACCGTGCTCTTCACGCCGACGGCCGTTCTCGTGGCCCTCGGTCTTGCGCTGCTCCTCAACAATCCGCGCCTGCCCTTCCGCTCGTTCTTCCGCACGGCGCTCTTCCTCCCGTTCATCGTCTCCCTCGCCGTCGGCGCCTTCGCGTGGAGCTACCTCATCGACCCGCAGATCGGTCTGCTGAACTACTGGCTCAACGGACTCGGCGTGCAGGTCGGCAATGTCCTCCAAGACCCCGTGCTCGCCATGCCGATGGTCGCGCTCGTGGCGGTCTGGAAGAACTTCGGGTTCTACTTCGTCATCTTCCTCGCCGGTCTCCAGGACATTCCCGCGTCGCTCTACGAAGCTGCGCGAGTGGATGGCGCTGGCCCGTGGTCCCGATTCCGGAACGTCACGGTGCCTCTCCTGTCGAACACGTTCGCGTTCGTGGTCATCTTCGCGATGATCGCGGCGCTCCAGGCATTCGACCAGATCTACGTCATGACGGGCGGCGGCCCGTACGGGAGCACGCAGACCGTGGTGATGGAGATCTACGAGTCAGGCTTCCGAAAGCTCGAGCTCGGCTTCGCCTCCGCGCTCTCCTATGTCCTGCTGATCGCCACGCTCCTGCTCAGCGTCGCGCAGTTCGTCTTCTTCGGCCGACGTGAGAAGGACCTGTCGTGACCACCGCCACCGCCATTCGCCGTCGCTCCGGTCTACGTCCGAGTACGGTGCTCGCGACACTGGCGCTCGTCGCCACCACCGCGTTCGTACTCCTTCCGATCGCGATCATCGTCTTCACCGCGTTCAAACCGGTCGCCGAAGTGAATGCCTATCCGCCGACTCTGCTTCCGGCGGAGTGGACGCTCGACAACCTCGCTCGGATCATGCAGGAACTGCCGTTCGCGAGACTCGTGGTCAACAGTTTCATCTTCGCGGGCGGCGTCACGCTGTTCGCCCTCGTGTTCGACTCGCTGGCCGCATACGCGCTCGCCCGCATGGACTTCACGGGGCAGCGGGTGCTCCTCGTCGCGATCATCGCGAGCCTCATGATCCCGTTCCAGGCGACGCTCATCCCCGTCTACCAACTCGTGAGCCAGCTCGACTGGGTCAACACGTACGCGGGACTCATAGCGCCCCGGGCCGCGGATGCCTTCGGCATCTTCTTCCTCCGTCAGTTCTTCCTCGCCCTACCTCGGGACATCGACTCGGCGGCCCGAATCGATGGTGCGTCCGAATTCAGGATCTTCCGCAGCATCGTGCTGCCGAACGCGGTTCCGGCACTCCTGACACTGGCGATCTTCACATTCGTCAACAACTGGAACGACCTGCTCTGGCCGCTCGTGTTCACGACGGAAAGCGAGATGGGGACGATCACATCCGGCCTCACGCTGCTCACGGGCCCCGGCGGCATCATCCCCTACGGCGTGATGATGGCTGGCTCCCTCATCGCGGTGCTCCCGCTCGTGATCGCTTTCCTGCTCGTGCAACGCCGGTTCATCGAGAGCATCGCGACGACAGGATTGAAATGATGATGGGCCGACCGGATTGGTATCGAGATGGAGCGCTTCACTTCGCGCTCGGGGTCGAGGACACGTTCGTGCCCCAGGAACGCGCCGGCGAGCGCGCGATCGACGAGTACGCGCTGACCGAGCACGACGCCCGGTGGCACGCGGATCTCGGTCTTGCGGTCGAGGCCGGGGCGGAACTCCTGCGTTGGGGCGTCCCCTGGTATCGCATCGAGCCGAAGCCCGGGACGTGGGAGTGGTCCTGGCTCGACCGGGTCATGGATCGATTCGCCGAGCTCGGCCTGCGGCCGATCGTCGACCTCATGCACTACGGCACCCCCTCTGGCTCGAGCGCGAGTTCGCGAACCCCGACTACCCGGCCCGGGTCGCGGAGTACTCCGCTCGGGTCGCGGAACGATATGCCCCACTTGGCGTGATGGACTACACGCCGGTCAACGAACCGATGATCCATGCGCTCTTCTCGGGCGAGTACGCCTACTGGCCGCCATACCTCAGCGGGCCGGATGGTTTCAGCCTCATGGTGCATCAGCTCGCGCGCGGTTTCGTCCTTGCGCAGCTGGCGATGCAGCAGGTGCTCGGCGATGGTGCCGTGTTCGTCCACGTCGACGCCGGAATGCGATACGTCGGGGACACCGACGCACCGGAGCATCGCGACCTCGCCAGGCGTCTTCGAGATCAGGTGTTCCTCGTCGAGGATCTCGTGACGGGTCGCGTCGACGGGCGGCATCCGCTCGCGTCGTTCCTGCTCGCCCACGGTTGGGGCGACGATGACCTCGCGTGGTTCCGGGCCGACCCGATCCGGCCGACGGTGATGGGCGTGAACTACTACCCGAGGCATTCGACCGAGGTGTTCGAGGCGGGCGTGCATCACGCCGGCGGCTTCCGCGATCCTCGGCCAACCCGTGACGACGGTGTCGATGGGCTCGAGGAATTGGTGCGGGCCGCGGCCGTTCGATTTGGTGCCCCGGTCATGCTCACCGAGACGTGCGTGACCGACTCGGTGCCTGCACGGATCGCCTGGCTCGATGCATCCGTGGCCCGTGTTCGTGAGCTCCGCAACGACGGGATCGATCTCGTCGGCTACACGTGGTGGCCCGTCTTCGACATGTACGAGTGGACCTACCGGCATTCCGACGAACCACGAGAGGCGCACCGCCTCACCATGGGGCTCTGGGAGCTCGCGGAGCGTGATGGAACGCTCGAACGTGTTCCGACGGGGCTCGTCGATCGCTTCCGCATGCACGCCGGCGACCCCCGCAATCAGAAGAACACCTAGCACATCCGTTCATCCTCGACAGAGAGCACCACATGCCCACCGCACGTTTGACCATCGACCCGCATTTCACGATCGGGCGTGTCCAGCGCAACGTCTTCGGCGGCTTCGTCGAGCACCTCGGCCGGCACGTCTACGACGGCATCCACGAGCCCACCCACCCGACCGCTGATGCCGACGGCTTCCGGGCCGACGTCGTCGAGCTCGTGAAGGAGCTGGGCGTCTCGACGATCCGCTATCCGGGCGGCAACTTCGTCTCGGGATTCCGCTGGGAGGACAGCGTCGGGCCCGCGCGACCAGCGCCCGCGCCGGCTCGACCTCGCCTGGCATTCGACCGAGACGAACGAGGTCGGGCTGCACGAGTTCTCGTCGTGGCTCGACAAGGTCGGCAGCGACCTCATGCTCGCGGTGAACCTCGGCACCCGCGGCATCGCCCGAAGCGCTCGACCTGCTCGAGTACGCGAACATTCCCGGCGGCAGCGCGCTGTCCGAGCGGCGCATCGCGAACGGACGCACCGATGCGTTCGGGGTGAAGATGTGGTGCCTCGGCAACGAGATGGACGGGCCGTGGCAGCTCGGCCACCGCTCGGCCGAGGACTATGGCAAGCTCGCGTCGCAGACCGCGAAGGCGATGCGCCAGCTCGACCCCTCGGTCGAGCTCGTCGTCTGCGGCTCGTCGAGCGCGCACATGCCGACCTTCGCCGAGTGGGAGCGGGTCGTCCTCACGCACACGTACGACGACGTCGACTACATCTCGTGCCACGCCTACTACGAGGAGAAGGACGGCGACCTCGGCAGCTTCCTCGCCTCAGCGGTCGACATGGACCGCTTCATCGAGACCGTCGTGGCCACGGCCGACCACGTCAAGGCAGTGCTCGGCAGTGAGAAGACCGTGAACATCTCGTTCGACGAGTGGAACGTCTGGTACCTCTCACGGTTCCAGAACGTCGACAAGATCGAGGGGATCGACAACTGGCCGGTCGCGCCGCGACTGCTCGAAGACATCTACTCGGTGGCCGACGCGGTCGTGTTCGGCAACCTCATGGTCTCGCTCATCAAGCATGCCGACCGCGTGACGAGCGCGTCCCTTGCACAGCTGGTGAACGTGATCGCACCGATCATGACCGAGCCGGGCGGACCGGCCTGGCGGCAGACCACGTTCTTCCCGTTCTCGATCACGTCGCGACTCGCGCAGGGCGTCGCGCTGGAGCTGAAGCTCGACGCCCCGACGTACACGACCGCCCAGTACGGTGAGGTCCCGCTCGTCGACGCCGTGGCGACCCACGACGCCGAGACCGGGCACTCGGCCGTCTTCCTCGTGAACCGCAGCGTCGACGAACCCCTGACGCTCACCGTCGACGTCGCCTCCCTCGGCGACGTGACGCTGCTCGAGTCCCACACGATCGCCGACGACGACGTGTACGCCAAGAACACCCTCGCCGAGCCCGAGCGGGTCGCCCCCCGATCCAACGACTCGGTGCGCATCGAGGGCGGCGAGCTGACCGTGACGCTGCCGCCGGTGTCGTGGACCGCGCTCTCGCTCGCCTGACGCCCGACGGCCGCCGCATCGGCCCCGGTGTGCAGTTCGTCGCCGATGGGATGATGGCAGTCCACGACTACGACCGCGATCTGGACGGGCAGTTCCGGCTCGCATCGGTGCCGCTCGGCTGGGATGCCGACGGGTGGCCGGAGCTTCACTGGGCAGGAGATCGATGGAACGCAACTGGGCCGGCAACCTCGAGTACCGCGCGGAGCGCATCGTGCATCCCACGACGATCCGCGAGCTGCGCGAGGTGCTCTCCGACGAAGGGCCGTTCCGGCCGCTCGGTACGCGGCACTCCTTCAACGACCTCGCCGACACCGACGGCACGCTCATCGCGACCGACCGGCTCCCCGTCGACGTCGACGGGTCGAGCGCGCCCGGCGTCGTTCGCGTCACGGGCGCGCTCCGCTACGGCGACCTCGCTCCACTCCTGCAGGCGCGCGGACTGGCGCTCGCGAACCTCGCGTCGCTGCCGCACATCTCGGTCGCGGGGGCCGTCGCGACCGGCACGCACGGGTCGGGCGACGGCATCGGCTCGCTCGCGAGCGTGGTCCGCGGCATCGGCCTGGTCACACCCGAGGGCGAGGCGCTCACGCTGGCGCGCGGCGACGCCGACTTCGCGGGCGCCGTCGTGCATCTCGGCGCGCTCGGCGTGGTCACCGCCCTCGAGCTCGACGTGGAGCCGACCTACGACGTGGCCCAGACCGTGTACGAGTCGCCCGCCTGGGACGCGATCCTCGCCGACCTCGACGGCGTGACGTCGCTCGGCACGAGCGTCAGCATCTTCACGCGGTGGTCGCGCACCGACGTCGCCGATCAGCTGTGGGTGAAGCAGCGGCTGCCGTTCGAGGCGGATGCCGCTGGGCCCCGTCGTGCGGTGGTCGAGCGACTCGGCGCGCACGCGGCGACGCAGCCGCGGCATCCGATCATCGGGCTGCCGGCCGACGCGTGCACCGAGCAGCTCGGCGTGCCGGGCCCGTGGTTCGAGCGGCTGCCGCACTTCAGGCTCGAGTTCACGCCGTCGGCGGGGGAGGAGCTGCAGTCGGAGTACCTCGTGCCGCGGGCCGACGCCGTGGCCGCGCTCGAGGCCGTGCGGCGGCTGGCCGATCGCATCGCGCCGCTCCTGCAGGTGTGCGAGGTGCGCACCGTGCGCGCCGACGACCTGTGGCTGAGCCCCGCCTACGGCGTCGACGTCGTCGGCATCCACTTCACGTGGGTGCGCGACGAGCCGGCGGTCACCGCGCTCCTGCCCGCGATCGAGGCCGCGCTGCCCGTCACCGCTCGCCCGCACTGGGGCAAGGTGTTCACGCTGCCGGGCGACGAGGTGCGCCGCCGCTACCCCCGGTGGAACGACTTCGCCGCGCTGCGCGCCCGCCTCGACCCCGACGGCCGGTTCCGCAACGCCTACCTCGCGCGCCTCGGGCTCTGAGGCCTACTCGCCCGATCGAGCGACCTCCCGCTTCCCACTCCCACACGTATGCCCGCGGCGGAATCCCGATCCGCCGCAGAATCCCGCGCGATGGGGATTCCGCCGCAGATCGGGATGCCGGCGGTGCAGACGGATGCCGGGCTCACCGGTAGGCCGGGCGTTGCGGCCTCCTCCGTGAGCTGCAGCACCCGAGCCGCGACGCTCACCGCGATCGCCGCCGGCTCCTTCGAGCGGATGCCGGTGATGCCGATCGGGGTCGACACGCGCGCGAGGTCGTCCTCGCCGAGTCCGGCGTCCCGCAGCTCCTTCTGGAACCGCGCCCACTTCGAGCGCGAGCCGATGAGCCCGATCGAGCCGAGGCCCGGAGTGCGCAGCGCAGCCTCGCACGATCGCGAGGTCCTCGACGTGGTCGTGGGTCATGACGAGCACGTGCGCGCCCGGCGGGAGGTCCGCGAGCGCTGACTCGGGCACCGGCAGGTGTCGCACCGTCACGGTCGCGACCGCGTCGGCGAAGGCCCCGACGTCGTCGGCGGTGCCCGGCATCCCGACACGGTCCATCGAGAGCATCTCCGCCCGCGAGTCGACGAGCGTGAGCTCGATCCGCTGGCGTGCGAGGATGCGCGCGAGCTCCAGCCCGACGTGACCGATCCCGAAGACGGCGACCGCCGGCACGACCGGCACGGGTTCCAGCAGCATGGTGACCTCTCCTCCGCAGCACTGCACGCCGTAGTCGGTGACGGCCCGGTCGCTGAGCGTCGAGCGTGAGCAGCTCCGGCTCGGCGGCGCCGGCGGCCAGCAGCTCCCGGGCGCGGTGGATCGCGGTGGCCTCGAGGTTGCCGCCGCCGACCGTGCCGAACAGCTCGTCGAGGGCGACGACCATCTTCGCCCCGCCGTTCCGAGGCGCGTGGCCGCGCACCATCGCCAGCGTGACGATGACGGCCGGCTCCCGGGCCGCGCGAAGGCGCTGCAGGGCGTCCACCCAGTCCATGTCGGCGTCCTCGATCAGTCCGACGGCACGAGCGGTCGACCCGCGGCGGTGCCGGCGCCCGTGCCGGCCCCCACGCTCTGCGCGCGTGCGCCGTCGGCCATGCCGGCGGCATCCGTCGACTCGGCCGCGGCCCGCGCCGCCATGATCGCGCGGAACGTGGTCTCGCCGGTGGACGGTGCACCCAGCTCGACCGAGTGCCCCGCCGGCCCGAACGCCGCGACCGCCTCGCGGATCGCCTCGCGCACGCTGAACGCGAGCATGAGCGGCGGCTCGCCCACGGCCTTCGACCCGTACACCGCGCCGTCCTCGGCGGCGTGCTCGAGCAGGCGCACGTTGAACTCCTCCGGCATCTCCGAGAAGCTCGGCAGCTTGTACGTGCTCGCCGACTGGGTGAGGAGGCGCCCGCGGCCCGGGCCGTCGGACTCGTCCCACCGCAGCTCCTCGAGCGTGAGCCAGCCCGCGCCCTGCACGAACGCGCCCTCCACCTGTCCGAGGTCGATGAGCGGCGAGAGCGAGTCGCCGACGTCGTGCAGGATGTCGACGCGCAGCATCCGGGACGCGCCCGTGAACGCGTCGACCTCGACCTCGGTCGCGGCCGCGCCGTAGGCGAAGTACTTGAACGGCTCGCCCTGCATCTTCTCGGTGTCCCAGTGCAGCCCGGCGGTGCGGTAGAAGCCCGCCGCCCAGAGCTGCACGCGCTGGTGGTACGCGGCGGCGACCACCTCGGCGAACGAGAGCGAGGGTCCGCGTCCAGCGACTGGCCCGAGCCCGGAGACCCGTCCGCCGGAGAATCGCACGTCGCGCTCGTCGACGCCGAGCATCCGCCCCGCGACCGCGGCAAGGCGATCGCGGATCTGCTCGCAGGCGTGCTTCACCGCGCCGCCGTTGAGGTCGGCGCCGGAGGACGCCGCCGTGGCGGACGTGTTCGGCACCTTGTCGGTGCGCGTCGGGGCGAGCCGCACCGCCTCGAGCGGCACGCCGAGCGCGGTGGCCGCGACCTGCAGCATCTTCGTGTGCAGGCCCTGGCCCATCTCGGTGCCGCCGTGGTTCACGAGCACGGAGCCGTCCTTGTAGACGTGCACGAGCGCGCCCGCCTGGTTGTAGGCGGTGAGGGTGAACGAGATGCCGAACTTCACGGGCGTGATGGCGAGGCCGCGCTTCACGTCCTCGTGCTCGGCGTTGAAGTGGGCGATCCCGCGCGCGCCGTTCCTCGAAGTCGCTCGCGACGCGCAGGTCGTCCCAGATCGCCCGCAGCCGTTCCGCGTGGCGCACGGGCTGGCCGTACGGCGTCGTCTGGCCGGGCACGTAGAGGTTGCGCTCGCGGAGCGTCGCGGCATCCAGTCCCAGGAGCGGCGCGCACCCGGCCGAGGATGTCCTCGATCACGAACATGCCCTGCGGGCCGCCGAAGCCGCGGAACGCGGTCTGCGAGGTCTTGTTCGTCTTCGCGATGCGCCCCTGCGCGACGAAGTGCGGGATCCAGTACGCGTTGTCGACGTGGCAGAGTGCACGGCCCAGCACCGGCTCGGAGAGGTCGAGGCTCCAGCCGCCGTCGGAGGTGAGCGTCGTCGCGAGGGCGATGATGCGTCCGTCGTCGTCGAACCCGGCCTTCCAGGTGGCGTGGAACGGATGCCGCTTGCCGGTCATCGTGAGGTCCTGCGTGCGGTTGAGGCGCAGTCGCACGGGCCGTCCCGTGAGCATCGCGCCGAGTGCCGCGACGGCGGCGAGGCCGTGCGGCTGCATCTCCTTGCCGCCGAAGCCGCCGCCCATCCGCAGGCACTGCACGGTGACCCGGTTGTTCGGCATCCCGAGCACGTGCGCCACGATCTCCTGCGTCTCCGACGGATGCTGCGTGCTCGACTCGATGAACACCTGTCCCTCGGAGTCGATGCGCGCGAGCGAGGCGTGCGTCTCGAGGTAGAAGTGCTCCTGCCCGCCGACCTCGCTGACACCCTCGAACACGTGCGGCGCCGTGGCGAGCGCGCCCTCGGGATCGCCGCGCCGGATCGTGCGCGGGATGCCCTGGAACGAGTCGGCGTCGATCGCGTCCTGGATCGTGACGAGCGACGGGAGCGGCTCGTATGCGACGCGCACGGCGGCGGCGCCCGCGCGGGCGGTGTCGTCCGTCTCGGCGAGCACCCACGCGAGGGCGTGGCCGTGGTACATCGCCTCGCTCGGGAACAGCGGCTCGTCGTGCTTGACGCCCGCGTCGTTGACGCCGGGCACGTCGTCGGCGGTGAGCACGCGCACCACGCCGGGCACCTCGAGCGCCGGGGCGACGTCGAGCGTCACCAGGGCGTGCGCCTGCTCGGACTGCACGGGCCAGGCGGTAGCACGTGCGCGGTGCTCGGGGTCAGGTCATCGGTGTAGACCGCGGTGCCGGTGGCGTGCAGCACGGCACTCTCGTGCGGGGTGGTGCGGCCCACGACGGGATCGCTCGGACGGGCGGCGAGTTCACTCATGCGGGCACCCCGTCGGTCGGCAGCGGCGTCGAGCGGTGCAGCTTCAGCAGCGCGGTGCCGAGCATCAGCGAGCGGTACTCGGCGCTCGCGCGGTGGTCCGACATCGGCGTGCCCTCCGACGCGAGCACGGATGCCGCTGTCCCGCACCGTCTCGCGGTTCCACTCGCGCCCGGCCAGCGCCGCCTCGGTGGCGCGCGCGCGGATCGGCGTGGCCGCGACGCCGCCGAGCCCGATGCGGGCGGATGCGACCACGCCGTCGTCGAGGTCGAGGGCGAACGCCACCGCGACGCTCGAGATGTCGTCGAAGCGGCGCTTGGCGACCTTGTGGAACCCCGCGAGCCGGGCCAGCGGGATCGGGATGCGCACCGCGCGGATGAGCTCGTCGTCGTGGCGCAGCGTCTGCCGGTAGCCCGTGAAGTACTCGGCGAGGTCGACCTCGCGCTCGCCGTCGGCCGAGACCAGCACGACGCGCGCCTCGAGCGCGAGCAGCGCGGGCAACATGTCGCCGATGGGGGAGGCGGTGCCGAGGTTGCCGCCGATCGTCGCACGGTTCCGGATGAGCGGCGAGGCGAACTGCGGGAACAGCTCGGCGAGCAGTGGCACGCGCCCGGCGAGCCGGTGCTGCACCTCCGCGAGCGACAGGGCGGCGCCGATCTCGATGCTCGAGTCGCCGAACTCGAACGTGCGCAGTTCGGGCAGGCGCTCGACCGCGATCGTGAGCGGCGCGCGCCGCCCGCGGAGGTTCACGTCGACGCCCCAGTCCGTGGTGCCGGCCGCGACCACGGCGTCGGGCTCCTCGCGCAGCATCCGCAACGCCTCGTCGAGCGAGGCGGGGCGCACGAAGCGCTCGTCGCCGTCGTCGAGGCGCGTGGCGACCGGCTCGGGGGCGGGTCGCTCGAGCCGCTCGGCGAGCGGATCGCCGGTTTCGGGGGAGCCGAGCGCGAACGCGGCATCGCGGATCGGGCGGTAGCCGGTGCACCGGCAGAGGTTGCCGCTGAGGGCGTGCAGGTCGAAGCCGTTGGGCCCGTGGTGCGCGTCGGCCCGCCCGTCGACCGAGTCGACGGCGTCTGCGGCATCCGGTTCGCCTGCCCTGCGGTCGTACCGGTAGAACTCGCCGGCCATGCTGCACGCGAAGCCCGGGGTGCAGTAGCCGCACTGCGAGCCGCCCGCCTCGGCGAGCCGCTCCTGCACGGGATGCGGACGCTCCGGGGTGCCGAGGCCCTCGGCCGTCACGAGCTCCTGTCCGTCGAGCGCGGCGGCCGGCACGAGGCACGCGTTCACGGCCGTCCACTCGGTGCCGCCGTGGTCGCCCGGCGTCGCGAGCAGCACGGCGCACGCCCCGCACTCGCCCTCGGCGCACCCCTCCTTGCACCCGGTCAGTCCGATGTCGCGCAGCCAGTCGAGCGTCGTCGTGTGCGCGGACACCCCACGCAACGGGCGATGCCGCCCGTTGACCGTCACGCCGATGTGATCCATGGTCGAACTCCTCGGTTTCGGAGTCTACGCCGCCGTGTTCCCGGCGATCCGGTTACGCCGCGATCGCATCTGCGCGAAGATGAGCACAGCGTGTGGAGCATCATCCCCGGAATGGAGCGCAGCCGCATGACCATCGAGATCGCCCGTGACACCGAGGTCCCGGGCGGCGAGGAGATCCTCACCGACGAGGCGCTCGCCTTCGTGGAGGAACTGCACCGTCGCTTCGATCCGCGCCGTCGCGAGCTGCTCGCCGCGCGGCACGAGCGCCGGGAGCGGATCGCCCGCGGCGAGCGGCTCGACTTCCTGCCCGGCACCGCGCGACATCCGCGACGGAGACTGGTCGGTGCCGCCGCCGCCGCCCGCACTCACCGACCGCCGCGTCGAGATCACCGGCCCGGCCTCGCCCGCGAAGATGGCGATCAACGCCCTCAACTCGGGTGCCCGCGTCTGGTTGGCCGATCTCGAGGACGCCTCGAGCCCGACCTGGCCGAACGTCGTCGGCAGCGTGCTGCACCTCCGCGATGCGGCGCGCGGCACGCTCGCCTTCACGTCGCCCGAGGGGAAGGCGTACGCGCTCCGCACCGACGTGCGCCGCCCCACGGTCGTCACCCGTCCGCGCGGCTGGCACCTGCCCGAGAAGCACGTGCTCATCGACGGCGAACGGGCATCGGGCTCGCTCGTCGACTTCGGCCTGCACTTCTTCCACACCGCGCGACAGCTCATCGACAACGGCGACGGCCCGTACTACTACCTGCCGAAGCTCGAGAGCCACCTCGAGGCGCGCCTGTGGAACGACGTGTTCGTGTTCGCGCAGGAGGCGCTCGGCATCCCGCGGGGCACCGTGCGCGCCACGGTGCTCATCGAGACGATCCCGGCCGCGTTCGAGATGGACGAGATCCTCTTCGAGCTGCGCGAGCACGTGTCGGGACTGAACGCCGGCCGCTGGGACTACCTGTTCAGCATCATCAAGGTCTTCCGCGATGCCGGGCCCGAGTTCATCGTGCCCGACCGGGCCGACGTGCAGATGACCGCCCCGTTCATGCGCGCCTACACCGAGCTGCTCGTGAAGACCTGCCATCGACGCGGAGCCGTCGCGATGGGCGGCATGGCCGCCTTCGTGCCCGAACCGCGCCGACCCCGACGCCACGGCGGTCGCGTTCGAGAAGGTGCGGGCCGACAAGACCCGGGAGGCGAACGACGGCTTCGACGGCTCGTGGGTCGCGCATCCCGACCTCGTCCCGGTCTGCCGCGAGGTGTTCGACGCGGTGCTCGGCGACCGGCCCAACCAGCTCGATCGGCAGCGCCCCGAGGTCGAGGTGACCGCCGCGCAGCTCCTCGACGTCGCCTCCGCGGGCGGCGCGGTCACCGAGGCGGGCCTGCGCACGAATCTCTCGGTGGGCGTCGCGTACACGGCGGCCTGGCTCGCGGGCAGCGGGGCGGTGGCCCTGCACAGCCTCATGGAGGACGCGGCCACCGCAGAGATCTCCCGCTCCCAGGTGTGGCAGCACCTGCGGCACGACGTGGTGCTCGCCGACACCGGGCGCACCATGACGCCCGAGCTGGTGCGCGCGGTGCTCGACGAGGAGGTCGAGCAGCTTCGCGCCGAGACGACGCCCGAGCGCTTCGCCGCGTACACCGAACCGGCCGCGCGCCTCATGGCCGAGTTCTGCCTGGCCGACGAGTACGTCGACTTCCTCACCCTGCCCGCCTACGAGCTCCTGGAGTGAGCGTGCGCACCGCCCTGTCCGACGTCGTGCTCGCCGCGATCGACGCCCGCCTCGCAGTCGACCGATCGGCTGCTGGCGCCGCGCCTACCCGGGCGACGACGGCTCGCGCCAGCCGGTGCACACCGTCTACGTGCCTGCCGACCGGTACACGCCCGAGCTGCCGATCCAGTGGGGGCAGGGCGGCGCGCTCAGGCCGCCGCCGCAGCGGGGGGCGTGGAGGCGCTCGCCGTCGACGTCGGCATCGCCCCCGACGTCGCGGCGGCCGTGGCACCGCGCGTGCGAGCGGAAGCTCGCGCGGCGAGCCGATCGAGGACCTGCGGATCGACTTCGAGGACGGCTACGGCGACCGCGGCGACGCACGTCGAGGACGCCGACGCGGTGCGTGCCGCGAAGCGCGTCGCCGCCGCGACCGGCGCCGAGCTTCGCGCCGCCGTTCATCGGCATCCGCTTCAAGTCGCTTCGAGGCGCCGACGCGGGCTCGCGGCATCCGCACGCTCGACCTGTTCCTGACGACGCTCATGGACACGGGCGGGCTGCCCGACGGCCTGGTGCTCACCCTGCCGAAGGTCGTCGACGGTCGCGCAGGTCGAGGCGATGGTCGACGTCGCCGAAGCGCTCGAGCGCGCGCACGGCCTGCCGGCACGGCCGCCTCCGGTTCGAGGTGCAGGTGGAGACGCCGCAGCTCGTGCTCGGCGCCGACGGCGCCGTACCCGTGGCGCGGCTCGCGCTCGCCGGCGCCCGGCCGCATCACGCGGCCTGCACTACGGCACCTACGACTACAGCGCCGCGCTCGGGATCGCCGCGCCGTACCAGTCGCTGGAGCACCCGGTGGCCGACCACGCGAAGGACGTCATGCAGGTGGCCGTCGCGGGCACCGGCATCCGCCTCTCCGACGGTTCGACGAACGTCCTGCCGATCGGCGATCGCGCGCTCGAGGCGTGGCGGCTGCACGCTCGGCTCGTGCGCCGCTCGCTCGAGCGCGGCTTCTACCAGGGCTGGGACCTGCACCCGGCGCCAGCTGCCCACCCGCTTCCTCGCCACGTACGCGTTCTACCGCGAGGGCTATCGCCGAGGCATCCGCCCGGCTGCGCCACGTGCACGACCGCACCGTCGGCGCGGTGCTCGACGAGCCGGCGACGGTCGCGGGCGCTCGCCGGGTTCGTCCTGCCGCGGCCTCGCAGTGCGGCGCGATCACCACGGCCGAGGTCGCCGCCGACACCGGCATCGACGAGCGCGCGCTCGCCGCGCCTCGCGCCACCCGAGGCGCACGACGACATGAGCGGATGCCGCGCACCGCACCACGCCACGCACGAGGAGGTCCCATGAGCTACTTCACCCCGCACGGGCGGGCTGCCCGGCGCAGACGAGCTGCTCACCGACCGGGCGATCGTGAAGGAGGCGTACACGGTCATCCCGAAGGGGGTGCTCCGCGACATCGTGACGAGCAACCTGCCGGGATTCACGCGACACGCGCTCGTGGATCCTCGCCCGCCCGATCGCGGGCTTCGCGACGACGTTCTCGCAGCTCATCGTCGAGATCTCCCCGGGCGGCGGCGCCGAGCGGCCCGAGCAGGAGGCCGGGGTCGAGGGCGTCGTGTTCGTCACCGCCGGCGAGCTCACCCTCGAGCTCGACGGGGACGCGCACGTGCTGCGAGCCGGGCGGCTACGCCTACCTGGCCGCGGGCGCCCCTGGTCCTCGCGAACGAGGGCGCCGGCCCGAGCTTCCACTGGATCCGCAAGGCCTACGAGCCGGTCGACGGCATCGCCGCGCCGGCCTCCTTCGTCACGCAGCGACCCGGACGTCGCACCGAGCGCGATGCCCGGCACCGACGGCGCCTGGGCGACGACCCGCTTCGTCGACCCCGACGACCTCGCGCACGACATGCACGTCAACATCGTGACGTTCCAGCCCGGCGGCGTCGATCCCGTTCGCCGAGACGCACGTCATGGAGCACGGGCTCTTCGTGCTCGAGGGCAAGGGCGTCTACCGGCTCAACGACGACTGGGTCGAGGTCGAGGCGGGCGACTTCATGTGGCTGCGCGCGTTCTGCCCGCAGGCCTGCTACGCCGGGGGCCCGGCCCGTTCCGCTACCTGCTCTACAAGGACGTCAACCGCCAGGTGCGGCTCACCGATGGGACCGGGCGGCTGCGAGCCGATGGGGGTGAGCGAGCGGTGCCGCGGGCGGCCGGGCATGCGGCATCCGAACCCCTCGACCTCGTGGTCGCCGGCGAGCGGGTGCTCGTCGACGGCGCGTTCGCCCCCGCCGAGGTCGGCGTGCGCGACGGCGTCATCGCGCGCATCGCGCCGCTCGGCTCCGGACTCGCCGCGACGGCATCGGTGCGCCTCGCCGACGACGAGGTGCTGATCCCCGGGCTCGTCGACACGCACGTGCACGTGAACGAGCCGGGCCGCACCGAGTGGGAGGGATTCGCGTCCGCCACCCGCGCCGCCGCGGCGGGCGGGGTCACGACCATCGTCGACATGCCGCTCAACAGCATCCCGCCGACCACGACGGTCGCGGCGCTCGAGATCAAGCGGCGAGCCGCCGACGGAGCGGGTCTTCGTCGACGTCGGCTTCTGGGGCGGACGTCGTGCCGGGCAACCTCGGCGACCTCGCGCCGCTCGTCGACGAGGGCGTGTTCGGGTTCAAGTGCTTCCTCGTGGACTCGGGCGTGCGACGAGTTCCCCGCCGTCACGGCCGACGAGATGGAAGCCGCGATGGCGGTGCTCGCCGCCACCGACTCGCTGCTCATCGTGCACGCCGAGGACGCGCGGTCATCGGCGCGGCGCCGCATCCGCACAGCCGGGCGTACGCCGACTTCCTCGCGTCGCGCCCGCGTGCGGCCGAGCATGCCGCGATCGCCGCCGTCATCGCGGCAGCCGCGCGCACCGGCGCGCGGGCGCACATCCTGCACCTGAGCTCGGCGGATGCCGCTCGAGCCGATCGCCGCGCGCGAAGGGCGACGGCGTGCGCCTCACCGTCGAGACGTGCCCGCACTACCTCACGCTCACCGCGGAGGAGGTCGCGCCGGCGCCACCGCGTTCAAGTGCTGCCCGCCGATCCGCGAGGCCGCGAATCGCGACGCGCTCTGGCGGCGCCCTCGAGTCGGGCACGATCGACTTCGTCGTCTCCGACCACTCGCCCGCGCCGGCCGAGCTGAAGCTCGCCGGCGACGGGGACTTCGCCGACGCATGGGGCGGCATCGCCTCGCTCCAGCTCGGGCTGCCGCTCGTCTGGACCGAGGCGCGGCGGCGCGGCATCCCGCTCGCCCGGGTCGTCGAGTGGATGTCGGCGGCACCGGCCCGCCGGGTCGGCCTCGCCGACAAGGGCGCGATCGCCGAGGGGCACGCGGCCGACCTCGCCGTGGTCGCCCCCGATGCGACGTTCACGGTGGATGCCGCGGCGCTGGAGCACCGGCATCCGATCACGCCCTACGACGGCCGCGAGCTCGTCGGGGTCGTGCGTGCCACCTACCTCGCCGGCACGCCGATCGACCGATCGATCCCGCGTGGACGGCTGCTGCGGCGGGCAGAATCGGAGGATGGGACCGGGCGATGCGGCTTGACGACGTTCAACGAGGCCGACCGCGACGACGGCGATCGCGGCGCTCCGGCCGTGCCTCGACATCCCGCGCTGGTGCGAGGAGCTCGCCGACGCGCCGGCCGTATGCGTCGGTCGACGAGCTCATCGCGCGCGCCGAGCGCGGCCGCGTCGCCGTTCACCGCCGACGAGGTCGACGGCGCGCTCGCGCACCACCCGCGCATCGGCGAGCGCGCAGCGGGCGAGCCGCGCGAGGCCGCCGATGTCGCGCGCGGAGCAGGCCGGCGTCGACCCGGCATGACGCCGAGGTGACCGCCGCGCTCGCCGCAGGGCAACGTCGCCTACGAGGAGCGGTTCGGCGGGTGTTCCTCATCCGCGCCGCCGGCCGTCGGCGCGCGGAGATCCTCGCCGCGCTCACCGAACGCCTCGCGCACACGCCCGCCGAGGAGGAGCCCGTCGTCGCCGACCAGCTGCGCGAGATCGCCGTCCTCCGACTGAAGGGACTCCTCGCATGAGCATCTCCCGGATCACCACGCACGTGCTCGACGCGACCACGGGCCGCCCGGCCGCCGGCGTCGCGGTCGAGCTCCTCGGGCGCGCCGGCGTCGCGTGGAGCCGCTCGCGAACGGCGTCACCGACGCCGACGGCCGGTCTCGCGGCTCGGGCCCCGAGCGAGCTGCCGGCGGGGGAGTACCGGCTGCGCTTCGACACCGGCGCCTACTTCGCCGCGCGCGGCGGCCGACCGTTCTACCCCGAGGTCGTGCTCACCGTGCTCGTCGCCGACGACGGCCGCCACGTGCACGCGCCGCTGCTGCTGAGCCCGTTCGCCTATTCCACCTATCGAGGGAGCTGAGCCATGACCGAGCCCGCCATCGTCCTCGGACCGAACCAGTACGGCAAGGCGGAGGTGCGCGTCGTGAAGGTCACCCGCGACACCGCCCGGCACGAGATCGACGACCTCAACGTCACCTCGCAGCTGCGCGGCGACTTCGCGGCGGCGCACCTCGCGGGCGACAACGCCCACGTCGTCGCCACCGACACCCAGAAGAACACGATCTTCGCGTTCGCGCGCGACGGCATCGGCTCGCCCGAGCTGTTCCTGCTGCGCCTCGCCGACCACTTCACGAGCTCGTTCGACTGGGTGAGCGGGGGCCGCTGGGAGGCCGAGCGATACGCGTGGCAGCGCATCCGTGTCGACGACGCCGAGCACGACCACGCGTTCGTGCGCAGCGGGCAGGAGGTCCGCACCGCGGTCGTCGTCGCCGACGGCGCCGAGCGCCACGTGATCGCGGGCCTCAAGGAGCTCACGGTGCTGAAGACGACCGAGTCGGGGTTCGAGGGCTACCCGAAGGACCGCTACACCACCCTGCCCGAGACTCGCGACCGCATCCTCGCCACGGATGTCGCGGCCCGGTGGCGCTACGGGAGCGCCGACGTCGACTACAACGCCGCCTATGCGAGCGTGCGCGCCCTGCTCCTGGAGGCGTTCGCGGAGCGGTACTCCGCCGCGCTCCAGGCGACCCTCTTCGACATGGGTCGCCGGGTGCTCGAGCGCCACCCCGAGATCGCCGAGATCCGCTTCTCGATGCCGAACAAGCACCACTTCGTCGTGGACCTGTCGCCCTTCGGCCTCGACAACCCGAACGAGGTGTTCTTCGCCGCCGACCGGCCCTACGGGCTGATCGAGGCGGCCGTGCAGCGCGAGGGCGTCGAGAGCCCGGCCGTGGCCTGGGAGGGCATCGCCGGGGTTCTGCTGACTATCGGGATGCGGAGCGGACGATTCGGCCGGATTCCACCTCGCGGCCGGACGGACCGGCATCGACGCGTCGGGTGCATCGCGGTAGCGTCGACCCATGCGGATCCTCCTCGTCGGCGCCGGAGGCGTCGGAGATGCCATCGCGAAGATCGCGGCCCGCCGCGACTTCTACGAGCTCATCGTCGTGAGCGACTACGACGAGGGGAGGGCGACGCGCACGGTCGACTGGATCCGGGCGAAGCACGGCGACGACGTCGCCGCCCGATTCGCCACGGCGCAGATCGACGCGTCGGACCCCGATGTCGTGGCATCCGTCGCCCGTGAGCACCGGGCCACGCATGTGATGAACGCGGTCGAGCCGAAGTTCGTGCCGTCGATCTTCGCTGGCGCCCTCGCCGCCGGCGCCGACTACCTCGACATGGCGATGAGCCTGTCGGAGCCGCACCCCACGCACCCCTACGAGCAGACCGGGGTCAAGCTCGGCGACGACCAGTTCGCGCAGGCCGGCGACTGGCAGTCCGCGGGCCGCCTCGCGCTCGTGGGCATGGGCGTCGAGCCCGGCCTCTCCGACGTGTTCGCGCGCTACGCGGCCGACCACCTGTTCGAGCTGGTCGACGAGCTCGGCGTGCGCGACGGCGCCAACCTCGTCGTCACCGACGAGGACGGCAACGAGATCTTCGCGCCGTCGTTCTCGATCTGGACGACGATCGAGGAGTGCCTGAACCCGCCCGTCGTCTGGGAGAAGGACGCCGGCTGGTTCACCACCGCCCCGTTCAGCGAGCCAGAGGTGTTCGTGTTCCCCGAGGGCATCGGCCCCGTCGAATGCGTGAACGTGGAGCACGAGGAGGTGCTCCTCATGCCGCGCTGGGTCGACGCGAAGCGGGTCACCTTCAAGTACGGTCTCGGCGAGGAGTTCATCAACGTGCTGCGGGTGCTGCACCTGCTCGGGCTGGACTCGACGACACCTGTCCGCGTGCGGTCGAAGAACGGTCCCGTCGAGGTCGCCCCGCGCGACGTGGTGGCCGCGGCCCTGCCCGACCCGGCCACGATCGGCCCGCGGATGACGGGCAAGACCTGCGCGGGCCTCTGGGTCACCGGCATCGGCACCGACGGCGCCCCCCGCGAGGTGTACCTGTACCACGTGTCCGACAACGAGTGGACGATGGCGGAGTACGAGTCCCAGTGCGTGGTCTGGCAGACGGCGCTCAACCCGGTCGTCGCGCTCGAACTGCTCGCGACGGGCGTGTGGACCGGCACCGGCGTGCTCGGGCCCGAGGCGTTCGACGCGGCGCCGTTCCTCGACCTCATGGCCCGCTCCGAGGCCGACGGCGGCTACGGCCAGCCGTGGGGCATGGAGGACCGACTGGCGTGAGCACCGTCTCGCACGGGCTGTCGGCGGCGGTCGTGGCCGACGCCGAGACGGCCGCGGATGCCGCGGACGCCCGCGCCGGCATCCGTACCCGCCCAGTGGCGCCCGACGAGCTCGACGCGATGCTCGCCCGGTTCGAGTCCACGTGGGGCGAGGGCCGTGGGCCGGACCGCTCGATGCTCCAGGCCCTCGAGCACGCGGGCAACACGCTGCTGGTCGCCGTGCCGGTCGAGATGCCGCAGCGGGCGGCGTCTCGAGACCCCCGCCCCATCGACGTCGTCGGCGCCACGCTCGGCTTCCTCGGTTGGACCGGCGGACTCCACCTGCACTCGCACATGAACGCGGTCGACCCCGCCGCGCGAGGCCGCGGCGTCGGCGTCGCGCTGAAGCTCCGTCAGCGCGCGATCTGCCTCGCGCACGGCGTCACCGAGATGCGCTGGACGTATGACCCGCTCATCCGGCGCAACGCCCGACTCAACCTGGTGCGGCTCGGCGCCGAGTTCGTCGCGTTCCTGCCCGACTTCTACGGCGACCTCGGCGACGCGATCACGGGCGCCGACCGCAGCGACCGCTTCGAGGTGCGCTGGCGCATGGATTCGCCGCGCACCGTACGGGCGCTCGCGCGGGGCCCGCAGCCCCCATGGCGGGCGGAGGGCGGGCTCGCCCTCGTCGCCGACTACGAGCAGGTGCGTGCGCTGGATCCCGACGTGGCGGCCGGCCTCCGCGAGGCCGCACGCGTCGCCTTCGCAGCGCTCCAGGCCGACGCCGGCCTCCGCGCCGAGCTCGACGCGAACGGCGACTACGTCTTCACCCGCGACGACCCCGACCGGGAGGCCTGATGAGCGACCTGAGCGACACCACGACGACCATCGAGCGCATCGAACTGCACCGCCTCGAGGTGCCGCTCGTGCGGCCGTTCGAGACCTCGTTCGGGCGCGAGCTCGCGCGCGAGGTGCTCCTCGTGCACGTCGTCACCGATGCGAGCGAGGGCTGGGGCGAGTGCGTCGCCGGCCGCGACCCGTTCTACTCGGGCGAGTACGTCGACGGTGCGGCATCCGTCATCGAGCGCTACCTCGCGCCCGGCGCTCCTGCACGCGCACGGACGTCATACGGCGCCGCACCGCGAGGCTCCGGATGCCGCGGGCACGGCGGTCGAGGCGCCGGGCTCCCGCGGCGCATCCGTGCCGCTCGCGGCATCCGTGGCCCCGACGCTCTCGTTCGTCGCGGGCCACCGCATGGCGAAGGGCGCCCTCGAGGCGGCGGTGCTCGACGCCGAGCTGCGCGCGCAGGGTCGCTCGATGGGGGAGCTGTTCGGGGCGGAGCGCGAGTGGGTGGACTGCGGCGTCTCGGTCGGCATCGCGCCGACGGTCGAGGAGCTTCTCGACGAGGTCGCGGGCTACATCGAGGAGGGCTACCGGCGCATCAAGCTGAAGATCAAGCCCGGCTGGGACCTCGTGCCGGTCGGAGCGGTGCGCGAGGAGCTCGGGCCGCGCGGGCTGCTGCAGGTCGACGCGAACACGGCGTACACCGCCGACGACATCCCGCTGCTCGCGCGCCTCGACGCGTTCGACCTGCTGCTCATCGAGCAGCCGTTCGCCGAGGAGGACCTCGCCACCCACGTGCGCCTCGCCGAGGCATGCGTGACACCGGTCTGCCTCGACGAGTCGATCCTCGACGTGACGACCGCGGTCGACGCGATCGACCGCGGTGCGACGAGCGTCGTGAACATCAAGCCCGGACGCATGGGCGGCTACCTCGAGGCCCTGCGCGTGCACGACGCCTGCCGGGCGCTCGACGTGCCCGTCTGGTGCGGCGGCATGCTCGAGACCGGCGTCGGCCGGGCGGCGAACGTCGCGCTCGCCGCCCTCCCGGGGTTCACGCTGCCCGGCGACACGTCGGCCTCGGGGCGCTACTTCGCCGAGGACGTCACCGAGCCGTTCGTGCTCGGCGACGGCGAGCACCGCGGCCAGCTGCGGGTGCCGGATGCCGCGGGCACGGGCGTGACCGTGCGCGAGGAGCTCGTGCGCGACTGGGCCGGCACCGCGCCCGTCGTGCTCACCCGCTGACGCGACGTTCAGCGAAGCGTGAGCGTGAGCGCGCGCTCGCCGATCGCCGCCGCGGAGTCCGCGAGGTGGGGATCGTCGTCGAGCGTGAACCACGTCGACGAGAGGGCGCACCACGCCACGAGCCAGTCGGCGAACCGGGCGGGCTCGACGCCGGTGGAGGCCACGACCACCCCGAACTGCCGTTCGAGGCGGCCCGGTTCGAGTGCCCATTCGTGGGAGGGGTTGCAGAGCAGGTTGCAGAAGTCGAACGCGGCTTCGCCGAGCAGGCCCTTCGGATCGATCGCGAGCCACCCCCGCTCGCCGAAGTCGAGCACGTTCCCGTGATGGAGGTCGCCGTGCAGCACCACCGGTTCGCGAGGGTCGTCGAGGAGCGCCGCGGCGAGGTCGGCGCCGCGCCGGTGGAACGCGCTGAGCCGGTCGGCGTTCGCGAACAGGTAGCGGAACCAGGTCGTCAGCTCGATGAGCTCGGGAGGGTCGTCGGAGCCGAGCACCTCGGCCGAGGCGCGGTGGATCCGGTCGCCCGCGTCGCAGATGATGCGCGTCGCCTCGTCGTCCTCGTTCCCCTCCGCCATGCGCACGAGGTCGCGGCCGCCGGTCGCCCGTTCGAGCAGTATCGCCACCCTGTTGCGCATGAGCACGCGGGCGGCGCCGTGCCCGTCGAGCGCGGCGAGCAGGTCGCCGCCCCGCACCTCCTCCTCGGTGTGCGCGAGCTTGAGCATCGCCGGCTCGCCGATCTCCGTGCGCACGGGCATGAGCGTGCTCGACGCCGTCGTGATCGGGTCGCCGTCGGGGCGCAGGCGCCACCGTCGCAACCACGCGGCCTCCCCGGCATGGCCGGGATCCACGGGACCGAGGTCGCTCACGGGCGAGTCCACTCCTTGCCGGCCCACGGGTCGTAGTCGGCCTCGAGGGCCTCCTGCGCGGGGCGCTGCGCCTCGGGCACATGCTGCAGGTTGACTCGGATGCGGTACCAGAGCGAGCTGGATCCGCGCATGCCGTCGACGAGCACGTCGGCGGGTTCCAGCATCGGAACGAGGTCGGGATGCTTCGCCTTCCACCGGTCGAGCGCCTCGAGCGCCTCGGGCTTCGTCTTCGTGCGGGCCACCTCGATGAGCGGCATCGTCGACTGGCGGCGGCCCGAGCCGTCCGATGACTTCGGCGGCTTCTCGGCGGGGCCGAGCTCCTCGGCGAGGCGGAGCAGGCCGTCGAGTCCGCCGACGGCGTCGTCGATGCCCGCCGCCGGGTCGCCGCGCTCGGCGAATCGCTCGCAGCACCGTCGCCACGGTGAACCGCTCGGGGTGGCTCCCGCGCACCTCGTCCCAGTCGAGCGGCGTCGACACCCGCGCGTCGGGAAGCGGGCGGATGGAGTACGCCGAGGCGACCGTGCGGTCCTTCGCGTTCTGGTTGAAGTCGACGAACACGCTCTCGCCGCGCTCCTCCTTCCACCAGCGCGCGGTCGCGAGCCCCGGTGCGCGCAACTCGACCTCGCGGGCGAGGGTCTCGGCGGCGAGCCGCACGTCGCGGAACGTCCCAGCGAGGCTCGATGCGGACGTTGATGTGCATGCCACGCGACCCCGACGTCTTCGGCCAGCCGACCAGGCCGTGGTCGGAGAGCACCTCACGCACCACCATCGCGACGTCGACGATCTGGCCCCAGTCCACGCCCGGCATCGGGTCGAGGTCGACCCGCAGCTCGTCGGGGTGGTCGAGGTCCTCCGCGCGCACCGGGTGCGGGTTGAGGTCGATGCAGCCGAGGTTCACGACCCAGGCGAGCGCGGCGGCATCCCGCACCACGACCTCTTCCGCCGAGTTGCCGGAGGCGTAGTGCAGGGTCGCGGTGTCGATCCACTCGGGCCGCTTCTCGGGCGCGCGCTTCTGGAAGAACGCCTCCTGCGAGATGCCCTTCACGAAGCGCTTCAGCACCATCGGCCGTCCGGCGGCGCCGCGCAGGGCGCCGTCGGCCACGCTCAGGTAGTAGCGCACGAGGTCGAGCTTCGTGAGCCCGGGCTCGGGGAACACCACCTTGTCGGGGTTGCTGACCCGCACCTCGCGACCGTCGATCTCGAGGAGCTCGGCGTTGTCCTTGGCGGGACTCACAGTTTCACCCTAGGTGCGTCAGCCGCGGGACCGGAACCCCTCGCGCGCGTGGCGCTCATTCCGGCGGCGCGCCCGGAGCGGCGTCGGCGGATGCCGCGGCCGGTGCCGCCGGCTGCGACGACGCATGCCTCGCGGCCGCCGACGCGGCGAGGGCGTATCGGCGCGGCGTCTCGCCGATCACCGCGCGGAACTCGCGCGTGAGGTGCGCCTGATCGGTGAAGCCGAGCTCGGCCGCGAGTTCGGCGAGCGACGGCGCGTCGGGCGCCGCGAGCGCAGCCGCCGCCTCCTGCATGCGGTACCGGCGGATGAGCCACTTCGGGGTGAGACCGAGCTGGTCGCGCACGAGCCGCTGCAGGGTGCGCAGTCCGAGGCCGCTCGCGCTCGCGAGGTCTTCGGCCCGGAGGATCGTGCGGTCCTGCTCGGCGAGCTCCACGACGCGCCGCACGAGTCGGGCGTCGTCGTCGACGACGAGCGCCTGCGCCACGAGCCACGACTCGAAGCGGGCGACCGCGGCCGCGTCGTCGCCCGCATCGACGGCGACGCGCACGTCGCGTGCGAGCGCTGCGGCATCCGTCACACGGAGCTGTTGCAGCGGCACGGACCCGCCGATGAGGGTGCGCATCGGTGCCGCGACGAGCAGTCGTGCGACACCCGGCTGCAACAGCGCGCCGAACGCCCACCCCGTGCCCTCGAGGCGTTGGTGGCCGCGCCCGAGCGCGGGGCCGTACAGCGCCGCGGCCTCCGCCTCGATCACGAGGTTCGCCGACGGGTACTCGAGCACGCCCTGCTCGACCACGACGCCCGCGCGGAAGCCGCCACCGCGGCACCCAGACGTGGCGCACGAGGTCGGCGACGGCATCGCCGACCGCGTGGCGCGCGAGCCGCACGGGCGCATCGACGTCGACCTGCGCGTCGGCGAGCGAGGGCAGTGGTGCGATGCCAGGCTCGCCGGGCGGCGGCGCCAGCACGCCCTTCACCGCCGCGGCGCCCGCGCGGGAGCGCCAGTAGTCGTCACCGGCTCGCATGGGTCAAGTCTCGCGGGCACCACCGATGTCGCGTTTCGACAAGATCCGCGGATGCCGCGTGCGTAGCGTCTGAGGCATCCGATGAAGGAGGAACCCGTGCAGGACTTCGAGATGACCATCTACCTCAAGGCCGACCCGATGGTCGTGTGGGACGCGATCACCGGCGACGAGGGGAGCCGCGCCGTGATGTTCGGCTCGGTGCTGCGGGGCGACCTCGTGCCCGGGGGTCACTACGAGTACGTCGGGCCGGGGGAGGCGGGCGACGAGACCGTGCACGTGTACGGCGACGTGCTGCAGGCCGAACCGGGCGTCATCCTGCAGCTCACCGAGCACCCGGGGCCGATCTACCGCGAGAACCATGCCGAGCTCACGAGCCGCATGACCTGGCGGCTCGAAGAGGCCGGCGTGGGGCTCACGAAGCTGACGTTCACGAACGACGAGTGGAGCGAGGGGCATCCGGCGCAGGCCGAGACGGCGGAGACCTGGCCGATGGTGCTGTCGAGCCTGAAGTCGTGGGTCGAGACGGGGTCGGCGATCCCGCTCAGTGCGTGAGCCGAGCGGATGCCGCGGCCGCGGGTGTCGCGTCAGCGATCTCGCGGCGCCGTGGCGCCCGGTACCACCAGCTCGCGCAGGGTGGCGATGGCCGCGTGGCTCGCCTGGAGGTCTCCCGCCTGCAGGGCCTCGAGCAGGCGCGCCTGCACGCGGCCGAGCTCCGCGACGTCCACCCATTCGGGGAGCGAGAGGCTCCCGAGGCGCACCACGTGCTGCGCCATCTCCAGGGCGGCTCGAAGCGGTGGATTCCCGCTCAGCGCGGCGAGCGACGTGAAGAAGTCGAAGTTCGCGGTGGCCATCTCGCGTGACTTCCCGACGCGCTCGGCCAGCAGCTCCTCGCCCGGGCCCAGCTCGATGAGCGCCTCGAGCTCGCGGAGGAAACGCCGGTGCTGCGTCTCCATGCGACGCAGGACGCTCTTCGGAACCGACTGGGCGACCTCGTCGATCAGCGCGTGCATGAGGGCGACCCACACGACCAGGTGCTGGCGCACCTGTTCGGGCGAAACGATCGCGACCCGCGTGAACCGGTTCGGCTCGGACTCCACCACTCCGATGGCACGCAGCTTCTGGATCGCCTCGCGAACCGGTGTGCGGGAGATGCCGAGCTCCTCGGCCAGGGCGATGTCGTTCAGTCGCTGGCCGGGTTCGAGCCGGCCGTCGTAGATGGCGCTCAGCAGCTCCTGGTAGACGGAGTCGCCGACCGTGAGGCGCGACGCGCTCACGGACATCGTTCCGCCCAGCCCCGACGTCGATCGTGGTTCGCATGCACCGTAATATACCAGAATCCACCCAGAGGAGAAGGCCTCCGGTCCGTGGCGCAGAAGCGCCGACGGGCTCGGAGGCCTTCCTCGTTGCAGGACAGCCGGGCGGTACGGATCAGCAGGGGGCGAGCGGAGGCACGTCCAGGACCGAACGCGACACCCAGCCCCCGCCGTTCGTGCTCGCGAGTCGAAGCCAGACGTCGGTGCCATCCGTGTGGGTGGCGTTCACGAAGCAGATGACCTCGATCTGGTCGCCGGCCGCGAAGGCGTCGATGGCGGTCGAGCCGATCGTCGGCGAGGTGTAGCTGGAGCCGGCCCTGGTGAAGGTCGCCGTCGTGTCCGACGGTGCGGCGAGGGCGGGGCCGGCCGCGACGATCCCGAGTCCGGCGGCGCCCACGATGCCCCCGACGATCAAACGTGCGATGTGCGTGCTCATTGCGTTCTTCTCCTGTTCGAATGGCTGACCACTCGATCAACCTGTATTCCAATATATCAGAATATTTCTCGACTCTCAAATCGGATGCCCCGGGGTACGCGCCACGGCCCTCCGCCCTCCCGCTGCGCGGTAGTGTGATGCGACCGCGGGGCGACCGAGAGCAGGAGTGCATGCGACGCGTGCTTGACATCCGGATCGTGCGCTGGGAGCTGAAGCTCGCCTACGTCGTCGGCGCCTAGCTGCTGGGGTTCGCGATCGCGACGGTGCTGCGCGCCCGTCCACGTGGCGGAGCTCTCCGTGCTCCTCCTGTCGTTCTGCGTCGACCTCGTCGCGATCCTGCTCGGGGCTCGCATCTTCCGGGGCCGGGGCGAGCCCGTCCAACCGCCTCGGCGCTGGTGGCGGATGACCGCGCGTCCGAGGCTGAGCTGGGTGCTCGGGATCCTGTTCCTCGTGCTCTCGGTGTCTGGTGCCATCGGACTCGTCCTCGGTGCGTTCGGCGTCGGGGACACGATTCCGGCGTCCGCGGGTGGCGTGGCCTCGACGGTCATCGTCGTCCTCGAGTCCGGCGTGATCGCCGCGCTCTACCTGAACTCGGCGGTGCGGCTCAGGCGGCTCGGCGTGCCGCCGCCCGAGCCGAAGTTCCGGCCGACGGTGCGCCTGAAGCCGTAGGCGTTCGGCGGTCCCACGCACTCTCGGCGAGGCACGGCGGCTCCGATGCGCCGTCGCTAGGATCGTGCCCATGGCCGATGACGCGGTGAAGCAAGCACAGGAGGCGGCCGCCGCTGCGGCCGAGGCGGCCGAGGCGCTGCAGGCGCAGGCGCAGGAGGCGATCCGCAAGGCGGAGGAGGCCGCGGCGCTCGCCCAGGCCGCGCTCGAGGCACAGGAGGCGGCCGCCGAGGCCGCCGCGGCTGCCCGGTCCGCCGAGGCGGCCGCAGCCGACGCGCCGCCGCCGAGCCCGGTCTCGAGACGGCGCCTGCGGCGGCTCCTCGACCCGCGGAAGCATCGTCCGGCCCGCTCGACGCCGACCAGGTCGCCGCGATCCGCGACGGGCTACGCGTTCGAGGGCGCGGCCCTCGAGCTGGGCGCGCTCGTGAACGGCGACCCGGTGCCCGACGTGCCCGGTGCGCATCCCGCTCGCGATGACGAACCGCCACGGCCTCGTCGCCGGCGCCACCGGCACCGGCAAGACCCGCACGCTGCAGGTGCTCGCCGAGCAGCTCGCGGCCAACGGCGTCGCCGTGTTCGCCGCCGACATCAAGGGCGACCTCTCGGGCGATCGCGACGCCCGGCGAGGCCAACGAGAAGCTGCTGGAGCGCACCGAGGGCATCGGGCAGGCGTGGAGCGCGGCATCCTTCCCCGTCGAGTTCTTCTCGCTCGGCGGCATCGGCACGGGCGTGCCCATCCGCGCGACGGTCGCCGGCTTCGGTCCGCTGCTGCTGAGCAAGGTGCTCGGCCTCAACGACACGCAGGAGTCGAGCCTCGGCCTCGTGTTCCACTACGCCGAGAACGCCGGGCTCGCGCTGCTCGACCTCTCCGACCTGCGCGCGGTGCTGCAGTACCTCGTGAGCGACGACGGCAAGGCCGAGCTCGAGGGGCTCGGCGGCCTCTCGAAGGCGACCGTGGGCGTCATCCTGCGCGAGCTCGTCGCGTTCGCCGAGGCCGGCGCCGACGTGTTCTTCGGCGAGCCCGAGATCGACACGGCCGAGTTCCTGCGCGTGGCATCCGACGGTCGCGGCATCGTGAGCCTGCTCGAGGTGCCGGGCGTCGCCGACCAGCCGGCGCTCTTCTCGACGTTCCTCATGTAGCTGCTCGCCGACCTCTTCAACGACCTGCCCGAGGTCGGCGACCTCGACAAGCCCAAGCTCGTGTTCTTCTTCGACGAGGCGCACCTGCTCTTCAACGACGCGTCGAAGGACTTCCTGCAGCGATCGTGCAGACCGTGCGCCTCATCCGCTCGAAGGGCGTCGGCGTCTTCTTCGTCACGCAGACCCCGAAGGACGTGCCCGCCGACGTGCTCGCCCAGCTCGGCTCGCGCGTGCAGCACCAGCTGCGCGCGTTCACTCCCGACGACGCGAAGGCGCTGCGCGCGACGGTGTCGACGTACCCGAAGTCGGGCTACGACCTCGAGGAGGTGCTCACGACGCTCGGCACCGGCGAGGCGATCGTCACCGTCATGAACGAGAAGGGCGCGCCGACCCCCGTCGCGTGGACCCGCCTGCGCGCACCGCAGGCGTCTGATGTCGCCGACGCCCGATGCCGCGATCGACGCGGCCGTCGCGGCCTCGCCGCTGCAGGCGAAGTACGGCACGGCGATCGACCGCGAGTCGGCGCGCGAGATCCTCACCGCGAAGATGAACGCCGCCGCGGCCGCCGCGCAGGCCGCCGAGGACGCCGCCGCGAAGGCGAAGGCCGACGCCGAGTTCGCCAAGCAGCAGGCCGCGATCGAGAAGCAGCGCGCAGAAGGAGCAGAAGGCCGCGCAGGCCGAGTACGACCGGCTCATGAAGCGCACGTCGAGCACCTCGCGCTCGTCGTCATCGCGGTCGCGCTCGTCGAGCGGCGGCTCGGTCCTCGAGCAGGTGCTCGGCTCGAAGGCCACCCGCGACGTGCTCACGAGCGTGGTCGAGGGCATCTTCGGCACCCGGAGGCGAAGGTGACCGACGAGCGCACGGATGCCGCGGCGAGCACGTCGAACGACCATGCCGCCTCGGGGCATCCGTTCATCCGGCCCTACCGCCCGGCCGACCGCGACGACGTGTTCGAGATCTGCCTGCGCACCGCGGCCGGCGGCGCCGACGCGACCGGCGTGTACTCCGACGATTCGCTGATGCCAGAGGTGTTCGCGCTGCCCTACGTGGAGTACGCGCCCGACCTCGCCTTCGTCGTCGACGACGGACGCGGCGAGCGGGCGCTCGGCTACGTGATCGGGGTCGCCGACACCCGCGCGTTCGTGGAGTGGTGGAAGCGCGAGTGGGCGCCGGGCTTCCGCGAGCGGCATCCGGCGCCCGGACGCGCCCACCGGACGCGACCCGGAATTCACCGAGGCGCAGCTCATCGCGGCCGGCGTCGACCCCGAGCGCATGCTCATCGCCGAGGTCGACGACTACCCGGCGCACCTGCACATCGACCTGCTCCCCGAGCTGCAGGGCCAGGGCTTCGGGCGCCGGCTCATCGACACGCTGCGGGGTGCGCTCGCCGAGCGCGGGGTCGCCGCCGTGCACCTCGGCATGGACGCCGCGAACACCGGGCGCGCGGGCGTTCTACGACCGGCTCGGATTCCACGAACTGCCGTCGAGCCGGCCCGAGGCGCCGTTGCTCGGCATCGCGACGAGCTGACCGGCACCGCGCGGCATCCGGGCGCCGGCCGCATCACGCGACAGGCCGGCGCAGCCGTCCGGCGCGTCAGCGCGTGAGCGACCGGCGCTCGAACCAGTAGAGGAGGTGGGGGTCGGTCTGCCGCAGCTCTGCGAGCGTCACGGGCTCCGACCGCACGGTCTCCTCTGCGCCGAGGATGCCGGCGACGCGGTCCATCGTGGCGGTGTTCCAGAACCTGCCGCGCATGCGGAACACGCCGCGGCCGGTTCGGCTCACGACGAAGAGCTCCTGCGTGGTGTCGAGGCTGTTGGAGCGGTACAGCTGCACGCGCAGCACCCCGGCGATGTCGCGGGAGGCGACCGTGTAGGTGCCGCCGAAGAACCCCCGCTCGACGATGCCGTACACGCTGAGCGAGGCCTGCGTGCGCTGGTAGGCGATCCACGCGGCGACGATGCAGCACGGCGGTGACGGCGCCGGTCCAGGCCACGACCGGCCACGAGCCGCGCGGATCGAGCAGCCACAACTCCGCCGCGAGCACCGGAAGCACGAGCGCCATGGCCGGGAGCCCGATGCTCCGGGTGAGGGTGCGACGCGGCCTCAGGGTGAACACCCTGAGGCCGTCGCCCCTGACTGCCGTCGACCCGGTGGAGGAGCCCCCTGCGTCCCCACTCCTCGTGTGCACCGCTGCCGCTGACATCTCTGCCATCATGCGTGGCGGCGTGCGTGCCGCGCTATTCGGCATTAATGAGGACACGCGCGGATGCCGCGCCGTCGAGCGGGCGTCGGATGACGCGCCTGAACGCGCCGACCGGCCCTCCCGGGCGCGGCGGCCCCCCGCGGGACTGCGGGCGTCGATCGTCTCAGCCGAGGATGGGGAGCACCGCTGCGCAGAAGTCGTCGGTGCGCCCGGTGGACCCCTTCACGAGGCCCAGGAACTCGATGAACTCGTCGTCCGACGGGTCGGTGATGGTGCCCCCGTTGTCGATGAGGAGCTCGAAGCGGACCTGTCCCGGGTTGCGTGCGATGGCCTTGCCGTCGGGACCGGCGACCGAGGCGTTGCCGGTCGAGAGCACCAGGATCGTCATCGTGCCGTCGCCGTGATCCGTGATCTTGAGGTCCTTGTCGACGAGCCGAACGTGCTCGGTCACGAAGTCGCCCTCGGCGTTGCGGTAGGTGCTGGTGATGGTACTCGTGTTGAGGAAGTACGGCGCGGTGCCGGGCTTCCGGGCGTTCAACAGGAATCGTCCGTCGATCACATTGTCGACCTCGATCGTGAGACCCTCCACGTCGCAGAAGTCCTCCTGTGTCTCGGTGAACTCCTCGTGGAAGGGGCCGCCGTCGATGGGCTTTGCGACGGCGGGAGCGGCGGCGAGGGCCGCCGCGACGGTTCCGGCGGCGATGCCGGCGACGAGGAGTCGGCGGAGTCGGGCGGGTCGGGTTGATGCAGGCATGGGGTTCCCCAATCGGTCGCGCGACAGCGAGCGAGCGGCTGCGCTGCCGCGCCTGCATCATCTCGCGCGGGCGCGCGCGCGGCGACTCCCGTTCGGGGGCGATTTCTGCCTGGCGGAGGATGGGGATTCGAGCCCCGGATGAGCGCTGTGCGCATCACCCGGGTTCGTACTGCGATCTGGCGGAGGATGGGGGATTCGAACCCCGGATGAGCGCTGTGCGCATCACCCGGGTTCGTGCTTGGCGGAGGATGGGGGATTCGAACCCCGGATGAGCGCTGTGCGCATCACCCGGGTTCGTAGCTTGGCGGAGGATGGGGGATTCGAACCCCCGAGGGCTTTCACCCAACACGCTTTCCAAGCGTGCGCCATAGGCCACTAGGCGAATCCTCCTCGGGCGCAGGCGTTCGAGAACGCGCGCGACCTCATGAAATCGTACCCGACTTCGGACAGCCCCGAGTTCACCGGGCATCCCGCGGACCGGGTAGACTTGACGACGGCTCCCCGCGTGGCGCCATCCAGGCCAACTCCCCCAGGGCGGAAACGCAGCAAGGGTAACCGGGCTCTGGCGGGTGCGCGGGGGGTCTTCTTCGTTCTACTCCGCGGCGGGCGTGGCTCCCTGCGCGAGCTTGAGGCGAGTCCAGACGTTCATGTTGATGATCACGGCTGCGATCTCGGCGATCTCCTGCTCGTCGAAGTGACGGCGCAGGTCATCGTGCAACCGAGCGAACTGCGCGTGGTCATACCGCGTGAGGCCCTCGCAATAGGCCAACGCGACCTTCTCGGCGACCGAGAACATGGCGCTTTCGCGCCATCCGGCCAGATGCGCAACGACCTCGGAGGGGATCCCGATTCGGTCGGCCACCTGGTGATGCAGGATGAGGCAGTACGAGCACGGATCGAGCTGGGCGACGCGAAGACGCAGGAGTTCGGCGAGCCGCGGATCCAACGACAGCTCGGCCGAGTACCCGAACCGCGCTGCCATCTCCTTCGCCACGTCGTGGAACGGCGTGAGGTCGGGATCGAATCGAGTGTTCTCGAACCGGACCCCGGTCATGAAGCCGTCCCGGTCACCGCCCATGCCGTTGTCAGAGCCGGTCATGCTCGTCGCCTTTCGTAGGGTGCTGCCGACGCGGCGTCACACGCTGCATCCGCTCGACGCGAACATTAATCGTCCCGGTCTGCCGTGTCGAGCATCCTGCCGACATCCGAGATCGCGTCGGGGCGGATTCCCAGACCGGCGCGACGGCCCGCCCAATAGGCTGGAGCGCGTGGCGCACCGCATCTACATCTGCTCCGCCGAGGGGAACACCGGCAAGTCCACCGTCGCACTCGGGGCGCTCGACACCCTGACCCGGCGTGCGGCCCGCGTCGGCGTGTTCCGGCCCATCTCCCGCTCCACCGAGGAGCGCGACTACGTGCTCGACCTGCTGCTCGCGCACGAGGGCGTCGTGCCGCTGGAGTACGAGGACGCGATCGGCGTCTCGTACGACGACGTGCACGCCGATCCCGACGCCGCGCTCGCCACCATCGTGCGACGCTTCAAGGCGGTGGAGGACCGCTGCGACGCGATCGTCATCATCGGCTCCGACTTCACGGATGTCGGCAGCCCGACCGAGCTCGGCTACAACGCGCGCATCGCAGCGAACCTCGGCGCTCCCGTGCTGCTCGTGCTCGGCGGCCGGGTCGGCCAGGGCCGCGGTCGTTCTGAGCGACTCGGCCACGCCGACGCGCGCACCGCCGACGAGCTCGCGCAGCTCACCGAGCTCGCCATCGAGGAGCTCGCGCGCGACCACGCGACCCTGCTCGGCGTCGTCGTGAACCGCGCCGACCCCGAGCGGCTCGACGAGATCATCGACCGGGTCGCCGCCGCCGCGCGGTGGGAGGCCGACGCCGTCACGGGCGTCGAGACGCCGGCCGCGGCATCCGTCGCCGTGTGGGCCATCCCCGAGGACCCGTTCCTCGTGGCCCCGACGATGCGCACGATCATGGAAGCGGTCGACGGCGAGCTCTACGCCGGCGACCCCGACCTGCTCGACCGCGAGGCGCTCGGCGTAGTGGTCGCCGCGATGTCGATGGAGAACGTGCTCACGCGCCTCATCGAGGGCTCGGTCGTCGTGGTGCCTGGCGATCGCAGCGAGGTGCTGCTCGGGGTGCTCACCGCGCACACGTCGGCGACGTTCCCGTCGATCTCGGGCATCGTGCTGAACGGCGGCTTCCCGCTCTCGGAGCAGGTCGAACGGCTCATCGACGGACTGAAGGCCGGGCTGCCGATCATCCGCACCGAGCTCGGCAGCTACGACACCGCGCTCGCGATCACCGGGACCCGCGGCCGGCTCGCCGCCGAGTCGCAGCGCAAGCGCGACACCGCCCTCTCGCTCTTCGAGAAGCACGTCGACGGCCACGCGCTGCTCGACCTGCTCGACATGGCCCGCCCCGAGGTCGTCACGCCCCTCATGTTCGAGTTCGGGCTGCTCGAGCGCGCCCGGCGCGAGCGCAAGCACATCGTGCTGCCCGAGGGGTACGACGACCGCATCCTGCGTGCGGCCGCGACGCTGCTCGCGCGCGACGTGGCCGACCTGACGATCCTGGGCGAGGAGATCGAGATCCGCTCGCGAGCGATCGGGCTCGGCCTCGACATCTCCCGCGCCACCGTGCTCTCGAACCACGACCACGTGCTGGTGTACCGGTTCGCCGACGAGTACCAGCGCCGCCGCGCGCACAAGGGCATCACGCTCGAGCAGGCGCGCGACACCGTGCAGGACGTCTCGTACTTCGGCACGATGATGGTCGCGCTCGGGCTGGCCGACGGCATGGTGTCGGGCGCCGTGCACACGACCGCGCACACGATCCGGCCGGCGTTCGAGATCATCAAGACCAGGCCCGGCGTCGAGGTCGTGTCGAGCGTGTTCCTCATGGCGCTCGCCGACCGCGTGCTCGTCTACGGCGACTGCGCGATCGTGCCGGTGCCCACCTCCGAGCAGCTCGCCGACATCGCCATCTCGTCGGCGGCCACCGCCTCGCAGTTCGGCATCGAGCCGCGCATCGCGATGCTGTCGTACTCCACCGGCGAGTCGGGCTCAGGCGCCGACGTCGACAAGGTGCGCCGGGCCACCGAGCTCGTGCGCGAGCGGGCGCCCGAGCTCGCGGTCGAGGGACCCATCCAGTACGACGCGGCCGCCGACGCCGCGGTCGCGCGCACCAAGCTGCCCGAGTCGGATGTCGCCGGCCGCGCGACGGTCTTCATCTTCCCCGACCTGAACACGGGCAACAACACCTACAAGGCGGTGCAGCGCTCGTCTGGGGCGGTCGCGATCGGCCCGGTGCTGCAGGGCCTCAACAAGCCCATCAACGACCTCTCCCGCGGGGCGCTCGTGCAGGACATCGTGAACACCGTGGCCATCACGGCGATCCAGGCGGCGGATGCCTCGTGAGCGTCGTCCTCGTCGTCAACTCGGGCTCGTCGTCACTCAAGTACCAGCTCATCGACGTCGAGGCGGGCGAGGCGCTCGCGAGCGGGCTCATCGAGCGGATCGGGCAGGCGGAGGGGCGGGCGACGCACACCGTGCGGCATCCGTCGGGTGACGCCGGATCGGGCGCCGGGCCGGATGCCGCGGAGGAGTCGTTCCGCGAGGACCTGCCCGTTCCCGACCACGACGCCGCCTTCGCGCGCATGCTCGACGCGTTCGCGCAGCACGGTCCGTCGCTCGACGAGCACCCGCCCGTCGCGGTCGGCCACCGCGTGGTGCAGGGCGGTGCGCGCTTCTTCGAGCCGACCGTGATCACCGAGCTCGTGAAGATCAACATCGACGAGCTCTCGGTGCTCGCACCGCTGCACAACCCGGCGAACCTCGCGGGCATCGTCGCCGCGGAGAGGGCGTTCCCCGACGTCCGTCATGTGGCCGTGTTCGACACCGCGTTCCACCAGACCATGCCGCCGGCCGCCTACACCTACGCGATCGACCGCGAGCTGGCGGCGAAGCACCGGATCCGCCGCTACGGGTTCCACGGCACGTCGCACCGCTTCGTGTCGCGTGCCGCCGCCGAGTTCCTCGGACGCCCGGTCGAGGACCTGCGCATGATCGTGCTGCACCTCGGCAACGGCGCGTCGGCGTGCGCCGTGTCGGGCGGCCGCTCGGTGGAGACCAGCATGGGCATGACCCCGCTCGAGGGCCTCGTCATGGGCACGCGCTCGGGCGACCTCGATCCCGCGATCCTGCTGCACCTGGAGCGCCGCGCCGGCCTCGACGCCGACGGCGTCGACGACCTGCTCAACAAGCACAGCGGCATCCTCGGCCTCGGCGGGCACGTCGACATGCGCGACCTCGTGTCCGCGGCCGAGTCGGGCGACGCCGACGCGGCCCTGGCGCTCGAGGTGTACACGCACCGCATCCGCTCGTACGTGGGCGCGTACGCGGCGCAGCTCGGGCGCGTCGACGCGATCGTGTTCACCGCCGGTGTCGGCGAGAACGCCGCCGTCGTGCGGGAGTGGTCGCTCGCCGGGCTCGAGGTGTTCGGCGTGGAGGTCGACGTCGAGCGCAACCGCGAGCGGGGGAGCGGCGGCGCCCGGCGCATCTCCACGGATGCCTCGCGGGTCGCCGTGCTCGTCGTGCCCACGAACGAGGAGCTCGAGATCGCGCGGCAGACGCTGGCGGTCGTCGAGGCGTAGCGGCTCGCCCTCGTCGCCGGCGTGACGCGTCAGCCCACCAGGCGCGCGCAGTCGATGCAGAGCGTGGCGGTGGGACGGGCGTCGAGGCGGGCGACGGTGATGCGCTTGCCGCAGCGCGCGCAGACGCCGTACGAGGCTGTCGGCGATGCGTGCGAGCGCCCGGTCGACGTCGGCGAGCTCGGCGCGCACGTCGGCGAGCACCGCCGTGCGCTGCGACCATTCCTGCGTCATGGTCGGGCCCTCGGGGTCGTGCTCGTCGTCGGCCGTCGCATCCGATCTCGCGATGCGCACCTCGGCCATCGCGTCGTCGAACTCCGCAAGCCGTTCCTCGGCGTCGGCACGCTCCGCCTGGAGCCGCGCCTCGAACCGTGCGAGCTGTGCCGGGGTCATCATCGTCGCCGTCATCTCGCCCCCTTCCGATCAAGGAATGCTACGCCTGTGGCATCCGGACGCCGTGTCACACGCGGCAACTACGATTGATGCGTGGTCACCGCCCTGTATCGCCGCTACCGGCCTGAGACGTTCGCCGAGATGATCGGCCAGTCCCAGGTGACCGAGCCGCTCATGACCGCGCTCCGCACCGATCGGGTGAATCACGCCTACCTGTTCAGCGGCCCGCGCGGCTGCGGCAAGACCACCTCGGCCCGCATCCTCGCGCGCTGCCTCAACTGCGCAGAGGGCCCGACGGATGTCCCGTGCGGCGTCTGCCCGAGCTGCGTCGAGCTGTCGCGCGACGGCAGCGGGTCGCTCGATGTGGTCGAGATCGACGCGGCGAGCCACAACGGCGTCGACGACGCCCGCGACCTGCGCGAGCGCGCGGTGTTCGCCCCCGCGCGCGACCGCTACAAGATCTTCATCCTCGACGAGGCGCACATGGTGACGCCGCAGGGCTTCAACGCGCTGCTCAAGCTCGTCGAGGAGCCGCCCGAGCACATCAAGTTCATCTTCGCCACCACCGAGCCCGACAAGGTGCTCGGCACGATCCGCTCGCGCACGCACCACTACCCGTTCCGGCTCGTGCCGCCGGGGCCGATGCTCGAGTACGTGCAGCAGCTCTGCACCGAGGAGGGCGTCGAGGTCGCACCCGGCGTGCTGCCGCTCGTCGTCCGCGCGGGCGGCGGCTCGCCGCGCGACACGCTCTCGCTGCTCGACCAGCTCATCGCCGGGTCCGAGGGCCCCACCATCGACTACGAGCGCGCGGTCGCCCTGCTCGGCTACACCCATGGCGCCCTCCTCGACGAGGTCGTCGACGCCATCGGCGCGAAGGACGCCGCCGGCGCGTTCGCCGCGGCCGACCGCGTCGTGCAGACCGGTCAGGACCCGCAGGCGCTTCGTCGAAGACCTCCTCGAGCGGCTCCGCGACCTCATCGTCGTCGCCGCCTCGTCGCCCGAGACGGCAGCGGCGGTGCTGCGCGGCGTGCCCGCCGACGAGCTCGCCCGCATGGCCGCCCAGGCGTCGGCGTTCGGCTCGGCCGAGCTGTCGCGCGTCGCCGACCTCGTCAACCAGACGCTCACCGAGATGACCGGGGCCACGTCGCCGCGCCTGCACCTCGAGCTCATGCTCGCGCGGGTGCTCGTGCCGTCGAGCGACGACTCCGAACGGGGCGCCCTGGCCCGCGTCGAGCGCCTCGAGCGCCGCGTCGGCGTCACGGATGCCGCAACGGATGGCGCGGTCGCAGCGGCCGTCCGCGCGCGCGCGCCGGCGCCGCGCCGACCGCGCGCGCGCAGGCGTGTCGTCCAGCTCGCCGCGCCGCGGGTCGAGCCGACCGCGGCGCGCGGAGGCCGCCGCGTCGTCGACAGCCGCCGATCCGAGGCAGCGCAGTTCGACGACGCCGGCGCGCCGGCGCCCGAGCCGACGGCCGCGGCCGCGCCACCGGCGCGGCCCGCACCGAAGCCGGTCGGGCCCGTGACGCTGCAGCAGATGCGCGACGCGTGGCCCGAGGTGCTCGCCTCCCTGCAGCGCACGAAGCGCAGCGCCTGGATGGTGGCGTTCACCGCGCAGGTGCGCGAGTTCCGCGACGGCGACGTGCTCGTGCTCGCATTCCCGAGCGAGCAGGACGTGGCGGGGTTCCGCGGCGGTTCGCCCGGCCAGAGCGTGAGCGAACTGCTGCGCAGCGCGATCAACGAGGTGCTCGGCGTCACGGTGAAGTTCATCGCCAAGGTCGAGGGCCCCGGCGCCCGCGGCACCGACGCCGGCCCGCCCGCTCCCTCTGCGGCCGCGCTCGACGGCGGGCGCCCCGGCGCCGAGTCTCCCGACGCCGCACCCGCCCGTCGCCGGTGGCCGCCCCCGCACCGTCGTCGCGCCCAAGGCCCCGGCGCCCGGCTCGGCGCCTGAGGGCCCAGCGCCCAAAGGCCCTGCGCCCAAGGGCCCGGCGCCTGAGGGTTCCGCACCGAAGGCATCCGCGCCTCAGGGCTCCCGGTCGACCGCCTCCACCCCGAACGGCTCTGCGTCCGCCGCTTCCACGCCGAGCGGTCCCGTCGATTCGTGGGCGACGGTCGCGATCCCGACCGACGCCGAGCCGCCCCGGCGACCGCAGGCTCAGCCGCCGCCGTTCCCGCACGGCAGACGGCCACGGCGCTCGCCGAGCCGCCGGCCGCGGCATCCGGAGTGGTCGACGACGTGCCCGACGACGCCGAGGCGCCGCCCGAAGACGTCGAGCCGCCGTTCGATCCCGGGCCACCGCCCGAGATCGTCGCGGAGGCATCCGTGCCGCGTGGCGGCTCGGGCTCGGCTCCCGCCGACGGCGGCATCCAGCGCTACGGCGAGTCCGTGGTGCGCGAGGTGCTCGGTGCGACGTTCCTCGAGGAGGTCGAGGCGCCCGGCCGTCCCGGCTTCGGGGAGCGCGGGTAGCACGTGTACGAAGGCATCGTCCAGGAACTGATCGACGAGCTCGGGCGGCTCCCCGGCATCGGCCCGAAGTCCGCACAGCGCATCGCGTTCCACATCCTGCAGACCGAGCACTTCGACGTGACCCGGCTCGCGGAGATCCTCCTCGAGGTGCGCGACAAGGTGCGCTTCTGCGAGATCTGCGGCAACGTGTCGGAGCAGGAGACCTGCTCGATCTGCCGCGACCCCCGGCGCGATCCCACGCTCATCTGCGTGGTCGAGGAGGCCAAGGACGTCGTCGCCATCGAGCGCACCCGCGAGTTCCGCGGCCTGTACCACGTGCTCGGCGGCGCCATCAGCCCGATCGACGGCATCGGCCCCGACGAGCTGCGCATCCGGCAGCTCATGCAGCGGCTCGCCGACGGCACGGTCGTCGAGGTCATCATCGCGACCGACCCCAACCTCGAGGGCGAGGCGACCGCCACGTACCTCAGCCGCCTGCTCACCACGCTCGAGATCCGGGTCACGCGCCTCGCCTCGGGGCTGCCCGTCGGCGGCGACCTCGAGTACGCCGACGAGGTCACCCTCGGTCGCGCGTTCGAGGGTCGGCGCATCGTCAGCTGACGCCCGACGCGGACCGTGCGACCCCTTGACGGCATCGGGATGCAGCGGCTGAATGGTCCCATGGCGACGAGTGCGGGTGCGGAGTGGGTCGCGGGCTACATCGCGGCATGGGAGTCGAATGATCCCGAGCAGATCGGGGCGCTCTTCACGGATGACGCGGTCTACCTCACGAGTCCCGACTCGCAGCCGCGCCGCGGGCGCGAGGCGATCGTCGCCGGCTGGCTCGAGGACCTCGACGATCCCGGCACCTGGGCCTTCGACTGGCGGATCCTCCACGAGGACGAGGGCTTCGTCATCGTGCAGGGACGCACCGAGTACCCCGCCGACAAGGACTACCTCAACCTCTGGATCATCCGCCTGGCCCCCGACGGCCGCGCCACCGAGTACACCGAGTGGTACATGCCCCGGCCGCACAAGGGCTGACCGCGGCATCCGCGATCGAGGGCGAACTGCGCTGAACCTAGCGCAGCACCTCGACGAGCACGACCCACGCGATGATGATGGCCGAGATCACGGCGAGCACCGAACCGAACGCGAGGGCGACGAGCCCCGCCGACGCCGCGCCGGCGACGATCAGCACCGACCCCGTGAGGAAGGTCGCGAGCGGCAGCAGGCCGGCGATGCTCTGCTGGAGCCGATAGCTGGCGCGATTCGACGTCTGCTTCATGATGACGTTGATGGCGTGCGCCTGGAAGGCTCCCGCGATCAACGTGGCCACCAGCACTTCGACGCCGTAGGCGAAGGTGCCCTGACCGGGGATCAGTCCGAACGCCCCGGCGACGATCGCGAGCACGAGCGTGGCGATCGAGGTCGCCGTGCGCGCCGGCAGCGTCGCCGACGTCATGATCGTGGAGATGTTCACCGACATCGCCACGATGATCAGGCCGGCAAGCGCCGCCGTGGCGCCCACCATGGCCACGTTGAACTCGGTCCACCCCTCGAGCGCTTCCGCCATGAGGGCACTCTAGCGGGGGGCCGACCGGGGCCGTCACATTGCCGGGCGCGTATACGCGTCGCCGTATGATTGACCTTCCGGCGCCCGGATGCGTATCCCGGGCAGCTGCCACCATCCCTGGGAGACCACGTGAGCTTGATCGTGCAGAAGTTCGGCGGATCATCCGTCGCCGACGCGGAGAGCATCAAGCGGGTCGCCAAGCGCATCGTCGAGACCCGCAAGGCGGGCAACGACGTGGTGGTCGCCGTCTCCGCGATGGGCGACACCACCGACGAGCTGCTCGACCTGGCCAACGAGGTCACGCCGATCCAGGCTCCGCGTGAGCTCGACATGCTGCTGTCCGCCGGCGAGCGCATCTCGATGGCACTGCTCGCGATGGCGATCAAGAGCATGGGGCACGAGGCCCGTTCCTTCACCGGCAGCCAGGCCGGCATGATCACGGATGCCACGCACGGCGCCGCGCGGATCGTCGACGTCACCCCGGTGCGACTCCGCGAGGCGCTCGACGACGGCGCGATCGTGATCGTCGCCGGCTTCCAGGGCTTCAGCCGCGAGTCGCGCGACATCACCACGCTCGGCCGCGGCGGCAGCGACACCACGGCGGTGGCGCTCGCGGCGGCGCTCGACGCCGACGTCTGCGAGATCTACACCGACGTCGACGGCGTGTTCACGTCCGACCCCCGCATCGTGAAGCAAGGCGCGCAAGCTCGACAAGATCACGAGCGAGGAGATGCTCGAGCTCGCGGCATCCGGGGCCAAGGTCCTGCACATCAGGGCGGTCGAGTTCGCCCGGCGCCACGGCGTCACCCTGCACGTGCGTTCGTCGTTCAACAACAGCGAGGGGACCATCGTCTACGACCCCTCGCGTCTTCCCGAAGGAGCAGCTGTGGAAGAGTCCGTCATCGCGGGTGTCGCGGTCGACCTGACCGAGGCGAAGATCACGGTCGTCGGCGTGCCCGACGTGCCCGGCGTCGCCGCCAAGATCTTCAAGATCGTCGCCAACACCAACGCGAACGTCGACATGATCGTGCAGAACGTCTCGGCCGCCTCGACCGGGCGCACCGACATCTCGTTCACGCTGCCGAAGTCCGACGGCGAGCGGGCGCTCACCGCGCTCGCGAACTCGCAGGACACGGTCGGCTTCCTGTCGCTGCAGTACGACGACCAGATCGGCAAGCTCTCGCTCGTCGGCGCCGCGATGCGCTCGGCCACCGGCGTCTCGGCGCGGCTGTTCGAGGCCCTGTACCAGGCCGGGATCAACATCGAGATGATCTCCACCAGCGAGATCCGCATCTCGGTCGTGACCCGCGCCGACAGCGTGCACGCCGCCGCGCGTGCCGTGCACACGGCGTTCGAGCTCGACGGCGAAGACGACGCGGTCGTGCACGCGGGCACCGGGCGCTGACGGCGACGGCGGCGCCGCGGCATCCGATGCCGGCGGATGCCGCAGCCGCGCGAACGTCGAAATCCGCTCGCATCGCGGGGGATTCCTGCCAAGGTTCCGCGAACGGCGGACCTGCCGAGCAGGGGCTGGGACAATGGAAGAACGCTTCCCGTCGGCGCCGCCGATCGGGTGATGGAGGAGTGCACGTGGGCAACACCAACGGAGTGAACATCGGCGTCGTGGGCGCCACCGGCCAGGTCGGCGCGGTCGTGCGCCGGCTGCTCGAGGAGCGCGACTTCCCCGTCGCGTCGATCCGCTACTTCGCGTCGGCACGCTCGGCCGGTTCGACGCTGCCGTGGAAGGGCGAGGACATCGTCATCGAGGACGCCTCGACGGCCGACCCCTCTGGCCTCGACATCGCGATCTTCTCCGCGGGCGCCACCCTTTCGAAGGCGCAGGCGCCGCGATTCGCCGCCGCCGGGGTCACCGTGATCGACAACTCGAGCGGCTGGCGCATGGACCCCGAGGTCCCGCTCGTCGTGAGCGAGGTCAACCCGCACGCGATCGACGAGGCCGTGAAGGGCATCATCGCGAACCCGAACTGCACGACCATGGCCGCCATGCCCGTGCTGAAGGTGCTGCACGACGAGGCCGGCCTCGAGCGCCTCATGATCTCCACCTACCAGGCCGTGTCGGGCGCGGGACTCGCGGGCGGCGAGGAGCTGCTCGAGCAGGCGCGGGCCGCGGTGGCGCAGGACGCGATCGGCCTCGTGCACGACGGCCGTTCGGTCGAGTTCCCCGAGGCGAAGAAGTTCCCGCGCACGATCGCGTTCGACGTGATCCCGCTCGCCGGCTCGATCGTCGACGACGGCGACCTCGAGACCGACGAGGAGAAGAAGCTGCGCAACGAGAGCCGCAAGATCCTCGAGCTGCCCGGCCTGCGCGTCGCGGGCACGTGCGTGCGCGTCCCGGTCTTCACCGGCCACTCGCTCTCGATCCACGCCGAGTTCGCCAACCCGATCACGCCCGAGCGCGCGACCGAGCTGCTGGCGGACGCCCCCGGCGTCGCGCTCTCCGACGTGCCCACCCCGCTGCAGGCCGCCGGCACCGACCCGAGCTACGTCGGCCGCATCCGCCAAGACCAGAGCGCGCCCGACGGCACGGGCCTCGTGCTCTTCGTCTCGAACGACAACCTGCGCAAGGGCGCGGCCCTGAACGCCGTGCAGATCGCCGAGCTCGTCGCGGGTCGAGTAGCGCAGCTGTCGAGACCTCGCCCGCGGCGGTCTAGCGCTTCCGGTCGCGGCATCCGCTGGGCTGCCGGGTCCGAATCACGGTCATGACCGAACCGCTCGCGAGCCGGGGCCGACGGATGCCGCGGGCGGCGCGATCCGGCGTGGTGCTCGTGGCGGCGGCATCCGTTGCGCTGCTGGCGGCGTGCTCGCCGGGCGCCTACGACACCGGCCCCGTGCCGCCGAGCGACGGAGCGCCGATCGCGGCGTTCTACGGTGACTCGTACACCCGGGGCACCGGCGCGAGCTCGCCCGAGCGGCGGTGGTCGACGACCATCGCCGAGGACCGGGGCTGGTACGAGTTCAACCCCAGCGTCGACGGCCTCGGATTCGTGAACAATCGCGGATTCGGCGCCGACCTGGTGGACCAGATCGTCGAGCATGACCCGCCGCCGGACCTCGTGATCGTGACGATGGGGCTGAACGACAACTTCTCGATGCCCGCCGGCGCCGACGACATCGAGGCGGCGATCGACGCCGACCTGCAGCGGCTCCGCGACGAGCTGCCCGACGCACGGATGGTCGTCGTCGAGCCGTTCTGGTACACCGACGAGCGGCCCGACTCCGTCGACCGGATCATCGGCTGGGTCGAGGCGGGTTCCGACCGGGTCGGGGCCGACTACATCGCCGGCGCCTCCCGGTGGTTGGAGGGGCATCCGGAGTGGATGGCCGCCGACGGAATCCACCCGAACGACGAGGGGTACGCCGAGATCGCTCGGCGGATGGACGAGGAGCTCGCCCGACTCGGGCTCTGATCCCGCGAGTCGTCCGCGATGGCCGGATCGTGGGCCGAGCGGCCGACCGCGTTCGACGACTCGGCGGACCGGCTACTCGACCGGCGAGGGGATCGCCGCCACGACGTCGATCTCGACGAGGATGTCCGCGAGGCGCGAGCCCACCGTGGTGCGCACGGGGTAGGGCTCGGTGAAGAACTCGGCGTAGGCCACGTTGTACTCGGCGAAGTCGGCGAGGTCCTCGAGGTGCGCGGTGACCTTCACCACGTCATCGAAGGTGAGGCCGTACTCGGCGAGCACCGCGCCGATGTTGCGCAGCACCTGGCGGGTCTGCTCGGCCACGCCGCCCTCGACGACCTGTCCGGTCGCCGGGTCCTGCGGGCCGAAGCCCGCGGTGTAGAGGAAGCCGTTGGCGACGACGCCGTGGCTGTACGGCCCGGCCGGCTTGGGCGCGTTCGAGAGGGTGACGGCGGTCTTGGACATGGTTCCTCCGGTGTGGTGATGGTGGTCGGTCTCAGCCGAGCTCGCGCGAGACGGCGACGGCGGTCTCGCGCAGCGCGGGCAGGAAGGTCTTCAGGCGGTCGAGGTCGGCGACCATGCGGATCGCCGTGACGGAGACGGCGCCGACGACCCCGAGCGGGCTCTGGATGGGCACGGCGAGGCAGTTCACGTACGGTTCGAACTCGCGGTCGTCGGTGGCCCAGCCGCGGGCGGCGACGAGCGCGAGCTCGCGGTCGAGGTGCTCGCGCGTCGTGATCGTGCGGTCGGTGTGGCGCTCCCAGGTGACCCCGTCGAGCACGGCGTCTCGGCCGGCGGCGTCGAGGTTCGCGAGGATCGCCTTGCCCACGGCCGAGCAGTACGGGATCACGGCCTTGCCGATGCGGGAGTACATGCGCACGCCCGACTCGTCCTCGGCCTTGTCGACGTAGACGATCGAACGGTCCATGAGCGCCGCGAGGTGCACGGTGTTGCCGGTGCGTCGCTGCAGGCGGCGCACGTGCTCGGCGCCGGCCTCGCGCAGGTCGAGCGAGTCGAGCGCCTCCTTCGAGAGCGCCGCGAGCCGGGTGCCGAGGGCGTAGCGGCCGCTGCCCCGCCGACGCACCCAGCCGACCTCCTCGAGCGCCTGCAGCTCACGGAACATCGTCGAACGGTGCAGGCCGAAGGCCTCGGCGAGCTCCGCCACGGTGCGTGGATCGGCGGCGATCGCATCGATGATGCGGGCCGCACGGGTGACGCTCTGCGACATGTCAGGCCTCCTCGAGATGTGCGGGTTGCGGAGGAGACGCAGCGCCCGTCTCGAAACCCGGGGCGGCTCGAGATCTCGAGACGCTGGGTCTCGAGACGCTGGGTCTCGAGACGCGACTCCGTCGCTCCTCGACCCGCTCCTCGACCCGCTCCTCGACCCGCTCCTCGACCCGCAGACGAGCGACGGATGCCGCGGCCCGGCGTCGTGCCCGTGAGCTCGCCGTCGGCCAGCACGGGCACGCCCGGCGACGAGCACGTCGTCGATGCCCTCGGCGAGGGCGAGCGGCTGGCCGTACGTCGCGCGGTCGCGCACGCGGTCGGCGTCGACGAGCACGAGGTCGGCGATCCAGCCGGGGCGGATGCGCCCGCGCCGGCCGAGCCCGAACCGGTCGGCGGCACGCGTGGAGACGAGTGCCGCGGCATCCGACCAGGACAGCGCGCCCTGCTCGAGCACGAGCGAGCGGAGGTAGCGCGCGAACGACCCGCGCGCCCGCGGATGCGGGTGGGCGCCGACGAAGATGCCGTCGGAGCCGCCGAGCGCCCGCGGATGCGCGAGGATCGACGCGAGCTCGGCCGGGGAGCGCTCGTTGCGCACGGCCATCACGACGTTCACCTCGAGCCGCGAGGCGGCGAGCACGTCGAGGGCGAAGCTCGCCGGGTCGCTGTTCGCGCGCCGCGCGGCGTCGCCGAGGGTGAGCCCGTGCGCCCAGGCGTACTCGGGCGCGGCGACGTGCGCGAGCGTGAGCATGTCGGGCCAGTCGGGTCCGAGGCTGGGGTAGTCGACGATGGTCGGGAACCAGTCGCGGAGCAGCGCGTCCCGCTCGGCGGCGTCGGCGAGCACGGCGAGCACCTCGGCGGTCGGGCGCACCGTGAGGCTCGCCGGCAGGATCGGCATGGCGAGGATCGAGCAGCCGCGCGTGTACGGATAGGCGTCGAACGTCGCATCGACGCCGGATGCCGCGAGCCCGCTCATGAGCTCGTGCACGATCGGCGGCTCGGCGTGGAAGTGCGACACGTGCACGGCGACGCCCGAGTGCCGTGCGATCGCCGCGATCTCGGCGATGCCGGCGGCGGAGTTCGCCTCGTAGCCGCCGCGCATGTGCGAGACGTACACGGCGCCGGCCGCGGCGACCGGCTCGGCGAGGGCGGCGAGCTCCTCGGTCGGGGCGAAGACGCCCGGCACGTAGTCGAGCCCGGTGGAGAGGCCGAGGGCGCCCGCGGCGAGCCCGTCGGCCACGAGGGCTCGCATCGCGGCGAGCTGCGCCGCCGACGCGGCATCCGTCGACCGGCCGCAGACCTCGTGCCGCACCGTGCCGGCGGGCACGAGGTATCCCGCGTTGAGCGGCGGTCGTGCCGTCGTAGCCGGCGAGCAGCTCGGCGACGCCGCCGCCGCGATACGACGGGTGCGTGCCGTTGATCGCGGCGAAGTACTCGCTCGCGTAGCCGCCGTCGCCCGGGGCGTACGAGACGCCGTCCTGGCCGCCGATCACGGTCGTGACGCCCTGCCGGAGCAGTCCGAGCTGCACGTCGGGATCGAAGACGAGCCCGTCGACGTGCGCGTGCGCGTCGACGAATCCGGGCAGGAGGCGTCGCCCTCGCCCGTCGACGACGGCGGTCGCGTCCGCGGTCGCCGTCGTGCCCGGCGGCTCGACGCGTGCGATGCGCCCGCCGTCGACCACGACGTCGGCGGGCTCACCCCGGGAACCGTCGCCGTCGACGACGATCACGTCGCGGATGAGGAGCGTCATGCGGTGTCCCGGTCTCAGAAGAACGTGCGCACGAGGTCGACGACGCGCGTGCTGCCCGCGTGCTCGACGACGGGGAGCCAGCGCCGCTTGTCGAACGCGGTGCACGGGTGCGAGAGCCCGAGCGACACGACGTCGCCGATCGAGACGGGCAGCGGGGCATCCGAGCGCAGGAACGCGTGCTGGTCGTTGAGGGCGGTGACGGATGCCCCGTCGAGCGGCAGCTCGTCGCCGCCGAGCGTCGCGGCACGCCCGAACGGCTTGGGGAGGCCCTCGTCGTAGGGGAAGTCGCGCTTGCCGCCGTCGAGCAGGGCGAGACCGGGCTCGGGGTGCGAGACGACGCGGGCGTAGCCGCGCATCGCCGGAGTGAGGCTGCGTCCATCGCCGGCGCCCCGACTCGGGTCGAGCGGCGAGATGCCGTGGTAGAAGCCGTCGTCGTGCAGCAGCGAGGCGCCCGAGCGGAGGATCCATCGCGTGCGGCGGCCGGCCGCGGCATCCGCCTCGATCGCCGGCCCGAACACGTCGGCGACGATGTCGAGATAGGCGCTGCCGCCAGCGGTGACGATGAGTCCCTCGTCGCCCGCGATCCGGCGCACCGCCTCGTGCAGCTCGAGCAGGTCGGCGAGGTAGTCGCGCACGGCGACGAGGGCCGTGAGCGGAGCGGTCGTGCCCGAGGCTGCCCTCGTACCCGGCGACGCCGGCGAGGCGCAGCACGGGCGAGGCAGCGACGCGTCGCGCGAGGGCCTCGGCGTCGTCGAGCGTGCGGGCACCGGTGCGACCGCCTGCCGCCCCGAGCTCGACGAGCACGTCGATCGGGCGGGGGAGCGGGGCATCCGTCGCGGCGAGGCCCCGTTCCATCGCCTCGACGGTCTCGACCGAGTCGACCCACGAGGCGAAGGCGAAGTCGGGGTCCTCGAGCTCTGCCGCGACGAACGCGAGCGCGGCCGGCGCCACGAGGGCGTTCGCGAGCATGATGCCGGACACGCCGAACGAACGGGCGGTGCGCACCTGGCCGGGTGTCGCGAGGGTGAGGCCCGTCGCGCCCGCCTCGAGCTGCAGCCGCCAGAGGGCCGGCGCCATCGTCGTCTTGCCGTGCGGCATCAGCTCCATGCCGTGCGCGGCCGCCCACGACTGGATGGTGGCGGCGTTGCGGCGCAGTGCGTCGGCGTCGAGCACCGTGAGCGGGGTCCAGAACTCGTCGAGGCGCGGCTCGGTGGCGAGGAACTCCCGCAGTGTGAGGCCGTCGGCCCGCTCGGGCAGCCCCGTGTCGCTCGCGGCGAGCACCTCGTCAGCGAGGTCGTCGATTCGGCGTGGCATCCGTGGCCCTCTCAGCTCGTCGAAGCGTGTTGCAGATACTGCAACACGTTTGCATGGAATCTGCACACGGGTCAGCATAGGGGGCGTGACCCCGCTCCCAGAAGTGCTCGCCGTCGGCGAGACGATGGTGCTCGTCGCCCCCGCGCTCGCCGAGCCGCTCGAGCGTGCCGAGGACTTCCACCTCGATCCCGGCGGCGCAGAGGCCAACGTCGCCTCGCACGTCGCGGCGCTCGGCCGACGGGCGGCGTGGGCCGGCCTCGTCGGCGACGACGCGCTCGGCCGCCGCCTCGTGCGGCAGCTCGCCGCCCGCGGCGTCGACACGCGCTGGGTGGCGACCGACGCGGCGGCGCCGACGGGCGTGTACTTCAAGGACCCGGGGCGCGGCGTGCGCTACTACCGGCAGGGCTCGGCGGCCTCGCGCATGGGTCCCGGCTTCGCGGCGGCGCTCCCGATCAGGGGTGCCCGGGTCGTGCACCTCAGCGGCATCACCCCGGCGCTCTCACCCTCGTGCGACGCGCTCGTCGACGCGCTGTTCGATGCGGCCCGCGCCGCGGGCGTGCCCGTGAGCTTCGACGTGAACCACCGCCCAGCGCTCTGGTCGTCGACGGATGCCGCGGCGCGCCGTCTGCGCGCACTCGCCGCTCGCGCCGACCTCGTGTTCGTCGGCCTGGACGAGGGCGCGGCGCTCTGGGGCGCCGAGACGGCCGAGGACGTGCGGTCGCTGCTGCCCGAGCCGGCGACCCTCGTCGTGAAGGACGGCGCGGTCGGGGCGACGGGATTCGACGCACGACGACGTCGTGCACGTGCCGGCGCTCGCCGCCGACCCCGTCGAGGTCGTCGGCGCGGGCGACGCGTTCGCCGCCGGGTACCTCGCCGCGTGGCTCGACGGCGCGCCGCCCGCCGAGCGGCTCCGTGCGGGGCACGAGCGCGCCGTGCTCGTGCTCGGCGACACCGCCGACTTCCCGAGAGACGTTCGAAGGGCCGACCCATGACCGACATCGCGAACTCCGAGTTCGACCGCATCCTCGCCGGCCGACCGCTCATGGCGATCTTCCGCGGGCTCGGCCCGGCCCGCAGCCTGGAGCTCGCCCGGCAGGCGTGGGACCTCGGCATCGACGTCGTGGAGCTGCCCGATCCAGTCCGACGCCGATGTCGAGGCGCTCGCCGCCGTCGCCGCAGCGGGACGCGAGTCCGGGGCGGCTGGTCGGTGCCGGCACGGTGGTGTCGCCGCGGCACGTCGAGCTCGCGGCATCCGCCGGCGCCGCGTTCACCGTGAGCCCGGGCTTCGACGCCGACGTCGTGCGCGCCTCGGTGGTCGCGGGCCTGCCGCCCCTGCCGGGCGTTGCGACGGCCACCGAGGTGCAGGCCGCGATGGCACTGGGCCTCACGTGGCTGAAGGCGTTCCCGGCGTCGCTGCTCGGCACCGGATGGTTCCGCGCGATGGCGGGGCCGTTCCCCGGTGCCCGGTTCGTCGCCACCGGCGGCATGGATGCCGCGAACGCGGGCGACTTCCTCGACGCGGGCGTGCGCACGGTCGCGGTCGGCTCGGCCATCGAGGATCCGGCTCAGCTGCCGGCGCTCGCAGCGCTCCTGGCCTAGCCGACCCGTCCGCTCGTCCTCATCCCGGGCATTCGGGCGTCTGGGCGAGTGCGTCACGCTGCCACGGGGCGGCGGCGCGCACCCGAGGCACGACTGCGCGCGCCCGAGGAGCGACGCCGCGCCCAGAGGACATGCCGCGCCGGCGCGCCGAAACGCGCCGGAAATAAACTGAATACCTTGTTTCTAGTTACTATCTTTTCTGTTAGGGTCTCTTCCAGTAACGCCCCGAGCGACACGCACCGAGGCCTGGGTCTCGCGCATCGAGCTCCTGCACCTGCGGCGTCACTGCCGTCCACGCAACGAAGCACGAGAGGAATGCCGGAACGATGATTCGAACCAAGCGCTCGATCGCGGTGGCCGTCGCCGCGGGAGCGGCCGCACTCGCAGTAGGGCTGTCAGGCTGTGCCCCGTCCGCGGGATCCGGAGGCGGAGACGCATCCGTCCTGCGGCTCTGGGCCGGCAGTGCGACGCCGATCAACCACAACTTCAACCCCTTCGCGGTCGACACCGCGGTGCACGCCACCTACGGCGCGATCTACGAGCCGCTCTTCTTCTTCAACCAGCTCTCGGCGGATGCCCCGACCGGACTCATCGGCGAGAGCTACGAGTACAGCGAAGACGGCACGGTCCTGACCGTGACGATCAAGCCCGACCAGAAGTGGAGCGACGGCGAGGACCTCACCGCCGAAGACGTCGCCTTCACCTTCACCTACGGCTCGAACGTCAGCGAGCAGCTCGTCTCGGCGGAGGCGGTCGACGACACGACCGTCGTGCTGACCTACAGCGAGCCGCAGTTCACGAGCGCCTCGCTCACGCTCGGCTCGACGTGGATCGTGCCGAAGCACATCTGGGAGGGCATCGAGGACTTCATGGGGGAGACGAACACCGAGCCCGTCGGCTCCGGCCCGTACGTCGTGAAGAGCTTCACCGAGGCGGCGTACACCGTCGAGGCGAACGAGCTGTTCCGCGACGGCGCTCCCGCGGTGAAGGAGGTGCAGTACCTCGGCCTCGACTCGAACCAGTCGTCGCAGGACCTGCTCACCACCGGGAAGATCGACTGGGTCGGCCAGTTCATCGCGAATCCCGACGCCGTGACCGGCAAGGGGAACATCTCCACCCTCAACATGCAGCAGGACCCCACCACGATCATCACCTGCGCCAACGCCGAGCTCGGCTGCGCGGGTCCGCAGACCGATGCGGCCGTGCGCCAGGCGATCAACGTCGCGATCGACCGCTCCGCGATCCGCGAGAAGGCGTTCGCCGGTCTCGCCGGTGAGTCGTCGCCGTCGTTCATGCTCCTGCCCCGCGACGAGCAGTGGCTCTCCGACCCGGCGCTCACCGACGAGCCCGCAGGACCCGGATGCGGCCGCCGCCGGCGAGATCCTCGAGGCGGCCGGCTACACGAAGGGTTCCGACGGCTTCTACGGCACGGACGGCACGCGCGATCGAGATCGACCTGTTCTCGCCCGACGGCTGGACCGACTACAACGACGCGGCCAAGCTCATCTCCGAGCAGGCGGCCGAGGCCGGCATCCGCATCAACGCCCGCACCGTCTCGGATGCCGAGTACTGGACCCCGATCTCGTCGGGTGACTTCCAGATGGCGCTCTACGGCCTGACCCAGAGCCTCGTGGCCGACCCGTACTCGAACTACCACGAGTACTTCGCCGGCACCTCGACCGCGCAGGTCGGCGAGGACCCGCTGAACGGCCAGAACTACTCCCGCTACAGCAACCCGGCCGTCGACGCCGCGGTCGCCGCGGCCGGCGCGACCGCAGGATGAGGCGACGAAGCAGGCCGCCTACGCGACGATCCAGTCGGAGATCGCACGCGACCTTCCGTACATCCCCGTGGTGCTGAACGCCTCGCAGTCGTTCTTCAACACGGAGAAGTTCACGGGCTGGCCGACCGACGCCGACCTCTACGCGGCGCCGTTGCCCTACCTCGTCGGCCGCATCAGCCGTGGTGCTCGCACACCTGAAGCCGGCCGAGTAGCCCTGACGATCCCATGGAACGAACCCCGACCTGCCTGAGGAGGATCGCATGAGCTTCTACCTGCGGAGGGTCGCCTTCTACCTCGTGACCCTCTGGGCGGCGATCTCGCTCAACTTCCTGCTGCCGCGCCTGCTCCCGGGCGATCCCGCCAAGATCATGCTCGGCAAGCTCCGGCGTGCCAACGGCGGGCGGCCGCTGTCGGAGGAGACGGTGCAGGCGATCACGTCGATCCTCGGCGCCGAGAAGGGGATGTCCCTCTGGGATCAGTACCTGGCGTACTGGGGCCGGCTGCTGCAGGGAGACCTCGGCGTCTCCTCCACGCGGTACCCGGCCCCGGTGGCCGACCTCATCGCCAGCGCCCTGCCCTGGACGATCATCCTGGTCGGTGTCGCGACCGTCATCTCCTTCCTGCTCGGCATCGTCGTGGGCGCGTGGGTCGGATGGCGGCGCGGCACCTGGCTCGACCACCTGGTGCCGGTCACGACCGTGTTCCAGTCCATCCCGTACTTCTGGCTGGCGCTCGTGCTCGTGGCGGTCTTCGCGGTGCAGCTCGGCCTCTTCCCCATCGTGGGCGGGTACGACGTGTTCGCCTTCCCCGCCGGACCCGAGTGGAGTTGGGCGTTCGTCGGCAGCGCGGTGTACCACGCGATCCTGCCGGCCACCACGATCGTGCTGTCGTCGGTGGGCGGGTGGCTCCTCGGCATGCGCAACATGATGGTGTCGACCATGTCCGAGGACTACGTCGTCACCGCCGAGGCCAAGGGGCTCCGGCCCGGCCGCATCCGCTCCAGGTATGCGGGCCGCAACGCGGCGATCCCGAGCCTCGCCGGGTTCGGCATCGCGCTCGGTTTCGTCGTGGCCGGATCGATCGTGATGGAGCAGGTGTTCAGCTATCCGGGCATCGGCAAGCTCATGATCCAGGCGGTGCAGGGACTCGACTACGCGCTCATGCAGGGCGTGTTCCTGGTGATCACGCTCACCGTGCTCGCCGCGAACTTCATCATGGACCTCATCTACGGGTTCATCGATCCGAGGGTGCGACACAATGGATGACTCGCAGACGACGCTCGACGTGACCGAGGCCGAGCGCGAGCTCGAGTCCCGCGACGACGTCCCGTTCCGCTCCCCGCTCACCGCGGATGCCGCTCGCGAAACCGCCCGCGACGCGACGGCGACGGCTGCGGTGGCCGCGGCATCCGTGCGGCGGGGGCGCTATCGCCACCTCCTCCCGAGTCGCTCGGCGAAGCTGGTCGCGGGCCTCGTGGTGGTCGGCCTCATCGTGCTGTTCGGCCTCGTCGCACCGTTCTTCGTGCAGTCGCCGACCGATTCCGACAACCCGTCGCTGCAGCCGCCGTCGCCGGAGTACTGGCTCGGCACGACCAAGCTCGGGTACGACGTGCTCTCGCAGCTCGCGTGGGGCACGCGCGGATCGCTGTTCATCGGCGTCGTCGCCGGCGTCGTCGCGCTCGTCCTGGCCATCGTCTTCGGCGTGCTCGCGGGGTACTTCGGCGGCGTGATCGACGAGGTGCTCACGCTGTTCACCAACATCGTGCTCGTCATCCCCGGGCTGCCGGTGGTCATGGTGATCGCCGCCTACGTGCAGAACGCCGACGGGCTCGGGCCGCTCGCGCGCAGCTCGCTGCTCGTCGCGCTCGTGCTCGGCATCACCAGTTGGGCCGGATCGGCAGTGGTGCTGCGGGCCCAGTCCCGGTCGCTGCGCACGCGGGAGTACGTGGCGGCGGCGCGCGTCGCGGGCGAGAAGCCGATGCGCGTGATCTTCGTGGAGATCCTGCCGAACCTCGTGCCGCTGCTCGCCGCGCAATTCCTCTTCGGCATCATCTTCGCGATCCTCGGCGAGGCGGGCCTGTCGTACCTCGGGCTCGGACCGACGGGCTCGATCACGCTCGGCACGATGCTGAACGACGCGCAGACGGGCCAGGCGGTCGGCACCGGGGCGTGGTGGTGGTTCGTGCCGCCGGGCCTCGTCATCGCGGCGCTCGGCGCGGGCCTCTCCCTCATCAACTTCGCGATCGACGAGGTCGTGAACCCGAAGCTCAGGCTCGCGCCAGAGCACGCGAAGCGCCAACGCAAGGCCGCCAAGGCCGGCAAGGGCGTCGCCGACAGTGGAGCATTCGCATGAGCCTCGCACCCGAACCCGTGCTCACGGCCCGGAACGTCTCGATCGAGTACGAGGTCGACCCTCCGGTCAGGGCGGTGCGTGGGGCCTCGCTCACGTTGCACCGCGGCGAGATCCTGGGGCTCGCGGGCGAATCCGGATGCGGCAAGACCACGCTCGCCTACGGACTGAACCGCCTGCTGAAGGCCCCTGCCCTGATGACCGGCGGGGACGTGGTGTTCCACGACGTCTCGGGCCGTGACGTCGACGTCGTCGGACTCGACGGCGAGGCCCTGCGCACCTACCGCTGGGACAAGGTGTCGATGGTCTTCCAGGGATCGATGAACTCGCTGAATCCCGTGATGAGCGTGCGCAGGCAGTTGCACGACGTGTTCACGACGCACCGGCCCGGCATGCGCCGCGCCGCACGCGAGTCGCGCAGCGCCGAGCTGCTGCAGCTCGTCGGCGTCGACCCGTCGCGACTGTCCAGCTTCCCGCATGAGCTCTCGGGGGGCATGCGCCAGCGCGTGATGATCGCCATGGCACTCGCCCTCGACCCGCAGGTGATGATCATGGACGAGCCGACCACGGCACTCGACGTCGTCGTGCAGCGCGGCATCATCCGCGAGATCATGCGGTTGCGCGAGCGCCTCGGCTTCGCGGTGATCTTCATCACGCACGACCTCCCGCTGCTCATCGAGATCAGCGACCGGATCGCGATCATGCTCGACGGCGAGATCGTGGAGCAGGGCACCGCGCGAGGAGGTCTACCGGGCGCCGCAGCATCCGTACACGCGGAGGCTGCTCTCGAGCTTCCCGAGCCTGCGCGGGGAACGGGGCGACTTCGTGCGCCGCGGAACGATGCAGGGAGGTGCGGCATGAGCGCGCCGTCGTCGTCGACGCACGCCTCGAGGCGCGGCACCTGGTGAAGGACTTCCGCCTGCGCAGCGGCGTGAGGTCGCGAACGCTGCACGCCGTCAAGGATGTCTCCTTCGTGCTCGAGCCCGGCCGCACGGTCGCGCTCGTCGGCGAGAGCGGCTCGGGCAAGTCCACGATCGCGCGCATGATGGCGAAGCTCGAGACGCCCACGTCGGGCGAACTGCTCCTCGACGGCGCGCCGAGTGCGACCCGTGGCGGCGGCCTCGCCCGGTACCGCCGCGACGTGCAGATGGTGTTCCAGGACCCGTTCGGCTCGCTGAACCCGTTCCACACGATCCTCCACCACCTCGAGCGACCGATCCGCATCCACCATCCGCGGCTGTCGTCGCGGGAGGTTCGCGATCGCGCGCACGAGCTCCTCGAGCGCGTGCAGTTGACGCCGTCGTCGCGCTTCGCCGAGCGCCGCCCGCACGAGCTGTCGGGCGGCCAGCGCCAGCGCGTCGCGATCGCACGCGCGCTCGCGCCCGGTGCCCGGTTCATCGTGGCCGACGAGCCCGTGTCGATGCTCGACGTGTCGATCCGGCTCGGGGTGCTGAACCTGCTCGCGGACCTGCAGCGGCAGGAGCACCTCGGCGTGCTGTACATCACGCACGACCTCGCGACCGCGCGGCACTTCTCCGACGAGATCCTCGTGATGTACCGCGGCGAGATCGTCGAGCGCGGGCCGGCCGACCGGGTCATCCTCGATGCCGCAGCACGAGTACACGAGGACCCTGCTCGAGTCCGCGGCGGACCCCGACCGGCTCGGGGCCCTGCGTGACGACGTGCGGAACGGCGGGTGAACCAACGATCAGTAAAGAATGTTTTCAGATAGAGTGACGACATCGCATCGCGACCGAGCGAAGGGGGAAGCATGAGCCAGATCGACCCGGGGACCCCGGCATGGTTGGCCGCGCGCAACGACCGCACCGCGTTCCGCCTCCTGCTCGAACACGGCCCGCTCACGCGCTCGAAGCTCGGCGAGCTGTCCGGCCTCTCCAAGCCCACCGCGACCCAGATGCTCACCCGTCTCGAGCGCGTCGGCCTCATCCGGCCGGTGGGAGAGGTGTCTGGCGGTCGGGGACCCAACGCCGTGAGCTACGGCGTGCGCACCGATCGCATCACGGGAGTCGCGATCTCGATCCTCGCCGACACGATCCACGCCGTCGTCGTCGACGCGGTCGACCGCGAGCACCCCATCGCGCAGATCGCCACGGATGCCGCGAAGCGCACGCCCGAGGGCGACGTGCGGTCGGCCGTGCGAGCGGCCTGCCGGGCGGCCGACATCGACGAGTCGACGGTCAGCCGCGTGGTGATCGGCGTGCAGGCCGCCGTCTTCGTCGACGGCGACGAGCTCTCCTTCACGGACACGCTGCCCGGCTGGCCCGAGGTGGGCGCCCGGCGCCGCATCGAGGAGGCCCTGGGTCTCACCGCGACGCTCGACAACGACGTGAACCTGGCGGCCATGGCCGAGCGCTCGTCGGGGGTGGCGCAGGCCGCCTCGAGCTTCGCCCTGTTCTGGATCGGCGACGGCCTCGGCGTCGGCGTGGACCTCGGCGGCGTCGTGCATCGCGGCGCGTCGGGCGGCGCGGGCGAGATCGGGTACCTCGCGGTGCCGCGGGCGGCGGGCGGTCTCGCGCCCGAGGCGAACGACTTCACCGACCTGCTCGGCGGAGCGGCCGTGCGGCGACTTCTCGGCGCGTCCGCCGGCGACGCGCTCGCCCAGGTGCTGCCGCGCCTCGCCGACGACGATCGGGCGCTCGCGGCCCTGGCCGACCGGGTGATCCTGGCCGTCAACCCGCTGCTCGCGATCCTCGACCCCGCGATGATCGTACTCGGCGGTCCGACCGGCCTCGCCGGCGGCGGCCGCCTCGCCGAGCTCGTGGCCGCGCGGGTCGACGGCACCGCGCATCCGAAGCTCGCCGTGCGCACGAGCGGCACCGGTACCCAGCCCGTGCTGCTCGGAGCGCGCCAGCAGCTCGTCGAGCAGATCCGAGACCAGCTCGAGGCGGACATCTCACTGGCGCCCTAGCCGCCCACACCACTCCCGTGACGGATGCCGCGGCATCCGTCGCGCCCATCGACCCCAGATCCGCGCCCGTGCCGGGCGACGGATGACGCATGCATCGGAATCGAGGACTCATGAAGCTCGCCATCGTCGGCGGCGGATCCACCTACACGCCCGAGCTCATCGACGGGTTCGCCCGGCTCCGCGACGACCTGCCGCTGGAGGAGATCCGCCTCGTCGACCCCGACGAGCGGCGCCTCGGCCTGGTGGCCGGGATGTCGCGGCGCATGCTCGCGCACGCCGGCCACCCCGGCCGGGTGATCGGCACGACCGACCTCGTCGCGGGTGTCGCCGACGCCGACGCGGTGCTGATCCAGTTGCGGGTCGGCGGGCAGCACGCGCGTCACGCCGACGAGACCTGGCCGCACGAAGCGGGCTGCATCGGGCAGGAGACGACGGGGCCCGGCGGCCTCGCGAAGGCGCTGCGCACGGTGCCGGTGGTGCTGCGCATCGCAGAGGCCGTGCGCCGGCACGCCAAGCCCGACGCGTGGATCGTCGACTTCACCAACCCCGTCGGCATCGTGACCCGGGCGCTCCTCGAGGAGGGGCACCGCGCGGTCGGGCTCTGCAACGTCGCCATCGGCTTCCAGCGCCGGTTCGCCTCGGCCTTCGGCGTGGAGCACGACCGGGTGAGCCTCGGCCACGTCGGCCTCAACCACCTCACGTGGGAACGGAGCGTGCTCGTCGACGGCCGCGACGAACTCCCGGGCCTGCTGCGCGACCGCCTCGGCGAGCTCGCCGACCAGGTGCACCTCGCGCCCGAGCTCATCTCGCAGCTCGGCGTCGTTCCCTCCTACTACCTGCGGTACTACTACGCGCATGACGAGGTGCTGCGCGAGCAGCTGCGGGAGCCGACCCGCGCCGAGGCCGTGCAGGCGATCGAGCGGGAGCTGCTCGAGCTCTACGCCGACCCCTCCCAGCACGACAAGCCGGCGGCCCTCGAGGGCCGGGGCGGGGCGTTCTACTCCGAGGCCGCCATCGAGCTGCTGGCCGCGATGCGCGACGGCCGCAGTCGCTCCCGCGTGGTGAACCTCCGCAACGACGGCGTGCTGGCGTTCCTGCCGGACGACCACGTCATCGAGGTCCCGGCCGTGTTCCGCGACGGGGGATTCGTCGCGGAACCGGTCGGGCCGCTGCCCGACGACATCCGCGGCCTCATCGCGGGGGTCGCCGGCTACGAGCGGCTCGCGCTCGACGCGGCGGTGCACGGCGGTCGCGACCGGGTGCTCCGCGCCATGCGGGCGCATCCGCTCGTGCTGCAGCACGACCGCGCCGAGCAGCTCACCGACCTCCTGCTGGCCGAGAACGCGCCGTTCCTGGAGTGGGCACGATGAGCGGACTCGTCGTCGCGGTCGACGGCGGAGGGTCGAAGACCGACGCGGTCGCGCTGAGCCTCGACGGGGCACTGGTCGCGCATCGGCGCGGACCCGGTTCGAGCCCGCACTTCGAGGGCCTCGGGGAGTCGGTCGCCGTGGTCGACCGGCTGGTGCGCGAGGTGGCCGGCGGCCGGCCGGTCGCGCAGGCGAACCTGTACCTGTCGGGATTGGACCTGCCGATCGAGATCGAGCGGTACGGCGCCGCGATCGCCGGCCAGGAGTGGGTCAGTTCGTCGACGGTCGTCGACAACGACCTCTACGCATTGCTCCGGGCGGGCACGGATGCCTCCGACGCGGTCGCGATCGTGTGCGGAACGGGGGTGAACGCCATCGGCGTGCGCGCCGACGGCGCCGTCGCGCGCTTCCCGGCGCTCGGCGGAATCTCCGGGGACTGGGGCGGTGGCAGCGGACTCGGCGAGCAGGCGTTGTGGCACGCGGCGCGTGACGTCGACGCCCGTGGCCCGCGCACCGCGCTGACGGCGGCGATCACCGAGGCGTTGGGCGTCGCATCCGTTCCCGCGCTCATCGAGGACCTGCACTTCGGCCGGCGCGATTCGTCCGAGCTGACCGGGCTCGCCCCGGTCGTGTTCGAGGCGGCCCGCGCGGGCGATGCCGTCGCGGCGGGCCTCGTCGACCGCCAGGCCGAGGAGATCGTCGCATTCGCCAGGGCGTGCCTCGTGCGCCTCGACCTGCTGGACCGACCCGTGCCGATCGTGCTCGGGGGCGGGATCATCCGGTCGGGTGATGCGCGACTGCTGGGCGGCATCGCCTCGCGGCTGGCCGACCTCGCGCCCGCGGCGCGCATCGAGATCTTCGAGAGCGCGCCGATCGTGGGTGCGGCGGTGCTGGCGCTCACGGCCGCGGGTGCCGCCCCCGCCGCACTCGATCGCGCGCGTGCCGCGGTCGCCGAGGCGACGCACGTCGAGGCACTGGCGTCGTCGGTGGGCTGATCGCGCTCAGCGCTCGCCGAGGGTCCGGCGCGCCGCCACGTCCTGATGGGCGAGCCGCCGCAGGGCGAGGATGACCGGCTCGAACAGGGCCGTGCCGAGCACCGTGTACTCCACGGCGCGGTGGGGCTCCTGCGGCATCCGCTCGAGGTCGTACGCGGCCAGCTCATGGAGCTGGCGACCGTACTCGCGCAGCCGGGCGTCGCTGAGCGGCATGCCAGCCGCCTCCGTGGCCGCGAGCGCCGCCTCGAGTTGCGCGACGGCCGCGAAGCGGGGGTCGTAGACCTGGCCGAGCACCTCGAGGGCGGCGCGGGCGCGAGGATAGGGGTCTGCGTCGTCGACGGATGCCCCGTCGACGGGCGGCGGCAGGGCGCTCACCGCGCGGCCGAGTGTCTCATAGAGATCGTCGCCCGGGTCGTCGATCAGATCGAGGATCGTGCGCGCCTGCTGCACGCTGAGTCCGACCGGCCCGGTCAGGGCGCGGATCAGGCGCAGCCGTCGCACGTGCGACTCGTCGTAGGTCGCCTGCGTCGCCGACGTCGCGACACCCGGGTGCAGCAGGCCCTCGCGCAGGTAGTACTTGACGGTTGCGACCGGCAGGCCGGCTGCGGCGGCGAGCGCCGAGATGCGCATGCTGCCTCCTTGCATTGGATAGCTCAACTCTCTATTATTGGAGAGTAACACTATCCAATCACATCCCCCGAGACCGAAGGATCGCGCCATGCCGCCCCCGAACGACCTCATCCTGATCGGCATCCTGCTGCTCGCCCTCGTCACCGTCGAGAGCGGCGGCTACTTCCTCACCCGCGTCGTGCGCGGCCATGCGCCGGCGAACCGGCTGCAGATGAGCTTCTTCCGAGCGGGCCACGCGCACGCTGCGGTGCTGCTCGTGCTGTCGATCGCGATCCTCGCGGTGATCTCGTACGCCGCACTCGACGGCTTCTGGATGTGGCTCGCCCGCACGGGCGTCCCGATCGCGGCGATCCTCATGCCCGCCGGATTCTTCCTCTCGGTGCTCGGCAAGGACCCCGAGCGGCCCAACCGCCTCATCGTGCTGCTGTGGCTCGGTGTCGTCTCGCTCACGGCCGCGCTCATCACCGCCGGCATCGGTCTCATCGCCGGGGGAGTGGCCGCGCTCTGAGGTGATCGTCGCCGGGCACGGCGAGCGGATGCCGCGGCACGACGGCGCGGCATCCGCTCGGCATCGACCGAGTTGGACGCGGGCTGGAGCGTCGGCGTGCGTGATCCGGCGAGTGTGCCCTCTTCGGGGGATGACGCAATATGAGCAATGCTCGTATTCTGGGGCCCGTCATCGTTGTGGCGCGATACCCGACCGCCGTCCACAAGGCGCCGAACCCGAGTTGAGCGCACACCCGTGCACCCTGCGTTACACATCAGTGCTGCGCTCACGAAGAAGTGAGGAGCCTCTCATGACAACCCGACTGACCATCGCACGTGCGATCGGCGCGGCCCTGCTGCTTGCTGGCGGCGCCGTCCTGTTCAGCGCTGCGCCGGCGTACGCCGACCCGCCCGCCGGCCAGATCTGCCCCGACCTCGACTCCGGAAAGATCGACGTCCCAAGCAACCCGGAGGTCAAGTCGATCACGATCACGGTCGACGACGGATTCGTCATCACCGAGGTCTGCGTGAAGGCCGGTGCGGGGCCATCCGGCGGCGGGGCCGTGATCATCCCGGTCGACCCGCCCTCGCAGACCTTCACCTTCGAGCATCCGACCGGCAAGGGAATCAGCCACTACTCGTACTCGTTCGAGCCGGCTCCGACCCCGACACCGAGCCCCTCGGAGACACCGACGGAGATCGAGCGCCGTGATCGTGCCGATTCGACTCGACCTCGTCCGGTGGCGGTAGTGGACTCGACGGCGGCTGGCTCCTCGTTGCGGGTCTCGGTGCGCTCGCGCTCGGCTCGATCGTCGTGGGTGAGCGCGTGGCCGTCAAGCGACGCCAGGTCGCCTGACGCCGGTTGCCGGCTCGATCCGCGGCGAAGGCAGCGGATGCCGCCGGGCCGATGCGAATGACGAGCGGATGCCGCGGCGCGACGCCGTGGCATCCGCTCGACCACCGCTCCGCGTGCGCCACCTCGTCGGGCAGACCCCCAAGGTCGTGCGCGCCCGGTTCGTGTTCGTCGGCGCCGGCGGCGGAGCGCTCGCGTTGCTGCAGCATTCTGGCATCCCCGAGATCAAGGGCTTCGGCGGCTTCCCGATCTCGGGCCAGTTCCTCCGCACGACGAACCCGAAGGTCGTCGCCCAGCACCAGGCGAAGGTCTACGGCAAGGCCGCCGTCGGCGCTCCGCCGATGTCGGTGCCGCACCTCGACACCCGCGTCGTCGAGGGCGAGTCCGCACTCCTCTTCGGCCCCTTCGCCGGATTCACGCCGAAGTTCCTCAAGACGTCGACGTGGTTCGACCTGCCGTTCTCGATCCGGCTGCACAACCTCGGCCCGATGCTGCAGGTCGGGCTCAAGAACTTCGACCTCGTGAAGTACCTCGTCTCCGAGCTCCTCGCCTCGCGCGCGAAGAAGATGGCCGCCCTCCGCGAGTTCATGCCCACGGCGAAGGACCGCGACTGGGAGCTCATCACCGCCGGCCAGCGCGTGCAGGTCATGAAGAAGGACCCCGAGAAGGGCGGCGTGCTGCAGTTCGGAACCGAGATCATCACCGGCGCCGACGGCACGATCGCCGGGCTCCTCGGCGCCTCGCCGGGTGCGTCGACGGCCGCGCCGATCATGCTCGACGTGCTCGAGCGCTGCTTCCCCGACCGCTTCGTCGGCTGGGAGCCGAAGCTCCGCCAGATGATCCCGAGCTACGGCCGGGAGCTGTCGGTCGATCCCGCTGCCGCCGAAGCGTCACTCACCGAGACCGCCAACGTGCTCTCGCTCACCGCGTAGCACGTCCCGCCACTCTCGCCACTCCTGCTACTCCTGCTACTCTGACGCCACTCTCGCCCGCTCCACTCCCGGCGGAATCCCGCTGTGCGGCTGGAATCCGTGAATCGGGGGATCCCGCGGAATCATCGGGATTCCGCTACGGATCAGCACGCGTGCTTGGCTTCCCCGCCAGGACCTGCTAACGTCGTCCCCGCTATGAAGTGAGCACATCCCATCGTCCCGCGCCTGAGGCGCCGTTGACACGGGTGTGCACCTTCCACTGATCGCGACAGTGTCGCGCGCACCCTTCGCGACGGCGAGCCCTGCGGGACCCACCACTCCGCTCCCGGGTCGTCGTCCGCGCCATCGTGCCGCGTGCGCGCCGCTCGGTGCATCGTTCGTGCCCGCCCGCGCCGGCGGCGTCGGGCGACGACTCGGGGGCCCTCGCGAACGGACGTCTCGCATGGCTGTACACCTCTCTCCTTCCCTCTACCTGCGCGCCGACGGGCTCTCGGTCTCGTACGCGCATCGACGCGTCTTCACCGACCTCGGCTTCACTGTCGCGCCGGGCCAGCGGCTCGGCCTGATCGGCGAGAACGGCGTCGGCAAGTCCACGCTGCTCCGGCTGCTCGCCGGCGCCGACGGTCGGGCGGATGCCGCGTCCGCCGCCCTCGGCGACGCGACCGTGTCGGGTCGGCTCTCCCGCCCCGCGCGCACCGGGCTCCTCGCGCAGGAGCTGCCCTTCCGCCCCGACGATCGCGTCGGCGACGTGCTCGAGGCCGCCCTCGCCGAGGTGCGCGCCATCGAGCGCGAGCTCGACGCGGCCGCGACGGAGCTCGCGGTCGACGCCTCCGACATGCGCGCCGCCGCGGCATCCGCCGCCCGGTACTCGTCGGCGCTCGACGCGGCCGAACGCGCCGACGTCTGGTCGGCCGACTCGCGCCGCGATGAGGTGCTCGATCGGGCTCGGCGTCGCCGCGCTCGGGCTCGACCGCCGGATCGACGAGGTCTCGGGCGGACAGCGCACCCGGTTCGCGCTCGCGGCGCTGCTGCTCAGCGCCCCGGACGCGCTGCTGCTCGACGAGCCGACGAACCACCTCGACGACGACGCCGCGTCCTTCCTCGAGGAACGGCTGCGCGCCTGGCGCGGACCGGTGCTGTTCGCAAGCCACGATCGAGAGTTCCTCGACCGCGTGGCGACCGGGCTGCTCGATCTCGACCCGGGTCGGCGGAGCGCGCTGGCGCTCGCCGGGTCGCGTGCTGACGCGGGGACGTCGCGCGTCGACGTGCTCGCGGCATCCGGCGGCACCGTCTTCGGCGGTGGCTTCAGCGAGTTCCTCACCGTCAAGGCGGAGGAGCGCGAGCGCTGGCGGCGCCAATACGAGGACGAGCAGGATGAGTTGCGTCGCCTGCGGACCTCGGTCGCCGAGACCGCGCGCAACGTGTCGCACGGGCGCGCGGCGACCGACAACGACAAGTTCCTCAAGCACTTCAAGCGCGGGAACGTCGAGCAGGCGGTCTCTCGTCGCGTCCGCAACGCCGAGCATCGTCTCGAGACGCTCGAGCGCGAGCAGGTGCGCAAGCCGCCGGCGCCGCTCGTCGTTCGCGGGCATCCCGTCGGGGTCGCACGCGCTCGAGGAGGCCTCGGGCCTGCTGCTGCAGGCTGTCCGACGTGTCGGTCGACGGCCGGCTCGGGCTCGGCGTGCTCCAGGTGGCGCCGCTCACGCGGCTGCTCGTCATGGGCGCGAACGGCGCGGGCAAGTCGACGCTGCTCGGCGTGCTCGCGGGCACGCAGGGCGTCGACCGTGGCGTCGTGCATCGGCGAAAGGGCCTGCGCGTGCAGCTCCTCGAGCAGGACGTGCGCTTCGCCGATCCGGATGCCTCGCCGCGCCGCCTCTACGAACGCGTGCTCGGCGAGCGGCGCGCCGAGCAGGTGCCGCTCGCGAGTCTCGGGCTCATCGCGCGGCACGACGAGTCCCGGCCGGTCGGGTCGCTCTCGGTCGGACAGCAGCGCCGACTCGCGCTCGCGCTCGTGATCGCGCGTCCGCCGCATGTGTTCCTGCTCGACGAGCCGACGAACCACCTCTCGCTCGCGCTCGCGACCGACCTCGAGGACGCCCTCGGCACCTATCCCGGTGCGGTCGTGATCGCCAGCCACGACCGCTGGCTGCGGCGGCGGTGGACGGGTGAGCGGCTCGAGCTCGTCGCCGGCCGCGCCGCCCTGCTGGTCGAGTAGGCGCGAAGCGCCGCCCTGCTGGTCGAGTAGGCGCGAAGGGCCGTATCGAGACCTGCCACTGTTGGTCGAGTAGGCGCGAAACGCCGCCCTGCTGGTCGAGTAGGCGCGAAGCGCCGTATCGAGACCCAGCGGATGCCGCGGCCGGGCCACGGCTCGCCGCGGCATCCGCTTGCCTGAGATTCGAACATGTGTTCGAATGGGTGCATGCGGTGGAGCGGACAGGAACTCGGCGTCGAGCAGGTCGACACCCTGCCCGGGCTCGCCAAGCTCAACAACCTGGTGCGCTCGGTGCAGACGCCCGACTTCGCCGGAGTCACCTTCCACGAGGTGCTCGCGAAGTCCGCGCTCAACAAGGTGCCGGGCCAGTCGGCGATGCCGTTCGGCTGGACGATCAATCCCTACCGGGGCTGTTCGCATGCTTGTGTCTACTGCTTCGCCCGGCCCACCCATACCTACCTCGACCTCGACGCAGGCGACGACTTCGATCGCCAGATCATCGTGAAGGTCAACGTGGGCGACGTGCTCCGTACCGAGCTGGCCAAGCCGTCGTGGCGACACGAGCCCGTTGCGCTCGGCACCAACACCGATCCGTACCAGCGCGCCGAGGGCCGCTACTCGCTCATGCCGGGCATCATCGACGCCCTCACCACGAGCGGCACGCCGTTCAGCATCCTCACGAAGGGCACGCTGCTGCGTCGCGACCTGCCGCAGCTGGCGGATGCCGCGACGCGCGTGCCCGTCGACCTCGCCATGTCCATCGCCGTCTACGACCACGAGCTGCAGCAGTCGGTGGAGCCGGGCACGCCCACCGCGAAGGCGAGGCTCGCCACCGTGTCGGCGGTGCGCGAAGCGGGACTCGACTGCGCGATCTTCCTGATGCCGATCCTCCCGTACCTCACCGACACACGGGCACACCTCGACGAGGCGCTGCGGCAGGCGAAGGCGGCGGGCGCCACGAGCGTCCTCTACACCGCGCTCCACCTGCGGCCCGGCGTCAAGCCGTGGTTCATGCAGTGGCTCGAGCGCGAACACCCCGAACTCGTGCCGAAGTACCGCTCCATGTACTACGGCAACAACGCCTACGCACCCAAGGCGTACCGACGCTGGCTGGGGGAGCGGATCCGACCGCTGATCAGGGCGCACGGACTCGAGCGCGGTCGCGAGGACCCGGTGACGGGCGGGGTGCGCTCGGCCGCCCCAGCCGCGCGCGCACCGACTCGGCTGCCCGAGCAGTTCGGCCTGCCGCCCGATCCGTCGGCGCTCTTCTAGGCCCGGCACCGGGGGAGTCGAGTCACGCCTGCGAGCGGTCACGAACAGTGCGAATGCGCCGGCCGCGCCGGAACTGCGATAATCCGCAAGAAGCCGCGGAAGCAGATCGCCCGGCCCCGAGCGGAGGACGACGATGACCCTGGGGTTGCCGGGACACCTCGCGCGCGACTCGCTCAGCCGTGCGCTCGCGCACGCCGGCCACTGCGCGGCGTGGGTGTGCCTCGGCATCGGCGCCGTCGTCGGCGTCATCGGAGCCACGGTCAGCGGGGACCCGGCCGGATGGACCGGCGCGGTGCTCGCGACGCTCATGGCGGTGCTCCTCGTCCTCGTCGCACGCCACCCCACCGTCACGCTCACGCTGGTCTACCTCTTCGTCGGCACGGGCGCGGTGCTCGCCCTCACCGTGCTCGTGATGGACCCGGCGTACCGGTTCGAGACCACCGACAACGTGATCCTCGCGCTGCCGCGCGTCGCGCTCCTCCTCGTCGGCGGCGCGGGCGCTGGCTCGGTGCTCGCCATCACCTGGGCAGCCCTGGGCTATGGCCTGGGCGAGGCCGCGTCGTTCCTCGGTGCCGCCCTCGCCGGCGGTGCGTGGGCGCCGAACGTCGCGGCGGCGACGGCGTTCGGCATCGTCGTCGTGGTTCGCACGTTCGACGGGCTCAGCCGCCGCTCCGACTCACGACGCGAGACCGGGCTGCATCGCGCGAGCCAGCAGACCCGTGAGCTCGCCATCCGGCACGACTACGAGCTCCGCGCCACGGCGCGACTGCACGACACCGCCCTCAGCCACCTCGTCGCCATCGCCGCCGCCGGATCGGGGCCCGTCGACGAGCGCCTGCGCGACGGCATCCGTCAGGATCTCGGCCTCATCGTCGGACGTGACTGGGCCATCGACCACGGCCACGGCGCGGCGGCAGTCGATGGCGGTCGCCGTCGCGGCGGCATCGCGCCGAGCGCAACAGCCGCGGCATCCGCCGTCGACGACGCCCTGACGCTCGAGACTGCCTTCGCCGCGGCCGCGAACGCCGGCCTCGACGTGCGGATGACCGGCGACCTCGCGGTGCTCGGGATGCTCGGACCCAGTGCGCGCCGCGGCCCTGGACGCGGCCGTCGCGCAGTGCCTCATCAACGTCGCCCGGCACGCCGGGGTCACCGAGGCGGAGCTCGCTCTCGGCCTCGGGAGCGGCGAGGTGACGGTGGCCGTGATGGACAGCGGCGTCGGCTTCGACGAGCGGGAGGTGCCCGAGGATCGCATCGGGCTGCGCACGTCGATCCGGGCGCGCATCGAGCAGGAGGGCGGCACGGTCCGTCTCTGGTCCACCAAGGGCATCGGCACGACGATCGTGCTCACCGTGCCGGAGGGCGGCGAATGAGCCGGATGCGCCTCACGCAGCAGGAGGCCGATCCGATCGGCGGCATCACCGCCGCGCCCATCGTCGCGATCGGCGCCGTCCTCGCCTTCGGCACCTCGATCGTCCTGACGCTCGCGCACTGGCACGAGGTGCGGCTCGCCGCTCGTCGCGGTGCTCGGCGTCGTGCTCGTGGGCATCGCCGGTCTTGCGGCGGCGATCTCGGCCGCACCCGCCCGCGCGCCGTTCTCGGCCGAGCGCCTGTGGCTCGTCGTCGCCCTCGCGGTGGGCGCGGCCATCGCCGAGTACGTGTCCACGATCGGCGCCGACCGGTACATCTACGACGACTACGGTCCCATCGTGATCGGCATGCTCATCCTCGCCCTGGCGCCGTACTGCACCTGGATCTCCCTGCTCCTCGCCGGCATCATCGCCGCCGCGGTGCTGTCGATCCTCGTCGTGGGCTCCGCCACGACGACCGCCATCACAGCGCCGCTCAGCGCGCTGATCGCGGTGAACTCGGCCGCGGTGCTCGCGATGTCGGCCGCCGCTGCCGGATACTCGTACGCGATCGTCGACGAGACGCTCGCCTGGCAGCGCGATGCGAACCGGGCCGCCCTGCACCGCGACGCCGAGCTCCGCGCGGGCATCGCCCGGTCGGTGCAGCAGAGCCGCGTGTCGGTGCTCGGCCGCGAGGTGCTGCCGTTCCTCGCCGGGGTCATGACCGCCGACCGCATCACGGTGGCCGATGCCGACCGCGCCCGCGAACTCGCCGAGGCGCTCCGTCGCGCGCTGAAGGCGGGCATCGAATCGACCTGGCTCGACGACCTCGGCGCGACCGTGCGGATGTCGCGCGGCATCCCCGTGGTCGTGGACGACCCGATGGGTGCCGCCGCCGACCTCGCCGACGACCAGCGGTCGGCCCTCACCGCCCTCATCTCGTGGCTGAGCGAAGCGAGCCGTTCGGCTGCGATCCGCGTGGCGATCGCCACCGAGCCACCGCGGCGACGCATCAGCATCGAGACCGAGCATGGAGCGGCGCCGCCGTCCCGTCGAGAGCTGGACCGCTTCGCCGCGGTGGCCCGCGCGGTCTCGATGCGCGCGGAAGTGTCCCTGACGCGCGAGAATGTCAGGGTGGAGTTGAGTCATGTCCCCGAGTGAGGCGAGCACGCCGAGCACGCCGACCGCGCCGAGCGAGCCCGACGCCGACTCGCCCGTGCGCCTTGCGCTGCTCGACGACCACGGCCTCATCGTCGACAGCCTCGCCTCGTGGTTCACCGACAACGCGCCCGACTTCACGGTCGTCGTTCGGGCGACCACCTGGATGGACCTCATCCGCAACCCCGGGTTCCCCGTCGACCTCGTACTCATGGACCTGCAGCTCGGCGACAGCGTCTCGATCGAGTCCCGCATCCGCGCGTGCCGTGCGGCGGGCGCGAAGGTCGTCGTCGTGAGCGCCCTCGACGACGAGGCCTCGCGCGAACGCTGCATCTCCGCCGGCGCGGCCGCGTTCGTCTCGAAGACCCTGCCCGCCGACGAGCTGGTCGACCTGGCGCGGCGGGTCGCCCGCGGCGAGCGGCTGCGCCGGCGCCCGGCGGCCAGCGTCGGCGACGCAGCACCGGAGGTCGCGGCGCGGCGACCCGGCGACCCCGACTCGGCGCACCTGAGCGCCGCCGAGGAGCGCGCGCTGCGTCTCTACGCCCAGGGCCTCAGCACGCTCGAGGTCGCCGACCGCATGGACGTGGGCTATGAGACCGCGAAGACCTACCTCCGGCGCGTCCGCGAGAAGTACGCGCGAGCCGGACGACCGGCGAGCCGGAAGTCCGAGTTGATCCGCCGGGCGGCGGAGGACGGATTCCTCGAGTAGATGGCGAAGCTCTACTTCCGCTATGGGGCGATGAACTCCGGCAAGTCCACGGCGTTGCTCCAGGCGGCGTTCAACTACGAGGAGCGCGGGCACCAAGTGCTGCTCGCGAAGCCGGCCATCGACACGAAGGGCGATCGCAGCATCGTCTCGCGGCTCGGCGTGGTGCGCGACGTCGACTTCACGATCGAGCCCGACGCCGACGTGCTCGACCGCTTCCAGCAGCACCGCACCCGGGTGATCGAGGAGCACGGCCGCGATGTGAGCTGCCTGCTCATCGACGAGGCGCAGTTCCTCACGTCCGACCAGGTCGACGACCTGCTGCGCATCGCGCTCATGGACGGCATCCCGGTGCTCGCATACGGCATCCGCACCGACTTCCAGACCGTCGCGTTCCCCGGCAGCCGTCGCCTGCTCGAGATCGCGCACAGCCTCGAGGAGCTCAAGACGATCTGCCGTTGCGGCCGCAAGGCGATCTTCAACGCCCGACGCATCGACGGCGTGTTCGTCTTCGACGGCGACCAGGTCGCGATCGACGGCGAAGACGTGGCGTACGAGTCGCTCTGCGGCGTCTGCTACCTCGAGGAGAGCGGCGGCGTGCTGAACGGCCGCCACTCCTGAGCAACCGAGCGGATGCCGCGCTGCGCCTCCGCTGACACCCGACGCCGAAAGTGCGAGCATGGCTGCATGACCGTCGACACGCCGCGGATGCCTCGCCGCGTCGACGGCGTCGACGCGGCCCGAGGGATCGCGCTCATCGGCATGTTCGTGGCCCACGTGTCACCGGCGGTCGCGGCGGTCGAGGCCGCCGAGCTCATCGCCCTCGCCGATGACCGCCCGCGACTCCTGTTCGCCCTGACCGCCGGCATCGGGCTCGGCTTCATCTCCGGCGGCACCCGGCCGATCACCGACGGACGGGGCGAGCTGCGGCGGCAGATCGCGGTCCGCGCGCGTGATCCTCATTGCGCTCGGCATGCTGATCTGGGCGACGCTCCATCCGCTCGTCTTCATCATCCTCGACGTGTACGGCGTGGCGTTCCTGGTGATGCTGCCGCTGCTCTTCCTGCCGCCGTGGGCGGCACTCGCGCTGGGAATCGGATCGCTCGCCGTGACCCCCGCACTCGCCGAGCTCGGCGCCCGCACCGAGTTCGTCTCCGCCGTGCGCGACACCCCGTTGAAGTTCCTCTCCGACTGGGTCGTCGGCGGCGCGTATCCGGTGATCATCTGGGTGCCGGTGATGCTCGTCGGCCTGGCGCTCGCGCGCATGGACCTGGGCTCGCCGCAGGGTCGTCGGCGTCATCGCGCTCGCGGGCGCCGCCGCGGCATCCGTGTTCCTCCCGATCGCCTCGCGACTGCCGGCGCCGGAGGTCGTGAGCGCGGCGGAGTGGTCGGTGCCGTTGCGGGCGTCGCTCGAGACGCTCGGCAACGTCGGCGTCGGTGCCGTCGTCGTCGCGGCCATGCTCATGCTCACCGCGCTCGCGCGCCCCGCCGTGCGCCGCGTCGCGGGAGCCGTGCTCTCACCGGTGATCGCGATGGGAGCCATGCCGCTCAGCATCTACACGATCCACCTGGTGGTCATCGCGCTGGCGATCCGGGTGGAGGACGGCGTGCCGACCGACGACTCCTGGGAACTCGTCATCGGCCTCATCGTGGGCTCGATGGCGTTCGCGTGGCTCTGGCGCCGCTACCTCGGCCGCGGCCCCCTCGAGCAGCTGCTCCGCCGCGCGAGCGGACGCGATCGAGCGGATGCCGCGCCGGCGTCGACCTCCGGCTGAGCACGGCAGCGAATCGGGTCGGCCCCATTTCGGGGGGAACTTCGCAATCGGTCCTCTCACAAGCGGACGCTCTCGCGGTAGCCTGACCAATGGCCCGCCGCCCGATGGCTGGGCCATGACCCGTCACCCTGAGAACCTGGTCGGGCGCGGAGGTGAGAATGACTCTGGCGCGGCAGACGTCCCTCGACTCGCCGGCCGCCGTCGTGGCGACCTGGCAGCGCGCGTATGCCCAGCGCCTGCTCATCACCGACCTCATCGTCATCGTGGTCTCGGTGTACGCGTCGCAGTTCATCCGGTTCGGCACGAGCGGCGAGGTCCTGCGAATCCCGGGTGAGCAGGGCGGGGTGTTCGAGCTCAGTTACACCCTGGTCTCGGCCCTGCTCGCGATCGGCTGGTTCTGCTCGCTCGCGATCTTCGCCACTCGCGACCGCACCCTCGTCGGAGCCGGAACCACCGAGTACAAGCGAATCGCGGATGCCACGATCCGCATCTTCGCCGTGCTCGCGATCGTCGCGTTCCTGCTGCAGTCGGAGGTCGGACGCGGATACCTGCTCGTCGCGCTCCCGCTCGGGCTCGCGCTGCTGTTGGTGTCGCGCTGGCTCTGGCGCAAGTGGCTCATGCGCCGGCGGGCGGCCGGCGCGTATTCGCACCGGGCGATCCTCATGGGCGAGCGACAGAAGTCCGTGCACGTTGCCGAGCAGATGGCCCGCGAGACCGCATCGGGCATCGTCATCGTCGGCGCGATCACCGAGCGAGGCATGGACGAGCAGGAGCTCGCACGCGGCATCCCGGTGCTCGGTGATTTCTCGAGCCTCACGCGCGTGCTCGACGAGGCGCGAGCCGACACCGTGGTGTTCACGGGCGCCGACACCATCGACCCCCGCGGAATGCGCCAGCTCGGCTGGGAGCTCGAGGCGACCTCGACCAACCTCATCGTCGCTCCGGCCCTCACGGATGTCGCGGGTCCGCGCATCCACGCCCGGCCCGTCGCCGGCCTCCCGCTCATCCAGGTCGACTACCCCGAGTTCGAAGGCCGCAAGTACGCCGCGAAGCGCGCGTTCGACCTCGTGGTCGCGTTCCTTGCGCTCGTGGTGCTCAGTCCGGTCTTCCTCGTCATCACCGTGCTCGTCCGGCGCGACAGCAGCGGCCCGGCGCTGTTCACGCAGGAGCGCGTCGGACTCAACGGCAAGCGGTTCCGCATGCTCAAGTTCCGGTCGATGGTCGTCGACGCCGAGGCGCAGCTCCCGTCGCTGCTCGACCGAACCGACGGCAACGGCGTGCTGTTCAAGCTGAAGTCCGATCCGCGGGTCACCAAGGTGGGCGCGGTGCTCCGCCGTCACAGCCTCGACGAGCTGCCGCAGCTCCTCAACGTGCTGAACGGCGACATGTCGCTCGTGGGTCCCCGCCCACCGCTCGCCGCAGAGGTGGAGCGCTACGACGAGTGGTCTCTCCGCCGTCTGCTCGTGCGGCCGGGCATCACCGGACTGTGGCAGACACAGGGCCGCTCCGACCTGTCCTGGGACGACAGCGTGCGTCTCGACCTCTACTACGTGGAGAACTGGTCGCTCACCGGCGACGTGATCATCCTGTATCGCACGGTTCGCTCGGTCGCCCGGGCCGACGGCGCGTACTGATGACGACCGTGCACGCGAACGGTCGCTTGCGTTGCGGCGTCTATGCTGAGGCATTGTGACGCAACCCGAGCCCGTCGGCGCCACCGAGCGCGGAGACACCCGATCACGCCCCGAGCCGAAGCGCCGCAGGCGGCGCATCGTGCACGCGATCGTCTGGCCGGTGGTGGCGCTCGTGCTCATCGGCGGCAGGGTTCGCGGCCTGGTCGCTGTACAACGACGCGATGTCGGTGCGCGGGGATCTCGAAGAGGCTCGCGCCTCGGTCTCCGAGTTCCAACAGGCCGCCGAGGATCGCCAGCTCGACCAGCTCCAGCCGATCGCCGACGAGCTCGCGGCATCCTCCGCGCAGGCGGTGGAACCGACGACGCAGCCGCTGTGGCGCGCCGCCGAGTTCCTGCCGGTCGTCGGCGAGAACTTCCGCGCCGTCCGCGTGATCGCCGAGGGCGTCGACGAGGTGTCGAGCGAGATCGTCGATCCGGCGGTCGGCCTGGTCAGCACCTTCGGGCTCCAGCGTGACCCGGCGACCGGTGGGTTCGACATGGCGCCGCTGCGACAGGCGACCGAGATCGTCGCGACGGCCGACCGCGTCGTCGGCGACCTGCACGAGGACGTGCAGTCGATCGACACGGATGCCACCATCGGCCAGGTGTCCGAGGCCGTCGACCAGTTCGACGAGATGCTCGGCACGGCGGAGGAGACGATCCCCCAGATGAGCGGTGCGCTCGCCGGCGTCGGCGCACTCCTGGGCATCGACGGCCAGAAGGACGTCGTGCTCGCGTTCCTGAACAATGCCGAGGCCGCCGCGCTCGGTGGCGGTCCGGCTGCGCAGACGCTCCTGTCGGTGGACAACGGCACGGTCACCGTCGCCCGGCAGGTGTCGAGCGCCGACTTCCCGATCGCCATCCCGGTCGATGTGCCCGTCGACGAGAGCGCCAAGCAGCTGTACGACTCGATCTTCCTCGACAACCTGAACGCGGCGACCAGCCGGCCCGACTTCCCGACGGCCGCGCAGATCATCTCGGCCAACTGGCAGCGAACGTTCGGCATCACACCCGACGAGGTCGTGTCGCTCGATCCGATTGCGCTGTCCCGGCTCCTCGAGGTGACCGGCCCCGTCACGCATGCCCGACGGAGAGCAGCTGACGAGTGACAACGTGGTGTCGAAGCTCCTCAATGAGGCGTATTTCCGGTACCCCGAGGGCGGCGCCGAGTCCGACGCCTACTTCGCGGCTGCGGCATCCGCGGTGTTCGAGCGGATCATGTCCGCCGACTACGACGTCTGGGCGATGGCGCAGGCCGTCGTCGACGCGGCCAACCGCGGCACGCTCATGATGTGGAGCGCCGACCCGGCGACGCAGGCGCTCTTCGACGGGACGCGCCTGCAGGGCGTGCTGCCGGCGACCAACGAGGGCGCGACGGTGCTCGGAGTGTACTTCCGCGACCGCTCGTCGTCGAAGATCGACTACTACCTGCACACCGAGGCGACGGTCACCACGAATGCGTGCACGCCCGACGCGCCGACGTACACCGTCGAGGTGCGCCTGCGGTTCGACATCCCGAACAGCGTCGAGCTCCCGGACTACGTCGACAGCAACCTGTACGACTTCTACCGCACGGAGGTGTTCCTCTACGGACCCGTCGGCGCCACGACGACGTCGGTGGAGGTGCCGGAGCCCGGCCTCGCAACGACGACCGGGCCATCGGTCACCGACCTCGGTCGACCCGCTGAGAAGTTCACCGTCGACATGCTGAAGACGGACAGACGGCGCTCGTGCGCGCCACGTTCGCGGGAGCGCCAGGCGAGTACGGGCCCACCGAGGTCCGCACGACGCCGATGATCAACGCCACCGCGGTCACGATGGCCGAGGCCACCTGCGGCTGAGTCGATCGACGACGGCGACCGTCAACTCCGGGCTCGAGTGGTCGAGGTGGCGGGCTTCGGCGGATCAGGTCGCAATCCGGCGAGCACCGCGTAGCCGATCGCCGCACCCGATGACCGCCCCGACGGCGTTCAGGAGCAGGTCGAGCGACGCCATCGGCTCGCCGGCCGCCCGCGACGACCCGAACTCGACGAGGGCACTCACGCCGAGGCCGGCGAGCACGGCCAGCCACGTCAGCCTCCTGCCGAGGGCGATCGACCAGGAGGATCCCGATCGGCACGAACAGCACCGCATGCGAAGCGAGTTCGACGAACTCGTAATCGAACCACCTCGGTGCGACGTGTTGCTGCAGGTCGGCGACCACTCCGCGGAGCCACGGGGTGAATCCGCGATCGATGGGTCTCGGAATGACGAAGGCGACCGCCACGAGCGCTGCGTAGAGCACGAGGATGAGCGCGGCCCAGCCGCGCGCGCGGACGGTGGGCGCCATATCCCCAGCCTAGGAGGGGAGAGGCGCACTGGGGCAGGGGCAGCATCGGCGGCTTCGGTCCCGGTGCGGCAGAATGGACCGCAGTGTCCGAACGAAGGGTGAGCATGCGCATCTCGGTGATCGGCTGCGGCTACCTCGGTGCCGTGCACGCCTCGGCGATGGCCGAACTCGGCCACCAGGTCGTGGGCATCGATGTCGACGAGCGCAAGATCGCCGCGCTCGCAGCGGGGCATCCGCCGTTCTTCGAGCCCGGACTGCCCGAGATCCTCACCTCCGCCACGGCCACCGGTCGCCTGCGGTTCAGCACCGACATCGCGGATGCCGCGGGTGCCGAGGTGCACTTCCTCGCCGTCGGCACGCCGCAGGCGGCGGGCACCAGCGCCGCCGACCTCCGCTACGTCGACGCGGCGTTCGAGTCGCTGCTCCCGCACCTCGCCGACGGCGCGCTCGTCGTCGGCAAGAGCACCGTGCCGGTGGGCACGGCCGCACGACTCGCTGCTCGGCTCGTCGACGTCGCACCGCACGCGAGTCTCGCCTGGAACCCCGAGTTCCTGCGCGAGGGGTTCGCGGTGAAGGACACGCTGGAGCCCGACCGGCTGGTGTACGGGGTCGCAGACGAGCACGCGGCATCCGTGCTCGATCGCGTCTATCGCGCGGCCGTCGAGGCGGGAACCCCCCGCGTCGTCACCGACTACGCCACCGCCGAGCTCGTGAAGGCGGCGGCGAACGCGTTCCTCGCCACGAAGATCAGCTTCATCAACGCGATGTCGGAGATCGCCGACGCGACCGGTGCCGACGTCACGGCCCTCGCCGACGCCATCGGACACGACGCCCGCATCGGCCGCCGCTTCCTGAACGCCGGCGTCGGCTTCGGCGGCGGCTGCCTGCCGAAGGACATCCGCGCGTTCACCGCGCGCGCCGAGGAGCTCGGGCGCGGCGACTCGCTCGCGTTCCTCCGCGAGGTGGACGCGATCAACGTGCGCCAGCGCCAGCGCGTCGTCGACCTCGCCGTCGCGGCGCTCGGCGGTTCGGTCCACCGCAAGCGGATCGCCGTGCTGGGCGTGACGTTCAAGCCCGACTCCGACGACGTGCGCGACTCGCCGGCGCTCGACGTGGCGGTGCACCTCAAGGGCCTCGGCGCGGAGGTGGTCGCCACCGATCCGGAGGGCATCGAGAACGCGCGGCGGCGGCATCCGCAGCTCGACTACACCTCCTCGACGCAGGAGGCGCTGCGCGGCGCCGAGCTCGTGGTGCTCGTGACGGAGTGGCGCGAGTATCGCGCGCTCGATCCCGTCGAGACCGGACGGCTCGTCGCCGAGCGTCGCATCATCGACGGGCGCAACGTGCTCGACCTCGCGGCGTGGCGTGCAGCCGGGGTGGCAGGTGCGCGGACTCGGCCGGCCCTGACCATGCCGCAGCCGATCGAGCAGTACGCCGTCATCGGGGACTGCCGCACGGCCGCGCTGATCGGCGACGACGGCTCGATCGACTGGCTCTGCGTGCCGAGATTCGACTCGGCATCCGTGTTCGGCGCGCTTCTCGGCGACGCCGAGCACGGCCGTTGGCGCCTCAGGCCGGCGGATGCCGCGGCCACCGCGACGCGTGCGTACGCCACCGACACCTTCACCCTGGTCACCCGGTGGACCACGGCGCGACGGCGAGGTCGAGGTCACCGAGTTCATGCCCATTGGCGACGGCTCCGACCTCCGGAGCGACGTCATCCGCCGAGTCCGCGGCATCCGCGGCAGCTTGCGCATGGAGCAGGAGCTGCGCGTGCGCTTCGACTACGCGGCGACGCTGCCGTGGATGCGCCAGGTCGGCACGGCGGACGCCCCGGCACTGCTCGCCGTCGCCGGCCCCGACGCGCTGGTGGTGCGCGGTCCTCGGCTCACGGCGAGCGACATGGCCCACCGCGGCGAGTTCCTCGTGGGCGAGGGCGAGACCGTCGACCTGCAGCTGTCCTGGTTCCCCGGGCACCGGGCCGTGCCCGAGCCGCTCGACGTGAGTGGCTGCTTGGCCGACACCACCGCGTGGTGGAGATCCTGGGTGCGGGCGTGCATCGAGCCGGGAGCGTACGACACGGCGGTGCGGCGCTCACTGCTCGTGCTGCGGCTGCTGACGCACGAGGACACCGGCGGCATCGTCGCCGCCGTGACCACGAGCCTGCCCGAGGCGTTCGGCGGATCGCGGAACTGGGATTACCGCTACGTCTGGCTCCGGGATGCCGCTCTCGACGCTCGTGGCACTCGTGCACCACGGCTACACGCAGGAGGCGCAGGCGTGGCGGCAGTGGCTGCTGCGGGCGATCGCGGGGGATCCCGCCGACGTCCAGATCATGTACGGCCTCGCGGGGGAGCGGCGCCTGACCGAGTGGGAGGTGGACACGCTGCCCGGGTACGAGGCGAGCTCGCCCGTGCGCATCGGGAACGCGGCATCCGACCAGTACCAGGCCGACGTCTTCGGCGAGGTGATGATCGCGTTCGACGCGGCCCGCCACACCGGCGTCGACGAGGACGGCTTCTCGTGGTCGCTGCAGCTCGCCCTGCTGCGGGAAGCCGAGGCGCACCTCGACCGGCCCGACTCGGGCCTCTGGGAGATCCGCGGCCCCGAGCGGCACTTCACGCACTCGCGTGCGATGCTCTGGGCGGCCTTCGACCGGGCGATCTGCGCGGTCGAGCGCGACGGGCGGCAGGGCCCCGTCGAGAAGTGGCGCGAGCTCCGCGCCCGGATCGCCGAGCGGATCGAGCAGGACGGCTACGACGCCTCGCTCGGCAGCTACGTGCAGTTCGCGGGCACCACCGAGGTGGACGCCGCCCTGCTGCAGCTCGCGCAGATCGGGTACGTCGCCTACGACGACCCGCGGATGCTCGGCACGGTCGCCCGCATCGAGGAGACGCTGATGCGTGACGGGCTCGTCTGCCGCTACCGCACGGAGGCCCAGATCGACGGAGTTCCCGGAGACGAGAACGCCTTCATCGCGTGCTCGTTCTGGCTCGTCGAGCACTATGCGCACACCGGACGCCTCGACGACGCCACCGCCCTGATGGACCGGCTGCTCGGCCACAGCAGCGACCTCGGGCTCCTCGCCGAGCAGGCGGAGCCGCACACCGGGAGGCAGGCGGGCAACACGCCGCAGGCGCTCTCGCACCTCGCGCTCGTTCGCGCCGCGGACGCGATCGCGCACGCGCGCGGCTCGGCGGCGGCCGGGGCGAGCGCGAGCGCCGCGAGGAGCTCGCGGCGGCTGACCGGGTCCCGACGCTCCGACCCGGCCGGTTGGTGCGCGGATCCGGCATTCAGGAGCGGTCGGTCGTGCTCCTGCTCCGCCGCGGCCGCACGCCCGCGACGAACTCCTCGGACGACGAGCACCGTCGCGGTCGCGCCGATCACCGCGCCGATGGTGTTCGCCACGACGTCGCGCGGGTCCATCGTGCGATCGGCGAGGAAGGCGCCCTGTACCAGCTCGGCCCCGACGCTGATCGCCGCGGCGAGCAGCCCCGCCGTGACGACGCGGAGTACGACGGGCCGGCGATCGGCGGCGAGCGCCCAGAGCGCGCCGAGCGGCAGGAATAGGGCCGCATTGCTCGCGAACTCGAGCATGGAGTAGCTCGCCCAGGCCGGGATCCCGAATCGCCCGAGGAGGTCGAGCACGGGGTCGAACCGGAACAGGCCGCCTTCGCCGTCGACGTGCACGGGCCAGAAGAGCACGACCGCGACCGCCCCGGCGTAGAGCGCGGCGGAGGCGGCGAGCCACCGCCGTCCTCGGGGACCTGGGTGCACGGATGCCTCAGCGACCACGTCGCCTCCCCGCATGGCCCGAGCGCCCCCCGCGATCGGATGGAGTCATCCGGTCAGGCTAGTCGACGAGGGTTCCGACGCAGGTTTCCCCGAGGTGTCCACGCCGTCTCGGAGCCGCCCGAGGCGGCCGAATGGGGCGCAACCGGGACGCGGACTTGTCGCGCGATCGTAATGCGAGGTTAACGGCGTCCGGATAACGTCGAACTGTCGCATCAGGGGGAAGCGGGCGATCAGGCACGCGTACCCACGTCTGGCCGTGAGCTGTCGGACGTGCACCGGAAAGCACATCACGACCGGAGGACGCACATGACCGACCGAATCTCACGCCGAACGCTGCTCTCATCCGCGGTGCTCCTCGTCCCGACGATCATCGCCCCGCACCTGCCCCTCGATCCCACGGAACCGTGGACCAAGCGGACCGCGTCCGAGCCCGAGGCCAAGGCCGAAGCGAAGGCCGCGGTGGCGACCATGCGCTCATACGGGCCGAACGGCACGCACTGGCCGGCCAACACCCCCAGTTCGGCTCGAGCTTCGGCCGCGTCATCGACGTGGCGTGCGACTGGACGGCGATCGGCAAGGCCATCGCGTCCGTGACCGATGCCCAGATCAACAGCGGCGTGCACATCCGGGTCGCCCCGGGCACGCTGCCCGGGTTCGGTGCGTCGTCGGGCTCGGCGGCGGCCATCAAGGGGATCGGCCGCGGCACCGCGACCAAGAACATCCTGGTGTCGCCGAAGAACGGCTGGGGAACCGTCACCATCGCCGATTCGGTACGCCTCGTGGGCGTGAAGGGCGTCACGTTCGCGCGCATCAACGGCCGCTTCATCCTGCTCACCGACTGCTCGCGGACGTCGTGGGCGCACTCGAAGGTCTCGTACGGGTTCCGCATGACGGCGTCGAGCGGAATCACCAGGGAGTGCAACGCCTACGAGGTCGTGATGGCCGACGCCAAGATCGACATCAACGACCCCTTCGGGTACGCCGCAGGCACGAACTCGATGATCACGCAGTCGGTGTGGGAGGGATGCTACTGCGCACCCGTGTTCCGCCCGTCGGGCGCATCCGACCACATCGACACGCTGCAGATGTACGGCAACGGTGCGTACCGCGGTCTCACCATCCGCGACTCGACGTTCTTCGGCGCACTCAACAGCGCGCTGCAGCTCGGGGGGCCGAAGTCGCAGGACCCCGACCTCGGCACGCCGTTCATGACCCTCGACCACTCGATCCTCACCGCGCAGATCGTGGCGATGCGCGTGCGGTATCCCGCGCCCGCCGGCGCCTACACGCCGACGATCGGCCAGGCGATCAACGGCAGCGGCGAACCGGGGCAGCTCTTCGCGAAGGACTCGTACGTCTTCGGGTCGATGTACGACACCAAGTGGGGCTCCGTGCAGAACAGCTTCGTGTCGTACAACAAGGCGCTCGACGAACAACACGTCGTCAGCGGGCGGCTGGCAGTACGACCCCTCGATGTCGTCGTGGGCCGCCGATCGGTTCGACCAGCTCACGCCGACGCCCACCGACGACTACCTCCGCTCGATCTGGTCGTGATCGCCGGGCCGGCGCGGCTCAGCCTTCGGGCCGCCGCCGCGGCTCACCCTTCGGGCCCGGGTCAGCTCCGGCCCATTCCGATGTAGCGCCAGCCCGCAGCCTTCCACGCTTCGGCGTCGAGGGTGTTGCGACCGTCGATGATCGTCGACCCACGGGCGATGTCCTTCACGTGCGCGGGGTCGAGTGCGACGTATTCGGGCCATTCGGTGACGAGCACGACGAGGTCCGCGTGCCGCACGGCCTCCTCGGTGACGTAGGAGTACAGGAGCTGCGGATGCCGCTTCCGCGCGTTGTCGATGCCCTCGGGGTCGGTCACCACCACGTCGGCGCCCAGGCCCTTCAGCTGCACGGCCACGTCGAGGGCGGGTGAATCGCGCACGTCGTCGGAGTGCGGCTTGAACGTCACGCCGAGCACGGCGACCTTCTTGCCGTAGGGCGCCCCGTCCAGCGCCTCCTGCGCGAGCTCGACCACGCGCTGCCGGCGACGGAGGTTGATCGCGTCGACCTCCTTGAGGAACGCGACGGACTCGCCGCGGCCGAGCTCCTCGGCCCGTGCCGTGAATGCGCGGATGTCCTTGGGGAGGCAGCCGCCCCCGAAGCCCACGCCGGCGTTGAGGAACCGCCGCCCGATGCGTGCGTCGTGACCGATGGCGTCGGCGAGCCGCGTGACGTCGGCGTCCGTGGCCTCGGCGATCTCGGCCATCGCGTTGATGAACGAGATCTTCGTGGCGAGGAAGGCGTTCGCGGCGACCTTGACGAGCTCGGCGGTCGGGTAGTTCGTCACGATCCTCGGCGTCCCTGCCGCGATGGCGGCGGAGTAGACCTCGTCGAGCACGTCGACGTCGCGCGGGTCGTCGACGCCGTACACGAGCCGATCGGGCTCGATCGTGTCCGTGACCGCGTACCCCTCGCGGAGGAACTCCGGGTTCCACGCCAGGCGCGCTTCGGAGCCGGCCGCTGCGATCCGGTCGGCGAGCCGGCGGGCGGTGCCGACGGGTACGGTGCTCTTGCCCGACGACGAGGTCGCCCTCCTTCAGGTGGGGGAGGAGGGCCTCGATCGCGGCGTCGACGAAGCGGAGGTCGGCTGCATTCCCGTCGCGGGACTGCGGCGTGCCGACGGCGACGAAGTGCACCGTCGCGCCTGCGGCATCCGCGATGTCGGTGGAGAACCGCAGCCGGCCGGTCTCCCGGGCGGAGGCGAGCACCTCGGGCAGCCCCGGCTCGAAGAACGGAGGCCGGCCGGCCGTGAGCTCCTCGATCTTGGCGGTGTCCACGTCGATGCCGATGACGTCGTGGCCGAGCTCGGCCATCGCGGAGGCGTGGACGGCTCCGAGGTAGCCGCATCCGATGACGGACAGCTTCATGCGCGTTTCCTCTCGTGGCTGGGACGAAGTGGGAGGAGCGCGCGACGCCGCACGCCCGGCCGCCGGATCAGTTGCGGACCGCGATCGTGATCGGCGCACTCGTGCCGACGTTGCCGGCGGCATCCGTCGCCTTCGCCGTCACCGCATACGCGCCGTTCGGATAGCGCCTCGAGTCGAAGTCGGCGCGCCAGGTGCCGTCGGCCTGCTTGACGGCCGAGCCGAGCCTCGTCGTGCCCGACCAGAGTGCGACGGAGGCGACCCCGACGTCGTCGCTCGCCGCCACCACGACCGCGACGGATGCCCCGGCGACCGTGCTGCCCGACACGGGCGACGTGATCGCCGCCGTCGGGGCGGTCGTGTCGGGGGTCGGGTTGGGTGTCGGCGTCGGGGTGGGGGTCGGCGTCGGGGTGGGGGTCGGCGTCGGGGTCGGGGTGGGGTCGGCGATGGGGTCGGCGTCGTCCCGCTCGGCACGGTCGACGCGAGGTACCCGAAGTACTTTCCCGCGACCGGCTTCGTCGGGTCGCCGGTGAAGACGTGCCCGCGAGCGGCGGCGGCCTGCCCCTGTCCGCGGACGATCGCGATCACCTGGCTCGGCGTCCTGCCGGCGCACGCGCCGTCGGCGTAGCAGTTCAGCACCACGCCGCTCGCGACGCCGGTGGCCATGCTGGTGCCCGTCGCCACGTAGCCGTACTGGCTGCCCTTCTTGGTCGTGTACGGGCACACGCCCGGGGCGGCGATCGTGTGGGCCTGGTCGGCAGCGCTCACGGCGAAGTTCGTCGAGACGGCGTAGGTGTCGTCCTTCGTGGTGACGCTGCACGGCGGGGTGCCGGTTCCGCCGGGCTTGCCGTCGTAGTCGGCCATGTTCGTGACGGCGAGCACCTCGTCGTAGTTCGCGGGCGACGTGCCGGCGAGGTCCTTCGCCGAGTTGCCCGCGCCGCCGACCACGCTGATGCCGTCGCCGATGAGCGAGCAGATGGCCTGGTGGATCGTGTCGGCGTTGGAGAACCCGCAGTTCCCGTCGTCGGAGCCGGGATACGAGATGCTCATGTTGACGACCTTGAGGTCGTAGCGGCTCGCGTTCTCCGAGACCCACTCGAGTCCGCACATGAGGGTCTGCACCGTGCCCCTCAGGCTGCCGTCGAGCACGCGCACCGAGTAGATCGGCACGCCGGGCGCGACGCCGAGGATGCCCGACGCGTTGTCGATCGCGCCGAGCACTCCGGACACGCCGGTGCCGTGGCCGTCGACATCGGCTCCCGTACCGCTCGTGAAGCAGTTGACCGCCGACTTCAGGTTGAGGTCGGGGTGCGTGCTCACGCCCGAGTCGAGCACCGCCACGTTCGGCCCGGTCCACGCCGCGCCGGAGCCGGCGCTCACGGGCGGCTTGTCGGCCTCGACCGTGCGCACGGCGGGGGTGACGGTCTGGGCGAGCGCGGTCACCGACGTATCGGCGAGGAGGCCGACGTTCCCGGGCGCGGCCGCGACGCTCGTGGCCTGATCGGAGGTCAGCTTCGCCGTGAACCCCGTGATGACCGAGTCGTAGCGCCGGAGCGGGATCACGCCGAGCGCGTCGATCGCGGCCTCGCTCGCCGCGGCATCCGAGAAGCTCATCGTGTAGGTGCCGGCGGGCAGCGGATCGGATGCCGCGGCCGGCGCGGCGACGACCGTGGCGGCGACCGCCGCGACGGCGATGGCAAGGGCGGCGAGGCCGCGAGCTGAGGAGCGTCGCCGCCGTCACGTCGGCGCGGCGGACGGGATCGGTGGCGGACATGCGGGTCTCTCCTCGAGGTCAGGTGCGGACGGAGGTCTCTGGCACGGATGCGGTCGATCGCCGTGGGCGGCGCAGCGTGCGACTCCCCGCGCACCTCCCGGTAGAAGGCGACGGTCGCGTCGGCGATGGCGTTCCAGTCGAGTCGGTCGAGCGGGGCGCGTTCCGGCCTCGGCTCGCGCGCCCAGCGGATGCTCCGCTCGAGCTCCTGCGCGTCGAACTCGCCCTCGTAGCAACGGACCCAGTCCTCGCCCACCGCGGCCTGGAGCTCCCGCATCGCGCCCAACGCGGGCACGACCACCGGTCGATCGGCGGACAGGGCGAGGATCGCCGACCCGGAGTTCTGGATCGCCCGGTACGGCAGCACCACGAGATCGGCCGCACGCAGCCACGAGGCGATCGCCACGTCGGACTGGAACGCGAGGTCGAGCACGATGCGCGAGTCGTCAGCCGCGGCCGATCGGATCTCGTCGGCGAGCAGGTCGCCGGCGGGTCTGCCCGCGATCGCCAGCACGAGCGCCGGGTCGCCGGTACCCGCGACCGTGCGCACGAGGTCGGGGATGTTCTTGTAGGCGCGGATCATGCCCACCGAGACCACGAGCGTCGCGTCGGGAGCCACGCCGCGCTCCGCCCGCGCGGCGTCGCGAGCGGCCGTGAAGTCGTAGTCGTCGCGGTAGTGGCCGTGCGGCGTGACGGCGCCCGGCGCGTCGGCCAGCTCGGGATAGGCGGCCCGGGCGGCGGCGAGACCGCCGGCCGTCAATGAGAGCAGCCCGTCGACCTCCTCGACGAGCAGCCGCCGGTGCATGGCGCGCAACCAGGGGTCGCACGTCGCTCGTGCGACGCGACGTTGTGCACGGTCCACACGACCTTCGTGCGTCTGCGCCATCTCGCGACCCTGAGGCCGGCACGGAAGAGCAGCATCCGTGCGAGCACGCGCCACGACCTGCCGGTGAGGAAGGTCAGCTCGGGCCAGTGCAGGTGGACGACGTCCACCGGCTGCGTGAAGAGCCGCAGGTAGGAGAGGTCGCGCACGCGGCATCCGTCGGCGGACATCGTCGAGTACAGGCGAGCGTTGTACGGGTTCGCGTGCGCGGTCCTGAAGGCGGGCTCGGCCTCGACGACCAGCGGGCGGGATGCCGCGTTCATGCGTCCGGCCCTCGGGCGCTCGCCGATCACCTTCGCGGGCACGCCTCCCGCGATGGCCTGCGCCGGGACATCCTTCGTCACCACCGCGCCGGCCGCGATCACCGCGCCCTCGCCGATCGTGACGCCTGCGAGCACGACGACGTTCGCGCCCAGCCAGGCGCCGTCGCCGATCACGATGTCCCGCTCGTCCTTGGGCTGGTCCATGATCGCCACGTCCCCCTGGACGATCCCGTAGTTCGAGGCCGTGATCGTCACGTTCGGGGCGAACAGGCACTTGGCGCCGATGATGATGCTCCCCGTGCTGTTGCCCGCCCAGATCACCGAGTGCTCCCCGATGTGCGAGCCCGCGCCGATGCGGATCCGCTCCGCGTTGCGGAACGACACGTTCGGGGCCATCGAGACGTCGGGCCCGAGGTCGAGCAGGCGCACCTGCCGGACGTGCGAGTAGCTGGAGAAGTGCGCGAGACGGAGCCCGTGCAGGTATGTTCGCAGGTCGAGCACGGACCTCGCCGCGTCGGAGAGCCGGGGCATCCGCGTCACCCCGCGATCACCGTCTCGGGCACCGTGAACGACTCGGCGATCGAGGACATGATCGCGTCGATGTCGGTCGTGGCGCGAGTCGTCACCGACACCGTGAGGGTCGTGCCGTAGGCGCACGAGAGGCAGGCGATGTCGTCGCGCGGATCGCCCGCCGGCCATCCCGTGACCGTCTCGATCGGGGCCGCGCCGAAGAAGCGGGGCGCACGGCCCCAGGTCATGAACGTCGCGTACCCGCTCCAGTCCCGCGCGCCGAGGTCGCGCCGGGTCGGGTCGTTCACGGCGTCCTGCACCTGCGCGCGCACCGCCGGCACGAGCTCCTCGAGCGAGGCGGCGGCCGGGACCGTGACCTTCACGACGCTGATGTGGTTGCGCACGTTCGTGTCGGACTGCCCGCGCCGCGAGATCGGCACGAGCAGCGAGACCGTCTCCCGGTCGGGATCGAGCATGGCGGACGCGCGAAGCGTCGCGGCGACGGTGAGGTCGTGGATCGTGCCGCCCAGCCGGTAGGCGAGCTTCGCCGCAGGGGAGAGCTCGAGCTCGAGGTAGCGCGAGTGCCGTGGCACGATCACCCGGGACGCTTCGCCCGAGCGTTCGATGACGGCGTTCTTCACGGGCCGGATGATGCGGCCTCCCCACCGGCGGAGGCGCCTGACGAACGGCTTGCGCCAGTACTCGTGCCACGCGCCGCGCCATCCGTCCTGCTGCCGCCACCAGGCGCGCCAGGCGATCGCGAGGATCCCGAAGCCCGTGCGTGGTGCCACGCCCACCGCGACGCGGTCCGCGTCGGTGACCGCGGGCACGAGCGGTGACGCCTCCGTGCCGGCGACGACCTCGCCGATCCTCAGCCCGAACAGGGCGTCGCCGATCACGTGATGGTAGCGGGCCACGATCGCGACGCGGCCGGAGTCGAGGTCGACGACGCGGAAGTCCCAGAGCGGGCGCGACGGGTCCATCGGCCCGTTGATGCGGCCCGAGAGGATCTCGACCAGGTCGGGATCGTCGGCCTCGACGGCGGAGTGCAGCGTGACGTGCTTCGCGATGTCGAGTTCGGCCACCGGCACCCATGCGGGCGTCGTCGCGCGGAGCGGGGTGGGCACGAGGCGCTGGCGCATGGCCGGCACGTGCCACGTGAGGGCATCGAGCCGATCGCGGATCGCGTCGATGTCGACGGCGCCGTCAGTCCGACGCAGGGTCGCGCCGTCGAGGATGAGGGCCGCCGCCGCGATCATCGCCTCGAAGGCGATGGAGTTCGCCACGTACTTCTCGTCGAGCGTGCGGATGAGCTCCGCCTTCGCCTCGGGTCGCTCCATCAGTTCCTCCCGGTGTCTCGGTCGACCTGTTCGTCGATCGGGGTCGGTGCGGGCGGATGCTCGTCGATGAACGTCGTTCCCGAAATCCGCATGCGGGCGCCGGCGACGAAGCCCTGTCGGATGCCGCGGAGCATCGCACGGTCGGCGCTTCCCCTCCGCGGGTCGCGCATGTTGCGCAGGGCCCGTCCCACGGTCCGCTTGAGGAGGACCGCCAGCAGTGCCAGGCCGGCGGCGAGCCGGAGCCGCACGAGCTTGTTCGCGAGCGCGCCGAGGCCGAGGCCGTATCCCAGGTGGAGCTCCGTGTACGAGTCGCCCTCGCGCGTGTTCATGTGGTGGATCACGCAGGCCGGATCGTGCACGATCGCGTGGCCCGCGTCGAGGATGCGGCAGAACATGTCGAGGTCCTCTGCGCCGGCGAGGCGGCGGCCGGCGCCGAGGACGTGGTCGAACCCGCCGAGGTCGAGCACGAGGTCGCGCCGGAACGCCATGACGGCGCCGTGGCCCGCGTCGAGTCCCTGGATCGTATGCGTGAACCGCCGGGCCGGACCGGGCGTGGTCGAGTCGCCGATGAGCGTGTGGTCGAGCATGCGGCCGGTCACCGCACCGACGGTCGGGTCGTCGAATCGCGCGAGGATCGGTTCGGTCCACCCGTCGACGGCGATGCAGTCGTCGTCGGTGAAGAGCACGATCGGTCGCTCCGTGCCGCGGAGCCCCAGGTCCCGGGCGATCGACAGGCCCCGGATGTCGCTGCGCACGTACACCGCGCCCGCCGCGTCGGCGACGTTGCGCGTGTCCGAGGTCTCCGACGCGGAGTCGACCACGACGACCTCGACGTCACGCGGGACGGCGCGCGTGATCGACTCGAGTGCGGCGGCGAGCATCGTGGCACGGTTGCGCGTGCAGACGACGACGGCGAGGTCACGTGGCGTCGGCACGCGTCGATCCCTCCATGACGACGGCCGGGGGGCGGCCGTAGGCGGCGAGCAGGCTCTGCGCGGCGGCCGCCCAGCTGAGCTCGGGGGCGTGGGCCATCGCCGCGGCGCGAAGGCGTTCCAGTGTGTCGGGGTCGTGGGCGAGCCGGTCGAGCTGGGCGGTGAGGGTCGCGACATCCGACGGCTCGTGCAGGAGTCCGTGCACGTCGTGGTCGAGCAGCGCGCCGGCCGCGGTCGAGACCAGCGGGACGCATCCGGCGACCTGGGCCTCGTAAGTGACGAGGGCGCTGCCCTCCTCGAGGCTCGGCAGGAGCAGGACGTCGGCGCGCGCCAGCTCGTCGATCGGCGAGCCCGTCACCCCTCGGAGGTCGACACTCGGGTGCGCCAGCCGTTCGGCGAGCACGGCCCGGTAGTCGTCGTCGACCGCGCCGAAGACGAGCAGCCGCCCGTCGTCGCTCGCAGAGGACGCGAGCCACGCGTCCAGGGCGTGATGGAGGCCCTTGCGGGGTTCGACGCGCCCGAGGAACACGGCGGTCAATCCGGGGCGCGGGTCGTCGGGGCGCTGGATGGGGGCCGCCGGGGTGCATCCGTAGCGGTGCCTGCGGAGGCGCTCCGCCTCGAATCCGCGCTCGAGGAAGGTCGTCGCCACGGCGTCGGACGGCACGAGCAGTGCGGATGCCGTCGCCCACTCCCGCTCCTCCGTCGCGAGCCGCTTCGGGTCGGCGGCGTGCGATGCTCCCGCCCTGGGCGTGAGCCCGAGGCGGGCCGACTCGCGTGCGACGACCTCGTAGGCGTTCGCCGTGTGCGTGTTCGGCACCTCGCGGAACGAGGGGATGCCGCGGTGTCGCGCCGCCTCGATCGTGCGCGTCGCCGCGAGCGGCCACACGTGCACGACGTCTGGCGATCGTCGGGGCAGTGCGCGTGCGGCGACCCGATCATGCCAGGCGAGCGCGCGATCGCGCCCCATGACGCGGTGCGGTATGCGCCGACCGGCCACCGAGAGCGACGTGCTCACGGTCGCCAGCCCGGGAACCGGCCTCGCAATGCTCGCCGCCACCAGGTGCACGTCGTGCCCTGCGCGCACGAGTTCGTTGACCTGGTTCCAGGCGGTCCACCCGATCCCGGGCGCGCCCAAGGCGTGAGGGAAGCTGTACAGGATCGAGATCCGTTCGCCGCCCGTCGCCGATCCCGTCGAAGCCATGAGGAACCCCCGTGACGCAGAATGTGTCCTTCACACCTTCGCTGGCGACGCTCGGGATGCACAACGCGGTGGGGCGCTTCGACTCGCAGAGTTAACAGGTCCGCAACAGAAACCAGGGCGGGAGTTAACACGCCGACCCCACTATGAACATGACGGAGTGTTCCTCATTCTCGCGCTGACGACGACGCACCGGGACCGAGCAATCGGAACGGGAGCGCTCGCCATGGGGACCGACTCGACGTGGTCGGCGGGAACGAGAATGGGGACAGCCGTGGAGACTCCGAAGTACCTCCAGACATTGTGGAGCTACAAGTGGCTGCTGGCCTTCGGCCTGATCGTCGCGATCGTCGCGGCGTTCTTCGCAGGGTTCACGATCACGAACGGCCAGGTCGAGTCCCGGGCCGTGAAGTCGTACACCGCGGGCACCACCGTGCTCGTCACGAGCCAGACCGACACCCTGTACCAGGCGCAGATCCCGGCGCAGCCGATCGAGCAGGGGGTCTCCGCGCCCGAGCCGCTCGACCTCTCGGCCTCCACGCAGATCTACGCCTACATCGTCGCCGGTGCGCGGGTGAAGGACGCGGTCGAGGCCGAGATCGGCCGGCTCGACGACGACACCGAGTCGATCACCGCCATCCGACGCACCACGCAGCCGGCCGGTGACGAGCGGTTCCCGGGCGGGCTGAAGCTGCCCGTGCTCGAGATCGTGGGAACCGCGCCGTCGGAGGACCGCGCGGAGGAGATCTCCCAGAGCGCGACCGAGGTGTTCCTCGGGTTCGTCGCCGCCGAGCAGGAGACGCAGCAGATCGCGCCCGAGAACCGGGTCGAACTCGAGGTGCTCACCGAGGGCGCGGCGGTCGAGGGCGAGACCAGCAACCCGGCGATCCCGATCATCATCACGGGATTCGCGGTGTTCCTGGCGTTCGTCGCCCTCGCGTTCGTGCTGGCGGGGTTCCGCTCGAGCCGGTCGAAGAAGGCCCGTTCGGGCCGACGTGCCGGATCGGCCGAGCCCGTCGACGCCGAGCCAGTCGAGCCGGAGGCGGCGACCGGTACGGCGGCATCCGATGACGCCGACGACCACGTGCTCATCGGCGCCGGCACTCGGGCGGACTGAGCGCCGCCATGACCGTTGCCGACGGCGTGCTGGGGGCCGCCGACGCTGCGGCCCTCCCCGGGACGTCCCCTGCCGACGAACCGCAGGGCGGAGCCCGGCCTGCGCGGCCGAGCAGGAGGCGGATCGTCATCGCGGCGATCGTGCTCGCCGTCGCAGCCATCGCGGCGGTCGCGATCCTGCCGCCGCTGGTGGCCGGCGCCGCACTGCTGCTGCTCGCGCTGCTCGTGATCCTGCGTCGCTACGTCTTCACCTGGACTGCGGCGAGCATCGCCCTCGTCGCGGTGATCATGTTCGTGCCGGCTCGCCGATACGCGATCCCGATCCCGCTCCCGTTCCAGCTCGAGCCCTATCGCCTCGTGCTGGTGATCGTGATCGTGGCGCTCATCGTGGCGTTCATCATCAACCCCGAGATGCGGTGGCGACCCGTGGCGTTCGGATGGCCCATCGCGATCCTGCTCGTGACGGTGCTCGTCTCGTTCGTGGCGAACGGCATGAGGCTCGCGAACGAGGGACTCGTGGAGACGGCGATCGGCGGCGTCACCCAGTTCCTGCTGATGCTGGCGGTGTTCTTCTGCTTCCGGCAGCTCCTGCGGTCCGAACGCGACGTGATGCGGCTCATCACCTTCCTCACCTGGGCGGGGGTGGTCGTGTCGTTCTTCGCGGTGATCGAGCGCCTGTCGCGCCTCAACGTCTTCCTGATGCTCGGCGACCTGCTTCCCCTCACGCTGCTGCGCGAGGGTGGCGACGTGAGCCGGGCGGGCGTGGCACGTGCCTTCGGGTCGGCGCAGCATCCGATCGCGCTCGCCGTCGCGCTCTGCATCATCATCCCGCTCGCCGTCCACCTGGCGAAGTACGCCACGTGGCCGCGGAACGAGATCAACCGCAAGCTCGTCTACGCGCTGGCGATCGTCCTGCTGTTCGGCGGGGTGCTCTCGGCCATCTCGCGTACGGCCGTCGTGGTGCTCGGGGTCGATGTTCCTCGTCACGCTGGTCTTCCACCCGAGGGTCGCGGGGGTCCTGTTCGCGCTCGCGTTCCCGGTCGTGCTGCTGGCCGCGGCGGTGCTCCCGAAGGTCTTCGAATCCATGGTGCTCTCGTTCCTCGATGTCGACTCGCTCGTCGCGTCGCAGTACACGTCGGCCGGCATGGGCGGGGCCGGGCGTCTCGCCGACCTGGAACCGGCGATGCGGGAGGTTGGCAGGCTGCCGTTCTTCGGGAGCGGCTTCGGCAGCCGCATCGTGATCGGCGACGAGGCGAACGCCTTCATCCTCGACAACCAGTTCCTCGGCACGCTCATGGAGACGGGTGCGCTCGGCGTGGTCGGCCTCGCGGTGTTCCTCCTGGTTCCGCCGATCATGCTGCTTCGCTTCGCCTTCACCCAGGCCGCCGAGCGCCGCCATGCCGCCCTGGCGCTCACCCTCGCCGTGGCGATGTCGGGCTACATCGCCGCGATCTTCTTCTACGATGCGTTCGGCTTCTTCCAGACCTTCTTCATCCTGTGCATGCTGCTCGCCGCCGGCGCGTGGCTGCTGACCGAGGCCCCACGGCGGCCGCCGAAGCCCGAGACCGCCGGGGCGACGACCCTCGGCGAGGTCGGGGCGCCCGGATGACGGCGCGGATGTCGGTGGTGATCCCGGCCCACGACGAGGCGGCGGTGATCGGGCGACTCCTCGAGTCGCTCGTGGCCGACCCGCGCGCCGCCGACCTCGAGATCGTCGTCGTGGCGAACGGATGCTCCGACGCGACGGTTCCCGTGGCCCGCGCGTACGAGCCGGCCGTCCGTGTCGTGGAGATCGAGGAGGCGTCGAAGATCGCGGCCCTCCAGGCCGGCGATGCCGAGGCGACGAGGTTCCCGCGCGCCTACGTGGATGCCGATGTCATGGTCGACGTGCCGACACTGCTCGCGCTCGCCCAGGTCCTCGACGAACCCGGCGGCCCGCTCGTGGCGTCGCCGCGGCTCCAGGTCGACACGAGCCGGGCCTCGTGGCTCGTGCGCCAGCACTACAGCGTCTGGGAGCTGACCGACTACCGTCGCAGCGGTCACATCGGCTCCGGGATCTACGCGCTGTCGGCCGTCGGCCGGGCACGCTTCGGCCGCTGGCCGCAGGTGATCGCCGACGACCGGTTCGTGCAGCAGCTCTTCCGGCCGGCCGAGCGTCTCACGCTCGACGAGCGGACGTTCACGGTGCAGAGCGCCCGCACGATGAGCTCGCACCTGCGGCGATCGACCCGGATCGCGAGGGGCAACCTCGAGCTGCCCTCCGCGGTGCAGGTCGCCTCGGCCCGTCCACCGGGCGACCGCGCCGCCAACCTCGTGCGACGCGTCGCCGCCAGGCCCGCGCTCTGGCCCGCCTTCGCGGTGTACGCGGTGACCTCGACCGTGCCGAGGCTCCGGGCACGGCGGCTCATCGCCGATCGAAGGGAGCCCGAGTGGGCGCGCGACGAAACCAGCAGGGCGATCGCATGAACGCGCCGCCCGCCGATCGGCTCGCGCACACGTCGTCTCGCGGCGTCTTCGTGACGATGGGCGGGTTCGGCGGCAAGACGCTGATCCAGGTGGCCTCGACGGTCGTCCTCGCCCGCATGCTCACGCCCGCCGACTTCGGCCTCGTCGCGATGGTCACCGCGATCGTCGGCGTCGCCGATCTCGTGCGCGACTTCGGCCTCACCGGCGCGATCATCCAGGCGAAGAAGCTCAGCGAGCGCATGTGGATGAGCGTCATGTGGCTCTCGGTGGCGCTCGGCGTCGGCCTGATGCTCATCATCGCCGCTTCGCGCCCCGCTCATCGCCCTGCTGTACGACGAGCAACGGCTCGTGGTCCTCACGCTCGCCATCGCCCCGATCCTGCTGATCAACGGACTGTCCATGCCGATGCAGGCCCGCGTGCAGCGCGACCTGCGGTTCGGCGCGCTCGCGAACATCGACGTGGTGTCCATGCTCTGCGGAGTCGGCCTCGGCATCGGTGCGGCGGCGCTCGGATGGGGCGTGTGGTCGCTCGTGGTCATGTCGGGCGCCGGTCAGCTCTATCGCCTGATCGCCCTGTGGGTGGTATCTAAGCCTCGGTTCGGGCGGCCGCACATCGACCGGGAGGTGCTCCCGCTCGTCAGCACGGGCGGCAGCATCTTCGGCGTCCAGCTGCTGAACTACGCCGCGAAGAACTTCGACAACGTCATCATCGGCCAGCAGATGGGCCCGGCGGCCCTCGGCCAGTACTCACGGGCGTACGCGCTGTACCTGCTGCCGATGCAGCAGCTCAACGGCACGCTCGGACGGGTGGCGCTGCCGGTGCTGAGCAAGCTGCAGGACGACGGCGATCGATACCGTCGCTACATCCGCGGCGCGCTCATGATCATCGGCTACCTGACCATCCCGGTCTACGCCGTCGCCGCAGCGGTCTCCGCTCCGCTCATCGCGATCCTCCTCGGACCGGGCTGGGAGGAGGCGGCGACGCTCTTCAGCCTGCTCGCGATCGCCGGCATCGCCCAGTCGATCGGCAGCGTGCTCGGCTGGCTCTACATCACGCTCGGGCGCGCGCATCGGCAGCTCGTCTACTATCTCGTCGACCCGCCCGATGGTGATCGCCGGCTACTTCCTCGGCATCTGGTGGGCGGGCGTCGAGGGACTCGCGCTCGTGTACGGGCTCCTCACCCTGGCGCTGCTCGTGCCGGGCTTCTACTTCGCCACGGTCGGCACGTTCGTGCGAATCGGCGACATCCTGCGCCCGATCCTTCGGCCCGTGATCCTCGCACCGCTCTGCTTCGGGGCGGCGTACGGCGTCCAGCTCGCCACGGCCGGCCTGCCGGCGATCGTGCAGCTGACCCTCGGCGTCGCCGCGGGCGTCGCGCCGCTCCTCGTCTGCCTGCTCATCCCCGCGTATCGGCGCGACCTGTCGCAGATCGTCGGGTTCGTGAAGCAGGTGCGCAAGCCCCCGGCGCCGGCCACGCCGGCGCCGGCCGAGCCCAGCGACGTCGATGAGGTCGTGCGCGACGGCGCCGTCATCGCGCGTGAACCGAAAGGGGAGTCATGACCCGCACACCGATCCGAGCGCGGTTCGCCCGCGGGTTCCTCGCCGTCCTCGCGGTCTCCGTGCTCGCCGGGTGCGCCTCGGCCGCCGCCGAGGCACCCGACCTCGAGGAACTCGTTCCGCCGTCGGCCGCTCCCGAGGTGGCGACGCTCGGCATCCTCGGCGACTCGGTCTCCCTCGGTGTCAACGCGTGCGCCGAGCAGGGGCAGTGCGCCGCGGCCTCGTGGTCGGGCGGCACCGACCCGGCGGTCGGGTCGATCGCCCAACGCCTCGCCGCGGCATCCGGCGTCGAACCCTCCGTCGTCAACGCCGCGAAGGACGGCGGCGACGTGGAGGACGCGCTCGGGCTCGTCGACGAAGTGCTGCAGGCCGACCCCCAGCTCGTGACCGTGCTGCTCGGCGGCAACGACGCGTGCGCGCCGAGCCTCGACGAGATGACCTCCCTGGCCGACTACGAGGCGCGACTCACCGAACTGCTCGGACGGCTGAACACCGAGGCGCCCGACGCGACCATCCTCGCGCTGTCCGTGCCGAACCTCATGCACCTCTGGGAGATCGGCCACGTCAACGCGCGGGCCGTCCAGGCCTGGAACAGCAGCCCGTCATGCAAGAACCTGCTGGGCTCGGCCGACGACGGGTCCGCCGAGGCCGTGGCGCGACGCGACGCGGTCGCGGCCAGGGTCACCGAGTACAACGCCGCCATCGAACGCGTCTGCGCCGCGGCGGCGCGCTGCATCGACGACGACGGCGCCGTCTACGCCTACGACTTCTCGTCCGATGAGATCTCGGCGATCGACTTCTTCCATCCGTCGATCGCCGGCCAGCGCGTGATCGCGGGGATCGCGTGGGAATCGCTCGAAGGGGGAACGACATGACGACCATGCTGGTGGCCATCTCGGGGGGGCACCTCGCCCAACTGCACCTGCTCGCGCCGCGGATCACGGGCGGCGACGACGTCGTCTGGATGACGGACGACACGGCGCAGAGCCGGTCGCTCCTCGCGGGTGAACGCGTCTACCACGTGCCGACGCGGCCGCCCCGCGACACGCTCGGCGTCCTGCGCGACACCCGGGTGGCCAAGCGCGCCTTCGCCGAGCACCGCATCGACCGGGTGGTGAGCTCGGGTGCGCAGATCGCGCTCTCGGCGCTCATCCCCGCGCTCCTGCGTCGCGTGCCCTTCAGCTACGTGGAGAGCGCCACGCGCGTCACCGACCTGTCGACCACGGGCAAGCTCCTGGACCGGATCCCGACGGTGCACCGGTACGTGCAGTACCCGAACCGCGTCTCGGGTCGCTGGGGGTACGCGCTGTCGGTCTTCGACGGGTTCCGGGTCGAGGCGGCCGAGGAGGCGCCGATCACCCGCGCGGTGGTCACGGTCGGCGGCAACGGCGACTTCGGATTCCGTCGCCTCGTCGAGTCCGCCGAGCGTGCCCTGCCGCGCGACGCCCGCGTGCTCTGGCAGACCGGGTCCACGGATGCATCGGGCCTCGCCATCGACGCTGTGCCCTCCGTGTCCTCCGCCACGCTGTCCGCCGAGCTCGCGGCCGCCGACGTGGTCATCGGCCATGCCGGCACGGGCACGGCGCTCGCCGCCCTCAGCGCGGGCAAGGTGCCGGTGCTGGCCCCGCGGTCGGTCGGGCACGGCGAGCATATCGACTCGCACCAGGACGACCTGGCGGCGTTCCTCGCCCAACGCGGTCTCGCGGTCGTCCGCCCGGCCGACATGATCACCTTCGACGACTTGCGCGAGGCGTCGCGCTGGCGGGTCACCCGTCGCGACGACCTGGAGCCGGTCTCCATCTGAGCGTCGCCGTGCGACCGCGCCCGCAGTTCCCCGGAACGGAAGGACCGATGCCGTGCCCGACCTCAGCGTCGTCGTCGTCAACTACAACACCAGGGAGGCGACGTCGGCTTGCCTCCGGTCGGTCCTGCAGGCGGCGCCCGGCGTGGACCTCGAACTGATCGTCGTCGACAACGGTTCGGCAGACGGGAGCGCGGCCGCGTTCCGCGAGCGTTTCCCCGTGGCGACGGTCATCGAGGCCGGTGTGAACCTGGGATTCGCCCGCGGCGTGAACCGCGCGGCACGGGCCGCCGGCGGCGAGTGGATCCTGCTCCTGAACCCCGACACCGTCGCACTGCCGGGGTCGCTGCGTGCCTTGATGGACTTCGCCGGCTCCCACCCCGAGTACGGCGTGTTCGGCGGGCGCACGCTGCGCCCCGACGGGCGCGTCGATCCGAGCTCTTGCTGGGGCGCTCCGAGCCTCTGGTCGCTGACGATGTTCGCCACGATGCTCTCGACCGCGTTCAAGCGGTCGCGTGTGTTCGATCCCGAGTCCCTCGGGACGTGGCAGCGCGATTCCGTGCGAGAGGTCCCGATCATCACCGGATGCCTCCTGCTCGTGCGCGCCGCCGACTGGAACCGCCTCGGCGGCATGGACGAGGACTACTTCCTCTACGGAGAGGATGCTGAGTTCAGCATGCGCGCCGGCCGTGAGGGCCTGCGCCGGGTGGTCGTTCCCGACGCCGTCATCGTGCACGAGGTCGGCGGGTCGAGCGACGCCGGCGGCGCCAAGGGGTGCATGGTCATGGCCGGCAAGGTCACCCACCTGCGCAAGACCTGGTCGCCGATGCGCGCCGCGGTCGGCGTGCGCCTGCTCCTCGCGGGCGTGGGCATACGCGCAATGCTGGAGACGCTCGCACGCCGTGAGCGTGCGCCGTGGAGTGTCGTGTGGCGTCGCCGCGCCGACTGGTACGACGGCTACCCGAGGGCCGAGGAGACGCTGTTCGGACGGGAGCTCGCCTCCGCCTGAACGTGCTCGTCGAGCACCCACTCGCGCACCTCGCCGATGAATCGCGCCGTGTCGAACTCCAGCGCGCGCGATCGCGCGGCGTCGGCGCGGATCCCGTCGACGGCGTCGACCGCTGCCCGGAATTCCACGGGGTCGTCGGGGTCGTAGTGCACGCCCGAGATCCCGTCGAGCACGGACTCGGCCGCACCACCGACGCGATTCACGATCACGGGGCATCCGGCCGCCATCGCCTCGACGGGGATGATCCCGAAGTCCTCGACCGGAGGGAAGACGAACGCCAGTGCTCGCTGGAAGAGTGCGCGCATGAACTCGTCGGAGACCCGGCCGAGCACGTGCACGGGCACGTCGGCTGCAGCAGCGAGGGTGTCGAGCCGCTCGCGTTCTGGGCCGGATCCCGCCACCACGACCGGGATCCCGAGCGCCGCACCCATGCGGACGACGGCGTCGTGCCGCTTGTACGGCACGAGGCGGGATGCCGCCATCAGGAACCCCTGCTCGGGGAGGGACTCGAGGGTCGCCTGCTCGGCCGGCGTCAGGTGCTCGGCCCAGTCGGGCACCGCGGCGATCGACGCCGCGTCGACCGGCGGGTGGATGACGCGGGCATCGCGATCCCACGCGCGCCGGATCCGCTCGCGCACGAATGCGCTGTTCGCGGCGAGGGATCCCGAGGCGTTCGCCGCTCGCCGGTCGATGCCGCGGAGGTAGGAGCGCGCCATGCCGGCCATGGGCAGTGCGGTGCGCCCGTCGAGGTCGGGCTCCCACAGGTACCGTGCGGGGGTGTGCACGTACGAGAACTTCGGGACGCCCCTCCTGGTGCCGAACCCGGCGTGATGTGCGAAGACGTAACTGCTCGTCACCACCCAGTCGGGCTCGATGTCGCCCCAGCCCCGACGCCAGGTGCCCGACATGAACGGGAGCGCGAGCGCCTTGCGGCCGCGGAGCGGCGTGCGTGCGAGCCACGACTCGTCGACGATCTCGGCAGGGAACCGGGTCGGGTCGTCGTTCCAGAGGCAGGCCACCCGCGAGTCGGGCAGGGCGAGCCGCAGCGCGTCGAGCACCTGTTCGGCGCCACCCGACTCCTCGATCCACTCCTGGACGATCAGCCCGGTCATGCCGCGTTCCGCTCCGGGTGGGCCGTCCTCGGCGCGCTCGTCGTCGCCACTAGTACGCGCCGTTCTTGGCCACGACCGCACGGACGGTCTTCAGCAGGATCACGAGGTCGCCGGTGATCGACCAGTTCTCCACGTAGTAGAGGTCGATCTTCACGCTCTCCTCCCATGAGAGATTCGACCGCCCGCTGACCTGCCAGAGGCCGGTGATCCCCGGCTTGGTCAGCATGCGCCGGTTCACGTCCTCCTCGTAGCGTTCGACCTCGCTCGGCAGCGGCGGCCTCGGTCCGACGAGGCTCATGTCGCCCACGAGCACGTTCCACAGCTGGGGCAGCTCATCGAGCGAGTATCGGCGGAGCGTGCGGCCCAGCGGCGTGACGCGCGGGTCGTCCTTCAACTTGAAGAGCACGCCGTTGCCCTCGTTCCGCTCCTGCAGCTCGCGGAGCCGGATCTCGGCGTCCGAGACCATCGAACGGAACTTCAGCATGGTGAAGCGGGCGCCGTGCGCTCCGACCCGCTCCTGCTTGAAGAAGACGGGCCCCTCGCTCGAGAGCCGCACGCCGATCGCGATGGCGGCGATCAGCGGGCTCAGCAGGATGATTGCGGTCCCGGCGACCACGACGTCGAAGATCCGCTTCACCGCATGGGTGAAGCCCGAGTACTGCGGCAGGTCGACATGCACCATCGGCAGGCCGTTGATGGGGCGCAGGTGGATCCGCGGGCCGGCCACGTCAGTGAGTCGCGAGACGAGGATGAGCTCGGTGTTCGAGTTCTCGAGTTCCCATCCGAGTCGGCGGATCATCGCGCTGCCGCCGGGCAGATCGCCCGCGACGATCACGGCACGCGTGCGGGTGCGCTTCGAGGTGGCGGCGAGCTCGGCGAAGTCCACCGTCGGGAGGTCGATCGCGCGGGCCTGCGGGGTGCGCGCGGACCCGGTGAACGTGGCGCCGATGGCCCGGTAGCCGACGCGGTACTGCCGGCGGAGCTCGTCGACCACGCGGGCGACGTCGTCGGGCCGGCCGACGATGATCGACCCGGTCGTGCACCGCCCGACGCGGCGCATCGAGTGCAGGATGTAACGCCACGTGATGCGGCCCGCCAGCAGCAGCACGAGTCCGAGGGGCAGGGCGACGGCGAGGAATCCGCGCGCGATCTCGATCCGCAGCAGGAAGGCGACGACCGCGAGGGTCCCGAACGTGATGAGGGTCGCGTTGACGACGCGCTGGTACTCGACGGTCCCCGTGCCGATGTTGCGGAGCAGGCGCGACCTCGCGGCTGAGAGGGCGATGAGCCAGCCGCCCGCGATGGCGACCGTGAGCCACAGGTAGTCGACGTCGGTCTGGGGGGTGGACGCGCCGAGGCCGGTCGTCTGGAACCGCAGCAACTGGGCAACCACGAGCGCGATCACGATCGCGAACGCATCGGTCACGGTGAGCGCGGCGACGAGGCGCTTCCGCCACCCGAGCTTGCGCGGCTGGGCGGTCACCCGTTGGCCGACCGCGGCGGCACGTTCTCGGAATCGCTCGGCCGGACCGCCGATGAGCGTGATCGAGTCTGCTTCGCTGGTCACCGTTCGGACCCCCCCTCGGTCGTCAGCGGCCCGGCCGGGGCGGCGAGGTTCGCGGGAGTCGCGACCGTCCTGCCCGGCCGAGTGGAACTGGGTGCAGTGCAGGCGGTCGTTGCCTGGGATGGATTCGAGCTGAGTCCGATCGGCGGTGACGTGCGTGCCGGTTCGACGTGGCCCGCACCGTCTCCCCGGTGGTGCGTCGTCGATCGTGCCCTGCGGCGATGCTATCCAGCCGTCGAGGGTGCGTGGAAGCCGACGGCGCGCCCGTTCACAGGCTCTTCAGGCTGCCGATACACCCCCGACACAATCGAGGGCCCGGCCCCCTCCGTTCGGGGGACACCGGGTGCCCCGAACGAGGGACACGGCCTGGTGGGCGGGCGATTTCGGGCGCCGGATGCCGCGGAGCCGGCACGTCGGGCAACCGCGCGACGCGACTCCGTCACGTGCGTGCGAGCGCGAAGACCTGCTCGTGGCGTGCCGCCCACGAGTTGTCCGAGATGAAGTCGACGCGCCGTCGCTCCTCCGCGGGGCCCATCGCGAGCGCGTCGGGAACGACCTCGGCGAAGTCGTGGACGGAATCCACGAGCAGCACGCGGTCGTCGATGTCGCGCACCGGGGGCAGGTCCACCGAGATGACCGGAGCGCCCGCCGCGAGGTACTCGTAGATCTTGAGGGGGCTCATCGCCTCGGTGAGGGGCGTGCGTCGATGGGCGAGCAGGCAGAGTTCGGCGTTGCGGAGGGTCGCCACCAGCTCCGCCCGGGCCACGCTGGGGTGCACGTGCACGTTGGCACGGCGGAGGTCGGCGATGTAGCCCGGGTCGGGCAGTGGGCCGAGGAGCACGACCTGGAGCTCGGGCCGGCGTCTGGCGAGATCCGCGATGCCGGGGACGTCGAGGCGCGAGTCGAGCGTGCCCACGTAGACGGCCCGGGGGCCGGGGATGCGGGCGAACCAGTCCGGCGGCGCCGGTCGCGCGCCCAGCCACTCCGAGGGCTCCACCCCGTTGGGCACGACCGCCGCCGGCCCCCTCGGATCGATCCGCTCGATGATCTCGGCGGAGACGGCCGCCACCGGCCGTCCGGATTCGGAGATGCGTCGGTAGGCCTCGCGATAGGCCGGCCAGTACGCCTCCCGCGCGGGCGAGCTCGACCAGTCGTCGCGGGCGAAGAACGTGAGGTCGGCCGCCCATTCGAACGGGGCGAACCCGGCCACCATGGGGTTCGTGGTGAGCGCGTACGGCCGCACCAGTCCCAGCCGTCGCGCCGCTCGGAGCAGGGAGCGATCGTAGCGCGCGTACTCCGCGGCGACGGCTGCGACGTCGGTCGGATCGTCCCGCCGCAGGCGCGCCGGGCGGTGCAGCGACATCCGCGAGCTCGCCGGGAATCGCGCGTCGCGGTCGAGGAAGGGCGTCGCGACGATGCGGGGCGCCCACCGGTACGGGTTCGCGACGAGCAGTCGTCGCACCTCGGTGCTGCGCATCAGGCTCGCGAGGATGCGGTCCGGCGGACGCATCATTCCGCGGCGGACGGCGTCGGAGTACGTCTCGTAGCTGAACGTGAAGACGAAGTCGGCTGCGCTCCGCGGACTCGCACCCGTCTCGACCGACGCGGTACCTGGACCGCTGTGCTCGATCATGCGGCGAGCTGTCGGATCAGTCGCGCGGGCGTGCCGGCGACGACGCTCCTCGGCGGAACGTCGTCGCGGACGACCGAGTTGGCGCCGACGACGGCGCCGGCGCCGATCGTGACGCCCGGCATGATGACCGCGTTCTGCCCGAGCCAGGCGCCGCGGCAGATCCGCACCGGCGCCACCTTCGAGAGCGGCTGGTCCCTGATGAACGTGTCGGGCTCGTCGAACCCGTGCGTGTGGTCGGAGATGTAGACGCCTCGGGCGATCGCGACGCCGTCTTCGATGACCACGCTCCGGACGGCCGAGATCGAGGTCTCGTTCATCCGCACCCGGTCGCCGATCACGATGACGGGCCCGGGCTCGTCCAGACGGGGGACGATCAGCCACGAGCCGGGGCCGATGAGCACGTCCGACCCGATGGAGATGCGATCGGCGTTGCCGACCCGGAACGGCAGGAGGATCCGCGTCCGCGCGCCGAAGCTCGGCGAACCCCGACGACGCGATCCACGAGAAGGCCGCGTCGCGTGCCCGTTGCATGAGCAACAGCAGGTCAAGACCGTTCACTTCCGCCTCCCGCGCCGCCGGCCGCGACGGATGCCCCGAGCCGGTGTTCCATCGCCGAGAGGTCCCCCATCGGTCGAGTCGCCAGCCCGACCAGCGTAGCCGTCGGTCGGACGCCGGCGCGTTCGCGGGACGGATTGTTTACCCGGAGGTAACAGTGCGGTGCCGCTCGGGGAGACCGGCGAAGTTCCGTGCCGCGAGGTCGGACACGGCGCCGAGACGGCCCGCGATCTGCGCCGACAGGGTCTCCGCGGCATCCGCCGTCTCGCCGGCCACCCGCGCGAGCGACGAGGCGAGCGCTTCGGTGGCCACGCAGAGGCCCGGCGTTCCGAAGAGGTCCATCAGCCCCTCCACCTTGCCCTGGGTGGCCACGGTGACGGCGGGCACGCCGTGCATGAGGCTCATGACCGCGAGGTGCATCCGGCCGGTGACCGTGACGCGAGCGCGGCGGGTCAGTCCGCGGATCGCGGCGGGGGCGAGCAGACGATCCACCAGCACGACCCGTCCGTCGTCCGCGAAGTGCTCGGCGACGGCTCGGCAGAGCGGCAGGTCGTCGGCGCCGGGTCGGGAGACATGGGGGACGAGCAGCACGCCATGACCGCGGTCGCGTAGCGCCCGCACGACGTCGAGGTATGGCTCAAGTCCGCCGTCGGACGGCACCAGCCCGGAGAAGTTCACGAGCGCGAGCGGCCCGGTGATGCGGTCGGCCCAGACGGCCGCCGCCTCCTCGTCCACGCTCTGCGCGAGGAAGACGAGGTCGGCGCCGTCGACGATCGGGCCGATGCCGTCGGCGCGCGCCCGGGCGGCGGACCGAGGGTCTCGCAGCACCGTGGTCACGCCGTTGCGCGCCGCGTCGCGGACCGCGTGCAACGCGGTCGGGTCGGGCGACGCGTTCCAGCTGAAGCCGAGGATTCGGGCGTCGATGCCGATCTCAGCCACGCGGCGGGCGAGGTTCGCCCGATTCGTCGAGGCCCGGAACCCGTAGCCGCCGTCCATCACGTCGGCGCCGATCACGGAGAACGAGGTCGCCGTTCGCAACACGGCGCGGAAGGCGCCGACGGCGCGCACGTGGCCGACGAGATCGCCGTAGACGAGCGAGAGGAGCGGGAGGATCCGGACGCGCGAGTCTTCGGGCTGCGCATAGTCGGTGGCGCGACGGCAGACGACGGTGACCCGACCCTCGACGTTCTCGATGAACGCCTCGACGAGCGCCTGGTCGCCGATGTTCCCACCGCCCGCTGGAGCGAGGACGACGTGGTGCTCGCCCTCGTCGCGGGGCCCGGCGACCCCGCGGCGCGTGAGGAGCAGCCGGTCGGCCGCCGCCAGCAGCGCCGGTGAACGGAGCGGACGTGACATCCGCTGCCGCAGGTCTCCGACCCAGCTCACCATCGCGAACCCCCCTCGTGACGTCGGGTGCACCATGCGAGCCCCCGGCAGGCGGCCATGATACCCACCTGGAGTGAGCAGCCGGAGCTGGCCCCCGAGCTGGGGGGTCGGAGCGGCCGACTCGTAACACGGTCGCAACACCCCGTGCTGCCGCTGTTCAAACACGGACCGTAGGCTCGGCGCACGCGATGGGGACCGCACGACGACTCGAGCTGCTGCAGCCGTGGCGCCGACGGGGGAGGGGATGCCCGAATGACGCCGACCAGCACGTTCCTGGAGGCCATGCGCAACGCGGCTGCGACGGCGGGAACCGACCGCGGATTCCGCTACTACTCGAGCCCGACCGATGCCGAGTTCGTCTCGTACGCCGAGCTCGAACGGCAGGGTCGAGCGGATGCCGCAGCCCTCGCCGCGGGCGGCCACCGACCGGGGGACGTGGCGGTGCTCGCGTTCGAGCCCGGCCTCGGGTTCATCCGCTCGCTGTATGCGGCCTTCGCGGCGGGCCTGGTCGCCGCGCCGGTGCCCGTGGCGGCCATGCGGCATCCCGAGGCGGCCCGGCATCGGCTCGAGGCGATCGTCGCCGACTCCCGGAGCCGGCTGGTGCTCACGGAGGGCGCTGCGCTGTCGCCGCTCGGCATCGCGGGCGGCGACTCGGTCGCGGGAGCGCGCGTGGTGGACCTGTCGACGCTCGGCGGGTCCGCCGACGACTGGCGGCCACCGGCGATCGACGCGGACTCGCTCGCCCTCCTGCAGTACACGTCGGGCTCGACCGGGGTGCCGAAGGGCGTCATGGTCAGCCACGGCAACCTCGTCGCCAACGAGGCGGCGATCACTGGCGCCGTCGGCATCACGGCTTCGTCCAGCACGGTGGGATGGCTCCCGCACTACCACGACATGGGCCTCGTCGGGCAGTTGCTCCAGCCGATCTCCGTCGCCGCCGACAGCGTGCTGACTTCCCCGAGCCAGTTCCTCCGTCGCCCCCTGCTCTGGCTCAGGCTGATCACCGAGCACCGCTCCACCCACACCGTCGGCCCCGACTTCGCGTACGGGCTCTGCACGCGGCTCGTCAGCGACGAGCAGCTGGCGGGGCTCGACCTCGCCTCCCTCGAGGGGGTCATCACCGGGGCCGAGCCCGTGCGCAGCCCCACGCTCGCCGCGTTCGCCGCGCGATTCGCCCCGGCCGGGTTCCGCGCCGCCGCGTTCGTGCCGGCGTACGGCATGGCTGAGACCACGCTCCTCGTGACGGCGAGTGTCCGCGACGGCGCCGTGACGCCGATCACGGTCGACGCGGGCGCCCTGGAGGCGGGTCACCTGCGTCCCGGCACCGACGGCCACCGGACGCGTCGAGCTCGTGTCCTGCGGTCCGCCGGCCGCGGGCCACGACGTCGCGATCGTCGATCCGGCGACGGGCGCCCTCGCGCCCGCCGGCGAGATCGGCGAGATCCTCGTGCGCGGCCCGAGCGTCGCCCAGGGCTACTGGAACCGGCCGCGGGAGACGTCGGAGGTGTTCGGCGCCACGATCACGGGCGATCCGACCGGCTCCGGTACCTGCGCACCGGCGACCTCGGCGCGCTCGTCGACGGCGAGCTCGTCATCACGGGCCGGCTCAAGGACCTCATCATCATCCGCGGGCGGAACCTCTATCCGCAGGACCTGGAGACGACGGCGGAGGCGCTGCTGCACTCCGGATGCCTCAGCGCGGCGTTCGAGGGCATGGCATCCCAACCCCAGGTCGGGCCTCGTCGCCGAAGTCGACCTCGCCCGCCTCCAGTCCGAGGACCTGGGCGGATTCGCCGAGCGGGTGCGTCGCTCCGTCGCCGAGGAGTTCATGATCCCCGAGCTCGGGGTCGCGCTCATCCGCAAGGGGACGCTCCCGCGCACGACGAGCGGGAAGGTGCAGCGCGGGCTGACCCGGTCCCTCCTGGCCGACGATCGGCTGGCCACCGTGCTCACCGTGGGCTTCGACGCGCGGGCGATGACGTGAGCATCGCGCTGCGATCCGTGGGCGACGGGGCGGCGTCGCGCCGACGGTCGGGCGGTCGGGGCGTTCGACCGGTTCCTCGGGGACCCGCGCGACGCGGCATCCGTCATCACCATCGACCGGTCGATCGAGCTCGACGAGCGATCCGAGTTCCCGGCCGATCCCGTCGCCGCGGTCGGCGAGTGGGGGCTCCAGCGCTGGTACGTGCCCGAGGCGCACGGCGGCTCGCTCCGCGACGTGCTCGTGCCGATGATGATGATCCGGCGCCTCGCCGGTCGCGACCTCACGGTCGCCGTCGCGGTCGGCAAGACGTTCCTCGGGGCCGTCGGCTCGTGGATCGCCGAGGGGCCGATCGCGACGACCACGGCCGGCCTCGTGCTCGGCGGCGATCCCATCGCCTGGGGCCTCACGGAGCGGGGACGCGGCTCCGACCTCTCCAACACGGCGACGACGGCCGCCATCGGCGAGCGTGTCGTGGTCGACGGCGAGAAGTGGCCGATCAACAGCGCCCGGCGGTGCCGCGCGATGACGGTGCTCGCCCGCACGGGCGATTCCGGGCCGAGGGCGCTCTCGCTGGTGCTCGTCGACAAGCATCGCCTGGATGCGGGCGCGTACGCCACGCTGCCGAAGGTCTCGACGCACGGCATCCGCGGGGCCGACATCAGCGGGCTCGCCATTCGCCGCGGGGTCGTCGAGCCCGACCACCTCGTGGGACCGCCGGGACACGGGCTCGAGATCGTGCTGAAGAGCCTCCAACTGACCAGGCCCCTGTGCACGGCGCTCTCCCTCGGCGCCGCCGATCACCTCGTCGGGATCGCGGTGGAGTTCGCCGCGTCCCGGCGGGCCCCACGGTCGCGGCCTCTCGGAGCTCCCCGCGGGTCGCGCGACCCTCGGGACGGCGGTGGCCGACGCGCTGCTCGCGGAGTCGGTCATGGTCGCAGGTGCGCGGGAGGTCCACGGAGCGACCGACGAGATGGCCCTCGTGAGCGCGCTCGTGAAGTCCCTCGTCCCCACGACCGTCGACCTGCTGGTGAACGACCTGACGGCGTTCCTCGGAGCGCGGTCCCAGATCCTCGGGATCGCCGGGACCGGCGACTTCCAGAAGGCGGCGCGAGACAACCGGGTGGTCGGCATCTTCGACGGCAACTCGATCGTCAACCTCAACATGATCATCAACGAGTTCCCCTCGATCACGCGAGACGCGGATCCCGTCGACGCCGCGGCACTCGTGCAGGAGTTCCGCTTCGACGCCGGGCCCGATGCGTGGATCGATTCCCAGCGGCTCCGCCTCGTCACCCGTCGCGGGTCCCGGCTCATGCGGGCGCTGCCGTCCCTCGTGGAGCTGCTCGCGGGGCGGCCGGCCGCACGGCCCGCGCAGCAGATCGCGAGCGAGTTCGGCCGACTGCTGGAGCTCGCTCGCGTCGCGCCTCGGGAGGCGGCACCGAGTGCGGCCTCGTTCGACCTCGCGGGGCGTCTCGCGCTCTGCTTCGGGGCGGCCTGCGCGATCGCCGTCGAGCTGGCCGGGCCGGAGCGCGGCGCCGCGGCATCCGAGACCAGGTTGCTCGCGACCCTCGAACGCCTCGCGGTGCGCCTCGGCCTGCGGGCATCGCCCACCGCGGCGGCGTCGGCGGCGGCGCTCGCCGACCTCGCGATCGAGCTCGCCCGCGGCGGTCGGCGGATCACGGTGCTCGAGGGGTGGGAGGTGGACTCGTGACGATCGTCGACCGCGGGCCGACGGGGCCTGGAGCGTCCCGGCGCGAGCCCGACGACCTCGATGAGCTGTTCGGCGACCCGCGCGAGCGCGGACCCTTCGACTACACGTCGATCGTCGCCGACGACGACGCCAGGCGCACGAGCGGAGCCGCCGAGGCGCTCCTCGACGAGTGGGGCGCCGCGGCCGAGTTCGTCCCGGCCGCGTACGGCGGACGCTGGGTCTCCACCGAAGACCTGGTGCGGCGCTGGCGGCCGGTCTTCCGCAGGGATCCGTCGGTCGGGCTCGGCCACGGGCTCACGACGCTCATGGCGGCGCTCAACGTGTGGGTGGCCGGCGACGACATGCAGCGTGCCGAGGTCGCGGCGCGGTTGCTGCGCGGCGAGCGCATCGCCGTCGGCTTCCACGAGCTCGACCACGGAAACGACCTGGTGCACGAACGAGTGCGCCGCCGAGCAGGTCGGAGACCTCTGGTTCGTGCGACGGTTCCGAGCAGGTGATCGACAACGTCGACCGAGCGGAGTCGGTGCTCATCATGGCTCGCACCGCGCCCGAGTCCGGTGCCCGCAGCCACTCCCTGCTCCTCTGGCACAAGGATGACGCGACCCGGCGGTACGTCGACACGAGCCGTCGCGTGCTCACCGCGGGCCTGCGCGGATGCCGCATCGGAGGGGCCGAGTTCCGCGGGCTCCCCGTCCCGGTCGCGGGCACCGTCGGTGCGCCAGGGACGGCGACGCAGACCGCACTCACGGCCGGCCCGGTGAGCCGGGCCGTGATTCCGGCGCTCGCGGTCGCGACCGTCGATGCGTCGCTCGACCTGGCCGTGCGCTATGGGCGCGAGCGGTCGCTGTACGGCGCGAGCGTGCTCGACCTTCCGCACGCCCGTGCGCTGCTCGCCGGCGCGATCGCGGACTTCCTGCTCGCCGACGCGTTCAGCGCCGTGGTCGTGCGTGCGCTGCACCTCGCGCCGGCCGAGTCCCTCGTCCTCTCGGCCGCGTCGAAGGCGCTGGTGCCGCAGTTGCTGCTTTCGACGATGGACGACCTCTCGGTGCTGTTCGGCTCGACGTTCTACGCACGCGTCGCGCCGTACGACGTGTTCGAGAAGTTCCTCCGCGACCTCGCGGTCGTGCCGATCGGGCACGGCGGGTCGACGGCTTGCCTGCTCACGATCCTGCCGAACCTCCCGGCGTGGCTCCGTCGCTCGCGACGAACCGGCGCTACGGAGCCCGGGCTGTTCCGGCTCGGCGCACCACTCGACGAGCTGGCGTTCGATCGGCTCACGCTCGGCGGCGGCGCCCACGACCCGCTGGGTGCGGCGCTCCGCGATCCGTCGATCCGTTCGCGGTTCGGCCCGGGAGCGGAATCCGAGGCGCTCGAGCGCGTGGCGGTCGCCTTCGACGAGGTGCGCGACGAGATCGCCGCGCTCCAGCCGACGGACCTCGGCGCGGATGCCGCCCCCCACGCGTTCTCCGTCGCACATCGGCTCACGCTCGCGCTCGCCGGCGGTGCGTGGGCCGGCGTGTGCGCCGAGGGGGCTCCGGCGGCGATCACGAGCGACCCGCTCATCCGCGTCGCCGGGCTGAACCGGATCGAGGCGCGGCTCCGCGGCGATCGCATGCCGCCCCTCGACCCGATCGTCGTCGACCGACTCATGGAGTTCGCCGGAGACCGGGTCGGGCGAGACGTCCGCTTCGCCCTCTCGACCCGAGACGATTCGCCGCCACCGGCGGCCTGGAAGGAAGGCGCTCCATGAGTACCATGAACACGGATGCCGCATCGATCGAGTCCTGGCTGATCGGCCGCGTCGTGGCGTACGGCAAGGTCGACGCCGCGTCGTTCACGCCGGACACGCCGCTCGCCGAGCTCGGGCTGGACTCCGTCTACGCCCTCACGCTCTGCGGCGACATCGAGGACACCTACGCCCTCGACGTCGATCCGACCATCGTCTGGGACTACCCCACGATCAGCACCCTCGCCGGCGGCATCTCCGAACGGCTCGTCACGGCGTGACCCGCTCGGCAGCGCCGCGGGAGTCGTCGACACGGTGCGAATCCGCGACGGCCACCGGTGTGTTCTGGCGTCTGGGGGCGTGCGGCGGCCCCGAGCCCATCGTCGCCGACGGTGATCCGCCGCTGCCCGCCACCGCCGCCGAACGGGCCGACGAGCTGCGGCGCTGCCGTGCGACCGCCCGCCGATGGGTGCGCGACCTCGTCACGACCCGCCTCGGGGTCGAGTGGACGGGGTTCGAGGTGACCACGCCGGGTCGCAAGCCGCGGCTGCTCGCGCTCCCCGACGTCGACGTCAGCATCTCGCACAGCGGCCGGACGCTCCTCGTCGCGGTGGTCCGGGGCGGTCGCCTCGGTGTCGACGTCGAGGAGGAGCCGTTCGACGCCTTCGGCCGTGCGCCGCTGGTGCGTCGCATGTGCACCGCATCCGAGCGAGCCCGCGTTGCCCAGCTCCCGGATGCGAGTCGCCGTCGAGCGCTCGCACGGTTGTGGACGATCAAGGAGGCCGCCCTGAAGGCGATGGGGGTGGGGCTGGCCGTCGATCCGCGGCGGATCGTGGTGCCCGACGCACACCTCTTGGGGTGGGGCCGTGGACCGGAGCGGTCGATCGTCCACCTCACCGGAGACGGGTTTCACGTCTTCCGTCCGACCCGGCTCGGAGACGACGAAGCCCCCTCCTCGTGGAGGGGGCTTCGTATCAGATGGTCGGGGTGACAGTGTCTGGTTTCAGGACATCGACGACTGGTGTGTCGGGACATGGGCGACTCTGGTGATGTGTCGAGACATCGACGACTGGTCGACGATGGTGCATGGCGAATCGGAACCAGAATCGTGTGATCGTCCTCGCGGTCATCGCCGGCGGGCTGACCCCTTCCGAAGCTGCAGCACGATTCGGTGTCGGACGGCAATGGGTGCACGTCCTCCTCGCCCGCTACCGCGAGTCAGGCGAAGCCGGGCTCGAGCCCCGCTCACGTCGACCTCGGACCTCACCGACGGCGACGACCCCCACGACCCGAGCACGGATCCTGGAACTCCGCGACGAGCTCACCTATGCAGGGTTGGACGCCGGCGCGGAATCCATCGCCGCACGACTCGAACGCGCCGGGCTGCCCGCACCAGCCACATCCACGATCTGGCGCGTCCTTCGCGCCCACGACATGATCACCCCGCAGCCACAGAAACGGCCAAGCTCCTCGATCATCCGGTTCAAAGCCGCCCAACCCAACAAGAATTGGCAGTCCGATTTCACTCACTGGCCCCTCGCCGACGGAACCGACACGGAGATCATCTCCTGGCTCGATGACCACTCCCGCTACCTGCTGCACATCAGCGCCCACCCCCGCATCACCGGCCCGATCGTGGTCACCACGTTCACCCACACTGCGGACCAGCACGGGCTGCCCGCATCGACCCTGACCGACATTCAAGCTGGGTGGGCAACACTTGGGCTTGTCCGTCGGCCGGCGGGCAGGATCGGTGCTGTCCGGCACCCGCCCGTCGTCGTTGCTTGACCGAGTGGAGCGCATCGGCGACTTCTTGCCTGTTGATCGCGTTGGCGGGCGGGGCCACTGCCGGGAGTTCGAGATGCCCTGTTAGGAACCCGATGACCTCGCGCACCGTCCGGTCGAGGATCCCTGTTAGCGAATGTCCGGTGCGGATCGACTCCTCTGCAGCACGGTTGCCGGCGACTGGATGAGCAAACGTGAAGGAGTCCCAGATGATCGTCCGTATCGGCGTGGACATCGCGTGTCCGCGCCCCGCATCAAGCCAGCGCTCGCTGACGAACGTGGCGAACTTCTCTGGTCCGGGTATCGGTTCCGCACCAACCCTGCCGACCTCGAGCAGCTCTGGTCGAGACTGCCCGAAGGCCGTCGCGGCGGAAGACGTGACCGTGGTGATGGAGCCAACCCGCAACGCCTGGGTCCCGTTGGCGGCGTCGTTTCGTCGCCGCGGTGCACGGTGGTGCTCGTCCCGCGCGAGCGTCAGCGGATCTGCGCGCGTACTACGCGAAGCACACCAAGAGCGACCGTCTCGATTCGGTGCTGCTGGCGCGGTTGCCGTTGCTGCATCCAGAGGGGCTCCACGCCGAGCGGGGCCTCGGCCCGGGCGACCCGCTGCGGCGGGCGACGAAACTGCATTCCGACCCTGGTCAAGCGACGCACGACCAGCATCGCCAGACTCGATGCCCTTCTCGAGATCCTCGGGCCCGACTGGCACGCTGCGTTCAGCGGCGAGCTGTCGAACAAGACCCCGCTGCGGTTCCTCGCCGCGGGCTACGGGGACCCGATCGCCGTGCGGCGGCTAGGACGAGCCCGACTGGTCAAGTTCCTCGGCCGTCACTCGCGCGGAGCATGGGGAGAAGCCGTTGCTGACATGATTCTCGCCGCCGCGGCAGCATCACGTGAGCTTTGGGGCGAGGACCTGGAGTTCGCCGACCTCGCCGAAGACATTGCCATCGAAGCACGACTGCGCATTGCGGATCACGGACGAGCTCAAGGAGCTCGATGACCGCATCGACGCCCTCGTCCGGGAACGGGACCCTCGCGGCATCATCACCTCAGCGCCCGGAGTCGGACCCGTAAATGGCGCTGTCATCCTCGGCAGGCTCGGCGATCCCGGGCCGGTTCCGGTCCCTCGCAGCCGTGCGCTCGTTCAGCGGCCTCGTCCCCTCGCTCGACTCCTCAGGCATCTCCGGCCGCCACGGCGGTCCCACCAAGCACGGTGACGCCTTGCTCCGCGAAGCACTGTTCATCAGCGCAGACCAAGCCCGCAGACAGGACCCGACGCTCGCTGCGAAATACCACCGGCTCATGGTCGAGAGCGGCAAGCATCACAACACCGCGATCTGTCACATCGCCGCGACGCTGCTCACACGGATTGCGGCCTGCTGGAACGCGAGCACGCCATACGAGCTGCGGGACGTCGACGGCACCGTCGTCACATTGGACCAGGGCCGCGCGATCATCCGCGCCCGATACACCGTCCCCGTATCACTGCGCCGAACTCGCACCACAACAAGAACGAGCCGGCGAAGCAAGGAGTCGCTACGCGCTCCGTCGACCGGCCCGTCCCAAGCACAGGCTACCCAGCACCCGGCAGCTTGACATCGCTTAGGAACTCATGGTCGGGGTGACAGGATTTGAACCTGCGGCCTCGTCGTCCCGAACGACGCGCGCTACCAAGCTGCGCCACACCCCGGTGGCCCCCACGAGTCTCCACAAGGATAGCCGATAAATCCGGCCACCTGACCATGGCCGATGCCGCGGAGCCGTTCCGATCGTCATCGCGGCGCGGTCGGCCTACTCGGCGGGAACGAGCGTGAGCAGTGAGGCCTCGGGCGGGCAGGCGAACCGCACCGGGGCGTAGATCGACGTGCCGAGGCCGGCGGTGACGTTGAGGAAGGCCGTGCGGAGCCCGTGCTGCCAGACGCTAGACCCTGCGCCTGATCGAGCGGGATGTCGCAGTTGGCGACGAGCGCGCCGAAGCCGGGCACGCGCACCTGGCCGCCGTGGGTGTGGCCCGCGAAGATGCGTCGGCGCCGTGGTTCGACGAACGAGTCGAGCACGCGCCGGTACGGCGCGTGGGTGACGCCGACGTGGGTCGGGCCCGGCCGCGTGCCGCGTCGGCCCACCTCGTCGCGAGCGGTCTCGGCGCGCAGCTCGTCGATCGCCGCCGCGATGAGGTCGAGGCGGTCGTAGCCGGTGCGGGTCGTCGACGCCGAACGAACTCGAATGCGTGCCGCGCGAGATCGAGGCCGCCGCCGCGTTGTTGAGGTCGTGCCAGCCGAGCTCCGCGAAGTAGCGCGTGCAAGCTCGTCGATGTCGAGGCGGCTTCGCACGCGCGACGTCACCCGACGGGCCCGTGAAGTACGTGAACGGGTTCTTCAGCGACGGGGCCGAGTGGTCGTTCGACCCGTGCACGAAGACGCCGGGGATGCCGCGCGAACGGCGTCGAACGCGCGGCGGATGCCCCGATGCCGCGTCGCGTGGCCCAGGTTGTCGCCGGTGTCGACGATGAGATCGGGCTGGAGATCGGCGAGCGAGCGCGATCCAGGCCTGCTTGTCGCGCTGCCACGGCGCCATGTGCAGGTCGGACAGGTGCAGCACCCTGATCGGGGTCCGCGCCGGCGGGGAGGACCGGCACATCGCGCGTCGCGCAGCGTCCACCGGTGCGCTCGACCAGCGACCCCCATGCGAGCGCGGCAGCGCCCGCCGCGCCGATCGCGATGGCGATCCGCGCAGCGGGCGTGAGCGCGTTCCGGCTCAACCGTCGCCCGGTCGCAGTTGCCGCCGTCGTCGAAGGTCACCGTGACCTCGTCGCCGCGCTTGGCCCCGGTGTTCGGCGCCGGGTCTCTGGCTGGTGACGGAGCCCGTGCGGGTTGCCGCCGCCGCCCTTCATGCGCAGGCCTGCCGCATCGAGCGCGGCCTTCGCCTGCAGCACGTTCATGCCGGTCGAGGTCGGGCACGGTCGTGCCCGTTGCCGTTGCTCGGTGAAGACGCGGATCGTGCTGCCGCGACCGGCCTGGCCCGGGGTCGGTGCCCGAGACCGTGCCCGCGGGCTGGTTCGAGTCCGCTGCGCCGCCGTCCTCGAAGACGAAGCCCGCCGCCTCGATCGCCTGCTTCGCCGCGTCGAGCGACAGCCCGATCGACCTGCGGCACGTCGACCAGCACCTGCCTTGAAGGCGCTCGGGTCGGGCTCGGGGAAGTCGTCGCCGCCGTACTTGTTGTCGGCGAGCTCCATGATCGCGGGCCAGATGCGGTGACGCGCCGTGGCCGCCGCGCCGCTGTCGAAGCTCAGGTTGCGGAGGTTCGCGTCGCCGACGACGTTGCCCACCCAGACCGCCGTGGCGGCCTTGGTGCTCGCGCCGATCATCCAGGTGTCCTTCGCGTCGTCGGTCGTACCGGTCTTGCCGATGTGCGGCGACGCCGGTGCTCGGGGTCGGAGGCGGTCGCCGTGCCGCCGCCGCGAAGGTCTCCTGCATGGCGAACGCCATGCTGTGGGCGACCTCGGGGGTCGACCGACTGCGAGCAGGTCGACGCCGGCGGCGCCACCTCGGTGCCGTCGGACTTGACGATCCGGTCGATCGCGATGGGCGTGCAGGTCAGGCCGTTGTTCGCGATGCCCGCGAACGCGGCGGCCATGGTGACGGGCGCGATCTCCTGGGTGCCGAGCACGTCGGACGGGTTCATCTGCAGGTCGCCGCCGTCGGCGCGGTGCACGCCGAAGGCCTGGGCGGTCTGCTTGATCTCGCAGAGGTCGAGCTGCTGCGCCATCGCCATGAAGCCCGTGTTCACCGACCACGCGGTCGCGTCGACGGCGTTGTTCGCGATTCGGCCGTCGTCGTTGCGCGGGTTGTAGGGCGGCCCCGTGTAGTTGCCGGCGCAGCTGTCGGTGAACGACGTGAACGCGCGGCGCGAGCCGTTGAACGTCTCCTTGAGGGAATGACCCGCTTGAGCCACTCGGCGAGCGTGAAGACCTTGTACGTCGACCCGGGCTGCAGGCCGCTCGATCCGCCGTACTCGTAGTCGGTGCTGTAGTTCACGGACGTGTACTCGGGACTCGTCGCGACGACGTCGGGGTCGTTGGAGTACTTCTTGTTCTGCGCCATCGCGAGGATGCGGCCGGTGCCCGGCTGCACGGTCACCGCGACCGAACCCACGTCGAAGCGCGAGTCGGAGAACGGCACGTTCTCGGCGATCGCCGTCTCGGCCTTGTTCTGCAGCTCGAGGTCGAGCGTCGTGAAGATCTGCAGGCCGCCCTGCTGCAGCATCCGGGCGCCCTCGTTCACCTCGGGCGTCGCCGGGTCGTCGTACTGGTTCTTGATGATCCAGGTCGACGTAGTCGCAGAAGTACGCGCTGCCCTGTGCGGTCTGGCACCCGGTGCTCGGCTCGGTGATCACCGGTGCCACCGGCGTCGCGATGGCGGCGTCGTACTCCTCCTGCGTGATCTTCTTCAGCTTCAGCATCTCGCCGAGGATGTAGTCGCGCCGCTGCTTGTTGTCGGCGTACGGCACGGGCTGGCCGTCGACGACCGTGGCGGCGCCGTTCGTCTCGCTCTCGGGGTAGTCGAGGCGGAACTTCTCGGGGTGGTTGACGATCGCGATGAGGCTCGCCGCCTCGCGCGAGGGTGAGGTCTGCGGCGTGCTTGTCGCCGAAGTAGTACTGCGCCGCCGACTTCGATGCCGTAGACGCGACCGCCGAACGCCGCGATGTTCAGGTAGCCGAGGAGGATCTCGTCCTTCGAGAACTTCTTCTCGAGGGCGATCGCGTAGCGCATCTCCTGGAGCTTGCGCTCGGGGGAGGTCTCGGTGGCGGAGTCGTACGCCGCTTCCTTCTCCTCCTCGGTCTTCGCCTCGCGCACGCCGCTGGATGAGCACGTTCTTCACGTACTGCTGCGTGATCGACGAGCCGCCCTGCATCGTCGCCGGTTCAGGACGTAGGTGCTCGACCGCGCCGCGGATCGTGCCCTGGATGTCGACGCCGCCGTGCTCGTAGAACCGGGGGTCCTCACCGGAGATCGCGGCGTCCTTCACGTACTGGCTGATCGCCTCCCACGTCACCTGCTCGCGGTTCTGGTCGAAGAACGACGGCAGGTGGGCCTGCGCGCCGTCGGGCTGGGTCGCGTAGATGTCCGTCTTCTGCGACAGCTTGTCGATGTTCGAGGTCGCCCGGGCAGGTTCTCGAACATGGAGATGCCGTTGTTCGCGGCCATGCCGGTGACGGCGAGGGCGGGGGTGACGGCGGCGGTGACGAGGACGCCGGCGAGAGCGCTCATGCCGACGAAGCCGAGGATCCCGAGCACGACGTCGCTCATCGTACGTTTTTGGGCAGACATATAGTGGAGCTTAACGGAGAAGGCTGGCAAAACCCGCTATGCCGGGCGAGCGTCGCGCCCACGCGCCAGACACCGACTCCCGCCCGATCGATCGCCGGATCGGTTTCCGGCACGCCCACATCAGAGACGAGGAATCGCATGCCGACCTGGGAGTACCTCACCACGCCTCTGCTCATCCACAACACCGCCGCGATCCTCAACAACTGGGGCAAGAGGGCTGGGAGCTCGTGCAGGTCGTGCAGGGTCCCGAAGGCGGGCTCGTCGCCTACCTGAAGCGTCCGGTCGGCGGCGAGTCGTCGTCGGCGGCATCCGCCGGCGCCGCAGCGGCCGCGCAGGCCGCCAAGCAGTTCGAGGGAGAGGCCTGATGGCGCGTCGAGGCCCGTCTCGCCGAGCTCGGCATCGAGCTGCCCGCCGTCGCCGCCCCCGTCGCGGCCTACGTCCCCGCGGTCGTGCACGGCGACCTCGTCTACACCTCCGGGCAGCTGCCGATCGTCTCGGGCGCGCTCCCCGCGACCGGCAAGGTCGGCGACGGCCACGGGCTCGTCCCCGCCGACGACGCGAAGGCGTACGCCCGCAGTGCGCGCTCAACGCGCTCGCCGCAGTGCGCGCCGCGCTCGGCTCGCTCGACCGGGTCACGCGCATCGTCAAGCTCGCCGGCTTCGTGGCCTCCGTCCCGGCGTTCACCGGCCAGCCGGGCGTCATCAACGGCGCCAGCGAGCTGCTCGGCGAGATCTTCGGCGACGCCGGCCGGCACGCCCGCTCCGCGGTCGGCGTGGCCGTGCTGCCGCTCGACGCGCCCGTCGAGGTCGAGGTCGTCTTCGAGTTCGCCTAGCCGCGTACGACCGCACGCGAAGACGGCGGATGCCGCGGCGGGATCGCTCCCGGCCGCGGCATCCGCCGTTCGTGCGCTACCTGACCTGCGCGCTGATCACGCTCATCACCGAGGTGTCGGCGAGCGTCGTGGTGTCGCCGACCTCGCGGCCCTCGGCGACATCGCGCAGCAGGCGGCGCATGATCTTGCCCGAGCGGGTCTTCGGCAGCTCGTCGACGATGTAGACGTCGCGCGGGCGCGCGATCGCGCCGATCTGCTCGCCGACCCACCGACGCAGCTCCTCTGCGGCAGCCCGCCGGGTCGGTCGCGTGCTCGACCTGGCTGGCCTTGATGATGACGAACGCGACGACCGCCTGGCCGGTCGTCTCGTCGGACGCGCCGACGACCGCCGCCTCGGCCGTCCACGGGTTGGCGACGAGCGCGGACTCGATCTCGGTCGTCGACAGGCGGTGGCCCGAGACGTTCATGACGTCGTCGACGCGGCCGAGCAGCCAGATGTCGCCGTCCTCGTCGCGGCGGGCGCCGTCGCCGGCGAAGTACTTGTCGCCGAACTTCTCCCAGTAGGTCTCCATGAACCGCTCCGGGTCGCCCCAGATGCCGCGCAGCATGGTCGGCCACGGCTCGGTGACGACGAGCAGCCCGCCGCCCTTGCCGTCGACGTGCGTGCCGTCGTCGTCGACGACGTCGATCGAGATGCCGGGGAGCGGCACCTGTGCGCTGCCGGGCTTGGTGTCGGTGACGCCGGGCAGCGCCGAGATCATGATCGCGCCGGTCTCGGTCTGCCACCAGGTGTCGACGATCGGGGATCGAGCCGCCGCCGATGACTTGCCGGTACCACATCCACGCCTCGGGGTTGATCGGCTCGCCCACCGAGCCGAGCAGGCGCAGCGAGCGCAGGTCGAACTTCTTGCGGGATCTGCGCGGCCGAGCTTCATGAACGAGCGGATGGCGGTGGGCGCCGTGTAGAGGATGGTGACCCCGTACTTCTCGACGATCTCCCACCAGCGGCCGGGGTGCGGCGTGTCGGGGGTGCCCTCGTAGAGCACCTGGGTGGCGCCGTTGGCGAGCGGGCCGTAGATGACGTAGGTGTGGCCGGTGACCCAGCCGATGTCGGCCGTGCACCAGAAGACGTCGGTCTCGGGATGGATGTCGTGCACGACCTTGTTCGTGAACGCCGCCTGCGTGAGGTAGCCGCCCGAGGTGTGCAGGATGCCCTTCGGCTTGCCGGTGGTGCCCGACGTGTAGAGGATGAAGAGCGGGTTCTCGGCGGGGAACGCCTGCGCCTCGTGCTCGGTCGATGCCGCGGGCGACCGTCTCGTGCCACCAGAGGTCGCGGCCGTCGGTCCAGCTCGACGTCGTTCCCGCCGCGGCGCACGACGAGCACGTTGCTCACGGTCGCCGCCCTCGGCCTTCGCGAGCGCCACGTCGACGGCGGGCTTGAGCGGGAACACCCTGCCCTTGCGGTAGCCGCCGTCGGCGGTGATGACGAGCTTCGCCCCGGCGTCGTCGATGCGCGACGCGCAGGCTGTCGGCGCTGAATCCGCCGAAGACGACGGAGTGGATGGCGCCGATGCGGGCGACGGCGAGCATCGCGACGATCGCCTCGGGGATCATCGGCATGTAGATCGCGACGCGGTCGCCCTCGCCGATGCCGAGCTCGTCGAGCACGTTCGCGGCGCGCTTCACCTCGTCGGTGAGCTCGGCGTAGGTGACGTCGCGGCGGTCGCCGGGCTCGCCCTCCCAGTGCAGTGGCGACGCGGTCGCCGTTGCCGGCCGCCACGTGCCGGTCGAGGCAGTTGTAGGCGACGTTGAGCTCGCCGTCGTCGAACCACTTCGCGAACGGCGGGTTCGACCAGTCGAGCATGCGGGTGAACGGCTTGTGCCAGTGGAGGAGCTCGCGGGCCTGGTCGGCCCAGAATGCCTAGCCGGTCGGCGCGCGGCGGCCTCGTAGAGGCTGCTCGTCGGCGACGGCCTGGGCGGCGAACTCGGGGCTCGGGCGGAATCGCCTGGTCTCCTTGAGGGCGTGATCGATCTGGACGGTCATGGTTCTCCGGTCGCTCCTTCGCGATTGCTGCATCGGTTGGGTCGCCTGCCCCACCAGCACCCTACCGCCCGCTCCCGAGCACCTCGTAACAGGTCGGTCACGCTGCGTCGTATGCTCTTCCGAGCAGGCGTGGGAGCGGTTACTGTGCCTTTGCGCAGAGAATTCTGTATGTCCGCACAAATGAGGACAAAAAATACTTGCGCATCGTTCTGCAGGCCATACACTGGGTACCGCCCGAACACTCGTTTCGGGCCTGCAGCGCCCGTGATTCCCCCCAATCCTTGCGCTGCCGAGGCGGCACCTGTTCCCCCCAATGGGTGCCGCCCCCTTCGTTAAGGGGCGCTGCTCCGGTGGCGTGTGCTGATCGAGTCCTCCTCCACAACGGTGTGGGGGAGGCTCTTTCCATCTGACGCGTCAGCGAGGGTCCGGCCTCCGGGTCGGCCTCCTACGGTCGTCGCATGACCATCCCTTCGTCGCCACCCCGTCGTGGCAGCACGATGCGCGCCACCGCTCGACGGACGCGGTGTCGACGCCGTCGGGCCCCGCTCGACCAGGCGACGCCGTCCGGTTCGTGCGATGTCCCGGCCGGGCCGACGAGCGGCTCCCGTCACGGCACGACGACGGAGCGTCGGCGGCCGACCGTCGGGCGTCCGCGAGTCGCTCGCCGGGTGAGCCGCCGGTCGCCGCCTCGGCCGACCTCGCGGTGCTCGGGCCGCTCGCGCCGTTCGCGGCCTCCGGGCCCGTGACCGACCTCTTCGTCAACGGCGGGCGCGGGCTCTGGATCGACCGTGGCGCCGGGCCCGAACGTGAGCCGGCCTGGTCGGCCGACGAGGGCGACGTGCGCGCCCTCGCGGTGCAGCTCGTCGCCCGCGGCGGCCGGCACATCGACGAGGCGACGCCGTGCGTCGACGTGCGGCTCGGCGGCGGCATCCGCGTGCACGCCGTGCTGCCGCCCGTCTCGACCGACGGCACGCTGATCTCGGTGCGCGTGCCGCGCGCCGGCGGCTTCCCGCTCGCCGCGCTCGCCCGCGCGGGCATGTTCGACGACGCCCAGGAGGCCGTGCTCCGCCGCGCGGTGGCCGAGCGTCGCGAGAACCTGCTCGTCACGGGCGCGGGCGGCGCGGGCAAGACCACCCTGCTCGCGGCGCTGCTCGGCGAAGCGCCGGAACGCGAGCGCATCGTGCTCATCGAGGACGTCGCCGAGCTCAACGTCGCCCACCCCCACGTCGTCTCGCTCGAGGCGCGGCAGGCGAACCTCGAGGGTGCCGGGCGACTCGGCCTCGATGCGCTGCTGCGCGAGGCGCTGCGGATGCGTCCCGACCGGCTCGTCGTCGGCGAGTGCCGCGGGGCGGAGCTGCGCGAGCTCCTGGCCGCCCTCAACACCGGCCACGACGGCGGTGCCGGCACGCTGCACGCGAACTCGCTCGCCGACGTGCCGGCCCGACTCGAGGCGCTCGGCGCCACCGCGGGCCTCTCGCCCGAGGCCGTGGCCCGGCAGACCGTGAGCGCGTTCGACCTCGTGCTCCACCTCGAGCGCGTCGACGGGCGCCGGCGGCTCGCCGGCATCGGGCGGTTCGAGCTCCGCGACGACCGGTTGGCGGTGGTGGGGCGGTGACCGCGCGGCGCCCGCACGATCCGTGCGCGAGCGGGGCTCGGGCCCGCGCCGAGGCTCGGTGCACGCGTCGCCGCGCTGCGCCGTCGACCAGACGCCGCCGCGAGCGTCGACGCGATCGCGGTCGTCGCCGAGCGCCTCGCCGTGCTGCTCGCCGCCGGCGTTCCGGCGTCTGCCGCGTGGACGCACCTGGGGGCGGTTCGCGCACCGGCCTCCGGCACGACGGTCACGCAGTCGATGGGCGCCGCGACGACGGTCCTCGGCGACGGTCGACGCCGGCGAGCCGTGGCGACTCGGGCGGTGGCGTCCCGAGCGGCGACGAGGCGGTCCGCCGGCCGCCGCCGCAGCCGCGGCGAACGGCGAGCCGGTGTCGGCGGCCATCACGACGGCGCTGCAGCGCGGCCTCGGGGTCATCCGCCAGTGGGCCGTGCTCGCCGCGGCCTGGGCGGTCGCCGCGGAGTCGGGCGCGCCGCTCGCGGCGAGCCTCCGCGAGCTCGGTGCCGCGCTGCGCGACGAGGCCCAGCTGCGGCGCGAGGTGCGGAGTGCGCTCGCCGGCCCCGTCGCGAGCGCGCGGCTGGTGCTCGCCCTGCCGTTGATCGCCGTCCTGTTCGGCGCCGCGCTCGGCTTCGACACGTTCGCCGTGCTCTTCGGCAACCCGCTCGGCATCGCCTGCCTGGTCGCCGGGCGGCGCGCTCCTCTGGGCCGGCCGCCGGTGGAGCGCCGCCCTCGCGGCGCGTGCGACGCGGGCCGAGCGCCGATGCCGGGCCTCGAACTCGAGCTGCTCGCGATCGCCATGTCGAGCGGCGCCTCGGTCGATCGAGCGCGTCGGCTCGTCGCGCAGGCGCTCGAGGCGAGTGGGATCGACGGCCACCGATGGCGCTGCGGCCGACGCCGTCATCGCCCTGGCCGCCCGCGCGGGCGCCCCGGTCGCCGAGCTGCTCCGCGCCGAGGCCGCCCGCCTCCGACGGGTCGCGCGCTCCGACGGCGCCGCCCGAGCCGCCGCGCTCGGCGTGCGGCTCATGCTGCCGCTCGGCGCCTGCGTCCTGCCCGCCTTCGTGCTGCTCGGCGTCGTGCCGCTGCTCGTCTCCGTCGTGACCGGCACCCTCGGCGGTGCCGCGTGACGCCCCCCGACTCGTGCCGCCCATCCGCCGGAGCTCCGGCACAACAGGAAGGAACACCACCATGCAACTGCAGGTCGACCCCACTCCGCCGCAGGTCGACGCCGGGGGCGACGTCGATGCCCACGGCGCACGCCGCCGAGGCGGGCTCCGCGCGCTCGACCGCGGCGCGGCGACTGCGTCGCGCCCTGCGGCGCGTCGCCGGGAGCGCGGCGCCGCGACCGCCGAGTACGCGGTCGCCACGATGGCCGCCGTCGGGTTCGCGGGCCTGCTCGTCGTCATCCTGCGCGGCGACGAGGTGCGCGGCATCCTCACCGACCTCGTGCGGAATGCGCTCACGGTCGGCTGACCGGCGATCGGGGCAGCGTGACGGCCGAGTTCGCCGTCGCGCTGCCCGCGATCGCCCTCGTGCTGGCGTCCTGCCTCGCGTCCGTGCACCTCGTCGCTCAGCACGTGCGCCTCACGGATGCCGCGGCCGACGCCGCCCGCGCGCTCGGTCGCGGCGAGTCGGCGGGGGTGGCGCAGGCGATCGCGGATCGGGTCTCCGGCGGAGCGGGGCTCGATCACGTGGGACGAGGATCCGTTCGTCTGCGTCTCGCTCAGCGCGCCCGGACGACGGGTTGCTCGCCGCGATCGAGCTGCGGGCCGAGTCGTGCGCCGTCAGCGGGGGACGCTGATGGTTCGTCGATCCCGTGCACGGCGAGCGCGGCCGACCGCCGCGCCACGCGGGCGGCGTGCGACGGCTCGCCGAGGCGGCGCGGATCGCGGCGCCGCGTCCGTGCTCGCGCTGGGGATCGTCGGCGCAGTCGTCGCCGTGACGGCCCTCATCGTGCCGGTCGCCGCCGCCTTCGTCGCGTCGCAGCGCGCGGAGAACGCCGCCGATGCCGCTGCGCTCGCCGCGGCGGACGCGATCTCGGGTGCCGTTCCCGGCGTGCCGTGCACGCTCGCCGCGAGCACGGCGGCGCGGAACGGCGCGGCGTTGACCTCATGCCGAATCGACGGGCCCGTGGCATCCGTCACCGTGGCGGTCTCGGCGTTCGGCGTCGAACTGCGCGCGGCCGCACGGGCGGGCCCGCCCGGATGGACGGGATGAGCTCAGTCGAAGACGGTCTCGACGAAGCGGTACTCGACGGCCGTCGGGCGGTCGTCGTCGTCCGCGCTGAACTCGAGGCCCGCGCCCCGGGTGTAGATGTAGTGCTTGCCCTTGTCGGTGTTGAGCTCGAGTCGCGGACGAGGGTCGCCCGACTCGAGGAAGGCGGTCGCGACCGTCTTGCCCTCGAGCGGACCGTCGATCAGTTTCGCCGTGTACGAGCTCGCGGAAGAGGTGTCCATGCCGCCAATTCTCCTCCGCGCCCGACGAACTGCAAGGGGCTCGCCCCGCAAGCGCCACCCCCATTTCGCGTCGCCGAGTGGGTGCACTCACGGTCAGTGTGTGTATGGTGTGGCTGTCGGCGGACTGCTCCCGCCGATCGACGGCACACCGCTCGGGGGCGCGGCTCGGATGTGCGTTCTCCCATTCACGGAACAAGAGGAGTCTGGTGTCAGGCGCGAAGAAGCTCGTCATCGTCGAGTCGCCGACGAAGATGAAGTCGATCGCCAGTACCTCGGCGACGGCTACGAGGTGCTGACCTCGGTCGGGCACATCCGCGATCTCGTCGAGCAGAAGGACATCCCCGCCGACCTGAAGAAGGCCGCTCGGCAAGTACTCCATCGACGTCGACAACGGCTTCGAGCCCTACTACGTCGTCACCGACGCGAAGAAGAAGACGGTCGCCGAACTCAAGCGCGCGCTCAAGAACGCCGACGAACTCCTGCTCGCCACCGATGAGGACCGCGAGGGCGAGGCCATCGCGTGGCACCTGCTCGAGGTGCTCAAGCCGAAGGTGCCCGTGCGGCGCATGGTGTTCCACGAGATCACCAAGGACGCGATCCAGCAGGCGAAGGACAACACCCGTGAACTCGACCTCGCCCTCGTCGACGCGCAGGAGACCCGCCGCATCCTCGACCGCCTCTACGGCTAGGAGGTCTCGCCGGTGCTCTGGCGCAAGGTCGGTCCCGGCCTGTCCGCCGGCCGCGTGCAGTCCGCGGCGACCCGCCTCGTCGTCGACCGCGAGCGCGAGCGCATCGCGTTCGTCGCGGCCGGGTACTGGGACCTGATCGGGCGATTCACGCGATGCCTCGAGCGACGACGCCCCGGCGTTCGCCGCCCGGCTCGTGCGGCTCGACGGCGAGCGCGTCGCGACCGGCAGCGACTTCGACGACGCCGGCCAGCTGAAGGAAGGCGGTCGTGCTCGACGAGCGCGTCGCCGAGGCGCTCGTGCACGCGCTCCGCGCCGAGGGCGTCGCCCGCACCGTCTCCAAGGTCGAGTCGAAGCCGTACACGCGCCGGCCCGCGGCCCCGTTCACGACGTCGACCCTGCAGCAGGAGGCCGCTCGCAAGCTCTGGATCTCCGCCCGCGACACGATGAGCGTCGCGCAGTCGCTCTACGAGAACGGCTACATCACCTATATGCGCACCGACTCCGTGGCGCTGTCGCAGCAGGCGATCACGGCGGCGCGGGCGCAGGCGACGAAGCTCTACGGCGCGGACTCCGTCCCCGTCAAGCCCCGCGTCTACGCCGGCAAGACGAAGAACGCGCAGGAGGCGCACGAGGCGATCCGCCCGTCCGGCGAGGTGTTCCGCACGCCCGCCGACTGCAGAGCGCCCTCCGCGGCAGCGAGTTCAAGCTGTACGACCTCATCTGGAAGCGCACGGTCGCCTGGCAGATGGCCGACGCGAAGGGCGAGACGACCACGGTCACCCTCGAGGTCGGGCCGACGGCGACGGATGCCGCGACCCCCGAGGGCGCATCCGTCCCGGTGGCCGGCAGATCGCCGAGTTCACGGCGAGCGGCACCGTCATCACCTTCCGCGGCTTCCTCGCCGCCTACGAGGAGGGCCACGACGAGGAGCGCAACGCCGACGACGCCCCGAGCGAGGCGAAGCTCCCGCCGCTGCGCGAGGGCCAGTCGGTCGCGCTCGCCGAGCTCGAGGCGAAGGGCCACGAGACGAGCCCGCCGCCGCGCTACACCGAGGCGAGCCTCGTGAAGGCGCTCGAAGAGCTGGGCATCGGGCGCCCGTCGACGTTCGCGTCGATCATCTCGACGATCCTCGACCGCGGCTACGTCACCCAGCGCGGCCAGGCCCTCGTGCCGAGCTGGATCGCGTTCTCCGTGGTCCGCCTGCTCGAGGAGCACTTCGCCGACCTCGTCGACTACGACTTCACCGCCGAGATGGAGGACGACCTCGACCACATCGCCGCCGGCGAGGCAGATCGGGTGGACTGGCTCTCGAGCTTCTACTTCGGCTCCGACAAGCACCGCGGTCTCCGGCAGGTCGTCGACAACCTCGGCGAGATCGACGCACGCGAGATCAACTCGATGCAGATCGCCCCCGACGTCACGCTGCGCTTCGGCAAGTACGGGCCCTACCTCGAGGTGGTCGACCCGGATGCCGCGCCCGATGCGCCGCCGCGTCGCGTCAACCTCCCCGACGACCTCGCGCCCGACGAGCTCACCGAGGCGAAGGCGCAGGAGCTCATCGACGCGCCCGTGCAGGGCGACCGCGTGCTCGGCGAGAACCCCGAGAACGGCAAGCTGGTCGTGGTCAAGGACGGCCGCTTCGGCCCGTACGTCACCGAGGTCGAGCCCGAGGTCGACGGCGAGGCTCGACGGCTCGATGCCGTCGACCCGGCCACGGGCGAGGTCGTCGAGGCGCCGAAGCCGAAGCGGGGAGCGAAGAAGGCCGCGGCGCCCAAGCCGCGCACGGCGTCGCTCTTCAAGAGGATGCAGGTCGAGGCGATCGACCTCGACACCGCCCTGCAGCTGCTCGACCTGCCGCGCGTCGTCGGCCTCGACCCCGAGTCGGGCGAGGAGATCACGGCGCAGAACGGCCGCTACGGTCCGTACCTCAAGAAGGGGGCCGACACGCGCACGCTGCCGAGCGAGGATGCGATCTTCGAGATCGACCTGCCCGGCGCGCTCGAGCTGTTCGCCCAGCCGAAGTACGGCGCGCGCCGCGCGTCGAGCGCGCTCAAGGAGTTCGACAACGACCCGGTGAGCGGCAAGCCGATCAAGGTGAAGGACGGCCGCTTCGGCCCCTACGTCACCGACGGCACGACGAACGCGACCATCCCGCGCGCCGAGTCCGTCGAGGACGTCACCTTCGAGCGGGCCGTCGAGCTGCTGCAGCTCAAGCGCGCCAAGGGCCCCGCTGCGCCGCGGGCGAAGCGAACGACGACGCGCGCGACGACGGCGAAGAAGGCGCCCGCCAAGAAGCCGGCGCCCAAGAAGAGCACCGCGTGAGCCGCGGCGTCTTCATCACCCTCGAGGGCGGCGACGGCTCCGGCAAGACCACGCAGGCGGAGCTCCTGCGCGAGTGGCTCGCAACCGAGGGGCGCACCGTGGTGCGCACGCGGGAGCCCGGCGGCACGGAGGTCGGCGTCGAGGTCCGCGAGATCGTGCTGCACCACCGGGGCGACATCGCGCCGCGGGCCGAGGCGCTGCTGTACGCGGCCGACCGGGCGCACCACATCGCCACGGTCGTCCGGCCGGCGCTCGAGCGCGGCGACGTCGTGATCCAGGACCGCTACATCGACTCGTCGGTCGCCTACCAGGGCGCCGGCCGGGTGCTCGACCCCGAGGAGGTCAGGAGCCTGTCGCTGTGGGCCACCGAGGGCCTGCTGCCCGACCTCACGATCCTCCTCGACCTCGACGCGGATGCCGCACGGGGCCGGCTCGACGAGGCGCGCACGCGCTACGACCGGCTCGAGGCCGAGGCATCCGAGTTCCACGCCCGCGTGCGCGCCGCGTACCTCGCGATCGCGGAGGCCGAGCCCGACCGCTTCCTCGTCGTCGACGCGTCCGCGCCGGTCGACGACATCGCCGGTGTCATCCGCGCCCGCGTGGCGCGGTTGCTCTGAGTCGCGACGACGCCACGGTCGGCGGCGGAAGGTAGCGTGGTGACGTGAGCGTGTGGAGCGAGCTGACGGGGCAGGAGCAGGCGATCTCCGTCTTCCGTACCGCGGCCGAGGCCGCGGGCGCCGCCTCGCACCAGATGACCCACTCGTGGCTCATCACCGGCCCGCCGGGGTCGGGCCGATCGAACCTCGCCTACGCCTTCGCCACGGCGCTCATCGCGGGCGACCCCGACGGCGACGAGCGGACGCGCATCCAGGTCGACGCGCGCAGCCATCCCGACCTGCAGGTGCTGGCCACCGAGGGCGTCATCATCAAGCGCGACGACGTGCGCGAGATCGTCAGGCGCTCCCACTACGCGCCCTCGGTCGGCCGCCACCGCGTGATCATCGTCGAGGACGCCGACCGCATGACCGAGCGGACCTCGAACTTCCTGCTGAAGGCGCTGGAGGAGCCGCCCGAGCGCACGGTCTGGATCCTCTGCGCGCCGAGCGAGGCCGATCTCATCCCGACCATCCGGTCGCGGGTGCGCACCGTCCGGCTGCAGATGCCGACGGTCGCCGAGGTGGCCGCCCTCCTCGTGCGACGCGACGGCGTCGACGCCGAACTCGCCGAGCGCTCGGCGCGCGAGGCGCAGTGCCACATCGGCATGGCCCACCGACTCGCCACGAGCGAGGAGGCCAGGAGGCGCCGCGCCGAGACGCTGCGGCTCGCGCTCGAGGTGCGTTCCGCGGCCACCGCGGTCGCGACCGCGGCGCGCTTCCTCGAGATCGCGGGCGACGACGCGAAGGCGATCACCGAGCTGCGCGACGCCGAGGAGCGGGCGCATGCGCTGCACTCGCTCGGCCTTGCGCCGGGCCAGGCGGTGCCGCCGGCGCTCCGGCCGCAGCTCAAGGCGCTCGAGGACGACCAGAAGCGCCGTGCGACGCGCAGCCTCCGCGACGGCATCGACCGCATCCTCGTCGACCTCGCCTCCCTGTATCGCGACATCCTGCTCATCCAGCTCGCGGCCGACGTCGACCTCGTGAACCGCGAGCTGCTCGAGCCGATGCGCCGCGCCGCGGCATCCGCGTCGCCGGCGCGCACGCTCGCGACGCTCGACGCCATCCAGGCGTCGCGCGAGCGCATCGAGGGCAACGTGCAGCCCGCGCTCGCGCTCGAGGCGATGCTCGTCTCCGCCATCCGCACCACCACGACCGAACGGGGAGCCGCATGATCGGCAGACGCAGCACGAGCAGCACCGCCCGGATGCCGCGCGCCCGCCGGGTCGGCATCGCGGGCGTCGCGCTCGCCGCGCTGCTCGCCCTCACGGCCTGCATGCCGTCGTTCCTGAGCCCGGCGGAGCCCGTCTCGACGCCGACCGTCGAGGACGTGGCGGAGGACCTCCGGCCGTTCTACACGCAGGTGCTCGAGTGGGAGCGCTGCGGCGACGGCCTCGGGTGCGCGACGGCCACCGCGCCCCTCGATTGGGAACGCCCCGGAGACGGCGAGATCGAGCTCGCGCTCGTGCGGCACGTCGCGGCGGGCGACAAGATCGGCTCGCTCCTGGTGAACCCGGGCGGCCCGGGCGGCTCGGGCTACGAGTTCATCGCCGACTCGCTCGACTTCGCCGTGGGCCAGCCGTTGCAGGAGCGCTTCGACGTGGTCGGCTTCGACCCCCGCGGCGTCGGTCGCTCGTCGGCCGTCGCCTGCTACGACGCGGCGCAGATGGACGACTACCTCTACGGCATCGTGCCGGCGGAGCGAGGCAGCGACGAATGGATCGACCTGGTGGGTTCGGCCGCCGCCGACTTCGGCGAGGCCTGCAGCGAGCAGACCGGCGACCTGCTCCCACAGGTCGACACCGTGAGCGCCGCGCGCGACCTCGACCTGCTGCGCGCGATCCTCGGCGACGAGCAGCTCAACTACCTCGGGTACTCCTATGGCACGTTCCTCGGCGCGACGTATGCCGACCTCTACCCCGACAAGGTCGGCCGGCTCGTGCTCGACGGCGCGATCGACCCGTCGGCGAGCGACGCCGAGGTGACGCAAGCCCAGGCCGTGGGCTTCGAGCAGGCGCTGCGCGCCTACCTCGAGGACTGCCTCACCGGAACCGACTGCCCGTTCGACGGGTCGGTCGACGCCTCGATGGACGAGGTGAGCCGACTGCTGGCGTCCGTCGACGCGAGCCCGCTGCGCGGAACCGACGGCCGCATGGTCGGCGCCGACACGCTGCTCACGGCGATCATCTACCCGCTCTACAGCGCGGAATCGTGGCCGTACCTCAGCCAGATGTTCGAGTCCGTCATGTTCGGCGAGGCCGACCTCGCGCTCTCCTTCGCCGACGGCTACAACGGCCGCAACGAGGACGGCACGTACCGCGACAACTCGACCGAGTCGTTCCGGGCGATCAACTGCCTCGATTACGCCTACCAGTCCGATGTCGCGGTCATGCGGGAGAAGTCCGCGGCCATCGCCGCGGCCGCGCCGACCATCGGCCCGTACTTCGGCTACGGCGACCTGGGCTGCGTCAACTGGCCCTACCAGGGTGATCGCGAGCGCGAGCAGATCCACGCCGACGGCGCCGCACCGATCCTCGTGGTGGGCACCACCGGCGACCCGGCCACCCCCTACGAGTGGGCGGTCGCGCTCGCGGACCAGCTCGACAGCGGCGTGCTCGTCAGTTACGACGGTGAGGGGCACACGGCGTACAACAAGTCCAACTCCTGCGTGAACGATGCCGTCGAGGGGTACCTCATCGACGGAACCGTACCCGCGAGCGATCCCATGTGCTGACCTGGTCAACGTCACCCGCGAAACCCGCTAACATAGACTCTCGTGCCAGCCGGATCGCCGAGGCGAGACCGGGTGCCACGCCGCCTTAGCTCAGTCGGCAGAGCGTCTCACTCGTAATGAGAAGGTCGTGGGTTCGATTCCCACAGGCGGCTCGCAGTACAGCACGAGGGCCCCGGAGATCATCCGTGGCCCTTCGTCGTCTCGGCGGCGCCGACTCGGTCGGACCGCCCCCACCGCAGCCCGCGAGGTTGACCGTCGTCGCGCGCGCCGTCAAGGGGGCGCGGCTGCGCGACCCCGCGCACTATCGTTGCCGCACGACCGCGTCGACGACCCGATCGACCCGGACGTTCGAGCATCGGAGGCCCGGTGGGCAAACTCACCTATGATTCCACGCTGACCGTCGATTTCGACGACCGCGTGCTCGCGCACCTGCAGCTCGTGATCGGCGCGAAGCTGCGCCGAGCCGAGTCGTTCTACCTTCAGCTGGCGCGATGATCCCGCCGTCGGGGATGGTCGGAGCTCGCTCTGGATCCACCCGACCATCCCGCTGTACTTCAAGTACGCAGGCGGTCGCCAGCCGTCGATCAACCGAGGCTGGATCGACCTGCTCATGAGCGCGGCGAATTCGCCGAACGGACTCCACCTGATGCCCGAACCCGAGGACGTCGGGGCCGGCGGGGAGCGGGAACCATGAAGCGCATCGGCATCATCTACGCAGGCCGGGACTTCTCCATCGGCCAGGAGGACTTCGAGCAGATGAAGGCGGACATCGAGGCGGCGCACCGCAGCGGTCGCTTCGTGTGGATCAGGGTGAACCACGGCGAGGGGCGCCCGCAGCCGGCGGAGCTCCTCGTCGGTCCGGGGATCCCGATCGCGCTGATGCCGATCCCCGATGAACCCGCCGTCTAGACCTCGTCGGTCCAGTCGTACTCGACCGTCTCGTCGCGGTCGGGCGCGGCGGTGCTCGCCACCGGATGCATCGGCGCGAGCTCGGCGGTGAGGGCGCGCAGCCGCGCGATGAGCGGTTCGTCGCGCATCTCGTCGTAGCCGACCGCCTCGACGCTCTCCGTGATGAGCTGGCTCGCCGGCCCGACCAGGAAGTTGACCACTCCCGGACGACCGTCCTCCTCGTGGCGCACCGGGATTTCGATCGCGCCGGCGCTGCCCTGCTGGGCCAGGGCCGCTGCATACCCGACGAGCGCCCGAGCGATCTCGGTGCCGGTCAGGAAGTGGTCGCCCGCGTAGGTGATGCGCTCCATGATCCACGAGTACCGCACGCACGCGATCCCGATCAATCCCTTGACGCGCCGCCCACGCGATGGTCCTGCCGGCACGGAAGGCGAATCGCCCCCCGCTGTAGCGGCGAGATCGCGCCACTAGGCTGGCGCCATGACCGATCGACTGCGCTGGGGCATCCTCGCGACGGGCGGGATCGCCCACGCCTTCACGAACGACCTGAAGCTCAACGGATTCACGGTGCAGGCGGTCGGTTCCCGATCCCAGGCCGCCGCCGATGCCTTCGCGGCGGAGTTCGAGATCCCGAACGCCCATGGCAGCTACGAGGCGCTCGTCGCCGACCCCGAGGTCGACGTGGTGTACGTGTCGACGCCGCATCCGCTGCACGCCGGCGCCGCGCGCCTCGTGCTCGAGGCCGGCAAGCACGTGCTGGTGGAGAAGCCGTTCACGGTGAACGCGCGCGAGGCGCAGGTGATCGCCGACCTCGCCGCCGAACGAGGGCTGCTCGCGCTCGAGGCGATGTGGACCAGGTACCTGCCGCACATGGTGCGGATCCGGGAGATCATCGCCGAGGGCACGCTCGGCGACGTGCGCACGCTCATCGTCGACCACACCCAGAAGCTCTCCGACGATCCGCAGCACCGCATCAACGCGCTCGAGCTGGGCGGCGGCGCGCTGCTCGACCTCGGCGTCTACCCGGTGTCGTTCTCGTGGGACCTCTTCGGCGCCCCGCTCACGATCCAGTCCACGGCGACGTTCAAGGACACCGGCGCCGACGCGCAGATCGCCAACCTCTTCGCGTACGACGGGGGCCGGATCGCGTCGATGCTGTCGGCGAGCGACACCCTCGGGCCGAACACGGCCGCGGTGATCGGCACGCTCGCGCGCATCGAGATCGACCGCGTCTGGTACACGCCCACGAGCTTCCGCGTGGTGGCCGCCGACGGCACGATCGCGGAGGAGTTCCGCTCCGAGGTCACCGGCCGGGGCATGCACTTCCAGGCCGAGGCGGTCGAGCGCCTCCTGGCGGAGGGCAACCTCCGCGGCGACCTCCTCACGATCGACGAGACCGTGGCCATCATGGGCACGCTCGACACGATCCGCGACCAGATCGGGCTGCGCTACCCGGGCGAGTGACGTCGGTGTCGCCCGGTCGCACGCCCAGGGCGCGCTCGGGCGACGATCAGGTTCCGCTCCGGGGCGCCGCGTACAATCCTGCGGGTGACCGACGAGACGGATGCCGCGGGCGAGCCCACGACACCGGGCGACCCCGCGCATGACACCACTGGCGCCGCCGCGACCGCGGATGCCACGGGTGCCGCTGACGCGGTCGCGACCCCTGCCGGCGCCACCCCCGCCGGCCCGTCGGGCTTCGGGGCGTCCGTCGCCGCGTTCGCCCGGAAGCACCGGCTCGCGCTCTCGATCACCGGCGGCGTGCTCGCGCTCGCACTGCTCGGCACGGGCGCCGTCTTCGCCGGTGCCGCCGTCTCGGGCGGCGACGAGGTCGAAGCGGTCGCGGCGACGTCGACCCCGACGCCCACCGCGGATCCCGCCCGACCGGCGCCGGCCGCGGCGGCGGCGCCCGAGCCGCATCCGCACCTGCTCGGTCTCCGACCGCGCAGCCGACGGGCGGCTCGCGAACCTGCAGGCGCAGGTGGTGAACGCGTCGACCGGCGAGGTGCTCTACGACCGCGGCGGCACGACCTCGTCGCGCACGGCCAGCGTCATGAAGGTGCTGACGTCGGCGGCGGCGCTCTCGGTGCTCGGGCCGGACCACCGGGCCACGACGACCGTGGTGAAGGGATCCGAGCCGGGTTCGGCCGTGCTCGTCGGCGGCGGCGACCTGACCCTCTCGCGCACCCCGAGCGGCACCGAGACCGTGTACCCGGGTGCGGCCCACCTCGACGACCTCGCGGCCCAGGTGCGAGCGGCGTGGGACGCCGACCCGTCGAACCCGCCGCTCACGAAGCTCGTGCTCGACGCGAGCCTCTTCAGCGGTGACGAGTGGGAGCCGAGCTGGGACCCGGCGGAGCGCGAGTACGGCTACATGTCCAGCATCACCGCGCTGCAGGTCGACGGCGACCGCGACGACCCGGGCGCGAACACGTCGTGGCGCAGCGGTGACCCCATCGGGCGCGCGGGCGACGCGTTCGCCTCGGAGCTCGGCGGCATCTCGGTGATCGAGCGGGGCATCGGCCCCGGCGGGCGCCGCGCAGCTCGGACAGGTCTCGTCGCCGACCGTCGCACAGCTCGTCGACAAGGCGCTCGTCGTCTCCGACAACACCGTCGCCGAGATGCTCGCCCGTCTCGTCGCGATCAAGGCGGGCACCGGAAACACGTTCGGCTCGATCAACGCGGGCGTGCTGCAGGGACTCGCGCCGTACGGCATCGACACCACGGGCATCACCGTGGTCGACGGCTCGGGGCTGAGCGACAACAACGCGGTGCCGCCGTCGTACCTCACGCGGCTCTTCGTGAAGATCAACGCGCGCGAGGGCAACCTCGGCGTGATCATGGACGGCCTGCCCGTGTCCGGCCAGCGCGGCTCGCTCTCGTACTCCGACCGGTTCTCGGGCGACAACGCGGTGGCCGACGGCGCCGTCTCGGCGAAGACCGGCTGGATCGAGACCGGCTACACGCTCTCGGGTGTCGTGCGCGCCCAGGACGGCGCGACCCTCACGTTCGCGATCTACGCGCTCGGCGACGTCGCCGACGACACGAAGCAGGCGATCGACACGCTCACCACGGGCTTCTTCCTCTGCGGCGACAACCTGCCGAACACATGACCGGGACGGCGTCGGCGGCCGGCCAGGCGAGCGGATGCCTCGCTGCCGAGGTCGCCGCGCTCACGCGCCGGCTCGTCGCGATCGACTCGACCAACCCCTCGCTCGTGCATGGCGGTGCCGGTGAACGGGAGCTCGCCGAGGCCATCGTCGAATGGCTGGCCGAGCGGGGCTTCGACGTGCGCCTCGTCGGCGCTGATCCTGGGCGGCCGAGCCTGCTCGCACGCCGGCGGGGCGCGGGCGGAGGCCGTACGCTGCTGCTGGCCGGCCACCTCGACACGGTGGGCGGGGCCGGGACGGGTACGGATGCCGCAGCGAACGCCGTGGCGGGCGCGGATGCCGCGGCCGCCCGCATCGCGCATGACATGTCCGACGACGATCGCATCGTCGGCCGCGGCGCGTACGACATGGCGGGCGGACTCGCTGCGGCAATGGTCGCCGCGAACGCCGCGCCCGCCGACCTGGCCGGCGACCTCGTGCTCGCCTTCGCCGCCGACGAGGAGTTCGGGTCCGTGGGCATGGAGGAACTGCTGGTCGCGATCGACGCCGAGGCCGCGGCATCCGAGGACCCGCGCCCACGCCCCGACGCGGCGGTGGTGCTCGAGCCGACGGACCTCGAGGTGACGCTCGCGCACCGCGGCTTCGCCTGGTACCGCGTCGAGTACGAGGGGATCGCCGCCCACGGGTCGCAGCCCGAGCTCGGCGTCGACGCGATCGACCGTGCGCTCGACGGGCTCGTCGCACTGCGGGCGCTGGGCTTCGAGGTCGCGGCCCGTCCGCGGCATCCGCTGCTCGGCGCAGGCAGCGTGCGGGTCGCGACGATCGAGGGCGGCTCGGATGCCGCGACGGTCGCCGATCGATGCGTCATCGTCGTGGAGCGCCGCACCCTGCCGGGCGAACCGGATCCGGGGCCGGAGCTCGAGCGCGTGCTGGCGCCGTCGCGGCCGGCCCGGATCGTCTCGCTCGTCGCGCGCCCGGCGATGGAGGCGGATGCCGACTCGCCGATCGCCCGCGCAGTGCTCGGGGCGGTCGAAGACGCGACGGGAGCGCCCGCCGTCCGTCGCGGCGACCCGTGGTGGACCGATGCCGGGCTCATCGCCGAGGCCGGCATCCCCGTGGTGCTGGTCGGACCCGCCGGCGGCGGGGCGCACGCCGACGAGGAGTGGGTGTCGATCGACTCGCTGGGAACGCTCGTCGAGGTGCTGGAGGGGGTCATCCGGGCATTCTGCGGCGAGAATGGACCGTAGGACGGAAGGAGCACCCGTGACCCGGGCACTGTTCATCATCGACGTGCAGAACGACTTCACCGAAGGCGGCGCACTCGGCGTGGAGGGCGGCGCGGCCGTCGCGTCGGGCATCACCGAGCTGCTCGAGAAGCACCGCGACGTCTACCGCGTCGTGGTCGCCTCGCGCGACTGGCACGACGCCGACACCGACAACGGCGGCCACTTCGCCACCGACGCGGAGCCCGACTTCGTCGACGACCTGGCCGAAGCATGCCATGGCGGGCACCGCCGGGGCCGAGTACCACCCGGCGCTCGACACGTCGAAGGTCGACATCCACGTGCGCAAGGGCCAGGGCGTGCCCGCGTACTCGATCTTCGAGGGCATCGACGACGACGGTCGCCCCGTCGCCGGCGCTGCTCGACGAGCTCGGGGTCACCGACGTCGACCTCGTCGGCATCGCGACCGACTACTGCGTGCGCGCGAGCGGCGCTCGACGCGGTCGAGCACGGCCGGCACGTGCGCGTGTTCACCGACCTCGTCGCGGGGGTCGCGCCCGAGAGCTCGGATGCCGCGCTCGCCGAGCTCGGCCACGCCGGCGCCGCGATCACCGAGTCGTCGGTGCTCGACGAGGCGACGGCGTGAGGCAGGCGGGCGTCGACGACGTCCCCACGCTGCACGCGGAGAGCCCCGACGGAGTGCTCGTCGCGTATCGCGTCCACGGCGGTGCCGACGTCGATACCGCGCGGCCGCCGGTGCTCCTCGTCCACGGGTTCGCATCGAACGCAGCGGTCACCTGGGAGGGCACCGGCTGGGTGCGGGCGCTGCGGGACGCGCACCGATCGGCGATCGACGCCGACCTGCGCGGCCACGGCGAGAGCGACAAGCCGATCGACGCCGACGACTACGCGCCCGAGCGGCTCGGACGCGACCTGCTCGCGGTGCTCGACTCCGCCGGCGTCGACCGGGTCGACGTGATCGGCTACTCGATGGGCAACCGCGTGGTCTCCGCGCTCGCCGAGCTCGCGCCCGAGCGCGTGCGCCGGGTCGTCATCGGCGGGGCGGGGCCGGACGAGCTCTTCGCGTCGTGGGATCTCGAGGATGCGCGCGGCGTGCTGCTGCGCGACGAGCCGTCGCACAACCCCGTGATCGAGCAGGTGCTGCGTCCCGCGATCGCCGCGGGCGCCGACCGTGAAGCCCTGCTCGCCTGCATCGAGGGCGTCTCGGGTTCGCCGCTCGTGATCCCGGGCGACATCCCAACGCTGTTCGTCGCCGGCGAGGACGACCCCGTACCCGCGGGGCGCGCGGGAGCTCGCGCTCGACTGGGACGCCGACTTCGTGTCGATCCCGGGGCGCGACCACGTCTCGACGCTCACGTCGCGGGCGTTCAAGGACGCCGCGATCGCGTTCCTTTCCTGAACGGCCCGACTCCCCGCGCACGTGTGGTCAGCTCACGGCGCGATCAGCGCACGGCGTCGCCGTCACCAGCCCAGGCGGCGGAAGACGCCTTTCACGCCCCTGGGCAGGCGTCGGCCGTAGACCCGTCGCCAGAGGTAGCTGTTGAGGACCGCCTTGCGTGCCGGGCTGAGGCTGCTCCTCCTGATCTCCGCGATCCCGGATCGCCGGAGCGCGAGCAACTGGGTGGAATCGTGCGGCCAGCGCTTGGACAGGCTCTGTCCCAGGTAGTACTTGGTGCACAGCACTTCGGGCACGCGAACGAACTCGCCGAGCAGGGAGAGTCCGAGGAGCCAGGTCCAGTCGGCGGAGTACTCGCCCTGCTCGTTCGGGTGGATCCCCCCGACCTCGGCGAAGGCCGAGGACCGGAAGAGCCCGCGATTCGGCACCCACCAGTACCCCGGACGCCTCACCATGACGCGCCCGCGCTCGACGGCGCTGGTGAGGCCCTCGAGCTCGTCGAACACGTGGAGCTCCGTGGTGCCGTCGAGCTCGTGGACCTCCATGTCGCTGAACGCGAGCACGGCCCGCTCGTTCGCGGCCAGCGCCCCGACGAGCTTCTCGACGTAGGTCGGCGCGACGACGTCGTCGTGGAACGCGAAGAACATCAGCTCCCCGCGTGCGCGGGCCATGAGGTCGTTCGAGTTGCGCAGCCATCCGAGGTTGGCGTCGCGTTCGACGACCACCGTGTCGGGGTGCCGTTCGGCGAAACGACGCACCACGTCGAGTGTGTCGTCCGTCGACCGGTCGTCCCCGACGAGGATCTCGAGGTTCGGCCAGGTCTGGGCGGCGAGGCTGTCGAGGGTCCTCGTGACGAAGTCGGCGCCGTTGTAGGTCGGCACCAGTGCGGTCACCAGGGGCGTCGGGTCGCCGCCGGATGCCATCGGGCTTCCCTCCCGCATCAGCCGGCGATCTCGGTCGCGAGCTCGCGGGCGAGCCAGGGGGCGGTGGAGTACTTGCCCGTGTCCACCGAGTAGTAGGACCCCAGGCGCTGGACGCCGTAGCGGTCGCGGCGATGCAGCCCCGATCGCGGATCGTCCAGGGCGCCGGCGCCGCGCGCGAAGACGAAGCCCCCGTGCACGATCACGGACTCTGCGTCGTCCAGCACCGCGCCCGACCCCCGGCAAGAGCGGCTCGAGCGCCGCGCGGACGCGGGCGATGAACGCCTCGGCCTCGCTCCCCGACGGGATCGCCGGGGCCTCCAACTCGAGTTCGTTCCCCTCGGCCACGAGCCCCACCGGGTACCAGGAGAGGTAGAAGTCGCGGCCGTTGTAGTTCTTGACATCCCCGAACGGTCCGATGGCGACGAGGGCGCTCGCCAGCTCCTGCTCCGAGCGTGTTCGCACGAACAGGCAGTGCCGGTAGCGATGGGTCCACGGGGGTTCCGGGGTGAGCCCGGCGGTGACGTCGATCGGTAGCCGCCCGTTCCAGAGGGCGTTCACCACGAGGTCGAAGTCCTCGTCGCTCCCGTCGTCCGCGTGGACGCGCCACGCGCCCGCCCTCGAGTCGCGGGGCTCCACTCCGGTCACGGTGGTGCCGAGCCGGAGCGTCACGCCGCTTTCCGAGGCGACGGCGGCGGCGAGCCGATCCGCGACCCATCGGGTGTCCGCCGATCGCTCCGGAACCCGGAAGCCCGCGACGATGTCCGGTCCGGCCATGCCGCGCAGTTCGTCCGCGGCGAGCTCGGTCACGCGGGCGTCGGAGACGTCGACGAGGTAGCGGCCGGCGTCGGGATGCTCGGTGATGAGTCCGCTGATCCCCTCGAACCGCACGCGCAGGTCGTCGGGCCCGACGACCGACCTGCGATGCACGAGATAGATGTCGTCCTCGGTCGTCGCGTGACCGGAGAGGTCGCCGCCGATCAGCTCCCTGATGCGGTCCTCGAACTGCAGGCCGCCGGTCAGGAGGTGCTTCGCGGTCGACAGCGTGGGATCGGCGCCGTAGATGTACCCGAGGTGGATCTTCCCCTCGTTCCAGCGGCTCGCGGCCGCCATGGGCGCGGATTCGCGGTCGAAGACGGTGACATCGAACCCGCGGCGGGCGAGGTGGATCGCGACGGCGCAGCCCATGATCCCGGCCCCGAGGACCGCGACCCGGCGCGGGCTCATGCCGTGCCCTCGGCGGCGCTCGAGTCGCCGATGGCGTACTCGGCGGCCTCGTACGGCCCGTCCGCGAACACGATGAGCGTCGAATCGTGGTCGAGGTAGGTCTGCTGCGCCCAGACGCCCGCCTCGAGCAGCACCGCAGGCCGGTCCTCGTCGAGGGTGACGCTCGCGCGTACGCCGTCACGGCTGAGGTCGACGTCGATCGTCCCGCTCGCGCGGAACAGGACCTGGCGCACACGCCGATGGGCGTGGCCGCCGCGCACGGCCCCCTGCGGTGCGCGCACCACGAAGGTCCTGGCCACGCTGAAGCCGAGGTCGTCGAGCGTGATGGGCGTCAGCGAGCCTCGATGGTCGCGGAAGCACTCGAGTTCGAGGATGCGGACCGATCCCTCGAGGAGCGTCGCCGGCTCGCCGGCGGCCACCGCCCCGGCTCGGGTTCCGGGCGGTACGGGATCAGACGTCATCGGCTCCTCCGGAGTCTCGCCGCTGCACGATCCCCCAGGCGAGAGGCGGCAGCGAATCGAACATATCCGCTGCGGCGAGCCACGACAACGGGATGACGCTCGAGGACTCCGGGCTCAGAGGGTGTTGCCGAGCTTGAAGCCCTGCTCCTCATCGCCCTTCCGGGTGTACGAGAACCCGTCGGCGCCGATCGTGACCTCCATCTCGGAGTCGTCGGTGCGGTGCGTGAGCGGCTGCGGGTTGCCGTCGAGGTCGAGCACGGTCGACGCCTCGGTGTACCAGCTCGGCACGACCGGGTTGCCCCACCAGTCGCGGCGCTGGTTGTCGTGCACGTCCCAGGTCACCACGGGGTTGTCGGGGTCGCCCGTGTAGTAGTCCTGCGTGTAGATCTCGACGCGGTGGCCGTCGGGGTCGCGCAGGTAGAGGTAGAACGCGTTCGAGACGCCGTGGCGGCCCGGTCCGCGCTCGATCACGTCCGACATCCGAAGCGCGCCGAGCTTGTCGCAGATCGCGATGATGTTGTGCTTCTCGTGCGTGGCGAACGCGATGTGGTGCATGCGCGGGCCGTCGCCGCCGGTCATCGCGGTGTCGTGCACGGTGGGCTTGCGGCGCATCCACGCGGCGTACGTCGTGCCCGCCTCGTCCTGGATGTCCTCCGTGACACGGAATCCGAGGTCCTCCATGTACTTCACCGCGCGGGGCACGTCGGGCGTGACCTGGTTGAAGTGGTCGAGTCGCACGATCGCGCCCGGGGTGTACAGGTCGTAGCGCCAGGCGAGCCGCTCCACGTGCTGCACGTCGTGGAAGAACTCGTACGGGAAGCCGAGCGGGTCCTCGACGCGCACCGAGTCGCCGATGCCACGGGTGTAGCCCTCGGCACGGCGCTCGACGCGGCATCCGAGTTCCTCGTAGAACGCGACCGCGCGGTCGAGGTCCTCGGGGGTGCGCACGCGGTACGAGAAGGCGGCGACCGCCGCCGCAGGGCCCTTGCGGAGCACGAGGTTGTGGTGGATGAACTCCTCGAGGGAACGCAGGTAGACCGCCTCGTCGTCCTCCTCGGTGACGACGAGCCCGAGCACGTCGACGTAGAAGGCGCGCGAGGCGGCGAGGTCGGTGACGATCAGCTCCATGTAGGCGCTGCGCACGACGTCGGGCGGCGTGGCGGCGGGGGTGGGGATCGGGTCGACGGGCGCCGGGATCGGGTCGGTCTCGGTCACGGTCGGTTCGGGGATCTGCATGTCAGCGTCCTTGCTGGGAGTGGTTCGGTCGGTGGGAGGTCGTCGAGCGGATGCCGCGCGCGCGGCATCCGGCTCAGTGCGTGCCGAAGCGGGGCGAGTGCGCCTCGTTCAGCGTGATGTGCACCGCCTGCTGGTCGGTGTAGAAGTCGATGGAGCGGTAGCCGCCCTCGTGGCCGAGGCCCGACGCCTTGACGCCGCCGAACGGGGTGCGCAGGTCGCGCACGTTGTTCGAGTTCAGCCACACCATGCCCGCCTCCACCGCCTGCGAGAAGTTGTGGGCGCGCTTGAGGTCGTTCGTCCAGATGTACGCGGCGAGGCCGTACTTCACGCCGTTCGCGAGGGCGAGCGCCTCCTCGTCGGTGTCGAACGGGGTGATCGCGACGACCGGGCCGAAGATCTCCTCCTGGAAGATCCGGGCGTCGGGCGCGACATCCGCGAACACCGTGGGGGAGACGTAGTTGCCGGTCGGCAGCCCCTCGGGGCGACCGCCGCCGGCGACGAGACGGCCCTCGCCCGTTCCGATCTCGACGTAGGACATGACCTTCGCGTAGTGCTCTGGATGTACGAGCGCGCCGACCTCGGTCTTCGGGTCGTGCGGGTCGCCGACGATGATGTTCCGCGCCCGCTCGGCGTAGCGTGCGACGAAGTCGTCGTAGATCGGGCCGCTCGACGAGGATGCGGCTGCCGGCGGTGCATCGCTCGCCGTTCAGCGAGAACACGCCGAACACGGTCGCGTCGAGCGCCTGCTCGAGGTCGGCGTCGGCGAAGACCACGGCGGGACTCTTGCCGCCGAGCTCCATCGAGAGGCCCTTCAGGAACGGCGCGGCGTTGGCGAAGATCAGCTGTCCGGTCGAGCTCTCGCCGGTGAACGAGATGAGCGGCACGTCGGGGTGCTTCACGAGCGCGTCGCCGGCCTCCTCGCCGAGCCCGTTGACGAGGTTGAATACGCCGACGGGCACTCCCGCCTCGTGGAAGATGTCGGCCCAGAGGCTCGCGGAGAGCGGGGTGAACTCCGCGGGCTTCAGCACGACGGTGTTGCCGGTCGCGAGCGCCGGCGCGAGCTTCCACGACTCGAGCATGAACGGCGTGTTCCACGGCGTGATGAGGCCGGCCACGCCGATCGGCTTGCGGTTCACGTAGTTCACCTGGCGGCCGGGCACCTTGTAGGTGTCATCGCGCTGGGCCACGATCAGGTCGGCGAAGAACCGGAAGTTCTCGGCCGCACGTTGCGCCTGCCCGAGCGCCTGCGTGATGGGCAGGCCCGTGTCGAACGTCTCGAGCTCGGCGAGCCTGGCGTCCTGCGCCTCGACGAGGTCGGCGATGCGATGCAGGACGCGGGCGCGGGCGCGGGGCAGCATTCGGGGCCACGGCCCGTCGGTGAAGGCGCGGCGCGCGGCGGCGACCGCGAGGTCGACGTCGGCCTGCTGGCCCGCTGCGGCCTGCACGTAGGTCTCGTTCGTCACCGGATCGAGCACGTCGAACGTCTCGCCGCCGACCGAGTCGACGAACGTCCCGTCGATGTAGTGGCGGATGCGGTCGGGCAGGCCCTTTGGGATGTGGTGCGTCATGTCGGATGCTTTCGTCGTGGTCTCGTGGTCAGGTGCGGTCGTGGGCCGGTCAGGCGCGAGCGGCGGCGGATGCGGCGGACGGCGTGCCCGCCGCGGCATCCGTGGTCGCCGGTGGCTTGTGCAGCGCCTGGTAGGCGAGCACGGCGTCGAGCGTGGCCGTGCGGTGGTGGCGCGCGGCGAGCTCGATCTGCGAGCGGGTCGGCGCCTGTCTCGATGAGGTCGAGGATGCGGTCGTGCTCGGCGACCGAGTCGCGCGCGCGGCCCGGCACGAAGCTGAACGACGAGTCGCGCAGCATCCGCATGCGGTTCCAGCCCCGGTGCACGAGGTCGAGGATGTGCGGATTCGGGCACTCCTCGAACAGCACGGAGTGGAACTCGAGGTTGAGCTCGGTGAATCGGTGCGGATCGAAGTCGTCGAGGGTGCGCCGCATCCGCTCGTTGATCTCCCGTGCCCGCTCGAGGTGCGCCGGTGTCAGGTACGGTGCGGACAGCGACGTGGCGGCGCCCTCCACGATCGAGAGCGTCTGCATGGTGTGCAGGTACTCGGTCTCCTTGATGAGCGCGACCTGCGCGCCGACGTTGCGCTCGAAGGTCACGAGCCCCTCGGCCTCGAGCCGGCGGATCGCCTCGCGCACGGGTACGACCGACACGTCGAGCTCCTTCGCGATCTGGCCGAGCACGAGCCGGAAGCCCGGCACGTACCGGCCGTCGTCGATGCGCTCGCGGATGAACCGGTAGGCCAGTTGCGACTTGCTCTCGGCGCTCATCGCGCCTCGCCGGTGTCGTCGGCGGTGTCGGTACCGGTGGCGCCGCGGGCGTCGACCTGGTCGCCGGCGGTCTCGGCGCGGTAGCGGGCCCGCCACTCGGCGTTCATGGGGAACAGCCCGTCGACGGATGCCCCGCCGGCGACCTGGTCGGCCACCCACGCGTCCTCCGCCTCCTGTGCGGCCGCTTCGCGGGCCACCTCCCAGGCGAGGGCGGGCGGGATCACGATCACGCCGTCGCCGTCGCCGACGATGACGTCGCCGGGTTCGACGGCCGCGCCGCCGCAGGCGATCGCGACGTCGGTCTCCCACGGCACGTGGCGGCGGCCGAGCACCGACGGGTGCGGCCCCTGCGAGAAGGTGGGGATGTCGAGCGCGGCGACCACGTCGAAGTCGCGGGTGCCGCCGTCGGTGACGATGCCGGCCGCGCCGCGCACCTGGGCGCGCAGGGCGAGCACGTCGCCGACCGTGCCGGTGCCGCGCTCGCCGCGGGCATCGATGACGAGCACCTCGCCCGGGCCCACGGTGTCGAACGCGACCTTCTGCGCGTTGTACCCGCCGCCCTTCCGGGCGAAGAGGTCGGGCCGGAACGGGATGAACCGCAGCGTGCGCGCGCGGCCCACGACGCGGGCGCCCGCGCGGTTGGCGTGCACCCCCTCGAGGAAGACGTCGGTGTAGCCGCGCTTGCGCAGCTGCACGCTGAGGGTCGCGACGCCGACGGAGCCGAGCAGCTCGCGCAGCTCGTCGGTGAGCTCGAACGCGTCAGCGGGTCTCGGCACGCTCGCTTCGCTCGCTACCCGACCGGCGGCGATCGCCGCCGCGAGCTCCTCCTCGGAGCCCCACGCCTCGACGCGCTGGCGGTCGTCGACCTCGGGCGTCGAGCCGAAGTCGCCGAACGGCACGGCGCCTTCGGTGATGCGGGTGATCAGGCGACCCGAGCTCGGAGCCCCCGTGGCATTCGGTGCGTCGACCTCGACCTCGACGACGTCGCCGGGCACGACGACCGACGAGCCGGCTGGCGTGCCGGTGAGGATGACGTCGCCGGTCTCGAGCGTCATGAGCTGCGAGAGGTCGGCGACCAGCCGGCCGAACGGGAAGAGCAGCGTGCCGCTCGTGTCCTCCTGCACGAGCCCGCCGTTCACCCACGTGCGCACGCGCAGGGCCGCCGGATCGACGGTTGCCGCGTCGATGAGGGTCGGGCCGAGCGGGGTGAACCCGTCGCCGCCCTTCGAGCGCAGGTTGGAGCCCTTGTCGGCGGCCCGCAGGTCGTAGAGGCCGAAGTCGTTCGCCGCGGTGACGGAGGCCACGTGGTTCCAGCCGTCGGCGGGGGCGACCCGCCGGGCCGGCTCCCCGATGACGAGCGCGATCTCGCCCTCGAACGCGAGGAGCTCGGTGCCGGCCGGGCGTTCGAGCGTCGCCCCGGAGGCCGCGAGTGACGACGAGGGCTTCAGGAAGTAGCTCGGCTGCGCCGGCGTGCGCCCGCGCTGCGTGGCTCTGGAGGGGTAGTTGAGGTGCACGGCGATGATCTTGCCGGGGGCGATGCCAGAGGTGGTCATGGACGTCCTCGTCTGTAGGTATCTGAAATCATATACGATCTGGCCAGCGGCCGGAAGGGCGAGTGCGGCGTCAGTACTCGGACGGCGCGGGCGACTCGCCGCCGCCGGTCGCCGAGGTGTCGCGGACGAACCGGTCGGCGAGCGCCTCGGATGCGCGCGCGAGCAGTGCGACGTCGGCGCCGACGAGCACGAACGCGGCGCCGTCTTCGAGGTACCGGTCGGCGGCATCCGGGTCGAATGCATTGACGCCGGCCGGCTTGCCGAGCGCCGCCGCCGAGCGGATCGATCGCAGCACGGCCTCGACCACCTCGGGGTGGTCCTGCCCGCCGAGGTGCCCCATCGAGGCGGCAAGGTCGGCGGGGCCGACGAGGATCCCGTCGACGCCGTCGACCGCAGCGATCTCGGTGACCCGCTCGACGGCGGTGCGCGACTCGATCTGCACGAAGAGGGAGACGGACGACGAGGCGGCCGCGAGGTATCCGGGCACCCGGTTCCAGCGCGATGAACGTGCGAGCGAGCTGCCGACGCCGCGCACGCCGTCGGGCGGGTAGCGCACCGCTCGCACGAGCTCGGCCGCCTGCTCGGCGGAATCCACCATCGGGATGAGCAGGTTCTGCACGCCGAGGTCCAGGTACTGCTTGATGACGACGGTGTCGCCGAACGGCGGACGCACGAGCGGCACCACCGGATACGCGGCCACGGCCTGCAGCTGCGCGAGGATCGACTCGGGTCCGTTGGGGGAGTGCTCGGCGTCGATGAGCACGACGTCGAGCCCGCTGCCCGCGGCGATCTCGGCGTTCAGCGCGCTGCCTGAGCACACCCACATGCCGGCGAGCGGTCGATCGGAGGCCGCGAGCCGCTCGGCGAGCGTCGGCGGGAGGGTCATTCGAACCGGCATGTCACCGTTCCCAACTCGCGGTAGTCCGCGTGCACCGTGTCGCCGCGCTCGACCCACATCGGGCGGGTGAAGGAGCCGGCGAGGATGATCTCGCCCGCCTCGAGCGCCTGCCCGTGCTGCGCGAGCTTGTTCGCGAGCCAGGCGACGCCCAAGGCCGGGTGCCCGAGCACGGCCGCCGCGACGCCCGACTCCTCGATCACCTGGTTGCGTGAGAGCAGCGCAGAGACCCAGCGCAGGTCGACGGCGTCGGGCTTCACGGGCCTGCCGCCCACGACCATCGCGCCCATCGCGGCGTTGTCCGAGATCGTGTCCACGATCGTGCGTCCCTCGAGCTCGACGTGCGAGTTCAGGATCTCGAGGGCGGGCACCACGTACGCGGTGGCGTCGAGCACGTCGAAGATCGTCGTGTTCGGACCCTCCAGCCGGTCGCTCAGCACGAAGGCCAGCTCGACCTCGATGCGCACGTTCGAGAACCGGTCGAACTCGACGGATGCCCCGGACTCGATCACCATGTCGTCGAAGATCACGCCGTAGTCGGGCTCGGTGATGCCGGTGGCCGCCTGCATGACCTTGGACGTGAGGCCGATCTTGCGGCCCACGAGCCGGCGCCCGGAAGCGACGCCCCGATCGGCCCATTCGCGCTGCACGGCATACGCGTCCTCGACGGTCATGCCCGGATTCCGGGCGGTCAGCAGGGGCACCGTGGTGCGGGTGCGATCGGCTTCGGCGAGTTCATCGGCGATCGCCGCGATGCGGGAGGGGTCGAGCACGTGAGCTCCACTTCGTCGTCGGATACTGCTTGCGATCGTATACGATCTTCGCCGCGAAGTCTGGACGATTTCGATGCGATCGCATGAACCCTTGACCCTCGTCTGATGTGAACGGTAACATCGTGCCCTGTTCGAGGTGCATTCGACCCTGAATCAATATTCAGGGTTGGGCCTCGGCGAAATCCACCACGCGAGGAAGCGTTGCTCGGCGCGCCCGGAAACCGGCGTCCGGCACGATACGAAGGGGTATACAGGGTGCAATATCACGCATACGAATGGCGAACGCCATCACGACGCGATCCGGCCGCCGTTCCGTCGACCGGACGTCGATCACCGCGCGTCGTCGCGACATTCGCGGCGGCGGCCATCGCGGCACTGCCGCTGACGGGCGGTGTCGCTGCTGCGGCAGCGGCCGAGCCGACCTCGTCCACGACCATCACCGTCGACGGCTCGAGCGCGGGCCGCACGTTCGACGGCATCGGGGCGATCTCAGGAGGCGGTGCGACCTCCCGGCTCCTCCTCGACTACCCGGAGCAGGAGCGCGATGAGGTGCTCGACTACCTCTTCACGCCCGGCTACGGCGCCTCGTTGCAGCTGCTCAAGGTCGAGATCGGAGGCGACACCAACACGACCGACGGGTCGGAGTCCAGCCACGAGCACGTTCGAGGCGAGGTGAACTGCGACGCCGGGTACGAATGGTGGCTCATGCAGGAGGCGGTCGAGCGCAACCCCGACATCACGCTGGGCGCACTCGCCTGGGGTGCGCCGGGATGGCTCGGCGACGGGGAGTACTTCTCCGACGACACCATCGAGTACTTCATCGACTGGCTGGACTGCGCGAAGGGCCACGGCCTGACGATCGATAACATGGGCGTCCGCAACGAGCGGGAGTACGAGTCGGCGTGGGTCAAGGAGTACCGTGCCGCGCTGGACGCGGCCGGCTACGAGGACGTGCGGATCATCGCCTCCGACGAGGCCGCGAGAAAGGGCGAGTGGCCGATCGCCGTCGACATGGCGGGCGACCCTGCGCTCTTCGACGCCGTCGACCTGCTCGGCAACCACTACTCGACCGGCCAGAGCTCGGCGACCGCGCAATCGCTCGGCAAGCCGCTGTGGATCTCGGAGGGTGGCCCGTGGTCGGCCGAATGGGGTGCCGGCGGTTCGGCGAAGTCGATCCCGTCGCTGCTCAACCACGCCTATATCCAGGGCCGGATCACCGGTGTGGAGATCTGGAACCTCCTCACCGCGTACTACGACGGCCTCAGCATCTCCGACGCCGGGCTGATGCGCGCGAACACGCCGTGGTCGGGCGCCTACCAGGTGCAGTCGGCGATCTGGGCCGTCGCGCAGACGACCCAGTTCACGGAGCCCGGGTGGCAGTACCTCGACGCGTCATCCGGCTACTTCGATCCCGCGACTCCGACGCAGGGCAGCTTCGTGTCGCTGCGCTCGCCCGACGGTGGGGACTGGAGCACGGTGATCGAGAACATCGGCACCACCGAGCCGCGTACGGTGACTCTGTCGGTGGCCGGCGGCCTGACCTCCGGGGACCTGCACGTGTGGCAGTCGACCGCCGACGAGTCGTTCGCGCAGCAGGCGGACCTCGTTCCCGACGCCGACGGCACGTATACCCTCACCGTCCCGGCGAACTCGTCCGTCACGGTCACCACCACGACCGGCCAGGGCCGCGGCGACGCCGTAGGACGCGGGGACTCAGCCTTCCCGTTCCCGTACCACGACAGCCTCTCCGACGGCGGCGCCAGCGGACAGACCCCGTACTTCTCGCAGATGGAGGGGGCGTACGAGGAGCGTGCGTGCGAGGGCGGACGTGAGGGCACCTGCCTCACGCAGGTCTCACGCCAGCCGGCCATCTCGTGGGCGGCGTGGAAGAAGCCGGCCGGCGTCCTCGGCGACCTGGACTGGAGCGACTACACGGCGACCGTCGAGGCGTTCGTCCCCGACGGCGGCACCGCGCAGGTGCTCGGACGCGTGTCGAACGACGCGATGCAGCCGGTCCCGAACGGCTACGGCCTGAGCCTCGCCGCCGATGGGACGTGGTCGCTCAGCCGCGGCGTCCCGGGCGGCCGGTCGTCGCTCGAGCTCGCCGGCGGGAAGATCGACGGTGCGGGTGCGGGGTGGCATGAGCTGTCGCTCTCCTTCGCCGACGAGGTGATCACCGCCGAGGTCGACGACGTGCAGGTGGGCCAGGTCACGGATGCCACGTGGATCTCCGGAATGGTCGGCCTGTCGGGCGACTACTCGGCGACCCAGTTCGCCGACCTCGCGGTCGAGCCGCTCGATCCGATCCGGACGATCGACGATGGGGACGCGACGATCGGCTACGAGGGCGACTGGCAGCACTGCGCGGCGAGCGACGGGCGCCGGGACGGATGCTCCGGGTACTCGGTGCAGCAGATCGGCGCGGCCGGCGCCGGCACGATCAGCGGCAGCAACCACGGCGGGGACGCGATCACCGCCACGTTCGCCGGGACGCAGGCGACGCTCGTCGGAGTCGCGGGCCCGCGCGGCGGAGACGCCCTGGTCTCCATCGACGGCAACGAGCCGGTCGCGCTGTCCTTCCGGGAGGAGGGCAACGGGGGTGACATCGTCTGGCGCACGCCAGTGCTGATCGACGGCGAGCACACGCTCCGCGTCGAGGTGGTCTCCGATGACGCCGGCAGTCGCGGGTGGGTCGGCCTCGACCGCGTCGACGTCGTCCCGGCGCGGGGCGGCCAGAGCTCGGTCGACGACCAGTCCGAGGGCGTCGGTGGCGGTCGCCTGGACTACCAGGGCAGCGGCTGGCTGAGTTGCCCGGGCTGCATCAACCGCACCGGGCTCTACCACTCGTCGGTCACGTCGACCGCCGTGGCGGGGGACTCGGTCGACTTCCGGTTCACCGGGTCGTCGGTCGAGCTCTACGGGCTCCGGGCGTCGAACCAGGGCATCGCCACGGTGCTCATCGACGGTGCCGAGGTCGGTTCGGCCGACTTCTACGGGAAGGTCCGCATCGGAAACCAGCTGATCTGGACCAGCCCGGAGCTCGCTCAGGGGGAGCACGTGCTGACCCTGGTGGCGACCGGCGTCGGCAACGCGCAGGCGTCGGGAGCCGACATCAACGTCGATCGGCTGCTGGTCCGGCCGTACGCCCACGGGTGCCGGGACGCGAGGGCGTCCCGGCACCCGTCCCGTTCGGCCGCGCGGACGTCAGCGGGTGTTCGCCGCGATGATCTCGTGCTGGTAGGGAGCGATCACGGCGCCCGAGATCCGGCAGTCGAGGAGCAGGAAGCGCCGCGACGCGACGGGCTCGGCCGCCCAGGTCGCGAGCCGGTCGAGGTCGCCGAGCGCCCGCACGACCACGCCCTCGGCGCCCACCGCCGCAGCAAGGCCCGCGAAGTCGGTCTCGGGGATGCGCATGGGGGCCTCGGCGTAGCCCTGCAGGCCGTAGAGGTGCACCTCCGCGCCGTACGCCGCGTCGTTCCAGACCACGGCGAGACCGCGCCCGCCGGCCGCCCGCACGGCGCTCTCGAGATCGGCGAGCGCCATGAGCCCGCCGCCGTCGCCGGTGGTGAGCACGATCGTGGCCTCGGGCTTCGCGGCTGCCGCGCCCGGCACGCTCGGGAAGCCGAGGCCGATCGACTGGAACGCCGTGCCGACCATGAGCATCCGGTCGGGCGACGCCACCGGCCAGTACGTGTTGGCCCAGCCGATGAAATGGCCGCCGTCGGAGACGACGACGCGGTCCTCCGGCAGCAGCTCGGCGAGCCGGGCCGCCACGCTGCGGGGGTCCAGGCGGCCGTCGGGTGCGGTGCCGTCGCCACGCCCGCGCACGCGCAGCGGGCGGACGTCGATCGACTCGCGCCACCCGGTGGGCCGCACGCCGAGAGTATCGAGGCGGTCGGCGATCCCGGACGCCGCGAGCCGCGCGTCGCCCGCCACGAACCGCGTCACGGCCGGATGCGTCGCGCCCGCGCCGAGGTCGACCTGCACCACCCGGGTGCCCGGCGCGAAGAGCTCGCCGAACCGCATCGTGAACTGGTTGAGGGACGCGCCGAACACCACGGCGACGTCAGCCTTCTGCACGAGTCGCATCGCCGCCTCCTGGCCGAAGCCGCCGGTGACGCCGAGGTCGTGGGCCGCGTCGGGGAAGATGCCGCGCCCGAGCGCCGTGGTCGCGGTGACGGCGCCCGTGGCATCCGCGAGTCGGCCGAGCGCGTCGCCCGCGCCAGAGAGCCAGGCCCCGCGACCGCCGAGGAGGAACGGGCGCTCCGCCCCCGACAGCAGGCGGGCGACGGCGTCCAGCTCCGCCGCGATGGGTGCGAGCGGCGCCGGCACGGTGATGCCCGCGAGCGGCGTGAGCTCGCCCGCGTCAACGGTCGCGAGGTCGTACGGGATCGCGAGCACGACGGCGGTGCGGTGCGCGATCGCGTGCTCGATCGCGTGCGTCGTGGTGGCCGCGGCATCCGCTCGATCGACGACGAAGGTGGCGGCGCCGGCCGCGGCGGCCATCGCGACCTGGTCGACATCCCACGTACGCGCACCCGAGGTCGGCGCATCGCCCACGACGAGCACGACCGGGATGCGCGCCTGCACGGCCTCGGCGAGGGCCGTCAGCGTGTTCGTGAAGCCCGCGCCGTACGTGGCGGTCGCGGCGGCGAGGCGGCCGGACGCACGATGGTACGCGTCGGCGGCGACGACTGCGCCCGCCTCGTGCCGCATGGCGGTGTACTGCGTGGGTGTCGCGTCGAGCGCTTCGAGGAAGGCGGCGTTGCCGTTGCCCATGACGCCGAAGACGTGATCGACGTGGGCGGAGAGCGCGTGGGCGACGTGCGCGGAGACCGAGGCCATGACGGGTCCATTCGAGACGGTGACGGATGCGAGGTTCCGTATGTGTCTCGCTAGTCCTCACGTCAGGAGGCCCGGCTTCGTGCCCATTTTTCGAGCACCGGCGCACGTGCGCCTGGACGGGACGAGTATACGGTCCGTCAGGCGTACGTGTCGTCGGGGCGGGGCGGGGGCAGGGTCAGGGCCGACCCCCGGTCAGGCCCGGCGGCTGCCCGTCAGCATCCGCACCAGCCAGATGATCACCGCGAGGACGAGCAGGACGATGCCCACCCACAGGAGGAACTGGAGCGACTGCACGAACCCGCCCGTGAAGAGCAGGATGACGGCGATGATGGCGACGACGATCAGGAGGATGTTCATGGTGCTTCCTTCCGGACTGAGCGATCGTGCCCTCGCAACGAGGCGTGCGATGGAGATCGGCCTCGGGGCCACTCGACCACACATCCGAGGTCGTGTCGAGGGGTTTCGCGCGGGGCGCGGTGTGTGCCAAGGTATGCGGCGCGACCGGGCAGAATGGGTCGGGTGAAGACGACTCAGTTGCGCAGGTACACGCTCGTCGACGGGGAATACGACGCGTTCGTCGAGTGGTGGCTGGGCGCCATGCCCGCCGTGCGTCCACCCGCCGGATTCAGCATCGAGTTCGCGTACGGCATCCGCGAGTCGAACGAGTTCGTGTGGGCGGTGAGCGCGCCCGGCGATCGCGCGGAGTTCGGCCGCCTCGAGGGCGCCTACCTGGCCTCCGACGCGCGCGCGGCGGTCTTCGCGGGCGTGCCGCAGCGGGTCGCCGAGTACGACATCCGGTTCGTCGACGACGAGCCGATGGCGGGCTGACGGCCCGCCGCAGGCCGACTCAGGAGCCGATCGACGCCTGGATGGTTCGCGACGCGGCGCTGAGTCGCGACGCGATGTCCGCCGCGCCCAGGGCGCTCGAGACGTAGACCACCGCGAGGGCGGCCGCCTCATGCCCGTGCAGAGGAAGCGGCACGGACACCGACCGGAGTCCCGGTGATCACCTCGTCGTGGCTCGTGGCGTACCCGTCGGCGCGGGCCCGATCGAGCTCGGCGCGGTGCTCGTCGTCGACGCCGGCCGGCCACGTGCGCTCCGGCATGGCGAGCATGATCGCCTTGCCCGGCGCGCCGACGCCCACCGGATGCCGCGTGCCCGGGCGCTGCGCGACCGACGCGATCGCGTGGCGCGGTTCCACGCTCACGAGGGTCACGACCTCTCCGCGATCGTGCACGGCGAGGAAGCAGGTCATGCCGAGGTCGTTCGCCGCCGCCGTGAGTTCGGGGAGCGCCTCCGCCTGCAGGTCGTGCGCCACGCCGGCGGCGAGCGCCGCGAGGCGGGGGCCGAGCGCGACCCGCCCGCCCGCGTCGCGCACCACGAGTCGGTGGTCCTCGAGCGTGCGCAGCAGGCGGTAGGTCACCGATCGGTGCAGTCCGAGCTCGGCGGCGAGCTCGTCGATCGTGAGCGGCGTGCGCGCGTCCGCGAGCACCTCGAGGGCGCGGATGCCGCGGCTGAGCGTCTGCGAGTGCGGCCTCGAGCCGGCGCCCGCGGCATCCGCCCGCTTATCGTCGGCGACGGTCATCGGGCTCCTTCGGGTCGGGACTGCGCGCGCCCCGCAGTTGCGGAACTCGGCGCGGGCCCGGGTTCTCGCGATCAATAGTGGAACACTTCGTGCGATATTAGAACACGGCCCCACCACGCCGCAACCGGACCGGGCCCCCCGTGTTCACGCTCGCGCTCGATGCCTCCGTGTCCGGCTTCGCCGGCTCCACCGCGAGCACCGACCCTCCCGTCGTCACGGTCGGCGCGGCATCCGTAGAATCGAATCACATCCCCCGGAATCAACGTGGTCGATGCTGCCCATCCGCGCTCGGCCGGAGAAGGAAGACCGTGAGCCACGAGTTCGACACCCGACGTGCGGAATGGATCGCCCGAGAGGAGCTCGCCGAGCGGATGATCCCGCTCATCGGCGGCCTGTACCGTGACCACGGGGTGGTGACCTCCATCCACGGCCGGCGGCTCATCAACCGCTCGGCGATCGCCCTCCTGAAGGCGCACCGCTTCGCACGGCAGGCCGGCGAGGAGGAACTGCCCCTCGCCGACACGATGCACGTGCTCGAGGCGCTGCGCGAGATCGGTCCGGGCCCGGCGTCGATCGACGTCGCCCGGCTCGTCGCACGCCACCGCGACTCCGGCGCCGAGGGCGAGCGGATGCCGCTCGTCGACTTCCTGCGCGCCGAGCTCGCCCCCGTGCTCGTCGACACGGGCGCGCCCGCGGCATCCGGCACGGATGTGGTGCTCTACGGGTTCGGCCGCATCGGACGCCTGCTCGCGCGCATCCTGATCGCGCACGCGGGCAGCGGCAGGGGACTGCGACTGCGCGCGATCGTCGTGCGCAAGGGCTCGGCCAACGACCTCGTCAAGCGTGCGAGCCTGCTGCGCCGCGACTCGGTGCACGGCCCGTTCGCCGGCACCATCGAGGTCGACGAGGAGGCGAACACGATCCTCGCGAACGGCACGCTGATCCAGGTGATCTACGCGAACGACCCCGCGTCGATCGACTACACCGCCTACGGCATCCGCGACGCGATCGTCGTCGACAACACCGGCCGGTGGCGCGATGAGGAGGGCCTCTCGCAGCACCTGCGGTCCACTGGCGTCGCCCGCGTGCTGCTCACCGCGCCCGGCAAGGGCGCGATCAAGAACATCGTGCACGGCATCAACCACGACGACATCGCCGCATCCGACCGCATCCTCTCGGCGGCGTCGTGCACCACGAACGCGATCACCCCCGTGCTGAAGGCCGTCGACGACGCCTACGGCGTCGTGCGCGGCCACGTGGAGACGGTCCACTCGTTCACGAACGACCAGAACCTCATCGACAACTTCCACGCGGGCGACCGGCGCGGGCGGTCGGCCGCGCTCAACATGGTCATCACCGAGACGGGTGCCGCGAAGGCCGTGGCGAAGGCCCTGCCGAGCTTCGCCGGCAAGCTCACCGGGAGTTCCATTCGCGTGCCCACGCCCGACGTGTCGCTCGCGATCCTCAACCTGCAGCTCGAGCGACCGGCGACGAAGGGCGAGCTCAACCGCTACCTGCGCCAGGTGTCGCTCACGTCGCCCCTGCGCCAGCAGGTCGACTACATCGAGTCGCCCGAGGTGGTCTCCACCGACTTCGTCGGCTCGAACCGCGCGGGCATCGTCGACGGTCTCGCCACGATCGCCGACGGCACCGATGCCGTGCTCTACGTCTGGTACGACAACGAGTACGGCTACAGCTGCCAGGTCGTGCGCGTGATCGAGGCGATGGCCGGCACGCACCCGATCGTGCTGCCCGAGCGGGAGCCGGTGCTGCTCGAGCGCGAGCTTGCGGCATCCGTCGTCGAGGTGGGCTGAGCGCTGCGGGTGGAGGGCCGCGCAACCGGCCTAGGCTGGATCGCATGAGCACCGAAGCCGTCATCGTCGACGTCATCCGCACGCCCGTCGGGCGCGGCAAGCCCGGGGGCATCCTCTCGGGCGTGCACGCCGTCGACCTGCTCGCGGGCGTGCTCGACGCGCTCGTGTCCCGCAACGACCTCGACCCGGGGATCGTCGACGACGTGATCGCCGGATGCGTCAGCCAGATCGGCGAGCAGAGCTACAACGTCGCCCGCAACGCCGTGCTCGCCGCAGGGTTCCCCGAGACCGTGCCCGGCACCACCATCGACCGGCAGTGCGGATCGAGCCAGCAGGCCGCGACGTTCGCCGCGCAGGCCGTGCTCGCCGGGCACGCCGACATCGTCATCGCCTGCGGCGTCGAGTCGATGAGCCGCGTGCCGCTCGGCTCCAGCGCGGCCGGCGCCGACCCGTTCGGCTCTCGCATCCGGGCGCGCTACCCCGAAGGGCTCGTCAACCAGGGCGTCTCCGCCGAGCTGATCGCCGCGAAGTGGGGATTCTCGCGGGCGGAGCTCGACGCGTTCGCGGCGCGGTCGCACCGCCTCGCCGCCGAGGCGGGGGAGTCGGGCGCGTTCGCGACCGAGGTCGTGCCCGTGCCGGGCGTCGACGCGCTCGTCGACGAGACCGTGCGCCCGGCCACCTCGGTCGAGTCGCTCGCCGGCCTGAACCCGGCGTTCCGCACCGACGCGCTCGCCGAGCGGTTCCCCGAGCTCGACTGGCGCATCACGCCCGGCAATTCGTCGCCGCTCACCGACGGGGCATCCGCCGCCCTCATCATGAGTGCCGAGGCGGCCGAGCAGCTCGGGCTGGAGCCGCGCGCGCGGTTCCGGGCGTTCTCCGTGGTCGGGAGCGACCCGCTCTACATGCTGACGGGGGTCGTTCCGGCCACGGCCAAGGTGCTCGAGCGCGCGGGCCTCACGCACGACGACATCGACGCGTACGAGGTCAACGAGGCGTTCGCCTCGGTGCCGCTCGCGTGGCTCGCGGACACGGGCGCGGATGCCGCGAAGCTCAACCCGCGGGGCGGCGCCATCGCCCTCGGGCACGCGCTCGGCTCGAGCGGCACGCGCCTGCTCACGACCCTCGTGAACCAGCTCGAGGCCACCGGCGGACGCTACGGCCTCCAGACGATGTGCGAGGGTGGCGGCATGGCCAACGCGACGATCATCGAACGGGTCTGACCCGCGCGACTCAGCCGCATCGCCACCAGCACCTCCCACCAGCTCGCCGTCCACCGAAAGGACACCACATGGAACTCGACGGCGCCTCCGCGATCGTCACCGGCGGGGCCTCGGGCCTCGGCCGGGCCACCGCCCGCGCACTCGTCGACGGCGGGGCATCCGTCGTGCTCGTCGACCTGCCCGGCCCGCGCGGCGAGGAGGCCGCGGCCGAGCTCGGCGATCGCGCGCGGTTCGTGGCGGCGGATGTCGCGAACGAGGCCGAGGTGCAGGCGGCCGTCGACGCGGCATCCGCGCTCGCACCGCTGCGGGTCGCCGTGAACTGCGCCGGCATCGTGACCGCGAACCGCACGGTCGGGCGCGACGGGCCCGCGCCGCTCGACGCGTTCGAGCGCACCATCCGCGTGAACCTCATCGGCACGTTCAACGTGACCCGCCTGGCCGCCGCGGCGATGGCCGCGACCGACCCGGTCGAGCGGCTCGGTGCCCGGCGGGCCCGCCACGCCCGAGCGCGGCGTCATCGTGAGCACGGCCTCGGTCGCCGCGTTCGACGGGCAGATCGGGCAGGCCGCCTACTCGGCGTCGAAGGCCGCGCGTCGCCGGGATGACGCTGCCGATCGCGCGCGACCTGTCGAAGCTCCTCATCCGCGTCGTCACGATCGCGCCCGGCATCTTCGAGACGCCGATGATGGCGGGCATGCCCGACGACGTGCGCGCCTCGCTCGAGGCGCAGGTGCCGCATCCGTCGCGACTCGGCGCACCCGACGGAGTACGCCGCGCTCGTGCGGTCGATCATCGCGAACCCGATGCTGAACGGCGAGGTCATCCGCCTCGACGGCGCGATCCGGATGCAGCCGAAGTAGCCGCACCCGGATCGCGCCGCCGTCAGATCCGCCCGAGCGTCGGCATCGCGCCGGCCCGGCTGCCTCGCACCGTCTTGATGACGCCGTCGATCACGTCCCACACGGCGACGCCGACCACGCCGATCACGATGAGCGCCGTGACGACCCACTCCGAGTCGGCGTCCCACGGCCAGCCCATGGCGTCGAGCGCCTCGGGGTTGATGAGCTGCCCGGTGATGAACAGCCACAGGGCGGGCACGGTGAACGCCACGTTCAGCACGAGGTTCACGGTGGCCAGCCACCAGTTCCAGCCCCACGCGTAGATCGCGATCGCGAACAGCATCTCGAGCACGATGAGCCCGAGGAAGTACGGGATCCAGAAGCTCCACAGGTCGGGGTCGAGCAGCGGGATCGTCTCGAGCGCGTCGACCCACGGCAGCCCGAACTGCTGCCAGACGATCACCGAGGGCGAAGAGGCCGAGGAACACGAGCGATCCGATGAGCTCGCCGCGCCGGCCGGGCCGACCGAGCTCGGGCAGCTGGGGGAGCAGGTCGGGCGTCCAGCCGAGATCGTCGCGCCTTGCCCGGCGAGCGGTCGAGCACGGCGAACACGAGCGTCGTCCAGAATCCGAGGTGCACGGCGATCCCGATCGCCGCCGCGACCGTGCTGCCGATGATCTGGCCGACGGGCTCCTGGCCGAGCACCTGACCGAAGGCGACGGCGGCGACGGCGATCGGCAGCACGACCGAGTACAGCAGCTTCATCAGCCGCCACCAGGTGAGGTAGTAGCGCGGGCCGATGAGCTGCAGCGGCCGGTCGACGTAGCTCGCGGCGAGGGCGGCCGGGTCGCCGAGCTCGACGAGGGCCATCGCGCTCGGCGTCGCCGGGGGCACGTCCCGTCTCGACCAGGGCGTCGGTCGCGTCGCCGATGCGCTCGCGCAGCTCGCGCTCGAGCTCGGCGCGCTGGGTCTCGGGCACGCTGCGGGTCGCGGCCCACACGTAGCGGTCGGTCAGGGTGGTCATCGGTCGTCTCCTGTCGTGAGTCGCTGCGAGCGCGCCGTCGATGCGACGCCAGTCGGTGGTGAGCACGTCGGCGAGCGCCTCGCCGGCGGGGCTCGTGCGGTAGAACTTGCGGGGCCTGCGCCTCGTCGGTGTTCCACTCGCTCGCGAGCAGGCCCTGCTTCTCGAGGCGGCGGAGCAGGGGGTACAGCGTGTTCGCGTCGACGATGATGCCGAGCGCGTTCAGCGACTCGAGCAGCGCGTACCCGTAGTCGGGCGTGCGCAGGCGCACCAGGCACGCGAGCACCACGGTGCCGCGGCGCAGCTCCTGCATGTGCCCGGCCGTCGTCTCATCGATGCTCATGTCTCACACGATACTGTGTGACACACACTATTGCAAGAGAAACATCGATGCGCCCGAGGCACTGATGCGCGCGACCGCGCCCGCACCCGCCGCGCCGGGCTACTGCTCGGCGTGCGGCCTCGAGGAACCCGTACACCTCGGCGTCGTCGACACCGGGGAAGGTGCCCGACGGCAGCGGCGACAGCACGTGCGCGTGCAGGCGCGCGCTCGGCCAGGCCTGTCCGGCCCACCGCTCGGCGAGCCCGTCGGGCGCGCGGCGGCAGCACGACTCGTCGGGGCAGGTCGAGGCCGCCCGCAGGGTCGTCTCGCGCCCGCGGAACCACTTCGCCTGCGCGAACGGCACGCCGACCGTGATCGAGAACTCCGCGGCATCCGTGCGCCCCGTCTGGGTGGCGCACCAGAACGTGCCGGCGGGCGTGTCGGTGTACTGGTAGTTCTCGGTCGTGCGGTTGGTGTGCTCGAACGCGGTGCGCGCGCTCCACTTCTTGCAGACCCACTGTCCCTCGATCGAGCCGGTGACATCGGTCGGCAGCACGAGCCCGTCGTTCTCGTAGCCCTTCAGGAGCGCGCCGTCGCCCGCGACCCGCAGGAAGTGCAGGGTCATGTCGAGGTGGCTCGTGGCGAGGTTGGTGAAGCGCAGCGCCGCCGCCTCGTGCGTCACGCCGAACGCGTCGCGGAAGTCCTCGATCGCGAGGCGCTTCTCCTTCTTCGCCTGCTGCAGGAACGCGACGGATGCCTCCTGCGGCATGAGGCAGGCGGCCGCGAAGTAGTTGATCTCGAGTCGCTGCCAGAGGAACTCGGCGTAGCTCGCCGGGGGCGTGTGGCCCGAGGAGCCGGTGCGCCATCGCCTGCAGGGCCATCGATCGCAGGCCGTGCCCGCCGGGGATCGACGCGGGCGGCAGGTAGATGCGTCCGGTCGCCAGGTCGGTGATCGAGCGGGTCGAGTCGGGCAGGTCGTTCACGTAGATGAGCTGGAAGCCGAGCCGCTCGGCCATCACGCTCACCTCGCGGTGCGTGAGCGCGCCCGTGCGGTGGCCCGAGGCGCGCACCTGCTCCTCGGCGAGCTGCTCGATGTCGGGGAGGTAGTTGTCGCGGTCGCGCATCCGCTCGCGCAGGTCGGTGTTCGCGCGCCTGGCCTCCTCGGGCGTGGCGATGGCCTCGCTCGCGCGCCGCTGCAGTTCGCGGTGGAGGCCGACGATCGCCTCGAGCGTCTCGTCGGTGATGCCGCGGCCGGGTCGGATCGCGGGCAGGCCGAGTGTCGCGTAGAGCGGGCTGGACTGTGCGCGGCCGAGCTCGAGCTCGAGGGCGGCGCGCCGGCTGGGCGCCTCGCGGGCGAGCAGGTCGGCGAGCTCGACGTCGAGGGCGGCCGCCAGCGCGTCGAGGGTCGAGAGCTTCGGCTCCCGCTTGCCGTTCTCGATGAGGGAGAGCTGGCTGCCCGCGAGGCCGACCGCGTCGCCCAGCTGGTCGAGGGTGAGGCCGCGCTCGCCGCGGAAGTGGCGGATGCGGTGGCCGAGGGTCGCGAGGTCGGGCGTGCCGGCTTTCATCGCTTAAGGATAGCGAAAGATCAACGATTCTTAACATGCGATTTGGCCGAATGGATGCCGCAAACCGGCGCATCCTTGAAGTACCGAACCGCTCCGACCGCCGGTCGGGAACCCACGAAAGGGACGACGATGACGATCTCCGAGTTCTCGATCGGAACCTCAGGCTCCGACTCCACCGGGCACGCGCAGCGCGGCACCACGGACCCCGCCCTGCGCGCATGGGTCGACGAGATCGCGGCGCTGACCAAACCCGACGAGATCGTCTGGTGCGACGGCTCGAAGCACGAGGCCGACCTGCTGACGAAGCAGCTCGTCGCCGAGGGCAAGCTCATCAAGCTCAACCCCGAGTGGCGACCCAACAGCTACCTCGCCCGCACGGACCCGCGAGACGTCGCGCGCGTCGAGGACCGCACGTTCATCTGCTCGACCTACGAGGAGGACGCCGGCCCCACGAACAACTGGCGCGACCCGCGCGAGATGCGCGCGGAGCTCCTCGACGTCTTCGACGGCTCGATGAAGGGCCGCACGATGTACGTCGTGCCGTTCTCGATGGGCCCGCTCGGCGGCCCCATCTCGCAGCTCGGCGTCGAGATCACCGACTCGCCGTACGTCGTGCTCTCCATGGGCATCATGACCCGCATGGGCGAGTCGGTCTACCGGCTCATCGAGGCCGGCGAGCCGTGGGTGCACACCGTGCACTCGGTCGGCTACCCGCTGGTCGACGGCGTCGGCCACCGACGTGCCGAGGTCGACTGGCCCTGCAACGACACGAAGTACATCGTGCAGTTCCCCGACTCGCGCGAGGTCTGGTCGTACGGCTCGGGCTACGGCGGCAACGCGCTGCTGGCGAAGAAGTGCTTCGCGCTGCGCATCGCCTCGGTGATGGCCCGCGACGAGGGCTGGCTCGCCGAGCACATGCTGCTCATCAAGATCACGTCGCCCGAGGGCAGGATCTACCACGTCGCCGCCGCGTTCCCGTCGGCCTGCGGCAAGACCAACCTCGCGATGCTGCGCCCGACGATCCCCGGCTGGAACGTCGAGACCATCGGCGACGACATCGCCTGGATGCGTCCCGGCGACGACGGCCGCCTCTACGCGATCAACCCCGAGGCGGGCTTCTTCGGCGTCGCCCCCGGCACCGGCGCGAGCACCAACCCGACGGCCGTGCAGACCCTCTGGGGCAACACGATCTTCACGAACGTGGCGCTCCGCCCCGACGGCGACGTCTGGTGGGAGGGCCTCACCGACGAGGCGCCCGCAGAGCTCACCGACTGGGAGGGCAACCCCTGGACGCCCGCCTCGGGTCGCCCCGCTGCGCACCCGAACTCGCGCTTCACCGTCGCCGCCGCGCAGTGCCCGCAGATCTCCGACGACTGGGACGCCCACGACGGCGTGCCGATCGACGCGATCCTCTTCGGCGGACGCCGGGCCACCAACGTGCCGCTCGTCGCCGAGGCGCGCATCGTGGAAGCACGGCGTGTTCATGGGCGCCACGATCTCGTCGGAGCAGACCGCGGCCGCCGAGGGCACCGTCGGCGAGCTGCGCCGCGACCCGTTCGCGATGCTGCCGTTCTGCGGCTACAACATGGCGGACTACTGGGGCCACTGGGTGAAGATGGGCCGCGTCCTCGGCACGAACGCGCCGAAGATCTTCCAGGTGAACTGGTTCCGCAAGGGCGCGGACGGCTCCTTCCTCTGGCCGGGGTTCGGCGAGAACTCGCGCGTGCTCGAGTGGATCGTCGGCCGCATCGAGGGCGGCGCCGACGCGGTGGAGACGCCGATCGGCCTGATCCCGGCATCCGACTCGCTCGACCTCGACGGCCTCGAGATCACGGATGACGCGCTCGAGCAGCTCTTCGACGTCGACCGCGACTCGTGGCTCGCCGAGTGCGACCTCACCGAGGAGTACTTCGCGCAGTTCGGCGACCGCGTGCCTGCGGCCCTGAAGGCCGAGCTCTCGAGCCTGCGCTACCACCTGCAGCACCAGGGCGGGTAGCGCGACCGACACACGAGGGCCGGGACGCGCACGGGAAGGCGCGCCGCCGGCCCTCGTGCCGACCACGTCCACGTCGGTGATTCCGCGGAATCACCGACGAGGCTCGTCGATGCCCCGAACGTGGCGGCGCTAGCGTGTGCCGCGAGGGGGCGGCATGGAATACGGCACGATCATCGAGACCGTCGGCGAGGTCATCGACGTCATCGGCGTCGTCGCGATCGTCGTCGGAGTCGTCTATGCGGTCATCGATGCCGGGCTACGTGGCCTGCGCCGGGTGAGCCCCGATCTACACGCGATTCCGTCGCGTGCTCGGGCGGGCCATCCTGCTCGGCCTCGAATTGCTCGTCGCCGCCGACATCATCAAGACCGTCGCGGTCACCCCGACCCTCGACTCAGTCGTCGTTCTCGCGATCATCGTGCTCATCCGGACGTTCCTCAGCTGGGCGCTCGAGCTCGAGATCTCGGGCCGCTGGCCGTGGCAGAAACGCGCTGAGCCGGTCGGCGAGGTGACGCCGCTCGACGCGGGCTGACCGCGCGCGGCGACGGCCCCAGCCGTCCGTTGCCGCGCACGGGTGACGGGAGTACCGTTCAGCCATGGAATGGTGGGGGATCGCTCTCATGCTGGTCGCTGCCCTGGTCGTCCTGGGTGTGGTGCTCGCGATGCGGAACCGGCGCAACCGGTCCGCCGGCACCGAGGGCCCCGACGCCTGGGAGTCCGACGAAGTGCGCGAAGCCCAGCGTCGACGTGACGACCCCGAAATCCGGGAGTGGGACGGGCCAACGCACTAGGGCCCGACGGGTCGTCACGCGCTGTGGCGGGCCAGTTCCGCCTCGATCACGGATGCCGCGTCGTCGACGAGCTCCTCGCTGATCACGACGCTCGGGAGGGACACCTCACGGCGGCGCCGCTCGAGGAGTTCTCGCGAGCGAGGGCCGGGCAGTTCGGTGACGAGGTGGTGCTGCTGGGGCAGGGAACGACATGCCCCGAGCCTAGGTCGGCGTCGGTTTCGCGCCGGCTTCGGGCTCGTGGGGAGGGCCGAGCGGATGCCGCGCCGAGGCGCCACGCGGCGATCACGCGCCGGTGGTGGGCGCCCTCGGGCGGTCGCATGTCGATGAGGGCGACCGTGTCGAGCACCACGCGATCGCCGGGACGCAGCCGGCCGTGGTGCTTGCGGGTGACGTGCGGGCGGAAGTCGAGGCGGGCGCGCGTGTCGATGCCGGCGCCGCCGAGCGCGTCGAGCGTGCGAGCCCGAAGGGCGGCGAGCTCGCCGCCGTCGTGCACGAGCGTGACCGGCACGTCGCGCCGACGCCCGAACATGGCGTCATCGCCGGCCGCGACGGCGATGGCGTGGGCGCCGGGCGCGATGCCGTCGACGCCGTCGAGGAGCCGTGCGACCTCGTGGGCCGAGAGATCGGTCGGGAACGGCTCGACGAGGGTCACGTGCAGCGGCCAGTCGGCGACGGTGAACTCGTCGCCCGCGGCGAGCGGCACGATGGGCAGCACGACGACGAAGCGCGCCATCCGGCGATTCTAGCCGGGGCGCGGTGCGTCGTCGTGGAGTGGATCCCGGTGCGTACCGCCGTTGCGGTCGCTCGTGAAGCGATCGCCGGCGGCGTCAGGCGACGCGATGCGGTTCGTCGAGGCGGCCCATGATGCGCAGCATCGCCGCCGGCGCGTACCGGAACTCGACGGTGCCGCTGGCGCCCGGCTCGGACGGTCCGATCCACGTGCTCGACCCCTCGTGCACGCGAACCCAGCCGTCGTCGAACAGCAGGTCGGTGCCGATGACGAAGGCCATCGCCGGGGTGTCGCCCTGGCGCACGGCGATCGAGCCCTCGAAGACCTGCGACGCCGAGGCGTCCTGGTCCTCACGGGCCTGCACGCCCACGAGCGGGCGGACGATCGGGGTGGCGAAGCCCGGCGCGTTGAACGGGCTCGCCTTCGCGGCATCCGCGACGATGCCGAAGTTCACGCTGGTGGAGACGAGGCTCATCGAGGCCTGCCCGTCGAGCACGAGGCGGCTCGACACGCGGAAGCGGTAGTAGAGGCGCCCGGCATCGCGAGCCGGCGGCAGCACGGCGACGCTCGCCCAGTTGCGCGACCAGCTGAGCGGGCCGCCGTCGCGGTTCGGCGGGTCGTAGAGGCTCGCGGTGACGCGCACCGCGCCGTCGGCCTGGGTCGGAGCGGCGCGCAGTGAGCTGCGTCCGCGATCGCTTCCGGGCATCTCGTCGCGCACGGCCGTGAAGGCCGGCAGGCGCTGCGGCTCCCAGTGGCGGAGCCAGCCCTGGATGCCCGCCTGGATGCGGTCGAACGAGTCGCCGAAGCCGCTGCGGGACGAGGACGACTCGTCGTCGGCGGCGTTCGGCAGGTCGTCGATGAGCTCGACGGGAAGCTCGTCGAGGCGGGAGAGATCGCGTGCGCTGGAGACGGTCGCGATGGTCATGGTGGTCCTCCGTGGGGGAATGGGCTCGGGGCATCCTGGAACCGGATGCGGAACCCCACGCTACGGAGGACGCCGCGGCGCCCCATCCCGGCTAGCCCCCAAAACGCCCCGGGGTTTTCCCTGATCCGGCTCGCGGGCGGGTCGACGCCGACGGCCCCGGTCAGACCAGCAATTGGTGCGCCGCGAGATCGCGGTACAGCGGCACGGATTCCACGAGCTCCGCGTGCGTGCCCTCGCCGATCACGCGCCCGTCCTCGACGACGACGATCCGGTCGGAGTCGATGACCGTCGAGAGGCGGTGCGCGATGACGATGAGCGTGCGGCCCGCCGAGACCGCGTCGATCGCCTCGCGCATCATGCGCTCGTTCAGGCCGTCGAGCGACGACGTCGACTCGTCGAGCAGCAGGATCGGCGGCGCCGCGAGCAGTGCGCGCGCGATCGCGAGACGCTGGCGTTCGCCCCCGGACAGCATGATGCCGTCTTCCCCGACGGCCGCGTCGAGGCCCGCCGGATCCCGGTCGAGCACGCTGCCCAGGTTCACGGCACGCAGCACCTGCTCGCACTCGGCATCGGTCGCGTCGGGGCTGCCGAGCTTCAGGTTGTCGCGCAGCGAGCCGGCGAGCACCGGCGCATCCTGCTCGACGTACCCGATCTGGGCGCGGAGCTCCCGGCGGTCGAGGGCGCGCAGGTCGAGGCCGCCCATGCGCACCGCCCCGACGCTCGGGTCGTAGAAGCGCTCGACGAGCGCGAGGATCGTGGACTTGCCGGCTCCCGACGGGCCGACGAGCGCGATGCGCTGTCCGCGCGGCACCCGGAACGAGACGCCGCGCAGCACCGGCTGGCGGGCCGTGACGTTCGGCTCAGGCAGGTGCTCGTCCGCGGAGTCGTTCGCCGGATCGGCCGGGTCCTGCCGGGTGGCCGCGTAGGCGAAGTGCACGTCGTCGAACTCGATCGCCGCGGCATCCGGGAGGACGCCGTCGTTCGCCTCGCCGACCATGAGGGCGACGGGGGCGAGGTCGCGGTCGTACGCGTCCTCGTCGGGCAGGTCGAGGATCTCCTGGATTCGGCCGAGCGCCCCGAGCGCCATGTTCACCGAGGTGACGGCCCCGAACGCCTGCCCGAGCGGCAGGATCATCATGAACAGGAAGAGGATGAACGCGACGAGGTCCGCCACCGTGATGGCGCCCGACGCGACGCGGAACCCGCCGACGCCGAGCACCACGAGGAAGGACACCTGCATCGCGATGCCGGCGATGGGCACGATGAGGGCCGAGATCTTCGCGACCTTGACGCCCATCTGCCACGCGCCCTCGGCCTCGGCGTCGACCGCCGTGATCTCGCGGTCGGTCGCCCCGGCCGCGCGGATCGTGCGTACGGCGCTGATCGCCCGTTCGACGGAGGCGGCGACGTCGCCCACCTTCTCCTGCGCCTGGTGCGACGCTTCGCGCACCCGGCCGGACAGCAGTGTGACGGTGGTGATCGCGATGGCGATCACGAGCACGGTGAGGCCGAGCAGCACGGGGTCGATGACGAGCATCGCGATGAGTGCGCCGATGAAGGTGACCGTGCCGCCGATCGCCTCGACGAGTCCCTGGGTGAGCACGGCGCGCAGCATCGTGGTGTCGCTGCCGACCCGGGAGACGAGGTCGCCCGTGCGCCGCGTGTCGAACTCCGCGATCGGCAGGTGCAGCAGCTTCGCGACCAGCCGCTTGCGGCTCGAGAGCACGACGCCCTCGCCTGTGCGCTGCAGGAGGTAGTGCTGGTAGCCCGAGATGATGCCGCTCACGATCACGAGCGCGATGAGGCCCCACACGATCCAGCCGAGCGGCTGGCCCGCCTCGACGATGGTGATCACCTGCGCCACGAGCAGCGGCTGGGCGAGGCTCGTGAGTGCGCCGACGACCGAGAGCACGGCGACCCAGATGAGCACCGGACGGTGCTCGAAGATGAAGGGCAGCAGCTGGCGGAACGTCGCGCGCGGTCCCGTGGGAGCGGGTCGTCGGGCGAAGGGGCTGCGTCTGGTGGTCGTGGGGGTCTGGGTGTCGCTCATGTGTTCTTCCTCGTCCGCGCGGTGAGCGGATGCCGCATCCGCTGGGATACCGCGCCGTCGCCGCATAGCAGCATACGTGGCCCGGCTGGGCGGGGTCGCAGGCCCAGAGCTCCGTCAGTCCTTCTTGTGCACCGCCTGCAACCTGTCGATTCAGGCTGACGGATGCTTCGGCGCAGCGCCGGACGGTGCCGCGTGCGCGCCGGGGTTCACCAGCACGGATGCCGCGCTCGCGTGCCCGGCGAGGCACGCCGCCGCGGCATCCGCCCCCCGCAGCGTCGCGGCGACGAAACCGGCGGCGAACGCGTCGCCGGCGCCCGTGAGGTCGCGGATGCCCGTCACCGGCGCCACGTCGACGCGCGCCACGAGCACGCCGGACTCGAGCACGTCCGTCGGCAGCGGTCCGTGCTTGACGACGACCGTGCGCGCCGCGGATGCCGCGATCGCGCCGCCGCCGACGAGCCCGAGCAGCGCCGCCTCGTCCTCGTTCGCGAACAGCACGTCGGGGCCGATCGCCCGGACGAGGTCGAGGGCCGTCGCGACGCCGAGCCCCGCGATGAGCCCGGTCGAGGAGGCGTCCACCGAGACGCGGGCACCTCGCGCCCTCGCCGCCTCGGCGAGGCGGACGAGCTCGGCGCGCATCGGCTCGCGCTCGAGCCCGTAGGCGGGCAGGTGCAGCCAGGCGACGCCGTCGAGCCACGCGGGATCGACCGCGGCGAGCTCGGCCGAGGCCCCGCGATCGGGGAACATCGTGCGCTCTCCCTCGGCGTCGACGAGGAGCACGACCGTGCCCGTGCGGCCCGCGCGCTGCACCCGCACGTCGACGCCGGCGGCGGCGAGGTCGTCGGCGAGCGCCGCGCCCGCGGCATCCGCGCCGACCCGGCCGATGAAGCGCGTCGGCACGAGCGCCGCCGCGAGCGCCGCCACGTTCGCCGCACTGCCGCCGCGGGCCCGGAACACGCGTGCCGCCGTGTCGGTGGCGGTGCGCAGCGGCTCCGCCGCCCACACCACGATGTCCTCGACGAGGTCGCCCGCGACGGCGAGCACGCCGCCCGCCGCGTCAGCCGGCGAGGGCACGCGCGATCTCCGCACCGAGCGCGACGTTGCCGCGGTACACCTCGAGGTTGACCTCGAGGCTGCGCCCGCCCGTGGCCCGCTGCAGGTGGTCGAGCAGGAACGGCGTCGTGTCGTGCCCGGTGATGCCGGCGGCGGATGCCGCGTCCAGCGCCTCGGCGAGCACGCGATCGTGGAACGCCGGGTCGAGCTGCCGCGCCTCGTCGACCGGGTTGGCCACGAGCACGGCGGCCGCCTGGCCGAGCTCGTCGCGCGCGCGAGCGAGGGCCGCGGCATCCGCGGCGCTCTCGATGCGGTAGTCGAGCGCGAAGCCCGAGTCGGCGACGTAGAAGCCCGGGTACCGGTTCGTGCGGTAGCCCACGACCGGCACGTTGAGGGTCTCGAGGCGTTCGAGGGTGGCCCCGATGTCGAGGATCGACTTGACCCCGGCGCTCACGAGCGTGATCGGGGTCGTGGCGAGCGTGCCGAGGTCGGCGGACTCGTCGAACGTCTCGCTCGCACCGCGGTGCACGCCGCCGAGGCCGCCCGTGGACATGACCCGGATGCCAGTGCGATGCGCCAGCCACGCCGTCGCCGCCACCGTGGTGCCGCCGTCGAGCCCCTGTGCGCGTGCGATCGGCAGGTCGCGCACGCTCACCTTCACCACGTCGTCGGCCGTGCAGAGCCGTCGGATCTCGTCGGCCGACAGCCCGACGACCGGCACCCCCTCGATCACGCCGATCGTGGCGGGCACGACGCCCGCCTCGCGCACGAGGGCCTCCGAGGCGAGGCCGACCTCGAGGTTGCGAGGGCTCGGCAGCCCGTGGCTCAGGATCGTGGACTCGAGGGCGAGCACGGGCGCGCCGGCGTCGACCGCCCGGCGCACCTCCTCGGAGACGCGGATCGCGGACGGGGCGTGTGGCTGCATGCCGCCATCGTAGGAGCCTCTGCCGACGCACGGGGCGACCGATCCGATGTCGGTGCCGCGGACTATCGTGGAGCCTTGTGTCGGAACCGGTTATCGTCGCCCAAGACCTCGTGAAGCGCTACGGAGACTTCGCCGCCGTCGACGGCGTCTCCTTCGAGGTCGCCCCGGGCGAGTCCTTCGGGCTGCTGGGCCCGAACGGCGCCGGCAAGTCGACGACGATGCGCATGGTCGGCGCGGTCTCGACGCGCACGGCCGGCGACCTGTCGATCCTCGGGCTCGACCCCGACCACCACGGTCCCGAGATCCGCTCGCAACTCGGCGTCGTGCCGCAATCCGACAACCTCGACACCGAGCTGCGCGTGCGTGAGAACCTCCTCGTGTACGGCCGGTACTTCGGCCTCCCCGGCCGGCTCGTCGCGAAGCGGGCCGATGAACTGCTCGCGTTCGCACAGCTCGAGGACAAGGGCAAGGCGAAGGTCGATTCGCTGTCCGGCGGCATGAAGCGACGGCTCACCATCGCGCGGGCGCTCATCAACGACCCGCGGGTGCTGCTCCTCGACGAGCCGACGACCGGCCTCGACCCGCAGGCCCGCCACATCCTCTGGGATCGCCTCTTCCGGCTCAAGGAGCAGGGCACGACCCTGCTGCTCACCACCCACTACATGGACGAGGCCGAGCAGCTCTGCGATCGGCTCGTGGTCGTCGACAAGGGCGCGATCATGGCCGAGGGTGCGCCGGCCGAGCTCATCCGCCGCTACTCCTCGCGCGAGGTGCTCGAGGTGCGCTTCGGCAGCGACCGCAACAGCGAGGTCGCCGAGCGGCTCGCCGGCATCGGCGACCGCATGGAGGTGCTGCCCGACCGCATCCTCGTCTACAGCGACGACGGCGAGGCCGAGCTCGTGCGCATCACGGATGCCGGGCTCCACCCGATCACGAGCCTCGTGCGCCGCTCGAGCCTCGAAGACGTCTTCCTCCGCCTCACCGGTCGGAGCCTGATCGAATGAGCCAGGGACTGTCAGCGGCGCCGCGCAGCGACACCGCCCGCGCCATCGCCGCAGGGCGCAAGCCGCGTCGCTGGGGTGCCTGGTACGTCGCGCTCCACCGGTTCCGCGTGATGAAGAGCTACACCGGCACCGTCGTGGTCGCCGGCATCGGCAACCCGCTCGTGTACCTCTATGCGCTCGGCGTCGGGCTCGCCACCATCGTCGATGTCGACCTCGGCGGCGTCAGCTACCTCGTGTTCGTCGCTCCCGCGCTGCTCGCGAGCGCGGCCATCACCGTCGCGACCGAGGAGTTCACGTACCCGATCATGCTCGGCTACAAGTGGAACCCCACGTTCACCGGCATGAGCGCGTCGCCGCTTCGACCCACGCAGATCGTCGACGGCGTCGTGATCTCCGTCGCGGTGCGCATGGCGGTCAACCTCGTGCTGTTCTTCGCGCTCATCCTCGTGTTCGGGGCGGCGCCGTCGCCGATGGCCGTCCTCATGATCCTCGCGGGCCTGCTCGGCGGGCTCGCGTTCGGGGCCGTGCTCATGGGCTACACGTCGACGCTCGAGGAGGACACCGGACAGCTCGCCATGGTCATGCGCTTCGTGGTGCTGCCGATGACGCTCTTCTCGGGCACGTTCTTCCCGTTGTCGACCTTCCCGGTCGCGCTGCAGTGGATCGGCTGGATCTCCCCGCTCTGGCACAGCACCGAGCTCGCCCGCGTGTTCTCCTACGGCTATGCGGAGCCGATCTGGCTCACCGTCGTGCACGTGGCGTACCTCGTCGCGCTCGCGGCGATCGGATGGCTCTGGGCCCGCCGCACCGCCGTGAGGAGGCTCGGCCGATGACCGGTGTGACCCAGCGCGACCTCGTGGAGCCGGGAGCGCGGCCGCGGCCGCGGCCGGTGCGATCGCTGTACGCCGGCAACGCCCGCTCGGTCATGCTGCGCGGCTGGCGCGCCACGCGGAGCACCAACTGGCTCGTCGTGGTGAGCGGGTTCTTCGAGCCGATCTTCTACCTGTTGGCGATGGGCATCGGCCTCGGCACGCTCGTCGGCGACGTCACCATGCCGAGCGGGCAGGAGGTGCCCTATGCGGCGTTCATCGCTCCGGCCCTCCTCGCCGTCGCGGCCATGAACGGCGCGATCTACGACTCCACCTGGAACGTCTTCTTCAAGATGCAGTTCGCCAAGCTCTACGAGGGCATGCTGTCGACGTCGCTCGGACCCCTCGACGTCGCGCTCGGCGAGATCCTCCTCGCGCTGCTGCGGGGTGCGCTCTACGCCGTCGGGTTCCAGCTCGTGATGCAGGTTCTCGGCCTCAACCTCTCGTGGTGGGCGCTGCTCGCGCTGCCGGCGGTCCTGCTCATCGCCTTCGGCTTCGCGAGCATCGGCATGGCGATCACGAGCTACATGAAGACCTTCCAGCAGATGGACTGGATCAACTTCGTGATGCTCCCGATGTTCCTGTTCTCGGCGACGTTCTACCCGATCACCGTCTACCCCGAGTGGCTGCAGCAGGTCATCCAGGCACTGCCGCTCTGGCATGGCGTCGAGCTCGTGCGCGGGCTCACGACCGGTGCGGTCGGCTGGGGCATGCTCTGGCACGTGCTGTACTACGCGGTCATGATCGCGATCGGGCTCGTGTTCACGACGAGGAGGCTGCGGGCCCTCTTCCTCGACTGATCGATCGGCCTGCGACGGGCTCAGTCGACGAGGTCGTCGGGCGGAAGCGCCCAGGCGTCCTCGAGC
>CAWCWD010000053.1:0-225610 GCA_963799015.1 uncultured Actinomycetota bacterium | reverse complement strand
GCGACCGTCGCGTCGATGGGCTCGAACCGCAGGCGTTGCCGTGTCCGAGGGCACTGGCGCTGCTGCGACCATCGGACATTCACAAGCCCGTGGACCGGCGACCGCCGATGTCGAGACGTTAGAGGCATGAACGGCCGTATCCACGAGGTGCAGGCCCGTCTCGGCATCGAGGTCGAAGACGAGTCCGCCCTCCTCAGCCATCTGCCCGAAGACCCCGCCCCACTGGAGATCGAACAGGCAATCGTCTGGGCGCTCACGACTGCGCTGGATTCGCCCGTGGTGCGTGGCCTGCTCGCTTCGTACGGGCTCGCGGTGCGTCGGGGTGAGGTTCGAGGCTTCACTCCATTCGTCGCAACGGTCATGCCCGGGTCCGGTCTGGACCATCCGATGGCCAAGGAGGCGGCCGAACCGACCGTCATGTGACCGCGACTGCGCTGCACGCCGAGGGGCGCTTCGGGGGCGGGACGCAGCAGGTGACCCAGCCCAAGCGGGTCACCTGCTCCATCCAGTACCGGGTTGGTGCGGGTCACCTTCGTGGACAAGCCTGCTCCACGTTCCGCATCGCGAGGTCATGGGCGCCCTCTTGTCGCCGCGCTCGGTCACGATCGCGATCGATGCGTCGCCGAGAGAGAAGTCACCGTTTCGTCAGGCATGCGAGGCGACCGCCTCCTCGAGCTGGCCATGGGTCGGATGACCCGAAATCCCGCTCGGAGTCACGTACAGCCGGCACGCTAGCGACACGGTTCCACCGTCCGTTGGAAACAGGTCGACGCCATCGACGAGGATCGTCGGGGATCCCGCGAAGCCCCAACGTCCGCGCCGACTCTTCCGAGTCGATCAGCTCCACGCCGATCGGACTCCGGATGCCCCGTCGAATCCAGCGCCGAGCGAAGCAGCCGCAACGTCGCCTCCCAATTGGGGCACTCATCGGCGTGCAGGAGATCAATCTCATCCCTCGCCCTTCGCTGTCCCATCTGGACCCCCGCGTCACCGTGGTGTCCGCCATCGTCCATTCTCGCCTTCCTCGAGGATCATGCCGACGGATGTCGCGCAGGCGTCGCCCTTCCAGGCCTCGATGCCCTCGCGGACCGCGAAGACGACGATGACCAGCCCGGCGATCGGGTCGGCCCACCACCAGCCGAAGAGGCTGTTGAGCAGGAGCCCGAGGAGCACCGCGGCGGAGAGGATAGGCGCAGATCAGCGTCTGCTTCGAGTCCGCGACCGCGGTCGCCGAACCGAGCTCGCGTCCGGCACGGCGCTCAGCGAACGAGAGCAGCGGCATGACGGCGACGCTGACGGCGGTGAGGATCAGGCCGACCGTGCTGTGCTCAGGCTCGACCGCGCCGGCGAGCGCGAGCAGCGACGACACGGTCACGTAGGCCGCGAGGGCGAAGAACGCGACCGCGATGACGCGCAGGGTGCCCCGCTCCCACCGCTCTGGGTCGCGACGGGTGAACTGCCAGGCAACCGCGGCGGCGGAGAGCACTTCGATGGTGGAGTCGAGCCCGAATCCGATCAGGGCGACGGATGACGCGATCGTGCCGGCGGTGATCGCGACGATGGCCTCGATCACGTTGTAGCCGATGGTCGCCGCCACGATCAGGCGGATGCGTCGATGCAGCACCGCGCGGCGGGCGTCGCTGAGGGTGGCGGTGGTGGTCATCAGCAGGTGCACCCCTCGCCCGAGCAGCAGTCGGGTCGACGACGAGCACGAGGCGGAGAAGGTCGTCGAGCGCGGAGGCGAGCTTCGGGTCCGCGAGGCGGTACCAGGTGCGGCGACCGTCGGGAATGGACTCCACGAGCCCGCATCCGCGCAAGCACGCCAGTTGGTTCGACATGACCTGCCTCGAGACTCCGAGGGCGTCCGCGAGGTCCGACGGGTATGCGGGCGCCTCCCGCAGCGCCAGCAGGATGCTCGTCCGGGTCGGATCCGAGAGCGCGTGCCCGAGTCGAGCGAGTGCGGCGGTGTGCGTGATGGTCGCGGTCGCGGTCGTCATGACCACTACAGTACAGCGTACCGTGAATTAACGGACACGTGTATCAATTCCTGAATGTCCTTGGTCCCGGCCACCCGCTCACTGTTCGGCCTCGCAGGCTCGACGAAGGTCGTCGGCGTAGCGATCGAATACCGGCCCGAAATCGGGGAGTGATCGGCGCGCGAGGGGAAGCGTGAGTCCCTCGAACTCCTCGGTCATGCTGAACGTCGTCGTGTCCGCATCCGTGGCGGTGAGCGTGAAGGTGCGGGTTCCGCGGAACATCGGCATCCGGCCGTCCCGCCAGACCATGAGACGCGGCGGGTCGAGCGTGGTCACGGTCGGGCGGAACGTCCGGCCGGGCGCGATCGGCACCCGGATGGCGAGGCGGGCCCCCTCGGCGATCTCTCCATCGATCTGATCGACCGTCGAGTTCCAGGACGCATGGCCTGCGGCATCCGTGAGCCGGTCCCACACGTCTCGGGACTGGAGTGGATCGGCACTGACACGGCGTATCGAAGGACGAACGTGGACTCAGACTTCTCGGACATCGTCTTCACTCCTGACGGGGAACAGCGCGAACCCGGTTGTTGCGAGCGTTGTGCTCGAGCTCCACGAGGCCGAGCGCCTCGAGCACGGGCGGCACGTACATTCCGAACCGTCCTCGGAGGCCCTTCTTCTGTCCGTACCAGCCGCCGACCGGGTTCTCGGAGGAGCGTGCCCACGCTTCGACGGTGCCGGGCGCTGCCGGTTTCTGCTCGTCGGCGGCGCCGAGCGGCATCCAGTCGCCATGACGCACCAGCTCGGCGTGCAGGTCGTCGATCGCCCGTGCCAGGTACTGAAGCCGAGTCCCTCCGACCTGGCAGACCAACAGGGGCGGGTCGACCTGGTCGTCCACGTACATCCTGTACTCGGATGACAGTGGAGGCGTGCGAAGCGACCAGGGATCGGCGGCGGTGCCGCTCCCGGTACGTACTCGGCCATCGTGGTCCTCGTTCTCATCTGAAGGTGCTTCAGTCTGGATCGAGGGCGCCCGTCCCGTATTGTACGAACACGACCACGTTCGGCGCGAAATCCGTCGGCGCAGCAGGCGGGTAGTAGCCGCGATAGCCGCGCGGGATGCCACCGGTGAATTGCTTGAAGTCGCGAATGAAGTGCGCCTGGTCGAAGTACCCCGTCGCCGAGGCGAGTGCGCTGAGCGGTTCACCGGGAGTCGTCATGAGGCCCTTCAACGCCCGCTGGAACCTCAAGACCCGCCCCACCGTCTTCGGCGGGTAACCGAGTTCTCGTGCGAAGAGCCGTTCGATCTGGCGGCGGGAAACGTCCGCGGCATGCGCCAGCTCAGCGATTTCCGTCTGACCGTCGCTGGCAATGAGTGCGTCGAGAGCTCGCATGAACGCCGGCTCGGGCCCGCACCGCGCGAACCTCTCGAGGAAGAACGCATCCAGCAGCGCTGCGGCGGCATCCGGATCTCGCTCAGCTCGAAGGTCCGCTTGGAGCTCTTCGGTCTCGGGACCGAAGACCAGATCAGGTGCTGGCATCGAACCGCTCAGCTCTGCAAGGTGGTGCCGCCGAGAACGGGCCGACGCCTCCGAGGTGGAACCGCACGCCGCCCACCCGGACTCGGCCATGCTGCTCGATCCGAATGGGGACCAACCGCTGCGCATCGAAGTTCGACGCAGCGACCGACGCCGTAGGACCGCCGATGATCTCGCGCCGGTATGGCACCCCGAAATTGAAGATGAGGTCAGCACGGGCGTCGACGAACACCTCGACGCGGAGATCCACGCTCTCGCCCGCCTCATCGAGGACGAACCAGTAGTGCTCGATGAAGTCACGCAGCTGTGTCGCGGGCTGGCGGAGGATGTACATCGACCTCGAACCTAGCCCCAGCTCGCAACGAGCGCAGCGGCACCTCGGATCCATCCGGAACACACCCCGTCGATTCCCGGCCCTCGCACGTTGCCTTCACTCGCTCCATCGCTCTCTTCACATCCGCTGCCGAGCTCCCGAGGTCTTCTCCAAGGCACCTGGGGAGTTCATCGATGCATCCTCGGCTCGTGAACGAATCGATGCGCTGGGTGGCCGTTGGCTCGCGGTGCCGCAGCAACTGCTGAAGCCCTCGGGGTTCGCTCCATTCGAGTCGTCATGGAGACTGCACGACGCTGGCTCGCTCAGACAACTCAGCGATCGTCGGCGACTCCCATGATGCCGAGTCGGTGCTGCTGAGGCAGTCCTCACGGATCTGAGGGCGCGTCGAACGGGGACTATCCCGACCCGACCAGCATCGCGTCCAGGCAGAGCAGGATACCGAGTCCGACTGCAGCCCAGCCGATGAGCGGGTCTTGGACGGCACTTGCTGGTGCTCCCGCTGGGATTCGAACCCAGACTGAGGCGATTTTAAGTCGCCTGCCTCTGCCGATTGGGCTACGGGAGCGCGGCGCCGCCGATCAGCGGCGCCGCGTCCCACACTACTTCGCGGCGACCGGCTGGGCCTCGGCCTTGACCTCTGCGGCCTCGGCTCGGCGGGCGCCGCCTTCGCCTTCACGGCCTTCGGAGCGGGCTTGCCGGATGCCACGGCGGGCGCCGGCGCGGCAGCGGCCGCCGCGGCTTCGGACGCGCGGCGAACTCCTCGAACGAGGCGCGAGGCTGCTGCACCGCGGCGAGCGACACGATGTCGCGGCCGAGCCAGAAGTTGTTCCACCAACCCCAGAAGACGCGGAACTTGCGCTCCCAGCTGGGCATCGCGAGGCCGTGGTAGCCGCGGTGGGCGAACCAGGCGATGAGGCCCTTGAGCGCGAGCTTGCCCGACTGGAACACGCCGTAACCGACGCCGAGACCGGCCACTGCGCCGAGGTTCTTGTGGAAGTACTCCTTCGGCTCCTCGCCGCGCAGCACCGCGACGATGTTCTTCGCGAGGAGCTTGCCCTGGCGCACGGCGTGCTGCGCGTTGGGCACGCAGTAGCCGCCGACGCCGCCGCCCGAGAGGTCGGGCACTGCGGCGATGTCGCCGGCCGCCCACGCGTCGGGCACGAAGTCGTCCTCGTCGCCCACGCGGAGGTCGGCGCGCGTCAGCACGCGGCCGCGCTCCTCGACGGGGAGGTCGCTCGAACGGACGATGGCCGGGTTCGCCATGACGCCGGCCGTCCAGACGATGAGGTCGGTCTCGAAGGTCTCGCCGGTCGAGAGCTCGATCTTGCCGTCGACCGCGCTCGAGAGCTGCGTGTCGAGGTGGATCTCGGCGCCGCGCTGGGCGAGGTGCTTGATGACCCAGTGGCTCGTCTCGAGCGACACCTCGGGCATGATGCGGCCCATGGCCTCGATGAGGTGGAAGTGCGTCTCGTCGAACGTGAGCTGCGGGTAGTACTCGAGCAGCGCGCTCGCGAACGAGCGGAGCTCGCCGAAGACCTCGATGCCCGCGAAGCCGCCGCCGACCACGACGAAGGTCAGCAGTCGCTCGCGCTCAGGCCCGGGCGGGAGCGTCGACGCCTTGTCGAAGTTCGTGAGGACGCGGTCGCGGATGTACGACGGCCTCCTCGATCGACTTCAGCCCGATCGCGTTCTCGGCGATGCCCGGGAATGGGGAAGGTGCGCGAGACGGCGCCGCCCGTGACGACGATCACGTCGTACTCGAACTCCCACGGCTCGCCGAGCTCGGGCGTGATCGTGGCGGTCTTCGACGCGTGGTCGATGCGGGTGACCTTGGCGCTCACCACGTTCGTCTTCTTCAGGTGCCGGCGCTGCGAGACCACCGCGTGACGCGGCTCGATCGAGGCCGCCGCCACCTCGGGAAGGAACGGCTGGTAGGTCATGTAGGGAAGCGGGTCGACGACGGTGACCTCGGCCTCGCCGGGCCGCAGCCACTTCTCGAGTTTCCACGCCGTGTAGAACCCCGCATAGCCACCGCCGACGATGAGAATCTTGGGCACGGTGAATGGACTCCTCAGTTTTGGTACGTGCGGCCTGGTGCGTGCGATCACTGCTCGCGAGTGCGGACAGTCCGCCTGGTATGCCGAGTGGCGCCGATGCCCAACAGCGCTGCTAGCGTACCAAACCCCGCGACGAGCGAGAGCGGGACGGTGATATAGGCGAGCGTCCATGCGGTCGGCAGGAACGTCTGCGCGCCGTCCGAACGGGGCAGCGGAGGGTCGGCGATCGGCACGATCTCCTGGGCTTCGCCGTCGGTCGGCGGAGCCGGGGCATCCGCTCGGCGATGCAGTGCGATCCATTCCGCGAGGCTTCCGAGGGGGTTCGCCTCGACCTCGGGCACCTCGGCCGTGAGGGCCGCCACCGGTTCGATGATGCCGAATCCGTACAGCGGGCTCGGCACCTCCTGCCCGTGCGGATCGGCCGTGCGAATGAGTCGTTCGATGACGCTGGCGGCGTCGAGCTCGGGGAACTCGCTGCGCACGAGCGCGACGAGGCCCGACACGATCGGCGCCGCCGCACTCGTGCCGCTCCACTGCACGTAGCTGCCGTCGGGCAGGACGCCGACGAGGTCCTCGCTGGGTGCCGCGACGGCGATGGTGATGCCCTGGGAGCTCGCGTCGAAGCTCGCGTTCTTCTCGCGGTCGACACCCGCGACGGTGAGCACGCCGGGGATCGTGGCGGGTGCACCGACCTCGCTCGTGCCGCTGCCGCGGTTGCCCGCCGCCGCGACCACCACGACATCGTGCTCGAACGCGTACATGAATGCGTCGTCCCAGGTCTCGGGCCAGTCGCGCGTGTTGCGCGTGAGGGACATGTTGATGACGTCGGCGCCACTGTCGACTGCCCAGCGCACCGCCTCGGCGATCTGGTCGTCGTTCGTCTTCTCGGCGCCCGTGTCCTGGCCGAACGCGACCGATGCGGTGATCAGGTCGGCCTCGGGCGCGATGCCGATCACGCCGTTGCCGTTGCCGGTGCCGCGGCCCGCGAGGAGCGAGGCGACCATCGTGCCGTGGTTCGGGTCGTCGCCGACCGGGGTCTGACCGTTCGGCGTGCCGAGGCCCGAGACATCCGTGCCGCCCGTGACGGCGCCCTTCAGCTCGGCCACCTCGCCGTTGACGCCGGTGTCGATCACCGCGACGGTGACGCCCTCGCCGCGCGACGTGTTCCACGCCGTCGTGAAGCCGTAGTCGGCGAGCCAGTACTCGAGGTCGCGCACGGTGTCGGCGTGCGCCGGCGTCGCGCCCGCCGAGCGCGATCATCGTCGGCGGCGGCGGCCACCGCCGCAGCCCTGGCGACGGCCGCGAAGGGTCGGCGGACGCCAGTCGTCACGCGCGGCCCCCGGTGTCGTCGTCGTCGGGGCGGGCCGGGTCGGGCACGTCCACGCCGTAGTCGGGGCACTGGCACACGTCGGGCGACCACGACGAACGCTCGAGCGCGATGTCGCCGATCGGGTTCGCGCCGGGTCCGGCCGAGAGGGCGTGCGCCGCGAGCGCGTGCAGGCACTTCACGCGCGTCGGCATGCCCCCCGCCGAGATGCCGACGAGCTCGGGCACGACCGCGATGGACTCGCGATCGGCGAGGTAGTCGCGGTGCGCGCGCTCGTACGCGGCCCGCACCTCGGGGTCGGCGGCGAGCAGCTCGGTGCATTCGACCATCACCTGCGCCGCCTCGAGGAACGACATCGCAGCGGTCGCGACCGGGTGCGTCAGGTAGTAGAGCGTGGGGAACGGCGTGCCGTCGGACAGGCGCGGCGCGGTCGCGACGACCGTGGGGGCACCGCACACGCACCGCGCGGGGATGCCGACGACGTCGCGCGCCCGACGCCCCAGCTGGGCCGAAACGATGCGGATGTCGCGCTCGCTCACGGGCTCGAACGGCGGACGGGTCATCCGTCGCTCCCCTCTGCCGGCGCGCCGGCGGGCACCTCGGCGGGCGCCGCGGGCGCGGGAGCGAGCCCCGCGATCATCACGGAGTCGAGCAGGGTGCGCATCCAGTCGCCCTTCGATTCGGTCACTTCGGCCGAGACGTCAGCGGTGGCATCCGCCTTCGCCGCCTCGGTCCGGTCGTCGATGACGAGGTAGCTCACCTCGCCCGGCATCACGTAGTAGAGCCGCTCGCGCGCCTGGGTCGTGATGAATGTCTCGTCGTTCCAGCGTTCGCGCTCGTCGCGGAGTCGCTGCACCTCCTCCTCCTGCTGGGAGACGGCGGCACGCAACTCCGCGATCTGCTGGCGTTGCTGGGCGAACGCCGCGATCGTCGGCGCAAGCACCACCACCGCGAGCACGAGCACACCCATCATGATGAGCGAGAAGCCTGAGAATCGGATGCCGCTGAGCCATCCTGCGCGGTCTGCTGCAGTCTGGCCGCCTCCCGACGGCGGCTTCGTGCCGCGCGCGCCGCGGGGCGGACGCGACGAGGTCGCGGAGCGGTCCGACCGCGTCGTGCGTGCGGCCTTCGTGGCGGCCTTCGCGGCGGCCGCCGACTTCGTCGAGCGCTTCCCGGGCTTCGTGCAACGCCTGCCGGGCCTTCGCGGCGCGGCATCCGCCTTCGGGACACGGGACGGCGTTGCCGGACCGCCTTCGATGCCGCTGCGGCGCCCGACTTCGGGGTGCGCGGCGTCGCGGCATCCGCTCGCTTGGCGGGGGCCTGGCCGTCGCCGGCGGAGGGGCGCGCACGCCCCGGCACGGCGGGCCGACGCGGAACCCCGGAGGATCGGGGCGGGCGCGGAGCATCCGGATGCATCGCCCCTCCTCACCGACCCGGGAAGCAGAACGGGGGCGGCCCCACGGCCGCCCCCGACACCCGAATCAGGCCGTGAATCGGGGGAACGCCGTGCGGCCCGCGTACACCGCGGCCTCACCGAGTTCTTCTTCGATCCTCAGGAGCTGATTGTACTTGGCGACCCGCTCGCTCCGGGCGGGCGCGCCCGTCTTGATCTGGCCGCAGTCGGTCGCGACGGCGAGGTCGGCGATCGTCGTGTCCTCGGTCTCGCCGGAGCGGTGCGAGAGCACCGCCGTGTACCCGGAGCGCTGCGCGAGCTTCACGGCGTCGAGCGTCTCGGTGAGCGTGCCGATCTGGTTGACCTTCACGAGGATCGAGTTGCCCACGAACTTCGCGATGCCGTCGGCGAGGCGCTTCGGGTTGGTGACGAACAGGTCGTCGCCGACGAGCTGGAGCTTGCTGCCGAGATCGGCGGTGAGTGCGGCCCAGCCCTCCCAGTCGTCCTCGGCGAGCGGGTCCTCGATCGAGATGAGCGGGTAGGCGGCGGCGAGCTCGGCGTAGTACGCGTTCATCTCGGACGCCGTGCGGTCCTTGCCCTCGAAGCGGTAGACGCCGTTCTCGAAGAACTCCGTTGCCGCGACGTCCAGGCCGAGCGCGAGGTCGGTGCCGAGGGTGAAGCCGGCCTTGCCGATCGCCTCGGCGATCAGGTCGAGCGCGGTGTGGTTGTTGGCGAGGTCGGGAGCGAAGCCGCCCTCGTCGCCGAGGCCGGTGGAGAGGCCCTTCGACTTCAGGAGGCTCTTGAGCGCGTGGTACGTCTCGACGCCCCAGCGGAGACCCTCGGCGTAGGTCGGCGCGCCGATCGGCAGCACCATGAACTCCTGGATGTCGACGCCGGTGTCGGCGTGCGCGCCGCCGTTGATGATGTTCATCATCGGCACGGGCAGCACGTGCGCGTTGGGACCGCCGAGGTAGCGGAACAGCGGCAGGTCGGCCGAGTCGGCGGCGGCCTTCGCGACGGCGAGGCTCACGCCGAGGATGGCGTTGGCGCCGAGGCGGCCCTTGTTCTCGGTGCCGTCGGCCTCGATGAGGGCGGCATCGACGACGCGCTGGTCGGCGGCGTCGAGGTCTTCGATGGCGGGGCCGAGCTCGTCGAGCACGGCGTCGACGGCCTTCTGCACGCCCTTGCCGAGGTAGCGGTCGCTCTCGCCGTCGCGCAGCTCGTACGCCTCGAAGGCGCCGGTCGACGCGCCCGAGGGCACGGCCGCGCGGGCGAGCGACCCGTCGTCGAGGAGCACCTCGACCTCGACGGTCGGGTTGCCGCGAGAATCCAGAATCTCGCGGGCGCCTACAGCTTCGATGAATGCCACAGTGAACTCCTCTGTGATGGGGGTGTGCGTCGGACGACTCCGTCGTGATCCGCCAGCCAGTCTAGTGAGGCGCGCTCGAGCGTGACGTCCCGGGTCGGATGCCGCGGGCGCGCGGCATCCGGCCGCCCGCGCCGCGCGAGCACGGGAAAGCGGCATCCCTCCCACGGCGCCGCCGCGCTTCCCGCGAGTGGGCGATCTTGGCGACGCGATCCGCCGAATATGCGCCAACATCGCCCACTCGCGGTGGGTGCCACGGCGCGACGGCGCCCTGTGGAGAGCGAGCGTCGTCGTCGCGGCCGAGCGAGCACGCTTGGCGCATGGTCGATCGCCGGGGTACGGACCCGCTGCCGCGCGGTGCGGCCATTCGCACGAGCGAGCACGCGGCGTTCGACACGACCAGGGCCAGGCTGCGGGCGAGGCGGGTGCAGCATCCGTTCACCGGGGTGAGCTCGCTCGGACTCGACCTCGACTCGATCCTCGACGCCTGCCGCGCGTACGAGCCGCTGCTCCGTCCCGGCGAGGCGTTCAGCCACGCCACCGCGGCGCTGCTCTACGGGGCGCCGCTGCCGTCGAGCCACCGCTCGGTGCATCCGCTCCACGTCCTGAGCCCCGGCGTCACGCGATCGCGAACCGCGGGCGCCGTCGGCCATCGCTCGTCGGGTCCCGTGCCGGTCACGCTGCGCTTCGGTCTCCCCGTCGTGGCGCCGGCGCCGACGTGGATGCACCTCGCCGCCGTGCTCCGTGCCGAGGACCTCACCGCGGTCGGCGACTTCCTCGTCACAGGTGTCCGTCATGGTCGGGGCCGCGAGGCTCCGCTCACCACGATCGACGAACTCGCCCGGTCGCTCGATCAGGGCGCCGGATGCCGCGGGGCGCGCGGCGCTCGATGGGCGCTCGAGCGCATCCGCATCGGCCCGGACTCCCGAACGGAAACGCTCCTCCGGCTCCTCATCGTCGCCGCCGGCCTCCCCGAGCCGGTCATCGGACCGCCGATCCCGGTCGCCGGCGGCTCCCTCACGCTGCATCCCGACCTCGCGTATCCCGACCTCCGGATCGCGATCGAGTACGAGGGCGACGATCATCGTGATGCCCGACGGTGGGAGCGTGACATCGAGCGACGCGAGTTGTTCGAGGACGCGGGCTGGCGGGTCATCCGGGTGACGCGACGCGCGCTCTTCGATGAGCCCGACGCGCTCATCGCCCGAATCCGTCGCGCTCGGCGGGCGCGCGTTGCTTCGTGAGTGGGCGATGTTGGCGAACCTCGACCTTCCGCCCAGCCAACATCGCCCACTCGCGTGGATCGAGCGCGAGCCGCAGGCGCGGCGCGGCGGGCGCGCACGCGGGCGCGGCGCGCGCGCGGCGCGGGTCAGGAGGTGAGGTCGCGGAACGACAGCGACGCGGCATCCGTGGTGTCGGGGCGAACCTGCGCGAAGGCGTCGAAGCCGTCGGCGCTCACGCGGTCGAGGAGGCCGCGCAGGTTCTTGACCCGCCGCTCGAGGCGCACGCGGGTTCCGGATGCCACGAGCTCGGCCTTCAGGGCGAGCAGCTGCGACGCAGGGGCATCCGCATCGTGCACGAGCACGACCGCGCGCGGACGCGCCTCGTCGCGCACCGCGAGCAGGTCGACGATGCGCTCGAAGCCGATCGAGAAGCCGCAGGCCGGCACCTCCTGGCCGAGGAAGCGGCCGATCATGTGGTCGTAGCGGCCGCCGCCGCCGAGCGAGTAGCCGAGGTCGGGGTGGGCGACCTCGAAGATCGTGCCCGTGTAGTACCCCATGCCGCGCACGAGGGTCGGGTCGAACTCGATCGGCCGCGTCGGGCAGCGCCTCGCGAAGCGCGAGCGAGGTCGCGCGTACGCCTCCAGGTCGAGCCACGCGGGCGGCGGAGACACTCTGCCCGGTCTGCGACGCCTGCGCGATCGTAGCAGGTGCCAGTCGGCGGCCGTGAGCGCCTCGAGCTCGGCCGCGACATCCGCGTGCTCGACGCCGCAGTCGCGGCGAGCTCGGCCGCCACTCCCCCGACGCCGATCTTGTCGAGCTTGTCGATCGTGATGAGCGCGCGTTCGCGGAGCTCGGCGGGCACGCCCCACGAGCCGAGGATGCCGGCCAGGATGCGGCGGTCGTTGAGGCGGATCGTGCAGCCGCCGAGGCCCAGCGCGTCGAGCGTGTCGATGGTGGCGGTGAGCAGCTCGAGCTCGGCGAGGAAGCCCGCCTCGCCGATGATGTCGATGTCGCACTGCACGAACTGGCGGTAGCGACCCTTCTGCGGTCGCTCGGCGCGCCACACCGGCGCGATCTGGATGGCGCGGAACACCGGCGGCAGGGCGGCGCGGTGCGTGGCGTAGAACCGGGCGAGCGGCACCGTGAGGTCGTAGCGCAGGCCGAGGTCGGCGAGCGAGAGCGCATCACCGGATGCCGCGGCCGCCTCGAGGTCGTCGTGCGTGAGGCCGCGCTTCATCACCGCGAACGCGATCTTCTCGTTGTCGCCGCCGAGGCCGGCGTGCAGGCGCGACGAGTCCTCCATCACGGGCGTCTCGATCTCGTCGAAGCCGTGCGCCGCGTAGACGCCGCGGATCACGCCGAGGGCGTGCTCGCGCCTGGCCTTCTCGGCGGGCAGGAAGTCGCGCATGCCGCGCGGAGGGGTGACGGATGCGGCCATGCCGACCATTCTTCCAGCACGCGGGAGGCCGCCCGTGCGCGGGCGTGCCCGCGCTGCCTCAGCCGAACAGGTCGAGGTCGACGCCGCGGGTGCGCGCGGCCCGCTGCAGCGCCTCAGCCTCGTCGATGCCCACGGCGAGGTACACGTGCAGGCCATCGGCGTCGTCGCGGAGGAGGTACTCGTAGTCCGTCGTGACGATGACCTCGTCGTCGGCGTCGAGGTAGCTCCACCGCACGCGCACCGTCGCGATCCGGTCGGTGAGGGCGCTCACGGCGCGGATCTCCGGCAGCGCGGACTCGAGCCCGAGCATCCGGTAGAGCGGATACGACGACGCGAGACCCGCAGCCATGTCCGCCCGGCTCTCGAGCGCACCGGCGAAGTCGTCGGTGACGATCATCCCGGGTAGGCCCCAGAGCTGCGCGGTCGCGTCGGCGTCGAACTCGCGCAGCGCGGCGGCGTACGCGTCGAAGAACTCGGCGAGCCGCTCCTCCTCGATGCCCATCAGCCCCTCCTCGTCGATGCCTCCTGCCCCGACCGTACGCCGACGGCGCGGCGCGCGCACTCCTCCACGCCGAGCACCGGTCACCGCCTGCGATCCCGCCGCGAGCTCGACCGACTGCGGCGTCGAGGAGGCATGGGTGGGCGGCATCACGGTCGAGGGCGTCGCAGCCCGGCCGGCTCAGTCGCCCGCGCCCTCCCCCTCGGCGGCACGCACGTCGTCCTCGAGGCCGCGCACGGCGTGGCGGAGCGCCCGCTCGGCATCGAGGCCCTGCGAGCGAGCGGATGCCACGAGCGCGAGCAGCGTGCGGCCGAGCTCGTCCTCCGTGGCGGGCGGCGCGCGGCGCGCGGCATCCGTCACCGTCGTCGCGCGCTCGTCGGCCACGGCCGACTCGACGCCGATCTTCTCGGCCTTGCCGAGCACCTTCTGCGCGAGCGCGAGCGCGGGCATGCCGCGCGGGATCCCGTCGAGCACGCTCGTGCGGTGCGGCTTCTCGTCGGCCTTCAGCTCGTCCCAGAACGAGACGACGTCGTCGGCGGTCTCGGCCGTGCGGTCGCCGCCGAAGACGTGCGGATGCCGCGACACCATCTTCGCCGTCATGTGCGCCGCGACATCCTGGATGTCGAAGTCCTCGCCGGGCGTGTGCGCGGCGAGGTCGGCGTGGAAGAGCACCTGGTAGAGCACGTCGCCGAGCTCCTCGATCATCTCGTCGCGGTCGCCCGACTCGATCGCGTCGATGAGCTCCCAGCTCTCCTCGACGAGGTACTGCACGAGCGACGCGTGCGTCTGGTCGGCGTCCCACGGGCAGCCGCCCGGTGCCCGAAGGAGCGCGACGGTCTCGATGAGCTCGTCGAGCCGGGTCGCCCCTCGCGCCGTGGCTTCCGTCGTGCTCGCGTGTCGGATGTCGCCCACGATCGCTCCCCTCCGGGCTCGCGCCCTCGCAGCCATGCTAGGCGCTCCATCGCGGCCTCCCGATAGGATCGATGACGGAGAGCCGGGAAGCCTGGTCGGCCGGCGGGAGACCGCCGAAGTCGTCCGATCCTGCGCCGCACCTCCATCGACGGCACCGCCGAACAGGGGTCACATGAACTTCCTCCGCTCCGAACGCTGGGCCGCCGCCCTCCTCCTCATCGCCGCAGTGCTCGGCCTCGTGATCGCCAACCTCCCCTTCGGGCCGGCATTCATGGACTGAAGGACGCGCACCTCGAGATCCCGTTCCTCGGCCTCGACCTCTCGGCCGGCCACTGGATCAGCGACGGCCTGCTCGCGATCTTCTTCTTCATCGTCGCCGTCGAGCTCAAGCGCGAGCTCGTCATCGGCGAGCTCAACTCGCTCTCGAAGGCGCTGCTGCCCGCGATCGCCGCGGTCGGCGGCGTGGTCGTCCGGCGGCGATCTTCATCGCGTTCACGGCCGGAACGCCGACACGGTCGACGGCTGGCCGATCCCCACGGCGACCGACATCGCGTTCGCGCTCGGCGTGCTCGCGGTGTTCGGCCGATTCCTGCCGACGCGCGTGCGCATCTTCCTGCTCGCGCTGGCGGTGCTCGACGACCTCATCGCGATCCTCATCATCGCGTTCTTCTTCACGAGCGACGTCGAACCTCGCCGCGCTCGGCTTCGCCACCATCGCGATCGCGCTGTTCGGGGCGGTCAGTCGCATCCTGAAGCCTCGGTCGACCTGGATCCAGTCGCGGCGGCCGCATTGGCCGATCATGCTGCTGCTCATGGTGCTCGCCGTGCTGGCCTGGTACTTCGTCTACCTCTCGGGCGTGCACGCGACCATCGCCGGCGTCGCCCTCGGGCTCGTGATGGCCAGGCGTCCCGGCGGCCGGGCGGCCGCACGCGCTCGAGCCGTGGTCGAACGGCGTCATCCTGCCGCTGTTCGCATTCACCGCAGCGATGGTCGCCGGTGCCGCAGGTGTCGCCGAGCCAGCTCGATCCGGCATTCTGGGGCATCCTCGTCGGCCTTCCGGTCGGCAAGATCGTCGGCATCACGCTGGCCGGCGCGCTCGGCGGGCTCGTGGCCCGGCCGAAGACCGGCACGCCGCTCACCTTCGGCGACCTCGTCGTCGTCGGGGCGCTCGGCGGCATCGGGTTCACGGTGTCGCTCCTCATGAACGAGCTCGCGTTCGCCAGGCTGCCTGGGGTCGCCGACGAGGGCACGCTCGCGGTGCTGCTCGGCTCCGGCGTCGCGATCGCGCTCTCGGCCGTCGCCGTCACCGTGCGTTCGCGGCGATACCGGCGCCGAGGCGAGCATGCCGGCGCCGGCGGCCCGTTCGCGCACTGACGCCCGACGACGAGACGGCCGAGCAGATGGCACAGACGGGAGGTCACGCCGATGGTTCGCAGGTCCTTGAATGCCGTGGCGCGCAACTTCCTCGGCGATGCGCCCGACTGGTACAAGGTGACGATCGTCGCGTTCCTGGTGCTGAATCCGTTCCTGCTCCTCGCACTCGGCCCCTTCATCACCGGGTGGGCGTTCGTGGCCGAGTTCATCTTCGCCCTCGCCATGGCGCTCAAGTGCTACCCGCTCCAGCCCGGTGGCCTCATCGCGCTCGAGGGCGTCCTCCTGGGCTTGACCAGCCCCGAGGGCGTGTACCACGAGACGGTGGCGAACTTCTCGGTCATCCTGCTGCTGATCTTCATGGTCGCGGGCATCTACTTCCTTCGGGACCTGCTGCTGGTGGTGTTCACGAAGCTGCTGGTCGCCGTGCGCTCGAAGCTCCTGCTCTCGCTCACCTTCGTCGGCGCGGCGGCGTTGCTCTCGGCGTTCCTCGACGCGCTCACCGTGATCGCCGTCGTCATCGCGGTGGCAACGGGGCTCTACTCCGTCTATCACCGATTCGCCTCGGATCGCGGCATCGACGACGAGCACGACCATGCCGACGACGAACTCGTGAACGACCCCATGAAGGGCGACCTGGATCGCTTCCGCGGCTTCCTGCGGAACATGATGATGCACGCGGCGGTCGGCACCGCGCTCGGCGGACTCGCGACGCTCGTGGGCGAGCCCCAGAACCTGCTCATCGGCGAGCTCGTCGGCTGGGGGTTCGTCGAGTTCTTCGTGCGCATGCTGCCGATCTCGCTCCCGGTGCTCATCGTCGGGCTGCTCACGACCGTGGTGCTCGAGAAGACCCGCTGGTTCGGCTATGGCGTCGAGCTCCCCGCGATCGGTGCGCGAGGTGATGGAGCGGTGGGAGCGCCGGGAATCGGCCCGGCGCGGTCCGCGCAAGAAGGCTCGACTCGCGATCCAGGCCGTCACCGCCGTGTTGCTCGTCGTCTCGCTCGCGTTCCAGCTCGCCGAGGTCGGGCTGGTCGGCCTCATGGTGATCGTCGTCGCGACGGCGTTCAACGGCGTCACGAACGAGCCCGCGCTCGGCCGCGCATTCCAGGAGGCACTGCCGTTCACGGCGCTGCTCGTGACGTTCTTCGCCATCGTCGCGATCATCCACGATCAGGGGCTGTTCTCCCCCGTGATCGACTTCGTGCTGGCTCAGGACGGGCAGGGGCAGGCGACGCTGCTCTTCGTCGCGGCGGGTGCGCTCTCCGCCGTCAGCGACAACGTCTTCGTCGCGACCGTGTACATCACGGAGGTCGCCCAGGCCTTCGACGCCGGTTCGATCTCACGCGAGCAGTTCGACTCGCTCGCGATCGTCGTGAATGCCGGAACGAACGTCCCGAGCGTGGCGACGCCCAACGGCCAAGCCGCCTTCCTCTTCCTGCTCACGTCGGCGCTCGCACCCCTCATCCGGCTCGGATTCGTCCGGATGCTGTGGATGGCGCTGCCCTACGCCGTCACGATGACGACGACTGGTCTGCTCGCCGTCCGCTTCCTGCTCTGAGCGGGCCCGGACGCATCCGCATCAGGCGGTGGCGGATGCCTCTGACGCCTCCGCCGTGGCATCCGGGATCGGGAAGATCGCCGTGACGAGCTTCGACACCCACTCGACGAGATCGGCGTCGTCGAGCGGCTCGCCGCCCGGCATCGGGAACGGCACGAGGATCACGTCGTTCTGCGCGAAGTGCTTCGCGCCCTGGTAGAGCCGCTCGAGCCGCACCCGACGGGAGTCGGGGATGTTCGCCGGGGCGATGCGGAGCTTGGAGCCGGTGGCGATGACGTCGGAGAGGCCGGCGAGCTGCGCCAGGCGGCGGAGCCGCGAGATGGCCACGAGATGCTTCACGGCGTCGGGCGGCGTGCCGTAGCGGTCGACGAGCTCGTCGAGCACGGCGTCGATCTGGCCCTCCTTCGCGGCCGGCCCGCTCGCTGCCGAGAGCTTCTGGTACGCCTCGAGCCGCAGGCGCTCGGAGTCGACGTACTCCTCGGGGATGTGGGCGTCGACGGGCAGCTCGAGCCGCAGCTCGGTCTGCCCCTCGGCGACGTCGCCGCGGAACGCCGACACCGCCTCGCCGATCATGCGCAGGTAGAGGTCGAAGCCCGACCCCGGCGATGTGGCCGGCCTGCTCGGCGCCGAGCAGGTTGCCCGCGCCGCGGATCTCGAGGTCCTTCAGGGCCACCTGCATGCCGCTGCCGAGCTCGTTGTTCGCCGCGATCGTCGAGAGTCGGTCGTGCGCCGTCTCGGACAGCGGCTTCAGCGGGTCCCAGAGGAAGTACGCGTACGCACGCTCGCGCCCGCGACCGACGCGCCCGCGCAGCTGGTGCAGCTGCGAGAGCCCGTACTTGTCGGCGCGGTCGATGATGATCGTGTTGGCGTTCGAGATGTCGAGGCCGGTCTCGATGATCGTCGTCGAGACGAGCACGTCGAACTTGCGCTCCCAGAAGTCGACCACGATCTGCTCGAGCAGGTGCTCGTTGAGCTGGCCGTGCGCCACGGCGATGCGCGCCTCGGGCACGAGCTCGGAGAGCTGCGCGGCGACGCGGTTGATCGAGGACACCCGGTTGTGCACGAAGAACACCTGCCCCTCGCGGAGCATCTCGCGCCGGATCGCGGCGGCGACCTGCTGCTCGGAGTACGGGCCCACGAACGTGAGGATCGGATGCCGGTCCTCGGGCGGCGTCGCGAGGGTCGACATCTCGCGGATGCCGGTGACCGCCATCTCGAGCGTGCGCGGGATCGGCGTCGCGCTCATCGCCAGGATGTCGACGTTGGTCTTCAGCTTCTTCAGCGCATCCTTGTGCTCGACGCCGAACCGCTGCTCCTCGTCGATGATGAGCAGGCCGACGTCCTTGAACTTCACCTGCTCGGTGAGGATGCGGTGCGTGCCGATGACCATGTCGACGGTGCCGTCGGCGAGGCCCGCGACCGTCTCGCGCGCCTCCTTGTCGGTCTGGAACCGGGACAGCGCGCGCACGTGCACGGGGAATCCCGCGAACCGCTCGCTGAAGGTCTCGAAGTGCTGCTCTCACGAGCAGGGTCGTCGGCACGAGCATCGCGACCTGCTTGCCCTCCTGGATCGCCTTGAATGCGGCGCGCACCGCGACCTCGGTCTTGCCGAAGCCGACGTCGCCCGCGAGCAGGCGGTCCATGGGGATGGGCCGCTCCATGTCGGCCTTGACCTCGTCGATCGTCTGCAGCTGGTCGGGCGTCTCGGCGAACGGGAACGCCTCTTCGAGCTCGCGCTGCCAGGGGGTGTCGGGCCCGAACGCGTGGCCCTTCGCCGCCATGCGGGCGGAGTAGAGCTTCACGAGCTCCACGGCGATGTCGCGCACGGCCTTGCGGGCGCGGCCCTTCGCCTGCGCCCAGTCGCTGCCGCCCATCTTCGACAGCGCGGGCGCCTCGCCGCCGACGTAGCGGCTCAGCAGGTCGAGCTGGTCGGTCGGCACGAAGAGCTTGTCGCCGGGCTGGCCGCGCTTGGAGGGCGCGTACTCGAGCACGAGGTACTCGCGCACGGCGGTGGGCGCCTGCTGGATGCCCGCCGTGCGGCTCGGCCCGGTGGGACGGCTGCCGGTGGCGACCTCGCGTTGCACCATCTCGACGAAGCGGCCGATGCCGTGCGTCTGGTGCACGACGTAGTCGCCGGCCTTCAGCTGCAGCGGGTCGACCACGTTGCGTCGACGCGTGGCGAGCTTCTTGTTCTGGCGTGCGTCGTACCCGGCGGCGCGACCGTAGAACTCGGTCTCGGCGATCAGCGCGAGCTTGGCCTCGGGCACCTCGAAGCCGCGGGCGGCGTCGGCCTGCACGAGGTAGGCGACGCCGGGCTCGAGCTCGGCGGGCACCTGCTCGACGATGCGGGCGGCCAGGCCCGCCTCGGCGAGCACGTCGCGGGCGCGCTCGACGAGCCCATGTCCGGCGGAGGCCACGACGAGGCTCCATCCGTCGCGCAGCCGGCCGGCGACGTGGTCGACGGCGCCGGCGACGTTGCCCGCGAAGCTCGGCATCGCATTCGCCGCGACCCGGACGTACTCGGATGCCACCCCTGCGGCGGCCTCGGCGGCCGCGGCGGGCGACGACGCGGCGACGACCTCGGCCGCATCCCCGAGGTCGAAGCTCGACAACGTCCACCACGCCCGGCGCGGATCGGGTTCGCCGGGTGCGCTGAACAGCGCCGCCTGGCGGAATTCGCGGACGGTGAGGAAGTCGCCCGCCGCAAGGCTTGTCCTGAGCCACGTCGAAGGGTCGATCGGCGCCTCCGCGCCGGCCGTCGCCGCGCTCCACGCGGCACCGAGGAACTCGCGGTTCGTCTCGGCGAGGCTCACGGCGCGGCCGGTGACGCGCTCGGGCTGCAACACGGCCACCGCCGCACCCTCGGGCAGGTAGTGCGAGAGCGGGACGAGCCGCTCGAGCAGCGCCGGCGCCAGCGACTCCATGCCCTCGACGGGGATGCCCTCCGCCACCTTCTCGAGCAGGCCCGCGAGGCTCGGGAACTCGTGCACCATCTCGCGGGCGCGCTGCCGGACCGCCGGGGTCAGCAGCAGTTCGCGGCTGGGCGCGAGCTGCACCCGCTCGACCGGTTCGGGCAGCGACCGCTGATCGGCGACCGAGAATGCCCGCAGCTCCTCGACCTCGTCGCCGAAGAACTCCACCCGCACGGGGTGGTCGGCGATGGGCGGGAACACGTCGAGGATGCCGCCGCGCACCGCGAACTCGCCGCGACGCGCGACCATGTCGACGCGCGTGTAGGCGAGGTCGACGAGGCTCACGGCGAGCTCGGCGAGGTCGTAGCCGCGGCCGCCGGCCACGAGCTCGATCGGGGCGAGCCCGGCGAGGTTGTCGGCGAGCGGCTGCAACGCGGCCCGCACCGAGGCGACGACGACGAGCGGATGCCGCGAGCCGGCCTCGGCCCACTCGTGCATGCGGCGCAGGGCGTGCAGCCGGCGACCGACCGTCTCGGCCGAGGGACTCAGCCGCTCGTGCGGCAGGGTCTCCCACGCGGGGAACTCGAGGATCTCGGCGTCGTCGAGGTACGGCGCGATCGAGGCGCGCACCGACTCCCCCTCGCGACTCGTCGCGGTGACCACGAGCAGGGCGGGCGGCAGGCCTGCCTCGGCGCGGCGCTGCAGCAGGCCGGCGAGGAGGGGCGCGTCGATGCCCGCGGGAGCCGAGAAATCGGCGTTCCGCAGGGCCTCGGCGAGGGCGTCGTCGATCGTGGAGGCGCGCGAAAGCGCCGTGTTCAAGCCCTGCAGGATCACCGTACGAGTCTACGCGCGGCCTCCGACGCGACGGCCGGGCGGTGCGCGCGGCATCCGCCGGCTCGCCGCACGCCTCGCGTCGGCCGCGCCCGATACGATGGGCGCCGCACCAGATGCGACCCCGGAAGGACACCGTGATCACTGCCGCCGCCGACGGTTCGGCTCTCGGAAACCCCGGCCCCGCCGGCTGGGCGTGGTACGTCGACGACGACCGCTGGGCGGCCGGAGGGTGGCCGCACGCCACGAACAACCAGGCGGAGCTGAAGGCGGTGCTCGAGCTGTTCCGCGCGACCGAGCACGCTCGACGACGAGCTGCACGTGCTCTGCGACAGCCAGTACGTGATCAACTGCGTCACCAGGTGGATGGCGGGCTGGAAGCGCAAGGGCTGGCGCAAGGCCGACGGCAAGCCGGTCATGAACGTGGAGCTCCTGCAGGAGCTCGACGCGGCCCTCGCCGGGCGCCGTTATCGCTTCGAGTGGGTGCGCGGCCACGTTGGCCACGTGCTCAACGAGGCGGCCGACACGCGGGCACGGGCCGTTGCCGAAGTGTTCCGGAGCGGCGGCGACGTCCCCACCGGCCCGGGCTGGCCGGAACCCGGCGCCGAGCCCGGCGTCGCGGCATCCGGCGTCGCGGCATCCGACGTGGCGGCACCCGGCGTCGCGGCATCCGGCGTCGAGACCGAGGCCGCCGCGACCGACGTGGTGCCCGAGCCTGACGCGGAGTCCGACGATGCTGCGCTGTTCTCGCTCGACGACGCGCCGGACGCCTGGCACTCGCTCACCATCGAGCTCTCCACCGAGGAGCACGAACGGCTCCTGCAGCGCGCGAGGAGCGAGGGTCTCTCGCCCGAGGAGTTCCTCCGCGGCCTGATCTGAGCCTGCGGCCGGCCGCTCAGGCCGGCGAGTGGAACCGCTGCTGCGCGGCCACGAGCCCGTGCTCGACGATCGCCTCGACGGCGTCCGCGGCATCCGACAGGAGGCTCGGCAGGGACTGCCGCTCGGTGCCCGAGAAGTCCTTCAGCACGAAGTCGGCGGAGTCCTGGCGGCCGGGCGGGCGGCCGATGCCCACGCGCACGCGGGTGAAGTCGCCGACGTCGGTGGCCTTCGAGACGTCGCGGACGCCGTTGTGGCCGCCGTGCCCGCCGCCCTGCTTCAGGCGCACGGTGTCGAACGGGATGTCGAGCTCGTCGTGCACGATGATGAGCCGGTCGGCGGGCAGCGAGTAGTACTTGAGCAGCGCGGACACCGGGCCGCCCGACGTGTTCATGTAGCTGTTGGGCTTCGCGATCACGAGCTTGGGGCCGCCGGGGCCGAGGAACCCCTCGGCCACGCGCGACGGCGTCTTGTGGGACTTGAACGTGGCCCCGACGCGCGAGGCGAGCTCGTCGGCGACCATCTGGCCGACGTTGTGCCGGTTGCCGGCGTACTGGGCGCCGGGGTTGCCGAGCCCGACCACGAGCCAGGTGTTGTCGGCCACGGGGTCGTCCTTCCGGCGGTGGCGCAGCCGATCGAAGAGGCCCATGAGGCGGCTCCTCTCGTCGGCGCGGAACGACGGGAATGGGAACGGGGCCTGCGGCCCGCAATCCGAGGGTACCCGGATGCGGCGCCGCAGGCCCCGTGCGCACGGTGGCGCGGTGGCTACTCGGCCGACTCGGCGGCGGCCTCTTCGCCCTCGGCGGGCGCCTCGGCCTCGGCGGCCTCCTCGCCCTCGGCGGCCTCGGCGGCGGCCTCTTCGCCCAGGTCGACCTTCTGCGGCACGTGCACGTTCACGACGAGGACGTCGCCGTCGCTGATGAGCGTCGCGCCCTTGGGCAGCTCGACGTCCTTCGCGTGGATCTGCGAGCCCTCCTCGAGGCCCTCGACCGAGACGACGATGTTCTCGGGGATGTGCGTGGCCTCGACCTCGAGCAGGAGGGTCTTGGCGTCGAGGTCGGCGATGGTGCCGGCGAACGACTCGCCCTCGATGTGCACGGGGACCTCGACCTGGACCTTCTCGCCGCGCTTGATCACGATGAGGTCGATGTGCTCGATGATCTGGTGCACCGGGTCCTTCTGCACGTCCTTCACGAGGGCGATCTGGCTCTTGCCGGAGATCTGCAGGTCGAGCACGGCGTTCGCCTTGCGGATGAGCAGGCCGACCTGGTGGCCGGGCAGCGTGACGTGCTGCGGGTCGGTGCCGTGGCCGTAGAGCACGGCGGGGATCTTGCCGGCGGCGCGGATCTTGCGGGCCGCGCCCTTGCCGAACGTCTCGCGGGCGTCGGCGACGACCTTGTTGTCTTCGTCCATGGTGGTTCTCCTTGCGGGCTCGCGGCCCAGATCGTGTGTCTGTTGTTTCGACTCGAACGCGCGCATCTGACTGCGCTGTGCGTGAGGAAAAAGCCGTGAAGCCTGGTTCCACCGCGTCGATCACGGATGCCCCGCCGGCCGCTCTCGCGGACGACCCGGGCCTCCCTCGCCGAAGTTGCCGGCCGCCCGCGAGCGTGCGCGGAAGACCAAGGGGAGAGTCTACCAGCCCGACCCGAGCGCCGCGATCGCCCGCGTCACGACCTCGTCGACCGGTCCGAGGTTCTCGACGCGGACGCCACGCTCGTCGTCCGCGAGCGGCTCGAGGGTGTCGAGCTGCGAGGCGAGCAGGGTCGCGGGCATGAAGTGGCCGGGCCGGTCGCCGACGCGATCGCCGAGCTCTCCGGCGGGCACGACGAGTTCCACGAACGCCGCATCGGGGCAGGCGTCGCGGATCGCGTCGCGGTAGGCGCGCCGCAGGGCGGAGCACGCCACCACCCGCCCCTCGCCGCCGTCGGCGAGCGCCTCGCCCACGAGACGCAGCCACGGCCACCGGTCGTCGTCGTCGAGCGGCACGCCGCGGCGCATCTTCTCGACGTTCGCCGCGGGATGCAGGTCGTCGGCGTCGACGAACGCGATTCCGGGGAATCGGCCGGCGAGGCGCTCGGCGAGCGCGACGCCCACCACCGACTTGCCCGACCCGCTCGGTCCCATCACGACGAGGCGGGGCGGAGCGGTGTCGGCGGTCATGCGTTGCAGGTTAGCCGACGGGGCTCGCGGCATCCGGCCGTCGCTCGCGCCCCATCGCCGGCCCTCACTGCAACAGCGCGCAACGGTGAGGCGCGCTCACAGTACGCTGGACAGGACCCCAGAACCCACGAGGAGCGTGTTCGTGCCTGCAATCGGATCAGCAAACATCGGCGTCGTCGGACTGGCGGTGATGGGCTCGAACCTCGCCCGCAACCTCGCCAGCCGCGAGGGCAACACCGTGGCGGTCTTCAACCGCTGCCCGAGCGCACGCACACGCTGACCTCCGAGCACCCCGAGGCGGACTTCGTCCCGGCCGAGGGCTACGACGAGTTCGTGGCGTCGCTCGCGAAGCCGCGCACCGCGATCATCATGGTCCAGGCCGGCAGGGGCACCGACGCCGTGATCGACGCGCTCGTCACGCGTTCGAGCCGGGCGACATCATCGTCGACGGCGGCAACGCGATCTTCAACGACACGATCCGCCGCGAGGCGGAGATCAAGCCCACGGGCATCCACTTCGTCGGCGCCGGCATCTCGGGCGGCGAGGAGGGCGCGCTCAAGGGCCCGTCGATCATGCCGGGCGGCTCGGACGAGTCCTACGTGACCCTCGGGCCGATCCTGCAGACCATCGCCGCGATCGCCCGACGGCGAGCCCTGCGTCACCCACGTCGGCACCGACGGCGCCGGCCACTTCGTGAAGATGGTGCACAACGGCATCGAGTACGCCGACATGCAGCTCATCGCCGAGGCGTACGACCTCATCCGCCACGGCACCGGCAAGTCGCCCGCCGAGATCGCCGACGTCTTCGCCGAGTGGAACACCGGCGAGCTCGAGAGCTACCTCATCGAGATCACCGCCGAGGTGCTGCGCCAGACGGATGCCGCGACCGGCAAGCCGCTCGTCGACGTCATCCTCGACGAGGCCGGCGCCAAGGGCACCGGCGCGTGGACCGTGCAGACCGCCCTCGACCTCGGCGTGCCGGCGTCGGGCATCGCCGAGGCCGTGTTCGCGCGCAGCCTCTCGTCCAAGCGCGCCCAGCGCGAGGCGTCATCCGACCTGCCCGGCCCCACCGACGAGTGGAAGGTGGCCGACGCCGACGCCGACGCGTTCATCGAGGACGTGCGCCTCGCCCTGTACGCGTCGAAGATCATCGCGTACTCGCAGGGCTTCGACGAGATCGTCGCCGGCGCCGAGCAGTTCGGCTGGGACGTCCACAAGGGCGACATCGCGAAGATCTGGCGCGCCGGCTGCATCATCCGCGCCCGGTTCCTCAACCGCATCGCCGAGGCGTACGCCGACGACCCCTCGCTGGTCGCCCTCGTCGTCGCCCCGTACTTCCGCGACGCGGTCGCCGGCGCACAGGACAGCTGGCGTCGCGTCGTCGCGATCGCGGCGCAGGCGGGCATCCCGACGCCCGCGTTCTCGTCGTCGCTCGCGTACTACGACGGCCTGCGCGCGAAGCGCCTGCCGGCTGCGCTCATCCAGGGCCAGCGCGACTTCTTCGGCGCGCACACCTACCAGCGCGTCGACAAGCCGGGCGTGTTCCACACGCTGTGGTCGGGCGACCGCAGCGAGATCGAGACGACGCCCTCCTCGCACTGAGTCGAGGGCGATCGGAGGGGCGAGCGGATGCCGGAGCCGGCGTGGCGTCATGAGGGCATCGAGCCCGACTACCGCTTCACGCTCGCGAACGAACGCACGTTCCTCGCGTGGATCCGGACGGCGCTCGCGCTGCTCGCCGGCGGCGTGCTGCTGCACCAGTTCGCGACGGAGCTCGGTCCCCGCCTTGCCGTCACCGTGCTCTCGGTGGGCCTCGGCGTCGTCGCGGCGGTGCTCAGCGCCGTCTCGTACACCCGGTGGCGCGGCAACGAGATCGCGATCCGGCAGGGTCGGCCCGCTGCCGTTCAGCTGGATCCTCCCGGCGCTCGCGGGCGTCTGCCTCCTGACCAGTGCGGTGCTCGTGGTGCTGCTCATCGTCACATGATCGGGGCATCGGCCTCGTGACGCGCCACGTCGTACGCGCCACCGGCGATCCGGGCCTCCAGCCCGAGCGCACGGCCCTCTCGTGGACCCGTACGGCGCTCGCCATCGCGGTCAACGCCCTCCTCTCCATCAGGGCCGGGTTCGTCGCCGGCGAGCCGTGGCTGGTGGCGATCGGGGTGCTGCTGTTCGCGGCATCCGGTGCCGCCGTGGCGATCGGCACGGTCCGGCGCCGGCAGCTGTCGGGTGAGCAGCTCGTGATCACGCCGCCCGCGGGCGCCCTGCTCGGCGTCGCGGCCGCCACGTTCGTCGCGAGCGTCGGCGGCGTCGCATCCGTGTTCGTCGGGAGCGCCGCATGAGCGAGCCGCACCCCGAGCTCGAGCCCGATCCGTTCGACCATGGGCCCGATGCCCGGCGAGCGCCGACGCCGCGTGCTCCGCGTCGTGGTGCTCGTCGCGCTCGGCGCGCTGGTGCTGCCGCTCGTGCTCTCGGCGTACGGCGTCGCCAAGGCGGCGGCCGACCGGGCCTGCGCGGTCTACGTGTCGGCGTACGACACCAACGCCTCGGGGTTCCGCACGTCGTTCGACGTGTTCGCCCCTGGCGGTGCGGGCTGGGAGTGCTTCGCGATCTCCGAGAACGGCACGTCACGGCTCCTCGGCAACCTCGGGCTGCTCCCGGCGATACCGCGCCCGCCCGCCGAGCCCGACCGACCCGACGAGCGCGACGCCTGACGTCAGGCGTCGGGCGCCCTGAAGAGGCCCTCCGTGTCGATCGCGCCGTCGGGCCGGGGGTCGCCCGCGGGCAGGAACACCCGCTTGTACTTCCGCCCGTCGGGCAGTTCCACGGTGCGCGCCTCGAGCTGCCCGCGGTTGACGCGCTGGTAGATCGCCTGCGCCGTGACGCCGAGGCGCTTCGCCGCCTCCGCGACGCTCTCGCCGGGCAGGTCGGTGGGCACACTGGACGGCCGGTCGCGCTTGCGACGCCGGCTCGCCTCCTGGCGGTCGGCGATCGTGTGGTCGTCGCCCGCCCAGCGGTACTTCGCGGCCGACGGGCTGATGCCTGCGGCCTCCGCCACGTCGTCCCAGGTCGCCCCCGCGTCGACCGCCTCGCGCACCGCGCCCAGTGCGGCCGGATCGGCCTCGAGCGCGGCCGCCGAGCGAGCGGATGCCGCGGAGCCGCTCGAGCGGCGCGGCATCCGCCGACTCGGCTTCGAGCTCGGCGAGGCGCGCGAGTGCTCGGGCGGCTTCGTCGGAGAGGAACGGCACGCGCGGCGCCTCAGCCCTCGAGGAGCCCGTTGCGCACCTGGCGGCGCAGCACCTTGCCGATGAGCGACCGCGGCAGGTCGTCGGCCTGCACGACCCGCTTCGGCACCTTGTAGGCGGTGAGCCCGCCGCGGGCGAAGTCGCGGATGGCCGTCTCGTCGAACGGCGCGCCGTCCTTCAGCACCACCACCGCGACGACCTGCTCGCCCGAGTGCTCGTCGGGCAGGCCCACGACGGCGCAGTCCTCGACGTCGGGGTGCGCGCGGATGGCCTCCTCGACCTCGCTCGGCGCCACGTTGAAGCCGCCCGTGATGATGAGCTCCTTGATGCGGTCGACGACACGCACGAAGCCCTCGTCGTCGATCGCGACGATGTCGCCCGTGCGGAACCAGTCGGCGCCGCCGTCGTCGGCCGGCACGAAGACCGCCGCGGTCTCCTCGGCCTTCTTCCAGTAGCCCGAGAACACCTGCGGGCCGCGCACGATGAGCTCGCCCTCGGCGCCCGGTTCGCGGTCGACGGTGGGCTCGTCGGGGTCGACGACACGCACCTCGGTCGAGGGCAGCGGCAGGCCGACGGTACCGGCCTTGCGGCTCGGCGCGACCGGGTTGGCGATGAGCACCGGCGAGCACTCCGAGAGCCCGTAGCCCTCGACCAGGTACCCGCCGGTGGCGGCCTCCCACGGCTCGACGACCTCGGCCGACAGCGGCATCGCACCCGAGATGGCGATCTGGATGCCCTGCAGCGAGACACCCTCGGCGGCCGCCGCCTTCGTGAGCCGGTCGTAGATCGGCGGCACCGCCGGGAAGAACGTCGGCGGATGCTTCTTCACGACCTTCAGCACGAGCTCGGGATCGAACTTCGGGAACAGCACGAGCCGCGAGCCCATGCTCATCGCGAACGCCAGGCAGAGCGTGAGCCCGTAGGCGTGGAACATCGGCAGCACGGCGTGGACGACCGACGTGCCTCGTTCGATCTGCGGCACCCAGGCGCGTGCCTGCGCCGCGTTCGCGCCGAGGTTCGCGTGCGTGAGCGTGGCGCCCTTCGGGCTGCCGGTCGTGCCGCTCGTGTACTGGATGAGCGCGACGTCGCATGCCTCGGGGCCGATGATGTGGGCGTCGATCGGCTCGGATGCCACGAGCTCGCGCCAGGGCATGGTGCCGCGCACCTTCGTGGTGAGCGCCGCGCGGGACTCGCGCGCCTTCGCAACCGGGAGGCGCAGCATGAACCGGGTGAGGCAGCGGCATGGCCCGGGTGACGTCGACCGAGATGATCGACTGCACCGCGACATCCGCCGGGAAGGCCTGGATCGTCTCCACCACCTTGTCCCAGGCGATCACGACGCGCGCGCCGTGATCCTCGAACTGGTGGCGCAGCTCGCGCGGCGTGTAGAGCGGGTTGTGCTCGATGACGATCGCGCCGAGCCGCAGCACGGCGTAGAACGCGACGATGTGCTGCGGGCAGTTCGGCAGCACGAGCGCCACCGGGTCGCCCCGCTGCACGCCGAGCAGGCGCAGGCCCTCTGCGGCGCGCTCGATCTGGTCGCCGAGCTCCGCATAGGTCGTGGTGCGCTCGAAGAACTCGAGCGCCACGTGGTCGCCGTACTGCTCGACCGAGCCGCGCACGAGGTCGTACAGCGAGCCCTGCTGCTCCTCGATGTCGTGCGGCACGCCCTCGGCGTAGCTCGCCAGCCAGGGTCGCGGGGTCGTGATCGGCATCGCGGGCCTACGCTGCGCCGTCGAACATGCTCGTCACCGAGCCGTCCTCGAAGACCTCGTGGATGGCGCGGGCGAGCAGCGGTGCGATCGGGAGCACGGTGAGGCGGTCCCAGCGCTTCGACTCGGGGATCGGCAGGGTGTCGGTGACCACGACGCTGTCGATCGACTCGTCCTGCAGGATGTCGACGGCGGGGCTCGAGAAGACGGCGTGCGTGGCGGCCACCACCACGCCGATCGCGCCGTTCGCCTTCAGCGCCTCCGCCGCCTTCACGATGGTGCGGCCGGTGTCGATGAGGTCGTCGACGAGCAGGCAGACGCGGCCGTGCACGTCGCCGACGATCTCGTGCACCGAGACCTGGTTCGGCACGAGCGGGTCGCGTCGCTTGTGGATGATCGCGAGGGGCGCGCCGAGCTTGTCGCTCCAGATGTCGGCCACGCGCACGCGGCCCATGTCGGGCGACACCACGGTGAGTGTCTCGGGGTCGAGCTTCTCGCGGAAGTGCTCGAGCAGCACCGGCATGGCGAACAGGTGGTCGACCGGCCCGTCGAAGAAGCCCTGGATCTGCGCGGCGTGCAGGTCGACCGACATGATGCGGTGGGCGCCTGCGGCCTTGTAGAGGTCGGCCACGAGGCGGGCCGAGATGGGCTCGCGTCCGCGGCCCTTCTTGTCCTGGCGGGCGTACGGGATAGAACGGCGACACCACCGTGATGCGCTTCGCCGACGCGCGCTTCAACGCGTCGATCATGATGAGCTGCTCCATGAGCCACTCGTTGATCGGCGACGTGTGCGACTGGATCACGAACGCGTCGGAGCCGCGCACGCTCTCGTCGTAGCGCGCGTAGATCTCGCCGTTCGCGAACGTACGGGCATCGGTCGGGACGAGCTCGGATCCGAGCTCCTCCGCGATCTGCTCCGCGAGCTCGGGGTGGGCCCGTCCGGAGACGAGCACGAGGCGCTTCGATCCGGTGGTCTCGATTCCCGACATGTGGTGTGTGTCCTCTCCACCCGCGTGAGCCGGTGCGTCAGTCGGTGGCTGCGTCGTCCGATACAGGGCCGGATGCCTCGCCCGCCGCCTCGGCCGCCTGCGCTGCCGCGGTACCGGGTCGATGCTCCTGGACCCATCCCTCGATGTTGCGTTGCGGGGCCACGTTCACGCCCAGCGCGCCCGCGGGGACGTCCTTGCGGACGACGGTGCCGGCACCCGTGTAGGCCCCGTCGCCAATCCTAACCGGCGCGATGAACACGCCGTGCGCACCGGTCTTCACGTGCGAGCCGATGTCGGAGTGGTGCTTCCGCACGCCGTCGTAGTTGGCGAAGATCGAGCCGGCGCCGATGTTCGAGTGCACGCCGATCGTCGCGTCGCCGACGTACGAGAGGTGCGGCACCTTGGTGCCCTCGCCGATCCTCGCGTTCTTCGTCTCGACGAACGTGCCGATCTTGCCGTCGGCGCCGAGCACGGTGCCAGGGCGCAGGTAGGCGAACGGGCCGACGGATGCTCCGTCGCCGATCACCGAGAGCGCGGCATCCGTTCGCTTCACCTCGGCGCCCCGGCCGACCTCGCAGTCGACGAGCGTCGTGTCGGGACCGACCACCGCGCCCGTGGCGATGACGGTGGCGCCCTTCAGCTGCGTGCCGGGCCGGATGGTGACGTCGGGTTCGATCGTCACGTCGAGGTCGATCCACGTCGTGGCCGGGTCCTCGATCGTCACGCCGTTCGAGCTGCCAGCCGCGCACGATGAGCGCGTTGAGGCGGGCGGCGGTCTCCGACAGCTGCGCGCGGTCGTTGATGCCGGCGACGAGCCACGGCTCGGACACGGGCACGGCCTCCACCTCGGAGCCCGCCTCGCGCAGCAGCTGGATGACGTCGGTGAGGTACTTCTCGCCCTGCGCGTTGGAGATGGTGAGGTTCGCGAGCTGATCGCGCAGTGCGCCCGCGCCGAAGGCGTAGATGCCGGCGTTGATCTCGCCGATCGCCCGCTCGTCGGCGGTGGCGTCCTTCTGCTCGACGATGCGGTCGAACCCGCCGCGCTCGTCGCGCACGACACGCCCGTAGCCGGTCGGGTCGTCGTAGACGGCCGAGAGCACGGATGCCTGCGCGGCGTGGCCGCGGTGACGTTCGAGGAACGCGGCGAGCGTGTCGGCGTCGAGGAGCGGCACGTCGCCGTTGAGCACGAGCACCTCGCCCTCGAAGTCGTCGGGCAGGGCGGCGATGGCCTGCTCGACCGCACGCCCCGTGCCGGGGATCTCGTCCTGGTCGACCACGAGCGTGCCGGGCAGCACGGACTCGACCGCGGCGGCGACCTGGTCGCGCTCGTGGCGCACGACGGCCACGACGTGGGCGGCGTCGAGCGCCTGCGCCGTGCGCAGCACGTGCGCGACGATCGGCGAGCCCGCGAGCGGGTGCAGGAGCTTCGGGGTGGCCGATCTCATGCGCGTGCCCTGGCCGGCGGCGAGGACGATGATGGCGAGGTTCTGGTCGGTCATGCGTCTCCTGTGGTTGCGGTCGCGCGTTCCTGGTGGATCTCCGACGGCGTCGGCGCCGTCTGGCTCCGCCACCAGGATTCGAACCTGGTCCTCACAGCTCCAAAGGCTGTCGTGCTGCCGTTACACCATGGCGGACCGCGCGGAACACGTGATTCCGAGCGTCCTCCAGTCTGCCAGACCTGTCGGGTGGGAGCTGGCGTTCCGGTCTTGTCATGTGACCTATCAGTCACGTATCATGATGGCGATGGATGACGACGATGCCGTGTTCAAGGCCCTTGCGGATCCCACGAGACGGCGCCTGCTCGATCACCTCTTCGAGCACGACGGCGCCCGCCTCGCCGACCTCGAGTCGCTCGCCGACATGACGCGGTTCGGCGTGATGAAGCACCTCCGCGTGCTCGAGGACGCCGGACTCGTCACCACCCGGCGCTCCGGCCGCGAGAAGCTGCACTTCCTGAACGTCGTGCCGATCCGACTCATCCACGACCGCTGGATCGACAAGTACCGGATCGGTCCCGCCTCGGCACTCGCCGACCTCAAACGAGAACTGGAGCAACGGCCATGACGCGCACGACCGGCTCGGGGGCTCGCCGAAGACGGCGGCGCAGGTTCCGGCGTCGGCTGGATGTCCGTGCTGAGCTCGATGAAGTCGCTCCTCGAGACCGGCGAGGCGCTCGCGCCCACGAGCTGAGCCGCACGGGTGGGCTCCGCGTCGGACCGGCCGTGGGCCGGGCGCGAGGGCGCCGCGGGATAATGGCGGGATGACCGAAGCTGACGAGGTCGACCGGATCGTCGACGACTGGGAGCGCGAGCGCCCCGACCTCGACTTCGCTCCCCTGCAAGTGCTCTCCCGCGTGGCCCGCCTCTCGAAGCACCTCGACCGCGCCAGGCGCCAGGCCTTCGCGCGGTCGGAGCTCGAGGCATCCGAGTTCGACGTGCTCTCGGCCCTTCGCCGGGCGGGAACGCCCTACCGCCTCTCCCCCAAGCAGCTGCTGCAGCAGACCCTCGTCTCGAGCGGCACCATGACGAACCGTATCGACCGGCTCGTCGAGCGCGGCCTCGTGACGCGCCAGACCGACCCGAACGACGGGCGCGGCATCCTCGTGGAGATGAGCCCGGCCGGACTCACCCGGGTCGATGCCGCGATCACCCGCCTCGTCGACGCGGAGGCGGAGCTGCTCGGCAGCCTGCCCGCAGCCGAGCAGAAGCGGCTCGCCGGGCTGCTGCGCAAGCTCAGCCTCGGGTTCGACTGAAGACCTGACGAAAGCGATCCCGGGCGTCCTGCGCTCGAGTCCGCCGGGATCCCCCTCCAGCCGTGCACGGCGGCTGCATCAGTCGTTGCTGCCTGGTACCTGACGCGCAGCTCGTGCATCACCCGTTGCTCGTTCGCCATCCGCTGCTCGCGCCACCCTCAGCTCGTCCGCCATCCGCCTTCGCACTTGCCACATCCGCGAGCTCCCGCTGCCATCCGACGCTCGCGCTGCCAACCGCCGCTCCCGCTGCCATCCGCGGCTCGCGCTGCATCCGCAGCTCGCGGGCCTGCCGTTGCGGCCGTCCGTCCACCATGCCGTTCACCGGAGTCCGCCTGGCCTTCCTCCGTCCCCAATCCCGCGACCAGTCCCCTTGTCCTCGGCTCACTCGACGAGTTGTCCACAGGACTCGAACATACGTTCGCAACTCGGTAGAATGAGGACATGCCAACCGCGATCGCCGAGCACCCGCCGACGGTCGCCGATGCGCTCGACTCCTCGCCGTACGCCATCGCCCAGGATGGCCTTGCCGGGTTGATCGATGCCGCCGTGCGCACCCGTCGGCTTGAAGCGATGCAGGCAGCGATGCGGGTCGACGTGATCAACCTCGCCGTCGAATACGCGATGGGCAGCGCTGCCGCGTTCACGGCGCCGACGCTGTCGCCGTCGCGCCGTCGCGAGCTTGCCCGCCGCGCGGTGATCGCCGAGCTGGCGACGGCGCTGCGCCTACCCGAGCGCACGATGACCCGGCTCGCGTCCGAGGCGTGGATCCTCGCGACCGAGCTGCCGGCCACATTGGCGGCGCTTCGTTCAGGCCGCATCGACGAGGCGCACGCCCGCGTCATCGTCGACGAGACCGCCGGGCTCACCGAGGCGCCCGTGCGTGAGCGCCTCGACGCGGAGCTCGCCGTTCGCGCCGCCGCGACGACCGCGGCGAGCCTCCGACGGATCGCCCGAGGCCTTCGCGAGTCCGTGCAGGCTGAATCGCTCGCGGAACGTCACGAACGCGCCCGCGCCGAGCGCCGGGTCGAGCTCGAGCCGGCACGCGACGGCATGGCCTGGCTGCACCTGCACGTGGCGGCAGGCGACGCGCTGCTGATTCGCGACCGCCTCGACCGGATCGCCGCAGACGTGGGCGTCGACGCGTCCGGTGCGTCAGGCATCGCAGACGAGCGCACGCCCGACCAGCTTCGAGCGGATGTCGCGCGCGACCTGCTCCTGCACGGTGTCCCGCCGATCGGCGAGGCGTTCCACGTCGCGGCGGCAACCGCCCGGCCCACCGTGCACGTGACTGTTCCGGTGCTGACGCTGCTCGGCGTCGACGACGGGCCGGCCGACCTCGAGGGCTTCGGCCCGATCGACCCCGAGACTGCACGATACCTCGCCGCGCAGGCCCCGTCGTTCACGCGGATCCTCACGCACCCTGTCTCGGGAACCGTGCTCGACGTCGACCGCACGACGTACCGCCCGCCCGCCGACCTCGCACGTTGGCTGCGAGTGCGCGACGAGACGTGCCGATTCCCGGGCTGCAACCGCCGCGCCGCCACGTTGCGAGCTCGATCACACCGAAGACTGGGCTGACGAGAGCCGCACGTCGTTCGACAACCTCGCGCACCTGAGGCTGTCGCATGGACCTGTCGCGGTACGGGTCGGGGCGGGGTGCACCGGGCTGACGGTTCGGGGTGCGCGTGGCCCCAGCGGTCAGGCCAGGCTGGCGGTTCGCAGTTTGAGGAGGTTGTGGGCTGCGCAGATCAGTCGCCATTCGCTTTGAACTGCGTCGATGCCGCGGCGGGTGAATCTGCGGTAGCCGAGGTTGTTCTTGATGTTCCCGAAGACGGGTTCGATGCTGTGCTGTCGTTTGCGGTAGAGGTCGGCGCCTCGGGGATCGGCGAGTTTGTCGTCCATCTGCCTGCGCGCGATCGAGGGTTCCACGGACTGACCTCGGATGTGGGCGAGCATCGAGTTGATCCGGGTGTCGGAAACCATGAGCTCGCCGCGGGCGACGCGTTTGGTGATCTCGCCGCGAGCGAGCCTCTCGATCACGGGGATCCATTCGGAGGGGTCCGGCTCGGCCGTGCGCGCGGCGCGGGGTCCTTCCTTGCCGAAGTACCGCTTCGTCATGTCGCCCACCCACGTGTATGACACCCCGAGGACCTCGCCTGCTTGACGCTGCGAGAGCTCGCCTCGGTTCACTTTCGCCAGGATCGTGAGCTTGTGATCGTCGGGTCTGTCGGGCTGGTGCCAGGCAGGCTTCTTCGTGGCGATCAGCACGTCCGCGCCGACATCGGTGGTGCCGTTCGCAGCGGTCCAGTACCCGGCGTCCGCGACGAACACCCCGACCCCGCCGGCGTGGCCTGCCTCGGCGAGGTTCTCGCTCACTGCGGCGGCCATCGGGACGAAGTGGGGCTGGTCGTTGGTGGTTACGGTGACCTCGGCGGCGACCACGATCTGCTTGGTCGTCGCGGCGGTCTGAGCGTTGTATCCCTGCATCACCCCGTGCGCGGTGTTCGGGATGATCCTCGAGTGCGGATCGGTCGTGTTCGCCCGCCGCGGCTTCGCGCGCCGCGCCGTGTCCGGCTTCGGTTTCGGGCCGGTCAGCTGCTTTCCCGACTCCCGCTCCTTCCCTGCCCGTTCGGCGACCCGGGACTCGTAATCGCGTGCCTTCTCCCGCTCCAACTCGTCCAGCGCGGCGCGGATCCGCTCCCGCCGGTCACGGCTCCCGGCCCACGGCTCGGGCAGCTCGTCGCCACGTGCGTCGCCGAGCAGATCGTCTTCGGCCGCATCGGTTTCCTCCGCCTCGCCGAGGATCTCGGCTGCCAGATCCTCTCGGGTGCGGTTGGCGAAAAACGACGCGTCCGCGGCCATCTTCGTCCCATCGATCGCGACCACTCCCGCGTCAACGAGACCTGCTTTCACACACAACCCGAGTACCTGCCCGAACAGTGCGGCGATCGCATCCTGGTGGCGACGACGGAAACGCGCCAGCGTCGCGTGATCCGGCGTCTGGTTCGCCGCCAGCACCCGGTATGCCACGTCCTCGACCAAACGCCGCTCGATCCGCCGTGACGACCGCTCGCCGGTGCAATACGCGTACAGCAGCACCGCCAGCATCAGCGCCGGGTCATACACCGCGCCGCCACGCCCATCAGCGCGATACGAGCCATAGAACCCGGCCAGATCGAGCTCGGACACGACATCGAGGACGAAGAACGCGAGATGATCCTCAGGCAGCCAATCCCGCACCGACGGAGGCATCAAATACAACTGATCGAGATCCCCAGAGCGCACGTTCACGGCCATGATCCATCCTCCCGCGACCAGCCCCACACACCCGGAAGGCGCGCGATTCATGCGACAGCCTCACCTCTGCCCGCACCACCACCACCTGAAGCACGACACCTCGTGGTCGGTGCGACATCTCGAGGATGGGGTGCTCGAGTGGCGGTCGCCGGCCGGTCGTCGACATGTGACCGAACCCGCTGTGCGGATGCCGGCGCACACGGCGCCTGACACCCAACGTCGGCGGCGCGACCGAGCCCCAGGCGGGCCCGCACAGACCCGCGGCGCGCCGCCCCCGTTCTGACCTCTCGTGCGTCGTATCGAAGGGCCGTCCAGGCGTGCTCGTCACAGGGCCACCCGGTGTCCCCATCGGGGAGAACCGTTCGGGAGTCGGCGCCGAAGATTGTCCGCGCAGGACTGCCGCTCAGGCCGTCGCCTGCCTGGCAGCCGATGGGCGGCGCTCAGGCGGAGCCAACGGATCTGACCGCCTGGGTGCACTCGCAAAGTACGACCGCACGGAAGGTGCGCTCTGGGCTGCGCGGTCACGCGTTGCCGCTCAGAGTCGGGGGTGTTCAGTTCCGGCCACCGCGTGCGGCGGCCGCTCAGACATACTCCTCGGCGGCGATCCAACGCACGCCGTTGTCGTGCAGGATGAGCTGTGCCCGCACCGCGACCCCGGCGTCGCGACAGGCCGCGCTGAGCGCGCCGGCCCACGCCCGATCGCCGGCCGTGAACTCGTCATCCCCCGGGCGTTCCCAGACGAAGATCACCTTCGCGGCCCCGATCGCGGCGACGACGCTCGCGAGCCGGTTCGCGAGGACCTCCGCCGCCGTCCCTTCGTCTCCGCATGGTTCGTGGGGATGCGCGGGGTACCCGGGCATCGGCATGACCACCGGCCGCTGCAGATCGTCGTCGTCGAGATACAACGTCCACCACTGTCGGCGGATCGCGCGCTGCAGCAGGCCGGCGACGCGCTCCTCGATGTCGTGGTCGGTCGTGATGGGAAGCCGAGTCGCGTCGTTCGCATCGAGTCGAGTCATACGGTGAACGTTGTCGCGCTCGAACGCCCATCCGACATCCAAGCGCAGGCGTGGTGCACGGATCTCACCAGCTGCTCGCTGTGGAGGACGGCTCCGGTTCGCACTGGCACGGTTGCACTGCCCCGACGAGCGGACACCGGCGACGCGCCCGTTCACGCCTCTTAGCGGCGCAGCACCTTGCGCGCGAGCCAGTTGCCGAGGAACTGCACGACCTGCACGAACACGACGATGAGCACCACGGCGGCCCACGTGATGACCGGCTCGAACTGCCGGTAGCCGTAGACCTGCGCGAACGTGCCGAGCCCGCCGCCGCCGATGAGTGCCGGCGACCGCGGTCATGTCGATGATCGCGACCAGCACGAACGTGTAGCCGAGGATGAGCGGTCCGAGCGCCTCGGGGATCACCACGGTGCGGAGGATCCGGAGCGGCGCCGCGCCCATCGACCGCGCCGCCTCGATCACGCCCGGCGACACCGTGAGCAGGTTCTGCTCCACGATGCGGGCGATCGCGAACGAGGCCGCCAGCGACAGCGCGAAGATGAGCGCATTGTTGCCGATGCCCGTGCCGATGACGAGCCGGGAGAGCGGCTGCACGGCGGCGATGAAGATGATGAACGGGATGGGCCGGAAGAAGTTGATGACGACGTTCACCACGTTGTACACGGCCCGGTTCGACAGGAGGCTGCCCGGGCGGGTCGTGTACAGCACGACGCCGAGCACGAGCCCCGCCGCCCCGCCGATCAGCAGCGTGAGCGCCACCATGTACAGCGTCTCGACGGCCGCGACCCAGAACTCGCCCTGCAGTTCGAACAGGCGATCCATCAGGCTGCCTCCGTCACGTCGACGCGCTCGGCGATTCGGCCGAGGGCGGCGTCGATCGCGGCATCCGAGCCCCGGATCGCGAGCGTGAGATGGCCGAACGCGCGCCCCTGGATGTCGTTGATGCCGCCGTAGACCAGCTCGAACTCGAGGCCCGCGGTCGCGAACTCGACGAACACGGCGGCCTGCGACGCGTCGCCGTCGCGGAACGAGATCGTGACGATGCGACCCTCGTGCCGCTCGCGCAGGACCGCGAGCTCGGCCGGCGACGGGATGCCCTTCGACGACGGTCGAGACGAAGCGCTGCGACGACGGGTTCTGCGGGTTCGAGAACACCTCGAACACGTCGCCGTGCTCGATGACGCGGCCGCCGTCCATGACGGCGACCTTCGTGGCGATCGACTGGATCACGTCCATCTCGTGCGTGATCACGATGATGGTCACGCCGAACTCGCGGTTCACGCGCTTGAGGAGGGCGAGCACCTCCTGCGTGGTCTCGGGGTCGAGCGCGCTCGTGGCCTCGTCGGCGAGGAGCAGCCGCGGCGAGGTGGCGAGCGCGCGCGCGATGCCCACGCGCTGCTTCTGCCCGCCCGAGAGCTGGTCGGGGTAGCTCTTCGCCTTGTCGCTCAGGCCGACGAAGTCGAGCAGCTCGGCGACCCGGGCCGCGGTCTCGGCCTTCGACGCGCCGGCGACGGTGAGCGGGTAGGCGATGTTCGCCCACACGGTCTTCGAGTCGAACAGGTTGAACTGCTGGAAGATCATGCCGATGCCGCAGGCGGATGCCGCGCAGCTCGCGCTCGGGCATGCCGGTGATCTCCCGGCCGTCGACCGTGATGCTGCCCGACGTCGCGGGCTCGAGCGCGTTCACGAGTCGCACGAGCGTGGACTTGCCCGCGCCGGAGTAGCCGATGATGCCGAAGACGTCGCCCGCCTCGATGTCGAGGCTGACGGCGTCGACGGCGATGACGGGTGCGCCGCCCGTGTCGGGCGCCGGGTACGCCTTGGTGACGTCGGTGAGGCTCACGAGAGCCATGGATTGCTCCTTCCGCCACGCGGAGACGGGCGGTGTGGCCGGTTCCGGCACCCACCGCCCGCTCGCGTCGCGATCGATCCGGTGAATCGGTCGCGGGCGGTCAGCCCTTGGCGGCCTTCGTGTCGGCCTCGACCTTCGCGAGCGATGCCTCGAGGTCGGCCACCGGCGTCGTGAGCGGCACGCCGGTGCCGCCGGAGGCCTCGAGGAGGCCGGCCTGCACGCTCGGGGTCGGTCTGGAAGATCTCGACCAGCTTGCGGTAGGTCGCGTTGTCCGCCTCGTCGGCGCGCGCGGCGAAGATGTTCACGTACGGCAGGGCGTTGGGGTCGGCGGGGTCGTCCTGTGCGATGGCGTCCTCGAACGTGAGGCCGGCGTCCTGCACGAAGTCGTTGTTGATGACGGCGGCCGCGACATCCGGAAGCGATGTCGGCGTGAGCGAGGCCTCGAGTGCCGTGACCTTCACCTTCGACTTCGCCTCGTCGACGTCGGCCAGGTCGGAGAAGATCGTGCCGCCGCTCGTCAGCTCGATGAGTCCGGCGGACTGCAGCACGAGGAGCGCACGGGCCTGGTTCGACGCGTCGTTCGGCACGGCGACGGTCTCGCCCGCGGGGATCTCCTTCGACGGAGTCGTACCTGGTCGAGTAGAGGCCGAGCGGGTAGATCGCTGTCGGCGCCGATCGGCGTGAGGTCCTCGCCCGCCGACACGTTGTAGTCGGCGAGGTAGACGATGTGCTGGAACTGGTTGAGGTCGAGCTCGCCCTCGGTGGTCGCCGGGTTCGGCTGGGCGTAGTCGGCGAAGTCGACGAGCTCGATCGTGATGCCCTCGTCGGCCGCGGCCTCCTCGAAGGCCGTCCACTGGGGGTCGCTCTTGCCGACGACGCCGATCTTCACGACGTCGTCGCCCGCGTTCTCGCCGGCGGCGGGGGCGGCGCAGGCGGCGAGGCCGGCCAGCAGCGGCACGGTCGCCAGGGCGGCGAGGAGCTTGGTGGTGGTGCGTGACATGCGGTGCGTTCCCTTTCGTGTGGGCGCGCCGCGATCAGGTGCTGGTGGCATGGAGCAGGCATGGCTCCGCCACGGTTCGTGTCGGTGGGGCGTCGATGCCGCGAACGCGGGCGCACCTCCACGTTAGGCGAAGGATCTTCGCTCCGATCGCGCACAGGTCACAACACGTCACAGTTCCTTCGAGCAGATTGCGCCATGCTGACCGATGCTTCGACGCGATCAGCTCGATCGGCGAGGCAAGCTCGCCGCTTCAGCCCTCGAGGGCTTCCGACACCTCGAGCCAGCGCGTTTCGAGCTCGGCGACGGACGCCTCGAGCCCGCCGAGCTCGTCGCCGAGCACCCCGAGCCCGACGTAGTCGCCCTGGTCGTGCCGCGCGAGCCTCTCGTGCTGCTCGGCGATCTGCGCCTGCAGCTTCTCGAGCCGTCGGTCGATCGACGAGCGCTCCTTCTCGGCGGCGCGGCGCTCCGCGCCCGCGAGCGCGGGTGCTGCGGGTTGAGGAGCGCGCGCAGCGCGCGTCTCGAAACCCCCGCCCTCGGTCGAAGCGGTCGGCCGCGTGGCGCCCGCGCCGCCGCCGCGATCGGACGTGACGCCTCGGCCGCGGCACCGCCGCCCCCGGCATCCGCCTGCTGCCGCCGCAGCTCGAGGTACTGCTCGACGCCGCGCGGCAGGTCGCGCAGCGTGCCCGTCGAGGATCGCGAACTGCCGGTCGGTGACGCGCTCGATGAGGTAGCGGTCGTGGCTCGACGACGAGGAGGGTGCCCGGCCACGAGTCGAGCAGGTCCTCGATCGCGGCGAGCATGTCGGTGTCGAGGTCGTTCGTCGGCTCGTCGAGGATGAGCACGTTCGGCTCGCTCGAGCAGGATGCAGCAGCAGCTGCAGGCGACGCTTCTGGCCGCCCGAGAGGTCCTTCACCGGCGTGGAGAGCTGCGCGCTCGTGAAGCCGAGGCGCTCGAGCAGCTGCCCGGGCGTGAGCTCGACCGCCTTCGAGCCCTCGCCGACCGTGTAGGCCGTGCGCTGCTCGGCGATGACGGCGCTCACCGCGCTGCTCGGCTCCACTCGGCGAGCTCGGCGAGCTCCTGGCTGAGCGTCGCGATCTTCACGGTCTTGCCGCGCTTCACGCGTCCGCTGGTCGGCTGCACGCTGCCGGTCACGAGCCCGAGCAGCGTCGACTTGCCGGCGCCGTTCACGCCGAGGATGCCGGTGCGCTCGCCGGGTGCGATGCGCCACTCGAGTTCGTGCAGCACGGTCTGCATGTCGGCGCGCCGGCGCGGCATCCGCCACGGGAAGACGACCGACACGTCCTCGAGGTCGACGACGTCCTTGCCGAGGCGCGAGACGCGCCAGCCTGCTGCAGCTCGATCGGGTTGCGCACGGGCGGCTCGTTCTCGATGAGCTGGTTGGCCGCCTCGATGCGGAACTTCGGCTTCGACGTGCGGGCCGGGGCGCCGCGCCGCAGCCAGGCGAGCTCCTTGCGCATGAGGTTCTGGCGTCTGGCCTCGGATGCCGCCGCCATGCGATCGCGCTCCACGCGCTGCAGCACGTACGCCGCGTACCCGCCCTCGAAGGGCTCGACGATGCCGTCGTGCACCTCCCACGTGTCGGTGCAGACCTCGTCGAGGAACCAGCGGTCGTGCGTCACGACGACGAGCGCGCCCGGATCCGTCGCCCAGCGCGCCTTCAGGTGCCCGGCGAGCCAGGCGATGCCCTCGACGTCGAGGTGGTTGGTGGGCTCGTCGAGGAAGAGCACGTCGCAGTCGCCGACGAGCAGCGCCGCGAGGCGCGACGCGGCGGCGCTGGCCGCCGGAGAGGCTCGCCGACCTGCGGCGTCGCCACGGGACATCGCGCGAGCAGGCCGCCGATGACGTCGCGCACCCGGGCGTCGCCCGCCCAGACGTGCTCCTCGATGCCGCCGACGACCGCCTCGGCGCACGGTCGAGCCCGGGTCGACCATGTCGGCCTGGTCGAGCATGCCGATGCGGATGCCGCGCGGCGCGTCGACCCGGCCCGCCGTCGGGCTCGAGCCGGTCCGGCGAGCAGCTTCAGCAGCGTCGACTTGCCGTCGCCGTTGCGGCCGACGACGCCGATGCGGTCGCCCTCGTCGATGCCGAGGGTGACCTCGTCGAAGACGATGCGCGTCGGGAACTCGAGGTGCAGGCGCTCGGCGCCGAGGAGGTGTGCCATGTCCCGCTCAACCCTACTTCCAGCTCACCCCACCACCTCACCTACGCCCGCACCTCAGCAGACACCGCCACTGCCTACCATCCCACCCCTCTCCCCACTGCTCACACGTCGAGTTGATGCCGAACGTGCGGATTCATGCAGCCAGGCGCACGTACGGCATCAACTCGATGCGCGATGGTGGGTCATCCGGTCCATCCACGAGACTGGAGGCGTCGGCGCACACGATCGAGCGCGTGAGCCGACCGCCGTGCGTGCCCGCCCTCGGAAACGCCGTCGGCCGTGATCTGCACCACCAGCCACCCGGCATCGACGAGCCGTTCAAGTCGTTCGACGTCCGCGCGATAGGTGGCCGGCGTGCGGTGGAGATCGCTCTGGTACTCGAGCGCCACCTGATACTCGAGGAAGGCGAGATCGACCATCGCGACGAACCGTCCGCGCACATCGAGCACGATGTGATTCGGTGCGGGCTCGGGCAGCCCTGCACGAACGACTCCCAGGCGGAGCAGGGTTTCGCGGCGCGAGAGCGGCCCTCGGCGTGCCGACCCGAGCGCCTCCCGGAGGCGCACGGCGCCGCGGCATCCGCGGTGGAGACGCAACGAGGACCGCAACCCCTCGATCGAGGCGAGGGGGCCCCGCTTGCCGAACGTCCCATCGCCGGTCATGAGGTAATCGGCCGCGGCGACCAGGTCGTCGACGCCCAGCGTCGCGCCGAGCTGGCACCACGTCGTGGCCGGATCGACCAAGCGGAGACCCGACGAGATCACGACACCGTAACGGTCCGGCTGGAGCACATGGCCGCGGACCGCGTGGCTGGCGGGCGGCGCGGATCCCGCCGGGACCGCGACATGGAGGATCTCATCACGCTCGAGCGCGAGCGGGAGCGGGATTCCGTGAATGATCGCCGCGGTGGCGTGGCTGAAGCACTGGCGCTCCGGCATCCGGCGCGCATACGCGCGGGCCCGCGCGGCGGCTTCGGAGTCGATGCCGGCCGGCATCCGGATGCCGCGAAAGGGCCGCTCGAGATCGCGGGCGGTGAGGCGGCGCGCCCCGATGCCGAGCTGTCGTGCCTCAGCGACAGTGAACGACTCTGCTGCGGCGAGCGGGGGCGGGAGTGGACGCGGCCGACGCATGCGACGAGCATGCCAACCAACACCCTCCCGCGTGGCGTGTTCTCCACACCCGAACCGCCGACCCGGTCGCGAGTCGAGGCCCAACGTGCGGAATCCGGGTCCGAAGCGCGTGTTCGGCATCAACTCGCCGGGAGCGGTGGACGAGGGATGGGGTGGCAGGAGGGAGGGAGGAGGGAGGGAGGGAGGGAGGGAGGAGGGAGGGAGGGAGGGAGCAGAGGTCAGTGCATGATGCGGGCGCCGTGCACGGGCCCGTGCACGTGCACCGCGTTGAGGCGCGCCGCCGAGAGCGCGATCTGCAGTTCGAGGGCCGAGTCGGCGTCGTCGGCGAGGAACGCCACCGTCGGTCCGGACCCCGACACGATGCCGGCGAGCGCACCATGCGACTCGCCGAGCTCGAGGATGCCGCCGAGGCCTGGCGCGAGGCCGAGCGCGGCGGGCTGGAGGTCGTTGTGCAGGGCGTCGGCGAGCAGGCGCGCATCGCCCGCCCGCAGGGCATGCAGCACGGACGTGTCGACGGTGGGCGACGCATCGACGGGCGCGAGGCGCGGCCCCTCGTTGCGACGCCGGTCGAGCTCGCGGTACACGCCGGGAGTCGACAGCCCGAACTCGGCGACGGCGAGCACCCAGTGGAACGACCCTGTGGCGAGCGCGGGGTTCAGGCGGTCGCCGCGCCCGGTGCCGATCGCGGTGCCGCCCGACAGCGAGAACGGCACGTCGGCGCCGAGCTTCGCGGCGAGCGCGTGCAGCTCCTCCTTCGAGAGGGCGGTGCCCCACATCGCGTCGCACGCCACCAGGGTCGCCGCGGCATCCGCAGAGCCCCCGCCCATGCCGCCCGCGATGGGCACGTGCTTGTCGATCTCGAGGTGCACGCCGCCGGGCACGCCGGCGGTGCGGGCGAGCAGCTTCGCGGCCCTGATCGCGAGGTTCGAGGCATCCGTGGGCAGGCCGGACGTGTCGATGCTGCCGCCGAACGACACGCTGAACTCGTCGTCGGGCCAGGCCCGCACGTCCTCGTAGAGCGACACCGCCTGGTACGCCGTCGCGACGTCGTGGTAGCCGTCGGACTGCACCTCGCCGACGCGCATGAAGAGGTTGATCTTGCCGGGCGCCCGAACGTGCACTGCTTCGTCCGTCGCCGCGATCGTCATGCTTCCACGCTATCCCACGGCCCCGGTCGCACCCGGTCAGCCGACGGCGTGCAACCACTTGCGCATGCGCGCCTTCACGTCGGCGAGCCGCGACCCGTCGGGCATGCGGCCCCACGTCAGTCCGATGGACGAGCGGCCGTCGTCGAGGGGGCTCACCGTGGCGAGCACGTACTCGCCGCCCTCGAGCGGGAAGCGGGCGGTCGGATGCTTCGCGGTGAGGTTCAGGGCGAGCGGGTCGACGTCGAGCTGCACGGTGACGACCGCGGCGAGCGCCCGCAGCGCGTCGGCCGTGTCGAGCGCGACCGTGCGGCTCACGCTCGCCTCGTACGTGCCGTCCTGCCGCTGGCCGGGCCGGCGGATGCCGCGTGCCTGCTCGAAACCGACCGTGATGCCCTGCGCCCACCATCCGTCGACGCCGTGCTCGCTCACGAGCCAGCTCGCGATGGCCTTGTGGGTCCAGGTCGCGGCGCCGGCCTGGTCGAGGAGCGCGAACCACTCCGCGCGATCCTTGCCCGTGGCCTCGCGAACCGCGTCGTCGCCGACGCCCTCGGCATTGCTCCCGACCGGCGTGCTCATGCCTCCACGCTAGTGCGGCACGGCGGGGCGCGGAAGGTGCCGCGGCACCGGGGCGGGGCGGGATCATGCGTCGACCGACGCTCGCCCGCCACCGGCGGCGCTCCCCACCGCCGGTTCGACGTCATGCGGCGGGTCGCGCCACGAAGTACGCATTGAACGGGTCGTCCTCCAGATCCACGATGTTCACCGTGCCGAAGCCCGCTTCGCGAATCATCCGCTCGGCGAGCTGCACGCCCCACGCCGTCCCGAGGCCCGCGCCACCCTGACCGAGCGACACGGACATGCAGTGCACGGTGGAGAAGGCATAGAGGAAGGCTGCCCACGGCAGCGACGCGTTCTGCGCCGGGTCGCTGTCGGCCTTGAGGTCCACCATGAGGAACGTTCCGTCGGAGCGCACGGCGCGATGCACCGCGGCGAGCGTCTCGGCGGGCCGAGCGAGGTCATGGATCACGTCGAACGCGGTGACGAGGTCGAACTCCCCCTCGGCGTCCCAGGTCGCGACGTCCAGCACCTCGAAGCGAGCGTTCGACAGCCCCCAGGCCTCGGCCTCGGTTCGAGCGGTCGTGATCGACGCGTCGGAGAAGTCGAAGCCCGTGAATCGGCTCCGCGGGTAGGCTCGCGCGAGCAGGTTGATCGCATGGCCCGCGCCACAGCCGATGTCCGCAACGTCGGCGCCGGCCACGAGCCGTTCCTCGACCCCCGCCACGGGGATGATGACGTCGACGAGGGATGCGTCGTTCACCGCGGCGCTCTCCTCCGCCTGCCACTGGTTGAACATGGGGTACTCGTCGTAGCTGAGTCCGCCGCCCGAGGCCACCTTCTCGACGACCTTTCTGGTGGCCTCGCCCATGAGCGTCAGGTAACGCGCCATCCTCGCCAGGTTGTCCACGCCCGGGCCCGTGAGGAACGGGACGTACTCGTCGCCGAGGCGGTACCGACCGGCATCCTCGACCACGAGGCCGGCGGTCAGCAGGCCGTGAAGGATCTCGCGCACGTAACGCTCGTCGAGACCCGCCGCGTCCGCCACCTGCTGCGACGTGGCCGGCGGCAGGTCCCGCAGCGCGTCGAGGAGGCCGGCTTGGAACGCGATGCTCAGCAGTACACCCACCGCGGAGTCGTTCACGATCCGCAGGACGTGGTCGACGGCCGCGCCCGAGGCATCCTCGGATGCCTGCTCCGCTCGGGTCTCGTCGATTGCCGTTTCGGCGATTGCCGTTTCGGCGATTGCCGTTTCGATGGACATGGTGTCCCCCTCTCGAGACGCGGGGATCTTTCCCCGTCGCCTCGACGCTAAGGTGACGCGCGATCCACCGGCATCGGCCGGATGGTGCAGTCTCAGCGGGCGGGTGGTCCGTGCGGTGCATCCACGCGAACCGGGTCGAGGCCGTGCTCGCGTGCCCAGGCGGCGGCCGCGGTGCGGGATGGGACGCCGATCTTGGTGAAGATGTTCGCGAGATGGCGGCGCACGGTCGTCTCACTCAGGAAGAGCGCGTCGGCGATCGCGCGGTTGCTCGCTCCGCCGAGTACGAGGGCGAGGACCTGCGCCTCGCGCGGGGTGAGCGGACCGACCCCTCGCGCGCCGGTGGCGGCCTCGAGCCGGGCGGCGTCGGACGTGGCGCCGAGCCGGCGGTAGATCGCGAGCGCCGTCGCGGCGTCGGCGGCAGCTTCCTCCGGCCTGCCGAGATCCCGTTCCGCCCGCGCGAGCACCTCGTGCGCCCGGGCGAGCCCGTACTGGAGACGCTGGCTGCGGTAGAGGTCCGCGGCCGCCCGCGCGGCGTCCGCGGACGCGGCAGGGCGGGCCGCGTGCAGTTCGAGGAGCGCACGCGCATGCCACGCCCAGGCCTGCGCGCCCGCCGCGCCGAGCCTGCCGGCGTCGGCGGAGAGCTCTGCGGCGAACCCACGCGCCGCCTCGTGCTGCCCGGCGTCGAGCGCGAGCTCGACCGCAGGCAGCAGGAGTGCCAACCGGTGCACTGGGGGACGTGATGCGATCGCAGCGCGGAGGGCGTCGACGCCCTCGGACCGCCGGCCTTCGGCTGCGGCGAGCAGCGCGGGCCCGGGCTCGGGGTCGACCCCAGCCCGTAGCGCGCGTGCGTAGGCCTCGGCGGCCTCGTCGCGTCGGCCGCGCAGGCGCAGCACATGCCCGAGCTCGGCGAAGCCATGGCCCGACACCCAGGTGTCGGTGTCGGCGATCGAGCTGCTCACGGGTCCCAACTCGGCGGCGGCCTCGTCCCATCGCCCCTCCGCGACGAGCAACTCGAGCTGGTGCACGCGCACGATCCCGGCGTACGAGAACGTCTGCGAGAGCTCGGCGCTCCAGGTGTCGAGCGCGTCCGTCCAGGCGCGCATGCGTCCGAAGTCGCCGATCAGCCCGGTCAGGTGGATGACGGTGCAATAGATGTCGCCACCCCAGAACGGGTCCACTTCACCGGCAACGACCGGCAGCATGGCCTCGTCGAGGAGGTCGAACCCGGCATCGGCGTCGCCGCGCAGGATCTTCGCGTGCGCGGCGAGCACGAGGGCGAACGCGCCGAGCGCCCGAGAACCGTAGGTCCGCTCCATCCCGCGCAGCTCTGACGCTGCCGCCTCGGCATCGTCGGGCATCCCCGTGGTGTCGGTCACCAGCATGGCGGTGACGTAGCGCAGGTAGCCGTGCTCGGGGCCCGCCGGGAGCGCGGCCAGGAGTCGGCGAGCCTTCGCGAACCATCCGGCGAAGATGGCCTCGTCGCCGCGCAGTGCCCACTGGAGCCCGAGCCGCAGGGCCGCCATCGCCGCCTCGCGAGTGCGCCCGGCGTCCTCGAGCCGATGCACCAGCTCCTCGCCGGTCGCAATCGACGCGGGCGTGTCCCCGAGCCACCACGCGCAGCGGGATTCCCGATCGACGTCCTCGGCCGCGATGGCCGCGCGGTCCCCGATGCGGGCGTAGGCTACGCGGGCGGCCGCCCAGTCGCGGCGCTCGTAGGCGAGCCGCGCGCGTGCGAGGTGGGTCTCATCGGCGTCCGCCCGGGATGCGTCCACGGCCCCTCCTGTCAGCTCCCAGCGTATTCCCGTGCGGTACTGATCGGTCGGGTCGTACGGCGGGCGCTCACGCGATCGGGTGCGCGCGCGCGATGCGCAGGAACTCGTCGACGGTGAGCTGCTCGCCGCGGGCCTGCGGGTCGACGCCTGCGCGGGTGAGCGTGTCGCTCGCGGAGGCGGCGGTGCCGCCGAGCACGCCCGAGAGCGACTGCCGCAGCATCTTGCGGCGCTGCTGGAACGCGGCGTCGACGAGGGCGAACGTCGCGACGCGTTCGGCTTCGCTGCCGGGCTGCGTGTGCCGCTCGAACGCGACGAGCACCGAGTCGACGTTCGGCACCGGCCAGAACACCATGCGCGAGACCTGGCCGGCCGTGCGCCAGCGACCGTACCAGGCCGCCTTGACGCTCGGTGCGCCGTAGACCTTCGAGCCCGGCGCGGCCGCGATTCGGTGCCCCACCTCGGCCTGCACCATGACGATGCCCGACGTCAGCGAGGGGAAGTGCTCGAGCAGGTGCAGCAGCACGGGCACCGACACGTTGTACGGCAGGTTCGCGACGAGCCGCACGGGCTCGCCGGGCAGCTCGGTGACGCGCAGCGCGTCGTCGGTGCACGACCGTGAGCGTCGTGCCGGGCTGCATCAGGCGCACCGTGTGCGGCAGCTGCTCGGCGAGGCGCCGGTCGATCTCGACCGCGATGACGGATGCCCCGGCCTCGAGCAGGCCGAGGGTGAGCGAGCCGAGCCCGGGCCCGATCTCCAGCACGGTCTCGCCGCGCTGCACGCCGGCCACCTGCACGATGCGGCGCACGGTGTTGCCGTCGTGCACGAAGTTCTGGCCGAGCTTCTTCGTGGGCGTGACGTCGAGCAGCTCGGCGAGGTCGCGGATCTCGGCGGGGCCGAGCAGGCGCGCGGCCGCGACCTCACCGCCCTCGGCCGCATGCCGATGCGCGTTCACGCCGTCGCCCCCCGCACGGGCTCATCATGCCACGGCCCGTACACCGCGCGCGTGTTCGACGCGACCTGTTCGCACAACTCGTCGAGGTCGGCGCCGAGCACCTCGGCCATGAACCGCATCGTGTGCGGCACGAGGTAGGGCGCGTTCGGGCGGCCGCGGAGCGGCACGGGCGTGAGGTACGGGGCATCCGTCTCGACGAGGATGCGGTCGCGCGGCGCGACCCGCAGCGCGTCGCGCAGGTTCTCGGCGTTCTTGAACGTCACGTTGCCGGCGAACGAGAGGTACCAGCCCGGCGTCGGTGGCGAGCGCGCGCGAGCTCGTCGTCGCCCGAGAAGCAGTGGAACACGGTGCGCTCGGGCGCGCCGACGCGGCGGAGGGTCTCGAGCACCTCGTCGTGCGCGTCGCGGTCGTGGATCTGCAGCGCGAGCCCGTGCCGCTTCGCGATGTCGATGTGCGCCTCGAACGAGCGGAACTGGGCGTCGCGGCCGTCCTCGCCCGTGCGGTAGAAGTCGAGCCCGGTCTCGCCGATCGCCCGCACGCGCGGCCGCGCGGCGAGCTCGTCGATCACGGCGAGCGCGTCGTCGAGCGTTCCGGATGCCTCGAGCTCGGGCGCCTCGTTCGGGTGCAGCGCCACGGCGGCGAGCAGGCGCGGCTCACGATCGGCGACGTCGGCCGACCAACGGCTCGTCGCCACGTCCGTGCCCACCTGCACGGCGCCGACGACGCCGACGGATGCCGCGCGCTCGAGGTGCTCGTGCACGTCGAGCGGCAATGCGCCGTCGGCGATCTCGAGGTGCGTGTGGTTGTCGTAGACGCCCACGGCGAGCGGCTCGGGCGGCGGCGGGTACTCGACCGCGCGGCCGCCGTCGGCGCGGATGCGGAGGTGGTCTCGAGGGGCCGGCTCAGCAGGCTCCTCGATCCGGGGGTCGGGCGAGGAGGCCGTCATGCGGCGACCACTGCCGTCACTCGCTCACCTCGACGCGCGGGAAGAGCGCCTGGAGGGGTGCCACCCGCTCGCCGACCGTCCACGCATTGGCGCGGTCGATGCGCTGCTCCTGCACGGCGCCGGGGGCGCCGAGTGCGGTCCAGAGCTTCGCGGTGGCCTTGGGCAGCACCGGCGAGAGCAGCACGGCGAGCGTGCCGAGTCCGTGGTACGCGGTGGCGAGCACGGTCTCGAGGCGGGCGCGCTGATGCGGGTCCTTCGCGAGCGTCCATGGCTCCTCGACGGTCAGGTAGCCGTTGAGGGCGTCGACGAGCTCCCACGCGGCGGCGATCGACTCGTGGATCGCGAGCCTGCCGATCGCCGACCACGCGGCATCCGTGGCACGCTGCTCGATCGCGACGATCTCGTGATCGGCCGCCGAGAGCTCGGATGCCGCGGGCACGACGCCGTCGCAGTAGCGCGTGATCATCGCGACGACGCGCGACGCGAGGTTGCCGAAGCCGTTCGCGAGCTCGGCCTGGTAGCGCGCCGCCAGGTCCTCCCACGAGAACGAGCCGTCCTGCCCGAACGAGATGGCCGAGAGGAAGTAGAAGCGGAACGCGTCGGAGCCGAACGTCTCGGTGATCTGCTCGGGGGCGATGCCCGTGAGCTTCGACTTGGACATCTTCTCGCCGCCGACGAGCAGCCAGCCGTGCCCGAAGACGCCTCGCGGCACCTCGAGCCCGGCCGCGATGAGCATGGCCGGCCAGATGACGGCGTGGAACCGCAGGATGTCCTTGCCGATGAGGTGCTGCGCGGGCCAGCGGCGGGCGAACTCCTCGTCGTCCTGCCCGTAGCCGACCGCGGTGATGTAGTTGAGGAGCGCGTCGAACCACACGTAGACGACGTGCGACTCGTCCCACGGCACCTTGACGCCCCAGTCGAACGTCGAGCGGGAGATCGAGAGGTCGGCGAGGCCCTGCTTCACGAACGAGACGGCCTCGTTGCGCGCGGATTCGGGCTGCACGAAGTCGGGCCGCTCCTCGTAGAGCGCGAGGAGCTTGTCGGCGAAGGCCGACATGCGGAAGAAGTAGTTCTTCTCGTGCAGGAGCTCGACGGGCTTGGAGTGGATCGGGCAGACCAGCTGGCCCTCGTACTCCCCCGTGCCCGGCAGGAGCTCGGACTGCTGCTTGTACTCCTCGCACCCCACGCAGTAGTACCCCTCGTACTCGCCCGTGTAGATGTGGCCGTCGTCGTAGAGCTTCTGCAGGAACTTCTGCACGTTCTCCTCGTGCCGAGGATCGGTCGTGCGGATGAAGTCGTCGTTCGTGATGTCGACGGTCTCGAGCAGCGGCTTCCACGCCTCGGCGACGAGCTTGTCGGCCCACTCCTTCGGGGTCACGCCGTTCGCCGTCGCGGTGCGCAGGATCTTCTGGCCGTGCTCGTCGGTGCCCGTGAGCATCCACGTGTCCCTGCCCGCCTGGCGGTGCCAGCGCGCGAGCACGTCGGCGGCCACCTCCGTGTAGGCGTGCCCGATGTGGGGCACGTCGTTCACGTAGAAAATGGGCGTGGTGATGTAGAACGAGGAGGCGTCGGCCATGCGCTCAATCCTATGGGCGAGCGGATGCCCCTGCCGCCGGGTTACGCCTCCCGCGCGCGTTCCTCGCGGTGCCGTCGGCGAACGCTGCCGTCGCCGATCGCGGGTGGCACGGCCTCCTCGACGTCCATGTGAGCGTGCGGCGTCGGGACGCCGAGCGTCACGTCCTGCTCCTTGATCTCCGGCTCCCGCACGCGCTGCGCGGGGTAGTCGACCACGCGGAGGCCGAGGACGATCTTGCCGGGCGCCTCGCGCTTGTCCAGCGCCCGGTACGCGTCGCCCACGGCGTCGAGCGGGAACACGTCGGCGATGGGCAGGCGGATGCGCCGCGCCGCCGCCAGCGCGGCCACCCGGCCGAGTGCGACGACGTCGCCCGCCGAGAGCCGCACGGCGCCGTGCTCGTCGACGGCCTGCCAGTCGAGCACGGTGAGCACGCGGGACGGCGCCACGCCGAGCGCGTGCGCCTCCTCGGCCTGGCCGCCGAGGAAGTCGAGGAACGCCGAGATGGGGTTCGGTGTGAGCGCACGCACGCGGTCGGCGAGGCCCGGCCCGTAGGTGGTGGGCAGCACGCCGAACTGGCGCAGGAAGTCGAAGCGCGTCTCGACGCTGGAGCCGACCACGGTGGCGCCGCGCATGCGGGCGAACTGCGCGGCGAGGCATCCGACGCCCCCGGCCGCGGCGGTGACGACGACCGTGTCGCTCGGTCCGAGGCCGAGCCCCTCGACGGCCGTCCAGGCGGTGGTGCCGGCGGTGTAGAGCGAGCCGGCGACCTCCCACGACAGTGCCGGCGGGCGCGGCAGCAGGTTCGCCTCGGGCACGGTCACGTGCGTCGCCTGGGCGCCGTGGTCGACGAAGCCCATCACCTCGTCGCCGCGGGAGAACCGGGAGACCCCGGGTCCGGTCGCGATGACGAGCCCGGCGAGGTCGCGGCCCTGCGTGGCCGGGAACTCGACCGGCCATCGCTCGGGATGATCGCCTCGCCGTACGGCACTCTCGACGGGGTTGAGCCCGGCAGCGAACACCTCGACGAGCACCTCGCCGTCGCCGGGTTCCGGCATGGGCACCTCGACGACCTCGAGCACCTCGGGGCCGCCGAACTGGGAGAACCTCACCACGTGCGTCATCTCGCACCTCCACCCGTTGTGCGGTAGTGCCATTGTCCCCCACTTCGGGGGACAGCGGTAAAACGTTCAGCGAGCACTCAGCAGCGGCTCAGCGACCCCTTCGGGCCGCGAGTGCGGCCTCGTACAGGTCGCGCTTGCCCAGCCCGCTCTCGGCGGCGACGAGCGCGGCGGCGTCCTTCAGCCGGGTTCCGGATGCCGCGAGCCCGAGCACGCGGTCGAGGGCGCCCGCGGCATCCGCCCGTTGCTCGGCCGCCCCGCCGACGACGATGCAGATCTCGCCGCGCACGCCGTCGGCGGCCCAGGCGGCGAGCTCGCCGAGCCCGCCGCGGCGCACCTCCTCGTGCAGCTTGGTGAGCTCGCGGCATACGGCGGCGGGGCGATGGGCGCCGAACGCCTCGGCGAGCGCCCCGAGGCTCGCCGCCAGACGCGACGGGCCCTCGAAGAACACGAGCGTGCGCCGGTCGCCTGCGAGCTCGGCGAGGCGTCGCGCGCGCTCGCCCGCCTTGCGTGGCAGGAACCCCTCGAAGGCGAAGCGGTCGGTGGGCAGGCCCGACACGGCGAGCGCGGTGATCACCGCGCTCGGCCCGGGGATCACGGTCACCTCGACGCCGGCGGCGACCGCGGCCTGCACGAGCGGGAAGCCCGGGTCGGAGACGGTCGGCATTCCCGCATCGCTCAGGACGAGGAGGTCCGCGTCTCGCGCGAGCTCCACGAGCTCCGCGGCCTTCTGCCGCTCGTTGTGCTCGTGCAGCGCGATCAGCCGAGGACGGTGGTCGATGCCGAGCCCCGCGAGCAGGCGCTGCGTGACCCGCGTGTCCTCCGAGGCCACGACGGCCGCCTTCCCGAGTGCGTCGCGGAGTCGGGCGGAGGCGTCGCCGAGGTTGCCGATGGGCGTCGCCGCGAGGATGATCATGCCCCCAGTGTCTCGCACGCCGACGTGCGCGGCGCGGGCACGCCCGGCGGTCGCGATTACTCTGGGCGCATGGGTGTTGAGACCGACGCCGCCGGGGTGCGCGCATCGCAGGCCGGCGCGCGCGCAGGGAGCCCGGCGGCATCCGATCGCATCGAGGCGACCGGCTCGGCCGACGCCGCCGGTGACGACGCGGCGTCCCTCGATCTCGACGCCGACGGCGAGGGCGACGACGAGCCGTCCGTCGAGTCCCGCGGCACGCCGCTCGACGACTGGTGGGGGCGGGTGCTGTCGACCCCGCGGCGCCGCGCACTCTGGTACTGGGGCGGCCCGATCCTCGTGACCCTCCTCGCGGCGGTGCTGCGGTTCTGGAACCTCGGGCATCCGCAGGCCCTCATCTTCGACGAGACGTACTACGTCAAGGACGCGTGGACGCTGCTGCAGAACGGGTACGAGTCCGCCTGGCCCGACGGCGCCGACGAGGACTTCGCACGCGGCGACACCGGCATCTTCCTCGACGACCCGGCCTACGTGGTGCATCCGCCGCTCGGCAAGTGGATGATCGCGCTCGGCATGGCCGCCTTCGGCGCCGACAGCGCCTTCTGGTGGCGCGCGAGCACGGCGCTCGCCGGCACGGTCGCCGTGTTCCTGCTCGCACTCGTCGCACGGCGGCTCTGGCCGTCGACCATCGTGGCGGTGATCGCCGCGTTCCTCCTCGCGGTCGACGGCAACGCCATCGTGATGTCACGCGTGGCACTCCTCGACAACTGGGTCATGCTCTTCGCCCTGCTCGGGTTCTGGTTCGTGCTCCTCGACCGCGACCATGCCCGGCGGCAGCTCGAGCAGCGTCTCGGCGAGGCCCGCGCGAGCGGCCGCGACCCCCACTACGGGCCGGCCATCTGGTCACGGCCGTGGGTCGTCGCCGCCGGCCTCGCGTTCGGGGCCGCCTGCGCCGTGAAGTGGTCGGGCGTGTGGTTCCTCGCGGCGTTCGGGATCTACCTCGTCGTGGTCGACGCGCTCGCACGGCGGCGGGCCGGAGTGCCGTTCTGGCTCACCGGGGCGGTGCTGAAGCAGGGCCCGGCGACGTTCCTGCTGCTCGTGCCCGTGGCCGCGGCGGTCTACCTCGCGTCGTGGACGGGATGGCTCGTCACCGACGGCGGGTACTTCCGGCACTGGGCGGAGGCGGCCGAGAACCGGGCCACCGGGTTCTTCTCGTGGGTGCCGCCTGCACTGCAGAGCCTCTGGCACTACCACCAGTCGGCGTACACCTACCACGTCGGCGTGCACGGGGCGCACCCGGCCCAGTCCAACCCGCTCACGTGGCTCATCATGTTCAAGCCGACGAACATGTACTTCCACTCCACCGACGACGGGTCGGGCGGATGCGGCGCCGCCACGTGCTGGGAGTCGGTCATCGGCATCGGCAACCCGCTCATCTGGTGGGCGGCCGCCGCGGCATCCGCGTATCTCGTGTACCGACTCGTGCGCTACCGGGAGTGGCAGGTCGGCATCATCCTGCTCGGCCTCGCCGCTGGCTACCTGCCGTGGCTCATGTACCTCGACCGCACGGTGTTCCAGTTCTACTCGATCGCGTTCCAGCCCTACACCATGCTCGCGCTCGCCGCGGTGATCATGCTCATCCTGGGGCGCCGCGACGACGTGACGTGGAAACGCGTGCGGGGCATCGCGATCGTGGCGATCTTCCTCGGCTTCGTCGTGCTCGTGTCCGCGTTCTACTACCCGATCTGGACCGGCGTGCCGGTGACCCCGGAGTTCCGGCAGCTGCACTTCTGGGCGCCGAGCTGGGCGACGTGACCCGATCGTCGTTCCGGCCCTGCCGGCGCCGTGCGCTCGGATAGCGTGGGGGGATGCGCGCTCAGCTGCCGGGACTCGCCGTCGCGGCATCCGCAGCGCTCGTGGCGTGGCTCGTCCACCTCGTCGTGCCCGCCCTGCCGATCCTCACCGCCGCGGTCGCGCTCGGCATCGTCGTGGGGCAGGTGCCCGCGCTTCGGCCGGCGCTCGACGGCGTGCTCGCGCCCGGCCTGCGCACGGCGGCACGGCGCCTGCTGCGCATCGGCATCGTGCTGCTCGGGCTGAAGCTCAGCCTCGTCGACATCGCCGGGCTCGGCTGGGTGACGATCGCGACGACCGTCGCCGTCGTCGTGGTGACCTTCGTCGGCACGATCGGCCTCGGCCGCGCGCTCGGCCTGCCCGGCCACCAGCCGCTCCTCGTCGCGAGCGGGTTCTCGATCTGCGGGGCCTCCGCGATCGGCGCGATGGCGGCGACGGTGCGCGCACGCGACGAGGAGCAGGCGGTGCCGGTGGCGCTCGTGACGCTGTGCGGCACGCTCGCGATCGCCGTGCTGCCCGCGCTGTGGCATCCGCTCGGCCTGTCGGCGACGGGCTTCGGGCACTGGGTCGGAGCGGGCGTGCACGACGTGGGCCAGGTGGTCGCGACGGCGCAGCTCGCCGGAACCGCGGCCCTCGCGGTCGCCGTGGTCGTGAAGCTCACGCGAGTGCTCCTGCTCGCGCCGATGGTGGCCATCACCGCCGCCGTCGAGCGGCGACGCGCGATCGAACCCTCCGGCCCGCGACCCGCGATCGTGCCGCTCTTCATCGCGGGGTTCCTCGCGGCGGTGCTGCTGAACACGTTCGTGCCGCTGCCCGAGTGGCTCCTGGCGACCGCCGACGCGGTGCAGACGGCGTTCCTCGCGACGGCGCTCTTCGCGCTCGGCGCCGCCATCCGCGTCGCGGAGCTCATCCACACGGGGTGGCGTGCGCTCGTCGTCGGCCTCACGTCGTGGGCGCTCGTCGCGGCGCTCGCGTACGGGGCGGTGCTGCTCGGCTGAGCGGGGGCCGGCTCAGATCGCGATGACCACCTTGCCGCGCACCTCGCCCGACTCGAGCCGGGCCACCGCCTCGGCCGCCCGCTCGAGCGGGAACACCTCGTCGACGACCGGCCGCACCTCGCCCGCGTCGATGCGGCGCGCGAGCTCGCCGAGGTCTTCGCCGCTGCGCCTCGCCGCGAGCGGGCGCAGACGCTGCGACACGAACGGGGAGAGCACGGACGCGCGGATGATGCGACCGAACGGGCCGAACACCTTCCCGCCCTTCCCCGACGACAGCACGAGGGTGCCCCGCGGCACGAGCGAGCGTCGCACGCGGCCGAGCGGATGATCCGCGACGAGGTCGAAGACCACGTCGTAGCGGCACGTCGTCCGCGGTGAAGTCCTCGCTGGTGTAGTCGATGACGTGGTCGGCGCCGATCGCCCGCACGTGCTCGGCCTTGGCACCGCGGCACACGCCGGTCACCTCGGCGCCCATCGCCTTCGCGAGCTGCACGGCGAACCCGCCGACCCCGCCTGACGCGCCGTTCACGAGCACGTGCTGCCCGGGCCCGACGCCCGCGAGCCGCAGGCCCTGCAGCGCGGTGGTGCCCGACACGACCACTGCGGCGGCGTGGACGGCGTCGGCGCTCGCCGGACGGGCGGCGACGAACCGCTCGGGCACGGCGACGAGCTCGGCGAATCCGCCCTGGTCGGACTCGCCGAACACGGCGTCGCCGACGTGGAACCGCGTGACGGCCGCGCCGACGGCCTCGACCACGCCCGCGACATCCCGCCCGATCACGGCGTGCTTCGGGCGCCGGAGGCCGTATGCGAGCCGCACCGCCCGAGGCTCGCCGTGCAGCAGGAACACGTCGCCGACGCTGACGGCGACGGCGGCCACCCGGATGAGCACCTCGTCATCGGCCGGCACCGGCGCCTCGACCTCGGCGAGCGCGAGCACCTCGGGCCCGCCGTAGCTGCTGCTGCACGATCGCCCTCATGCGCCGGCCCTCGTCTCAGGCTGTCGGATGCCGCGTGCGTCGACTCGGGCTCGTCGCGGCGTCCGCGGCATCGACGTTCTCGGGCACGGGCCGCAGGATGACGCTCCCGCCCTTGTGGCCCGCGTCCACGAGACGGTACCCGTCCGCGATCTGCTCGAGCGGCACCTCGCGCTCGATCGGCGGCCGAAGCGCACCCGTCGCGGCGAGTGCCGCGAGGTATTCGAGGTCGGGCACCTTGTCCGCGTCCTTGCGAAGGCCCGTGAACATGATCACGGCCCGCCGGCGGCCGAGCCGCGACGTGAGCTGCTGGAACATGATCGCCCACGACGGCACGGTCGTGAGGTAGACCCCGCCGCGCACCAGCACGCGCCGCGCGCGCCGGAACGTGCTCTTGCCGACCGCGTCGAAGAACACGTCGAACACGGCGTCGCCGCGCGTGACGTCCTCGCGAGTGCGGTCGATGATGTGGTCGGCACCGAGCCCGGAGACGAGCTCGACATGGGCAGGCCCGCAGACCGCCGTCACCTCGGCGCCGAGGTGCTTCGCAAGCTGCACGGCGGCAGCGCCGACGCTGCCCGAAGCGCCGTTGACGAGCACGCGATCACCTGCGCGCACGTGCCCGCCGTCGCGCAGGAAGGGCAGCGCCGTCAGTGCGCCGTCGCAGATGGCGGCGGCATCCGCCATGCCCACCGCGTCGGGCAGCGGCACGATCGCGGACGACTCGGCGACCACCAGGAGCTCTGCATGGGCGCCCTCGGCGGCGCCCGTGGCGCCGAACACCCGGCCGCCGATCGCGAACCGCGTGACGCCGGGCCCGATGGCGTCGACGACCCCCGCGAAGTCCGAGCCGAGCACCGCCTTCCGCGGCGCCCGCAGCCCGAAGGCCAGGCGTGCGAACCACGGGGTTCCCGACCGCGCGGCGCTGTCTGACGAGCCGATCGACACCGCGTGCACCCGGATGCGCACCTCGCCTGCGCCCGGGCTCGGATCGGGCCGTTCGACGATGCCGACGACCTCGGGCGGTCCGTACCGTTCGTAGGCTGCGACTCTCATGATGCTGCTCCCTGCTGCTCGTCGGGGTACTGGAAGACGTCGTCGAGCGGGACCCCGAACACCCGCGCGATCTGGAAGGCCATCTCGAGCGAGGGCGAGTAGCGGCCCTGCTCGATGGCGATGACGGTCTGGCGGGTCACGCCGAGGCGCTTCGCCAGTTCGGCCTGGGTCATCTCGCCCTGCGCGGAATCGCAGCGAGCGGATGTCGTTCGTGACCCTCGTCGGCTTCACCATGTCGGCACGCCCCTGCGATAGGCGACCAGCCGCGTGATGCTCGACAGGAGCGCCGACAGCACGAAGCACAGGTACACGATGTTCGCGATCCAGAAGCCAGTCGGCCTCGAGCATCGCGAGCACGAGCGCGCCGAGTGCGCCGATCACGACGAACGAGCTGCCGACGCGCTCGCCGAGCCGGTCGATCTCGCGGTCGCGCACGTCGCCCTTGGTGCTCTCGCTCGGGAAGATGATCTCGACGAGGATGCGCCAGCACGATCGACGCGACGATCGCGCCGCCGATGGCCCAGAGCATGACCGGAACGTAGTCGACTCCTCGACGGCGACGCCGCCGATCGACCTGCGGCAGCACGAGCGAGAGGTACACGGTGTAGCCGACGACGGCGATGACCAGGTAGACCCAGGTGCCCTTCTCCTCGTACGACATCCGTCTCCCGTTCCGAATGGGCCTTCTCGCATCGCGCCGGCAGTCGCGCCGCCTGCGCGGCTCGTGCATCATTCGGTTGCGCGCGCGGTCGGTCGTCGCTCGTGCAAGCGACGTCCACACGGCAGCCTGGATCGAGCGGATGCCTCCGACGACGAGCCACGCGATGAGCACGATCTCGCCGACGAACGTGAACTGCGCCACCGCGAACCCGTCGGGCACGAGCACCCAGAGCGCGCTGTCGGCGAGGTAGCCCGCGCCGGCGAGCAGCACGAGCGCCCCGACGATGGTCGCGAAGGCACCCGAACGCCGGAGCAGTAACCAGCCGATCACCGCGAGATGCATGCCGAACAACACGAGGCCGGCGTTCCAGGCGCTGTCGAAGCCGTCGAGGCGCGCGAGCACCGCGGTGTCGCGTTCATCGACGCCGAGCCCGGATGCCGCGCCCGCCCCTTCGGCGATGCGTCGTGCGTCGGCGAGCATCGCGATCGCCCCGACGAACACCGCCGTGTAGGCGATCCGGAACGTCGCCGCGAGCGCGGCGGCGCCCGGTCGCTCGCCGCGGAACACCATCCAGAGCCCGCACGCCACGACGACGTCGAGCACCGCGACTCCGAGCAGGGCGAGCACCGCCCAGCCGAACGCCGGCGATGCCGCCGCGAGCGCGTCGCCGACGCCGGCGTCCACGCCGGACCCGGCCGCCTGCACCCCCGCGACGACGCCGACGCCGACGAACGCCAACGGCGCCATGAGGGCCAGGCCCCCGGCCGCGGCGAACCATGCTCCGGCTCCCACTCGTCGTTCCATGTGGATCACACTCCAATGTCAAAGATTGTTTACGTGTCCAATGTAAAGCGTGTGCGACATCGTGTCAATGATTCTTTACACGATCCGGATGCCGCGGGCGGCGAGAGTATGGCGAACGTGCCGTCTGGCCCGTCATTGCGCACATTCGGCATACTCTCGATCGCGAGCGAGCGCGAGCGGGTGAGCGGCGCGCGAGCGGGCGGGCGCGAAGGCGCGGCGAGCGCGAGCGGCGCGCGCGCGGTCTCAGTGGCTGCCGTCGACGAGCTTCAGGCCGACCACGCAGCCGACGAGACCCGCGATGAGCCCGAGCTTGACCCACGAGACATCCGTGTCGCCCGTGATCATCGCCCAGATCACGGTGAGGGCCGCGCCGATGCCGACCCACACCGCGTAGGCGGTGCCGGTGGAGATGTCGCGCATCGCCCACGCCAGCCCGCCCATCGAGAGCACGAGCGCCCCGAAGAAGATCACCGACGGCCAGAGCTTCGTGAAGCCCTCGGACTTGCCGAGTGCGGTGGCCCAGACGGCCTCGAGGATTCCGGAGACGATGAGGATGACCCACGCCATGACTGTTCACTCCCGTGGCCAGTCTTGTCGCGTTCCGGGTACTGATCCCTCGTCCGGGGCCGCCCATCGGCGACCTGCGATCAGGCTAGCAAGCGGGGCCTGTGCAGGCCCTGTGCAGCGGATGCCGCGGCTCGCCGCGAGCGCGCGGATGCCGCGGCCGACGCGGCATCCGCCGTCATCTGGACGTGTCGATGACGTCGAAGCGATTGCCCTCGGTGTCCTCGAGCGTGATCCAGTCGGCATCGGGCGGATACCGGTCCCAGTCGATGTGCCTGGCGCCGAGGCCGACGAGCCGTTCGATCTCGGCCTGCTGGTCGTCGGCATAGAGATCGAGGTGGATGCGTGGCGGCAGCTGCACGGCGGCACGCGTCACGGACAGGGCGAGGCTCGTGCCGGTCGTGCCCGTCGGGCGGATCGAGGATCACCCAGTCGTCGTCGGGCTCGTATCGCGGCACGTAGCCGAGCGCCGCCGACCAGAACGCCATCGCACGTTGCAGGTCGTCGACCCCGAGCACGACGGTTCCGACCCAGAGCATGCCGCCATCGTCGCAGCCGAGCGGCCCGCGGGCAACCGCAGTCAGCCCGACGCGCGCGACCTCCGCGAAGTGCTCCACGACCGGGAACGGCTCGTAGAACCCGTGCAGCAGCTCACGCCACCGGCCATACTCCGGCGAACCGCGGAATCCGACCGCGTGCGCCTCGACGCTCTCCCAGTGCACGAGCAGCAGGTACTCGTTCGGCGTCTCGATGGACCGCGACAGGCTGAGGTCGATGAACCCGGGCATGCCCGAGATGATCGGCGTCGCCTCCGCGAACGCGGCTTCGAAGTCGGCCTCGCGGCCGGGTGTCACGGGCAGGATGGCGTGTTCGAGGATCACGCGCCAACGGTAGCGGCTGCGACGCGCGCATCCGTTCGACTGGCAGCCCGTCGCGGACGGATGGCAGCCACGCGCGCCGGTCGCGGGCGCAGCACGCGGCATCATGGGGACATGGACTTCGACGACACCGCCGCCCTCATCGTGATCGACGTGCAGCAGGGATTCGACGACCCCGCCTGGGGCGACCGCGACAACCCCGACGCCGAGGCGAACATCGGCCGGCTGGTGTCGGCCTGGTCGGCAGCCGCGCGCCCGATCGTGCTCGTACGGCACGATTCCGTCTCCCCCGGGTCGCCGCTCGCGACCGGCTCCCCCGGCAACGCGCTGAAGGACGTGGTGGCGGATGCCCAGCACGACCTCTTCGTGACGAAGCAGGTGAACTCGGCGTTCCACGGCGACCCCGACCTGCACGCGTGGCTCGGCGAGCGCGGCATCCGGCAGCTCGTGATCTGCGGCATCCAGACGAACATGTGCGTGGAGACCACTGCCCGCCTGGCGGGCAACCTCGGGTACGACGTCACGGTGCCGCTCGACGCGACGCACACATTCGACCTCGAGGGGCCCGGCGGCATCCGCCTCACCGCGGCCGACCTCGCACGCGCCACCGCGGTGAACCTCGACGGCGGCGGCTTCGCGCGCGTCGTGACGACCGCCGAGCTGCTCGGCTGAGCGGCGCGGACGCGGATCGTCGGGATGCGGGGCCAGAGCGACGAATCGCGTCCGCGCCGGCGGCAGCGAGGCCCTGCGGCATCCGTTGCCCCGCGTTACGGCCCGAAGGCGGAGGCCGCGAGCGGCGCGCAGTAGCGTGAAGCGCATGGCAGACCGCGAATTCGGCTTCAAGACCCGCGCCATCCACGCGGGCAACATCCCCGACCAGGTGACGGGCGCCCGCGCGCTCCCGATCTACCAGTCGACCGCGTTCGTCTTCGACGACACGGCGGATGCCGCCGCCCGGTTCGCCCTGCAGAAGTACGGCAACATCTACTCGCGACTCGCCAACCCGACCGTCGCGAGCTTCGAGGAGCGCGTCGCGAGCCTCGAGGGCGGGCTCGGCGCCGTCGCCACCGCCTGCGGCCTCAGCGCGCAGTACATCACCTTCGCGAGCCTCGCCGGCACCGGCGACCACATCGTCGCCTCGGCGAACCTCTACGGCGGCTCGATCACGCAGCTGGATGTCACGCTGCGCCGCTTCGGCATCGAGACCACCTTCGTGCGCTCCTCCGACCCCGCCGACTACGCCGCCGCGATCACCGAGCAGACCAAGGCGCTCTTCGTCGAGACGATCGCGAACCCCTCGGGCGAGATCGCCGACCTCGAAGGGCCTCGCCGATGTCGCTCGCGCCCACGGCATCCCGTTCATCGTCGACTCGACGATCCCGACGCCCTACCTCAACCGCCCCATCGAGTGGGGCGCCGACATCGTCACGCACTCGGCCACGAAGTTCCTCGGCGGCCACGGCACCACCCTCGGCGGCGTCGTCGTGGAGTCGGGCCGGTTCCACTGGCACTCCGAGAAGTTCCCGCTGTTCGGCGAGCCCGTGCCGAGCTACGGGGGCCTCCAGTGGTCGGGCAACTTCGGCGAGTACGCGTTCCTCACGCGCCTCCGCGCCGAGCAGCTGCGCGACATCGGCCCGGCACTCGCGCCGCACTCGGCGTTCCTGCTCGCGCAGGGCGTCGAGACCCTGCCGTACCGCATCCAGGCCCACGTCGACAACGCGCGCGCCGTCGCCGAGTGGCTCGAGGCCGACCCGCGCATCGAGCGCGTGCTGTGGGCTGGCCTTGCGAACCACCCGCACCACGACCGCGCACTGAAGTACCTGCCGAAGGGTCCGGGCTCGGTGTTCAGCTTCGAGGTGAAGGGCGGCCGCGCGGTCGGACAGCAGCTCATCGAGTCGGTGAACCTCGCCTCGCACGTCGCCAACATCGGCGACGCGAAGACGCTCATCATCCACCCGGCGTCGACCACGCACGCCCAGCTCACCGAGCAGCAGCTCGTCGACGCGGGCGTGCTTCCCGGCGTCGTGCGGATTAGCGTGGGCATCGAAGACGTTGAAGACATCATCGACGATCTCGACCAGGCCCTCACGGCCGCGACAGGAGCAGCACGATGAGCACGGTGACGGATGCCACGAGCACGGCGGTGCTTCCCGACACGGATGCCGCGGCATCCGACGACGCTCGACGGAGCTCAGCACGAGCCTCGAGACGGTGCGCCTGGTCAACGGCCTGTCGTGCGAGCTCCCGGCGAACTCGCCGCTCGCGAAGCTGCTGCACTCGCAGCGCACCTGGATCGGACCCGACGCGAAGCAGCGCCTGAGGATCCTCAACGCAGCGAAGTCGGTCGCGATCGTCGGCGCCTCGCCGAACCCGGCGCGCTCGAGCTACTTCGTCGGCACCTACCTGCAGCAGTCGAGCGACTACCGCCTGTACTTCGTGAACCCGAACGCCACCGAGATCCTCGGCCAGCCCGCGTACGCGAGCCTCGCCGACCTGCCCGAGGTGCCCGACATCGTCGTGGTCTTCCGCCGCGGCAGCGACATCCCGCAGGTCGTCGACGAGGTCGTGGCATCGGGTGCGAAGACGATCTGGGTGCAGCTCGGCATCTGGAACCAGGAAGCCGCGTACTACGGCGAGGAGCAGGGGCTCACCGTCGTCATGGACCGCTGCATCAAGGTCGAGCACGCCCGCTTCCACGGCGGCCTGCACCTGCTCGGCTTCGACACCGGCCAGATCACGAGCCGCAAGACGGTGCGCTGAGCCCTCGGCCGACCGGCGGGGATCACGCCTTCCGCATGTAGGCGCGCACCGTGAGCGGTGCGAAGACGATGACGACGGCCGCCGAGGCGAGCAGCGTCACCCACACCTCGACGCCCGACGTGCCCGTCGTCGTGAGCTCTCGCGCCGCCGTGACGAGGTGGGAGACCGGGTTCACGCCGACGAACCACGCGAGCCAGTCGGGCATGGTCGATACGGGCACGAACGCGTTCGAGAGGAACGTGAGCGGGAACAGGATCATGAGCGAGATGCCCTGCACCGCCCCCGCCGATCGGGCGATGACGCCGAAGAACGCGAAGATCCAGCTGAGCGACCACGCCGAGACGATGACGAGCACGGTCGCGAGCAGCACGCCGGCGAGCCCGCCATCGGGTCGATACCCCATCACGAACGCCGTGGCGAAGGTCACGAGCGACGCGATCGCGTAGCGCACCGTGTCGGCCAGCAGCGCTCCGGCGAGCGGCGCGACGCGCGCGATCGGCAGCGACCGGAACCGATCGAAGACGCCCTTCGCCATGTCCTCGCGGAGCTGCACCCCGGTGACGACGGACGTCATGATGACCGTCTGCACGAGGATGCCCGGCACGATGAACGGCAGGTAGGTCCTCGGGGGTCCCCGCGATCGCGCCGCCGAAGATGTACGTGAACATGACCGTGAGCAGGATCGGCTGGAACGTGACGTCGAACAGCTGCTCGGGCGTGCGCTTGATCTTCAGGAGCCCGCGCCAGGCCATCGCCATCGAGTTCGAGAACGTCTGGCGGACGCCGACCAGGTTCTTGAGCGCCCGCTCGGCGCCCGGGGTGATGGGTGCGGGGGTGAGTGGTCGCGGTCGGTCATGCGCGGCTCCCTTCGAGGGTGGTGGCCGACTCGGAGGATGCCTCGGCGTCGGTCGCGTCGGGTTCGACGCCGTGGCCGGTGAGCGCGAGGAACGCCTCATCGAGGGTGGGCTTGGAGACGCTGAGCTCGGCGAGCCGGATGCCCGCCTCGCGAAGCGTGACGAGCAGCTCGGTCACGCGGTCGGCATCGTGCATCGGCGCGGTGAGGCGGCCGGCTTCCGGGGAGCTCGTGGGACGGGTGCCGAGCACGCGCTCGATCGCCACGGACGCGTCTTCGAGGTCGCCCGGCTCGAAGAGCCGGAGCTGCAGGCTCGACTCGCCGACCGAGGCCTTCAGCTCGTCGGTCGTGCCCTCTGCGACGACCCGCCCGTGATCGATGACCGCCACTCGGTCGCAGAGCTGGTCGGCCTCGTCGAGGTACTGGGTCGTGAGGAGCACGGTCGAACCGGTGGCGACGAGTCGCCGTATCGTGGCCCACACCTGCGCTCGGGTGCGCGGGTCGAGCCCAGTGGTCGGCTCGTCGAGGAAGATCAGCGGCGGCTGGGCGATGAGGCTCGCCGCGAGGTCGAGGCGGCGGCGCATGCCGCCGGAGTACTGCGTGACGGGCTTCTTCGCGGCATCCGCCAGCCCGAACTCCTCGAGGAGCTCGGCTGCCTTGCGCCTGGCCGACGCCCGGCCCAAGCCCTGCAGGCGGGAGAACAGCACGAGGTTCTCGGTGCCCGACAGCATCTCGTCGAGCGAGGCGAACTGCCCCGTGAGGCCGATGAGCTGGCGAACGACCTGCGGCTCGCGACACGACGTCGTGACCGAAGACGCGAGCAGTGCCGGCTTCGGGTCGCGCGAGCGTCGCGAGCATCGCGATGGTGGTCGTCTTGCCGGCGCCGTTCGGACCGAGCACACCGTACACGGAGCCGGTGGCGACCCGGAGGTCGACGCCGTCGACAGCACGGGTGTCGCCGAACGACTTGACGAGGCCGTCGGCCTCGACGGCCCAGCCGGTGGTGGGGGTCGGTCATCTGGGTGTTCCGTCGTCGAGTCAGAGTCGTTCGAGCTCGGTGATGAGGGCGGCGCGATCGATGCCCGCGTAGGCGAGCGCTCGCGGCACGGTGCCGAGATCGGCACGGAGGATGCCGATGAGCGTGTCGGCCACGGCGAGCCGCTCGCGGTCGGCGCGACTCCGGTCGCGTCGCGCCCGGTAGTCGGCGCGACGCATCGCCTCGCGCATCGAGTTCCCCCATCGCGGCCGCGAATCACGCGTGGCACGCAGCCGATGCTCGGCGACCGGCTCGATGCCGGCGGCGCTGCAGTGCGCGCTCCCGCTCGGCGTCGAGCGCGGCGTCGATGCCGGCGGTGTCGAGCCCGAAGCCCGCGAGCGTGCGTGCGGCGACCTCGTCCTCCGCGGCGATCGCGAGCATCAGGTGCTCGGCCTCGACGCTCGGCGCACCCCGGCGGACGGCCTCGTCGATCGAGCGCATCACGACGCGCTTCAGGGGTGCGCCGAGACGCTCGTCGCGCAGTGGCCCGGGTGTCGATCGTTCGTCAGACATTGCGTCTCCTCAGTTCGATGCCGGCGGTCTCGAGGCGCCGGTGGTGCTTCTTGTGCACGGCCTGGCGCGTGACGCCGAGCGCCTCGGCGACCTGCGTCCAGCTCCAGCCGGCGCGCATCGCCCGCTCGACGGCGGCGTCCTCGAGCCGGTCGGCGAGTTCGCGCAACGCCACGACGGCGGCGAGGTCGTCGGCCTCGGCGCCGATCGGTTCTGGGATCTGCGGGGTCATGTAAGCAACTTAGGTTGCTTAGCTGCGATTTGTCAACCCGAGTTGCTTGTTTGCCCGCCGCACGGTCGACGGCGGCTCGGCCGTGCCACGAATCGCCAGGTGGCATCTTGCGTTCCCTGCCGCCGAGCGGTGTCATCGGAGGTGCCCGACGACCTCGAGTTCTCGTCCGACCCCGCCCGGCTCGACCGTGCCCGCATCCATGCGTGGCTCGCCGAGGAGTCGTACTGGGCGACGGGCCGGACCCGCGAGGCACAGGACGCCGCGATCGACGCCTCCCGCAACTTCGGCGTCTACGACCGGGCGACGGGCGAACAACTCGCGTACGCGCGCGTGGTGACCGACGGCGTGACCTTCGCCTGGCTCTGCGACGTCTTCGTGTCGGCCGAGGCGCGCAGGCGGGGCATCGGCGTCGCCCTCGTCGACGGCGTCGTGTCGGCGCTCGAACCGCTCGGCCTGAAGCGCATCGCCCTCGCCACCAGCGATGCGCACGGGCTCTACGAGAAGTTCGGCTTCCGGCCGCTCGAGCGCCCGCAGGACTGGATGGCCCGATCCGGACCTAGCGTCGGCGCCTGACGTTCGGGCAGCGGATGCCGCGCGCTGTCGCGGCTCAGGCCGCGGCGCCCTCGCCGCCGGCCTCGACGTCGCACCCGTACGCCATCATGAGGAAGCTCGAGCCGTCGGGCCGCTCGAACACGAACTCGCGCTCGCGCAGGCGGTGGAATCCCATGCCCTCGTACAGGCGTTGTGCCGCCACCATGTCGGGCCCGGTGTTGAGCACCACGCGGGGTATCGCGCGCAGGCGTGCCAGCAGCAGCACATGCTCGACGAGCAGCGCGCCGATGCCGCGACGCCGCGCACCTGCTGCCACCCCGAGGAACCGGAAGTCGAGCTCGCCGGCTTGCGCGAGCGGTGAGATCGCCCGCCCCGCGCGAGGCGTGGAAACGGTGCCCAGAAGTATGCCGCTCGCGGCATCCGTCGCCACCCAGACCTGGTGGTCGTTGGCCCGCTCGGCGACTGCGGCGATGTCTGCGCGGTATCCCTGGCTCAACTCGAAGTCGGCGGCGTACGCGGCCTCGACCATGGCCGACACCTCATCGGCCTCGTCGGGGCGCATGATCCGCACGCGCACGTCGTCGCGCTGCACCGCACCGGATGCCGCCCGCCCGGCGGTGTCGCGTTCGAACGCGCGCCGCTCGGCGCTCCTCGGCAGGTCGCCGTACGGACCGGCGGCGAACGCGCGCTCGACGACGGCGGCCTCCTCGTCGGCTTCGTTCGGGCGGACGGGGCTGATGCCGGGCAGCGCGGAGGAGGGTGCGGCAGTCATGGGGATCCCGTCCAGCCTACGCGCGTCGAGCCGGACGTCCGCCGCTCGCGGGATCGCACACCCTGCGCCCGGGCTGCGCCCGAGCGGCATCCGACGCAGGATCCTGCGACCCGACGCCGGATGCGTGCGCAGTCACCGGCGTAGCCTTGAAAGGTGACAGCGTTCGTCTCAGCCCTCGATCTCTTCTCGATCGGGATCGGTCCCTCGAGCTCGCACACCGTCGGCCCGATGCGGGCGGCTCGTGCGTTCGCCGAGCGGCTCGCCGACGACGGCGTCCTCGAACGCGTCACCCGCATCACGTGCTCGCTCTACGGCTCGCTCGGCGCCACCGGCCTCGGCCACGGCACGCCGGATGCGGTCGTTGCCGGACTCGCCGGGTTCAGGCCCGATGACTGCGACCCCGACGAGGTGCGTGGCGCATGGACGCGCCTCGGCGAAGCCGGCGGGGAGGTGCGCGTCGCGGGCCGCCACCCGATCACCATGACGCAGGGCGACCTCAGCCTCGAGCCGCGCACGCGACTGCCCGGCCATCCGAACGCCATGACGCTGCAGGCCTGGGGCGAGGGCGACCCGCTCCCGATCGTCGAGGAGACGTACTACTCCGTCGGCGGCGGGTTCATCCGCCGCGAGGGCGACGCGCCCGAGGAGTCGGAGGCGCTGCGGCATCCGCTGCCCTACGACAACGCCGCGCAGCTGCTCGCGCTCTGCGAGGAGCACGGCGTCTCGTTCTGCGACGTGGCCCGCCACAACGAGGTCGCGGTGCACGGCGAGGAGGGCATCGACGTCGGACTCGACGCCATCTGGGCGGCGATGGCCGAGTGCGTCGACCACGGGCTCGCGAGCGAGGGAACGCTCCCGGGCGGGCTCGGCGTCAAGCGGCGCGCACCCGAGGTGCGCCGCCGGCTCGAGGAGTACGACCGCGACGAGCACCTGCGCGACACGTCGACCGAGTGGCTGCACGCCTTCGCCCTCGCGGTGAACGAGGAGAACGCCTCGGGCGGGCGGGTCGTCACCGCGCCGACCAACGGCGCCGCCGGCATCATCCCCGCGGTCGGTCACTACTACCTGCGCTTCGTGCCCGGCGCGGACGCCGCGGGCATCCGCCGCTACCTGCTCACCGCTGCCGCGATCGCCTCGCTCGTGAAGAAGAACGCCTCGATCTCGGGTGCCGAGGGCGGCTGCCAGGCCGAGGTCGGCTCGGCGTGCGCCATGGCCGCGGGTGCGCTCTGCGCCGTGCTCGGCGGAACCCCCCGCCAGATCGAGAACGCGGCCGAGATCGCGATGGAGCACCACCTCGGCCTCACCTGCGACCCCGTCGCCGGCCTCGTGCAGGTGCCCTGCATCGAGCGCAACGCGATCGCGTCGTCCACGGCGGTGTCGGCCGCGCGCCTCGCGCTCCACGGCGACGGTACGCACCTCGTGTCGCTCGACATGGTCATCGAGACCATGCGGCAGACCGGCCTCGACATGATGACGAAGTACAAGGAGACGAGCGAGGGCGGCCTCGCGGTGAATGTCATCGAGTGCTGATCCGCCGCCGCCGTCGAGTTCCGCGACGTAGCGCCACGACGGCTCGCGACATGACCCCCGATCGGGACACTCGCGCGGCGCGCCTCCGGTCTGGCAACCTGTGCTGATGGACCCGAATGACCCCAACGTCAACGACCTCATCGCGACCTTCGGCCTGATCGGCCTGATCGTCGGGCTCGCGATCTACCTCGCCGTGCTCGCGCTCATGCTCTGGATCGGCTACCTGATCATCAAGGCCGCCGTGCGCAACGGCCTCCGCGAGCACACGATGTGGCTCGAGAGCCGGCGCGGTCCGCTCCGCTGACCCGGTCGAGGCGGGACAGGCGCGACCCGACCGGCGGGTGACCCAGCCGGCGGGTTACGGTCTGTTGCGCCATCCGGACGCGCGGGACCGCGCCGCGACTAGCGTGTCGGCATGCCAGCACTCGACCTTCCCGCCGACCTCGTCGCCACGGAGTGGCTCGCCGCGCACCTCGACCACCCCGGGCTGGTCGTCGTCGACGCGAGCGTGCTCGAGCGTCGAGACATCGGCCGGGTTCCGCTGGCTGAGCGGCCTCGACGACTACCTGATAGAGGGTCACGTGCCCGGGGCGGTGTTCGCCGACCTGCTCGAGGAGTTCTCCGATCCCGACGGTCCGTACTCGTTCACCAGGCCGGATGCCGCGCGGCTCACCCGTGTCGCTCGCGATCTCGGGATCGACGACGACGTCGCGGTCGTCGTGTACGACACCTCGCTCGGCCACTGGGCGGCGCGCCTCTGGTGGCTGCTCACCTCGGCGGGTTTCAGCCGGGTCGCCGTGCTCGACGGCGGCCTCGGCCGTTGGCGCGCCGAGGGCCGCACGCTCGAGAGCGGGTTCGAGCCGCCGCGCACGGCCGGTGGGCTGACGCTGTCGCCCGACGAGTCGCTCTGGGCCGAACGCGACGAGGTCGACGCGATCGTGGCCGGTCGGTCGGATGCCGCGCTGGTGTGCGCGCTGCCGGCGAGCGACTTCCGCGGCGAGACCGGTCGCCGGCCACGTCGAGGACACATCCCGGGCAGCGTCAGCGTGCCTGTCTCCTCCGTGGTCGATCGCGAGTCCGGCACGCTGCTGCACGGCGACGTCCTCGAGGCTCGTCTGGCCGGGGTGCCGACCGACGGTGCGCGCCGCATCGTGGTCTACTGCGGCGGCGGCATCGCCGCGGCCGGCACGGCGTTCGCGCTCCTCCGCGCGGGACATCCGGACGTCGCCGTCTACGACGGCTCGCTCGACGAGTGGGCCGCCGACCCCGACGCCCCGCTCGTCACGCTGGTCTGAGGCCGAGTCGGTCCCCGGGTCAGCTCGTCAGCAGGCGCACGTGATGCCCGTGTCGATCGCGGCGCCGCCCGCCAGCCCTGTCGGTGCGACGTTCGTCAGTGCGTCGGGCGGCAACTGCGCGAGCCCGTCGGCGGTGTCGTAGGCGAAGCCTTCGCGCACCCAGTACTCGAAGCCGCCGAGCATCTCCTTGACCGGATGTCCGAGCAATGCGAACTCGAGGGCGGCACGGGTCGCGCCGTTGCAGCCGGGGCCCCAGCAGTACACGACCACCGGCGTACCGGTGGGGATCCGTTCGGCCGCCTCGGCTGCGATGCGCCGCCCGGGAAGGTGGATCGCTCCCGGAACATGACCCTGGGCCCACGACGCATCGCTGCGGGTGTCGACGAGCACGAAGCCCGGCTCGGGCTCGGCGAGCGCCGCGGCGACGTCGGAGACATCCGACTCGAAGCCCAGACGGCCCCGGAAGTGCGCGATCGCGTCGGCCTGCGTCGCGACGTGCTGGAAGAGAGCGGATGCGGCGGGGGCGATGGTCTCGGTCATGCCTTCAGCGTCGCACCGCTGCCGGCCGCGGTGCCCGTGAAATCGCGCCGTCGTGCCGCGACATCCCGCCACCGTTTCCGCCGACGCGCCGCCGCCTCCCGCCGTTCAGTCCCGCGGCCCGGTCACCCCCGCTCGGTCGCCGACCGGCTCAGTCGCCGTCTGGTGCGAAGAACGCCGTGACCGCCGCCGCGAGCGCGACGAGGTCGTCGACGTGCGCGAGCTCGCGGGCGGAGTGCATCGACAGCAGCGGCGTGCCCACGTCGACGGTGCGGATCCCGAGGCGGGTGGCGCTCAGCGGTCCGATGGTCGACCCGCACGGGATGGTGTTGTTCGACACGAACGGCTGCGTCGACACGCCCGCCTGCCGGCACGCGCGAGCCCACAGCGCCGAGCCGACGGCGTCGGTGGCGTAGCGCTGGTTCGCGTTGAGCTTCAGGAGCGGCCCGCCGCCGAGCACCGGCCGGTTGCCCGGGTCGTGCCGCTCGGGGTAGTTGGGGTGCACGGCGTGCCCGGCGTCGGACGAGAGGAGCCAGGAGTCCGCGAACGCACGCCGCCGGTCGGTCGGGTCGGCGCCGAGCGCGGCCGCGATCCGCGCGAGCACGTCCTCGAGGAAGGGGCCGCTCGCACCCGACCGCGACTCGGATCCGAGTTCCTCGTGGTCGAACGCCGCGAGCACGCTCACGTGCGACGCGTCGGTCGGGGCGGCGAGCAGTGCCACCAGTCCGGCGTGCACCGAGCTGAGGTTGTCCATCCGCCCCGCGGCGAACAACTCGTCGTCCAGCCCGAACCGGGCAGGTGCCGCGGTGTCGGCCAGGAGCACGTCGTGCCCGGCGACCTCCTCGACCTCGATGCCCGCGAGGTCGGCGAGGTGTGCGACGACGTCGAGCCCCGATCCGGCGCCCCACACGGGCTGCAGGTGCCGCTGGCGGTCGAGCGTGAGGCCCTTGTTCACGTCGCGGTCGAGGTGGATCGCCAGTTGCGGGATGCGCAGCAGCGGGCCGGTGCGCACGAGGTGCTCGACGCCGTCATCCGTGACGAGGCGGCCTGCCAGCTCGAGTTCGCGGTCGAGCCACGAGTTGAGCAGCGGTCCTCCGTACACCTCCACGCCGGCCTGCAGCAGGCCCTCCGAGCTCGTCGAAGCCCCGGCTTCAGCTTGAACGACGGCGAGTCGGTGTGCGCGCCGAGGATCCGGTACGGCGTCGTGGAGGCGGCGGCATCCGGCTGCACCCAGGCGATGACGGCGCCGTCGCGCACCACGACCCGCCGGCCCGGGCCCGACGGCCACTCGTCGCGTTCTTCGAGCCGGTCGAAGCCGGCCGCCTCGAGGCGGGCAGCGACTGCGGCGGCGGCGTGGTACGACGAGGGCGATTCCCCGATGAAGTCGGCGAAGTCGGCGAGGTGGACGTCACGGTCGAGTTCAGGCATCCTCCCATCCAACACCGCCGGGCGCCCCGCGGTCGAGTCGAGGTGTCGGATGCCCCGACTACGCGAAGCGCACGACGGCCTGGAGCCGCGAGCGCACCTCCATGACCTCGGTGCCGCCGAGATGGGCGGAACCGGGGAGTCCGTCGCGCACGGCGCTCGCGAGCCGGGAGCTGCGCACGAGCGCCACGACCGCGCCGCGCACGGTGCCGCCGAGCTCGAGCGACTCGGCCGCGTACTCGTCGGGCACCACGACGACGAGCGCCGTGGGCTTCACCCGGGCGGCTCGTCCGATCGCCTTCGCGCGGGCCGCGAGCGCCCGGAACGGCCGTTCGCCGCCGAGCGCCTCGCCCACCAGTTCGCCCCGCTTCATCGCGACGGGGCCGCCCCAGTCCTCGGACTGGATCGCGAACAGCCCGGTCGGGCCGAGCACGAGGTGGTCGAGCTTGGGCGGCAGGCCGGGGCCGGCGGCATCCGTGGCGATGTCGTGCCACACGGTGTACCCGATGCCGAGCGTGGAGAGCGCACGGGCGGTCGCCTCCTCGACGAGCGCGTCGGCCAGGATGTGCCGGATGTCGCGCGGCGCGCGCCGCACGAGCTCGGGATCGTACGGGTCGGGCACGTCGACGCCGCGGCCGACCCACTCGCGCATGCGAGCGAGGTACAGCTCGCGCGTGAGTCCGCCGGGATGCCCGTACGACCGCGCGAGCGGACGCGAGTCGCGCGGTCGGCGCGGTGCGGCGGGCGCCCACGCCTCGCGGGTGGGAGTCGGCACGCCGGCTCGCGACCCACGGTCGAACGCCGCGCGAGCCTCCGGCGTTCCGACGAGCGACCAGGCCCGCTGCACCGCATGGAATCGCGCGGGATCGCCCCCGGTGTCGGGGTGGGCCGTGCGCAGCGCCCGGCGGTATGCGAGCCGCAGCGCTGCGGCATCCGCATCGGCGGGCACGCCGAGCACCTCGTAGGGGGAATCGGAGAGCGGACTGTCGGGCATGGGCTCGCTTTCGGTGTGCGACCAGCAGACTACCCCCGGAGGCTCGGTGAACGCCGTGACGTGGCGCTCCCGATCGCGCGCCGTGCTCGCCGCTAGAATCCGGGGCAGGCCCGCCTCGCGGGCCGCGAGGGGAGGCATCGGCATGCTCATCGACGTGAACTACTGGGCCGTCGCGATCGCGACGATCTCCACCATGGTCGTGGGGTCGATCTGGTACACGCCGAAGGTGTTCGGCAACTACTGGATGCGGGTGGCGAAGGTCGACCCGGGTGACCGCAGCGCCGTGGTGCCGATCATCACGACGCTGGTGGTGAGCTTCATCTCCGCGTGGGTGCTGGCGCTCGCGACCCAGGTCGCATGGACGGCGCTCGGCGGCAACTACCTCGTGGTCGCGCTCCTCACCGGCATCCTGCTGTGGGCGGGCTTCACCGCCGCGCGCTTCATCACGCACGACGCGTTCGAGGGCCGCCCGGCGGGGCTCACGATCCTCAACATCGCGCACGAGCTCGTGACGGTCGTGATCATGGCGCTCATCATCGGGGTGTGGCCGCCGGCCGGCACGGTCTGAGCGGATGCTGCGCCGGCGGCGCCGGTGACCGGCTGATGCCGCGTGCGCCGGCTCACTCGGCCGGCAGCCGCAGCATCCCGTCGTCGATGAGCGCGCGCACGGCGGGCAGCAGGTCGGCGGCGAGCGCGTCCGCGTCGACGTCGAGGAGCTCGGCGAGCGCGGCCACGATCGCGCCCACCGCCAGCTCGCCGTCGCTCGCACCCACGAGGGCGGCGAGCCCGGTGTCGAGGCTGATCGCGCGGCCGAAGCCGCCGCCCTGCCGCAACAGCATCGCGGTGGGGTCGTCGTCGCCCGGCCAGTAGTGGCGTTCCTCCGTCACGTCGCCCGCGACGGTGAGCCGCACGGCGGCGAGCGCGTCGTCGTCGAGCGCGGCCTGGCGGTCGTGCGCGTCGAGGCACTCGGCGAGGTGGGTTCCGAGGCCGCCGTCGTGCGCCCCGAGCGACCCGTGCAGTCGCTCGATGCGCGCGAGACGGGCCGTACCGCCCGGTTCGTCGACGCGGCCGTCGGCCGGCCGCCGCAGCAGCACGTAGCCGAACCCGATCTCGTGCACCCCGCGCCGCTCGAAGTCGTCGAGCCAGGCGCCGTAGAGCCGGTCGAACTCCGCGCTGCCCGGGCGGGTCCCGCCGTCGCGGATCCACGTCTCCGCGTACTCGGTGACGCGCTGCACCTCGCGCTCGACGATCCAGTGGTCGAGCGGGTCGGCCCACGCGCGCACGCGGTCGAGCCCGTCCTCCCCGTCGCGGTACTCCCAGTTGCCGAGCAGCTGCGCGATCCCGCCGGGCTCCAGGTGGTCGCCTGCCGCGCGCATGACGGCCTCGACGATCGCATCGCCGACCATGCCGCCGTCGCGGTACTCGTACTCGGGCACGCCCGGCGCCCGCGGGGTGATCACGAACGGCGGGTTCGACACGATCCGGTCGAAGCGCTCCCCCGCGACCGGATCGAAGAGGCTGCCGAACCGGAACTCGACTCCCTCGATCCCGTTGAGCTCGACGTTCAGGCGCGCGAGGCGCAGCGCCCGCTCGGAGATGTCGGTCGCGACGATGCGCTCCGCGAACCGGGACGCGTGCATGGCCTGGATGCCGCAGCCGGTGCCGAGGTCGAGCACCGATCGCACCGGCGTCGGCAGCATCAGGCCGGACAGCGTCATCGACGCACCGCCGACGCCGAGCACGTGCTGCTCGCCGAGCGCATGGCCGAGTGCGACCTCGCCGAGGTCGGACAGGATCCACCAGTGACCCTCGCCCCGCGCGTCGACGAACGCATACGGCCGCAGGTCGAGCAGCGCCCGAACGGATGCCGCGTCGCCCGCGTCATCGGCCGCCGACGCCCCCGCTGCGCCTCCCGCCATCCCGATCCGCCCGGCCGGGCCGACCAGCCCGAGCTCGATCGCGCCGTCCACGCCGAGCGCAGGCAGCGCGTGCGCGGCCTCGGCCGCGGGCACCGGGAGCCCGAGCACGAAGAGCTCCGCGAGCGTCGCGAGGTCGGCGGATGCCCCGTGCGCGCGCGCGCCGCGCGTCGAGCACGCGTCGCGCAGGCACGCGCTCGCCGCGATGCAGCGCGGCCGCGGCATCCGGGCCCCACAGCGACTCCAGCGCCGCCACGGTGAACGCCGGCGGCGCCGAGGTCGTGGCGGAGCCGCCCGAGCAGGTTCGCGTCGTGCGCCGGTCGTCGTGCACGATGTCGATGCTCACCGCACCATTCAACCGCACCGTTCCGGCGCCCGATCGCGCCCGTCGGGGCATCCGCTCAGCGCGTCGCGAGGTCGAGCACCAGCGGGAACGGGCCGTAGCCGTCGTCCATGGTGAGGTGCCCGCCGCCGTCGACCGGCACGAAGTCGAGGTCGAGCGGCCGCGCGTAGGCGTGCTCTGCGCCTTCGGGGCAGTACGGGTCGTTCGTGCCGGCCACCACCGTGCCGCGCTCGGCCACGGTCTCCGCCAGCGCGGCGCGGGCCGCCGCACCGTCGAGCGTCGGCGCGAACGCCGCGATCTCGGGGATGCCGCGGAGCACCGTTCCGGCGGCCGGCGCGACGAGGATCGACGCGGCGTGCCAGCATCCCGACAGCGCCGTCGCTCGCTCGCCCTGGCTGAGTACGCCAGCCACAGCAGGCAGCCCAGGCTGTGGGCGACCACGGTGAGCGCGGCGGGGTCGGTGTCGCGCAGCTCCAGCTCGAGCGCCTCGATCCACTCCTCGAGCACCGGCGCGTCGGGCTCGGGGAGCTGGGGGTACCGCACGTGGGCACCGCGCGACTCGAGCTCCCCGGCGAGCCAGCGCTGCCAGTGCCCCTCGGGGCGGTGGTTCTGCCACCCGTGCAGGATCAGGTACTGCTCCGCCACGCTCTGCTCCTCTGACCGGTGCCGATCCATTCAAGCAGGGGCGCGACGCATCGCGATGCCGCGGCGTCATGTCGGCGTCATCTGGCGTACACGTCCCGTCACGCCGTGTAACCCTGCTCGTCACATGGTGCACGTAGCGTTGGTTACGATCGAATCAGCGAGGGGAGGTCGCAGATGGCAGAGTCGTCGACGCTCGAGCGCCTGCGACAAGACGCACGAGACGAGCTCAGCGCGCTCATCGAGCTGCGGTGCCGGCTCGGCGAGGACCCGTGGGTGTTCCTGCCCGACCTGCCGTCGGTCGACGAGCAGGTCGTGGCGACGCTCCGCGAGGAGCGGCTGCACTCCGAGCGGTGGAGCCCGGCGCGTGCGCGGGCCTACCACCCTGCCGCGCGCGACGGCGATGCAGCCCGCTTCGAGTTCGAACTGCTGCGCGACATCGCGCTCGACCACCCCGAGCTCAGCTCTGCGGTGTGGTTGGTGCTCGACCGGGTTCCGTCAGGCTGGTAGCACGGCGCTGCACGCGCATCCAGGTGATGAACCCGAAGATCGTGAACGCGCCGTAGAACACGTAGAGCAACGCCGAGGCGTAGTAGCCGGCGCTCACCAGCAGCGGCACGCCCACGATGTCCACGGCCACCCAGATCAGCCAGAACTCGGTCCACCCCTTCGCCATGCCGTAGGTGGCGAGCAGTGAACCCATGAAGATCCAGGCGTCGGCCCACACCGGCTCGAACGAGCCGAGCGCGCGGAAGATCGGGATGAGCACCAGCGTGCCGCCGATCATGCGCGAATCCCAGCAGGATGCGGGCTCGGGCACTCGCCCATCGCGGTTCCACGGCCGATGCCGCTCACGTGCCGGTGCTGGGCCCACCGCACCCACCCGTAGATCGACACGGCGATGAACATGAGCTGCCGCCCCGCCTGGCCGAGCAGGTTCACGGGATTCGGGGTGTCGAACACCGCGCCCATGAACACCGTGAACAGCAGCACGTTGCCGACGATGCCCACGGGCCACGCCCAGACCTTGCGCCTGCAGGCCGCCGAGCGCACTCGCGAGCCCGAAGAGGTTGCCGACGATCTCGCGCCACAGGATCACCTGGCCGCCGATCACGAGCTGCGCGTCGAAGAGCCACTCGATGGGGTTCACGGGGCGGCCGCCGTGGTTCGCGCGCGGCCTCGTCGCGTGACGAGGCAGCGCGATGCCACGCCATCCGACGAGCAGGAGTGCGAGCGTCACCGCCGCGACGATGACGAACGCGACCTGCACGCCCTGCCCGATCAGCGAGTCGCAGGAGCATGCCGACGACGAGGGTCGCCGCCCACACGATCACGCCGGTGGGCCACGGTGCGAGCGGATGCCGCCAGGCCCGTGCCGCGAGCCATCCGACGCCGAGCCCGGCGAGGAACGGCCATGCCGTGCCCCACACGCCCGCGACGTCGAGCCCCTCGGCGTGACTGCTCCGGCCGATGATCGCGAACACGATGACGAGCACCGCATCGAGCGCGAGCGCTCCGACCACGACCGTCGTTCCCGTGCGTGCGCGATCGATCATGCGACCATCGTACGGATCCGGAGTGGCGGGCGCGTTGCCGCGCGACTCAGTCGGACCCGGCGAGGGCCTCGAGCGCGCTCGCCTCGTCGCACCGGCAGCGCGCACACGAACGATCGGCAGCGATAGGCGGTGCCGACGCCGTTCTGGCGCCGTCCGCCCCTCGAACAGCTCGAATCCCGCCGCTGCGAACTCCCGCGCCTGACGCTCGGTCACGATCGTCGCGACGGATGCCGCGTGCCGCCGGGTTGCGGCGAGCAGCGCGCCGCATCGTCCGCCCCACGGCCGTCCCTGATCCTCGTCGGCACCGGTCGGCTCCCCGCCGTGCCCGCCGCTGTCGGGCACGACCGTGACGAGCTGCACGAGCGGCGCCGCGAGCCGCGCCATGAGCCCGAGTGCCCCGCCGAACGCGAGGGGTCGTTCGATGCGCGACGCCGGCGACCGACGCGCATGGCCTGCTCGGCCGACGTCGAGGTACCGCGTCGCCCGCACCGAGCGCGAAGAGCCGCCACGCGGCATCCGCGCAGGCCGTGATGCCCGACGGCGTCGCGCCCTCGGCGGGATCGGCGGGCAGCGCCAGCCCGCGCGCGACGAGCACCGGGTCGCCCCCGGCCGGCGCCGCGAACGGCAGCCGCCGTGCCCTCGCCGACTCCTGCGCCGTCGCCTGCCGCCAGGACGGCTCGGTCGACGAGCGTCCGCGCGGCGACCGCGTACCGCGCCTCCCCGGTCGCGCAGGCCAGCTCGAGGAGTCCGCCGGCGAGCATGCCCGTGTCCTCGAGCGTCGCCGTCGGCAGCCGACGCCACGCCGTCGAGCGATGCGCGCACGAGGGCGCCGTCGGCGAGCACGTGATGCTCGAGCAGGAAGTCGGCGGCCCGGCGCGCGGCCTCGACCGCGCCGGGGTCGTCGAACACGAAGCCGGCGCGGGCGAGCGCACCGATCGCGAGGCCGTTCCAGCCGGTCAGCACCTTCTCGTCGAGGGCGGGCGGGTCGAGCCGTCCGCGCGCCGCGGCATCCGAGCGGTAGTAGCCGCCCTCGCTCCGCTCGCCGTCGATCACGCTCTCCGAGTCCTGCGCGCTCGCGAACCCGCCGCCCCGAAGCTGCATGCGCCCGGTGAGGAAGCCGATGACGCCGTCGGCGAGCGGCCGGACGAACGCCGGCGGATCGTCGCCGCGCGCCAGCTCCGCGGCGACATCGAGGAGCAGGGCAGTTGTCGGTGAGCATCCGCTCGTAGTGCGGCTCGCTCCAGTCGGCGCGCGTGGCATAGCGGAAGAAGCCGCCCTCGACCGGGTCGCGGAGCGGCGAAGCGCCCATGAGCCGCAGCGTGCGTTCCGCGAGCTCGGCGGCCGTCGGCGCCGGCATGCGGCGAGGAACCCGAGCACCGGGCGCGACGGGGAACTTCGGAGCTCGCCCGAACCCGCCGTGCAGGCGATCCTCGTCCTCGGCCAGGGCTGCGACGGCGCCGGCCGAGCTCGTCGGCGGCCGGGCAGCTCGCCGGAGGTCGAGGCGACGGATGCCGCAGCCAGGGCGTCGGCGACGGCCTCCGCGGTCTGCGTCGAGGTCACGACGCCGTTCGCGCCAGGCCTCGCCGACGGCGGCGAGCACCTCCACGAAGGCCGGCACGCCGTGCACTGGCCGCGGCGGGAAGTAGGTGCCGGCGTAGAACGCACGCCCGTCGGGCGTCGCGAACACCGTGAGCGGCCAGCCGAGCTCGCGCGTGAAGGCGGAAGCGGCCGCGAGGTAGCTCGCGTCGACGTCGGGATGCTCCTCGCGGTCGACCTTGACGGCAACGAACCGCTCGTTGAGGATGCGCGCGATCGCCGGATCGCTGAAGCTCTCCCGCGCCATCACGTGGCACCAGTGGCACGTGGCGTAGCCGATCGAGACGAGCACGGGCACATCGCGCTCGCGTGCCTCGTCGAATGCCGCCTCGCCCCACGGGAACCAGTCGACGGGATTGTCCGGCGTGCGCCCGCAGGTAGGGGCTCAGTGCATCTCCCAGACGATTCCCCATCACCCCAGCGTAGGACGGGATGCCGCGCACGGGCACGGGCTTGACGCCTCGCGCAGGTCTGGTTAAACCAAAGAGAGCCGCCCAACCTTGGGCGGCTCTCTTCGAATGAATGTCCGGCGGTGTCCTACTCTCCCACAGGGTCGCCCCTGCAGTACCATCGGCGCTGCGAGTCTTAGCTTCCGGGTTCGGAATGGGTCCGGGCGTTTCCCTCGCGCTATGGCCGCCGAAACTCGTGCCACACCCACGTGGCCCCACCAGGGTGTGGGTTGGGTGTGTGGTCTCGGTGTCCCGCACCGCCACCGGGCCCGGGGTGGGGTGGGTGGTGGTGCGGGTGTTCTTCTGTGTTGTGTTGTGTGGGTTTCCGTCTGTTGGGAACCACAGAGTGGACGCGTAGCAATCTTGGCCACTCACACGGCCTTTCGATGAATGATCTTCAAACGTGTGTGAGTGTAGTGATTATCAAGTTATCGGCTTATTAGTACCGGTCAGCTCCGACAGTCGTTAGTCCTGTCTTCCACATCCGGCCTATCAACCCAGTCGTCTGGCTGGGAGCCTCTCCCCCGAAGGGATGGAAATCTCATCTCGAGGCCGGCTTCCCGCTTAGATGCTTTCAGCGGTTATCCATCCCGAACGTAGCTAACCAGCGGTGCTCCTGGCGGAACAACTGGCACACCAGAGGTTCGTCCAACCCGGTCCTCTCGTACTAGGGTCAGATCCTCTCAAATTTCCTACGCGCGCAGCGGATAGGGACCGAACTGTCTCACGACGTTCTAAACCCAGCTCGCGTACCGCTTTAATGGGCGAACAGCCCAACCCTTGGGACCTACTCCAGCCCCAGGATGCGACGAGCCGACATCGAGGTGCCAAACCATGCCGTCGATATGGACTCTTGGGCAAGATCAGCCTGTTATCCCCGAGGTACCTTTTATCCGTTGAGCGACAGCGCTTCCACAAGCCACTGCCGGATCACTAGTCCCGACTTTCGTCCCTGCTCGACCTGTCAGTCTCACAGTCAAGCTCCCTTGTGCACTTACACTCGCCACCTGATTGCCAACCAGGTTGAGGGAACCTTTGGGCGCCTCCGTTACTTTTTGGGAGGCAACCGCCCCAGTTAAACTACCCACCAGGCACTGTCCCTGAACCGGATCACGGTTCGAAGTTAGATATCCAGAGTGACCAGAGTGGTATTTCAACAATGACTCCACCGACACTAGCGTGCCAGCTTCACAGTCTCCCACCTATCCTACACAAGCCACACCGAACACCAATACCAAGCTGTAGTAAAGGTCACGGGGTCTTTCCGTCCTGCTGCGCGTAACGAGCATCTTTACTCGTAATGCAATTTCGCCGAGTTCGCGGTTGAGACAGCTGGGAAGTCGTTACGCCATTCGTGCAGGTCGGAACTTACCCGACAAGGAATTTCGCTACCTTAGGATGGTTATAGTTACCACCGCCGTTTACTGGGGCTTAAATTCTCAGCTTCGCCTTGCGGCTAACCGGTCCTCTTAACCTTCCAGCACCGGGCAGGCGTCAGTCCGTATACATCGTCTTGCGACTTGGCACGGACCTGTGTTTTTAGTAAACAGTCGCTTCCCACTGGTCTCTGCGGCCACTCCACGCTTCCCCAGGCAAGCTGGTTCACGCTTCGGGCCCCCCTTCTCCCGAAGTTACGGGGGCATTTTGCCGAGTTCCTTAACCACGATTCTCTCGATCTCCTTGGTATTCTCTACCTGACCACCTGAGTCGGTTTGGGGTACGGGCGGCTGGAACCTCGCGTCGATGCTTTTCTCGGCAGCATAGGATCACCCACTTTTCATCCGCATCGCGTCTCAGCCTGGTGAGCGACGGATTTGCCTATCGCTCGGCCTACACGCTTGCCCCGGGTCAACCATCGCCCGGGCTGGGCTACCTTCCTGCGTCACACCTGTTAATACGCTCACTCCACCAGACGGGGTCGCATGCCGCCCCGCGCCTCACCCCGAAGGGATCCGCGCGGCTTGGGATGCTTAGCACTTCTGGTCTCGTGTGGGCGGTTCTTCGCCGGTACGGGAATATCAACCCGTTGTCCATCGACTACGCCTGTCGGCCTCGCCTTAGGTCCCGACTTACCCAGGGCAGATTAGCTTGACCCTGGAACCCTTGGTCTTCCGGAGGACGGGTTTCTCACCCGTCTTTCGCTACTCATGCCTGCATTCTCACTCGTGTGGCGTCCACGGCTGGTTTCCACCGCCGCTTCACTCGCCACACGACGCTCTCCTACCCATCAACACGGCTGGACCACGAAGGCCTACCACAAATGTCAATGCCACAACTTCGGTGGCGTGCTTGAGCCCCGTTACATTGTCGGCGCGGAATCACTTGACCAGTGAGCTATTACGCACTCTTTCAAGGGTGGCTGCTTCTAAGCCAACCTCCTGGTTGTCTGTGCAACTCCACATCCTTTCCCACTTAGCACGCGCTTAGGGACCTTAGTTGGTGGTCTGGGTTGTTTCCCTCTCGACGATGAAGCTTATCCCCCACCGTCTCACTGCTGCGCTCTCACTTACCGGCATTCGGAGTTTGGCTGACGTCAGTAACCTTTTGGGGCCCATCGGCCATCCAGTAGCTCTACCTCCGGCAAGAAACACGCAACGCTGCACCTAAATGCATTTCGGAGAGAACCAGCTATCACGAAGTTTGATTGGCCTTTCACCCCTATCCACAGCTCATCCCCTCCATTTTCAACTGAAGTGGGTTCGGTCCTCCACGACGTCTTACCGTCGCTTCAACCTGGCCATGGATAGATCACTTCGCTTCGGGTCTAGGACCTGCGACTGAATCGCCCTATTCAGACTCGCTTTCGCTACGGCTACCCCACACGGGTTAACCTCGCCACAGATCACTAACTCGCAGGCTCATTCTTCAAAAGGCACGCCGTCACCCCAACAAGGAGGCTCCGACGGTTTGTAAGCAAACGGTTTCAGGTACTATTTCACTCCCCTCCCGGGGTACTTTTCACCTTTCCCTCACGGTACTTGTCCGCTATCGGTCATCTGGGAGTATTTAGGCTTATCAGGTGGTCCTGACAGATTCACGCGGGATTTCTCGGGCCCCGCGCTACTTGGGATCCCTCTCCGGCCGGCCAGGCATTTCGACTACGGGACTCACACCCACTCCGGTCCGGCTTTCAATCCGGTTCGTCTATACCTGACGCGTCACCGTGACTGCACGGCAGTACAGTCCGAAAGGTCCCACAACCCCGACCATGCAACCCCTGCCGGGTATCACACATGGCTCGGTTTAGCCTCTTCCGCGTTCGCTCGCCACTACTTACGGAATCACGGTTGTTTTCTCTTCCTGTGGGTACTGAGATGTTTCACTTCCCCACGTTCCCTCTACCCGCCCTATACATTCAGGCGGGAGTCACCAGGTCACCCAAAGGGCCTGGCGGGGTTTCCCCATTCGGAAATCCTCGGATCACAGCTCGTTTATCAGCTCCCCGAGGCTTATCGCAGATTACGACGTCCTTCTTCGGCTCCAGATGCCAAGGCATCCACCGTTTGCTCTTAGAAACTTGAAATCACATGAGTTCGATCGAATTCGTACACCCCAACCCGAAGGCCAGGGCAGAAATTGACCAGTGAATACGCCAAACAGACACCCCGAAAGGCATGCCTCCTGGCGACTCACCTATTGTGAAACAGCCCAAAGGGCTGCTTCTAAGATGCTCGCGTCCACTATGTAGTTCTCAACAGACGGCCAGAACCCCCACACCCGACAACCCAAACCGGTCATCATCGGTGAAGGCCTGAGAAAAACCATCACCCCCACCCCGAAGGGCAGGGATCGTCCGGTCCCTCAGGACCCAACAGCGTGCACGCACCCAACCCGCCGACCCCGATCGTTCCAACCCCCCGAAAGAGGCGTACTAAACCAGAACCCTTGGCCTGGATGCCTATGTCAATGTTCCACCCATGAGCAACCAGCGAGCCACAAAGGACCCGATCTGGTCTGCACTGCGAAAGCCCGAAGACTTCCGAGTTGCTCCTTAGAAAGGAGGTGATCCAGCCGCACCTTCCGGTACGGCTACCTTGTTACGACTTAGTCCTAATCACCGATCCCACCTTCGACGGCTCCCTCCACAAGGGTTAGGCCACCGGCTTCGGGTGTTACCGACTTTCATGACTTGACGGGCGGTGTGTACAAGGCCCGGGAACGTATTCACCGCAGCGTTGCTGATCTGCGATTACTAGCGACTCCGACTTCATGAGGTCGAGTTGCAGACCTCAATCCGAACTGAGACCGGCTTTTTGGGATTCGCTCCGCCTTACGACATCGCAGCCCTTTGTACCGGCCATTGTAGCATGCGTGAAGCCCAAGACATAAGGGGCATGATGATTTGACGTCATCCCCACCTTCCTCCGAGTTGACCCCGGCAGTCTCATATGAGTTCCCACCATCACGTGCTGGCAACATACGACGAGGGTTGCGCTCGTTGCGGGACTTAACCCAACATCTCACGACACGAGCTGACGACAACCATGCACCACCTGTAACCGAGTGTCCAAAGAGTTCCACATTTCTGCGGCGTTCTCGGTTATGTCAAGCCTTGGTAAGGTTCTTCGCGTTGCATCGAATTAATCCGCATGCTCCGCCGCTTGTGCGGGCCCCCGTCAATTCCTTTGAGTTTTAGCCTTGCGGCCGTACTCCCCAGGCGGGGCGCTTAATGCGTTAGCTACGACACGGAAACCGTGGAAAGGTCCCCACATCTAGCGCCCAACGTTTACGGCGTGGACTACCAGGGTATCTAATCCTGTTCGCTCCCCACGCTTTCGCTCCTCAGCGTCAGTTACGGCCCAGAGAACTGCCTTCGCCATCGGTGTTCCTCCTGATATCTGCGCATTCCACCGCTACACCAGGAATTCCATTCTCCCCTACCGCACTCCAGTCTGCCCGTACCCACTGCAGGCCCGAGGTTGAGCCTCGGGATTTCACAGCAGACGTGACAAACCGCCTACGAGCTCTTTACGCCCAATAATTCCGGACAACGCTCGCACCCTACGTATTACCGCGGCTGCTGGCACGTAGTTAGCCGGTGCTTTTTCTGCAGGTACCGTCAAGCCGAAGCCCTTCTTCCCTACTAAAAGAGGTTTACAACCCGAAGGCCGTCATCCCTCACGCGGCGTTGCTGCATCAGGCTTGCGCCCATTGTGCAATATTCCCCACTGCTGCCTCCCGTAGGAGTCTGGGCCGTGTCTCAGTCCCAGTGTGGCCGGTCACCCTCTCAGGCCGGCTACCCGTCGACGCCTTGGTGAGCCATTACCTCACCAACAAGCTGATAGGCCGCGAGTCCATCCCAGACCGAAAAACTTTCCACCCAAAACCATGCGGTTCCAGGTCCTATCCGGTATTAGCTCCGATTTCTCGGGGTTATCCCAGAGTCCAGGGCAGGTTACTCACGTGTTACTCACCCGTTCGCCACTAATCCCCAAGTGCAAGCACCCAGATCATCGTTCGACTTGCATGTGTTAAGCACGCCGCCAGCGTTCGTCCTGAGCCAGGATCAAACTCTCCAAAAAAACTGGTTCCAACACCCCAAAAGAGGCATCGAGAGTTGAATCTCTGACCGAAAGAACAATCAATGCTGACTGTCCATCAATCCAAAGGAATCCTCCCCCCACCAAAAGGCGAGGTCGGGGTTCAAAAATTGGCATTGAACATAGTGCACGCTGTTGAGTTCTCAAGGAACGGACGCACCCGAGTTTCGGCCTCACGGCCTGCTCTCAGGGCAACCTATCTATGGTACCACTTCTCTTGCGGGGCTGGAACACGCGGTTCCACCCGGCGGCCGCGAACAGCCTGGAAGCACAACGCGAACGTTGGTTTCCTAGAGGAAGTGGGTTTTCATCTTAGGCTTGAAATCACCGAGTCGCAATGCGACTTCGAGGCTATTTGGCTAAGAATCTCGCCGTCCCGGCCGGGCCGCTCTCCGCTTCCCGCACCGCCGTGGCGATGAGTAAGAATTTACGCGGATCCCAGGGTCGACGCCAAATCAGGCTCGCATCCCGGGCGTGTCGCTCCCTGCGGCCGCACCATCGACTCCGGAGGGCGCCCGGTCGGAGGCGATTTCCGTCAGTTCACGTCGTCGGGGTGGGAGCTCATCCGCCCTTCCCGCTCGAGCCCGGTGATCGCGTCCATCTGCGCTTGGTCGAGCTCGAAGCCGAACACGTCGAAGTTCTCGGCCATACGCTCGCGCCGGTTCGACTTCGGGAACACGATGTGCCCGCGCTGGACATGCCAGCGGATGACGACCTGTGCGGGCGTCACGCCGAGTGCGGCCGCGGCATCCGTCACCTCGGGCAGTTCGAGCAATGGGTACTTGCCCTGGCCGAGCGGACCCCACGCCTCGATCGCGATGCCGTGCTCCTCGGCGAACTCCGTGGTGGCCGGCTGCTGGTGGTACGGATGCAGCTCGATCTGGTCGACGGCCGGCACCGTGCCGGTCTCGGCGAGCAGGCGCTCGAGGTGCGGCACCAAGAAGTTCGAGACGCCGATCGAGCGGGTGCGGCCCGACTCGCGCAGCTGCTCGAAGGCCCTCCACGTCTCGACGTACCGGTCGTTCGCCGGGGTCGGCCAATGGATCAGGTAGAGGTCCACGTACTCGAGGCCGAGCCGCTCGAGGCTCGCGTCGAAGGCGTCGAACACGGATTGCGTGCCCTGGTCGTCGTTCCAGAGCTTCGTCGTGACGAACAGCTCTTCGCGCGGGATCCCCGACGCTGCCAGCGCACGGCCGACACCCGCCTCGTTGCCGTAGATGCGGGCGGTGTCGATGTGGCGGTACCCGACCTCGAGCGCGTCGGTCACGATGTGCTCGGTCTTCTTCGGGTCGACCTTGAAGACGCCGAACCCGAGCTGCGGGATCGAGTGGCCGTCGTTGAGTTGGATGCGCGGTACGGAGGGCTGGGTCATGTCCTCATCCCATCACGCGAGCCGCGGCATCCGACAGCGCGGTTCGCTCGCCGCGAAGCGGGAGCGGCGCGGCAGTCCACCGTTGCCTCGCCGGAGCCGGTCACGAGGCGAGCGCCTCGGGCGGGAGGAAGGCGATCAGGAGGGCGGGCGCGCTCGTGAAGAGGTTCACGAGCAGGTGGGCGACGATGATCGGCATGAGTCGTCGCTGCCACAGCACGATGAGCCCCGACCCGATGCCCCACACGAAGAACGCCGCGAGGTAGACGAGCATCGCGTCGGGCGTCGCGGCGTAGAACACGTGCTGCGCCGCGAAGATCGCGGCCGGCACGACGACGGCCCAGACCACCGGCCATCGCCGCACGAGTCCGCCCTGGGAGTATCCGCGGTACACGAGCTCCTCGACGGGCGCGTTGAGCGGGGCGAACGTCACGACCGAGACGATGGCGAGCACCGTCAGCAGCGTGCGATCGAACGACGGCGCCGTGTCGGCGCCCGCGAAGACCGTCTCGAAGTGCGCGAAGGCGTCGGCGCCGTAGAGCGCGAACATCACGCCCATCACGGCGAGCACGAACGGCACCCAGAGCACCACCAGCCAGAGCAGGCCCCAGAGCACGTCCGTGCCGAGCCGGCGCCACGAGAAGTCGATGAGGTCGCGGGCGCGTCTGTCCCTCGCGATGCAGGGCGCGGCGGACGAGGGCGAGCGAGACGAGGTTCACCGGCAGCATCACCGTCGCGGCGAACAGGATCGTCGGCGGGAACGGGCCGGGCCGGCCGGCGGCGAGGAGCGCGAGCCAGGTGATGAGCGCGGCGCATCCGACCAGCGCGACGCGCAGGATCGGCAGGCCGACGAGGCTCCGCACCGGCGCCGGCTCGAGGGAGCCGACGCCCGCCGGTGAGGCGAGGCCGGCCGACGCGGCATCCGTGGACATGGGCCGTTTCTAGCACAGCGGGGTGAACCCTGCACCCGGCCGGACGGGTCGCTCCGCCCGCCCGAGCGCCCCGCGCGACCGCATACGATGGAGGGCTGTGCTTCCCGTGATCACCTACCCCGCCGAGCTGCCCGTCTCCGGGCAGCGCGAGGAGATCGCGCGCGCAATCCGCGACCACCAGGTCGTGATCGTCGCCGGTGCGACCGGCTCCGGCAAGACGACGCAGTTGCCGAAGATCTGCCTGGAGCTCGGACGCGAGCGCATCGCGCACACGCAGCCGCGCCGCATCGCCGCCCGCACGATCGCGGAGCGCATCTCCGAGGAGCTCGGCGTCGAGCTCGGAGACCTCGTCGGCTACCAGGTGCGCTTCACCGACCGGGCGAGCGAGTCGACCCGCATCAAGGTGATGACCGACGGCATCCTGCTGAACGAGATCCACCGCGACCGCGAGCTGCGCCGCTACGACACGATCATCATCGACGAGGCGCACGAGCGCAGCCTCAACATCGACTTCCTGCTGGGCTACCTCACGCGACTCCTCCCCCGCCGCCCCGACCTCAAGGTCATCATCACGAGTGCGACGATCGACCCCGAGAGCTTCGCGAGGCACTTCGCGACCGTGCCCGCCGGCGGTGGCGCGGTCGAGCCGGCCCCCGTCATCGAGGTGTCCGGGCGCACCTACCCGGTCGAGGTGCGCTACCGGCCGCTCGTCGCGGAGTCGGGCGGCGGCGAGGGCGAGGACAGCGACGACGAGGGCGCCGCGGCCGAGGACAAGGACGTGCAGCGCGGCATCCTCGACGCCCTCGACGAGCTCGAGCGGGAGTCGAACGGCGACGTGCTCGTGTTCCTCTCGGGCGAGAGCGAGATCCGCGACGCCGAGGCGGCCGTGCGGGCGCACTATCGGGTTCCGACGGCCCGACCGGCAGCGGTGGCGGCGAGACCGAGGTGCTGCCGCTGTACGGGCGGCTGTCCTCGGCCGACCAGCACCGGGTGTTCGAGCCCTCGAAGGTCGCAGGGCTGAAGCGCCGGGTGGTGCTCGCCACGAACGTCGCCGAGACGAGCCTGACGGTGCCGGGCATCCGGTACGTGGTCGACGCGGGCACGGCGCGCATCAGCCGGTACTCGGTGCGGTCGAAGGTGCAGCGGCTGCCGATCGAGGCCATCTCGCAGGCGTCGGCCGACCAGCGCTCGGGACGCTCCGGGCGTACGAGCGACGGCATCGCGATCCGCCTCTACTCGGAGGAGGACTTCGAGCGGCGTCCCGAGTTCACCGATCCCGAGATCCTGCGGACGAACCTCGCCGCGGTGATCCTGCAGATGGCCTCGCTCGGGCTCGGGGAGATCGAGGAGTTCCCCTTCCTCACGCCGCCCGACAGCCGCGGCATCCGCGACGGCCTCGAGCTGCTGCGGGAGCTGGGCGCGCTCGACGAGGGTCTCGAGACGCCTGCTTCGCGGGCTCCGCGACCGGCAGAGGGCGGGCCGCAGCTCACGCGTGTCGGGCGGCAGCTCGCGCGACTGCCGATCGAGCCGCGGTTCGCCCGGATGGTGCTCGAGTCGAAGCCGCAGGGCGTCTCGCGGGAGGTGCTCGCCATCGTGGCCGGCCTCACCATCCAGGACCCGCGTGAGCGGCCGCTCGAGCGGCGCGAGCAGGCCGACGGGTTCCATGCGCGGTTCGTCGATCCCACCAGCGACTTCCTCACGCTGTTGAACCTCTGGAACCACCTCGAGGAGCAGCAGCGGCAGCTGTCGGGCAGCGCGTTCCGCCGCATGTGCCGCTCGGAGTACCTCAACTACCTGCGCGTGCGGGAGTGGCAGGACCTGTACCGCCAGCTCGTGCGGCTCGCGAAGCCGCTGGGCCTGGCAGTGTCGTCTCCCACTGGGGCCGAACGGGCCGGCGAGCCGAATGCCGACGGCATCCATCGGGCGCTGCTGGCCGGCCTGCTGTCGCAGATCGGCCTTCGCGACGACGCGAAGACGTCGAGCGGCCGTGGGGGTGCCGGCACCGCGCGCGAGTCCGAGCGCCGGGGCCGCCGACCGCAGGCCGAGTTCGTGGGCGCCCGCAACGCGCGCTTCGTCGTGTTCCCCGGGTCGGCGCTGGCGAAGAAGCCGCCGGCCGCCGTGATGAGCGCGGAGCTCGTGGAGACGAGCCGACTGTTCGCCCGTACGAACGCCGCCATCGACCCCGCGTGGGCGGAGCAGCTGGCCGGCCCGCTCGCCAGGCGCAGCTTCAGCGAGCCGCGCTGGGAGCGCCGGCAGGGTTCCGCCGTCGCCGACGAGAAGGTCACGCTGTTCGGCGTGCCCATCGTCGCGAAGCGCCGCATCCAGCTCTCGCGGGTCGATCCGCCGCTCGCGCGCGAGCTCTTCATCCGGCACGCGCTCGTCGAGGAGGACTGGGACACGGGCCGGCTCGACCGGCGGCTCTTCTCGTTCGTCCCCGCGAACCGCGCACTGCGCCGCGAGCTCGGCGAGGTCGAGGAGCGCACGCGCCGCCGCGACATCCTCGCGGGCGACGAGGCGGTCGTGGCCTTCTACGAGGCGAGGGTGCCGGCGGATGTCGCGGACACGCGTGCGTTCGAACGCTGGTGGCGCGGCGAGCATCGCGCCCGCCCCGACCTCCTCACCATGACGCGTTCCGACCTGCTCGGCGCCGAGACCGATGACGACCGCGGCGACGGGTTCCCCGACCGATGGCGGCAGGCCGACCAGACGTACTCGCTCGCGTACCGCTTCGAGCCCGGCGCCGACGACGACGGCGTGACGGTCGTCGTGCCGCTCGTGCTGCTCCCCCGAGTGCAGGGCGACGGGTTCGACTGGCAGGTGCCCGGCCTGCGCGACGAGCTCCTCACGGCCATGCTGCGCACGCTCCCGAAGGTGCTGCGGCGCCAGGTGGTGCCCGCCGCCGAGTGGGCGGCGAAGATCTCGGCCGAGCTGCCGGACGGACCGGAGGGAGGTGCCGAGCGCGAGGCGTTCACCGCCGTCATCGCGAACGCGATCCGGCGCCTCACGTTCGCGCCCGTCGATCCGTCGGACTTCGACCTCGAGCGCGTCCCCCCGCACCTGCGCGTGACCTTCCGGGCCGTCGACGACCGCGGCCGCACGGTCGGCACGTCGAAGGACCTCCCGGCGCTGCAGGCGAGGCTCGCCGACCGCACCCGCGAGGCCGTCGCGAAGGCCGTGACGGCGACGTCGCGCGGGGGCGTCGGCGCGAGCGCGCGCGAGACCGCGTCGCCGCGCGGCCCGACGAGGCCCGAAGCGACGGCGCCGCGGCATCCGCCCCGCCCGTCGGCCCCACGATCGCGGAGCGCTCGGGCATCACGACGTGGGACTGGGACGAGCTGCCGGCGCACGTCGACACGCGCCAGGCGGGCAACGTCATCCGCGCGTATCCGGCGCTGGTCGACGAGAAGACGTCGGTCGCCGTGCGACTCGTCGCCACGGCGGAGGAACGCGACCGGGCGTCGCGCCGCGGCATCCGGCGACTGCTCGTGCTCGCCACGCCGACGCCCGTGGCGTACGTGCAGGAGCACCTCTCGAACGAGGAGAAGCTCGCGCTCGCGGCGAGCGCGTATCCCGGCACCCGCGCGCTGCTCGACGACTGCGTCGCGGCCTGCGTCGACGCCGAGCTGCGGGCTCGGCATCCCGACGGGCTGCTGCGCACGCGCGCCGAGTTCGAGGCGGTGCGGGACGTGATCGGCGCCGGCATCGTCGAGCGCATGTTCGAGACGGTCGCGCTCGTCGCCCGCATCCTCCGAATGGCGCGCGAGGCCGACCGCGCGATCGCGGGTGCGTCGAGCATCCAGTTGATGGCGGCGCTCGGCGATGTGCGGGCGCAGCTCGACGCCCTCGTGCCGGCCGGATTCGTGTCGTCGACCGGCCTCGAACGCCTGCGGCACCTGCCGCGCTACCTCGAGGCGATCGTCCTCCGGGTGCGCAAGCTGTCGGAGAATCCCGGCCGCGACCGTCAGGCGATGAACCAGCTGGAGCCGTCGATCGCCGCCTTCGAGGCCGCCGGCGGGCGCGTCCCGATCGACCCCGAGGCGCCGGCCCGGCTGCGTGCGGGTGCGCTGGATGCTGGAGGAGCTGCGCGTCGGCCTCTTCGCGCAGGAGCTCCGCACCGCGGAGACGGTCTCACCCCAGCGCATCGCCAAGGCGCTCGCCGACTGAGCGTCGGACTCGCTCACTCCCCGACTCATCCGCCTCGATAGAGTGGTCGGACCGTGGGAAGCTACTCCGATCTCCTCAGAACCTCGGGCGTCGCTCGCATCATCGCCGCCCAGCTGACCGCACGATTCCCCTCCGGAATGCTCTCGCTCGCGTTCCTCCTGCATGTCGAGCAGCAGACCGGCTCCTACGGCGCGGCCGGCCTCGTGCTCGCCGCCACCTCGATCGGGCAGGCGATCGCCGGTCCGCTGACCAGCCGGCTCATGGGCCGCTTCGGCATGCGCCCCGTGCTCATCACCACGCTCGCGGTCTGCGTCACCGCCGTGGTGGCGATCGGCGTGCTCCCGCTCACCGTCCCCATGTACATGGGCGTCGGCCTCATCGCCGGACTCTCGACGCCGCCCGTGCAGCCCGCCGTGCGCACCATCTACCCCAAGATGGTGAACTCCCGCCAGCTCACCCCGCTCTTCTCGCTCGACGCCTCCGCGCAGGAGATCATCTGGGTCGTCGGGCCGGTCGTCACCACCTTCGTGTCGACCCAGATCGGCACCGTCTGGGGCATCCTGCTCGCCGCCGCGATGATGGTCGTCGGCGGCATCTGGTTCATCTCCTCGCCCGAGCTCGGGCGGGTGCGCATCCCGCGCTCGAAGCGCCGCTTCGGCGCAGTGCTCACCCGCCCGCCGGTCCTGCTCGCGACGATCGTCGGCTTCCTCCTCATCGGCGCGTGCGCCGCGGTCGAGGCCGGCGTCGTCGCGGCGTTCGGCCACGACGGCGCCGAAGCGGGCATCGTCCTCGCGATCTTCTCCGTCGGCTCGCTCGCCGGCGGCCTCTTCCTCGGGCACGTGCCGATCGGACCGTGGGCGACCGCGCGCCGCATGTTCATCGTCTTCGCCGGCATGGCGCTCGCCGCGTTCGCCATGGACTTCTGGTGGCTCGCGGTCACCCTCTTCATCGCGGGCGTCGGCATCGCGCCCGCCCTCGCGGTGCTGTTCGCCATCGTGTCGGCGAGCGTGAAGTTCAGCGACACCGCAGAGGCCTACGGCTGGGTCGGCACCGGCCAGCTCATCGGCGCCGCACTCGGCTCGGCGCTCGCCGGGTTCCTCATCGACGGCTACGGCGCCCAGGGCGCGTTCTGGGCCGCGTCGGCGCTGGCGTTCCTCGGCGTCATCGCGGCCGTGCTCGGGCGCCCGTGGCATCCCGACCTGCGGGGCCGCGACGCGAGCCCGATCCCCGACACCGAACCGGTGCCGCTGCAACCCAGTTGAGAGGAGTCCGGATGCCCCAGCCGATCACCCCCGCCCCCAGACTGTCGCTCGCCGACGGCGCCACGATCCCGCAGCTCGGGTTCGGCCTCTACAAGGTGCCGGCCGCGGATGCCGCGCGCCTCAGCCGCGCCGCGATCGAGATCGGCTACCGCCACCTCGACACCGCCGCGTTCTACGCGAACGAGGAGGGCGTCGGCCGGGCGGTGCGCGAAGCGCATGTGCCGCGCGAGGAGCTCTTCGTGGCGAGCAAGGTGTGGAAGGACGACAACGGGTTCGACTCGACCCTGCACGCGTTCGACGCGAGCATGGCCAGGCTCGGACTCGACACGCTCGACCTCTACCTGATCCACTGGCCGGTGCCGTCGACCGACCGGTACGTGGACACGTGGCGTGCCCTCATCCGGCTGCAGGAGGAGGGCCGCGTGCGTTCGATCGGCGTCGCGAACTTCCACGCGCACCACGTCGAGCGCATCATCGCCGAGACGGGCGTGGCGCCGGTCGTGAACCAGGTCGAGCTGCACCCGTGGCTGCCGCAGGCGGAGCTGCGCGCGTTCGACGCGGAACGCGGCATCCGCACCGAGGCCTGGTCGCCGCTCGCCCGCGGACGGGTGCTCGGCACGCCGCTGCTCGACGACCTCGCCGGAAAGCACGGCCGCACGCCGGCCCAGGTCGTGCTGCGCTGGCACATCGAGCTCGGCAACGTCGTGATCCCGAAGGCCTCGTCGCCGGAGCGCCTGCGTGAGAACCTCGACGTGTTCGACTTCGCACTCGACGCCGACGACCTCGCCGCGATCGCGTCGCTCGAGACCGGCGAGCGCACCGGGCGCGACCCCGAATTCGACTGATCCCCGCGCCCGGGAACGGCGGCGACCACGACCCTGAACGAGCGGCGCGAACGGTTCGTTGGGGCCGCTCGGCGATTCACAGCGAAGCGCAATCCGATCGTGACCCGACTCCCAGCCGCGGCCCAGACATGCGATTCGTGCGCGGCAATACAGTGAGCGCATGAGACGACTGGCACCCGCGGCGGCAGCGGCCGCGATCACCGCACTGCTCCTCGCCGGCTGCTCGGCGGGAAGCGACCGAGTCGAGCGCTCCGGTCGTGGACGCTCCGGCCGGGCCAGTCGCGCCCGAGCCCGGCAAGGTCGACGGCCAGACCGCCGAGGACGCCGCCGGCGGAGCCGCCGAGTCGCAGTTCGCCGACCGCAGCGTCATCACCACGGGCTGGGTCTCGATCACGGTCGACGACCCCATCGTCTCCGCCGAGGAGGCGGCCGACCTCGCCGAGCAGGCCGGCGGCCGCGTCGACAGCCGCACCGAGAGCCCGGGCACCGACGCCCAGCCGCCGAGCGCGTCGCTCACCCTGCGCATCCCGTCGGACGAGCTCGACGGGCTCGTCGACGAGTTGCGCGCACTCGGCACCGTGAACTCCGTGTCGATGAACGCCTCGGATGTCACGCAGCAGCGCCAGGACCTCGACGCGCGCATCGAGGCGCTCACCGCCTCGGTCGACCGCCTGCAGGAGCTGCTCGGCACCGCCACGACGATCGCCGACCTCATCGCGATCGAGTCGGAGCTCACGACCCGGCAGGCGGAGCTCGACAGCCTCACCCAGCAGCGCGACTTTCTCGTCGACCAGGTCGACTTCTCGACCATCACGGTCGACCTCGTGACCGAGGACGTCGCGCCCGACCCGCAGCCCGACGACTTCTGGAGCGGCCTGGTGGCCGGCTGGAACGCCCTCGTCGGCTTCGCGAGCTGGCTCGGCGTCGCCGTCGGCGTGCTCCTGCCGTGGCTGCTCGTGGCGCTCGTGACCGGTGGCGTCATCATCGCGATCGTGGTGCTGGCGTCGCGTCGCCGTCGCCCCGGCACCCCCGTGGAATCGACGCCGGAACGGGCGCCCGAACCGGTGCAGGTCGGCGCGCCCGACGCGGCCCCGCCCGCCCCGCGAGACGAGACGCCGCAGGCGTAGTCTGGCGTCGTGAGCGCGACGCCGGACACCCTGCTGCACGACGACCTCCTCGAACGGATGCGCGAGCGCGCCGACGGATACGACCGCGACAACTCCTTCTTCACCGAGGACCTCGCGGAGCTCCGCGAGGCCGGGTACCTCACGGCACTCGTGCCGACCGAGCTCGGCGGGCTCGGCTGGGGCTTCGAAGACGCGGTGCGCGCGCAGATGCGGCTCGCCGGCGCCGCGCCGGCCACCGCCCTCGCCGTCAACATGCACCTCGTGTGGACCGGCGTCGCCAAGATCCTCCGCGACCGCGGCGACGACGCCCTCGACTTCCTCCTCCGTGAGGCGGGCCAGGGCGAGATCTTCGGGTTCGGCATCAGCGAGGCCGGCAACGACCTCATGCTCTTCGGCTCGCGCACCGCGGCCGAACCGCAGGACGGGGGCGGCTACCGCTACACGGGCCGCAAGATCTTCACGTCGCTCTCCCCCGCCTGGACCCGGCTCGGCACCATGGGGCTCGACACCGCGTCGCCCGATGCGCCGAAGATCGTCTACGGGTTCATCGACCGCGAGGACCCCGACGTGCGCATCCTCGACGACTGGGACACGATCGGCATGCGCGCCAGCCAGAGCCGCACGACGGTGCTCGACGGCGCGTTCGCCGCACCCGACCGCATCGTGCGGCGCCTCGACCCGGGCCCGAACGCCGATCCGCTCATCTTCGGCATCTTCGCGAGCTTCGAGCTGCTGCTCGCCGCGGTGTACGCGGGCATCGGCGCCCGGGCGCTCGACCTCGCCGTCGCGGCCGCGCACCGGCGCACGTCGATGAAGCGCGACGGCGCCCCACTGTCGCAGGACCCCGACATCCGCTGGCGCATCGCCGACGCCGCGATCGCGCAGGACGCGCTCGAGCCGCAGCTGCTCGCCGTCGCGCGCGACCTCGACGGCCTCGTCGACCACGGCTCGCACTGGTTCGCCGAAGCTCGTGGGCGTCAAGGTGCGCGCGACCGAGACCGCCAAGCACGTCGTCGACCAGGCCGTGCGGGTGTCGGGCGGGTCGTCGTACTTCGCCGGTTCCGAGCTCGGGCGCCTGTACCGCGACGTGCTCGCGGGCATCTTCCACCCCTCCGACGACGAGTCGGCGCACAGCACCGTGGCGAACGCCTGGCTCGGCCCCCTCGACGACTGACCGCCGCGCAGACCGGGCACTCGACCCGCGTGCGGCCGGGGCCGAGCACTAGACTGGCGGAGGCCGCGACGCCGCGGCCGCCATCACCCCGGGAGGTCCTCGTGAACGTCGTCGCTTTCCTCATCGCGATGGGACTCTTCGTCCTCGGCATGTGGGTCTTCAGCATCGCCCCCGAGCTCGCAGGGTTCGAGGCGGCCACGTTCTTCGGCGGCATCCTGTGCGTCTCCGCTCGCCGTCGCGATCCCGGTGAACCTCCTCGGCCGCGGCGACGGCGTCTGACGGGTGACGCTGCCCGAGCGCGACACGCGCGTCACCTACCCTGACGGCGCCCTCGCGGCGACGAGCCGCGTGCTGCACGTCGCCCCCGCCGGCGAAGGACGCCTCGCCGTGATCACCGAGACCACGAGCTTCCACCCCGTCGACGCGGCCTGGCCCGACCAGCCCGCCGACGCGGGCCTGATCAGGTCGGGCGCCGGCGAGTTCCCGGTGCGCGACGCGGTGGTCGCTGCGACCGACGGCGCGGTGCTGCACCTGGGCGCCGACATCCCGGTGCGCACCGGCACCGAGGGCTGGGCCTTCCTGGTCGCGCACCTCGTCGACGAGGGATCCGCCATCGTCGAGGGCGACGAGGTCGAGATCGAGGCGGATGCCGCGACGCGGCACGCGTTGTCGACCGGCCACACCGCGTGCCATCTCGCGTCGCTCGCACTGAACCGCGCGCTCGCCGACCGGTGGTCGAAGCCGGTGCGCGACGACGCCCTCGGCAGCCCCGACTTCGACGGCGTCGCGATCGCGTCGTCGCGCATCGCGCCGAACGCCTCGCTCGACCGGTACCGCCTCAACAAGTCGCTCCGGCGCGCCGGGTTCGACACCGCGTCGCTGCAGGGCGACCTCGACGGGCTCGCGCGGGCGGTCGCCGACCAGCTCGAGCAATGGATCGCCACCGGCGCGCCCGTGCGCGTCGAGCGCGAGGGCGACGGGCTGACCGATCGCCGGTCCTGGGTGTGCGAGCTGCCCGACGGCACGGCGCGCATCCCGTGCGGCGGCACGCACCTCCGATCGCTCGCCGAACTGGCGGCCGTGGTGCCATCGTTCACGCTCGTGGACGACGCCGGGACCCCGGTGCTCGAGATGGCCAACGAGGCCCGCGGCCGACACTGAGCGCCGACGTGCCGGAGACACCCTCCGGCGGGGTTACGATTACGATCGTGGGTATTCATATCGAGAAGGTCGACCTGCCCGGGATCGGCATTCGCCACGACCTCGTCACCGAAGGCGGTCGACGGATCAGCGTGGTTTCGCACCGGGACGGTGAGCGCGACCTCGGCGTCTTCGACGTCGACGACCCCGACGCCTGCCGTGACTCCATTCCGCTGAACGACGACGAGGCTGCGGCCCTCGCCGACGTGCTCGGCGCATCCGTGATGCTCAGCCGACTCACGAGCCTCAGCGATGAGACCGCGGGCCTGTACACCGAGCAGATCGGGCTGCCGACGGATTCGCCGTACCTGAATCGCACCCTCGGCGACACGAAGGCGCGCACGCGCACGCATGCGTCGATCGTGGCGATCGTCCGCGACGGCGCGATCATCCCCTCCCCGACGCCGGCCGAACCGCTGCGCGCGGGAGACGTCATCGTGTGCGTCGGAACTCGTGAAGGACTCGACGGAGTAGCCCGACTGCTCTCCAACGGCCCCGACTGAGGCGGCCGTCATGCACGAGACCACGCTGCTCCTGATCGAAGTCGGCGCGCTGCTTCTCGGCATGAGCCTCCTCGGGCGCCTCGCGCTCCTGATCGGCATCTCGCCGATCCCGTTCTACCTGCTGCTCGGCCTCGCATTCGGCGAGGGCGGACTCGTCCCGCTCGACGCGAGCGCCGAGTTCCTGCAGACCGGGTCCGAGATCGGCATCATCCTGCTGCTCGCGCTCCTCGGCCTCGAGTACACCGCGGACGAGCTGTTCGGGAGCCTCAAGTCCGCACGCATCCCTGGCATCATCGACGGCGCTGCTCAACGCCCTGCCGGGCGCGGCGCTCGCCCTGCTGCTCGGCTGGGGACCGGTGGCGGCGGTGGCGCTCGCCGGCGTCACCTGGGTCTCGTCATCGGGCGTGATCGCGAAGCTCCTGCGAGATCTCGGTCGCCTGTCGAACCGCGAGACCCCGGCCATCCTCGCGGTGCTCGTGATCGAGGACCTGGCGATGGCCTTCTACCTGCCGATCCTGTCGGCGATCGTCATCGGCGTGAGCCTGCTGCAGGGCGCGATCTCGGTGGCGGTCGCGGTCGGGGTGGTGCTGCTCATCCTCTACGTGGCGCTCCGGCACGGGCACATCGTGTCGCGCCTCTTCCCCGCCGACGAGTACGAGCCGCTGCTGCTCGGCGTGCTCGGGCTGACGATGCTCGTCGCCGGCCTCGCGGCCCAGGTGGGCGTCTCGGCGGCGGTCGGCGCGTTCCTCGTCGGCATCGCCCTGTCGGGCCGGGTGGCCGCGAACGCCAGCCAGGTGCTCACGCCCCTGCGCGACCTCTTCGCGGCCACGTTCTTCGTGTTCTTCGGACTCACGAGCGATTCGTCGGATCTCGTGCCGATGCTCCTGCCGGCGCTCGCGCTGGCCGTCGTCACGATCCTCACGAAGCTCGTGACCGGCGCGTACGCGGCCCGGCGAGCGGGCGTCGGCACGCTCGGCCAGTGGCGCGCCGGCCTCTCGCTCGCGCCACGCGGCGAGTTCTCCATCGTCATCGCGGGCATCGCGGTGGCGGCGGGGGTCGCTCCGGCGATCGCGCCGCTCGCCACGGCCTACGTGCTCATCACGATCATCGCCGGCACGTTCCTCGCGCGGCTCCCCGATGCCGCGTGGTTCCGTGCGGCCGTGCGCCGGCGGGCCGCGCGGGCGGCCGCGGCGGCCGGCCCGGCCTGACGCCGGGCGAACGCACGTCTCGGCGCCGGCCACCCGCGATCGACGCGCCGTCGGCCCGGGGCCGCCGTGTGGTCAGTCGCGCGCGTGCTCCGCGGCCGCCGCGGCATCCGCTCGATCGGCGGCGGCCACCGCGTCGAGCTCGGCGTCGGCCGCGTCAGCCGCCTCGAGGAGCTCGCGCACCCGCGGCACCACGTGGGTCGCGTAGCGCTCGATGCTGCCCATCATCGCCTCGTGCGGCAGGGTGCCGTTCGAGTACTTCAGGTCGAACCGCACGGCGCCGATGGTGCGCATGGCTGCGGCGATCTTCTGCGCGACGGTCTCTGCCGAGCCGGCGTAGAGCGCGCCGTTCGGCCCGGCCTCGTCCTCGAAGTGCTCGCGCGACACCGGACCCCAGCCGCGCTCGCGACCGATCCGGTCGATGAGGACCTTGTAGTGGGGCCACAGGGTGTCGAGCGCCTCGTCGTCGGTGTCGGCGATGTGGCCGGGCGAATGGATCGCGACGGGCTGCGGCGGGTTCCCGAACTGCGCGAGTGCGCGCCGGTAGAGGTCGGCGAGTGGGGCGAAGCGCGCCGGGCTGCCGCCGATGATCGCGAGCACGAGCGGCAGGCCGTAGTGCGCCGCGCGAACGACCGACTCGGGGCTGCCGCCCACGCCGACCCACGTCTTCAGGCGGCCGTGCTCGACCGGCGGGAAGACGAGCTGGTCGGTGAGGGGCGGGCGCAGCTCGCCGCTCCAGGTGACGGGCTCCTGCGGCAGGAGCGCGGAGAAGAGGTTGAGCTTCTCCTCGAAGAGCTCCTGGTACTGGGTGAGCTCGAAGCCGAAGAGCGGGAACGACTCGATGAACGAGCCGCGGCCCAGGATGACCTCGGCGCGCCCCCCGGAGAGTCCGTCGAGCGTCGCGAACCGCTGGAAGACGCGCACCGGGTCGTCGGAGCTCAGCACCGTGACCGCCGAGCCGAGGTGGATGCGCTCGGTGCGCCCCGCGATCGTGCCGAGCACCACCTCGGGCGCCGAGACCGCGAACTCGTGGCGGTGGTGCTCGCCGATGCCGAAGAAGTCGAGCCCGAGGCGGTCGGCGAGCACGGCCTCCTCCACCACGTTCCGCAGCACCTGCGCATGCGGCAGCGGTGAGCCGTCGGGACCCGCCGTCACGTCGCCGAAGGTGTCGAGTCCGAATTCGTAGCGCTCAGCCATTGTCCTGCCTCATCCCCGCGTTTCCATACGTACGCATACCAGAGCGGAACCCCCGTCAGGCCGAGACTATTCCCCGGCGCCCTCGAGGTGCCAGCGGCCCGAGCGGATGCCACGGCACGCCCGCGTGGGCGTGGGAATGCGCTCGGCATGCCCGGCGTTGCCGCATGATGTCGACGCATCGATCGAGCGCGTTCGGCGAGAATGGAGGCGTGGACGTGACGGACCGGCCGGTCATCGGGATCTTCGGCGCTGGAAAGGTGGGCACTGCGCTCGCTCGACTGCTCGTGGGCTCCGGCTACGACGTGCTCATGACGGGCTCTCCGCGACAGACCGCGCTCGACCTGCTCGTGTCGGTGGTCGCCCCCGGCGCCCGCGTCGTCTCGCCCGCCGACCTCGTCGCCCAGGCCGACGTCATCATCGTGGCCGTGCCGTTCGGCAAGGCCGGAACCGTGCCGTGGGAGGACTTCGGCGGCCGCATCGTCGTCGACGCCATGAACTACTGGCCGCCCGTCGACGGCCACATCGCAGCGATCGACGACGACGAGCGGACGACGAGTGAGATCAACGCCGCCCGCAACCCGCTCGCCCGCGTCGTGAAGTCGCTCAACCACCTCGGCTATCACGAGATGGAGGACGACAGCATGGACGCCGGGTCGCCCCTGCGGCGTGCCCTCGCCGTGGTCGGCGACGACCTCGAGGCCCGCGCCGTGATCGCCCGCCTCATCGACGACATCGGGTTCGACGCCGTCGACGGCGGACCGCTCGCCAACGGGCGCGCGCTCGAGCCGGGACATCCGGCGTTCGGGCGGGAGCTCTCGGCGGGCGAGCTGTCGGGGCTGCTGGCGCCCGCGGCGAACCTCGCCGCCTGATCAGGCCGCCGGCGCCTGCGAGATACGCACGGTGTTGCCCGACGGGTCGCGGAACGCGCAGTCGCGCGGACCCCACGGCTGGTCGATGGGCTCCTGGAGGACCTCGGCGCCCGATGCGCGGAGGGTCTCGAAGGTCGCGTCGATGTCGTCGGTGGCGAACACGAGCATCGGGAGGACGCCCTTGGCGAGGAGCTCCTGCATCGCGTCGCCGTCGGCCTTCGAGCGGCCGGCATGCGGCTCGGAGAGCACGATGCCGAGGCCGGGCTGGGCGTCGCTGCCCAGGGTGACCCAGCGGTACCGCCCGGAGGACACGTCGTTCTGGACCGCGAGGCCGAGCGCGTCCCGGTAGAAGGCGAGCGACTCGTCGACGTCGTTGACGGTGACGTTGGTGTACTGGAGTGAGATGGTCATGACCGAGACGTTACGCCGCGGTCTCGCTACGTCGCTTCTCCGATCCTGCTCGACGCGTTCCGGACCGGGCGCGTGTGCGCCTTGGCGACGCAGGCGGGCATGGCATTGACCGCGTCGTGCTCGCGGCCCCGGTAGGCGGTCGGGGTCTCGCCGACGATCTCGGCGAACCGCGAGCTGAACGAGCCGAGGGACGTACAGCCGACCGCCATGCACGCGTCCGTGACACTCGCGCCGGCCCGCAGCAACGCCATCGCGCGCTCGATCCTGCGGGTCATCAGGTAGCTGTACGGCGTCTCGCCGTAGGCGGCGCGGAACCGGCGCGAGAAGTGCGCGGGCGACATGAGCGCCTCTGCGGCCATGGTCGGGACATCGAGCGGGTTCGCGTACTCGCGGTCGATCAGATCCCTGGCACGGCGCAGGTACACGAGGCTCTCGAGCTCCTGCGGGGTCATGATCCGACGCTAGCATCCGGAGCGTCTGACGTCAGGTGCCCGTGCCACGCCACCTCGGCCGCGATCTCCTAGGGTGGAGCAATGCCAGACCCCCTGACCGTGCGACCCGGCGCGCCGGAGCGCCTCGCTCGCATGGTGCAGCTGCCCACCGTCTCCGCCGAGCTCGACCGCCGCGGCCTCGCCGACTTCGATCGGTTCCGCGAGCTCATCGCCGAGCTCTACCCGCTCGTGCACGAGCACCTCGCGTTCGAGCAGGTCACCGACTTGGGCCTGCTGTACCACTGGCGCGGCCGCGGCGCCGGCGACCCGGTCGTGCTCATGGCGCACTACGACGTCGTGCCCGCCGTGGAGGCCGACGGCTGGACGTTCCCGCCGTTCGAGGGGCGCATCCACGGCGGGTCGGTGCACGGCCGCGGCACGCTCGACGACAAGGGGCCGCTCCTCGTGCTGCTCGAGGCCGTCGAGAACCTGCTCGCAGACGGCTTCTCGCCCGCGCGCGACGTGTACCTCTCTTTCGGCGGCAACGAGGAGAGCCACGGCGCCGCCGCCGCCGCGATCGCCGACCTGTTCGTCGAGCGCGGGATCACGCCCTGGCTCGTGCTCGACGAGGGCGGGGCCGTGGTCGATGCGCCGCTCCCGTTCGTCACGGTGCCCGCGGCGATGGTCGGCGTCGGCGAGAAGGGCGTGCTGACGCTTCGTCTCTCCGCCCGCGGCGACGGCGGGCACGCGTCCGCGCCGCCCTCCATGACCCCCACCGCGCGCATCGCGCGCGCGCTGCATCGACTCACGCCGAACCCCTTCCCGAAGCGGATGCCGCGCTCGATGCGCACCATGCTCGCCACCTTCGTGCCGCACACCCGCGGTGGCGCCCGGCTGCTGCTGCGCACCCTCACCGCACTCCCATGGGTCACCGCCCGGGTCTTCTCCCGGCTCGGCGGCGAGCCCGCCGCGCTCGTGCACACGACGGTCGCCGCGACCATGCTCGAGGGCGGCACCGCCGCCAACGTGCTGCCGGCGCACGCGGCATCGACCCTGAACCTGCGCATCGCCGCCGGGGAGACCGTCGGTTCGGCGACGGCGCGCGTGCGGCGGGTCATCCGCGACCGGGCCGTCGTCGTCGACGTCGTCGAGGGGTCGGACCCGTCGCCCGAGTCGCCGACCGACAACGCCCAGTTCGCGGCGATCTCCGCAGCGGTCGGCGAGGCGTATCCCGGAGCCGTGACCGCCCCGTACCTCATGATGGCGGCCACCGATTCGCGGTGGTTCCACCGCTTCTCCCCCGCGGTGTACCGATTCGCCCCGCTCGCGATGACCTCGGCGCAGCGGGCGTCGATCCACGGCGTCGACGAATCGGTCACGATCGACAGCCTCGAGCGCGGCGAACGCTTCCACCGGGCGCTCATCACGTCATTGCCGGAATGAGTTATCCGACGGGCTAGGGTGTATCCACCCCCACCGAAGGAGCCTCGATGACGCGCGCTGCGAAACTCGGACCGGTCGCCGCGATCGTCGGCTTCCTCGCGTTCGTGGAGTTCACGAGCGGCATCCTCCAGGGGTACTACACGCCGCTGCTCACCGACATCGCGCGGCACCTCGGCATCCATGACGCCGACGTGAACTGGCTCGAGGGCACGCAGCTCATGCTGTCGGCGCTCGTCGTGCCCGCGTTCGCGAAGCTCGGCGACATGGTCGGCCACAAGCGCATGCTGCTGTGGTCGACGGCCGTCACGGCGGTGGCATCGATCGCGCTGGCGTTCACCGACCAGTTCTGGGTGTTCCTCGTGGCCTGGGCCCTGCAGGGGTTCTACGTGGTGTGGCTCCCGCTCGAGATCGCACTGGTCTGGTCGCGCAGCCGCTCGGCCGACCGGCCGGCGGCGATGACGCGCAAGGCCGCCGGACTGCTCGTCGCCGCGCTCGAGCTCGGCGCCATCGCGGGCGCCCTCTCCGCCGGCGCGCTCGCCGAGCTGCTGCCCATGCAGGTGCTGCTGCTCGTGCCGGCGATCGCCGTGGTCGCCTGCTTCTTCGTGGTCTGGTTCGGCGTCAAGGAGTCGCCCGACCTCGCCGGCGGCCGGCTCGACACCGGCGGGCTCGTGCTCATCTCGCTCGCGCTCCTCTCGCTCACCGGCGGGCTCAGCTTCATGCGCCTGAACGGCCCGGCCGACCTGCTCAGCTGGGGGCTGGTCGCCCTCGGCGTGCTGCTCGTCATCCCGTTCGCGCGGTACGAGCTGCGGCACCCCGACCCGCTCATCGACGTGCGCATGTTCCGGTCGCCGTCGCTGTGGCCGGTGTTCCTCACCGCCGGGCTCTTCGGCGTCAGCGTGCTCGGCGCGCAGGCGCCGCTGTCGACGTTCGCCCGCACCGATGCCGCGGTGTACGGCTACGGGCTCGGCGCGACGAGCTTCCAGACCTCGCTCCTCGTCGGCTCGTACGTGCTCTCGCTCGTCGTCGGCGCGATGCTGTTCCCGCTCGTCACGCGCTGGGTCACGCCGCGGGTCGCACTCATCGGCGCGAGCTCGCTCGTCGCGCTCGGGTACCTCCTGTTCCTGCCGTTCCACGACGGCTACGTGCAGGTGCTGGCGAACATGATCATCGCGGGCATCGGCTCGGGCGCGCTCGTGGCCGCACTCCCCGCCGCTGCGGCCGCGGCGGCACCGGCCCACCAGACCGGGGTCGCCACGGGCCTCACGAACTCGGTGAAGACGGTCGGCGGCGCGATCGCGTCGTGCGTGTTCGGCATCGCGCTCCTCGGCGCGGCCGGCGGGGCGGTCACGGGCACCGCAGGGTCCTTCTCCGGCTACGTGACCGTCTGGCTCGTCTGCGGCGTCACCGCCGCGGTCGCCGCGGTGCTGCTCGCGTTCGTGCCGAGGCTCGCGTTCTCCGACGCTCCTGTCGCGGAGGGCGCCGCGGTCGTACGCTGAGACCCGGGCCACCGGGAGGGGCGCACCATGACGGATGCCGCAGCACTGGTCGCGACCCTCGAGGGCATGGCGAGCCCCGAGGAGCGCGAGAAGTACACGCGCTACTTCCCGCCCGACCCCGACGCGCCGTTCCTCGGGGTGCGGATGGGCGCCGTGTTCGACCTGGCGAAGTCGGCGCTCGACCTCCCCGTGGCCGAACTCGAGGCGCTGCTCGAGCGGCCCGCGCACGAGGTGCGCGCGCTCGCCTGCAGCATCATGGGCAAGTCCGCCGCGCACCGGAAGACCTCGGCCGAGCGCCGCACCGAGCTCTACGAGCTCTACCTGCGCCGCCATGACCGCATCGACCAGTGGGACCTCGTCGACCTCGCGGCGCGCGACGTCGTCGGCGCCTACCTGCTCGAGCGCGACCGCTCGCCGCTCGCCCGGCTCGCGGCATCCGGATTCTGGCCCGAGCGGCGCACGGCGCTCGTGGCGACGTTCGCGTTCCTGAAGCGCGGAGAGCTCGACGACGCGTACGCGCTCGCCGAGACCCTCGCCGACGACCCCGAGCCGCTCGTGCAGAAGGCGCTCGGCTGGGTGCTCCGGGCGGCGGGCGACGTCGACCGCGAGCGGCTCACGGCCTTCGTCGAGCGGCACGCGGCGACCATGCCGCGGGTCGCGCTCCGCGCGGCGATCGAGCACTACGAGCAAGGACGAGCGGGCGCGCATCCTCGCCATCCGGTGAACGTCGGCGCGCGGCATCCGCTTCGAGCGCGCCGACCGCCGGCGAGCCGCGACACCGGTCAGGCGAGCGTGCGGCGCTGCCGACGACGCGCGCCGAGGTCGGCGAGCCCCACGCCGAACGCGATGGCGACGAAGATCGCGACGGCGAGCATGCCGAACCCGTACGCGTCCTGGTAGACGCCGAGGTCGGTGGAGTCCTCGGCGCCGGCCTCGCGGTAGATCGTCGCGTAGAACAGCGAGAGCGTGACCGCGGTGCCGACCGCGGTGCCGATGCGCTGACCGAGCTGGCCGACCGAACCCGCGAGACCGCCCTGCCTGACCGGGATGTCGGCGAGCGCGAGGGTCTGGTTCGGCGAGATCACGAGCCCGCCGCCGAAGCCGCCGACGACCATCGCGCCCGCCATCGTCCACGGCGTCAGCTCGGGCGGCGTCAGGAGCGCCGCGAGCACGAGGAGCCCGGCGCCGACGAGCACCGCGACGAGCCCCCACACGACCAGCGGCCGGCCCAGCCGGTTCACGAGGTTGCCGCCGAGCCACGACGAGACCGCGCTCGTGAGCGCGAACCCGATCGTGACCATCCCCGCGAAGACCGGGGCGAGGCCGAGGCCGTGCTGGAGGTAGAGGGTCGTGAGCAGGAACATCGACGGCATCGCGGCGAAGTACGCCGACGCGAGCACCGTGCCGTTGCGGTAGGAGCTCACGCCGAAGAGCGACAGCGGCACGAGGGGGTGCCGGCCGGATGCCGCGTAGTGCCGCTCCCACGCGATGAACGCCGTCGCGGCGAAGACGAAGACCACGAGCAGCCACCATCGCTGCGGGTTGTCGTCGGGCGAGCCCGTGGTGAACAGGAACGGCCACATGAGCGCCACCACCGTGATGCCGAACAGCAGCAGGCCGACGGGATCGAGCTCGAGCCGACGCGACGACCGCGTGCGGGTCTCGGGCAGGAGCCACAGCGCGAGCGCGATCGCGGCGAGCGACAGCGGCACGTTCATCCAGAAGATGCCGCGCCATCCGTCCTCGGGGCCGCCGATCGCGATCGCGAGGCCGCCGAGCGTCGGACCGATCGCCGTGGCGATGCCGATCGTCGCCCCGAACAGCCCGAACGCCTTGCCGCGCTCGGCACCCTGGAACAGTTGCTGCACGAGCCCGAGCACCTGCGGCATCTGGATGCCCGCGGCGACGCCCTGCAGGAGCCGTGCCACGAGCAGCACCGCTCCGGTCGGCGCGAGCGCGCACGCGAGGCTCGTGAGCGTGAAGAGACTGAGTCCGACGACGAACAGCGTGCGACGCGAGCGCTGGTCGCCGATGCGGCCGGCGGGCACGAGGGTGAGGCCGAACGCGAGCACGTAGCCCGACACGAAGAGCTGCAGCTCCGTCGAGCTGGCGTCGAACGCCGCCTCGATCGACGGGAGGGCGACGTTGATCTTCGAGAGGTCGAGGATCGTGAGGCCGGCGACCGCCACGCAGACCCAGTAGGCGCGCCAGCGCTTCGCGGTGGTGAGTGGGATCTCCTGCGTGAGCGGCGCGTGCGACATCCCGTCCACCCTACGCCCCGGTCGCTCGCCGCGAGGTCGACCGGTGCGGAGCAGGATGGGCAGGTGCGCGCGTCGTCGATACCCTAGCGTCGCAGCGTCAACGGACGTAGGTTCGCCATAGAGGGGTGATTCAGGAAGCGTCGTGATGCACCGTGAGGTCGGGTACCCCGGAGATTCGCGGTAGGGGGTTGGACCGGGTGGCCGCCACGCCCGCGGCGTCCACACCCGCCGTGCCGCGTCCGCCCGCGCACTGCGGCGCAACGGACCGACCGGTCGGCTCGCGCTCCTCATCGGGGTGCTCGCCGCGGGCGTCGCGACAGCCGGCTCCTGGGTGCCGTCGCTCTGGGGCGACGAGGTCGCGAGCATCATGTCCGCTCGTCGCGACTGGGCCTCGCTCTGGGCGATGCTCGGATACGTCGACGCCGTGCACGGCCTCTACTACGCGCTGCTGCACCTGTGGATCGACCTCGTCGGCGACTCCCCGTTCGCCGTTCGCCTGCCGTCGGGGATCGCCGTCGGCGCGGCATCCGCCGGGGTCTTCGTCCTCGTCCGTCGGCGGGCGGACCGCGGAACCGCGGTCATCGCGGCGATCCTGTTCCTCCTGCTCCCGCGGGTGCTCTTCATGGCCATCGATGCGCGGCCGATGGCCCTCGCGACCGCCGCGGCGACCTGGCTCACGGTGCTGCTCCTGCGTCTGCTGGACGCTCCGGCACGGCGTGCATGGTGGATCCTGTACGTGTTCGGGCTCGCGGCGGCCACCTACCTGTTCCTCTTCGTCGTGCTCCTCATCCCCGTGCACGCGGTGGTCGTCCTCGCGGACCGGCGTGCCGATCGGCCGGCGGGTCGGGTGCGACTCGCCTCCTTCTGCGTCGCCTGGGCGGGCGCCCTCCTGATCGCGGCGCCGATCGTCGTGGCCGCGTTGCGCCAGCGCGAGCAGATCGCGTTCCGCGCCGAGCAGCAGGTCGTCACACCCGAGGCCATCCTCGTCGGCCAGTGGTTCATGCTGGACCTGTTCGCCCTCGCAGCATGGTCGCTCGTCGCGGTGGCATGCATCGCGGCGGTCGTACATCGCACCGACCCCGCGTGGCGCGGCCACCGGCAACTCCTGCTCCTCGCGGCGGCGTGGACGCTCCTCCCGACGGTCGCCCTGCTCGCCGCGACCGCCGTCGTCTCCCCGGCGTACACCGCGCGGTACCTCGTCTTCGCCGCGCCCGGCGATCGCGATCGCCATGGCGATCGGGGTGACCGCGATCCCGTGGACCTGGGTCCGCGTCGTCGTGATCGCACTCGTCGCGGCCCTCGCCGTGCCCGCTACCTCGAGCAGCGCGGCCCGTACTCGAAGCACGCCGGCACCGACTGGCAGGCGGTCGCCGCCATCGTCGACCGGTCGACCGGGCCCGGCGACGGCATCGTCTTCGACGAATCCGTGCGCCCTTCACGCCGTGCCCCGGCTTGCGATGCACGGGTATCCCGACGCATTCGCCGGACTCGTCGATCTCGGCCTGCTGCGTCCCTACGACCGAACCGACGGCCTCTGGGACGTGACGACGCCGCTCGCCGCGGTCCCCGACCGGCTGCGAGGCCTGGAGCGCGTCCTCGTCGTCACGCGCAGCGCACACGGCGCTGACGACGACCTCGCCATGCTCCGTTCGGCCGGATTCGTGCAGACCGATCGCGTGGAACTCGAGTCGGACGTCGTGATCCGCTTCGATCGGCGCTCACGAGCATCTCAATCGGGCGGCGCTGCTGACGCCTGGTCGGGAGTACACGTCGCCGAGGAACGGCGTCCAGCACGGTTCATTCCGTGCCCGAGGCGTTGTCTGTCGAGAGGTTGTCACGTCGTCGTTGCGGCCCATGAGTACCAGCCTGTGCGATCATGGCGCTCGCGAAGGCGGCGCTGAGGATGAACACGAGGGCGCCGTCCCAGGCTGCGGCGGTGAGTGCGCCTTCAACGTCGGCGCCGAATGCGAGACCGGCGATGGTGAGCGTGAGCTTGTTGGCGATGACGATGATCCAGAGCGCGCGCGACATGAGCGGGCGGGCGGCGAGCAGCGCGAAGATCGCGGCGAACGTGAAGAACCCGATCATCCGCCATGTCTCGACCATCAGGGTCGAGGGAGTGGCCGCTGGAAGCGAGATGGCTGCGCCGATTCCAGCGAGTACGGCGAGAAGCACGCCGATGGCGGCGAGGATCGAGCTGCCGCGCACGAAGATGCGCGAGCGACGGGTGGTCGGGGTTTGCATGGTTGTGGTCATGAGTGGTCCTTTCGCTTGATTCGTGTAGAGAGGGGTGCGGCTCACGGCATCCCCGGCCGCCGCGTGCGCGACGGTCTCGCGGTGTCCAGGACGAACCGAACGAGGAGCGCGACGGACAAGACCGGCGTGGTCATACGACACTCCAGGACCGGAACACGACATCGAGCGACCGGACGGCGCGCTCGAACGACACCGCGACATCGCGCTCGATCTGGAAACCGCCGGAGAGCTCGAGCATGATGAAGCCGTGCAGGAGGCTGCGCAGCGTACGCACACCATCGATCTGGGCTCCCGGTGGCAGGTTGTACGCGCGCAAGCTTGCGGCGATCGCATCGACCAGCTCGATACTGAGCTCTACGTACTTCTGGTGGTCCGAGTCGACCGAGGTCTGGAGTGCGGCGTAGCGTCCGGGATGCCGCCTCGCCCAATCCAACATCGCGAGCGCAACGGAAGCGAGCGCGTCCGCTCCACTGCGGCCCACACCAGCGCCTCTGCACGAGCGCCGTGACATCGCGCAATGTCTGCATCGCGAGGGCGCGCCGGAGATCAGTCAGGTCGATCACGTGCTTGTACGCTCCCGGAGTCGAGATCCCTGCAGCCCGCGCAACCCGGGTGATGTTCAGCTCATCCAAACCGATCTCATCAGCGAGCTCAGCGGCGATCGCGACAAAGTCCGCGCGAGAAAGACGTTCACGCGACATGACGAGCCACCCCTCGCAGGAAGGGCAGTGACCTCGTTCGCACTACGGCTGCCTTGGTGATCGAAGAGTGGGGCGCAGCAGCCATGTTATGAACTGTAACACAACGGTTAGTGTTCGTAACTTTCGCTATGCGCCTGGGTGCGGGCAAGCGCTGTCACTCGCCGGCCTTGATCCGGACACCGACACGAAGAGGAAGTCGCGATCAGCGCGAGACTCAGGGGTCCATCGACCCGGCAGCACATGTCCAGACAACCAGAATCCCCCGAACACGCCGTTTCAGCATGTCGGGGGTTCACTGGAGGACGATTTGGTGGACCCAGGGGGATTCGAACCCCCGACCTTCTCATTGCGAACGAGACGCGCTACCAACTGCGCCATGGGCCCGAGCGACAACGAGCCTATCATCCCTCACGCGGTGGTTCGGACCAGCGCGGCGGGTCGGTTCATCCGGCCTGGCGACGACGGCGCAGCACCGCGTCGAGGTCGTCGAATGCCGGGGCTCGCCTCCTCGACGATGCCCATGCGCGCATACGGGCTCGCGGGCTCGGCGGCGCGACGATCGGATGCCGCGGCCGGCGTCGGCGCGGGCTGCAGGCGCCGGGAGCGATCGACGGCACGGCGGGCTCCAGCTCCTCGACCCGGCGGGCGACCTCCGCATCGGCCGCCGCACGCTTCAGCTCGGCAGCCGCCTCGATCGACGCCATCGCCATCGCGGCGATCGTGCCGCGCGAGAGGTGCAGCGGCTTCGGCAGCGGCTGCGGCGTCCACCCGTGCTCGTCGGCCTCGGGCTCGGCGAGTTCGATGGGCTCGAACGGCGCGGCTCCGGCGCCGCGACGTGGCCGCCGTGGCCGCCGCCCGATGGCACCCGCACGCGTGCGAGGCGCACGATGCCCGCGAACGCCACGACGACGCCGAGGGCTCCGCCGCCCGCGATCGAGGAGCGACGCGCCGAACGCGGCGGCGATGAGCCCGCCGACGACGGTGAGCAGCGAGACGAGCAGGAGCAGCGAGCAGAGCGCGCGGCGGCGGCGCAGCGAGCGGCGCGCGCGGCGGCATCCGTCGCGCGTCGTGCGACCGGCGCCACCTCGTGCGTATCCGTCGGGGACGCCGACGGGATGGTGGGGATCGGCTCGGTGACCGGCGCCTGCGCGGCCGCCGCGAGTCCGCGCGCGGCATCCACCGCCTCCTCGGCGGCGCGTCGCTCGGCGATCGCGAGGTGCTCGGCGGCCTCCGCCGCGAGCCGCGCCGCCTGCTCGTGCTCGTGCAGGATGCGCTGCTGCGACGCGACCTCGCGCGCCGTCGCCTCGACGCGCACCGCCTCGGGCGTCTCAGCCGTCTCGGCGAGGATGCGGAGCGTCTGCTGCAGGCGCACCGCGTTGCGCTCGGTGGCGAGGTACTGCCGGCGACGCAGCCAGCTCGGCAGGAGGTACGCGATCCAGAGCGCCGCGGCCGCCGCCACGAGCACTCCCCCGCCGATCACGTCCATGCGACAACGCTAGGTCACGTGGACGATGCCGCCGCTCGACGCGCGCGTGTTCAGCGATCGGCGACGTGCAGCGGGTACGCCGCGGCCGCGCGGTCCTCGGCGGTGACGCGCGCGGCGTCCTCGGGCACGCGCCCCTCGCGCCAGCGGCGCAGCACGCCCTGCGGCACCTCCTCGGCGACGAGCGCGAACGCGAAGTGGTCGCGCCAGTCGCCGTTGATGTGGATGAACCGCCGCCGGAGCCCCTCGTAGCGGAAGCCGAGCTTCTCGACCACGCGCAGCGACGGCTGGTTCTCGGGCCGGATGCAGATCTCCATGCGGTGCAGGCGCAGCACCGAGAAGCAGTAGTCGGTCGCGAGCGCGACGGCGGTCGGGGTGATGCCGCGGCCGGCGACCGCCTGCGACACCCAGTAGCCGATCGTCGCCGACGAGAGCGAGCCGAACGCGATCGACGACACGTTCAGCTGCCCGACGAGCTCGCCGTCGAACTCGATGACGAACGGCAGCGCGTGGCCGGTGCGCGCGTGCGCGAGCAGGTTGCGGATGCTCGCGCGCATGTCGAACGACCGACCGCCGCCCGGGTACGTCGCCTCCCACTGCCGCAGCCAGCCGCGATTGTCGAGCAGCACGCGCTCGAGCACGCTTGGCGTCGCGCGCGCGGATCGGCCGCAGGGTGACGTCCCCGTCACGCAGCGTGGGGATCGCGGCCGCGGCCATCGTCAGGTCCGTTCGAATCCGGCGACGTACTCGTTGAACCAGGGTCGCAGCTCGGGCCCGAGATCGTCGCGATCCGCGGCGAGCTGCACGATGGCCTTGATGTAGTCGAGCTTATCGCCCGTGTCGTAGCGGCGGCCGCGGAAGACGACGCCGTACACGCCGCCGGTGCCCTCGACGTCGGCCGCCATCTCCATGAGCGCGTCGGTGAGCTGGATCTCGCCGCCCTTGCCGGGCTGCGTGTGCTCGAGGATGTCGAACACCTCGGGCTTCAGCACGTAGCGGCCGATCACGGCGAAGTTCGAGGGCGCGTCCTCTCGGCGCGGGCTTCTCGACGAGGCCGGTGACGCGCACGACGTCGGGGTCGTCGGTCGCCTCGACCGCCGCGGCGCCGTACAGGTGGATGTGGTCGGGGTCGACCTCCAGGAGCGCGACGATCGACGCGTCGCGCTTCGTCCTGCTCGTCGAGCATGCGCGTCAGCAGCGGGTCGCGCTCGTCGATGATGTCGTCGCCGAGGAGCACCGCGAACGGCTGGTCGCCGACGTGCATGCGCGCCCGCAGCACCGCGTGCCCGAGGCCCTGCGGGTCGCCCTGGCGGACGAAGTGCATGTCGGCGAGGTCGGTCGATTCGTTGACCTTCTGCGAGCTTCGCCGTGTCGCCCTTCGCCTCGAGCGTGTCCTCGAGTTCGGCGACCCGGTCGAAGTGGTTCTCGAGCGCGTTCTTGTTGCGCCCGGTGATCATGAGCACGTCGGTGAGGCCGGCCGCGCACGGCCTCCTCGACGACGTACTGGATCGCCGGCTTGTCGACGACCGGGCAGCATCTCCTTCGGCATCGCCTTCGTCGCCGGGAGGAACCGAGTGCCGAGTCCTGCGGCGGGGATGACGGCCTTGGTGATCGGATGAGTCATGCCGACCAGCGTAACCGGATGTCGCGCCGCAGCGCAGGGCCGACCGGCGGGACGCATCGTCCTAGGATGTGTGCCATGCCCGACGATCCGGACGTCCAGAAGCGCGTGCTGCGCGCCGAGCTGCGCGAGCGCCGGCAGAACATGCCGGCCCACGAACGCGAGCGCGCGACCGAGGGGTTCACCGCCCGGCTCGAGGAGCTCGTCGGCTCGACCGGCGCCGAGTCGATCTCGTGCTACCTCTCGATGCCGACCGAGCCGGACACCCGGCCGTTCGTGAACTGGGCGGAGGCCCGCGGCATCCGCGTGCTGTTCCCCGTCACGCGCGAAGACGGCCTGCTCGACTGGACCGTCGGCGAGGAGGACGTCGAGACGCTCGGGCCTGCACGGCATGCCCGAAGCCGTCGGCGAGCTGCTCGGGCCGATGGCGATCAACGACGTCGACCTGATCCTCGTGCCCGCCGCCGCGGTCGACCGCACCGGCATGCGCCTCGGGTGGGGCCGCGGCTATTTCGACAAGACCCTCGGATCGATGGGAAGATGTCCTCCGGTGTACGCCGTCGTCTTCGACAGCGAGTTCGTCGAGCAGGTGCCGCGCGAGGTGCACGACCAGCCCGTCAACGGCGTCGTGACGCCGACGCGCATCATCGCGTTCTGAGCGGCGCACCACGATCCGGAAGAATCCCATGCCCACCTACGCCTACCGCTGCACCGAGTGCGACAACGCGTTCGACATCCATCAGGCCTTCACCGACGACACGCTCACCGTCTGCGAGGTGTGCGGCGGCGACTGCGCAAGCTCTTCAACACGATCGGCGTGACCTTCAACGGCTCCGGCTTCTACCGCACCGACTCGCGTGGCGCGGTGCGAAGTCGGGTCGGATGCCGCGCGCGAGCTCGCGACTCCTCGTCGGGCGGCTCGTCGTCGGGCGTTCGTCCTCGAGCGGTCGTCGTCGGGCGGCTCGTCGTCGAGCGGCTCGCACGTCGAGCGGCTCCGGTTCGACCGGATCGGGGTCGTCCGCTAGCGTGGCCTAGGCGTGCCGCAGCCGGGCGGACGTGGGGAGGGACCGTGCTCAAGGGCTTCAAGGAGTTCATCCTCCGCGGAAACGTCATCGACCTCGCGGTCGCGGTCGTCATCGGCGCCGCGTTCACCGCGATCGTCAACGCGATCGTCGCGACCTCATCAATCCGCTGATCGGCGCGATCTTCCAGGCCGACAGCCTCGACAAGCGCTCGTCCTCAGCATCCCGACCCTCGACGGGCAGACGGCGGACTTGAGGTTCGGCGCGGTCCTCGGCGCGATCATCAACTTCGCGATCGTGGCGGCCGTGGTCTACTTCGTGTTCGTGATGCCGATGAACCACCTCAAGGAGCGGGCCGAGGCCAAGCGCAAGGCCGGCACCCCCGACCGAGGACGAGCCCGAGACCGAGCTCAGCTCCTCTCGGAGATCCGCGATCTGCTCGCCGAACGCAGCGGCGCGGGCACGCCGGCGGCGGCACGCCCGTCGGCCGCAAGCACGCCGAGTAGCGTCGCGCTCACCAGTGCGGCGGTCGCTCCCGCGTGATGCGATCGTCGTCGGGGCTCGGCCGCGTGCGCTTCGGGGGCGCCGCGGGTTCCGGCTCCTCCGGGGCCTGCTGCTCGGGCGACGGGTCCGACCCGGGCGCGGGCGTGAGCCGCGCGCGGCGCGCCTTGCCGCCGGCGCGTTCGACGCGCTGCCGGTTCCTCGGACATCAACCGGCCGCGGCATCCGCTGGTCGGCGTCTCGGGCTTGCCGAGCAGCGCGGCGACGCGTGTCGCGACGGCGTCGGGGTTGCCGAACAGCTCGAAGCTGTGCACGCGCAGGTAGTGCCAGCCGAGGCGGCGCAGCACGTCGGGCCGCAGCCGCAGCGACTCGCGCAGGCTGAGCCCGGCGAACGCCTCGTCGGTCTCGACGACGACGGCCTTGCCGGCGTGCGCAGCGGCGAGCGCGAGCCGCCCGCGGTGTCCGACGCTCACCCGGATGCCGAGGCGCGACAGCCGGGCCGCGAGGTCGCCGAGCATCGATGCGCCGGGTTCGCCGTCGTCGTGGGCGGCCGCGCGCTCCTCGGTCTGGGCGAGGATGTTCGCGAGCGCCAGCACGCCGTGCGCCTGTCGCTCCTCGTCGATGTCCTCGGGCCGAACGCCGAGACGATGTCCATCGAGCGCCGCGCGCGGGTCATCCCGACCGCGAGCAGCCGGTCGCCGCCGGGTTCGCCGAGCGATCCGAAGTTCGACAGCAGCCGGCCGTGCGGGGTGCGCCCGAAGCCGACCGAGAAGATCACGCGGTCGCGGCTCTGCGCGACCGCCTGCTCGAGGGTGAGCACCGTGAACGGCTCGGCGCGGTCCTTCAGGATGAAGTCGGAGAGGTCGGTGCGCTTCGCGAACGCGGCGAGCACGGCCTGGTGCACGCGTGCGGCGTGCCTCGTGCTCGCGGTGATCACCATGAGCGACTCGCGCGGACGCTTGACCGCGTGCTCCATGACGAGCTCGACGACCTTGGCCACCTCGGAGTCGAGGCTCTCGACCGTGCCGGTCACGGCGTCGGGCAGGCCGTTGCCGCGCGACGTAGTGCAGGCCCAGGCTGCCGTGGCCGAGGAAGCTGCCCGCCCACGGCAGCGACTCGATGCGGCCGCCGTAGAACCGGCGGTTCACGAGCTCGGCGAGGTCCTCGCCGCCGGCGCGATAGCTGCGCGTCAGCGTGAGCGTCGGCAGCAGTTCGCCGAGGCGGGCGAGCGCCGAGTCGGCGTGCAGGGCGTCGACGCCGTGCTCGGTGACCCGATCGCCGGCGCGGTCGCCGCCCCGCTCGGCGTCGTCGATGCCCGTCTCGAACAGCGTCGGCGTCTGGGTCACGGGGTCGCCGAAGGCGACGACCTGCCGCGCGCGGCGGATGGCGCCGAGGTTCTCGGCGATCGTCGTGGAGCCCGCGTCGACGAGCACCACGGCGTCGAACGCGATGTCGTCGTCGATCTCGGGCACCTCGTACGGCGACGCGAGCCACACCGGCGCGAGGGCGCGGAAGAGGTGCGGCGTGTCCGCGTGCAGCGTCTCGGGCCGCACGCGGTCGCCGCGGAGCATCCGCTTCAGCCGGTCGGCCTCGTCGGGGTGGTCGATCGAGCGCGACCTTCCAGTTCTCGGCGAGGTGCCACGCCAGCAGCGGCCCGGCTGCCGAGGCGTGCGCCTCGTCGACGAGGCGGAAGTCGCCCTCGAGCCGGTCGAGCACCGTGGTGTTCGCGCCGAGCAGCGCCGTGTCGTTCGCGAGCATCGCCTCGAGCACCGACTGCCACCAGGCGAGCTCGAGCTCGGCGGCGACGGCGCGCTCGGGCACATGCCGCTTCGCCAGGTCGAGCAGCAGCGGGTCGAGCCCGAGCTCCCGCAACCGCGAGAGCACGGCGGTGCGCTCCTGCAGGTTCGTGAGCACCTCGGACTCGGCGGCGAGCCCAGCGAGGTTCATGATGAGCTCGCGCACGGGGCGGGCGGCGAGCTGGCGCGGCGTGCCCACGACGCCGAGGGGCGCATCGAGCGCCGCGAGGTCGGCGGCGACCGTGCGGTAGGCGACGTGCACGTCGTCGATGCCGACCGGCACGCCGGGGATCGCGCCGGCCTCCGAGTACCGCTGCCAGAGCGTGCGCTGCTGCTGGATGCCGCGGAGCGCGCCGTTCAGGTCGCCGACGTGCACGCCGGGCCGCACGTACTCGAGCGCGAGGCGGCGCAGGCGGCGGCGGTTCGCGCCCGACATGCCGGGCGAGTCGCGCCGGGCGGAGGTCGCCGCGATGAGCTCCCCGAGGGGACGGTCGAACACCGACGGCTGGAAGCGGTCGAGCGTCTCGCGCACGTCGAGGAGCAGGCGCAGGAACACGCCGAGCTCGGCGACCGACTCGAACGGGCGCAGCCGGGTCTGCGCGATGAGGGCGCGGCCCCGCTCGAGGAGCCGCGGCAGTTCGGCGGTGCTGAGTCGCTTCGCGAGCTCGTGGGCGTGGGTGGCCTCATCGGAGGAGGTGAACGACGCGCCGTACCAGGGCGAGTCGCCCGGCCCGTAGCGGAACTCGCCGAGCTCGGCGGCCCGCGCGAGGTCGCGCGCGACGCGGTCGCGGCCGGTGGCGAGCGCGACGAGCGAGGCGTGGTCGAGCCGGGCCGTCGTCGAGGGCGCCTGCCTGAGCAGCGCGAGTCTCGCGAGCTCGCCGAGCGCATCGAGCACCGACACGTGCAGTTCGGGGTCGCGCCGGGTCAGTGCCGACCGGTAGTCGAGCAGCACCTTGCGAAGGCGCACGAGCGCGTCGTCGACGTCGGCGACCCTCGGCTGCTCCGCCTTCTCGTTGCGCGAGATCGACTGGATGAGGTCGCGGCGCAGGCCGGCGGTGGTGACGGCGGCGCCACCGAGCCCGACCTGCCCGAGCCGGTGCGCGATGCCGTCGAGGCTCGCCCGGCGGGCTCCGACCACGAGCACCCGCTTGTCCTTCGCGACGAGTGCGCCGATCGCGTTCACGATCGTCTGCGTGCCACCGGTGCCGGGCAGGGTCTTCACGACGAGCGACGAGCCCGATTCGATCTCGGCGACGACCTGTTCCTGCTCGGGGTCGGCGTCGAGGAGGAGGGTGTCGGTCGACGGCGGGCGTTCGTCCTGCGCCACCGGGCGGGCGCGTTCGCCCTGCTGCGCGAGCGAGGCGCGGGCGGCCTGGTTGCCGGCGATCGCGTCGATGAGCGGGTGGTCGAGGCGACGCGACATCCGCCGCCATCTCGGGCCCGACCTCGGCGAACGACGACACGACGAGGCGCGGCGCGACGTGGAACCACGGCAGGTGCGAGCGTGAGGCCGCGCAGCCGGTCGATGACCGGCTGCGGCTTGAACACGCCGTTGGTGATGGCGAGCGCGACGAACGCGTCGGCGTCGAGCGTGATCTGGAACTGCTCGCGCAGTTCGCGCGCGAGCGCGGGGTTGAGGAACGGCTGGCCCTTGAGCTTCAGCTCGAAGTCGCGGCCGTACCGACGGATCGCGAGCGGCCGCAGCAGCACCGGGTGCGAGGTACTCCTCGCCGGCGTTCCGCCAGGAGGCGAGGCCGATCGCGAGGTGCACCGACTCGATGCCGCGCACCGAGCGCAGCTCGATGCCCTTCTGCGTGATCTCGGCGGCCGCGAGCCGGGCGTTGCGCAGCGCGAGCTCGTCGCGGATGAGGCTCGAGAGCAGGGTCGACTTGCCGGTGATGAACTGCGGCAGGCCGCCCGGATGCGTCGTGGAGAGCTCGATGCGGGTGCGAGGCGTGTCGACGAAGCGGATGAGCGGCGAGCGTCCGCCGACCTCGGCGAGCTCGCCCTGCCAGCGGCGCCACGCGGGCTCGGCGACGTTGCCTGCGACGAGTTCGGGGTCGCCGAGGCTGAGGCCGTCTGGGCTCGTGTTGTCCTGTCGCATGGGATCCGGGGTGAGGTGTTCGGCTGCGGCATCGGGCTCGGAGCCGAGGATGTCCTCCTCGTCATGGTTCCGATCGAGCCGCCACACACGGACACCATACGTGGCTTCGCGCGGAATCACGGGAGCATCGCCGCATCCTGCGCCGTTTCGATACCCCCGGGGTATCGTGCTACCGTCGACGGATGCCCCGCAGCACCACCTCCCCCTCCGCCGGCGCGCCCGTGACCGTGATCGTCGGCGGCGTCGCCGGCGGCATGTCCGCCGCCACTCGGCTCCGTCGCCTCGACGAGGATCGCGAGATCATCGTGCTCGAGCGCAGCGGTGCCGTCTCCTTCGCCAACTGCGGGCTGCCGTACCACGTCTCGGGCGTGATCGCCGACCGATCGGCCCTCGAGCTGCAGGACCCCGCGCGCCTCGCGGCGCAGGTTCCGCATCGATGCGCGCGTGCGCAGCGAGGTGGTGGCGATCGACCGGCACGCGAAGCGCGTCACCGTGCGCCCGACCGACGGCGGGGCCGAGTACGCCCTCGGCTACGACGAGCTGGTGCTCGCCCCGGGAGCGTCCCCGCGCCTTCCCGGCCACGTCGCGCCGGATGCCCCGCTCCACGCGCTGCGCACGCTCGACGACCTCGACGCCATCATGGCCGCGGCGGCACCGCTCCCCGCTCGGGTCCCCCGTCGTCGTCGTCGGCGGCGGCTACATCGGCCTCGAGATGGCCGACAACCTGCGGCGCCGCGGACTTCGCCACGACGATCGTGCAGCGCGGCACCCGGCTGCTCGGCGCTCTCGACCCCGAGATGGCGGCACCGCTCGCCGACCACGTCGAGGCGCAGGGCGTGGCGCTGCGGTTCGGCCGATCCGTGACGCGCGTGGACGAGCGCGGCGTCGTGCTCGACGATGGCGACCGCCTCGACGCGCACCTCGTGATCGCGGCGATGGGCGTCGAGCCCGAGTCGCGGCTCGCACGTGATGCCGGCCTCGAGATCGGCGAGTCGGGCGGCATCGTCGTCGACGATGCGCACCGCACCAGCGACCCTGCCGTGTTCGCCGTCGGCGACGTCGCCGAGAAGCGCGACGCGGTCGACGGCGGCCACCGCGTCGTGCCCCTCGCCGGGCTCGCGAACCGCCACGGACGTGCCGTCGCCGATGCGATCGCCGGGACGGCCGTCGGCCACGGCGCCCGCGCTCGGCACCACGATCATCGACGTGCTCGGGCTCACTGCAGCGAGCACGGGCTGGACCGAGGAGCTCGCCGCCGCTCGCGGACGCTCGGTGCGCGTCATCCACACCCATCCGCTCTCGCACGCCGGGTACTACCCCGGCGCGGCCTCGATGTCGCTGAAGCTCGTCGTCGATGCGGCATCCGATCGCATCCTCGGGGCGCAGGCCGTCGGCACCGACGGCGTCGACCGGCGCATCGACGTGATCGCGACGGCCATGGCTGCGGGACTCACGGCGTCGGCCCTCGCCGACCTCGAGCTCGCCTACGCGCCGCAGTTCGGCTCGGCGAAGGACCCGATCAACATGCTCGGCTACATCGACCGCAACCTCGCGGCGGGCGAGGACCGCACCATCCAGTGGCACGAGCTCGACGACGCGCTCGCCGCCGGGGCGGCGTTCCTCGACGTGCGGGCCGAGGGCCAGCTCGCCGAGGGTGCGATCCCCGGCGCGACCTGGGTCCCGGTCGAGCAGCTGCGCGAGCGCCACCACGAGTTCGCCGACCGCCCCGTGATCGTGCACTGCCGCGTCGGCCAGGGCGCGCACACCGCGGCCCGGCTGCTGGCGAGCCTCGGCCACGACGTCGCCAACCTCGACGGCGGCTTCCTGACCTGGCGCGACGGCGAGCGCGCCCGCGCGATCGAGCGCGAGGCGACGGATGCCGCGTCCCGCGACCTTCGGGCCGCCTGACCTCCGACCACCCCTCCCCGACCCGACCACCGACCCCGAAGGAACCCGGATGCAGACCGTCACCCCCACCGAGGTGCACGACACCGATGACGCCCACATCCTGGACGTGCGCGAGCCCGACGAGGTCGCGCAGGCGCGCGTCGAGGGGGCCCAGCACATCCCGCTCGGCTCGCTCGTCGAGCGACTCGACGAGGTGCCCCGCGACCGCACCGTCTACGTGATGTGCCATGTCGGGGGCCGAAGCGCACAGGCCACCCAGTACCTCGAGGCGAACGGCGTCGACGCGGTGAACATCGCCGGCGGGATCCTCGGCGTGGTACCGCGCCGGCCTGCCCGTGACGATGGGCGGCGACGCATGAGATGCAGTCGGCAGGCGACGCCGACCGCCGCATCCTGAACCGGCTGAAGCGAGCGCGCGGGCAGCTGAACGCCGTGATCGACGCCGTCGAGGCGGGCGGCGACTGCCGCACCGTGGTCACCCAGCTGGCCGCCGTGTCGAGCGCCCTCGACAAGGCCGGGTTCGCGATCATCTCGAGCGCGATGCGCGAGTGCCTCGCCGAGTCCTCAACGGACGAGGTCGGCCGGGCCAGCCGCCGAGCGCGGCGCCGCGGACCGCCTCACGGTCGAGGAGCTCGAGAAGCTCTTCCTCACGCTCTCCTGAGACGCGACAGCGCCGACCGGGGATCACCCGGCCGGCGCTTCGACGCCTCGATGGAGCGCGGCGGTCAGTGCGCTCCCTGCAGCTCCAGTCCGTGCGCGCGGGCGACGCCCTCGTTCACGAGCCGCCCGGCGGTGGCGTTGAGGCCGAGCGCGAGCGCCGGGTCTGCGGCGAGCGCGGCCTCCCAGCCGAGGTCGGCGATCTTCAGGGCGTACGGCAGGGTCGCGTTCGTGAGTGCCGGGGTCGACGTGGCGGGCACGGCACCCGGCATGTTCGCGACGCAGTAGTAGATGGCGTCGTGCACCCGGAAGGTCGGCTCGGCGTGCGTGGTCGGGCGAGAGCCCTCGAAGCATCCGCCCTGGTCGATCGCGATGTCGACGAGCACGGCGCCCGGCTTCATCGACGGCGACCATCTCGTCGGTCACGACCTTCGGCGCGGCGGCGCCCGGCACGAGCACGGCGCCGACGACGAGGTCGGCGTCCTTCAGCTGGCGCGCGATCTCGTAGGGCGAGGAAGCGAGGGTCTTGATGCGGTGGTCGTAGCGGGCATCGAGCTCGCGCAGCTTCGGCAGGGAGATGTCGAACACGGTCACGTCGGCGCCGAGGCCGAGCGCGGTGGCGGCGGCCTGCTCGCCGGCGACGCCGCCGCCGATCACGACGACCTTCGCGGGGGCGGTGCCGGGGACGCCGCCGAGGAGCACGCCGCGGCCGCCCATCGACGCGTGCAGCGATGCGGCGCCGACCTGCGGCGCGAGCCGGCCGGCGACCTCGCTCATCGGAGTCAGGAGCGGCAGCGACCGATCGGCCAGCTGCACCGTCTCGTACGCGATGGCGGTGACGCCCGAGTCGAGGATGGCGCGCGTGAGCGGCAGGTCGGCCGCGAGGTGGAGGTAGGTGAAGAGCGTGAGGTCCTCGCGCAGGAAGCCGTACTCCTGCTGCGATCGGCTCCTTCACCTTGAGCACGAGCTCGGCCGACCAGGCCTCTGCGGCGGAGCCGACGATCGTCGCGCCCGCCTCGCGGTACTCCTCGTCGGTGTAGCCGGCGCCGACGCCGGCGCCCGCCTGGATGTCGACGCGGTGGCCGCGCCCGACGAGGGCGTGCACCCCCGCAGGCGTCATGGCGACGCGGAATTCATTGTTCTTGACCTCTGCGGGCACGCCGACGTGCATGGTGATCTCCGAATGCTGTGGGTGGAATTGCCTCAATCGTCGCCTGTTATTCGCTGTTTCGGAACCCCTTCCGCATGATGTTCGCTAGGATCATCGATATCCATTCACTTGTTCGGAAGGATGCCCCTCGATGACCGATGCACCGCACATCAGCGCACCGGGTCCGGATCGAGCTCGATGACGTCGATCGGCAGATCGTGACCCTCCTGCACGAGAACGCCCGCATCCCGAACGTCGAGCTGGCCCGCGAGGTGGGCATCTCCCCGTCGACGTGCCTCGCGCGGGTCCGCTCCCTCCGCGAACGCGGGGTCATCGTCCGCTACACCGCCGAGATCAATCCGGCGGCACTCGGCTTCACGCTGCAGGCGCTCGTGAGCGTGCGCATCCGACCGGGGGCACGGCACCTCATGGAGCAGATCTCCGATGAGCTGCGGCAGGAGCCCGAGGTCGCGCAGCTCTTCTTCCTCGGCGGCACCGAGGACTTCCTCATCCACGTGCGCGTGCGCGACAGCGAGCACGTGCGCCAGTTCGTGCTGAAGAACCTCTCGGCGAATCCCGCGGTCGCGCTCACCGAGACGAACCTGGTGTTCGAGCACCACACTGCGCTCTCCGCGGGACTTCGCGCGGTGCTCTGAGCCCGAGCGGCCGCCCGCCGCATCCGTGACGCGTGGACGCGGTCAGCTCCGCATCGGCAGGATCTCCGACATGTCGAGGCCGTCGGGCGCCTCGAGCTGCTCGTAGGTGCAGCTCTCGGGCGTGCGGTCGGTGCGCCACCGCCGGAACTGCGCCGTGTGGCGGAACCGATCGCCCTCCATCTTCTCGTAGGCGACCTCGACGACGAGCTCTGGGCGCAGTGGCACGAACGAGAGGTTCTTGCCGGCGCTCCAGCGGCTCACCGCGCCCGGCATCCGCGTCGACTGGTGCGCCTCCTGGTCGGCCCACTCGCCCCACGGATGCTGCGACAGGTCGTCCGCGACGAGCGGCTCGAGCTCGGCGACGAGGCTCGCCCGCCGCGCCATCGGGAACGAGGCGGCGACGCCGACGTGGTGCAGCCGGCCGTCCTCGCCGTAGAGCCCGAGCAGGAGCGAGCCGACGATCCCGCCGCTCTTGTGCCAGCGGAAGCCCGCGACGACGCAGTCCGCCGTGCGCTCGTGCTTGATCTTGAACATCGTGCGCTTGTCGGGCTGGTACGTGCCGTCGAGCGGCTTGGCCACCACCCCGTCGAGGCCCGCCCCCTCGAACCTGGTGAACCAGTCGGTGGCCTCCGCCAGGTCGGCCGTCGCTGGCGTGACGAAGACGGGATCGGATGCCTCTGCGAGCGCCTCGACGAGGCCGCGCCGACGATCCGCGAACGGCTCCGCCATCAGGTCGTCGTCGGCGATGGCGAGCAGGTCGAACGCGACGAACGAGACCGGGGTCTGCTCGGCGAGCATCCGCACCCGGCTGTCGGCCGGATGGATGCGCTGCTGCAGCGCATCGAAGTCGAGCCGCCCGTCGGTCACGAGGATGATCTCGCCGTCGACGACGCAGCGGGTCGGCAGGCTCTCCCGCAGGGCCTCGACGAGCTCGGGGAAGTACCGCGTCATCGGGCGCTCGTTGCGGCTGCCGAGTTCGATCTCGTCGCCGTCCTTGAAGACGATCGTGCGGAAGCCGTCCCACTTCGGCTCGACGTGGCCGACGTCGGGGATCTCCTTCACGGACTTCGGCGAGCATGGGCGCGAGGGGCGGCATCACCGGGAGGTCCATCCGTCCATCTTGCTGCGCTGCGGCCGAGAACGCAGCCCCCGATGTCGACCGAGCGCACCGACGGGGGTCGGCCGGGTAGCACCGGGCGTGCCGAACGGTCAATCTCCTGCTCCGTTCCGCACGCGCGCGCGTAGGGTCGAAGTCGGCGGCCTCGAGGGCGCGGTCGCCGAGAACGAGGAGTGCAGCGATGACCGATCCAGACCCTACCGATCAGACTGCGGCGGACAACTCGAGGAGCCGGCGCAATGAGTTCCGTCGTCGAAGACCCGGCCACACGCTGAACGCCCGAGGCCCGGCCACGGGCTTCCACCGATCGGCATCTGGTGGCCGATGCTCGAGCGACCGCTCCAGCGCGAGGTGCTCGAGAACCTCGACGCGCCGCTCCGCGCCGTGGTCGTGCGGCGCATCTACGACCTCTGCGAGCTCGACGGCGAGCCGATCCCTCGCGGCGGCGTGCGGCTCGGCGTCAACGAGCGCGCGTACCTCGCCGGCTGGATGCACGCGGTCGACTGGAACTGACGGCGAGTCGGATGCCGCGGGCGCCCGGCTCGCGGCACACTCCTCTCGTGGGGACTGACGGGGCGCGCACGTCGGCGGGGCCGCACTACGAACGCGACACCGTGGAGTTCGCGCGCGCCTTCACGTTCTTCGATGCCGTCTACGCGTTCGCCTTGACGCTGCTCGTCGTGAACATCGACCCGCCGAAGGCCTCCGCCTGGACGAGCCTCGACGCCCTGCTCGGCAGCGGGCTGGAGTGGCAGCTCCTCGGCTTCGCCATCAGCTTCATCGTCATCGCGGTCTTCTGGCGCGTGAACCACGGCCTGGTCGCCCAGTTCCGGGCGGTCAGTCCGGGCATCATCGTCGCGAACCTGGTGGCGATCGCCTTCGTCGTGCTCGTGCCGTTCTCGACCCAGGGCATCAGCGACGTCGAGACGGCTGACCAACCGCTCGCCGTCGCGGTGTACGCGGTGAACATCAGTTGTGCCGTCATCGCGCAGACCGCGATGTTCTACGTCGCACGCCACGATGGCGTCCTCGCCGATCCCCTCCCCCGACGCGCCGACACCGTCAACCTGCTCGCCACGCTCGCGACGCCGGTCGTCTTCCTGGCCTCGATCCCGATCGCCTATGCGTTCGGCGCCGACTGGGGGCGCTACACCTGGGCCCTGCTCATCGTCATCGGCCCACTGAGCGGCGCCTGGGCCTCACGTCGCGTCGCCCGCATCGTCGCCGAGGATCGCGCGCGCCCAGCCGATAGAACAGGAACGGGATCGCCGAGAGCAGGCAGCTGACGGCGGGCACCAACGTGATCGACGCGAAGACGATGTCCTGCATCGCGGGCGTGACCGTCACCCCGGCTTCGTAGCCGGCCATCACCACGAACGCCCCGAACACGAGCACGGCCAGTGCGTTCATGATCTTCGTGGCGAAGGTCAGGCTGGCGAAGGAGATGCCGTCGTTGCGCACCCCGAGGCGGCGCTCCGCGTCGTCCACGGAATCGGCGATCATCGTCGCCTGGGTCACGAGGAAGATCCCGAGCGTCAGCCCGGTCAGGAAGATGAAGACGAGGATGGCGCCGAGGTTCGCGAAGCCGGCGAGGTACATGGCCACGTACAGCGCGGCGGCGACCACGGAACTGCCCACGATCAGGGTGCGGCCGGTGAGGTGGCGCAGCATGAGCGGCGTGAGGAACGACGAGAGGACCATTCCCACGATGATCGCGGCGCCGACGAGGGTGAACGTGCCCTCGTCCCCGTAGGCGATCACCACGAACACCGCCCCGCCGGCCTGGACGATGAAGCGGCCGAAGCCGAGCACCGAGCCGAGCAGCACCATGAGCAGTGGCGTGTTCCTGAACAGCGTCGTCACGAGCTGGCGCATCGAGAGGCCCGTGGATGCCGCAGTGGTCTGCCGCTCGCGGGTGAAGAAGAAGGCGAGCAGGAACACCCCCATCCCGACTACGGAGGTGATGGAGACGGCGAGGGACCAGCCGCTGCTCGTCGTCTCGGGTCCGAAACTCAGCAGGCGGGCCAGCCACGGCATTCCGAGCGTGGCGAGTCCGAGCGCGATGGCTCCGAAGGCACGAACCATTCCCGATGACGCGCGTTCGTTCGATCGGGTCGCTGAACGCGGAGCCGATGAGGCCCCAGAACGGCACGTCGCACACCGTGTACGCGAGGCTCCACAGCACGTAGCAGACGCCGAAGTACACGAGCTTCAGCGGTTCCGCCGTGTCGGGAACGGTGAAGAGGAGCCCGGAGAGCAACGCGACCGGGGCCGCCGAGAAGAGGATGTAGGGCCGCAGCTTGCCCCACCGCGTGCGGGTCATGTCGATGATGCTGCCCATCACGGGGTCGAGGATCGCATCGACGATCTTCGAGACCGTGATGATGACCGTGACCACCGCCAGTCCGGCCGTGCTGATGCCCGCGTACTGCAGCAGGTACACGAGGATGAAGGTCGACACCGTGGTCAGCACGAAGTTCTGGCCGAAGCCCGCGCTGACCACCGCGATGCGCTGCCGGCGCGGCGGGACGGCCGGCTCGGTCGCAGTCTGCTTCGCGGTCGCGGTCACGATTCAATCCTCCAGCAGGATCGTCTTGATCTCGAACGGGCCGAACACGAGTCGCTCGAGATCTGCTTCCCCGGAGGGCCGCTCGAGAAGGTCGGTCTCGTCGCGCGGTGCGGTGAGGCAGGTCGACCTGGAGCGCCGTCGTGGTCGGGCGTCCCAGGCTCTCGTAGAGCCGCAGCACCACCCCGTCGACGTGCTCGGCCCGCTTCACGGTCTCGATGATCACGCCCGCGTCGTCGACGGCTGCCGACGCTCTCGAACCCCACGCCCTCGGTGATCCGCAACGGGTTGTTCAGGCGGTAGCCCTCGCGCACGACCTTGGCGAGGTCGCCGTCGTCGAACGGACAGAAGGCATAGGTGAAGCGGTGGATGCCGCGATCGGCGGTCTTGTCGGGGAACGTCGGGGCGCGCAGCAGGTTCAGGCTCAGCAGGCCGTTCTTGGCCCGATGACCGTACTTGCCGTCGTTGAGCAGCGCGAACCCGCCGCCGGCATCCTCCGTGGCGATCCACTTGTGCGCGCACACCTCGAACTGGGCCTTCTCGACCGCGTCGCGCTCGGTCGTGACCCGCTCGATGTGCCCGAACTGGATCTCGCAGCGCACCGATTCGCCGTAGTGCGTGGGGCGGAACTCGGCCCGCAGCATCCGATGCCGCTCGTGCCAGTCGACCTCGGTCTCGAAGCGCACGACGTCGCTGCCCGCCTCGAGGACGACGCGCTGGTCGATCGTCACCGTGCGCCCGCGATACACCTGGCGGCGCACCGCGACCGCGCCGTCCACCGATGGTCTCCACGTGGCGTCACTCGCGAGCACGCGCGGCGCCGTGTTCACGTAGTCGGCCTTGATGTCCCAGGCGTTGAACGGCCAGACGTAGGGATCCTTGTGCACGACGAGCCGGTTGAGGCCGTCGGCGGCGTGCTCGGCGCCGTCGCGGTCGAGGCACGAGACGATCGCGCCCGTGTCGTCGAATCGCAGGGTCAGGATGCCGTTGCTCAGGGTGTCGGCCGTGGAGGCGAGCTCCGGGAATGTCTCCGCGGGCTCCAGCGGCGTCGCTGCGTACGGCGGCACCTCCGCGTGGAACCAGCCCGTCGTCGGTCTTCGACGAATTCGCTCCGGGACAGGCTCGTGAGGTTCAGGGCGGTGAGTGCCTGCCCTTCGCGCGGCAGGCGGCCGACGAGCTCGTCGGCGTACTCGTCGAGGTCCGCCTCGATGCGCTCGTAGGCCTCGATCGCCTCGCGGTTGACGCGCGCGATCGATGAGCCCGGGATGATGTCGTGGAACTGGTTCAGCAGCACCTCGCGCCAGTGCTCCTCGAGCACGGGCCGGGAGTCGTCGCCCGTGAGCACGGCGAGGGCCTCGACCTCGTGCAGCTTGCGCTCGACGAGGCGGTTGTGGCGCTTGATCCGCGCCCTGCGTCGTGTACGTGCCCTGGTGCGTCTCGAGGTACAGCTCGCCGACGTGGGTGTGCGTGAGCTCGCGCTGCTCGAGCGACCGGAAGAAGTCGCCGGCCGACGAGTACTCCACCCGCGGAAGCCCTCGTGAGACTCCGCTCGCGACGCGTGACCTCGTGGTGGATCTCGTTCGGGCCGCCGCCGCCGTCACCCGATCCGTAGACGAGGAGGGCCGTGTTCAGGTGCGCGTTCGGGATACTGTCTGAGGCCCGTGAGCAGGTTGTCGGCCGCGCCGCGGCTGTTGTAGTCGCCCTCGGGAGGCATGTGCACCAGCACGGTCGATCCGTCGATGCCCTGCCAGTGGAAGCTGCGGTGCGGGAAGTCGTTGACCTTGTTCCACGGCGAGCTTGATGGTCTGGAACCAGTCCATCCCGGTGCCCGCGGAGGATCTGCGGCAGGTTGCCGTTGTAGCCGAAGGTGTCGGGGAGCCAGCAGAGCCGCAGCTGGTCGTCGGTGAGCCCGAACTCCTCCTGGAGGAAGCGACGACCGACGAGGGCCTGCCGCACGAGCGACTCCCCCGACGGCAGGTTCGTGTCGGGCTCCACCCAGAACGAGCCCTGCAACTCCATGCGCCCCTCGGCGACGGCGCGCCTGCATCCGCTCGAAGAGCGCCGGATGCCGCTGCTTCATCCACGCCATCTGCTGCGGCTGGGAGGTGCCGTAGATGTAGTCGTCGCGTCGGTCGATCGCGTTGAGGGCGCGAACGTAGGTGCGCGCGGCCTTGCGCCGCGTCTCCCGGAGCGGCCACAGCCAGGCCATGTCGAGGTGGCCGTGCCCGACGGCGCTGTAGACGAATTCGCTCGTCGAGGGCGCTGACAGCCGCTCGGCGAGGGCCGCTCGCGCGCCGACGCGATCGCCCTTCGTGAAGCGCGCGTAGGCGTTGCGGAGGGATCGCCGCAGCTCGGATTCGAGCGCGGCATCCTCGGTCGCCCCGGCCAGCACGAGCAGGGTGAGGTAGTCGTAGTAGAGGGCGTAGGCCTCGTCGTCGCGGGTCGCGAGATGGGCGCCGTGGTAGACGGCACGGCCCACCTCGTAGAGGATCCACCCGTTGTAGGTGACGTCGGCGAAGAACTCGATCTTCCCGCGACGAGGTGTCGACGTTCAGCACCGGCCGATACCGGCCGCCGCTGTTCGGCAGGTCGCCCTGCTGGAACACGGTGCTCACCGAGTCGAGGAGCTCCCCGTCTGCGGAGTGCACGAGGCCTTCGCCGCGGATGCCGAGCATCACGACCGGGTGGTCGACCCCGGCGGGCACGTCGCCCGTGATGTGCAGCCAGGCGCAGTCGAACACCTTGCCCCAGTGGGTGCCCGGCCGCAGCGGCACGAACGCGGTGCGGTCGAGCTGGTCGAACGGGATCGGCTCAGCCGAGCGGAGGATCTCGGCGTCCAGCCTCGCGATGGGCGTGTACACCCGGCTGCGGATGCGCATGAGCCGGCGATACTCTCGGGGCTGCTGCACGGGGAGGCCGAAGAGCCACGACGCGAACCCCGCCATCCGTGCCCTCTCTGCCTGATGCGAACCGCCTCGGACTCCGCCGCTCCAGTGCGGGATCGGATCCCTTGGAGGTTCCCGAAGCTCGAACCTGTCTCCTGAACCCGCGAACGACCCCGCTGCGGTGACACCCTGACGGATGCCGCAGCGGGGTCGATCTCGCTAGATCCGGCGGCGACGGCCGGGCGTGACGGCTGCGGCGACGACCGCGGTCTTCGCGACGGGCGCCGGCCCGGGCCTGACCGCCGCACTCACGACCGCGGCCTTCGCGACCGGCGCGCCAACCACGCCGACTCGTCCGACTCGTCCTGGTCTCAGCATCTCAGTCTCCAACCGTCTCGAGTTCGGCATCGGCCTCGAGCGAGGCGATGATGGCTTGGATGGGAATCCTTCCGTTGGCGATGAGCTGGCCCCCGGCCCGACGAGCCGCAGCCGCGAACGGCGCCGCCCAGAGGTTCTCGTAGACCAGCACGCCTGCGACGCTCCCCGGTTCCATGGCCGCTGCGAGGTTCACGACGTCCTCCTCGGCGAGCAGTTCGGCGAGGTCGGCCTCCAGTCGCTCGAGCGGTCCGAGGTCTTCGAGATCTTCGAGCTCCAACGCCTCGATCGTTCCGTCCTCGTCCTTCGCGAGGATGAGCACGTCGATGAGCCGGATGATGCCGGCATCGACGAGTCTGACCAGTTCTTCGGCCATCTCCCCCGTGAAGTTGGACTCCCCTGCAGGGAATTCCACGATCACGAAGTCGACCGGCCCGAGTTCATCGAGTGCAGCATCCGTCATGGCGCATCCGTTCATCCGTCCCGGTCCCCACCGGCCGGGAATCGGCCAACCCTACGCCGGACGAATCCTTCCGTTGGCGATGAGCTGGCCCCCGGCCCGACGAGCCGCAGCCGCGAACGGCGCCGCCCAGAGGTTCTCGTAGACCAGCACGCCTGCGACGCTCCCCGGTTCCATCGCCGCTGCGAGGTTCACGACGTCCTCCTCGGCGAGCAGTGCGGCGAGGTCGGCCTCCAGTCGCTCGAGCGGTCCGAGGTCTTCGAGATCTTCGAGCTCCAACGCCTCGATCGTTCCGTCCTCGTCCTTCGCGAGGATGAGCACGTCGATGAGCCGGATGATGCCGGCATCGACCAGTCTGACCACGTTCTTCGGCCATCTCCCCCGTGAAGTTGGACTCCCCTGCAGGGAATTCCACGATCACGAAGTCGACCGGCCCGAGTTCATCGAGTGAAGCATCCGTCATGGCGCATCCGTTCATCGGTCCCGGTCCCCACCGGCCGGGAATCGAGCCAACCCTACGCCGGACGTGGGACCGCCGACACCCCATGCCCGATGCGCTCCGCGTGGACGACGATCGGATGACGCGAGCGAGGGCCGCACGCGCGCGGCGTGCGGCCCTCCTCGGGTCATCGCCTAGGAGGCGGGGCTGATGTTCCACAGCCACGGCACCGCGTTGTCGGGCTGCACGGCGACCTGGGTGTCCGCATCCGTCGCGAAGCTGGACTGCACGCGGAACCACGGTGCGAACCACGCCTGGTCGACGAGATACCGGTTCAGCTCGGCGACGGCCGCGTCCGACTCCTCGACCGTTCCGTAGTGCACGGCATCGATCAGGGCATCGACCTTCGGGTCCGCGTATCGCGTCGGGTTGAAGGTCGCGGCGGGCGTGACGGAGAAGTTGATGAGTGCCCAGTCCGCATCCTGCTGCAGCTGCATCAGGGTGAGGGGGTACTTCGGGGCGAGGATGTCGGCGATGAAGTTGGTGCCGGCATCGGTGTAGTTCACCGTGATGCCCACATCGGCGAGTTGCTGCTGGATGAGGGCCATCACCGCGGCGGGGAAGTACGCGGCCGTGGGCATCTCGAGCGTGAGGCCGTCCGCGTACCCCGCGTCGGCGAGGAGTTCCCGTGCCTTCTCGGGGTCGTACGCGTAGGCCGAGTCGAGTTCGGGGTCGAAGGCGACGGATCGCTCGGGGAAGATCTGCCCGGTCTGGGTCCCGTGTCCGCCGCCGGCGGTCTGCAGCATGCCGTCGGCGTCGAAGGCGTAGTTGATGGCCTGCCGCACGCGCACATCCGCGAGGGCGGGGTTCATCGAGCCGGCCCGGTCGAACAGGAAGAGGCCGTACCAGCTGTGCTCCCACGACGAGATCGTGAACCCGGCGGATTCGACCTGATCGAGCGCATCGTTGTTGGCGAGGTTCGCGGCGTCGAGTTCGCCGGCCTGGATCGCGGCGAGCATGGCAGTGGCGTCCATGTAGACGTTCATGACGATCTCGTCGTAGTGCTGGAGTTCGGGCGCCCAGTAGTCGGGATTCGGCGTGAACCGGCGCCACGACTGCGGGGGTTCGGTGCATCAGGAGCCTTCCTGTCGGAATCCGTGGGGCGGACAAACCTTATCAGTGATAACTTTTCTTCGATAGTACCGACCAGAAAGGACCTCCGATGCTCCCCTCCGCCCTTCCCGACCCCGTCCTGTTCACCTCCGGATCGAGCGAGCCGGCGCTGCGCTGGGGCGTCGTCGCCCCGGGCCTCATCGCCGGCGCCTTCGTCGGCGCCATGCACCGCAACACCGCGCAGCGGGTCACGGCCGTCGGCTCGCGCGACCTCGAACGGGCCCGACGGTTCGCGGCGGACCATGGCATCGAGCGCGCCTACGGCTCCTACGAGGAGCTGGTCGCGGATCCGGCCGTCGACGTGGTGTACGTGGCCGCACCCCAGAGCGAGCACCTCGCCCTCGGGCTGCTCGCCATCGCGGCGGGCAAGCACGTCCTCATCGAGAAGCCCCTCGCCACGAATGCCGACGACGCGCGAACGCTCGCCGAAGCGGGTCGCGCCGCCGGCACGCTCGTGATGGAGGCGATGTGGAGTCGCTACCTGCCGCAGTCGTCCGTCATCCGCACCCTGGTCGCCGATGGCGTGCTCGGCGACATCCGGTCGGTGTTCGCCGATCACGGCCAGGCGATCCCGGCGGACCCCGAACACCGCCTGTACCGCCCGGAACTCGGCGGCGGCGCACTGCTCGATCTCGGCATCTACCCGATCCAGCTCGACTCGATGGTGCTCGGCGCGCCGACCTCGATCACCGCCGTCGGCGGCATGACCGAGACCGGCGTCGACGCCTACTCGACGCTGGTCCTCGGCCACGGACCCGCCGTGCAGTCGACGCTCTCGACCACGATCCTCGCGCGCACGCCGACGACGGCTTCGATCATCGGCACCGAGGCGAGGATCGAGCTGGGCTCGCCCTTCCACATCCCGACGTCGCTGGTCCTCGCCGACAACGGGTTCCTCACCGACACCCTGCGCTGGGACGACCCCACCGGGCTGACGCTCTTCGACGGGCTGGCCTGGGAGGCGACCGCGCTGGCGTCATTCGTCGGCGAAGGGCGCACGGAGTCGCCGCTTCACACGCTCGACGAGACGGTGTCGATCCTCGAGACGATCGACGAGGCCAGGCGTCAGCTCACTGCATGACGGCGTGACCCTCGAGGGAACTCACGAACCGGCGCGAACGGCGGCCGACTGCCCGCGGAGTTGCGCGATCGTGGCCGCGAGATCCGCGGGAGCGTCGATCGAGGGGTCGACCAGCGCCTGGAGCTGGACGCCATCGGCGACGGCGATCAGCGCCCTCGCGGCACGGTCTGCGTCGATCGCCCGATCGATGAGCCCGGCGCCCTGCTCGAAGGCGATCGCCCGGCTGAGCAGTCGGCGAACCCGCTCGAACCGATCGCGGAAGAACTGGTGCGACGGATGCTCGGACTGCGCGGCTTCGGCGGCGAAGATCAGGTACAAGTGGATCAGGCCTGGGATCTCGAGGTTCCTGCGGATCAACTCGACGTACACGTCCAGCGTGTCCTCGGGAGCCGGTTCGCCGCCGATGGACGCGATCGCCTCGGCGTCCCAGCGCTCGATCACGTTCTGGAGCAGGTCTTCCCGGCTGTCGAAGTAGTACAGGATGTGCGCCGGCTCGAGCCCGAGGGTTCGTGCGACGGCGCGCAGCGACGTGCTGCGATAGCCGTCTCGAGCGAGCACCTCGGTCGCCGTCGAGAGGATCGCCTCTCGACGAGCGGCACCCTTCGCGAACCGTCCTTCTCTCGCCATCCGTCCACTCTACGCGCCCGTAACGAGCTCGAATTACTTTATCAATGTTCAACGAAGTCTTGCCGATCGCGGACACCCCGGCGGTAGTGTCCTCGATGTGTCCGAAGACGAGCGCGTGGAAGGAGGCGACCCGATGATGACCACCACTGCGCACCCCGGCGATGACGCGCTCCTCGCGCTCCTCGAGGAGCAGGACTCCACAATCGGCTTCGCCTCCTTCGGCCACGACGACGCCTGGCAGCTCGGCCGTGCGATCGTCGAACGCGCCGTCGCCGACGGCCTCGCGATCACCGTGGCCATCACATTCGGCGAGCAGCGCGTGTTCCACGCCGCACGCCCGGGCACGAGCGCCGACAACGACGACTGGCTGGCGAGGAAGGCACGTGTCGTCTCGAGGTTCGACGCACCCTCCCTGCTGGTCGGGCTCCGCGCTCGCATGCACGGCGTCGACTTCAACGCGGTCTTCGGACTGGATCCGGCGCGCTACGCCGCAGCCGGAGGTGCATTCCCGCTGCGGGTGAACGGCTCGCTGATCGGCGTCGTGGCGGTCTCGGGTCTCGCGGAGCGTGACGATCACGACCTCGTGGTCCAGGCGCTGGAAGCGGCGCGATCGAAGGCCGCGTGATGGCGACGACGATCCCGAACCGAACCCTGCGGCCGGGACAAGCCTGCGAGGTGCACGTCGCCACCATCGGCGGCAGATCGTCGGAACCGGTGTTCTCGAGCGACGAGCTGCTGCTCGAGGCCCCCAACTGGACGCACGACGGCCGGTCGCTGATCCTCAACGGCGATGGCCGGCTCTGGTCCCTCGATCTCGAGACCGGCGCGCTCGCGCCCGTCCCGCTCACGGGAGTACCCGACCTGAACAACGACCATGTGCTGGGAGTCAGCGGCGACGAGATCTACGTGTCGGCCAACGACGGGCACATCTATCGCGGCGACCTCCGTGGCGGCAGGGCGGCGCGCGTGACCGTGGATGACGGCGCCTTCCACTTCCTCCACGGAGTCAGTCCCGACGGAAGCGAGCTCGCGTACGTCGGACTGGATGTCCGCGACTTCTCGAGTCCGGGCCGCCTGTTCACGATGCCCGCCGCCGGCGGACCCGCACGCCGGGTCGATGTCGGACCGGGTCACTGCGACGGGCCGGAGTACTCTCCCGACGGCGAATGGATCCACCTGAACACCGAGACGTTCTCACAACGTCCCGGTCACGCGCAGATCGCTCGCGTGCGCACCGACGGCAGCTCCCTCGAGCGGCTCACCCACAGCGAGACCGTCGACTGGTTCCCGCACCTCTCGCCGTCCGGTGAATTCGCGGTGTACCTGCGTTTTCCGCCCGGGACGGTGGGGCATCCGGCCGACCTGTCGGTGGAGATCGTCGTGGTCTCGACCCGCGACTGGAACGTTCCGCTCGAGCGCCTTCCCCTCCCCGGCGGGCAGGGCACGATCAACGTCAACAGCTGGTCGCCCGACTCGACCTCATTCGCGTTCGTCGCGTATCCGATGGCCTGAGCTGCGCGAATTCAGGCCAGGGCGGCCGCTCCCGCCGCTGGGTTGGCCGGGCGAGCGACGTCACGGCGTCGGCTCACTCGGCGTCGTCGAGTCGCTCGAGGAGGTCGACCGCCGCCCGCGCGTAGTCGCTGATCCATCGATCGTGGATGCGCTTGATGGGCAGCGGTGCGAGCGCGAGGTGTCGCTCCCGCCCGAGCTTGCGTCCCGTCACCAGCTCGGCGCGCTCGAGGACGCGCAGGTGCTGCAGCACTGTCGTGCGGTCGAGGTCGGGAAACCGGGCGCAGAGCTCGCCCGTCGTGCACGGGGACTCCTTGACCACCGGCGGCGACGCGGGCGACTCGAGGCGGGCGGCGAGGTCACCTGGGACTTCCACGACTTCCCGGGCGCCTTCCCCGTCACCGTCGTCGAGGCGGACCCGCCCCGCCGGATCGTCATCGAGTGGGAGGGCGAGGCGACGACGGGCGACCAGGGCACGACCACCACGACGTTCGAGTTCGAGCCGATCGACGACGGCGCGAGGACGCTCGTCACGATCACCGAGTCATCGTGGCAGGTCACGCCAGACGGGGCGAAGCACGCGTTCGGCAACTGCGAGGGCTGGACCGGCATGCTCGCCGCGATGAAGGCCTGGGTCGAGCACGGGATCAACCTGCGCGACGGCTTCTACGCCTAGCACGGGGCCTTCCGCCGTTCGCCGGGCGCCCTCGGCACCCCTCCTTCGAGGTCCACTTGGGCGCGAACGCTTCCGAATGCACCGACCGAGGCTTACGATATATCGCGTCATGATCTTGCGTTATATCGCGTCATGACCCGAGGTGCCGGAGCGTCGATGCCCGGTCCGGGAACGGGAGGTGGTGGGGTGACCGGTCTCGAATGGGTGCTCGCGGCGCTCGCGATCGTCATCCTGCTGGGGATCTGCGGGATCGTCGCGCTCGTCCTCATCGTGCGATCCCTCTACCGCCGCGTCCGCCGCAGTCGCTCCGTCAGCGGCGCCGTGCTGCGGACCCGTGCCCGGGTGAGCCGAGGTCCGCAACGGACGATCCTCTCCCTGCGCGTGCGGCTCGAGCAGTCCCTCGACAGCGGGCAGGCGGCGGTCGACCTCGCGGCGCACAGCGGTGGCCCGCGGGGCGAGCTCCCGAGGCTCTTCCGTCGCATTCAGCAGGAGGGCGTCGCCCTGGACCGGCAGCTCCAGTTGATGGAGAGCGAAATCGATCCCGCCGTGCTCGCGGCGGAACTGCCCGCGGCCACCGACCGTGTCGAGCAGGTTGCCGGGCTGGTGCGCCGGCTGCGCTCCGCCGTCGCATCCGGGCTCGCGGGCCTCACCGATGACACCCTCACCACGCTGAGCTCCGAGATGGACCGGGAGGTCGCCGCGTTGCACGCGGGCGTGCAGGAGCTGCATGCACTCAACCGACGCGACGGACTCCAAGAGCCGACCGGGCAGCCGTCAACCGATCGCCACGATCGTTCGGAGATGAACGCAACCAACGTCCGAGACAAAAGGGGAACACCATCATGAGCAGCAACACCTCGCGCGTGAAGACGATCTTCCGGAGCAAGGCCTCCAAGGCCCTCGACAAGATGGAGGACCCACGCGAGACCCTCGACGACAGCTACGACCAGCAGGTGAAGCTGCTCCAGCAGGTCCGCCAGGCGGTGGCGGAGGTCGCGACGGCGAAGAAGCGCATCGAACTGCAGGGGCAGGAAATGGGCAGCCGCTACCAGCGCCTCGGCAGCCAGGCCCGGGAGGCATTGGTCCAAGGCCGCGAGGACCTCGCCCGCGCCGCCCTCGAGCGTCGTGCGCTGCTCGAGGGCCAGGTCGCGAAGCTGCAACAGCAGTTCTCCGCGCTCGACCGGCAGGCGTCGCAGCTGCAGGAGCGGGAGCGCGTCCTCACCGATCAGGTCGCCGCGTTCCGCATCGAGAAGGAGACGATCAAGGCGACCTACACCGCGTCCGAAGCACAGGTGAAGGCGAACGAGGCCGTGTCTGGCCTCAGCAACACGATCACCGAGGTGGGCAGCAGCCTCGACCGTGCACGAGACCGGGTCGCGCAGATGCAGGCTCGCGCAGCAGCCACCGACGAGCTGCTCGCCAGCGGAGCGCTGCAGGACCTCACCGCCGCACCCGATGCCGACATCGAGCGGCAGTTGGCGGCGGTCTCCGCGAAGGCCGATGTCGACCGCCAACTGCAAGCGCTCAAGGACGCCAACCCCCCGGCCCGCACGCCGGGCTCCGAGCGTCGGGGCGATGCGGCCGACGGGTGGCTGAGCATCGGACAGGGAACGACCCCGCAGCCCTGAGGCCGCGCGCTCGCGAACGCCATTCGCGGATCGACCGCTCGGGATCCGTCGACGACGCGTGCCGATCGGACGGTGCCCCTGGAGGGACTCGAACCCCCAACCCTTTCCTTAGGACGGAACTGCTCTTCCATTGAGCTACAGAGGCTGACCGCACGAGTCTACCGGCTCGCGATAGCGTGTTCACCGGCGTGCGAGGCGCCGACGAGCGCGGCCGAGCCGCGGAGAAGAGGGCGATCGTGGCGCAGGCGGAGACGACGAGGTTCTGGGTCGGCGCATCGACGATCGGGGCGCTCGGAACGGCGGCCCGTGGCATCCGGACGCTGGATGTCGCCGCCGACGGCACGACGACGCTCGGCGACCCCATCGATGTGGGCCCCAACCCCATGTACCTCGCGGTCTCCGATGCCACGGGCGTGCTCGGCATCGTGCACGAGCTGGCCGACGGGCAGGTCTCGACCTGGACGATCGAGGGCGACGCGCTGCACCCGTTCGGGCTGCCCGGCGCCACCGGCGCCGCCGACCCGTGCCACCTCGGCTTCGACGAGTCCGGCGCCTGGATCTTCGCGGCCAACTACTCGGGCGGGCGCCTCACGGCGCACCAGTCGGCTCCGGATGTCGCGGCCGACGCCGCGCACGCCGTCGTGTTCGCGGGCACCGGCCCGAATCGCGAACGGCAGGCGTCACCGCACCCGCACCAGGCGGTGGTGGACACCGCCAGGGACCGGCTGCTCGTGCCCGACCTCGGCGCCGACCGGGTGAGAGCGCTCGCGCTCGGCGCGATGCCGGCCGACCTGACGCACGACGAGACCGACGACCTCGTGATCCACGCCGGCGCCGGCCCGCGCCACCTCGTGATCGCCGACGACCTCGCCATCGTCGCGAACGAGCTCGATCGCACCGTGAGCATCCTCGACCTCGTCGCGGGACGCGAGCTCGCGTGGTTCCCGGTCGACGAGCGGGTCGAGGCGCGGGGGCTCGGCGTCTCCGCGATCCGGCTCACGCGGGCGGGCACGGTGCTCATCGGCGACCGGGACGCCGACGCACTCGTGGCGCTGCGCCTCGACGTCGACGCCCGCACGCTCGAGCGGGTCGCATCGGTGCCGACGGGCGGGCGCCATCCGCGCGACCTGCACGTCACGCACGACGAGCGGTTCGCGCTCGTGGCCGACCAGGGCTCCGACTCGATCGCCGTCGTCGCGCTCGATGACGGCGTGCCGACCGAGGTGGTCGGCGTGGTCACGACGCCCGCGCCGGCGTGCCTGGCGCGAGTGCCGTAGGGGGTCTCGAGACGCGGCTTCGCCGCTCCTCGACCCGCAGAAGGGACGCGGCTTCGCCGCTCCTCGACCCGCAGAAGCGACGCGGCTTCGCCGCTCCTCGACCCGCAGGGAGGAGCGAGCGAGTGCGGCTCAGTTGTAGCCGAGGACGACGATCGCAGAGGTGGTGGGCGTGAGCTCGTCGATGAACGCGATCTCCTCGAGTCGTGCCTCGTTCACGGGCTGCGTCATCGCCGTCACCTGCTCCTCTGTGGAATGAGGTCCCACGTTACCGGCAGGCGACGACCAACTCACTGTCCGACCCGTCCAACAAATCGTGCCCATATCGCCACTGCGTCGACAAGGCCCGGGAGCAGCGACGATCAGACCGGCGGATAGAGATAGAGCGCCGAGCCGTTCGGGATCACCCGCACGTGGTACGAGTGGTCGCTGTTCTGGTTGTACTCCTCGATCGTGACCGTGCCGTCGCCGTTCACCGACTGCACGTAGGCCACGTGGTTGTACGGGAACCAGGCCACCGAGCCGACGATCGGGTCGCTGCTCGTCGCCCAGCCGTGCCGGACCCATTCGTCGGCCCACGCGTATGCGCTGCCCGAGGCGAGGTTCCCCCAGTCCCACTTCCAGGGTGCGCCTCGTGACGCCGGCGTCGCGGTTGAGGCGCCAGGCGACGAAGTCGACGCACTCCCGGTAGTAGTACCGCAGCGGCGAGAGCCCGCCGCCGTAGTCGTCGGGCGTCTCGTTCCACCACGGGTAGTCGTCGCCCTCGGCCTGCTGGGCGGGCGTGTAATACGCCCCCGATCGGTTGAGCTGCGCCCCGTACGTCGCTCGCTCGGCCTCCTCCGCCGCCGCGTCGATCTCGGCCTTGGTGGTGACCGCGAACGCGTCGCTCGAGACCGGCGCACCGCTGGCGAGCGCCGAGACGTCGACGTTCTGCGCCTCGGCGACCGAGAGGCTGAAGACTCCGGATGCCTCGAAGCCGCCGCCGGGGATCATCGCATAGGCGGGCAGCGCCACCGTGCCGACGATGGCGGGCACCACGAGCACGGTGGCGAACACGCGGGCGGGGCCGTTGCGTCGCGTCGTACGAGGGGCCGTCGTCACGGCGCGGGCCATGTCGCCGGAGGCGGCGCGGCGCGGCGCGGCGACGGGCGCGAGCGCCGCGGCATCCGCTCGACGCGCGCGCACGCGGCGGCTCTGCCTCGGGGCGGGACGACGTGCGCGACCGCGATCGGCCGCTCGCCGCTCAGAGCGTGTGCGCTCGTGGGCGTCGTTCTCGTCACCGTGCAACTGCGGAACCTCCGGACCCCGTTCGAGGCCGCAGGGCAGCCCGGAACGGGTTGGCTTCTTTGGTGGTCGTCACGGAGGTCGGGGGTCTCCGGACTCGTTCCACCATAGGGTACGTCCGCGTCGATGTCACGGCTCGATCAGGCCGCGGTGACGAGGTACTCGTCCCACTGCGGAAGCGGCCGCTCGAATCCGCGCACCACCCAGCTTCGGCCCTGCGGCATGCCCGGCGTGAACCGCAGCTCCCAGCCCATCTCGGCGGGCGTGTGGTCGCCCTTCGTGTTGTTGCAGCGGAGGCAGCACGCCACGAGGTTCTCCCAGGTGTCGCGGCCGCCGCGCGAACGCGGGAGGACGTGGTCGATCGTCGCGGCCGAGCGGCCGCAGTACGCGCACCGGTGCTCGTCGCGCCGAAGCACCCCGCGGCGGCTCACCGGCACGACGTGCACGCGTGGTGTGCGCACGTACCTCGTGAGCAGGATCACGCTCGGGCGCTCCCATGAGCCGCTCGCGGCGCACACCGGATTGCCCTCCTCGTGGAGGATGACGGTGGCTTTCTGGTTCATCACGAGCAGGAGCGCCCGCTTGAAGGAGACGACGGCGAGGGGCTCATATCCGGCGTTGAGCACGAGTGTGCGCATGGAATGCCTTTCGATCGGGGCTGGATGGCTTCCAGCCGCGTGAACGGATCGACGGGCCGAGCGCACGAGGGCGGGCCGGCGGGGTGGTCGCAGCCGCGCGAAAACGGCCCGGAGAACGAAGAACGGGCACCGTCATGAAGACAGTGCCCGTCGGGGCGTTCGCCCGGGTCGTGCTCGGCTGACTGCTGCGCCGTTGGTGGAATTGCGCGCGCGCATCCGTGGAATGGATGCTGCGCGTCGCGACCATCGGCTTTCCCCTGCCCGGTTCTCGGATCGTCAGGCTTCAAGGCTAAGGCACGAATGGCGCGCCGGTTGCCCCCGGCGCGCCATTCGTGCGTGGTGTCATGAGATGTTCACAAATCAGATGCCGATGCGAACGATGTAGTAGTCGCTCGTCCAGATCGGCTGGACCCGCACCGAGGCGCCCTCGTACGGCGCGTGGAGGATCATGCCGTTGCCCGCGTAGAAGCCGTCGTGGCCCGGCATGATCACGAGGTCGCCCGGAACGGCGTCGGCCTCGGAGATCCGCGTGCCCATGGCGCCCTGCCCCGCGGAGGAGTGCGGCATGCTGATGCCGAACTGGGCGTACACGTACATGACGAAGCCGGAGCAGTCGAAGCCGGCCGGAGTGGCGCCGCCGTAGACGTACGGCGTGCCGATGTACTGCGTCGCCACGCTGTAGACACTGGCGAGGTCGAAATTCGGGTACGGCGGGCTCGCGAGGAGGTCGCTGACCGAGGGGCCCGAGTACGAGGCGGCGTACGAGGCCATCTGAGCCTCGGCGGCCTGGCGTGCGGCCTCGGCGGCGGCGGCGGCCTCGGCGGCAGCGGCGATCTCGGCACCCGTGGTGGCCGCGTAGGCGTCCTTCGTGACCGGCGCGGCGATCACGTCGTCGGTCACCTCGACCGACTGGGCCTGGGCCTTGGTGAGCTTGGTCTCGGCGGAGGTGCCGAACTGCGGGCCCTCGCTGCCCGGGGCGAACGCGTAGGCGGGGATCGCCAGCGTGCCGACGATGCCGGCGGCCACCGTCATCACCACGACGTTCGCGAGCCCTCCGCGCCTGAGTCGTCTCGTCGACGGGAGCGACGTGGCCTTGACCGTCGCTGCGACGTCGGACGTGCGAGTCGCGGAAGCCGTCGGGGCGACGATCGCCTTCGAGGCGACCCTTCGCGCGGTGTTCCTGGTGGGACGTCGCCGTGAGAGTCGAGCCAAAACGTGTACCTCCGCCGCCCCACGACAGGTTCTGCCGTCCCACCCTGATGCGCACGCGGCGCGTCACGGGTTCCGGATCGAGCGGTGGGCACCGGGGGGCGATTCTCGATCCCGTTCCGCCGACTGGCTTCGTGCCGGCGGACTCGATCGACAATACGCGAGGGTGGCCCGAATGTCACATTCTGATCACGGCGTGCCCGTGATCAGGGATTATTCCCCGACGAAGATATGACCGGCGACCTCGCTCGGCAGTTCAAGACCGCCGTCGACACCGTCGACCTCGACGAGCACGTAGGGCCCGGCGCTGCTGAACGACGCGGTCGCGCCCGGCACGACGCCCGCCTGCTTGAGCTGACCGAGCAGTTCGGGATCGAACTGCACCGGCTCCCCCAGGCGACGGATGACGCCGCGCACGGGCTCGTCGCTCTCGGAGACGGCGTCGAGCACCCGGACGACGCCGGACATGAACGGATCGGCCGGCGGCAGGCCGAGCTCCTCGAGCCCGGGGATCGGGTTGCCGTAGGGCGACTCGCGCGGCTGGCCGAGCAGCTCGATGAGGCGGCGTTCGACCTGCTCGCTCATCACGTGCTCCCAGCGGCATGCCTCATCGTGCACGTACTCCCATTCGAGCCCGATGACGTCGGCGAGGAGGCGCTCGGCGAGCCGGTGCTTGCGCATGACGTGCACCGCCTTGCTGCGCCCCTCGGCGGTCAGCTCGAGGTGTCGATCGCCCGAGACGACCACGAGTCCGTCGCGCTCCATGCGGGCGATGGTCTGCGAGACCGTGGGCCCGGAGTGGCCGAGACGCTCGGAGATGCGCGCACGCAGCGGCACGATGTTCTCCTCTTCGAGATCGAGGATCGTGCGGAGGTACATCTCCGTCGTGTCGATGAGATCGGTCACCAGAAGCCCTCCCTGTCGCAGCCCGTCATCCAGCCTAGCGGGCACCGGCCCCTCGCTAGACTCGTGCCATGCCGAGCCTCGTGATCCCCAGCGACCTCCTGCCCGCCGACGGCCGATTCGGCTGCGGCCCGTCCAAGGTCCGGTCCGAGCAGCTCGCACATCTCGCCGCCGAGGGTCCGCGCCTCCTCGGCACGTCGCACCGGCAGGCGCCCGTGAAAGACCTGGTGGGTCGCGTGCGCGGCGGGCTCGCCGAGCTCTTCGCCCTGCCCGACGGCTACGAGGTCGTGCTCGGCAACGGCGGGTCGACCGCGTTCTGGGATGCCGCGGCATCCGGCCTCATCGACCGGCGGGCGCAGCTGTGCTCGTTCGGCGAGTTCGGGCAGAAGTTCGCCGGCGCGGCCGCGGCCCCGTGGCTCGAGGCGCCCGACGTGCGCAAGGCCGATGCCGGATCGCGCTCGAATCCCGAGGCCGTCGAGGGCGTCGACGTGTACGCGTGGCCGCACAACGAGACCTCCACCGGCGTCATGGCGCCCGTCGCCCGGGTCGCAGGCGACGAGGGCGCCCTCACCGTGGTCGACGCGACCAGCGCGGCGGGCGGCGTCGCCGTGGACCCGACCGAGTTCGACGTCTACTACTTCGCGCCCCAGAAGAACTTCGCCTCCGACGGCGGCATCTGGTTCGCGCTGTTCTCGCCCGCAGCGCTCGAGCGCGTCGAGCTCCTCGCCGCGAGCGAGCGGTACATCCCCGAGTTCCTCTCGCTGAAGAACGCCGTCGACAACTCGCGACTCAACCAGACCCTGAACACGCCGGCGCTCGCGACCCTCCTCCTGATGGAGGACCAGATCGCCTGGATGAACGACTCGGGCGGCCTCGCCTGGGCCGACGCCCGCACGCGCGAGTCGTCGTCGGTGCTCTACGAGTGGGCCGAGCGCACCGCGGTGGCCACGCCCTTCGTCACGGATGCCGCAGACCGCTCGCAGGTGGTCGTCACGATCGACTTCGACGAGTCGACGGATGCCGCGCGCATCGCATCGATCCTGCGTGAGAACGGCATCGTCGACACGGAGCCGTACCGCAAGCTCGGGCGCAACCAGCTGCGCGTCGCGACGTTCACGGCGATCGAACCCGACGACGTTCGCGCCCTCACCTCGTCGATCGACTACGTGCTCGAGCGGATGGACTGAGCCTCGTGCGACTCTGGCTGAGCGAGTCGGAGCGACGCCCCGATCCGGCGCCCGCCCGGGCCGACGCGCGCAAGGCGGTCCTCGCCGGCACGATCGCCTGGCTGGTCGCCCTCGCGCTCTCGCTGATCTTCCGTGCGCAGCTCGACGCGGTCGGCGCTCGGATGGCTCGTGTGGGCCGCCGTCACCGGCGTCGTGCTCGGCCTCGTCGGGCTCGTGGTCGTGCAGGTGATCCGTCGCCGGATCGCCCGTCAGGAGGTCGGCTCGGAGGGCTGATCCGCAGCGCGGTCCGAGGCCGCTTCGTCGTCCGAGTCGTCGTCGACCGAGTCGTCATCGTCAGCTGCGTCGTCGACCGAGTCGTCCTCGTCGTCCGAGTCGTCCTCGTCGTCCGAGTCGTCCTCATCGTCCTCGTCGTCCGAGTCGTCCGAGTCGTCCTCGTCGATCGAGTCGTCGAGCGCGTCGATGTCGATCCCGTCGAACTCGTCGTCGCCGTCGTCGTGACCGAACGCCGCATCGAGCTCGGCCTCGTCGTCGATCGTCCTCGTCCTCGTCGAGGTCCTCGTCCTCGTCGAGATCCTCGTCCTCGTCGTCCGACTCGCCGTCTTCCAGGTCGTCGCCGACGCCTTCGCCGGGCGCGCCCTCCTCGTCTGGTCCGGCGGCCTCCGCCGCGGCGGCCGCGGCCGCCTCCTGGGCGGCCCGGTAGTCGGCGAGGCGCTCCGCCCACGGCACCCACTCGGGCGCGAGGAGCGCGGCGTCGCCGGGCATGAGCTCCGTCTCGAGCACGGTGGGCTCGCCGTCGTCGACGCGGGCGATCGTGACGCTCCACCGCCACCCGGGATATCCGGCGAGATCGGCGGCGAAGAGCAGTGTGAGCACGTGCTCGTCCTCGACGAGGTGGCCCACCACCGATCCGACCGTCTCGGCCGGCGTCACCTCGAGGAGCGCACGGCGCGCGAGGTCGGCGGAGTCCAGCAGCACCTCATCGGCGACGAAGACCGGCATCGGGGCGCGCGCCGGCTCGGGTCGGCCGCAGCATCCGTCTGCTCGGCTGCTGCGGCGAGGCCCGCGACCTCGTCGGTCGCGTCGACTCGCCCGGGCTGCTCAGGCATCGAGATCGTCTGCGACCTTGCGCAGCACCGCCGCGACGGTGCGCGCCTTGGACTTGTCGGGGTAGCGACCGCGACGGAGGTCGGCGCCGATGCCGTCGAGCACCTTCACCACGTCCTCGACGATGATCGCCATGTCGTCGGCGGGCTTGCGGTTGATCTTCGCGAGGCTCACCGGCGCGTCGAGGACGCGCACCGAAAGGGCCTGCGCACCGCGCTTCCCCTCGGCGACGCCGAACTCGAGCCGGGTGCCCGCACGCACGGTCGCGCCGGCGGGAAGAGCGGATGCGTGGAGGAAGACCTCCTGGCCGTCATCGGCGCTGATGAAGCCGAATCCCTTCTCCTCGTCGTAGAACTTGACCTTGCCGGTGGGCATCGTGTGAACCTCGCTCATGTCTCGGGGCGCGCCGAATCGTGGGCCCGTCCAACGTCCAGTCTAGGAGTCAGCGGACCCCTCCGACGGCCCGCTGCCCTATTCTGGACACGTGAGCGACTCAGGCAACATCACCCAGCACCGTGCCGAGCGCATCCTGGCCTTCATGTTCATCGGCATCGTGGCCATCTCCATCCTCGCGTTCGTCGCCGTCATGATCGGCACGCTGGCGGGCGCCGGCGCGAACGACGGATTCAGCCAGGGCGTCTGGCCGATCGTCCTCACGTTGCCCCTGTTCGGGCTGCCGATCGCATTCCTCCTCCTCATCGCGCTCCTCATCGTGAACGGCGTTCGCCGATCCCGCGCCTCGCGGGCCGGATCGAGCTGAGCCGCCGCCGATGCTCGAGCTCGCCGCACGACTCCGCGGGCTGCCGCGACAGGACCTCGCGTCGGCCTTGCAGTCGCGCGAGTTCGATCCCTCGGGGGTGCGCGACCTGTTCGACCTGGCCGAGGTGCTCCTCGCCCCCGACTCGGTCGACCACGCACTGAGCCGGCTCGACCGGCGCCACCTCGCGGTACTGGCCGCGGCATCGTCGATCGCCGACGAGCACGGCGACGCCTCGATCGAGGCGCTGCGGTCGGAGCTCGTCGCGCTCGGGGCGTCCACCGAACTGTCGGATGCCACGACGGCGCTCCTGGGCGAGCTCGCGTCCGCCCTCCTCGTCGTGGTCTCCGAGGGGCGCGTGCACGTGCCCACGGCCGTGACGGCCCGCCTCGCCATGCACACGCCCCGGGACATCCCACCGGTCGACGAGCTCGCAGCGCCCGCCCCGCCGGTGCTCGTGGGCGTCGACGACGTCGATCGCAGCCTGCTCGAGCGGCGAGCCGCGGAGACCGCCTACGCGACGGTGGCGGCGACCGCCGAGCTGCTCGCGGAGCTCGGCAGCCAACCGGCCCGCGAGCTCGCGAAGGGCGGACTCGCGTTGCCCGACTCGAAGCGCCTCGCCGAGTCGAGCGGCATCGAGCTCGAGGCGCTCCCCCGGCTCTTCCACCGCGCCGACGAGGCCGGCCTGGTCGTGCGCGACGGGGCGTTCTGGCTCGAGTCCGACCTCGGCGCGGAGTGGACGCAGCAGAGTCGCCGCCGCGCGCTGGCGCCGGCTCGCCCAGTGCTGGCGCGACCGCATCCCGGCGCCGCTGCGCGACCTCGTCGCGCGCCGAAGCGAGACCCTGACCGCCACCGACCTCCGCGACGACGTGCGCTGGTTCTATCCGGCCGGCGGCCGATGGATCGACGAGGGCCTCGACCGGCTCGTGGGCGACGCCGAATCGCTCGGGCTGGCCGTGTCGGGCGAGCCGATCGAGTCGGGCCGCCTCGTGCTCGCCGGCGACATCGACCGTGCCGCCCGCCTGCTCGCCGCGCACTTCCCGACCCAGGTCGACAAGGTGTACCTGCAGCACGACCTGTCGATCGTCTCGCCCGGCCCGCTCGAGCCGGCCCTCGACGCGCGGCTCCGCGGGTTCGCCGACGTGGAGGGGCGCGACCTCGCCTCGACGTACCGCGTGAGCGCGGCATCCGTCGAACCGCGGGCTCGCCGCCGGGGAGTCGTCGGAGTCGATCCTCGAGTTCCTCGGCGGGCTCTCGCTCACGGGCATCCCCCAGCCGCTGGCCTACCTCGTCGGCGAGGCCGCGGCGCGATTCGGTTCCGTGCGGGTGGCCGCAGCCGACGAAGCGGATGCCCCGGCGCGCGCCGCGGTGCGCTCCGACGACGAGCAGCTCGTGCGCACCCTCGCCGTCGACCAGTCGCTCTCGTCGCTCGGGCTGCGGCAGACGGCGCCGCACCGGCTGCTCTCGCGGTTCACCGCCGACGTCGTGTTCTGGGCGCTGTCGGACGCGAAGTACCCGGTCGCCGCCGAGGATGCCGACGGCGAGATCATCCGACTCCGTCGTCACCGGCTCGCCTCCGCACCGCCCCCGCCGCCGAAGTCCGACCCGATCGCCGCGCTCCTCGACCGCGTGCTCGCGACCGGCGACGAGGGCGCGACCGAGCAGGCCTGGCTCGCCCGCCAGCTCGAGGCGGCGGCGCGCGCGAAGGAGACGCTCACCGTGACCGTGCGGATGCCGGGCGGCCAGACGGCCGACTACCTGCTCGCGCCGGCGAGCGTCGCGAACGGCCGCCTGCGCGCCCGTGACCGCAAGGCCGACATCGAACGCACGCTGCCGCTCTCCGCGATCGCCGCGGTCTCCCCGGCGCCCACGAACGTCTGACGCCGACGGCCGGACGCCGCTCCGGGCCGTGCTTCGCACGAACGGGGCGTAGACTCGAACGCTATGTCAGACGGCCCTCTCATCGTGCAGAGCGATCGCACCGTGCTCCTCGAGGTCGCGCACCCGCTCGCGGACGACGCCCGGCACGACCTCGCGGTCTTCGCCGAGCTCGAGCGCGCACCCGAGCACGTGCACACCTACCGCATCACCCGTCTCGGGCTCTGGAACGCACGGGCAGCCGGTCATGACGCCGAGGACATGCTCGGCACGCTCGAGCGCTACGCGAAGTTCCCGGTGCCGCAGACCGTGGCCGTCGACATGCGCGAGACGGTCGCGCGCTACGGCCGGCTCGTCGTCGACCGCACCGACGACGGCGCGCTGCGCCTGCACTCCGGCGACATCGCCGTGCTCACGGAGGTCGCGAACGCGAAGCGCATCGCGCCGCTGCTGACCGAGCGCATCGACGACGACAGCTTCCTCGTCGCCGCGTGGGCGCGCGGCGCCCTCAAGCAGGAGCTCGTGAAGCTCGGCTGGCCGGCCGAGGACCTCGCCGGGTACACGCCCGGCACGCCGCATCCGATCGACCTCGACCAGACCAGCTGGCACCTGCGCGACTACCAGCAGAAGGCGGTCGACAACTTCTTCGACGGCGGCTCGGGCGTGGTCGTGCTGCCCTGCGGCGCCGGCAAGACGCTCGTCGGCGCCGGCGCGATGGCGACGGCGAAGACCACGACGCTCATCCTCGTGACGAACACCGTGTCCGCCCGGCAGTGGCGCGACGAGCTGCTCAGGCGCACGAGCCTCACCGCCGAGGAGATCGGCGAGTACTCGGGCCAGGTCAAGGAGGTCAAGCCGGTCACGATCGCGACCTACCAGATCCTCACCGCGAAGCGGAAGGGCGAGTACGCCCACCTCGCACTCCTCGACGCGCTCGACTGGGGCCTCGTGGTCTACGACGAGGTGCACCTGCTGCCGGCGCCGGTGTTCAAGCTCACCGCCGAGCTCCAGGCGCGCCGCCGGCTCGGCCTCACCGCGACGCTCGTGCGCGAGGACGGCCGCGAGGGCGACGTGTTCTCCCTCATCGGCCCGAAGCGGTTCGACGCGCCGTGGAAGGAGATCGAGGCGCAGGGCTTCATCTCCCCCGCGGCCTGCTTCGAGGTGCGCATCGACCTGCCCCAGTCCGAGCGGCTCACGTACGCGGCATCCGCCGACGACGAGCGCTACCGCCTCGCCGCGACCGCGCCCGCGAAGCTCGGCGTCGTGAGGGAGCTCGTGGCCAAGCACGCCGGCGAGCGCATCCTCGTGATCGGCCAGTACCTCGACCAGATCGACGAGCTCGCCGACGCGCTCGGCGCGCCGAAGCTCACCGGCGCGACGCCCGTCGACGAGCGGGAGCGGCTCTACCAGGAGTTCCGCGACGGACGGACACCGGTCCTGGTGGTGTCGAAGGTCGCGAACTTCTCGGTCGACCTGCCCGAGGCGACGGTCGCGATCCAGGTGTCGGGCTCGTTCGGCTCGCGGCAGGAGGAGGCGCAGCGCCTCGGCCGGCTGCTGCGCCCCAAGGAGTCGGGCCTCTCGGCGAACTTCTACACGCTCGTCGCGCGCGACACCGTCGACCAGGACTTCGCGCAGAACCGCCAGCGCTTCCTCGCCGAGCAGGGCTACAGCTACACGATCCTCGACGCGCACGCGCTGGAAGCAGCCTGATCGGAGGAATCCCGATGCCACTCGTCGTCTGCGACATCTCCGTCTCGATGGACGGCTTATGCCGCCGGTGCCGGACAGACGCGTGAACTGCCGTTCGGCACCATCGAGCACGACCGCCTGCACGACTGGATGTTCGACCCCGACGCCGCGGCCGAGAACACTGGCGCGAGATCGACGCCATCGTCGACGCCGGCGCGTTCATCATGGGCCGCCACATGTTCGGACCCGACCGCGGTGAGTGGGACCTGGACTGGCACGGGTGGTGGGGCGAGACCCGCCGTACCACCGTCCGGTGTTCGTGCTCGCCCATCGCGAGCGCGCCGACCTGCCGATGGAGGGCGGCACGACGTTCCACTTCGTCACCGACGGCATCCACGCGCGCTCGAACGGGCGCGCGCGGCGGCGGGCGACCGCAACGTCGCCATCGCCGGCGGTGCCCGCCACCGTCAACCAGTTCCTCGCCGCCGGGCCTCGTCGACGAGCTCCGCGTGCACGTCACGCCGACGATCTTCGGCGCGGGCGAGCGCCTGTTCGACGGGGTGCCGCCCGGCCGCGTTCGAGCAGGTCTCCTCGCGTGGGACGTCGCTCGTGACGCACCTCGTGTACCGCCCGGTGCGGTGACCCGCCGCACCGGTCGAGCCGGGCTCGCGCCGGTCAACCGCGCTCGTAGCGCAGCAGGAGCAGGTCGCCGGCGGGGATCGCATGCACGAGTCGCATCCGCCGCTCGACCTCGGGAGCGCCCCGCACGATCCGCCCGGCGTCGCCCGCGACGAGCAGCGGGCTCAGGCTGAGGCACAGCTCGTCGACGAGGTCGGCCTCGATCAGCGAGCCGAACAGGTGCGGGCCGCCCTCGCAGAGCACCTGCGGCAGGCCCGCGGCGGCGAGCGCGTCGAGCATCGCGGCGGGGTCGACCGCGGTGTCGCCGCACACGAGCACGTCGGCGACCTCGGCGAGGGCCTCGCGCCGGTCGGCGGGCGCGGCCGCGTGCGTCACCACGATCGGTCGCTCCGTCGCACGTGCGAAGAACGGATGCCCGGGGTCGAGGCCGAGCCGCGACGAGACCACGGCGACGCGGGGTTGCTCGGGCAGCCCGCGGGAACGCCGCCATGCGGCATCCGCCTCGTCGACCCGCAGCCCGCCGTACCCCTCGACCCGCACCGTGCCGGCGCCCACGACCACGACGTCGGCGAGCGTGCGGAGCACCTGCATCGCCGCCCGATCGCTCGCATCGCCGAGGCCTCCGCTGCGTCCCGTCGAGCGTGACGGCGCCATCGAGGCTCATCACGAAGTTCATGCGCACGCGCGGCGTCGCGCGATCGGCGATCGCGTACGCCTCGAGGAGCGTCGTCGCGCTCGACCGCCGCCGTCATCGGTTGTGCTCCAGGAACACCGGCTCCCGCCATCCCTCGATCGCCTCGATCATCCGCATCGCGTCGACGGTCTCTCGCACGTTGTGCACGCGCACGATGCGCGCGCCCTGGAGCACGCAGAACACGGCGGCGGCGATCGACCCCTCGACGCGCTGCTCGCGCGGGCGACCGAGGCTCTCGCCGACGAAGTCCTTGTTCGACAGCGCGACGAGGGTCGGGTAGCCGAGCGCGGTCACCTCGCCCAGCCGACGGGTGAGCTCGAGCGAGTGCAGCGTGTGCTTGTTGAGGTCGTGGCCGGGGTCGACGACGATCCGGTCGTCGGGCACCCCGAGCTGCAGCGCGAGATCGACCCGACGCCGCAGGAAGTCGACGACCTCGCGCACGACATCGTCGTAGTGCGGGGCGGGGAGCGGCGTGCGGGGCTTCGCGAGCGAGTGGGTGATGACGATCGTCGCATCGCTGTCGGCGACGACGCGCGCCATCTCGGGGTCGTGGATCCCGGTGGTGTCGTTGATGACGTGCGCTCCCGCGGCGATCGCCGCCCGGGCGACGTCGGGCTGGAACGTGTCGACCGAGACGACCGTGTCCAGCGTCGCGCAGCGCGCGCACGACGGGGACCACCCGGTCGATCTCCTCCTCGACGGGGACGGCCGGGCCCGGCGCGAACTTCGCCCCGCCGACGTCGACGAGATCCGCCCCGTCGTCGACGGCCGCCCGAGCCGCAGCCACCGCGGCATCCAGCGCGAACGTCGACCCGCGGTCGTAGAACGAGTCGGGCGTTCGATTCACGATGGCCATGACGGCGACCTGTCGCGAGAAGTCGAACCGGCTCCGGTCCGATGCGCCGCACGGCGGGCTCGCTCGGCGGGAACGGCTCTGGGACGATCGACGACGTGGGGGTCATTCCTCTATCGTGCCCTGCGGATGCCTCGTGCTGGTCTTCCGGTGTCACGCACGCCGTGGCGAGTCGGCCGACGACCCCAGCTCGGCGATCGGCGAACCCGGATCGGCGAGCTGCTTCGGGTCGACCGGCCGCGCCGAGCGGATGAGCGACTGGATGTCGTCGCTCACGTCCCACACGTTCACGTTCATGCCGGCCACCACTCGGCCGTCGTCGGCCTGCCAGAAGGCGATGAACTCCCGCGACGTGCAGGTCGCCCCGCACGACGAGCTGCGCATCGGAGGTGAGCGTCGGGTAGCCGGCATACTCCATGCCGAGGTCGTACTGGTCGGTGTAGAAGTACGGGACGTCGTCGAACACCGCCTCCTCCCCGCGAGCACGCGGCCCGCCACGCGTCCGGCGTTCAGCGCATTGGCCCAGTGCTCGTTGCGGAGGTGATGCCCGAGCACCGGGTGGAACGCGTTCGCGACGTCGCCCGCGGCGTACACGTCGGCGGCACTCGTGCGCAGCGAGGCATCCGTGACGATTCCGTTGTCGATCTCGAGCCCGGATGCCTCGGCGAGGGCGGTGTCGGGGGCGGCCCCGATGCCCACCACGACGACGTCGGCCGGCAGCGTCTCGCCCTCGCTGACGACCCCGACGACCCGTCCGTCACGTTCCTCGAAGAGGAGACCCCCGCCGGGAGCAGGAATCGCACGCCGTGCTCGCGGTGCACGGCGCCGAACACCTCGCCCAGCGTGGCGCCGAGCACGCGTCTCGAGGGGTACGTGCTCGAGGCCCAGCACCGTCACGTCGTTGCCGTAGCCGCTTGCGGCTGCCGCGACCTCGAGGCCGATCCAGCCGGAGCCGACGATCACCACGCGCCTGGATCCGTCGGCGAACGCATCATGCAGGCGTTCGCTGTCCTCGATCGTGCGCAGGTAGTGCACGCCGTCGGCAGCCGCACCGGGGATGTGAAGACGCCGTGGCGTGGCGCCGGTGGCGAGCAGGAGCCGGTCCCAGTGCACGGTCTCGCCGGAGTCGAGCTCCGCGCTGTGGGCCGCGGGGTCGATGCTCGTGGCGCGCACGCCCTCGGAGACCACGATCCGTTGCTCGTCGTACCAGCCGCGCTCGTGCACGAAGACGCTCTCGCGTCCCGCGCTGCGGGCGAGGTACTCCTTCGACAGCGGAGGACGGATGTACGGCGAGTGCGCCTCACCGGCCACGATGCGCACGGCGCCCTCGAAGCCGGCGTTGCGCAGATGCTCGGCGGCGCTCGCTCCGGCCAGTCCCCCGCCGATGATCAACACGCGCTCATCGCGCGCTTTCCCTGCGGTCGTCACGACGCCTCCTCCTTCGTCTCAGTGTGCGGTCCCGAGATCTCGGGATGCTCCGGAGCCCACAGCCGGTCCGAGGGCGGCTCAGGTGGGCGAGTATCCGCCTCGTGCGCCGCTTCCGGCGGTGCGCTCCAGGAACTCGCGGCGCGCGTCGGGGTCGTCGCGGAGGTCGCCGCGCAACGTGCTCGTCACCGTTCGCGTGCCGTGCGCCCGGACCCCGCGCAGTGCCATGCAGAGATGCTCGGCCTCGAGGACGACACCGACCCCTCGCGGACTGAGCCGGTCGTCGAGCCAGTCGGCGACCTGCACGGTCAGCCGCTCCTGCACCTGGAGGTCGCGTGCGAAGTACTCCAGCGCCCGTGCGAGCTTCGACAGGCCCACGATGCGGTCGTCCGGCAGGTACCCGATGTGGGCGACCCCGCGGAACGGGAGCAGGTGGTGCGCGCAGAGCGAACTGAACGGGATGTCCGTCACCAGCACCAAGCCGTCGTAGTGAGCCTCGTCGGGGAAGGTGGTCGTCGAGAACTCGTCGGGCGTGAGCATCTCGACGAAGGCCTTCGCCACCCGGTGCGGAGTGCCGACGAGGTGCGGCGCGGTGATGTCCCGACCCAGCGCCTCGAGCAGTTCGGCGACGGCGAGTTCCACTCGCTCGAGCGCGATGCCGCCGCTGCCGCCGACGGCGTGCAAGCCGGGACCGAGGGGCCTCCCGACGGGTTCTGCGATCGACATCCCGGTCCTCCCGACTCGTTCCTGCCCTGAGGCTAGGTCCCGGATGTTCTTAAGTCAAGATCGGTGGGTTTTAGAGTTACACTTCGATCATGGACGGAGACGCGGACACCCCATCGTCGCGTCGTGACGACGCACGGGCGCATCGATCGCTGGGCCCTCTGCTCGCGCTCGCCGATCCGGTGCGGCGCCGCATCTACGAGCTCGTCGCCCGCAGCGGCGAGGCCATGACGCGCGATCGGGTCGCCGCGCAGGCGCACCTGTCGCGCAGCACTGCGGCGTTCCACCTCGAGCGACTCACGAGCGACGGCCTGCTCGACGCGGAGTCGCGCCGGCTGAGCGGCCGCACCGGCCCGGGGGCCGGTCGCCCCGCCAAGCTCTACCGCCGCTCAGAGGCCGAGTTCGCGGTGTCAGTGCCGGAACGGCAGTATCGGCTCGCCGGCGAGGTGCTCGCGACCGCCATCGAGCAGGCGGACGAGACCGGAGTACCGGCCGGTGAGGCGGTCCGCCGGGTCGCGGCCGGCGTCGGCGAACGCCTCGGCCGCGAGGCGCCCGACTTCGCGACCGCGCTCGAGGCCCAGGGCTACGAACCGCGCTCCGACGAGAACGACGTCGTCATGGGGAACTGTCCGTTCCATCGACTCGCGACGGCACATCCCGGGCTCGTCTGCGAGCTGAATCTCGCACTCGTGCGGGGCGTCGCGCGCGGCGCGAACGAGTCCGTCCGAGTCGAGCTCGATCCGGGCGCGGGCGGATGCTGCATCCGCATCTCCGAGGACTGAACCGAGGCATCCGACGCCGCGCGTCCCGCTGACACCGAGCGGACATTCACCGTCGCACCGTGAAATCTTCAGGCAAGTCCCAGCGAACGCGCAGATACTTGGCTCATGAGCGATGGACCACGCATTCTCATCGTCGACGACGAGCCCAACATCCGAGACCTCCTCACGACGAGCCTGCGGTTCGCCGGCTTCGCCGTCCGTGCGGTCGGCAACGGCGCCCAGACCATCTCGGCCGTGCTCGAGGAGGAGCCCGACCTCATCATCCTCGACGTCATGCTGCCCGACATGAACGGGTTCGGCGTGACCAAGCGCCTGCGCTCCGCCGGGTACACGGCGCCGATCCTGTTCCTCACCGCGAAGGACGACACCGAGGACAAGATCACCGGCCTGACCGTCGGCGGCGACGACTACGTCACCAAGCCGTTCAGCCTCGACGAGATCGTCGCGCGCATCAAGGCGATCCTGCGCCGCACGATGCACGCCGAGGAGGACGCGGTCATCCGCACCGGTGAGCTCACGATGGACCAGGACACGCACGAGGTGCTGGTCGGCGACGTGCCCGTCGAGCTCTCGCCCACCGAGTTCAAGCTCCTGCGCTACCTCATGCTGAACCCCAACCGGGTGCTGTCGAAGGCGCAGATCCTCGACCACGTGTGGGAGTACGACTTCAACGGCGACGCGGGCATCGTCGAGAGCTACATCTCCTACCTTCGGCGCAAGCTCGACCAGCACTCCACCGAGCCGCTGATCCAGACCAAGCGGGGATTCGGGTACATGCTGAAGTCCTCCAAGCCCTGACTCAGGGTTCGCCGCCTAGACTCGGCCCGCCATGCATCAGACGATTTCCGAGCGGTGGAACCGCATCTCGCTGCGCACCAAGATCACGGGTGTGACGGTGCTGATGCTGACCCTCGGGCTCCTCGTCTCGGGCATCGGCACCGCAGCCATGCTGCGGTCCTATGTCGAGGACCAGATGGCGGCACGGCTCGACACGATCGCGAGCGGCAACCTCGGCAGGTACTTCATGGACGAGGGCGAGGAGCCCGGGGCGCAGGCCGACCTGAACGACCTCACGTTCACGTCATCCGACGAGGTCTTCGTCGCCGTCTACGACGCGGAGACCGGCGAGTTCGTCAAGCACAACTGGCAGGGTCGCGACTCGGGCATGTTCCCCCAGTTCCCCGCGGTCGTGACGCAGGCCGACGTCAACTCCCGCAACTCGCAGACGGGCGGCAAGTACGCCGTCTACCAGCTGCCCGACGCCGACGGCCAGTACACGTTCCGTGCGGTGAGCGCGCTCCTCACCGCCGACCAGCACGGCAACTACGCGCCCATCGTCATCGCCATCTCGTCGAAGGACACCGAGCGCCTGCTCGCCGTGTACCTCACGATCTTCCTCGGGTTCGGCCTCGGCGTCGTGCTCGTGGGCGCGCTGCTCACCCGCATGCTCGTGACCTCGACCTTCACGCCGCTCCGCGAGGTGGAGCGCACCGCCGCGGCGATCGCCGACGGCGACTTCGGCCAGCGGCTCGGCGGCGCGACACCGAACACCGAGGTGGGCCGGCTCAACCGCTCGCTCAACACCATGCTGAACCGCATCGACCGGGCGTTCCGCGACCGCGCCCGCACCATCGAGCAGATGCGCCGCTTCGTCGGCGACGCGTCGCACGAACTGCGCACGCCGCTCGTCTCGGTGCGCGGCTACGCCGAGCTCTACCGCATGGGCGCCCTGCAGTCGCCCGACGAGGTCGCGCAGGCGATGGACCGCATCGAGAAGGAGGCCATCCGGATGGGCGGCCTCGTCGAGGACCTCCTCGCCCTCGCCCGGCTCGACGAGGCGAAGCCGCTCGAGCTGGCCGAGGTCGACCTCGTGCCACTCGCCCGCGACGCCGCGCTCGACGCGATGGCCGCCAACCCCGGCCGCACCGTCACGGTCATCGCGCCCGAGGAGCTCGGGAGCACGGATGCCGCGAGCCCGCCGACGCCCGAACTCGAGGTCGACCTCGAAGCCGACCGCCCCACGACGGGCGCGATCTCCTTCGCGGGTGCGACGCTCGCCCGGTTCCGCGGACGACGCCCGCGCGGCGACGCACCCGGCGGCGCGGCAGCCCGGCGCGGGGGCGGCCCGAAGGCGGGCGCCGCGACATCCGGTGCCTCGAGGCGCGGACAGCCGGCAAGGTCGCGAGGCGCGGCCGCCGACACCACCATGACCACGATCGCCGGTTCCGAGGCGCCCGCGCCGACGCCGGCCTCCACCGGTGCGGCCGTCGTCACGGCGCCCGTGCGGCGGGCCGTGGTGCTCGCCGAGGAGAACAAGATCCGGCAGGTCATCACGAACCTCATGGCGAACGCGATCCGGTTCACCTCCGACGACAGCCCCATCGACATCCGCGTGTCGATCGACGACTCCGCCGAGCGCGCGATGATCGAGGTCGTCGATCACGGTGAGGGCATCCCGCCCCAGATCAGCGAGAAGATCTTCCAGCGCTTCTGGCGCGCCGACACGTCGCGCACTCGGGAGACCGGCGGCTCGGGCCTCGGACTCGCGATCGTCTCGTCGATCGTGGCCGCGCACAACGGAACGGTGGACGTGATCGAGACGCCGGGCGGCGGCGCGACCTTCCGCGTCTCGCTCCCGCTCGCCGGGCTCGACGGCCGCGCCGCAGCGCGTGGCGCAGGGCTGACCCGACCCGTCCTCCCGAAGCTCGCACGAGCGGATGTCGCGCACGGCCGTCGCCGACGAGCCCGCCACCGTCCCCAGTCGCGCCTACCGTCGAACCACCGACGAGTCGAAGGGACGACCACCATGACCACCTACCACGTCGACGCCGCACAGGTGTCCGCCGCCACCCAGACCGTGCAGGGCACGATCGGCCGCATCCAGGCCGAGGTGGCGTCGCTCCTCGGCCAGCTCACCGGGCTGCAGTCGTCGTGGTCGGGGCAGGCCGCCACCGCCTTCCAGGGCGCCGTGGCCGACTGGCGCACCACGCAGCTGCACGTGGAGCAGAGCCTCGCGCAGCTCAACCACGCGCTCGGCGTCGCCGCGGCGCAGTACGCCGACGCCGAGCAGGCCAACGCACGGCTGTTCCTGCGCTAGGAGGGACGACGGGTACGACGAAGGGCGCCTCCCGGAGGAGACGCCCTTCGCTGATTCCGGACCCGAAGGCCGAGGATCGTGTGTCGGACTAGAAGTCCATGCCGCCCGTCGGGTCGCCGACCGGAGCCAGGTTCTTCTCGGGCTTGTCGGCGACGACGGCCTCGGTCGTGAGGAAGAGGCCGGCGATCGACGCGGCGTTCTGCAGCGCCGAGCGGGTCACCTTGGCGGGGTCGATGATGCCCTGCGCGAGCAGGTCGCCGTACTCGCCGGTCGCGGCGTTGAGGCCGTGACCGTCGGGCAGTTCCGCGACCCTGTTCGCGACGACGCCCGGCTCCATGCCCGCGTTGAGGGCGATCTGCTTGAGCGGCGCCTCGATGGCGACCTTCACGATGTTCGCGCCGGTCGCCTCGTCGCCCGTGAGCTCGAGGGTCGCGAACGCCTTCTTGCCGGCCTGGATGAGGGCCACGCCACCACCGGCGACGATGCCCTCCTCGACGGCAGCCTTCGCGTTGCGAACGGCGTCCTCGATGCGGTGCTTGCGCTCCTTGAGCTCGACCTCGGTGGCCGCACCCGCCTTGATGACGGCGACGCCGCCGGCGAGCTTCGCGAGGCGCTCCTGGAGCTTCTCGCGGTCGTAGTCCGAGTCGGTGTTCTCGATCTCGGCGCGGATCTGCGCGACGCGACCGGCGATGGCCTCGTGGTCGCCTGCGCCCTCGACGATCGTGGTCTCGTCCTTGGTGATGACGACCTTGCGGGCCTGGCCGAGCAGGTCGAGGGTGGCGTTCTCGAGCTTGAGGCCGACCTCCTCGGAGATGACCTGGCCGCCGGTGAGGATCGCGATGTCCTGCAGCTGCGCCTTGCGACGGTCGCCGAAGCCGGGGGCCTTGACGGCGACCGACTTGAAGATGCCGCGGATCTTGTTGACGATGAGCGTCGCGAGCGCCTCGCCGTCGACGTCCTCGGCGATGATGAGGAGCTGCTTGCCCGTCTGGATCACCTTGTCGACGATGGGGAGCAGGTCCTTGATGTTCGAGACCTTGCCGTTGACGATGAGGATGTAGGGGTCCTCGAAGACCGCTTCCTGGCGCTCGGGGTCCGTGACGAAGTACGCCGACAGGTAGCCCTTGTCGAAGCGCATGCCCTCGGTGAGCTCGAGCTCGGTGCCGAAGGTGTTCGACTCCTCGACGGTGACGACGCCCTCCTTGCCGACCTTGTCGATCGCCTCGGCGATGATGGCGCCGATCTGCTCGTCGGCGGCGGAGATCGAGGCGGTGGCGGCGATCTCCTCCTTGGTCTCGATCTCCTTGGCGGCCTGCGAGCAGCTCGGCGGTGACGGCCGCGACGGCCTTCTCGATGCCGCGCTTCAGCAAGATGGGGTCGGCGCCGGCGGCGACGTTGCGGAGGCCCTCGCGCACGAGCGCCTGGGCGAGCACGACGGAGGTGGTGGTGCCGTCACCTGCGACGTCGTCGGTCTTCTTGGCGACCTCCTTGACGAGCTCGGCGCCGATCTTCTCGTACGGGTCGTCGAGCTCGATCTCCTTGGCGATCGACACGCCGTCGTTCGTGATCGTGGGGGCGCCCCACTTCTTCTCGAGCACGACGTTGCGGCCGCGCGGGCCGAGGGTCACCTTGACCGCGTCGGCGAGCTGGTTGAGTCCACGCTCGAGCCCGCGGCGGGCCTCCTCGTTGAAAGCAATGATCTTTGCCATGTGTGTCTCTCGTCCCTTCTCGGACGTCTCAAAGATTCGTTGGTTAGCACTCAAATCGAGTGAGTGCTAAGACGATTCTGGCACTCGACCGTCACGAGTGCAAGCGCGCACGGATGCCACGAGGCCCCGCCGCGCGCCGTGTTCGCCCACCGCGTGACGAGCGTCCGGCGTGAGGCGTCGCTGCGCTGCGACCCGCCCGCACGTTCAGGGCGCGAAGGCCGCCGATCCCTCGTTCGGCACGAGCTCGACCCAGGTGTTGCCGGGCGCGAGGCGGAGCGGGCTGCCGTCGTCGGCGGTCAGCACGATCGGCGCGCCGTCGTCGGCCTTCGACCACGTGCCGTGCGCCGTCCTGCCGGCGGCGGAGACCCACACCTCGCCGGAGCCCACCATCCGCGGTGAGCGGCACCTCCTCGTACGGCCACTCGATGCCGACGCGCATCGTGACCACGTTCGTCGCGCGGATCCGCTCCCCCGACGCCTCGAGGTCGGGAGCGCCCTCCTGCGACCGCAGCCAGGCGAACGAGGTCGCGTCCCAGTCCCACGACGGGTACCGTCCCTCCGAGAAGACGAGCTCGATGTGCGACGTCGACGTTGCCGCCAGGGCGGGCGCCGCGAGCGGGTCGGCCGTTCCGTATGCGAACTGCGCCGCAGGCGGCGCGAGCGAGGCGTTCTCGCGTACCGCCTCGGCGGCGGCGAGGATCACGTCGTGCGGTCCGGGTCGATCGTCGGCCCGCTCGAAGAGCGAATCTTCCTCGTCGAACACGATGTTCACGAGCCCCGTCGCCTTCATGAGGTCGACGAAGTACTGCTGGCCGCCCGAATACGCGATGATGCCGCGCAGCGGCCCGGCGATGCCGGGATCCATCGGGCGGATGGAGCGCACCGGCCCGACCGCGTCCGGAACGTCCGAGTGCCACACCGCCACGTAGCGCGTGAGCCCGCCCTCGACCAGTTCCTCGTAGACGAGGTCCGTGCGGTTCAGCCCGATCTGCGGCCGGGCCTCCTCGTGATTGTCGATCTTCACGGCGATCGACGGATGCCGCATCGCTGCCGCGTCGGCGGAGGTCCCGCGCAGCGGGGCGAATGCGATCGCGAGCGGCTCGCCCTGCTTCGGCGACCGGCCGTGGCGTGTGGGTGGGCGTCGGGATCGTCACGAGTTCGACGGCCGCCGAACCGCACGCGGTGAGGAGGATCGTCGCCGCGCCGAGCACGGCGAGCCGTACCCCCCATCCCCCGGGGGCCGATCGCGCCGGCCGCGCCATGGCGCCATTTTAGCGACGGCGGGTGGAATCCGCTCTCGCCGCGCCGCCGGCCGGCAGCGCGATGCCGCGGCCTCGCGGGACCCGCTGGATCGCCCGAATCTCGGCGAAGGCCACGCGATGATGACGGAACGCGCCGCCGGCGGACCGGCGGCGCGCTCAAGCTCGTGGCCTAGGCGGGGCGGACGGCCTCGGCCTGCGGCCCCTTGGAGCCGGTGCCGACCTCGAAGACGACCTGCTGGCCCTCCTCGAGCACCTTGTAGCCCGCCATGTCGATCGCGGAGTAGTGGACGAAGACGTCCTGGCCCCCGCCGTCGACGGTGATGAACCCGTAACCCTTTTCAGCGTTGAACCACTTGACGGTTCCGTTCGCCATGCGTTGCTCCCATGTTGCTGTGAGTCGATCAGCACGTGCCTGTCGCCTGTACCGGGCCCCTCGTATCGTGCTGACAGGTCACCGCTGGCGGCACCGGGCGTTCACACGGGAGAGAGCGACCAATTCCAGATACTAACGACGTGGCGTCCCCGCAGAAAGAGGGTCCACGCAAGGAAATGTCGCAGAATGGCAACGATTCGGCGGCGATCAGCCCCCGGTGGCCGCCGCATAGTCGGAACCCACCACGAGCACGAGCGGCGTGCCGATCTCGGCGAACTGCTCCGACAGTCGCACGTCGGCCTCGGGCACGGCTGCCGCGACGCCTCGGGCCGCGCCCTCGAGATCGGGGGTGGCGTAGTAGACGACGGTCTCGGTGAGGTCGTTCGCGCTCGCGTTGGCCGTCGTGCCCACGGGGATGCCCGCCGCCGTGAGCGCCTCGCCCGCGCGGGCGGCCAGGCCCGTGGTCGTCGTGCCGTTGAGCACCGTGACGGGGATGTCAGGCGCCACGGTCGGCGCGGCGGTGGCGACCGGCGTCGGCGTGGGCGTGGCGACCGCGGTGTCGCCGAAGTTCAGCCGGTCGTTGAAGACCACCACGGCACCGATCCCGACGGCGACGAGCACGACCGTCGCAAGGGCGGCCCAACCGAACGCCACCCATCCGGCACCGCGCCGCGCGGGTGCCCGATGTGCTCCCACCCGCTCGATGCCGTGCGGGATGGAGTCGAATCGATCGCGAGGGAACTTCTGCGCCATGGGTCCAGTCGTCGGGTCGGGGCCGCGCTCAGTCGAGCGGTCGGCCGATCGAGAGCGAGCGACGCGCCCGCGTCGCCGCGCGCGCCTCGCGCATCCGCTGGAGGCGCTTGACGAGCATCGGGTCGTGCCGGAGCGCTGCCGGCGAATCGATGAGTTCGCCGAGGATCCGATAGTAACGGGCGGCCGAGATGCCGAACTCCTCGCGGATCGCCTCCGCCTTCAGCCCGGCCTGCTGCCACGCGCGCCCCTCGAAGGCGAGGACGCGCACGGAACGGTCGTCGAGGCCCGATTCGCCGTCGCCACGTGCGGGCACTCGCTCGGCGCTCATGCATCCTCCCGTCGCGCGGCCGGTCGCCGCCTGCAGCACATCCTAGGGACACGAGGCCGTGAGGGAGCCGAGCGGCGCGGCGTGTGGGTCGTCGACGCGCGGAACACGGTGCGGGCTTCGCGCGTTGCACGGTGTGCAGGAAGACCTGCGACCATGGTGGCTGGCCACCGTGACACCCGACCGGAAGGAGCGCCCATGGCGTATCGCGTCAACAGGACCGACGAGGAATGGCGCGACGAGCTCGGCGACGACCGGTACGCGGTGCTCCGTGAGGCGGCGACCGAGCGGCCGTGGACGGGCGAGCTGCTCGACGAGGAGCGCGCCGGCGTCTATGCATGCGCCGCGTGCGGAGCGGAGCTGTTCCAGAGCGGCACCAAGTTCGACTCCGGCTGCGGCTGGCCGAGCTTCTACGAGTCGGTCCGCCCCGAGGCGGTGGAGCTCATCGAGGACACCACGCTCGGCATGGTCCGCACGGAGGTTCGGTGCGCGAACTGCGGCTCCCACCTCGGCCACGTCTTCCCCGACGGCTTCGGCACCCCCACCGGCGACCGCTACTGCATGAACTCGATCGCGCTCGACTTCACCGCGGAGCCCTGAGGCGTGGCGTCCGCGCTCGACGCGGCGCTCGCGAGGCGGTCGGCGTCGAAGGTCACGGATGCCGCACCCGACGACACGGCCCTCCTCGAACTGCTCGAGGGGGCGTCCCGGGTCGCCGACCACGCGTCGCTGCGGCCGTGGCGGGTGATCGCGATCCGCGGCGGTGCCCGTGATCGGCTCGGTGCGGCATTGGCAGCGGCGTCCGGCGCCGAGGGAGCGGATGCGGCGAAGCTTGCCGGCAAACCGCTGCGGGCGCCCCTGCTGCTGGCCGTCGTGGGCGTGATCACACCCGGCCACCCCAAGGTCCCCGAGTGGGAGCAGGAGGCGTCGGCGGCCGGCGTCGCGCACCTGCATGAGCCTCCTCCTCGACGAGGCCGGATGGGGCGTCATGTGGCGCACCGGACCGTACACGCGGCATCCGCTCGTGGCCGGGATGCACGGCCTCGCCCCCCACGAGCGCCTGCTCGGCTGGCTGTACGTGGGCGGGCTCCCGGGCGGGCGACGCAGCGAGCGACGCACCGACCACATCGCGGTCGTCGCGCCTGACGACACTCGACTGAGGGGGTTGCTCTCACGCCGGGCGGACCGCTACCGCGACCGGCAGCGGGACCACTCCCGCGGCCGCAACGTCGTCGAGCGATGTCCCGAAGGGAATTCCGGGAGGCGGGTGTCGGATCAGGGCAGAGGTGTTCGTAGCAGAGGTGAGAGGCCGCCGCGAGGGGCGCCCCACGGAAGGGAACCACGTCACAGTGATCAAGCACGTGTCGACGCACCGATCAACCGCACCCGATCAACCGCAATCTCGAGGAGAACATCATGACCGCCACCTACACGTTCGACGTCTTCTCCAGCCTCGACGGCTTCGGCGCCGCCGGCGGCAACTGGACCGGCTACTGGGGCAAGCAGGGCCCCCAGCTGCTCGACCGCCGCCTCGCCCTGTACGGCGAGGAGCAACGGATGGTCATCGGGGCCAACACGTATCGGGCGTTCGCGCAGATGCTGGCCTCGAGCACCGAGGAGTCCGACGTGCGTGACCCCTGGGTGACCCGGATGAGGCACCTGCCGACCACGGTGGTGTCGACCACCCTGGAAGGACCCCTCGACTGGCCCGACGCGACCGTCGTGAGCGGCGACGCCGTCGACGTCGTCGCCCGCCTGAAGGAGGAGTCCGAGGTGCCGTTGCGCTCGCACGGCAGCCTGTCGCTGAACCGGGCGCTGATGGCCGCCGGTCTGGTCGACCGCGTCCAGGTGACGCTCTTCCCGGTGATCACCGGTCGAACCGGACTGGACCCGATCTTCCGGGGTGGGGCGGACTTCGACCTCGAGCTGGTCGAGAGCCGGACGCTCGATCGCAACATCCAAGAGCTCATCTACCGGCCCACCCTGCACGTCTGAGCTCAGCCGAAGAGCTGGCCGCGGCGCCGGGTGAGGTACGCGACCTCGGCGGAGTTGCCGGCCAGCTCGATCGCCCGGTCGTACGCCACCCGGGCGTCGGCTGAGCGGCCGAGCCGCCGCAGCAGGTCGGCACGGGTGGCGTGGAAGGCGTGATAGCCATCCAGCGCTTCGCCGAGCCGCTCGACCGCGCCGAGGCCCACCTCGGGGCCGTCGAGCTCGGCGACCGCGATCGCCCGGTTCAGAGCGACGATCGGGCTCGGGTCGATGGCCGCCAGCTGGTCGTAGAGGGCGACGACCTGCGACCAGTCGGTGTCGCGCGCGTCGGGCACGGATGTGTGGACCGCGTTGATCGCGGCGAGGATCTGAAAGCGGCCGGGTACGGCGTCGCGGCGGGCGACCGCGGCCAGACGCTCGCGCACGAGGGCGATGCCCTCGGCGATCAACGCCCGGTCCCAGGAGCCGCGGTCCTGCTCGTCGAGCCGCACCAGCTCACCCGACGCCGAGACGCGCGCCGCGGCCCGCGCCTCGGTGAGCAACATGAGGGCGAGCAGACCGGCCACCTCGCCGTCGTGGGGCATCAGGGTTCTGACCAGGCGGGTCAGCCGGATCGCCTCGGAGGTGAGATTGCGGCGGATCGGGTCGGACTCCTCGCCCGAGGCGAGGTAGCCCTCGTTGAAGACGAGGTAGAGCACTGCGAGCACTCCGGCGACCCGGTTGGGCAGATCGTCGGCCTCCGGCACGCGGTAGGGGATCCCGGCGGCCTTGATCTTGCCCTTCGCGCGAGTGATGCGCTGGCCCATCGCGGCCTCCTGCACCAGGAAGGCATGGGCGATCTCGGGGACGGTGAGACCGCCGACCATGCGCAGGGTCAGCGCCACACGGGCCTCCATCGCGAGCGCAGGGTGGCAGCAGGTGAAGAGCAGCCGGAGCCGGTCGTCCTCGACCGCGCCGATCGGGTCGGGCGGGCTGTCGTCGTGGAGCATGAGCGCCTCCTTGTGCTTCGAGTCGCGCTGCGCCTCCCGTCGCAGCCGATCGATCGCCTTGCGGTTGGCGGTGGTGGTGATCCACGCGCCGGGATTCGGGGGCACGCCATCACGCCGCCACCGCTCGACGGCGGTCGCGAAGGCCTCTGCGGCCATCTCCTCGGCCAGATCGAGATCGCCGAACCGGCGCGCGAGCGAGGCCACCACCCGCGCCCACTCCTCGTGGTGGACGCGGGTGAGGGCCGACTCGACGGTCGCGGCGTCGGTCACTCGCCAGCCATGGGGCGGACCTCGATCTTGCGGCGGCACGCGCTCGACGCCTCCGCCGCCAGCCTGAGCGCCTCGTCGCGGTCGGCGACGTCGACGATCCAGAGGCCGGCGATGTACTCCTTCGACTCCACGTACGGGCCGTCGGTGAAGATCGGCGCTGCTCCCTGGCCGTCGACGACGGTGCCGGCCGACGCCTCGGCCAGGCCGTTGACGAAGACGAAGCTGCCCTCGTCCCGGAGCCTGGCGGTGAAGGCGCCAGTGGCTTCCCGTTGGGCCGCGTTCTCCTCCGCCGAGGGGTAGGAACCGAACTCGCCGTACTCGCTCGGTCCCCAGACCATCAGTGCATACTGCGCCATCTGCATTCTCCTTCAGTGCGGCGGCCCCATCGGCCGCCCCTCACCGGTACTGCGAAGCGTGCCGCACCGATTCGACGCCCCTCCCAGATTGCCCGAACTCGGACCACAAATGATACGAGATCTGCGCCAGCGTCGCGGGCAGGAGCACGCCCTACGGGCGGTCGCCCGCACCAGCGGGCTCGGAATGCGGTTGAGCGGAGTGCGGCGGCACGGCATGCCGGCGCCGCGTCCAGCCGACGCTGGCGATGACGACCGCGACGAGCGCGAGCACGGTGCCCCCGATGGTCGCCGCATCGACGGCTCGGTCGGCGGTGGGCAGCAGCAGGTCCAGCGAGAGGCGCGGGCTCGAGCGCCGTCAGCGCGCCGAGAGCGCGAAGTCGATCGCCAGCGACATGGGGAGCCGGTGCGCTCGACGTGGGCGTGGCGATGCGGGTGCTCGGACGGAACGGCCGTGGCCGTGGCATCCGTGCCGAGATTCTCGGTCGAGAGCCGGCTGCGGGACTCGAACCCGCAACCACCGCTTTACAAGAGCGGTGCGCTACCAATTGCGCCAAGCCGGCGAGAGGCGAGGCCTCCCCGACATCCTACCGACAGCACGAAGGCCCGGCGCGGGGCCGGGCCTTCGTGTGCGACCGTCGCCGGGACCGCTACTGGGCGGGGGTCGGCGTGGGCGTCGGAGTCGGCGTGGACTCGGAGTCGTTGAACGACGCGCTCGTCGCCTGCAGCACGAACGCCTGGAACTCCTGCGGGTCCTCGAGGGAGCCGCCGTACTGCTGGCCGTTCACGAGCACCGTCGGGGTGCCGGTGATGGAGGGCAGCTCGGAGTTCGGCACCGGCTGCGTCAGCGCGCGGTTCGTCGCGTCCTGCACCCACGACTCGAACTGCACGTCGTCGATGCACGTCTCGATGGTCGACAGGCCGTCGACGCCGACCTCGTCGGCGAGCGACTTCAGCTCGTCGTCCGTGAGGCCGGTGGAGCCCTCCTCGGGCTGGTTCTCGAAGAGGATCGCGTTGAAGTCGAAGAACGAGTCGGGCGAGGTGTCCGCGACGCATGCCGCAGCGTTGGCGGCTCGGAGCGAGTACTGCGTGCCTGCGCGACTTGTTGGTGAGGATCGCGATGGGGTGGATCTCGAGGGTCGCGGCGCCCGACTCGACCATCGTGCGCATCGAGTCGGAGTTCGTCTCCTCGAACTGGCCGCAGAACGGGCAGAGGTAGTCCACGTACATGACGATGTTGGCGACCTCGCCGCTCTCGTCGGGCACGGTGGGCGTGGGCGTCGAACCTGCGGCGAGCGCCGGGGTCTCGACGGCGATGATGCCGCTGTCGGCGCCGGCGGTGAGGAGGATGCCGTCACTCGCCATGTTCGCCGGGCCCGGGCCGGCGGGGCGGGTGTTCTGGACGACGAGCGTGATGATCAGGGCCGCGATCAGTGCGACCGCCACGGTGACACCGCTGACGATGAGGAACTTGTTGCGGCGTTCCCGCTTCTTCTGCTCCTCGCGGAGGACCCGGGCCTTCTCTCTGGCGGCCTCCCTGCGTTCGTTGCGGGATGGGCGTGGCTGATTCGATCCGCCGTAGGTCATCGATGGTCACTCCGGTCACTGTGGGCGCGCGCGCGTATGCATGCGAACGCACCAACGATAGTAGGAAGCGTGTCTGGGAATCACCCACACGGATGCCGCGTGCGGGCCGCGTCCGGCATGTGAACCCGCCGCACGCCGCCAGCGTGCGATCGCGGGCTCGATTCGGCACACCCGCGGGCGCGTGCGATACTGGGCAGGCGTCGATGGCGACGCGCATCCATTCACTACGGATCGTCCGGCACGTACCTGCCGGTGAAGGAGAACACAGAACCATGGCATCAGTCACGTTCGACAAGGCCACCCGGCTCTACCCCGGTGGCACCCGCCCAGCCGTCGACAAGCTCGACCTCGAGGTCGCAGACGGCGAGTTCCTCGTGCTCGTCGGCCCGTCGGGTTGCGGCAAGTCCACCTCGCTCCGCATGCTCGCGGGCCTCGAAGAGGTCAACGAGGGCAACATCTTCATCGGCGACCGCAACGTCACCGACGTGCCCCCGAAGGACCGCGACATCGCGATGGTCTTCCAGAACTACGCGCTGTACCCGCACATGACCGTCGCCGAGAACATGGGCTTCGCGCTCAAGATCGCGGGCGTCGGCAAGGAGGAGCGCGCGGCCCGCGTGCTCGAAGCCGCGAAGCTCCTCGACCTCGAGCCCTACCTCGCCCGCAAGCCGAAGGCGCTCTCGGGCGGCCAGCGCCAGCGTGTCGCCATGGGTCGCGCGATCGTGCGCCAGCCCCAGGTGTTCCTCATGGACGAGCCGCTGTCGAACCTCGACGCCAAGCTCCGCGTGCAGACCCGCACCCAGATCGCGTCGCTGCAGCGCCGCCTCGGCGTCACCACGGTCTACGTCACGCACGACCAGACCGAGGCGCTCACCATGGGCGACCGCATCGCCGTGCTGAAGGACGGCATCCTCCAGCAGGTGGGCACGCCGCGCGACCTCTACGAGCAGCCGAACAACGTGTTCGTCGCCGGCTTCATCGGCTCGCCCGCGATGAACCTGTTCCACGCCGACCTCGTCGAGGGCGGAATCATGTTCGGCACCGCCAACGTGCCGGTCGAGCGTGAGGCGCTCGCCGACGCGAGCAGCACGGTCGCCACGATCGGCGTTCGTCCCGAAGACATCGTCGTGTCGCCGCACGAGGGCGAGGGCCTCGCGGTCGACGTCGACCTCGTCGAGGAGCTCGGCGCCGACGGCTACCTCTACGGGCACTCGACGGTCGAGGGCAAGCGCACCGACATCGTTGCTCGCGTCGACGGTCGCGTGCACCCGAACGCCGGCGAGCGCGTGTACCTCACCGCCACGCCGGGCCACGTGCACATCTTCGACGCCGAGTCGGGCCTCCGTCTGAGCAAGAAGCCGATCGTCGCCTGACGCTCACGCGCAGACCGATGATGCCGGTCGGGCCTCGGCCCGGCCGGCATCGCCGTTTCCACGGGCGGCATCCGCGGCGACTACGCTGAACCACGATGAGCGGCTCACTTTCGATCACCTCGGCCATGGCCGACCCGGCACTCCTCGACCTGCCGTGGGAGCTCCCGCTCGAGTCGTGGCCGAGTGACGCGATCGCGGCCCTCCCGAAGGGCATCTCGCGCCACCTCGTGCGCTTCGCCCACCTCAGCGGGCACGTCGTCGCGATCAAGGAGACCACGGCCGAGATGGCCAAGGGCGAGTACGAGATGCTCCGGATGCTGCAGCGCATCGAGATCCCCTGCGTCGACCCGGTCGCGGTCATCACGAACCGAAGCGATGCCGAGGGCGAGGCGCTGAAGCCCGTGCTCGTCACCGCGGCACCTGCGCTTCTCGCTCCCCTACCGCGCCCTGTTCTCGCAGACCCTGCGGCCCGACACCGCGACCCGCCTGGTGGACGCGCTGGCGGTGCTGCTCGTGCGCCTGCACATCGTCGGGTTCTTCTGGGGCGACGTGTCGCTCTCGAACACGCTGTTCCGTCGCGACGCGGGTGCCTTCGCCGCCTACCTCGTGGATGCCGAGACGGGCAAGCTCTACGAGGGCGGCCTCTCGAACGGCCAGCGCGAGAACGACCTCGAGATCGCGCGCGTGAACATCGCGGGCGAGCTCCTCGACCTCGAGGCCGGCGGGCGCGTCGCCGACGAGCTCGACCCCGTGCGCATCTCGAACGGCATCGTCGAGGCCTACCGCAGCCTCTGGAAGGAGCTCACGGGCTCCGAGTCGTTCTCGACCGCCGAGCGTTGGCGCATCAGCGAGCGGGTGAACCGCCTGAACGATCTCGGCTTCGACATCGAGGAGCTCGCGATCCGCACGGATGACACCGGCACCACGGTGCGCATCCAGCCGAAGGTGGTCGACGCGGGCCACCACCAGCGGCGACTGCTGCGGCTCACCGGCCTCGATGCCGGCGAGAACCAGGCCCGGCGCCTGCTCAACGACCTCGACTCGTACCGGGCCGCGTACGGCAAGACCGAGCTCGACGAGGAGATGGTCGCGCACGAGTGGCTGATGCGCGTGTTCGAGCCCGTCGTGCGGGCGATCCCCACCGACCTGCGCGGCAAGCTGGAGCCTGCCGAGGTGTTCCACCAGCTGCTGGAGCACCGCTGGTTCATGGCGCAGCAGGCGGGTCACGACATCCCGCTCGCCGAGGCGGTCACCTCCTACGTCAACACGGTGCTCAGGCACCGCCGCGACGAGGCGACGATGATCGGACCCCCGACCGGATCGACCACCGCCATCGACGTGGTCGCGCCCGACACCTCCGCGATCCCGTCGTCGACCCCGACGACGAGGAGGACTGGCGCCTGAAGGTCTGAGCTCGCCGCCCTCTCGCGGAGCTGCCGGGCAGCAGCCGGTCAGAGCAGCAGCCGGAGCGGATGCTCCACGAACGCGGCGAACGACGCGAGCCAGCGCGCCGCGACCGCCCCGTCGAGCACCCGGTGGTCGGCCGACAGCGTCACCGTCATCACGGTGGCGACGGCGAGCTCGCCGTCGACGACCACGGGTCGCGGGGTCGCCGCACCCACCGCGAGGATGCCGGCCCGCGGCGGGTCGATGATCGCCGTGAACTCGGCGGTGCCGTACATGCCGAGGTTCGATACCGAGAACGCACCGCCCGCGAGCTCGACGGGACGGAGGCGTCCGGAGCGGGCGCGTTCCGCGAGGTCGCGGGTCGCGTGGGCGAGCTCAGGCAGCGGCATCCGGTCGACGCCCCGGAGGACCGGCGCGATCAGGCCGTCGTCGAGCGCCACCGCGATCGCGACGTCGACGTCGTCGAAGCGCCGGATCGCCTCGCCGGTGAAGATCGCGTTCGCCTCCGGCACCTCGCGCAGCGCGGCGGCGACGGCCTTGACGACGAAGTCGTTGAGCGAGACGCGCGTCCCCGTCTGCTCGGCCAGGTCTGCTCGCAGCCCGAGGAGCGCGTCGACACGGCAGTCGGCGCGCACCTCGAAGTGCGGCACCGTCGTCGCGCTCTCGGTGAGCCGGCGGGCGATCGCCCGTCGCATCGGCGTGAGCGGCACGTCGGTGTAGCCACCGTCGGGAGGCCCGGGCGGGGCGGATGGCACGGCCACGTGATCCCCGTCCCGTGCACGTGGCGGGTCCGCGGTCGCCGAGCCCTGGCCCCGGCGCGGCTGCGAGGGCAGTCCCTCGAGGTCGCGGCGCACGATGCGCCCGCCGGGACCGGATCCGACCACGGCGTCGAGGACGAGTCCCTGCTCACGTGCGAGACGGCGCACGAGCGGGCTCATGAACCTCCGGCCGGCGGGTGCCGGCTCGGCGGTGGAGGCGGCACCGGTCGGCGACGGCGACGGCGGACGGCGACGATGCCGGTGCCGCGGCCGCGGCCGCCGCACGTGCCTCGTCAGCCGACTCGCCGGACTCGGCGAGCACCAGGATCGGCGATCCGACGGCGATCGCATCACCTGGTTCGACGAGCAGCGCGGCGACGGTGCCCGCCTCCTCGGCACCGTACTCGACCACGGCCTTCTCGGTCTCGATCTCGGCGACGGGCTGGCCCACGACGAGGTCGTCGCCCGGCGCGACGAGCCAGGACTGGAGCGACGCCTCGGTCGCACCGGCCATCACCGAGGGCATCCGCACGACGATCGCCATCAGGCACCGCCCCGGCCGATCCGGATCCGCTCGAGGCCCGCGACGACCTCCTCCGTGCGCGCGATCGCGGCGCGCTCGAGCACCTTCGAGATGCTGGGGCTCGTCTCGCCGCCCGTCACCCGCTCGATCGGCTGGTCGAGCCAGTCGAAGAAGCGCCGGTGCAGCTCGTCGGCGAGCCGCCCGCCGTAGGACGTGCCGCGTGCGCCCTGCTCGACGATGAGGACGTTGTTCGTCTTGCGGATGCTCGCGCCGATCGTCTCCCAGTCCATCGAGGCGAAGTCGAGCCAGCGCAGGTCGACGAGCTCCGCGTCGACTCCCGACTGCTCGATCGCCTCGAGGCAGTGGCCCACCATCGAGAGGTAGCTGATGACGGTCGCCTCGCCGCCCTCGCGGCGGATCGCGGCCCGGCCCGGCGGCAGCACGTAGTCGAGGTCGCCCGCGGGGATCCGGTCGCGGCGGCCGTAGAGGTCGACGTGCTCGATCACGAGCACGGGGTCGTCGAGCGCGAGCGCGGCGTTCATGAGGCCGATGTAGTCGGCCGCACTCGACGGCGCGACGATGCGCCATCCGGGACTCGTGGAGAAGACGCCCGCCGGATCCATCAGGTGCTGCGAGCCGTACCCCGACCCCATCGCGACCTTCGTGCGCAGCACGAGCGGGATGGCGTTGCCGCCGCCGAACATGTGGCGGGCCTTGCCGATCTGGTTGAACACCTGGTCGGCGGCGACCCACGTGAAGTCCGCGTACATGAACTCGACCACGGGGCGGAACCGGCCGTCGAGGGCGAGGCCGCCCGCCAGTCCCGCGAACGCGTTCTCGCTGATGGGCGTGCCGAGCACGCGACCGGGGTAGGCGTCGGCGAGCCCCTTGGTCGCGCCGTTCGTGCCGCCGGCGAGCCGGTGGATGTCCTCGCCGAGCACCACGATGCGGGGGTCCTGCGCCATGCGGCGGTCGAGGACCGCGGCGATGGCGTCGACGAAGCGGACCTCCTCGGTGGCCATGGCGGCGCCGTCGCCGTCGGATGCCGCGGGCTCCGCCACGCGCGCCCCCGAGAGCTCGCTCCCGTCGCCGCGGATGCCGATGTCGACGAACGACGGGTCGGGCCAGAGCGACGGGATGATGCGCCGCTGGCCCTCGGTCTCGGGATCGTCCTCGACGAGGTGGGCCACGGCGTCGCGCATCGCCTGCACCGCCTGCTCGCGCACCCGCGCCGCCTCGGCGTCGCCCACATGCCCGAGGGCGAGCAGTCCGCGTTCGAGTCGAGCGATCGGGTCGCGCTCTCGCCACGCCTGCTCCTCGTCCTTCGTGCGGTAGCCGAACGCGCTGCCGGGGAACGGCCCGTTCTGGTGGAAGTAGCGGTACACCTCGGCCTCGAGGACGACGGGACCACCGCCCGTGCGCAGCAGTTCGAGCGCCTCCGCGGTGGCGAGGTGCACGGCGAGCGGATCCATGCCGTCGACGCGCCACGCGGGGGTCGCGAATCCGAGGCCGCGCGCCGACAGTCGCGCCTCGCGCGTGACCTCGTCGATGCGCGTCGCCACCGCGTAGAGGTTGTTCTCGATGAAGAACCCGAGGGGGAGGTCCCACGCCGAGGCGAGGTTCATCGTCTCGAGCACCGAGCCGATGTTCACCGCGCCATCGCCGAAGTACGTGAACGTCACGTCGCTCACGCCCGAGTGCCGCTGCGCCCAGGCGCTGCCCGCCGCGCCGGGCACGCCGCCGCCCACGATGGCGTTCGTACCGAGCGCACCGGCCTCGAGCCACTGCAGGTGCATCGACCCGCCGCGCCCGCGGCAGTACCCCTGGGCCAGCCCGAGGATCTCGGCCAGTGTTCGCTGGAGCACCTCCTGCACACCGGGTGTCACGACCGCGTCGAGGGCGAACCGCCCGCCGGTGACGTGCGTGAGCGCCTTCGCGAGGAACTGGTGGTGGCCGCGGTGGGAGCCGTTGACGGCATCGGTCGAGCGGAGCCCGATGATGGATCCGACGGCGCCGCCCTCCTGTCCGATGCTCGAGTGGGCGGGGCCGTGGACGAGCCCGGCTCCGGCGAGGTCGAGCACCGTCTCCTCGAACGCCCGGATGAGGTGCAGCTCGGCGAGCATGCCTGCGAGCAGCTCGGGGTCGGCAGCCTTCCAGTCCTCGTCGGTCGAGCGCAGCTCGACCCACGGGGCGCCGGGGGCGAGGGACTCGCGGCTCGGCATCACGCCTCCTCTCCGTCGACGGGGCGCGCGGCGCGCTCGGGCGTCACGTGCCGCCAGCATATGCTGCGTTGCATCCAATCTCAATGGATTCACCCGCTCACCACTCGCGTCGGGCCACGCTTCACGCCATACTGGATCCAATACGACGGCCCGTTGCGAGACGTGGGCACGACGGAGAAGACGAGGACGCGACCATGCCACTACCCGGAATGCGCGGCGCCGACCACCTCGGCTTCACGGTGCCCGACCTCGACGAGGCGCACGGCTTCCTCGTCGACGTGCTCGGCGCGCAGTACGTCTACACGCTCGGCCCGTTCCAGCGCGACGACGACTGGATGCGGGTCCAGCTCGGCGTGCACCCGCGCACCGTCATGCGCGAGCTGCGCTTCTACCGCCTCGGCCACGGCACGAACCTCGAGGTGTTCCAGTACGAGCCGGCCGACGGCCAGGCACCGCCCCCGCGCAACAGCGACATCGGCGGGCACCACCTGGCGATCTACGTCGACGACCTCGACGAGGCGATCGCCTTCCTGCGGTCGCGCGGGGTGGAGGTGATGGGCGAGCCCGTCGCGAGCCGCAACGCGAGCGAGGGGCAGCGCTGGGTGTACTTCCTCGCACCATGGGGCATGCAGTTCGAACTCGTGAGCTTCCCCGAGGGCAAGGCCTACGAGGCGGATGCCGCGGTGCGGCTGTGGCATCCGGCGCATCCGGCGGCGTGATCACGGTGACCTCGACCGCGACGGTGCTCGAGATGTCGGCCCACGGGGCCGCCGGGCGGCGGATCGCGGACGCGCTGCGCCGCGACATCCTCGACGGCCGGCTCGCGCCCGGAACGCGCATCCGGCAGGAGCGCCTCGCCGAGGAGTACGGCGCGAGCCGGGTCCCCGTGCGCGAGGCGATCCGGGCGCTCGAGGGCGAGGGGCTCGTCACGGTCGTGGCGAACACGGGGGCGTGGGTGTCGCGCCTCAGCCTCGCCGAGTGCGAGGAGCTGTACCAGGTGCGCGAGCGCATCGAGCCGCTGCTCATCCGGCTCAGCATCCCGGGCCTCGGGCCGACGGATGTCGCGGAGCTCGCCCGCCTCGCCGACGCCATGGAGTCGGCCGCCGACGCCGACGAGTTCGTGCGCCTCGACCGGGCGTTCCACGACCTCACCTACCGGGGCGCCGACACGCTCATGCTCGGCGACACCGTCGCCCGGCTGTGGAACCGGACGCAGGCGTACCGGCGCGTGTACTCCCGGCTGTTCCTGCGCCAGGCCGCGCGCGCGGTGCACCACGAGCACCACCTGCTCGTGCACGCGATCGAGACCGGCGACGCCGATGACGCCGAGCGCGTGCTGCACGGGCACATCCGTCGCACCCGGCTCGCGCTGGCGAAGCATCCGGAGGTCTTCGAGACGGCCTCAATAGAGTGAAGCGGGGCTGAGGGGCGGGCGCAGCCCGCGGCAAGGAGCAGACGATGGCGGAACTGGGGTTCCTGGGTCTCGGGAACATGGGCAGCGCGATGGCCGGGCGCCTCGTCGCGGCCGGCCACGACGTGATGGTCTGGAACCGGTCGCCCGAGGCGCTGGAGCCCCTGGTCGCGGCCGGGGCGATTCCCGCTGCACGCCCCGAGGAGGCGCTCGGCCGACCGGTGTCGTTCTCGATGCTCGCCAACGACGCGGCGGCCGAGGACGTGCTCACGGCGGAGGCGTTCGCGGGCGAGCCCGGCCGCATGCACGTCGTGACGGCCTCGATCAGCCCCGACGCCGCCGACCGGATCTCGGCCGTGGCAGCCGCCGCGGGCGTGCACTACCTCGCCTCGCCGGTGCTCGGCCGCCCGACCGTTGCCGCCGAGGGCGGGCTGAACCTCCTCGCCGCGGGCGATCCCGACGACCTCGAACGGGCGCGGCCGTACCTCGAGGTGCTCGGGCAGCGCATCTGGGTCCTCGGAACGACGCCGCGCACGGCGAACGTCGTGAAGGCGGCAGTGAACTACGACATCATCCACGCGATGGAGGCCATCGGCGAGTCGCTCACCCTCGTCGAGTCCGAGGGCGTGGACGCCGGCGAGTTCGTCGAGCTGCTGCGGAGCACGCTGTTCGCCGGAGTCGTCTACACCTCGTACGGCGACATCATCGCGAATCGCCGGTACCACCCGGCGGGCTTCGACATCGCGCTCGGGCTGAAGGACCTCGGGCTCGCCGAGGACATCGCCGCGGCTGCCGGAGTGGAGCTCCCCACCGCGGCAGCGCTGCGCGGGGTCTTCGAGGCGGCGCTCGCCGATCCCGAGCTGCACGACGCCGACTGGTCGGCGATCGCCGAGATCACGCGGCGGCGCCTCCCCCGCACCTGAATCGCGGGGAGCGCCGCCACCGGGGCCGCTAGGTGAGCCGCCACCCCCGGTCGACGTAGAGGCTCGTGCCCGAGACCCCGCGATTGTCGAGCAGGAACAGCACGGCGCCGACGACGTCCGCCATGGTCGCGAGCTCCCCGCCCGGCGTGCGGTTCCGGTACTGGTCGAGCACACCGGGCGGCTTGCTCGACCAGAACGGGCTGTCGCCGACGATCCCCGGATGCAGGGCGTTGACGCGGATGGGGGCGAGCTCGTGCGCGAGCGTGTTCACGAGTCCCTCCACGCCCCCGTTGATCGTCGAGACCGTCGTCGATCCCGGGTACGGCATGTCCTTCGCCCGGCCTCCGAACAGCACGATGCCCGGTCCCGCCCGACGGCTCCAGCCGGTCGAGGAGGGTGTGCACCGTCTCGGTGTAGCCGACCAGCTTCAGGGTGATGAGGCGGCGTGCCCGAGCGATGTCGTAGTCCCGGATGGTGTTCGCGTCGCGGTCGATCGCCGCGAGCACGAGCCCGTGCACGGGGCCGTCGATCCCCGCCAGCGCATCGGCGATCGCCTCGGGCTCGGAGATGTCGACCGCGATGCCGGTCGCGGCCGGTCCCACGTCGGCCGCGACCGCCCGCGCGCGCTCCGGGTCGCGCCCGGTGAGCACGACCCGGTCGCCGCGCGCGACGAGCGTGCGCGCGAGCTCCAGTCCGATCCCCGACGTGCCGCCGACCACGACGGTCGTCTGCTCAGTCATCGCAGCTGTCCTCCGTTCCTCGTCGTCCATCGGATGCCTCGATCGGGCGTCCGACGCTCATGCCTCGCCGCGTCCCCACGCGGTGTTGAGGTGCGACTGGCTGTCGCGACGCAGGTCGAGCGGGCCGTCGACCGTGTAGTAGCGGCGGCCGGCCACGAGGAGCTCCTCGGCCGGGAACTTCGTGATCACCTCGCAGCCGTCGGCGGTCACGACGACCTCCTCCTCGATGCGCGCAGCGCCCCAGCCGTCCGACGACGGCCAGTACGTCTCGAGGGCGAAGACCATGCCCTCCTCGATGACCTCCGGATGCTCCAGCGACACGAGCCGCGAGAAGATCGGCTTCTCCCAGATCGAGAGGCCGACCCCGTGCCCGTACTGCAGGGCGAACGCGGCCTCCTCGTCGGCGAAGCCGAACTCCTGCGCCTCGGGCCACACCTCGACGATGTCGGCCGTGGTGGCTCCCGGTCGCACGAGCGCGATCGCCCGGTCCATGTACTCGCGGGCGCGCGTGTAGGCGTCGCGCTGCGCCGAGCTCGCCGAGCCCACCGCGAACGTGCGGTAGTAGCAGGTGCGGTAGCCGTTGAAGCTGTGCAGGATGTCGAAGAACGCCGGGTCCCCGGGCCGGATCAGCCGATCGGAGAACACGTGCGGGTGCGGTGCGCAGCGCTCGCCCGAGATCGCGTTGACGCCCTCGACGTATTCCGAGCCGAGGTCGTACAGGGTCTTCGCCACGAGGCCGACCGCCTCGTTCTCGCGCACGCCCGGCCGGAGGAATCGGTAGAGGTCCTCGTACGCGGCATCCACCATCGAGGCCGCCTGGGTGAGCAGGCGGATCTCGTCGGAGGTCTTGATGCGGCGGGCCTCCATGAACACCTGCTGGCCGTCGACGACCTCGATGCCGGCCTGCTGCAGCGCGAACAGCACCGGCAGCTCGATGACGTCGACCCCGAGCGGCTGGTCGGCGACCCCGAACTTCTCGAGCTCGCGCTTGATCTTGCGCGCCAGCTCCTCCGCGATGCCCGCGTCGGGCGTGAACGCGCCGCGCAGCGTCGAGATGCCGGCGCGTGCGCCGCGCTCGAGCCGCGGGCGCCGGGCGCCCTCGTGCGGCGCGTCGGGGTCGGCGTCGAGCTCGGCGGTCGTGACGTCGAGCCACGGGTTGTAGAGCGCGTGGTGGCGGGCCGCCGATCCGAAGTCCCACGAGATCGGATCGGACTGGCGGGTGAGCAGGCTGAAGCGGATCAGCTTGTCCATCGCCCACGTGCCGATGTGGGTCGCGGTCATGTAGCGGATGTTCGAGAAGTCGAACGCGAGCAGCGCGCCGAGCTCGGAGCGCTCGAGCTCGGCCTTGAGCCGGCCGAGCCGGTCCCAGCGCAGCCGGTCCATGTCGACGCGAGCCTCCCAGTCGACGGCGTTCATGCCCGTCGTCCCGGTGTCCTTCATGGTCGCCCTCCTCCCTTGCCGGAGGCTGCCGCGGGTCCGTTGCCGGCGGCAGCCGTGTGTCGTTGCCGAACGTTGTGTAGCGATGCTGAACGATTTGCGGTGTATTCTCGCCTCCACGAGGGGATGGAGTCGGCATGGCCGCAGCGGACATCGGCGGACGCCTGCGCGACGCGCGCCAACGGCAGGGCCTCAGCCTGCGCGGACTCGCCAAGTCGCTCGGCGTCTCGCCGAGCCTCATCTCCCAGGTCGAGACGGGCAAGACCCAGCCCTCGGTGTCGACGCTCTACGCGATCGTCACCCAGCTCGGCGTCTCGCTCGACGAGCTCCTCGGCGTCGGGCCGGCCGCCGATCGGAGCCCCGCCGCGAGCCGCGCGACCCAGCCCCGTGCAGCGGGCCGCCGAGAACCCCGTGCTCGAGATGGAGAACGGCGTGCGCTGGGAAGGCCTCGCGGTCGGCGACGGAGCGGCCGACGCACTGCTCGTCACCTACGAGCCCGGCGCGTCCAGCTCGGTGGAGGGGCGGCTCATGCGCCACTCGGGCGTCGAGTACGCCTGCATCCTCGAGGGCGAGCTCACCCTGCAGCTCGAGTTCGACACCTACGTGCTGGGGCCCGGCGACTCGCTGCACTTCGATTCGGTGCGCCCGCACCTGTACTCGAATCGCGGAGCGTCGCCCGCGCGCGGCATCTGGTTCATCGTCGGCCGGCGCGAGCAGAACCGGGCCATGCCCGGCGCTCCGGGCGCCCCCGAGTTCGATGCCGCGGCGCCGCTGAACTCCGCGGTGGACGTGCTCCGGGCCATGGACGGCCTGTCCCGCTGAGCCGGGCGCCGGCCCCGCGATCCCGATCGTGCGCATCGTGCCGGCCCCCTCACGCACGCGTGTGCACCGCCGGCCGGGGCTCGGCGATCCACGGGTCGATGAGGGTCTTGATCTGCTCGGCCCCGCCGCGGAGCAGCGGCACGAGGGCATCGTCGACGAGCCCCTCGAGCGGGAGCACCCGGGAGGAGAGGTCGGACCAGTCCGGCCGCGTGCCGAGCAGCCGCACCGCCTCGGGCACGTCCGTCGCGAAGACGTGGGCGACGCTGCCGACGACGGTGTACTCGCGCAGCGTCCACGAGCCGAGGGGCACGGCCACCTCGGACTTCTGGACGCCGACCGGCACGATGACGGCTCCGGGCGTCGCCGCGGCGAGCACCGCCTCCAGTCCGGCTCGACGATCCGCTCACCTCGAACAGGACGTCGGGCTCGACGCCCATCCGCTCGGAGCTGCTCGTGGAGCGGCTCGTCGGCGAGCAGCGCGTCGGCAGCGCCGAGCGCCCGCGCGAGTCGCAGGCGCTCCGGGCTGCGGTCGACGGCGATGACGCGTGCGCCGGACGCGGCCGCCGCGAAGGTGATGAACGAGCCGATGCCGCCGACGCCCACGACCACCGCGACCCGACCCGGCCGCACCCCGCTCCGCGACACCACGTGCACGGCGATGGCCATCGGCTGCGCCAGGCCCAGGGTGTCCAGCGGCAGCCCGGACTCGGACACGTCCAGCAGGATGCCGGCGGGCACGACGACGTATCCGGCGAGCCCGCCGTCGACCTGCAGCCCGGCGGTGCGGTAGTCGCGGCAGAGGTTGGTGCGTCCCTCCCGGCAGCGTGCGCACTCGCCGCACGAGATGCCCGCGCCGCACACGACGACGGCGCCCGGCTCCAACGCGTCGACGCCCTCGCCGACCGCCTCGACGACGCCTGCGAACTCGTGGCCCGAGCGTGACGGGCGGCACCGTGAGCACCGGGCCCCGGTCGTATTCGGTGGCATCCGTGCCGCAGACGCCGCACACCGCGACGCGCACGAGCGCCTCGCCCGGCCCTGGGCTCGGAACCGGCCGCTCCTCCACGCGCAGGTCGCCCGCCGCGTGCAGGACCGCCGCACGCATCCCGGTCACCGCCCGGCGTCCGCGCCCAGGTCCAGCTGCACCGCCACCCGCTCGGCGATCATCCGGCCGAGCAGCCGTTCGTAGACGGCGGCGTGGGCCGGCGAGTCGAGGTAGGCGGCCAGCGCGTCGGCATCCTCGACGATCGCCGCCACCCCGTAGTCCGCAGGGCTCGGCCGCACGCGCAGGTTCTCACCGCAGTGGTAGGTGCGCAGCTCGGGGATCCGCGCCGCCATCGCACGCAGCTCCGCGGTGAGCTCCGCGACGTCCTCCGGCGTGACGTCGTCCGTCCACGTGAACGCGGCCAGGTGCAGGATCATCGGTCTCCCGCTGCGGTCACGTGGGCATCGCCCGCGGTGTAGGTGTACGGGTTCTCGATCTGCTCGGCCGGCGGCAGCTCGGGGTGCATCCCCTCGTCCCACGCCTGCTCGCCGAGCTTCGACCGCACGTACGCGACGGAGGCGGCGACCTTGTCGCGGATGGGCGCGAGCTCGAGGCCGATGCGCCGGCCCTCGTACTTCACGACCCGGCCGTTCACCACGACGGTGTGCACGTCGGCCGTGCCCGCCTGGTACACGACGTGCGCGTACGGGTTGAGGATCGGCGTCATCGCGGGCGACTCGTCGTTCTTGACGAGCAGCAGGTCGGCCTTCTTGCCCGGGGTGATCGAGCCGATCAGGTCCTCCATGCCGAGGGCCTTGGCCCCGCCCATGGTGGCCATGCGCACGACGTCCTCGGCACGCAGCCGGTTGGCGACGATGGTCTCGTTGACCGCGTGCGCCTCGAGGTGGTCGCGCGAGCGGTCGGCGCTCAGCGTCGCGCGCATCGCCGAGAAGAAGTCCGCGCTCCACCACACGCTCGTGTCCATCGAGATCGACGTGGGGATGCCGTACCGGCGGGCCACCCAGCTCGACGGGTACCCCTGCCCCGCGCTCTGCTCCGACTCCGTGGCGACCGCGATCGTGCCGCCGGTCGCGGCGATCTTCTGGTAGCTCTGCTCGTTGAGGGATGCCGCGTGCACGTACGTGATCTCGGGGGTCATGAAGCCGGCGTCGTACATCTGCGTGATCGCGGTGTCGGTCGTGGCGCCCCAGACGCCGGCGTGGGTCGTGACCCGCAGCCCGAGCTCGCGCGCGGCCTCGAAGGCCCCCTTCTCGGGGAACTCCGCCGCGCCGGGCACGTCGAAGGCGAGCTGCAGCCGCAGCATGTCGTCGGGCGACGAGAAGTTGTCCGACACGAACCGCCGGAACTCGGGCGAGTTCGACCACTCCCACGGCGCACCGAGGTAGTTGCCGTAGGCGAGCACGAACCGCCCGGGGATCTCGCGCAGCGCCTGCATCGCCGCGGCGCCGTACTCGGGGTTGCGGAGGCCGTGCGACCAGTCGAGGGTCGTGGTCACGCCGGTGTCCACCGACTCGAGGGCGCTCAGCAGGTTGCCGGCGTAGACGTCCTCGGGCCGGAACACCTCGCCCCACTGCAGGTAGTAGAAGACGAAGTACTGGCTGAGGGCCCAGTCTCCGCCGTAGCCGCGCAAGGCGGTCTGCCACATGTGGCGGTGGCTGTCCACGAACCCGGGGGTCAGGATGCCGCCGCTCGCGTCGATCTCGAGCGTGCCATCGGGCACGTCGAGCGACGGGCCGACGGCCTCGATCGTCTCGCCGCGCACGAGGACGTCGCCGCCCTCGATGACGCCGGGCGAGTCGACCGTGATGACGGTCGCGTTGCGGAAGACGAACGGTCGATCCGCGGTGAATTCGTCGGGGCGGGGGGCCGAGCGGGCGCCGCGTCAGATGCGCTCATCAGTTCTCCTCTTCGAGAATGTTCAGCTGCAATTGACACTCTGACCCGTCTGTGCGCCATTTGCAACCGTTTCTTGCGCTGGTGTTCAATGAGACTGTAGGCCCGAGCCCCGGACGAAGGAGACGGCATGGACGGCGGTACCGGCATCCGGGTCGCGGTGCTCGGCGCAGGGGCGAACGGCGCCTCCATCGGCGCCGACCTCACGGCGGCCGGCGTCGACGTGACGCTGGTCGAGCAGTGGCCGGCGCACGTGGAGGCGATGCGCGATCGAGGACTCGTCGTGCGGATGCCGGCGCGAGACCTCGAGGTGCGGCCCGCGCGTCATCCACCTCTGCGAGGTGGCGACGCTGCGCCGCCCGTTCGACGTCGTGCTCCTCGTGATGAAGGCCTACGACGCGCGGTGGGCGACGCAGCTCATCGCCCCCGTGCTCGCGGCGGACGGGCGTCGTCGCCGCGGTGCAGAACGGCATGACCACGGGCGCCGTCGCCGACGTGGTCGGCGCGCGTCGGGCCGTCGGCACGGTCATCGAGGTGTCGGCGACCATGACCGAACCCGGCGTCGTGCACCGGCACACCCCACCCGATCGGTCATGGTTCGCGGTGGATGCGACGCCGGCGGGTGACGCCGTCGCGACGCTCCTCGCGCATTCCGGCCGAGTGGATCGCTTCGACGACATCGCCTCGGCGAAGTGGATGAAGCTCGTGAGCAACGCCACCACGCTCGTCACGACCGCGAGCCTCGGCCTGCCGATGCTCGACGCGATCGCCGTGCCCGGCATGCGCGAGCTCATGCTCCGCGCAGGGCGGGAGGCGCTCGAGGTCGGCCGCGCGCGAGGGCACGCCGTCCTGCCGATCTTCGGGCTCGCGGCATCCGACCTCGGCGAGCCCGAACGCCTGGCCGAGACCATGCTCGACGCGCTCTACGACCGTTTCGTCGTGCCCGGTGCCACCACGACCGTGCTGCAGGACTGGCGCAAGGGCCGACGCAGCGAGGTGGACGACCTCAACGGCACGGTCGTGGCCGAGGGCGCCCGGCTCGGAGTGCCGACGCCGGTGAACCGGGCCGTCGTCGACGTCGGGCACCGCATCGAGCGGGGGAGATCGAGCCCGACCCCGCCAACCTCCGGCTGATCGAGGCCGCGCTCTGAGGCACGGCCGGTCGGTCGTCGGGTCAGCCGGCGTCGGACTCGGCGCGCAGCTTGGAGATCTCGTAGAGGGTGACGGATGCCGCGATGCCGGCGTTCAGCGACTCGGTCGACGACTCGATCGGGATCGAGACGATCGCGTCGCAGGTCTCGGCGACGAGGCGGGAGAGACCCTTGCCCTCGCTGCCGACGACGATGACGATCGGCCGGTCGGCCCAGCTCAAGCCGGGCAGCGACACGTCGCCGTCGCCGTCGAGCCCGAGCACGAAGACCCCGCGCTCCTTGAGCGCCTTCAGCGTCTGCGTGAGGTTCGGGGCCATGGCCACGGGGATGCGCGCGGCCGCGCCGGCCGAGGTCTTCCACGCCGCCGAGTTCACGCCGACCGATCGCCGCTGCGGCACGATCACGCCTTGGCCGCCGAACGCCCCGGTCGATCGGATGATCGCGCCGAGGTTGCGGGGGTCGGTGATGCCGTCGAGCGCCACGAGCAGCGGGGTCTCGTCGCGGGCGAGCACTTCGTCGAGCAGTTCGATCGGGTGCGAGTACTCGTAGGGCGGCACCTTGAGCGCGAGGCCCTGGTGCACGCCGCCCTCGCCCGCGAGTCGGTCGAGCTCGGGCCGCATGACCTCGAGGATCGGGATGCCCCGGTTGGTGGCGATCTTCATCACCTCCTTCACGCGGTCGTCCATCTCCACGCGCGCGGCGATGTAGAGCGCCGTCGCGGGGATCTTGGCGCGCAGCGCCTCGAGCACCGAGTTGCGCCCGGTCACCATCTCGGTCTCGTCGCCCGTCTTCGCCCGCCGCGCGGCACCGGATGCCCCGCGCGGCGCACCCGCGCGCTGGCCCTGCCCGGCGACCTTCCCGGGTGCCCGGCCCTTGCCGCCCGCAGCCCGGTACCGCTCCTCGGCCGCCTTCCGCTTGCCTGCGGGGTGCCACGCGCGGTCCTCGGCCTTCGGCGTCGGGCCCTTGCCCTCGAGCGCCTGTCGACCCTGGCCGCCGGAGCCGACCTTCTTGCCCTTGCCCTTGCGCACGGCTCCGGCGCGCGGCTTGCTGCTGCCCTTCATGATCCCAAGCTCCAATGCGTGCCGGTCTGGCTGTCTTCGATGGTGATGCCCGCGGCCGCGAGCGCGTCGCGGATCCGGTCGGCCGCGGCCAAGTCCTTGGCCGCGCGCGCAGCCTGCCGGTCTTCGATCAGGCGTGTGACGAGGGTGTCGAGCGCGGATGCCGCGGGCGCGGCATCGGGAGCCCAGTGCGCGTCGCGCGGGTCGATGCCGAGCACCTCGACCATCGCGACGACCTGCCCGTGCAGGGTCGCAGCGTCGTGCAGCTCCTCGGCGTCGAGCGCCGTGTTGCCGGCGCGCACGGTGTCGTGCAGCACGGCGAGCGCCTGCGGCACGCCGAGGTCGTCGTCCATGGCCGCGGCGAAGGCGTCGGGGATGACGGGGCTGCCGACGCCCGCGTACCGCGTTCCCGCGAGGCGACGCTCGACGCGGACGAGGAAGGAGCGGATGCGGTCGAGCGCGGCCTCCGCCTCGAACAGGGACGTGGGCGTGTAGTCGAGGCTCGATCGGTAGTGGGCCGCCCCGAGCAGGTAGCGCACGACCAGCGGCGTGCGAGCTCGAGCAGCGTCGCCCGCGTACACGGAGTTGCCGAGCGACTTCGACATCTTCTGGCCGCCGACGTTCACGAGCCCGTTGTGCACCCAGTAGCGCGCGAAGGCGTCGCCGGCCGCGGTGGACTGCGCGAGCTCGTTCTCGTGGTGCGGGAAGCGCAGGTCGAGGCCGCCGCCGTGGATGTCGAACTCGGCGCCGAGGTAGCGCGCGGCCATCGCCGAGCACTCGATGTGCCAGCCGGGGCGGCCGGGTCCCCACGGCGACTCCCACGACGCCGACTCGGGCTCCGTCGGGCTTGCGGCCCTTCCAGAGGGCGAAGTCGCGCGGGTCGCGCTTGCCGCGCGGGTCGGCGTCGGCGGCGGCCTCCATGTGCGTCGCGGGACTGGCGGGTGAGCTCGCCGTACGACGGCCAGCTCGCCGTGTCGAAGTACACGTCGCCCGAGCCATCGGGAGCCGGGTAGGCGTGCCCGCGCTCGATGAGCCGCGCGATGAGCTCCTGCATCTGCGGCACGCTCGCCGTCGCCCGCGGCTCGTAGGTGGGCGGCGAGGATGCCGAGCGCGGCGTACGCCGCGGTGAACTCCAGCTCGATCGGTACGCGAGCGCCCACCATTCCTCGGTGCTCGTCTCGCGCTCCTCGGCGGCTGCGGCGAGGATCTTGTCGTCGATGTCGGTGACGTTGCGCACGAAGGTCGACGTCGTACCCGCGGTACGCGAGCCAGCGGCGCAGGATGTCGTAGACGAGCGCGCCGCGCAGGTGACCGATGTGCGGGCTCGACTGCACCGTCGGACCGCAGACGTACATGCCGACGCGTCCCTCGCGGAGGGGCACGAAGTCGCGCAGCGCCTGCGCCTTCGTGTCGTAGAGTCGCACGGTCACCCGCCAGCCTACCGGCGCGCCTCGCCGATGACGCGGCGCCCGACGCCGGGCGGCACGCGACGGCTCAGGCGGGAACGACGAGCGCCGTCGCGATCGCCGCGATGCCCTCGCCTCGGCCCGTGAAGCCGAGGGCGTCGGTCGTCGTCGCCGCGATGCTCACGGGCGCGCCGAGGATGCCGGAGAGCAGCGCCTCGGCCTCGGCGCGGCGCGGCGCGAGCTTCGGTCGGTTGCCGATGACCTGCAGCGTGACGTTGCCCACGACGAAGCCCGCGCCGCGCACGCGACGCAGCGTCTCGGCGAGGAACACCTCGCCGTGCGCGCCCGCGAAGCGGGGGTCGCCGGTGCCGAACACGCCGCCGACGTCGCCGAGCCCTGCGGCCGCGAGCAGCGCGTCGCAGATCGCGTGGCTCGCCGCATCGCCGTCGCTGTGGCCCGACAGCCCGCGCTCGCCCGGCCAGTGCAGGCCGGCGAGCCAGAGCGGGGTGTTCGGGTCGTCGGCGAAGGCGTGCACGTCGATGCCCGTGCCGATGCGCGGAAGCGCATGCCGGGCCGCTCCTCGAGCGCCGGCATGCGGGCCGTGGGCTCGTGCGGCGGCCGCCGGCCATGAACGCCTCGGCCCGTCGCAGGTCGGTCGGCAGCGTGACCTTGAACGACCGCGCGTCGCCCGGCACCACGTCGACGGCGATCCCGGCGGATGCCGCCAGCGCCGCGTCATCCGTGTACTCGGTCGTCGCGGCGGCGTACGCCGCCTGGAGCGCCGAGCGCGGGAACCCCTGCGGCGTCTGCACCGCGGCGAGCTCCGACCGGTCGATGGTCTCGAGCACGCGCCCGTGTGCGCCGACGCGCTTGATCGTGTCGACGACGTCGAGCGCGGGGATCACCCCGTGCCCACGCGCGCGCACGGCCGCGAGCACCTCGTCGAAGACGATCGACGGGGTGAGCGGGCGCGCCGCATCGTGCACGAGCACCGTGTCGACGACGTGCGGGAGCAGCGCGAGGCCGCCGCGCCACCGACTCCTGCCGGGTTCCACCGCCCGCGACGACGTCGAGCGGGGCGGATGCCGCGGCCGCGACGGGCGCGAATCGCTCACGCGTCTCGTCGACGCGGTCGCCGGGCACGACGATCACCAGGTGCGGCGTCTCGCGCATGCCGAGCACGGCATCAACGGCGACGCCGAGGATCGTGTCTCCGCCGAGGGGGACGAACGCCTTGGGCTCGGAGTGGCCGAGTCGCGTTCCGCTCCCGGCTGCGACGACGATGACGGCGACGGTGGACGCGCTCATGCGTCGAGCGTAGCGCTCACCGCCGGACGCGGCAGCGCCCGGCGTGGATGCGCGAACGAACGCGCAGCCGAACCGGGCGTGCGGTGCCGGTCAGGAGGCGAGGACCTCGTCGAGCACGGTCGAGGCCTGCTCCTCGTCGGTCTTCTCGGCGAGCGCGAGCTCGGAGATGAGGATCTGGCGCGCCTTCGCGAGCATGCGCTTCTCACCTGCGGACAGGCCGCGGTCCTGATCGCGGCGCCACAGGTCGCGCACGACCTCGGAGACCTTGATGACGTCGCCGGAGGCGAGCTTCTCGAGGTTCGCCTTGTAGCGTCGGGACCAGTTGGTGGGCTCCTCGGTGAACGGAGCGCGCAGCACCTCGAAGACCTTGTCGAGGCCCTCCTTGCCGATGACGTCACGGACGCCGACGAGGTCGACGTTCTCAGCCGGCACCTCGATGACGAGGTCGCCCTGCGTGACGTTCAGCTTGAGGTAGAGCTTCTCTTCACCCTTGATGATCCGTTTCTTCACTTCGGTGATCGTTGCGGCTCCGTGGTGGGGGTAAACGACGGTTTCGCCAACCTCAAAAAGCATGAATGAATGTCCTTTCGGCAACTTTCAGGATATCACATTCGGGATCATGCTAAGGTTCGCCACCCCTCCCGGGCGGGCTCCGACCGTAGGCTACACTCGGATCGATTCCCTTCGCGCGGGCTCGCATCCGTTCGCGCGCACGCTCGCACTTGGAGGTTCTGTGAAGGCGCGTCTCGCGGCATCCGCTGCTCTGGCTCTCGGTCTCGCACTGGGCGCGACCGGCTGCTCGATGCTCACCTACCAGGCGACGACCGAGCACTACGACGCCGAGCGACGGCGTCTCGGTCGACGTCGGCGACCTCGACCTGCGCAACGTGCTCGTGGTGAGCGAAGACGGCGACGACGGCGCCCTCGTGATGACCGTCGTCAACAACGGCGACGACGACGTCGAACTCGGCGTCCAGTTCGGCGAGGGCGGCGGCGACGTGCAGACCATCGACGTCGACTCGGGCTCCACGGTGGCGTTCGGCGTCGATGACTCCGAGGGCATCGACGTGCTCGATCCGCTGCTGCTCGAAGGCATCGACACCCAGCCCGGCGGCCTGCTCACCATGTACTTCCAGTACGGCGACGCCGAGGGCATCGAGAAGCAGGTGCCCGTGCTCGACGCGCGCCTGGCCGAATACGCCGACCTGGCGCCGTAGGCGCTCGAGCCCTCGCGCGGATGCCGCGGCATCCGCTCTGCTCCCGCCGTGCGGTCGGGCCCGCCGGGCCTCAGGCCTCAGGCCTCAGGCCTCGAAGCGGTAGCCGAGCCCGCGCACGGTGACGAGCTGCACCGGCTCCGACGGCTGGAGCTCGATCTTCGACCGGATGCGCTTGATGTGCACGTCGAGCGTCTTCGTGTCGCCGAAGTAGTCGGAGCCCCACACGCGGTCGATCAGCTGGCCGCGGGTGAGCACCCGGCCGGGGTTGCGCATGAGCAGCTCGAGCAGCTCGAATTCCTTGAGCGGCATGGGCACCGGCTGGCCGTCGACGTCGACCGTGTGCCGATCGACGTCCATGCGCACGCGGCCACCCTCGAGCACCGCCTCGTCGAAGTCCTCCACCTCGAGGCGACGGCGGAGCACCGCCCGGATGCGGGCGAGCAGCTCCCTCGTGGAGTACGGCTTCGTGACGTAGTCGTCCGCGCCGAGCTCGAGCCCCACGACGATGTCGATCTCGGAATCCTTCGCCGTCAGCATGATGATCGGCACCGTCGACCGGGTGCGGATCTCGCGGCACACCTCGGTGCCGGGCAGGCCGGGGAGCATGAGGTCGAGGAGCACGAGGTCGGCGCCGTTCTGGTCGAACGCGACGATCGCCGACGGGCCGTCGGCCGCCACCTCCACCTCGTAGCCCTCGCGCTCGAGCAGGAAGCTCAGCGGGTCGCTCAGGGCGATCTCGTCCTCGACGAGCAGGATGCGGGTCACCTGGGTTCTCCTCGGTCGGCAGTGGCGACACGGGTCGCCGGATCGGCGCCGCGCTTGCGGCGGGCGCTGCGGGTGGTCTTGGCGGATGCCGCGGAGGCGGCCGTCACGGGTCGTGCACCGTTGCCCGACGCCGTCGCGCCCGGCTTCTCGGCCTCGGGCTCGGGCGCGGGCTCGGGTGGCGCCTCGGCGCGCGGCAGGCGGATCATGAACGTCGACCCGCGGCCCGGCTGCGACCACACGCGCACGTCGCCGCCGTGGTTCTGCACGGTGTGCTTCACGATGCTGAGGCCGAGGCCGGAGCCGCCGGTGTTGCGCGAGCGGGCCTGGTCGACCCGATAGAACCGCTCGAAGATGCGCTCGAGGTCGTCGCCCTCGATGCCGACGCCCTGGTCGGTGATCGCGATCTCGACCGTGTCGTCGACGACCTTGGCCGCCCACGCCCACGCGGCCGCCCTCGTTGGAGTACGCGATCGCGTTCGAGATGAGGTTGTGCACGGCCACGACCATGAGCGCCCGATCGCCGTAGACCTCCGCCTTGGTCGAGGCGCGCACCGCGATCTCGACGTGCTTCGCGGCCGCCACGACACGGTTCTGGTCGACGGCGGCGGCGACGACCTCGTCGACGGGCACGAGCACGTCGGGGCGCAGCGCGTCGCGCGCCTGCAGCCGGGAGAGCTCGATGACCTCGCTCGTGATGTGGGCGAGGCGACTCGCCTCCACCGAGAGCCGGCCGGCGAATCGCCGCACCTGCTCGGGCTCGTCGGCGGCCTGGTCGAGGGCCTCGGCGAGCAGGCTCACGGAGGCGATCGGGGTCTTCAGCTCATGGCTGATGTTCGCGACGAAGTCGCGCCGCACCTCGTCGAGGCGATGCGCCTCGGTGCGATCCTCGGCGAGGAGGAGGATGAATCGGGTGCCGAGCCGCGCGACGAGCACGCGCAGCCGGACGGTGCCCTCGCCGTAGGGCCCGCGGGCCACGTCGATCTCGTCGGCGACGGTCTCGCCGCTGCGGCGCACGGAGGCCACGATCTCGAGGAGTTCGGGGTGCGCGAGCGCCTGCTGTCGCACGAGGCCCAGGGCGAGCGCACCCGGCGACGCCTTCAGCACGTTGTTGGACGGGTCGAGCACGACGCCGGCGGACTCCAGCACCTCGAGCACCTGGTCGATGCCGTCGGGAATCGTCGGCGCGACCACCCGCGACGGCGCTCGAGCCGCGGCGTTCGGCCATGTGCAGCACGATCATGAAGGCGGCACCCAGGAAGATGCCGAAGGCCAGTGCCGTCAGCACCACCCACACGGAGTCCATGGCTTCACCCTAACCAGTGGAATCGGGCGCTCCGCCCGTTGTGTCGTCGTCCGACGGTAGGTTAACGAGTGTTCAGGCCTCCGGCACCTGTTGTTCACCTGCCGCAGGGAGGATGTCCCGGGGCCGGATCGAACCGGTGCGCCCGCGTGCGCTTCGGCGCGGGACCGAGCAGACAAGGATTTCGTACATGCGTGAGGTGTTCCAGCAGGAACTGCGCGAGGTGCAGGACCGACTCGTCGAGATCGCCGAGCTCGTCGCCATCTCGATCGAGAAGGCGACCCGGGCGTTCAACGAGTCCGACGTGAGCCTCGCCGAGGAGGTGATCGCCGAGGACCCCCGCATCGACCAGGCCACGGTCGCGCTCGACGAGCTCGCGATCACGATCCTCGCCCGGCAGCAGCCGGTCGCCCGCGACCTCCGCATCGTCGTGAGCGCGCTGCGCATCAGCGCGTCGCTCGAGCGCATGGGCGACCTGTCGACCCACATCTCGCAGCTCGCGCGCTACCGCTTCCCCGACAAGGTGGTGCCGAAGTCGCTGCGCTCCACGTTCGCCGAGATGGGCGCGCTCGACGTCGAGATCGCGCAGAAGCTCACCGAGCTGCTCCGCAGCGAGGACGTGCAGGTCGCCGAGGACATCCGCAACGAGGACGACAAGGTCGACGCGCTGCACCTCTCGGTGTTCGACAAGGTGCTCGGCGAGAAGTGGAAGGGCGAGGCGGTCGACACCGTCGACGCCACGCTCGCGAGCCGCTACCACGAGCGCTTCGCCGACCACGCCGTCGCGATCGCGAAGAAGGTGCAGTACCTCGCGACCGGCGACTGGGACCCCGTGAAGTCGGTCGGTCTGAGTCCGCACGGGCCGGGCGCACGAAGGGCGGGGGATGCGACATCCCCCGCCCTTCGTCGTCGATCGGGTCGGCTACTTCCTGCCCTGCGCGGCCACGGCGGCCGCACCCGCAGCGGCGGCCTCGGGGTCGAGGTAGCGGCCGGGCGCGAGCGGCATGAAGTCGTCGCCCAGCTCGTAGACGAGCGGGATGCCGGTGGGGATGTTCAGCTCGGCGATCTCGTCGTCGGAGATGCCGTCGAGGTGCTTCACGAGCGCGCGCAGCGAGTTGCCGTGCGCGGTGACGAGCACGGTCTTGCCGGCGGCGAGGTCGGGGATGATGCCCTCCTCCCAGTACGGCAGCATGCGGGCGATGACGTCCTTCAGGCACTCGGTGCGCGGCAGCTCGTCGTCGGCGAGGTTCGCGTAGCGCGGGTCGCCCACCTGCGACCACTCGCTGTCGTCGGCGAGCACGGGGCGGCGGCACGTCGAACGACCGGCGCCACAGCTGGAACTGCTCGGCTCCGTACTTCTCGAGCGTCTCGGCCTTGTCGAGGCCCTGGAGCGCACCGTAGTGCCGCTCGTTGAGACGCCACGACCGGCGCACGTCGATCCAGGCGCGGTCGGCGACGTCGAGCGCGATGTTCGCGGTCTGGATCGCGCGCGTGAGGACCGACGTGTGCTGCACGTCGGGCAGCACGCCCTGCTCGACGAGGAGCTCGCCCGCGCGCCTCGCCTCCTCGCTCCCGAGTTCGCTGAGTCGGACGTCGACCCAACCGGTGAACAGGTTCTTCTGGTTCCATTCGCTCTGGCCGTGGCGCAGCAGCACGAGAGTGTGAGGCATGGGGAACAGCCTAGCCGCGGCGGCATCCTCCCTCGTGCCGCGCCGACATGCCGCCGTCGTGCAGCGAGGAGGTGTCAGTCGGCGGGCAGCAGCGCCCGCGCCGCGTCGAGGTCGAGCCCCGTCGACGTGAGCAGGTCGACGAGGTACGGCCGCAGCGCGCGTGATGGTGTTCCGGTCCCCCACCGGCCCGTCGGGCAGGATCGCGACCGGGTCGAGGTGCCGCGCGATCTCGGCGATGGCCTGACGGGCGACGGGCTCGGCCGACACGTCGCGGAGGGAATCGGCGACGACGCCGAGCGCGACCGCGACGCGGGCGTGCACGTCGGCGACCTCCGGCCGGGGGCGTCCGTCGCGCAGCACCCACTCGATGCGCCGTGCGATGATGCGGAGGTTCCTCGTCGCGAGGTCGAGGCCGCCGAGCATCACGCGCTGGCGTTCCAGGTCGAAGCGCGACCGGCGCACGATCGGCGAGACCCGCGCGATCGCGAGCCCGGAGTCGACCGACGACATCCACGCCTCGACGAGCGGCTGGGTGGCACGTGCCCGCGAGAGCGCCCGGCCCGCGGCATCCGTGCGCCCCGACCTCAGCGCTTCCACGAGCTCGCCGAGCACCGCGACGTGCTCGTCGATGAGGCGACGCCCGTCGCGGGTCGCCGCACGGTGCGGGTCGCGCGGGATGATCGCCGTCGCGGCGAGCGCGAACGCTCCGCCCACGACCGCGTCGAGCGTGCGCACGAAGGGTCCGCCCTCGGGTGCGGGCACCAGCATGACGAGGGTGCACTGCACGGCCGCCGCGATGGCGAACGCGGCGTTCGCCGACACGAGCCGCGCGAGGGCGAGCGTGAGGGCGAGGGCGACCGCGTACTGCAGCACGCCGGCGCCGAACGCCAGCAGGAGCACCTCGGCGAGCACGATCCCGAGCGTCATCGCGACCACGGTCTCGAGCACGCGCACCGGACGGGCGTCGCGCACGAAGCCGAGCGCGGTGATCGCCACGATCGCGGCGATCAGCGGCTCGTCGTGGCCGAGCACGAAGAACGCGAACGCGTACGCGGCGACCGCCGTGACCGTGATCTGCAGGATGGCGGGAAGGGAGTCGCGGAGCCGGATCGAGCCGGCCGCGAGACGCGCGGCGAGCCCGCCGGCCACGCTCACTTGCGGACGCCGAGCCTGGGCAGTCTCGGCACGTCGACCGCCGCGCCGGCGTCGGCCGGCACGATCTCGACCTGTGCGGCGGCGACGTCGATGCCGTGGCTCTCGACGATGAGCGGGAGGTCGGCGGGCACGGCGCGCTTGACGACGGCGAGCGCGACCGGCCCGAGCTCGTGGTGCATGGCGCTCGACGTGATGTGCCCGACCTCGCGGCGCTCGGGCGCCTCGCCCTCGGCGGGCTCGGGTCGCACCTTCTCGCCCACGACCACGTCGCCGGGCGCGGGCAGCACGGTGTCGCTGCCGTCGAGGTGCAGCAGCACGAGACGACGCGGCGGCCGGCCGAGGTTGAGCACCTTCGCCACGGTCTCCTGCCCCTTGTAGCAGCCCTTGCCGAGGTCGACCGCGCTGCGCAGCCAGTCGAGCTCGTGCGGGATCGACTTCTCGTCGACCTCGGTCGCGAGCCGCGGTCGCCACGCGGCGATGCGCAGCGCCTCGGCGGCGAGCGAACCGGCCACGGCCACGCGCGCCGCCGCGCACGGCGGCGGCCGCGTCGACGAGCGCGCTGCGGGGCACGATGCGCTCGATCCAGTGCCAGGCGGATGCCGGGTGGCCGGCGTCGGGCGCGTACCGGTGCGCGTCCGGGGCGGGCTCCGCCCACGGGTCGACCCAGTCGAGGGCGACGCCGTTCGGCGCGTGCGCCGGAGCTGCGGCATCCAGCGCGGACGTGGACATCGCGCCGAGCACGGCGAACTCGGCCGCGCGGTCGGCGACCTCCACCCGCAGCATGAACCGCATGCGGTCGAGGAACGCGGCCAGCGGCGCGGCATCCGACCCCTCGACGATGAGCCACGTGGACTCGCCGTCGTCGACGACGTGCACCACGTGCTCGATGCGACCCGACGCGTCGAGGAACAGCGCCTCGGCCGCGACGCCCGGAGCGAGCCGGTCGAGCGCCTGGCTGGCCATCGAGTGCAGCCAGCTGAGTCGATCGGGACCGGTGACCGTGAGCACGCCGCGATCGGAGAGATCGACGATCGCCTCGCCGCGCTCGAGGCGCCGCTGCTCGACGATCGGGTTGCCGTAGTGACCGGGGACGCCGGCGTCGACGCCCTCGGCGGGCACCGCGGCGTCGAGTGCGAGGAACGGGGAGCCGGCCATTCAGTCGACCTTCGCGAGCCGTGCGGAGGCGTGGGTGCGCAGGTCCTGGCCGAGCGCGGCGATGTCCCACGCCCAGAGCAGGTGCCCCTCGACGAGGCCGTAGAGGCGGGTGGCCGCCGCGTAGTCCTTCGCGCCGGCGGTGCGCATCACGGCGTCGGTGGCGAGGTCGATGCGCGGGCCCTTCACCTGGCCGAGATACAGCTCGGCGACGCCGCCCGGGTGCACCAGCGAGACCTCGAGGTCGAAGCCGCCCGCGGCGTTGCGCAGAGTCTCGACCGACTCCGCGTCGGGGTAGCGCGTCTCGCCGACGGCCGGCAGCAGCGCCGGGCCCGGGTCGCCCTCGCCGAGCGCGCGCTCGATCCGCCAGTAGCCGGTCTCGGTCGCCAGGGGCTTCGGATCGCCGCCGGGCTCCTCGGGGAAGAGCCACGTGTACGACGTGTAGTTGAGGTGCGGCATGCCGTCGTGGCTGAAGCTCACGCGCTGGCCGAACTCGTGCGTGACCGACTCGTCGCCGACCTTGTAGTCGATCACGCCCGACCCCTCCCACACCCCGATGAGCCAGGAGAGCGGGACGAGCTCGGCCGGAAGGTCGACGGGCAGCTCGATCATCGGATCAGCGCTGCCCCTTGAAGAGCTTGTAGACGACGACGCCGCTGATCCAGGCGATCGCGAGGCTCGCGAGCCCGAGCAGGCCGATGAAGAGGAGTTCGAGGGCGAGCAGCTGCGACATGCTCCGAGTCTACCCGGTCACCAGAGGCCGCGACGGGCGCGACCGCGAGCGCTGCGATCGCGACCACGACGGCGGCTCCGGCGACGCTCGCACTCGCCCGCGTCACGAATCCGCCGGGCCGTCGCGAGGCGAGCTGCGCGATGAGCGCCCCGAGCACGGATGCCGCGAGCACCATGCCGAGCGCGCCGTAGACGCCGAGCGCCGACGCGTCGCCGAACCACTCCGCGGTGCCGGTGTAGGCGAGCGACACGACGACGATCGCACCGGCGATCGCGATGACCCACACGAGCACGATCCCCGGCCAACCGCCCCGCGTCTCCGAACCAGCCTGCATCGTCTCCCCGTTCGCCTCGCGACGCGCGGCGTCCGGCGTCACGTAGTATTGACCGCACCTTACTACTGGAGGGTGTGCGTGGCGCAGTTGCTGATCCTGTCGCCGGCGGCCAACGATGAAGTTCTCCCGGCGCTGTCACTACTGACTCACCGAACGCGGGTCATCCCCGCTTCGCCTGAGCAGCTGGTCAGAGCGCCCGAATCCGATCTCGTCTTCCTCGACGCGCGCACCAACCTGGCCGGCGCCAAGGCCCTGTCGCAGATCCTGCGCACGACCGGATTGTCGGTCCCCCTCATCCTGATCGTCACCGAGGGCGGGCTCACGGCCGTCACGCCCGACTGGGGCATCGACGACGTGCTGCTCGTCGACGCGGGCCCCGCCGAGGTCGACGCCCGCATCCGCCTCGCCCTCGGCCGGGCGCAGTCCTCCCAGCCGTCCGAGCGCATCCAGACCTCCGGCGTCGTCATCGACGAGGCCAGCTACTCGGCGAAGGTGCACGGCCGCACGCTCGACCTCACGTACAAGGAGTTCGAGCTCCTGCGCTTCCTCGCGGCGCACCCGTCCCGCGTCTTCACGCGCGAGCAGCTGCTCAGCGAGGTCTGGGGCTACGACTACTTCGGCGGCACCCGCACGGTCGACGTGCACGTGCGGCGGCTCCGGGCCAAGCTCGGCGACCTCGACAGCCTCATCGGCACGGTGCGCAACGTCGGCTACCGCTTCAACGTGCACGAGGAAGACGACCAGGGCGCACCGACCGTCACCGCACGTTAACACTGCACTCACCGTCCGCGGCGGCCCCAATGGCATGATGAGGGGATGACCGACAGCGCCCTCGACGAAGACCGCACCGCGAGCGACTTCGACGACGACTTCGAGCCGTTCGACATCGAAGGCGCGCCCGAACTCCCCGCCGAACGCTACCTCGACCGGGAGCTCAGCTGGCTCGCCTTCAACCAGCGCGTGCTCGAACTCGCCGAGGACCCCCGGGTCCCGGTGCTCGAACGCGCGAACTTCCTGGCCATCTTCGCCTCGAACCTCGACGAGTTCTTCATGGTGCGCGTCGCGGGCCTGAAGCGCCGCATCGTCACGGGGCTCGCCGTGCCGACCAACGTCGGCCGTGCGCCCCTCGACGTGCTGAGCGACATCTCCCACAAGGCCCACGAGCTGCAGGAGCGGCACGCGGCCGTGTACCAGGAGCTCGTCGAAGCCGGCGCTGGCGGAGTCCGGCATCCGGATCGTGTCGTGGGCCGAGCTCGGCGAACGCGAGACCGAGCACCTGCGCGGGTACTTCTCGCGCCAGATCTTCCCGGTGCTCATGCCGCTCGCGGTCGACCCGGCGCATCCGTTCCCCTACATCTCGGGTCTCTCGCTCAACCTCTCGGTGCGCGTGCGCAACAGCCGCACGGGCCGCCAGGAGTTCGCGCGCGTGAAGGTGCCGCAGATGCTGCCGCGCTTCGTGCGCGTCGACCCCGACGAGGCGATCGAGGACGCCAGGTACGTCGCGCTCGAGGAGCTCATCGCCAACCACCTCGGCGACCTCTTCCCCGGCATGGAGATCGTGGAGCACCACGTGTTCCGCGTCACCCGCAACGAGGACGTCGAGATCGAGGAGGACGAGACCGAGAACCTCATCAAGGCGCTCGAGAAGGAGCTGCTGCGCCGCCGGTTCGGCCCGCCCATCCGCCTCGAGATCACCGACGACATGGACGACGTCACGCTCGGCCTGCTCGTGCGCGAGCTCGACGTCACCGAGCAGGAGGTGTTCCGGCTGCCGGCGCCGCTCGACCTGGGCGGGCTCTTCGACCTCTCCCGGCTCGACCGCCCCGAGCTGCACTACCCCACGCACGTGCCGACCACCGCGCTGCAGCTGCAGCCGTCCGAGTCGAACCTCAGCGCCGACGTCTTCGCGGCGATCTCGCGCCAGGACGTGCTGCTGCACCACCCGTACGAGTCGTTCGCGACGAGCGTGCAGGCGTTCCTCGAGCAGGCGGCCGCCGATCCCGACGTGCTCGCGATCAAGCAGACGCTCTACCGCACCTCCGGCGACAGCCCGATCGTCGAGGCCCTCATCGACGCCGCCGAGTCGGGCAAGCAGGTGCTCGCCCTCGTCGAGATCAAGGCGCGCTTCGACGAGCAGGCCAACATCTCGTGGGCGCGCAAGCTCGAGAAGGCGGGCGTGCACGTCGTCTACGGGCTCGTCGGGCCTCAAGACCCACTGCAAGCTCGCGCTCGTCATCCGCCAGGAGAAGGGCGGCCTCCGCCACTACAGCCACATCGGCACGGGCAACTACAACCCCAAGACGAGCCGCATCTACGAGGACCTCGGGCTGCTCACCGCCGACGACCAGGTCGGCAAGGACCTCACGCGCCTCTTCAACGAGCTGTCGGGCTACGCCATCGAGAAGAAGTTCAAGCGACTCCTCGTCGCGCCGCTGCACCTGCGCAAGGGCCTCCTCAAGCTCATCGCCGGCGAGGTGCGCAACGCCGAGGCCGGCCGGCCCGCCGGCATCCGCATCAAGGTGAACTCGATCGTCGACGAGGCGATCATCGACGCCCTCTACCGAGCGTCGAACGCGGGAGTGCCGGTGGAGGTGTGGGTGCGCGGCATCTGCAGCCTGCGCCCCGGCATCCCCGGCCTCAGCGAGAACATCCGGGTGCGGTCGATCCTCGGCCGCTACCTCGAGCACTCGCGGATCTTCTCGTTCGAGAACGACGGCGACCCGCAGGTCTACATCGGGTCGGCCGACATGATGCACCGCAACCTCGACCGCCGCATCGAGGCGCTCGTGCGCCTCACCGACCCCGACCACCTGGCCGAGATCGGCTCGCTGTTCGATCGGGCGATGGACGAGCGCACGAGCTCGTGGCACCTCGACGGCGAGGGCGTCTGGACCCGCAGGTCGACCGACGAGGCGGGGCATCCGCTCGACGACCTGCAGACGAGGTTGATGCAGCAGATCGGGCAGCGTACCCGTTCGGGGAAGCGCCGTTGACGACGGCGGTCTACGCCGCTGGGGCGGTCTGCTGGCGCCTCATCGACGGGAAGGTGCACGTGCTGGTGGTCCACCGCACGGTCTACGGCGACGTCACCATCCCCAAGGGCAAGGTCGACCCCGGCGAGTCGCTCCCCCGCACCGCCGTACGGGAGATCGCCGAGGAGACCGGGCTCGAGGTCGCCCTCGGCGTGCCGCTCGGCATCTCGCGGTACCCGCTGCCGAGCGGTCGCGAGAAGATCGTGCACTACTGGTCGGCCGAGGTGAGCGAGCGCGCCGTGCAGCGGTCCACGTTCAAGCCGAACGCCGAGATCGCGGCGCTCGAGTGGGTCACGATCAGACGGGCGCGGGGCTACCTGAGCTACGAGCCCGACGTCGAGATCCTCGACAACTTCGCGAAGCTCGTCGACCAGGGCGTCACGAGCACCTTCCCGCTGCTGCTGGTGCGCCACGGCAAGGCGGTCGGGCGAAGCGGCTGGAAGGCACCGGATGCCGCGAGGCCGCTCGTCGAGCGCGGCGTGCAGCAGGCGGCGGGGCTCGTCGACGCCGTCACGGCGTGGGCGCCGAGGCGCATCGTGTCGTCGCCCGCGGTGCGATGCGTCACCACGGTCGCTCCGCTCGCGGCCGCCACCGGGATCCCCGTGAAGCGCGATGACGGCATCAGCCAGGACGCGTGGGAGTCGGGCCACGACGAGGTGCGCCGCGTGATCGGCAAGCGCGTGCGGGCCGGCAAGTCCGCGGTGATCTGCAGCCACGGCCCGGTACTGCCCGACATCATGCGCGAGATCGCGCTCGCCACCGCCACTCCCCTGGGCTCCTACGTGACGGATGCCGCGGGCCTGGAGCCCGGCGCGTTCAGCGTCGTGCACCTCTCCGCCACGAACTCGGGGTCGGGCATCATCGCGATCGAGACGCACGCGCCCAGGGCCTGACGGCCCCGGTCGACCGCGGAGAACGCCCGCTCGGGCCGTCGCCGGACTCCCAGCCCGCGGCATGCGAGTGACAGCGCTCGTTCACCTCCCGTTTACCGTCGTGGCGGAAGCTCGTAAGGCGCGCTCATTAGCGTCGCAGGCGGGTCGGCACCGGCCCCAAACCCTGCAATCGAACCCCGGAAGGGAATCCACGTGAACCTCAAGCGTTTCGGCGTGCCCGCCGTCATCGCCGTCACCGCGGCGATCGCGCTCAGCTCCTGTGCTGCGAACGAAGGCGGCTCCGCCAGCGAAGAGACGGCTTCGTCGCTCTCGGGCAACCTCGTCGGCGCCGGCGCGTCCTCGCAGGACGCCGCACAGCAGGCGTGGATCGCCGGCTTCCAGACGGCGAACCCCGACGTCACGATCGACTACGACCCCTCGGGCTCCGGCGCAGGCCGCGAGACCTTCCTCGAAGGCGCGAGCGACTTCGCCGGCTCCGACCGCGCGTTCGACGACGAGGAGGTCGCTGCAGGCGGGTTCGCCAAGTGCGCCCCCGACACCGACATCGTCGAGCTCCCGCTGTACATCTCGCCGATCGCCGTGATCTTCAACGTCGAGGGCGTCGACGCGCTCAACCTCGACGCCGCCACGATCGCCGGGATCTTCGCGGGCAGCATCACGACGTGGAACGACCCGGCCATCGCCGCGCTGAACTCCGACGCGACGCTGCCCGACCTCGCGATCACGCCGGTGCACCGCTCCGACGACTCGGGCACGACCGAGAACTTCACCGACTACCTCGGTGCTGCCGCTCCCGACGTGTGGACGTACGAGGCTGACGGCGTGTGGCCGTTCGAGGGCGGCGAGGCTGCGCAGGGCACCTCGGGTGTCGTCGACGCAGTGACCAACGGCACCGGCACCATCGGCTACGCCGACGCCTCGCGCGCCGGCGACCTCGGCACCGTCGCGGTCCAGGTCGGCGACGAGTTCGTCGAGTACTCGCCCGAGGCCGCCGCGGCCATCGTCGACGCCTCGCCCGAGGTGGAGGGCCGTGCCGACGGCGACCTCGCGATCGAGATCGACCGCACCTCGGAAGAGGCCGGCGTGTACCCGATCGTGCTCGTCGAGCTACATCATCGCGTGCCAGCAGTACGCCGACGCCGAGAACGTCGAGCTCGTGAAGTCGTACCTCTCGTACATCGCGAGCACCGAGGGCCAGGACGTCGCGGCCGAGGCCGCCGGCTCGGCTCCGATCTCCGACTCGCTCCGTGAGCAGATCACGGCTGCGATCGACTCGATCCAGTAGTAGGTTCGTGCCCGACCCCGTAGGTTCTCCATGAACGCGACGGGGTCGGGCACGGCCTTGTCTCCAGATTCCACCCAGCTGAAACTCGAGGATTGCGACAGATGAGCACCGCATCCACCGCCATCAAGGCGAAGCAGCGACCGGGCGATCGGGTCTTCTCGGGCTCCGCGGTCTTCGCGGGATCGATGATCCTCGTGACCCTCGCCGCCGTCGCGATCTTCCTGATCGTGCAGAGCATCCCCGCGCTCGTCGCCTCCCACGAGGACGCCTCGATCCTTCCCGAGAACTTCTGGGCGTACGTCGGGCCGCTCCTCTTCGGCACCATCTGGGCCGCGGCCCTCGCACTCCTGATGGCCGTGCCGATCTCGATCGGCATCGCGCTGTTCATCTCGCACTACGCGCCGCGTCGGCTGGCCTCGGTGCTCGGCTACATCGTCGACCTGCTCGCTGCGGTGCCCTCGGTCGTGTTCGGCCTCTGGGGCATCGGGGTGCTGGCCCCGGCGGTGCAGCCCGTGTACGCCTGGCTCGTCGACAATGTCGGCTGGTTCCCGCTCTTCACCGGGCCGGTCTCGGGCACAGGCCGCACGATCCTCACCGCCGGGATCGTGCTCGCGGTCATGGTGCTGCCGATCATGACGGCGATCTGCCGCGAGGTCTTCCTGCAGACCCCCGTGCTCCACGAGGAGGCGGCGCTCGCGCTCGGCGCCACCCGCTGGGAGATGATCCGCACGGCGGTGCTGCCGTTCGGCCGCTCCGGCATCGTCTCGGCGGCAGTGCTCGGCCTCGGACGCGCCCTCGGCGAGACGATGGCCGTCGCGATGGTGCTCTCGGCGACGGGCGCCGTGACCTTCCAGCTGCTCACCTCGGTGAACCCGTCGACGATCGCGGCGAACATCGCCCTCAGCTTCCCCGAGGCGTTCGGCATCAACGTCAACGTGCTCATCGCGACGGGGCTCATCCTCTTCATCGTGACCTTCGCGGTCAACGCCACCGCCCGCTGGATCGTCAGCCGCCGCAAGGAATTCTCGGGAGCCAACTGATGTCGACGACGACCAAGCCCGAGCCCTCGACCTCGGCCCCGGCCCCGGCTCCCATCGAGAACTCGCTGACGGCGGGTCGCCTGCCGAAGCCGGCCCCGTGGATCATCCTGGGGGCCGCCATCGCCGTGTCGGCGGCGATCTTCGGCGTGATGGGACTCGCCGGTGACACCGGCTTCAACTGGGGCGGCGCACTCCTCGTCGGCGCCGTGCTCTCCATCCCGTCGATCTGGCTCTTCTCGACGCTCGTCGAGGGCCGCCGTCGGGCGATGGACCGCCTCGTCACCTCCCTCGTCACGGGCGCGTTCGTGCTCGCGATGATTCCCGCTCGATCTCGCTCACGATCACGGTGATCACGTTCGGACTCAACCGCTTCGACGCCGAGTTCTTCACCAGCTCGATGCGCAACGTCACGGGCGAGGGCGGCGGCGTGCTGCACGCCATCATCGGCACGCTGCTCATGACCGGCACGGCGGCGATCATCTCGATCCCGATCGGGCTCATGACCTCGATCTACCTGGTCGAGTACGGCCGCGGCCAGCTGGCCCGCGGCATCACGTTCCTCGTCGACGTCATGACCGGCATCCCATCGATCGTCGCCGGCCTCTTCGCCTATGCGCTCTTCTCGATCTTCCTCGGCCCCGGCACCCGCACCGGCATCGCCGGCGCCATCGCCCTCGCGGTGCTCATGATCCCGGTCGTCGTACGCTCGAGCGAGGAGATGCTCCGCCTCGTGCCGAACGAGCTGCGCGAGGCGTCGTTCGCCCTCGGCGTGCCGAAGTGGCTCACGATCGTCAAGGTCGTGCTGCCGACCTCGATCGCGGGCATCACCACCGGCGTCATGCTCTCCATCGCCCGCGTCATCGGCGAGACCGCACCGCTGCTCATCGCCGCCGGCTTCACCGCGAGCATGAACTACAACCTGTTCGAGGGCCGCATGTCGTCGCTGCCGGTCTTCGTCTACACGCAGTACGCGAACCAGGGCAACCCGCCCGAGGCGTACCTCGACCGCGCGTGGGCCGCCGCCCTCACCCTCATCCTCATCGTCATGGCGCTGAACCTCATCGCCCGACTCGTCGCCCGCTTCTTCGCCCCGAAGTTCGGCCGCTGAACCGCACGCCCAGTTAGGAACCCCGTGTCCAAGCGCATCGAAGTCCGTGACCTCAACGTCTACTACAGCAAGTTCCTCGCCGTGGAGGGCGTGAGCCTCGAGATCGAGCCCCGCAGCGTCACCGCGTTCATCGGCCCCTCGGGCTGCGGCAAGTCGACCTTCCTCCGCACGCTGAACCGCATGCACGAGGTCATCCCCGGCGCACGCGTCGAGGGCGAGGTGCTGATCGACGGCAACAACCTCTACGACCCCGACGTCGACCCGGTGCTCGTGCGCCGCCAGGTCGGAATGGTGTTCCAGCGCCCCAACCCGTTCCCCACGATGTCGATCAAGGAGAACGTGCTCGCGGGCGTGAAGCTCAACAACAAGCGCATCTCCAAGTCCGACGCCGACGACCTCGTCGAGAAGTCGCTGCAGGGCGCGAACCTCTGGAACGAGGTGAAGGACCGCCTCGACCGCCCGGGCTCCGGCCTGTCGGGCGGCCAGCAGCAGCGCCTCTGCATCGCGCGCGCGATCGCGGTGTCGCCCGAGGTCATCCTGATGGACGAGCCGTGCTCCGCGCTCGACCCGATCTCGACCCTCGCGATCGAGGACCTCATCGAGGAGCTGAAGCAGCAGTACACGATCGTGATCGTGACGCACAACATGCAGCAGGCGAGCCGCGTCTCCGACCGGACGGCGTTCTTCAACATCTCGGGCACCGGCAAGCCGGGCAACCTCATCGAGTACGACGACACGACCACGATCTTCTCGAACCCGTCGGTGAAGGCGACCGAGGACTACGTCTCGGGCCGCTTCGGCTGATCGGATGCCGCGACCGCGGCGTCATCCGTCGTCGCGACTCCCGGGGCGAACCCGGCGACCCTGCGCCCCGCGTCGCTCGTCAGTCGCGCGGGCTCAGCAGGTAGGCGTTGAGCTCCCGGGTCTCGGTGGGATCGTAGGGCATGGGCCGGCCGTCGAGCTCGGTGATGCCCGCGGCGAGGCGCACGCTCGACACCAGCCACGCGGCATCCGCGCTCTCCAGCTCGGCGACCGGGATGTCGCGGTACTCGGTGCGCCGGCCGGAGGCCTCGAGGTGCTCGAACAGGCTCTGCTGCGTCGTGCCGTGCAGGATCGCGCCCGAGGGCGCCGGTGTCGACCACACCTCGCCGTGCCGCAGGATGACGCTCGACGTGGGCCCCTCCATCACGAAGCCGTCGCTCGTGACGAAGATCGTGTCGTCGGCGCCGCGCCGGTTCGCCTCGCGGAGCGCCGCCATGTTCACGGCGTAGCTCAGGGTCTTCGCGCCGAGCAGCAGCCATGGCGCGCGCTCGGCCGTGCCGCGGCGCGTAGCCGCGATCGAGCGTGACCACGCGGATGCCGCGCTCGCGCGCCGCGCTGAAATCGGCGGCGGGGGCGACGTGCAGCCAGGCCGTCGGCGCTGGGCCGTGCTCGACGCCTCGGCTGAGCACGAGCTTGAGCGCGAACTCCCCCGTGCGCGGCAGCGCCGCGACCGCGCGGGCGATCGCCGCCTCCCACTGGGGCAGGTTCGGCTCGGGCAGCTCGCAGATGCGGGCCGAGTTGCGCAGGCGCTCGAGGTGCGGGCGCGCCTCCTGGGCGTGCCCGTCGACCACGCCGATCGTCTCGAAGATGCCGTCGCCCCGCTGGGTGGAGAGCTCGCCCACCCGCAGCGCCGGAGCCGACGCGTCGACCTCGCGGAACGTCACGTCGAGCGGCGCGTCCTTCACGTCGGCGGGCAGCGGTTCGATGAGGAGCGTGAGGGTGTCGGCCATGCTCCGATGCTACGCGGAGCGATGGGCCCCGTCGCGCCGCAGGAGCCGACGCCGGGCCGGGGCCAGGGCCGCCCGAAGGGTTGAACCGCGACCGCACGGGCATGAATGTACCGGGCCGCAGAACGCCTCTCGGCGCGAGGCCGCTCGGAGCGGCGAATATTGGAGCCCGGGGTTACTGCGGCCCGGCACATCAAGTGTAAACGAGGCGCGGGGGTGGTTCATTCCCGCGCACCGAGGTCAATCCAGTGAGTCGCGCCGCCAGAGCCGGGCGCAGGACGCGAACTCGTCGGCCAGCTGCGTGAGGCGCAGGGCGCGCGTGGTGAGCTCGCCGGGACGTTCGGGGTTCGCGGCATCCGCGGCATCCGCGTCGTCGGCGAGGCTCGTGAAGCCCGCTGCCACCACCCTGGCGAATGCGGCTGCACGCTCGAGCGCGACGGCGAAGTCGCCCGCGAACAGCCCGTGGAGGATGCGGTCGGCGAGTTCCTGCACCTCGGTCGGGACCCGCCGGGACCGGCGCGCCCGCGACGACCTGGTCGATGGTCTGCGAGACCTCGGTGCCGCGCTGGAAGGCGAGGCTGATGCCCTCGGGGTCCTGACGGATCAGCGTGCGAAGCAGGTAGACGCGCCAGAGTGCACCCGGGAGGCTCTTCGCCGACGCGTGGGACCAGAGTTCCGCGATCGCGTCGATGCCGTGCTCGTCGGTGTAGGTGATGAGGCGGGCGACGACCGCCGGGTCGGGATCGGCGCGGACCCGCGACAGGAGCGCCGCAGCGGTGTCGTGCGCGACGCGGCTGAGGTGCGCGGGATCCTCCGCTCCGAGGTAGCCCTCGAACATGCCGGGCGGGAAACGCGTGGGTCGGTGGAAGTCGGAAGCCATCGCCGGACACCTTACCCGCCTTCACCGAGTGCGAAGCGGAAGTCCCAGGATTCGGGGGACTCGGCTGGTCGGCGTGGGCTTCCCGTCGCATGGACCACGGCCGTTCCCGCTCCCGCTGCCGCCCCGCGCACCGGGTAATGTGGTGACGCGGGCCTCTAGCTCAGTTGGCAGAGCAGCGGACTTTTAATCCGCGGGTCGTGGGTTCGAGCCCCACGGGGCCCACCGTCCTGCTGCACCATCGCCTCGAGGCTGTCAAGGCCTTCCGTCACGCGTCCGATCCGCGTACAACTGGTGTCATGGGTCCGAGCGACCCGAGAGGCGGGCCGGGCCGGCCGGCGCAGCGCACAGACCACGCGCATCCCAGGACGCGCCGGTCGGCTCCGGTCCTCCGCAACGAACTGCAGACCGGATTCGATGGGGAATGGTGCGAGATGCTCGCCCGACACGACACGCCGCTGCGCTCCCACGTGGAGTTGATGCCGCTCAGTTCGACCACCTGGCGCGTCTGCGACGACCGCTTCGACGCGGGTGAACTGCGTCACATCGTGGGATACCTCCACACGATCGAGGACGAGTTCGAGATGCTGTGGATGCGACCGCACCCCGGCGTCGTGTACCGCTATCCCACGATGGAGGCCGCAGTGGCCGCGATCTCCGTTCGGCTGGAGCTCACGTCGAGCGTGGACTGACCGCCGGCACGTCGGTCCATGCACGACGGCGGGCGGTCGTTCCCCGGGCACCGCCCGGCGGGCGTTCGAGCTACTCGGTCAGGTCGACGAGGGCCGCATCGGGCGCGTTCGTTCGCACCGACTCGATGCCGTTCTTCGCGGCGGCCTTCGACGTGCAGGCCTCGGAGGCGGCGATGGTCTGCCCGTTGGCAGCCTTCAGCCGGAACCTGAATCGGCCCACTGCGTCCTCGTAGAGTTCGAACGTCCCCGCCACGGCGGCTCCTCCCCAGGTTCCCCTTCCCGCACGACATCGTGTGGGTGACTCACACGCTAAACCCGGGTGCTCGCGCGCGCTACTGTTGCGCCCCGTTCTGGGGGACAACCGTGTCGCACGTGCGAGCAGCGCTTTGTCGATCACGACCTGCGAATCGGTCGTACGGATGTCGCCATCCTCCGACCTAGCCGACGAGGGCCCGGAATCCCGACATCAGCGCGATCCGCTCCGCGGAGTTCCGAGCGAGCGGCGTGACCGCGAGGGTCGTCACGCCGGCGGCACGGAACGCCGCGATCCGCTCGGCGACGTACGACGCCGGCCCGATGAGGGACACTGCCCGCACGAGCTCGTCGGGCACCGCGGCGATGGCCTCCTCCTTGCGCCCTTCGAGGTACAGGTCCTGGATCCGCGTCGCCTCCGCCGCGAAGCCGTAGCTCGCGATGAGGTCGTTGTAGAAGTTCTTGCCGCGCGCGCCCATGCCGCCCACGTACAGCGCGAGCTGCGGCTTCACGAGCGGGAGCACCGCCTCGGGGTGGTCGGTGATCGCCAGGGCCGGGCTCGCGAAGACGTCGAGGGGCGCGAGGTCGTCTGCGCGCTTGGCCGCGCCCGCGGCGAGCGCGTCGCCCCAGACGTCGGCCGCGCGCTCGGGGTGGAAGAACATCGGGAGCCAGCCGTCGGCGATCTCCGCGGTCTGCTCCACCGACTTCGGGCCGAGCGAGGCGATCGTGATGGGGATGCGCTCGCGCACCGGGTGGTTGATGAGCTTCAGCGGCTTGCCCAGCCCGGTGCCCTCGCCCTCGGGCAGCGGGATGCGGTACTTCCCGCCCTGGTGCACGACCGGCTCCCGGCGCCAGGTCATGCGGCAGATCTCGACGATCTCCCGAGTGCGCGTGAGTGGCGCGTCGTACCGCACGCCGTGGAATCCCTCGATGACCTGGGGACCGGATGCCCCGATCCCGAGCTCGAATCGGCCGTCCGAGACGTAGTCGAGCCCCGCGGCCGTCATCGCCGTGAGCGTCGGGGTGCGGGTGTAGAGCTGCAGGATGCCGGAGGCGAGCGTGATCGTCGACGTGCGTGCGGCGAGGAAGCCGAGCTGGCTGACCGCGTCGAACGAGTACGCCTCGGGGACCGCGATGAGGTCGACGCCTGCGCGCTCGAGTTCGGCGACCTCGTCGGCCGCTTCGCGGAAGCCGCCCGCGTAGTTCAGGAACATGCCGACGCGCATCCGTCACTCCTCGTCGTGTGCTGGGCCCGCCGCCGTCGCTGCGGGCACCTCAGACCCTAACCGACGGGCCGCGGCGGAGCACGCTCCGATTGTGCACACCCGACTACGTGGCGATGACGACGATCGGTTCGGTCGTGGGTTGCGGCGAACCGCCGGCCGGCTCGACGGTGATCCCGACGGCCACGCCCGGCGTGAACGACCCTTCGAGCACGCGCCACGTCTCGCTGCCCGACACGTCGAACGTGCCGGCCGACGCCGCGCCCGCGTCGTCGATGTACCAGAGCTCGTAGGTCTGGTCGGAACCGAGCTCGGGAAGCCCCTCGACGAGGATCCCGGACCGCCCCTGCGGCGGCCGAGGAGACGAGCGTGACCTCTCCGCCGCCCTCCACCTCGAGCGTCTGGGACTGCGCGTCGGGAGCCTCCGCGATCGCCGCCATCTCGCGCTGCGCGCCCCACCCGTTGGGTCCGGACCAGCCGATGCCGATGACGGTGCCGGCGATCAGCACCACGGCGGCAGCGGCCGCCGCGATGATCGCGCCGGGGCGCTGGAACCAGCGGCGGCGCGCGGCGGTCTCGGCGGGACCCGCCGGGTGCTCGGTGCCGCGAGCGTCGGTCGCGGGGAGTGCGGGCGGCGAGTCGGGCCGGTCGGATGCGCCGGCCTCGGGGACGACGGGCGGCGCAGGGGCGACGGGCGCACAGGGACGGCGGCGGCGACGGGTGGCGAACGGCGCGACGCTGGCGCCGGCTCGGCCGGCATCGCCGGCCCGGCCGGCGTGGCCTCCGCTGCCACCTGCGGGGTGGAGTCGAGCTCGGCCATCAGCCGCGCCTTCAGCCCCGGCGGCGGGGCGACCGGCTCGGTCTGCTCGGCGAGGTGCACGGCGGACTCCGCGTAGGCGTCGACCTCGTCGCGGAGCTCGGGCGAGGCCGCGAGCGCTCGCTCGAACTCGGCACGCTCGTCGGGGTCGAGGCGCGTCGAGGGCGTACGCGGCAGCGAGGCCGTGGAACGCCTCGATCGAGATCGGCTCGCCGGAGCGCCCCTCGGCGTCCTGCCCGTCGCGGTGCGGCTCGTGGTCGTCACCGGTCATGTCGTCACCCCCAATGCGGTTCTCAAGCGGATCATCCCGTCGCGCAACCGAGTCTTCACCGTGCCGAGCGGCACGCCCAGACGGTCGGCGATCTCACGCTGCGTGAGCCCGCCGTAGTAGGCGAGCGCGACGCACTGGCGCTGCAGGTCGCTGAGCTCGCCGAGTGCACCCTGCACGCGCTCGTGCTCGATGCTCGTCTCGGCGGCCTCGGCCACCGTGTCGACCGGCACGTCGAGGTCCCGGGCGCCGATGCGGAGGTCGCGGTCGCGTGCGGCCTGGGCCGACCGGATGCGATCGACGGCGCGGCGGTGGGCGAGCGTGAACATCCATGCGACGGCGTTGCCCTTCGCGGCGTCGAATCGGGCCGCGGTCTGCCAGATCTCGAGGTACACGTCCTGCGTCACCTCCTCGGCCTGGGCGGGATCGACGACGAGGCGGCGGATGAGTCCGAAGAGGCGCGGCGAGGTCTCGTCGTAGAGCGCGCCGAACGCCGCGCGGTCGCCGCGCCCGACCCGGCCGAGCAGTTCGTCGACGGTCGGTCGCGGTGCCGGCGCGGAGAATTCACCGCCGCCGTCTGCCACGTGTTCAAGCATGTCAGATCGAGGAAGCCGCGTCGTGGACTCGACGCGGGCAGCAGGAGCGAGCACATGGGTCATCCGGACTCGGAGGTATCGGCGTCACCGGCCACGCGCACGCCGAGGAGCTCGCGGCCTGCGAGGCGGGCGGCGGTCGAGGGGACGGGGACGGGGACGGTCACGGGGTCCTGCTTTCTCGAGTCGAACAGTGATTCGCAGCCGACGACGAATCCGATTGGTCGGATGCCGCCACGCGTCGTCCCGGCATCCGGCCCGGTTCACCGCACTCCCGCTCCGCTCTCCGACGCGACTCCCCGAACGCTCCAATCCGTTCCGGAGCGCGTGCCGAACCCCTCGCAACGGCCCGCTCGAGGCCGTCATCACGAAGGAGTACACCGATGCGATCCTCGTCACGCAGCACTCGCAGCGCCCTGGCCGCCTGCTCGATCGTCGCCGTCGCGACGCTCGGGCTCGCCGGCTGCAGCCTGGGCAGCACCGCCAGCGACAGCGAAGCACCGACCATGTCCGAATCGGCCGGGCCGACGGATGACGCCATGGCGATGGACCCCGCGGCCGACCTCGTCGGCGCGGGCTGCGCCGCCTACGCCGAGCAGGTGCCCGACGGCGCCGGCTCCGTCGCCGGCATGTCGACCGACCCCGTGGCGGTCGCCGCGTCGAACAACCCGCTGCTCACCACGCTGACCGCCGCGGTCTCGGGGCAGCTCAACCCCGAGGTGGACCTCGTCGACACGCTGAACGGCGACGAGTTCACCGTGTTCGCGCCGGTCGACGACGCGTTCGCGAAGATCGACCCGGCCACGATCGAGGCGCTGAAGTCCGACGCCACGACGCTGTCGAGCATCCTGACGTACCACGTCGTGCCCGGGCAGCTGTCGCCCGACGACGTCGTCGGCACCCAGCCGACCGTGCAGGGCGGCACCGTCGAGGTCACCGGCTCCGGCGACGACCTCATGGTGAACGGCGCCGCGGTGGTCTGCGGCGGCGTGCACACGGCCAACGCGACCGTGTACCTCATCGACGCGGTGCTCATGCCCCCGGCGGCGTAGCCACCGCTCCACGCGAACGCCCCGTCGCACTGGACGGGGCCGTTTCGCGCGTTCACGGGTGGATCCCGCGATGGCCCCGCAGCGGTCGCGACCGGCCGCGCCGCGCGCGCTCCGCGGACGTGCAGCAGTCTCCGAGGCGGATGCCGCAGGCTGGAGCTCCGCGACTGCAGAATCGACGCCACGGGACGGAGCGAACATGGGCTGGAGCCTGGTGCTCGACGTGCTGCTCGTCCTCGTGTTCATCGGCGCCGCGGTGAACGGCTACCGCGCCGGCCTCCTGCGCACGGCCGCCGGCCTTGTGGGACTCATCCTCGGCGGCATCGCGTCGTTCTTCGTGATGCCGTGGATCGCCGGGCTCGTCCCGGCGCCCGAGTGGCGCGCGCCGGCGGCGATCGCCGCGGCGCTCGTGCTGCTCTCGCTCGGCGCTTGGCTCGGCGCCGTGGTCGGGCGCGCGCTCAGGCACGGCGCCCGTGCGGTGAAGCTCGGCGTGCTCGACCGCGTACTCGGCGCCATCGGCAACCTCCTCGTCACGGCCTTCGTGGTGGCCCTCGTCGGCTCGAGCGTCTCTGCGATGGGCGTGCCCGGCCTCTCCCCGACGGTGGCGGGCTCGCGCGTGCTCACGACGCTCGACCAGATCACGCCCTGCGCCCGCCCGCACGCTCCTCGCCGAGCTCCGCACCGCGGCGCTCGGCCAGGGCATCCCGTGGCTCGTCGAGGTGCTCGACGGCCCGACGGTGGCCCCCGAGCTGCCGACGGGCGGGGTCGACGACGCCGAGCTCGCGCGCGCCGCGGCATCCGTGGTGCGCGTGACCGGAACGGCGTTCCAGTGCGGCAGCAACCTCTCGGGCAGCGGGTTCGTGGTCGCCGAGAACCGCATCGTCACGAATGCGCACGTGGTGGCCGGCGTCACCGAGCCGATCGTCGAGGCGCCCGGGCAGCCGGCCGTCGCCGGACGCGTGGTCGCCTTCGACCGCGAGAACGACCTCGCGCTCATCGCCGTGTCGGGGCTCGCGACGCCGCCCCTCGCCATCGCGGAGGCTGCGACCGGGGCCGAGGCGGCCGTCGCCGGCTATCCGTTCGGCGGCCCGCTCGAACTGCGCCCGGCGCGCGTGATGTCGAGCGGTCCGATCACGATCGAGGAGTCGGGCCGCACGTCCACGCGCGAGATCATGACCGTCGCCGCCGACGTCGACCACGGCAACTCGGGAGGGCCCGTGCTCACCGGCGACGGCTCGGTCGGCGGCGTCGTGTTCGCGAAGTCCGATGCGGTCGAGAACGTGGGCTACGCGATCCCGGTGTCGACGCTCTCGCCGCTCGCCGCGCAGGCGCCGACGCTCGAGGCGCAGGTCGACTCGGGGTCGTGCGTGGGCTGACGCCACTGCACCTGCCGCCGCCGCGGCATCCGCTGCCCGTGTGCTGCGCCGCGGCGCTCAGTCGGCGCGGAAGCCGTCGAAGCGGATGCCCCAGGTGAGCTGCCACTCCTCGCCCGGGTCGAGCCACCGCAGGCCACGGCCCGAGTTGAACGCCTCGGCCGGCGCGGTCATCGGCTCCACGGCGATGGCGACGTCGCCGCGCTGGCCGGGGAACGAGCGGGTCGTGAACACCTGGACGTAGTCGAACTCGTCGTCGGCCCGGATCGACACGCTGCGGCCGTCGGGGGCCGTGAGGGTGTGCAGCACCTGGCCGTCGTCGCTGGCGAGCTCGCCGAACGCGTCGTCGAGCTCGACGTCGCCGACCCGCCGACCCTCGCGGAAGTCCCACTCGGTGCCGTCGACGGGCACCTCGCCGGTGGGCAGCAGGCGGTCGTCGACCTCGATGTGGCTCGCCGCGTCGAGGCGGAGCGTGAGGTCGGCCGTCGGCACGCCGCCGATCTTCAGGTACGGATGGGTGCCGATGGCGACGGGGGCCGCCTCGGCGCCGAGGTTCTCGACGAAGTGCGTGACCTGCAGGCCGTCGGCGACGAGCTCGTAGTGCACGGCGGTGCCGAGCAGGAACGGGTAGCCGAGCTGCGGATAGATCGTCGCGGCGAGGGTGACCGAGTCGCGCTCGCGGGCGATCGGCTTGTACTCCGTGTAGCGGAGCAGGCCGTGGATCGCGTTGTTGCGTGCGGGCTCGGTGATCGCGAGCCGGTGCTCGACGCCCTCGTGGGTCCAGATGCCGTCGCGGATGCGGTTCGGCCAGGGCGCCAGCACGATTCCGGCGCCCATGGGCGGCGGCTGGTCTTCTGCGTACGGCGGAACGAGGTCGATGTCGTTGATCGTGAGGGTGCGGATGCCGGCGGCGACCGCGGTGATCGTGGCGCGGAGGTCGCCGCTCGCCGTCGACGTCTCGAGCACGAACTGCTCGCCCGTGGGAAGGGTCATGGATCCACTTTAGGGTCTCGGGCGAGCTGCACTGCGAGCCCTGCGGCCTCGAGCTCGGCGACGAGGGGCAGCGGCGCCGCGGCATCCGTCACGAGCACGTCGAACGCGTCGATCGCGGCGATCCGGCCGAGGTGCACCTCGCCGAGCTTCGAGCCGTCGGCGACGACGATCGAGCGACGCCGCCGCGCGCAGCATGAGCGCCTTCACCGCCGCCTCCGGCAGGTTCGCGTTGGTGACGCCGTGCATGGGGTCGATGCCGTTGCAGCCGATGAACGCGAGGTCGACGTGCACCTCGTCGAGCATCGATCCGGCGAGCGGATGCACGAGCGAGTGCTGCTTCGGGCGCAGCGTGCCGCCCGTGACGACGACGGTGAACCGCGGGATCTCGTCCTCGAGCTCGAGCGCGATCGACAGTCCGTTCGTGAACACCACGAGGTCGTCGAGGTCGTCGCGGGCGCGCAGCGCGCGGGCGATCTGCAGCGTCGTGGTGCCCACGTCGAGGATCACGCTCTGTCCGCTGCGCACGAGCGAGGCCGCGTGCTCGCCGATCAGCCGCTTGGGCTCGACGGATGCCGCGAGCGCCTCCTCGAACGTCGGCTCGCGATCGGGCCGCTCGGCCTCGAGCAGCGACGACGCGGGCACCGCCCCGCCGTGCACGCGACGGATCGCACCCCGGCGCTCGAGCGCGTCGAGGTCGGCTCGCGCCGTGACGGTCGTGACGCCGAACGCGGCGCTGAGCTCGGCGACGCGGACGAAGCCGCGCTCGGCGACGAGCGCCATGGCCAGCTCGCGGCGCCGGGGCGCGTCGAGCGGAGTGGGACCGGCCGCGGGTGCGGCGGTGTCGGTCGTGGCGGCATCCGTCATAGGGGAATTCTGCGCGGTCCGGCTGCGCTTTGCAATACGAAACCCGGTTGTTTGCGAAACGAAAGTCGCGTAGGGTTGCGGCGTGCACGACACCGACCACACCGGATCCGCGGCATCCGCGGCCATCGTCGACCCCCGCATCGCCGTGCGGCCCTCGACGCTGGCCGACGGCCGCGACGCTCATCTACTTCGACGACGCCGACTCCACGCTGCCGGCCGAGCGGGCGCTCGACGAACGGGCGCTCGACCCGCGCCCCGCGACCGCGCACATGCGCCAGGACCCGCTCACGGGCGAGTGGATCTCGATCGCCGCGGCCCGGCAGAACCGCGTGTTCCTCCCGCCCGCCGACCTCGACCCGCTCGCACCGCAGCGGCCCGGCAACCCGTCGGAGATCCCCAGCGCCTACGACGTGGCCGTGTTCGAGAACCGCTCGCCGTCGTTCGGCCCCGAGCTCGCCGCACCGGATGCCTCGAGCGCCGACGCCCTCGCCGACCTGCGTCGCGTCGGCCTCGAGCGCACGTCGACGTCGGTGGGCCGCTGCGAGGTCGTGTGCTTCAGCCCCGAGCACGAGGGCTCGTTCGGCACGCTCAGCGAATCCCGCGCCCGCACCGTCATCGAGGCGTGGGCGCAGCGCACCGCCGCGCTCTCGGCGCTGCCCGGGGTCGAGGAGGTGTTCCCCTTCGAGAACCGCGGACGTGAGATCGGCGTCACGCTGCCGCATCCGCACGGCCAGATCTACGCCTACCCCTATGTCACCCCGCGCACCGAGCGACTGCTCGCGGCGATCGACGACTACGGGCCCACGCTCATGGCCGACCTCCTCGAACGCGAGCGCAACGGCCCGCGCGTGCTGCTCAGCGGCGAGCACTGGACGGCGTTCGTGCCGTTCGCCGCGCGCTGGCCGATCGAGGTGCACCTGCTCCCCCACCGGCACGTGCCCGACTTCGCCGAGACGACCCTCGCCGAACGCGACGAGCTCGCCGCGCTCTACCTGCGGCTCCTGCGCGGCGTCGACCGGCTCTACGACACGCCGACGCCGTACATCGCGGCGTGGCACCAGGCGCCCGTGCACGAGCGCCGCGGCGAGGTGCGGCTCATGCTGCAGCTCACGAGCCCGCGCCGGGCCGCCGACAAGCTGAAGTACCTCGCGGGCTCCGAGGCCGCGATGGGAGCATGGATCGGCGACGTCGCCCCCGAGGCGCAGGCCGAGGCGCTGCGCCGCGCGATCGGAGGGGTCGAGGCATGAACGAGGTCGACGAGGCGATGCACGGATTCGCCGAGTGGTACGGGCGCCGGCCGATCGGCGCGTGGTCCGCGCCCGGTCGGGTGAACCTCATCGGCGAGCACACCGACTACAACGACGGGTTCGTGTTCCCGCTCGCCATCGACCACCGCACCGCGGTGGCGCTCGGCGACCGCGACGACCGGGTCGTGCGCGTGGCCTCGAGCTTCGCCCCCGAAGCGGTCGAGATCCACCTCGACGAGTTGACCCCCGACGCCGTCGACGGCTGGGCGGCCTACCCGCTCGGCGTCGCCTGGGCGCTCGGCGAGTCCGGTGCCGACCTCCTGCACGTGCGCGGCGTCGACCTCTACATCACGAGCTCGGTGCCGATCGGCGCCGGCCTCTCGTCGTCGGCGGCGATCGAGTGCGCGGTGGCCCTCGCGCTCGACGAGCACTGGGGCCTCGGCTTCGACCGGCCCACGCTCGCCAAGGTGGGCCGACTCGCCGAGAACCGCGTGGTCGGCGCACCCACGGGCATCATGGACCAGTCGGCGTCCCTCCTCGGCGAGGTCGACGCCGGGGTCTTCCTCGACTGCCGCAGCCTCGACGCCGACGTGATCCCCCTCGGGTTCACGGCCGACGGACTCTCACTGCTCGTCATCGACACGAAGGTCGAGCACGCCCACGCCTCCGGCGGCTACGCCGCGCGTCGTGCGTCGTGCGAGGCAGCTGCGGCGGCACTCGGCGTCGACTCCCTGCGCGACCTTCGGCCCGACGACCTCGAGCGGGCCGCCGAGGTCCTCGACGATGAGACGTTCCGGCGCGTGCGCCATGTGGTCACCGAGGACCAGCGCGTGCTCGACACCGTGCGCACGCTGCGCGAGCAGGGTCCGGGCGCGATCGGCCCGTTCCTCGACGCCTCCCACGTGTCGATGCGCGACGACTTCGAGATCTCCGTGCCCGAGCTCGACCTCGCCGTCGCGACCGCGCAGGCGAACGGCGCGATCGGCGCGCGCATGACGGGCGGGGGCTTCGGCGGCGCCGCGATCGCGCTCATGATCGACGCGCTCGTGCCGGTCGTGACGCGCGAGATCACCGCGGCCTTCGCCGAGCGCGGGTATCAGGAGCCGGAGATCTTCACGGTGCACCCGAGCCAGGGCGCCCGGCGCGACGCCTAGGCGGGCCGCGCGTCGCCGGTCGGGGCCGCGCGAGGAGCGGTCAGGCGGGCTCGACAGGATGCGGCGTGCCGCCCGTCATGCGCACGAGCTCGTCGAACGTGGTCGGGAAACACCGTCTTCGCGTGCCCCGCGGCGGCCCACACCTCGTCGTAGTCGGCGAGCTCGACATCGACGACGGTGCGCACGGGCGCCGGATGCCCGACGGGGGCGACCCCGCCGATGACCTGTCCGGTCGCCTCCTTCACGGTCTCCTTCGACGCACGGCGGATGACGCCGCCGAGCTGCACACCCAGCCACTCCGTGTCGACGCGGTGGGCACCCGAAGTGAGCACGAGGATCGGCTCGTCGTCGATCGTGAACACGAGCGAGTTCGCGATCTGCCCGACCTCGACGCCGAGCGCGTCCGCCGCGAGCTGAGCGGTCGTCACGGCATCGTCGAACCAGACGATGCTCGGTTCGAGTCCCTCGCGCGGCGAGCGCGTTCGCGACGCGGTCGACGGCGGGGTGCGATGGCCCGGGGCCGCGCACTGGCATCGGCTCGGCTGCGGCAGGTCGGTCGGCTGCGACTCGGCTGGCATACCCCGATCCTACGAGCGGCGCGCCCGCTGGTCGACGTCGGATGCCGCCGCGACATCCGCGTGGCGTAGGGTGCGATCGTGACCGAGCACGCCCGCCCTGGCCCGACGTCTCGGGCTCCGCGACGCCGTCGTGATCGGCCTCGCCTCGATGATCGGGGCGGGAGTCTTCGCCGTCTGGAGCCCGGCGGCGCGGGCGGGCGGCGCCTGGCTCCTCGCGGGCCTCGCGATCGCCGCGTTCGTCGCGTTCGCGAACGCGAGCTCGACCGGGCAGCTCGCAGCGCGGTACCCGGAGTCGGGCGGCGCCTACCGGTACGGCCGCGAGCGGCTCGGCGCGTGGCCGGGATTCCTCGCCGGTTGGGGGTTCGTGATCGGCAAGACCGCGAGCTGCGCGGCGATGGCGATGACCGCTGCCGACTACCTCGTGCCCGGTCCGTGGGAGAAGCCGGTGGCCGTGCTCGCCGTCGTCGCGCTCTCGGCAGTGAACCTCCGCGGCATCACCCGCACGGCTCGTGCCGCCGCGATCATCGTGGTCGTCGTGCTCGCAGTGCTCGCCGTCGTGCTCGTCGCCGGGGTGAGCGATCTGCTCCAGGTCGGCCTCCGGCCGCAGCAGGAGCAGGGCGTGCCGGAGGCGGGATGGTACGGCGTCCTCCAGTCCGCCGGGCTCCTGTTCTTCGCCTTCGCCGGGTACGCGCGCATCGCGACGCTCGGCGAGGAGGTGCGCGAGCCGGCGCGCACGATCCCACGCGCCATCGCGATCGCACTCGGAGTCGTCGCGGTGGTCTACGGCGCCCTGGCCGTGGTGCTGCTGCTCGTGCTCGGGCCCGGGTACCTGGCGGCGAGCGTCGACGCCCCGCTCGCCGATCTCGTCACGGTGAGCGGATGGGCGTGGGCCGTTCCGGTCGTGCAGGTCGGCGCGGGACTCGCGGCGCTCGGAGCGCTGCTCGCCCTCGTGGCGGGCATCGGGCGCACCGTGCTCGCGATGGCGCGGGATCGCGAACTGCCGTCGCCGCTCGCGGCCGTGCATCCCCGGTTCGGCGTCCCCTACGCGGCCGAGATCGCGGTGGCCGTCGCGATCATCGCGCTCGTGCTCGTGGCCGACCTGCGGAGCGCGATCGGGTTCAGCTCGTTCGGCGTGCTGGTCTACTACCTCGTCGCGAACGCGTCGGCGATCACGCAACCCCCGGCCGAGCGTCGGGTGCCACGGTGGCTGAGCGCCGCCGGCGCGGTCGGATGCCTCGTGCTCGTGGCGACCCTCCCGATCGAGTCCGTCCTCGGCGGCCTCGCCGTGTTCGCGGTCGGCGCCGCCTACCGGCTGATCAGGCTGGCGTCAGCCCGGCGACGTCGAGCCCGCTGAGTCGCGTCGACCGCGCGGGCCGCGGTTAGGCTGGCGCCATGAGCGCAGATCCCTCGGCCCGCATCCTCACCATCGCGGGCGTGCCTGCGCCCGTCGTGCACGAGCACGCCTTCGTCGCGGCGGGGGCCGTGATCGTCGGCGACGTGCGCCTCGAGGCCGGGTCGAGCGTCTGGTACAACGCGGTGCTGCGCGCCGAGGCGGAGCCGATCGTGCTGGGCGCCGATTCGAACCTCCAGGACACCGTCGTCTGCCACGTCGACGCGGGCTTCCCGCTCACCGTCGGCCGCGGCGTCTCGGTAGGACACGGTGCGGTGCTCCACGGCTGCACCGTCGAGGACGACTGCCTCGTCGGCATGGGTGCGACGGTCCTGAACGGCGCGGTCATCGGGTCGGGTTCGCTCGTCGCCGCGGGCGCGGTCGTGCTCGAGGGCACCGTCGTGCCGCCCGGGTCGCTGGTCGCCGGCGTCCCGGCGAAGGTGCGGCGCGAACTGTCCGACGCCGAGCGCGACGGCATCCGCCGCAACGCGGCCGCGTACCTGCGCCACGTCGAGGAGCACACCGCCCCGGTCGACTGAGCGTCGTCGGCCGTTGGCGGGCGCGACCCGGAGCGCAGCCCGCGCGCCCGACCTGTCTCGCCGAGGCCGGGCGACCTCAGGCGCGCGCGGGCGCGAGCCGGTTGCGCAGCCGACGAACCCGACGCACGACCCACCGCACCGGCACGGCGACGACCATCGCCGCGGCGCCCTCGAACGACCGGTCGTGGGGTCCGAGCATCCGCTTGCGTTCGAACGCCCGACGCAGCGCGCCGCCGGTGAGGTTGTACTGCCGCCGGGCCAGCGGGAGCGGCTCGCTCCGGTGCCGGGCGACGAGTCCCTCGAGCCGGTCGAGCCAGTCGTCGGCGTCGGAGCCGTGGAAGTAGTTGTCGCCGAGCCACGCCGGCTCCGGATGCCGCGCGGCGCCCGACACCAGCGCGTCGGCCCCGCCGAGCAGCCCGCTGCCGACGAACACCGTGTTGATCAGCTTCGGCTCGACGCCGAACTCGTCGATCACCAGCGACGGCACGCCCTCGGCGACCGCCTCGAGGACCGCCGTGGAGCTCACGGTCACGAGCGCGGACGCCCGCGCGAGGTGGTCGGCCATCGGGCCGTCCTCCACCACCAGGTTGGGCGGCAGCGTGCCGCCGAGCTCCGCGCGCACCAGCGGGTCGGCGAGCAGTTCGGCGTAGTCGTACGACTCGGCGTGGGTCTGCGCCTCGCCGGCGCGGGCGCGCACCTTCACGACCACGCGTCGCTGCGGACGTCGGCGTGCGGCATCCGCGAGCCAGCCGAGCAGTCGCACGCGGTCCTCCCGCTGCGACGGGCACCTTCGCCTGCGCGGCGAACACGAGGTCGGTGCGGTCGGCGTCGAATCCGACGGATGCGGGGTCGGCGCTCGAGCCGACGGCGGCGGCACCGAGACCGCCACCGACGCCGACTCCGACCCGGGCGTGCTGCTGAGCAGCCGTGCGCAGGAACGGCAGCGTCGCGAGACCGAGGTCGACGGGCACGCCCAGGCGCTCGGCGTTCGCGCGGAACTCGCGCACCTCGCGCCGACTGTGCAGCACGATGAGGTCGACCTGCTCCCGGTAGACGACGGCCTTCGGCTCGGCGGGGATCGTGAGGCCGGGGAATCCGCTCACGAGCACCGGCCGATCGGTTCCGGCGCCGATGAACGGCACGACCACCCGCACCAGCGGACCGCGCAGCGCGAGCAGCACCGCTTCGGGTCGGAGCCTAGCGACCAGCTCGCCGAGGGTGTCGAGCTCGACGACCTCCACGTCCGCCGAAGCGAAGCGCGAGCCGGCCAGCGCGACCCGCAACTGCCTCGCGCTCGGCCGTGCCGGCGTGGCGAGCAGGACGAGGCGCACGTTCCAGGCCTCCGCCGGCATCTGCGACGCGAGCGCCGCGCCCCACTTGACGTACGAGTCGGTGTCGGCGACGACCAGGAGCGAGCGGCTCACGCAGGCACCCGGCGCAGCTTGGCCCGCGGCGCCTCCTCGCCCGGGAACACGCGCTTCACGCCGTCGCCCATGGCCTCGCCGATGATGCGGATGTCGCGCACGAGGTGCTCGAGGCCCGTCGGCTCGAGCGACGCGGCCTGGTCGCTCCCCCACATCGCACGGTCGAGGGTGATGTGGCGCTCCACGGCGACGGCTCCGAGCGCCACCGCGGCGAGCGAGATCTGCAGGCCGCGCTCGTGGCCCGAGTAGCCGATCGGCACGCCCGGGTAGCGTCGCGTGCAGCGTGTCGATCATGCGCAGGTTCGCCTCCTCGGCGGGCATCGGGTAGCTCGACGTGGCGTGCATGAGCACGAGGCGGTCGGTGCCGAGCGTCTCGACGGCGCGGTCGATCTCGTCGATCGTCGACATGCCGGTCGAGAGGATCACGGGCTTGCCGGTGCGGGCGACCGCATCGAGCAGCTCGAGGTCGGTCACCGACGCCGACGCGATCTTGTGGGCCACGACATCGAGCCGCTCGAGGAACTCGACCGAGGGCACGTCCCACGGCGACGCGAACCAGTCGACCCCCGCACGCATCGCGTAGGACGCGATCTCGAGGTACTCGGCCTCGCCGAACTCGACGCGGCGGCGGTAGTCGAGGTAGGTCATCGTGCCCCACGGCGTCTCGCGCGGCACGTCGCGCATGTGCTCGGGCGTCGCGATCTCGGGCGTGCGCTTCTGGAACTTCACGGCCTGCGCGCCGCACTCGACGGCGACGTCGATGAGCCGCTTCGCGATCTCGACGTCGCCGTTGTGGTTCAGGCCGATCTCGCCGATCACGTAGACGGGCTGGCCGGGACCGATCGCCGATCGGCCGATGCGCACAGCGGGCATTCGCTACTCCTCCTCGTTCCGGGCGCCGGTCGCGCCCCTCGTCGCACGGGCTCCGACGATCAGGTCGGAGAGTTCTCGCACCGCACCGTCGCCGCCTCGTCGGCCCAGCACGTGACGGGCGGCGGCGAGCACCTCCGGCGTCGCGTCGGCCACGGCGATGGGCCAGCCCACGAGGTCGAGCGCGGGCAGGTCGCCACGGTCGTTGCCGAGGTACGCGATGCGGTCGAGCCGGATGCCGCGGGCCGCCGCCCAGTCGAGCAGCACCGCGCCCTTCTCGGCGACGCCCTGCGCGCACTCGACGCCGAGCTTCTCGGCACGGCGACCGACGACGGGGTTCTCCTCGGCGGAGAGGATGAGCACGGGAACCCCCGCGGCGCGCAGCCGGGCGATGCCGTGGCCGTCGCTGCGACTCACGCGCACGGTCTCCCGGCCGAGCTGGTCGACCATCACCGTGTCGTCGGTGTGCACGCCGTCGAAGTCCGTGACGAGCGCGTCGACGTCGACGAGCGGATGCCGCGGGTCGGCGCCGATGCGGACGCCTCGCTCCGCGAGCGCGCGGTCGACCTGCGGCGCGAGTGCTCGCGACCGCTCGAGGTCGGCCGCGTCGTCGATCTCGATCGCGTGGTCGGGATGCACCGGCTGGACGCCGATCCGCCCGAAGAAGCGGTGGCCCGCCGCGACGAAGCCGGCGGTGCGGAACACGTAGAACGCGCCGGTCTCGGCGTACTCGGGCGCAGCGGTCCTGGCGGCGCGGCCGGCGCGCCGCGTCGTGGTTCACGCCGACGGCGCCGTCCACGGCGTCGTCGCGCCACAGGAAGACGTGCGAGGGCGCGGCGGAGAAGACGACGTCGCGTTCCCCGGCTTCGACACGCCCGATCGCCGTGTCGAGATCGGCGGGGTCGATGAACGGCGAGGTCGCCTGGATGAACACGGTGACGTCGTCGGTGCCGCGGCGTCTCGAGGCCGAGTGCCCCGAGCGCGTGCAGCAGCGCCGACTCGCTCGAGGCGGTGGCGCCGGCGAGCTCGGCGGGACGAACGACGATCTCGGCGCCCGCGTCTCGCGCGGCCTCGGCGATCGCGTCGTCGTCCGTCGTGACGACGACGCGCCCGACGCGCTCCGCGGCGAGCGCGGCGCGCACCGCGCGTGCGATCGAGCGGAACGCCTCCGACACGCGCGACGTTCTTGCCCGGCAGCCCCTGCGAGCCGCCCCTGGCGGGGATGATCGCGGTCGCGAGTGCGACCGGCACAGCGGCCCGCGGCGCACCGGCCGAGACGCGTCGCGCACGCACGGCGCCGGCGGGCGCATCGATGAGCTCGGCATGGGTCATGCCGCGAAGCTATGCCGCCCGGACGGCCGGTCGGTGCACGAGGGGTGAACGCCCGGCGACCGTCAGGTCGACAGCGGATGCCGCAGGGCGCGGATCGAACGACCGAGCGGATGCCGCAGGACTCAGGCCCGCGGCATCCGCTCGTGTTCGTCGCGCTAGCGGCGCAGGCGCTGCTCGGCCGCCTTCACGACGTTCGCGAGCAGCATCGCGCGCGTCATCGGCCCGACGCCGCCGGGGTTCGGCGAGAGGTGTCCCGCGACCTCGGCGACTCCGGGGTCGACGTCGCCCGTGAGCCGGCCCTTGCCGGACTCCTCGTCCTGCACGCGCGTGATGCCCACGTCGAGCACGGCCGCGCCGGGCTTCACCCAGTCGGGCTGCACGAGGTGCGGCACGCCGACCGCCGCGACGACGATGTCGGCGCGACGCACCTCGGCGGCCAGGTCCTGCGTGCGCGAGTGCGTGAGCGTGACCGTGGCGTCGAGCCCCTTGCGGGTGAACAGCAGGCCGAGCGGGCGGCCCACCGTGAGGCCGCGGCCGATGACGGTGACGTGCTGTCCGCGGATCGGCACGTCGTAGCGGCGCAGCATCTCGACGATGCCGGCTGGCGTGCACGGCAGCGGCGAGTGCAGCTCACCCTCGATGCCGAGCACGAGCCGCCCGAGGTTGGTCGGGTGCAGTCCATCGGCGTCCTTGTCGGGGTCGATGAGCTCGAGCATCGCGTTCTCGTCGTGGCCCGCCGGCAGCGGGAGCTGCATGATGTAGCCCGTGACCTCGTGCGCGGAGTTGAGGTCGTGGATCGCCCGGCGCACGTCGGCCGTGGTCGCCGACGCGTGCAGGTCGACGCGGATGGACTCGATGCCGACCTCGGCGCAGTCGCGGTGCTTGCCCGCCACGTAGGAGCGCGAGGCGGGGTCGTCGCCCACGAGCAGCGTGCCGAGCCCCGGCACCACCCCGTGTGCGCGCAGCAGCGCGATGCGGGATGCGAGCTCGGACTTCACGGCGGATGCCGTGGCGACGCCGTCGAGTGTGATGGCGGTCATGTTCTCTCCTGCCTGGCCGGTCGCACTGCAGGAAGGATCGTGCGACATGCCGGGCCCGGGTGGCCGTGCCCGGCATGTCGGGCCGGATCTTCCTGCATTGCGATCTGCGTCGGTGCTCCGATTCGAACGACTACTGCACGAGGCCCGGGTAGAGCGGGAAGGCCGCCGTGAGCGCCTCGACGCGCGAGCGCAGCGCCGCGACGTCCGCCTCGCCCTGCAGCGCGAGCGCGATGAGGTCGGCGACCTCGGTGAACTCGGCGTCGCCGAAGCCGCGGGTCGCGAGCGCCGGCGTGCCGATGCGCAGGCCCGAGGTGACCATCGGCGGGCGCGGGTCGAACGGCACCGCGTTGCGGTTCACGGTGATGAGCGCGTCGTGCAGCAGGTCTTCGGCCTGCTGGCCGTCGATCTTCGAGTTGCGCAGGTCGGCGAGCACGAGGTGCACGTCGGTGCCGCCCGTGAGCACGTCGACGCCCGCGGCGCGCGAGTCGTCGGCGGTGAGGCGCTCGGCGAGGATCTGCGCGCCGCGGATGGTGCGCTCCTGGCGATCCTTGAACTCGGCGGATGCCGCGATCTTGAACGCCGTGGCCTTGGCCGCGATCACGTGCATGAGCGGTCCGCCCTGCTGACCCGGGAACACGTTGGAGTTGAGCTTCTTCGCCAGCTCCATGTCGCGCGCGACGATGAAGCCCGAGCGCGGGCCGCCGATCGTCTTGTGCACGGTGGAGCTCACGACGTCGGCGTGCGGCACCGGGTTCGGGTGCAGGCCCGCGGCCACGAGGCCGGCGAAGTGCGCCATGTCGACCCAGAGCTTGGCGCCGACCTCGTCGGCGATCTCGCGGAACGCGGCGAAGTCGAGGTGGCGGGGGTAGGCCGACCATCCGGCGATGATGACCTGCGGCTTGTGCTCGAGGGCCTTGTCGCGCACCACGTCCATGTCGACGAGGAACGTCTCGGGGTTCACGCCGTAGGAGACGGCGTTGTAGAGCTTGCCCGAGAAGTTGAGCTTCATGCCGTGGGTGAGGTGGCCGCCGTGCGCGAGCTCGAGGCCGAGGATGGTGTCGCCGGGCGTGGCGATCGCCGACAGCACGGCCGCGTTCGCGGTCGCGCCGGAGTGGGGCTGCACGTTCGCGTACTCCGCGCCGAACAGGCTCTTCGCGCGCTCGATGGCGAGGGACTCGGCGATGTCGACGTACTCGCAGCCGCCGTAGTACCGGCGCCCGGGGTAGCCCTCGGCGTACTTGTTGGTGAGCACGGAGCCCTGTGACTGCAGCACCGAGACCGGAACGAAGTTCTCGCTCGCGATCATCTCGAGGTAGTCGCGCTGCCGCGAGAGCTCGAGCTCGAGAACTTCGGCGATCTCGGGGTCGACCTCTGACAGCGGGGCATTCAGCACCGATTGCTGGGAAATGGCGGATTCGGCCAAGACTGGCTCCTTCATGACATGCGGACCTGATGGGTGCTGCTGCGAGCGCGACTCGCGCGGCAGCAGGCGCACCGGCCCAGGCGTGCGGTCGGTCCGTGCCAGTCGCTCCCCGATGGGTACCCATCTCAACGCCAGTCGCGACGCTCGCAAGCATAGCAACGGATGCCTCGCGCGGCCCGTTCGCCCGACCAAGCCTGTCACACGGCGTCGCCGCATGGCAGGATGGAGCCGCAGCCGTTTGTTAGGAGTCTTGCCTTATCGGCCGGACCTCTCGCCCACCACGGAGGACGCATGCACCGACGCACCGCCCGCCACCGCCACCGCCACCGCCTCGCCGCGCTCGCGACCGTCGCGGCGATCGCCGCCGCGCTCGGATCGCTCACCGCCTGCACCGCCGAACAGAACGGAGACGCCGTGACCGGCATCATCCCCGCCCCCACGTCCTTCGAGCTCCGCGACGAGTCCCCGTTCCGGCTCACCGAGTCGTCGCGGCTCGTCGCGAGCGGCGAGGGCGCCGCGTCCGTCGCCGAGACGTTCGCGCGGCAGGCCCGGGCGGCCACGGGGTTCGAGCTGCCCGTCCTCGAGGGGGCGCCGGCGGCATCCGACGTCTCGCTCGTCGTCGGCGCGGGCGAGGCGCCGGGCGAGGCCGCCGAGGGCTACACCCTCGAGTCGGGCGCCGACGGCGTGCGCATCGGGGCCGACACGGCGGCGGGCCTCTTCCGGGGCACCCAGTCGCTGCGGCAGCTGCTGCCCGCCGCGATCGAGCGGGCGGATGCCACGAGCGCCCCCGACGGCGGATGGACCGTGCCCGCGGCATCCGTCGCCGACGCCCCGCGCTTCGCCTACCGCGGCGCGATGCTCGACGTCGCCCGGCACTTCTTCCCCGTCGAGGACGTGCTCGGCTTCATCGACGCGATCGCGCTCCTGAAGCTGAACGTGCTGCACCTGCACCTCACCGACGACCAGGGGTGGCGCATCGAGATCGACTCGTGGCCCGAGCTCACCGGCATCGGCGCATCGACGTCGGTGGGCGGCGACGGCGGCGGCTTCTACACGAAGGACGACTACCGCCGCATCGTCGAGTACGCCGCCGAACGGTTCGTGACCATCGTGCCCGAGGTCGACCTGCCCGGGCACACGAACGCGGCGCTCAGCGCCTACCCCGAGCTGAACTGCGAC
>CAWCWD010000052.1:0-44483 GCA_963799015.1 uncultured Actinomycetota bacterium | reverse complement strand
ACCTCGTGGTGGGCTACCCCACGGCAGACCGTGCCGGCATCCGGCGGCTCGCCATCGACCCCGACTTCGCGCGCCGCATCACGCTCATGGTCGACTCGCCGCAGCAGCTCGACCTCGTCGACGAGGTGCTGCCGCCCGGCCGCCGCGAGGAGATCCGCGTCTGCCTCGAGCTCGACGCATCCTGGAACGCGCCCGTGCTCGGGCACCTCGGCGTGCGCCGCTCGCCCGTGCACGCGCCGGCCGACGCGGGCGCACTCGCCGCATACATCGCCCGGCGCCCCGGGTTCCGGCTCGTCGGCATGATGTCGTACGAGGCGCAGATCGCGGGCGTGGGCAACCGTCCCGCCGGGCGCCCGGTCGACGGCGCGGTGAACCGGTGGATGCAGTCCCGCTCCATGCCCGAGCTGGTCGAGCGGCGTGCCCGCGCCGTCGCGGCGGTGCGCGAGCACGCCGAGCTCGAGTTCGTGAACGGCGGCGGCACCGGCTCCCTCGAGGCCACGGCGGCGGATGCCGCGGTCACCGAGATCGCCGCGGGCTCGGGCCTGTTCGGCGGCCATCTCTTCGACGGCTATGCGCACTTCACGCCCGCGCCGGCTGCGGCGTTCGCGCTCGACGTGGTGCGCTCGCCGAGCCCCGGGCACGCGACGATCCTCGGCGGCGGCTGGATCGCCTCGGGCCCGCCCGGCGCCGACCGGGTGCCGCGCATCGTCTGGCCCGAGGGTCTCTCGATGCTCGCGCGCGAATCGGCGGGGGAGGTGCAGACCCCGGTCACCGGGCGGGCCGCACGTCGCCTGCGCGCCGGCGACCGCGTGTGGTTCCGCCACACCAAGTCGGGCGAGCTGTCGGAGCACCTGAACGAGTTCGCCGTCGTCGACGGCGACGAGGTGGTCGCCACCGTGCCCACCTACCGAGGCGAAGGGAAGGCGTTCCTGTGACGGCGAGCGGAGACAACCTGGCGCAACTGGGGTCGCACCGAGGCGGTGCGACCGCGTGCGCGTGGAGCGCCCGGCCACGGCCGACGCCGTGCAGCGCGCGGTGGCGGCCGCCGCGGCATCCGGGCTGCGCGATCAAACCCGTCGGCGCCGGCCACAGCTTCACCGGCATCGCGGTCGCGCCCGGCGTGCAGCTCGACCTCACCGAGCTCTCGGGCGTGATCGACGCGGATGTCGCGACCGGCCGAGTCACGCTCGCCGCCGGCACGCGCCTGCACCAGCTGCCGCAGCTGCTCGCCCCCTACGGCCTCGCGATGCCGAACATGGGCGACATCGACCGGCAGACCATCGCCGGCGCCACCTCGACCGGCACGCACGGCACGGGCCTCGGGTTCGGCGGCCTCGCGACGCAGATCGTCGCGGCGAAGCTCGTGACCGGCACGGGCGAGCTCCTCACCGTGAGCGAGACCGAGCGCCCCGAGCTGCTGCCCGCCGTGCGCGCTGGGGCTCGGCGCCCTCGGCGTCCTCGTCGAGGTGACCCTGCAGCTCGTGCCGCGCTTCGTGCTGCAGGCGGTCGAGCGGCCCGAGCCGCTCGGCCTGGTGCTCGACGAGTGGCTCGACCGAGTTCGCGGCCGCGGACCACTTCGAGTTCTACTGGTTCCCGCACACCGACACGGCGCTGACGAAGACCAACACGCGGCTTCCGGGCGACGCGCCCCGACAGCCGCTCGGGCCGGTCGCGCGCTGGATCGAAGACGAGTTCGTCGACAATGGCCTGTTCACGCGCCGCCTGCGTGATCAGCACGTGCGGTGCCTGCGGCCGCGCCGCATCTCGCCCGGGTGACCGACAAGCTCACCGGCAACCGGGACTTCACCGACTTCTCGCCCGCGGTGTTCACGAGCACCGCGCCGGTGCGCTTCCGTGAGATGGAGTACGCCATCCCGCTCGAGACGATCCCCGACGCCGTGCGCGAGGTGCGAGCGCTCATCGAGCGGAACGGTTGGAGCATCAGCTTCCCGATCGAGGTGCGCGCCGCGGCATCCGACGACAACTGGCTCTCGACCGCCTACGGCCGTGAGACCGGCTACATCGCGGTGCACCGCTACTTCCGGGAGGACCCGACCGAGTACTTCGCGCGCCGTCGAAGCGATCATGCGCGGGTACGGCGGGCGCCCGCACTGGGGCAAGATGCACACGCAGACGGCCGGCACGCTTCGCGAGGTGTATCCGCGCTTCGACGACTTCCTGCGCGTGCGCGACGAGCTCGACCCCGAGCGCCGGTTCGCGAACCCGTACCTGGATCGGGTGCTCGGCGGCGTCGAGGAGGAGCGGATGCCGCCGGGCGCGTCCCATGGCGTGTCCGGGCGTGACGGCGTGGTCGGCGCGTGACGCCTACGGCGTGCGACGCCGGAGCGTGATCGACCCGAGCACGATGGATCCGACGATCCACGCCACGACGACGAGCAGCTTCGCGGCGATCCACTCGGCGTCCTCGTCGCCGGTCGCGACGGCGTTGAGCGCGTCGATCGCGTAGGTGAGGGGGAGCCACCCGCTGATCGCCTCGAGCCCGGCGGGCAGCTGGTCGGTGGGCAGGAAGATGCCGCCGAGCAGGACCTGCGGGAAGACGAACACGGGCAGGAACTGCACGACCTGGAACTCCGTGCGGGCGAACGCGCTCGCGAGGAGTCCGAGCGCCGTGCCGAGCAGGGCGTCGCAGATCGCGATCGCGAACAGCAGCCAGAGCGATCCCTCGATCTCGAGCCCGCAGACCCACACCGCGAACGAGACGGCGATCGCGGTCTGGAAGATCGCGAGGAACCCGAATGCGAGTGCGTAGCCGAGGATGAAGTCGCCCTTGCCGAGCGGCATCGAGAACAGCCGCTCGAGGGTGCCGCTGCGCCGCTCGCGCAGCGTCGAGATGCTCGTCACGAGGAACATCACGATGAACGGGAAGAGCGCGAGCATGGCCGGCCCGATCGTGGCGAACACGTCGGTGTCGGTGAACATCCACGCGACGAGGCCGATGAGGAGGCTCGGTACGACGAGGAGCAGCCCGATGGTGCGGGGGTCGTGGCGGATCTGGGAGAGCACGCGACCGGTGGTCGCGAACGTGCGCGTGAGGTTCATCGTGCCGCCTCCGCTCCGGACTCGGGCCGCAGGTCGGGCTCGCCGCGCTCGATGAGGCGGAGGAAGGCGGCCTCCACGTCGTCGGTCGAGTGGCCTCGAGCACGCCGGGTACCGTGTCGTCGGCGAGGAGCGCTCCGTCGCGCATCAGCAGGAGGCGGTCGCAGCGCCGTGCCTCGTCCATCACGTGGCTCGACACGAGCAGCGTCGCCCCGTCGGCGGCGAGCCGGTGGAAGAGGTCCCAGAGCTCGACGCGGAGAACCGGGTCGAGCCCCACGGTGGGCTCGTCGAGCACGAGCACCTCGGGGGCGCCGAGGAGCGCGGCCGCGAGCGAGACCCGGCCGCGCTGTCCGCCCGACAGGGAGCCGGCGAGCCGGTCGGCGACGGAGCCCAGGTCGGTGCGTGCGATGACGGCGTCGATGTCGGATGCCGGTGCGCCGAGCATGCGGCGGAAGTACGAGAGGTTCTGGCGCACCGTGAGGTCGTCGTACACGCTCGCCTGCTGCGTGTAGTAGGCGACCCGCTTGCGGAGCGGCGCGGAACCCGCGGGCAGGCCCGAGCACCTCGATCGTGCCGGAGTCGACGACCTGTACGCCGACGATCGAGCGCATGAGCGTGGTCTTGCCGCAGCCACTCGGGCCGAGCAGTCCGACGATCCGTCCGCTCGGCACGTTCAGCGACAGTCCGTGCAGCACGGGGATGCGGGCGCGGCGCACGTGCAGGTCGCTGACCACGATGGCCGGCGGCGCCGCGGCATGCGCTTTATTCATCATGTGCTGAATTCTGCGCCTGTGCCGTGATGCTGTCAAGGATCGGACCGGTGCCCGTGAGGTGCCATTGGACGGCGGGCGCGACGCGCGCCACGATCTCGTCGTCGGAGAGGGAGGCGAGGGGCTCGAAGGCGAGCACGTAGCGCACCATGATGACGCCCACGATCTGCGACGCGGCGAGCTCGGCGCGCAACTCGGCGTCCTGCGCGTCGCCGATCCGGGTCGCGACGCGGTGCATGATCTCGCGGCGCAGGTACTCGCGGAGCATCCGTGCGACCGGGCCCGCGCCGATCGCCGAGCGCATGGCCGCCGTGGCCGCCGGTCGCACCGCGGGATTGTCCCAGGCGGCGAGGACGCCGCGGAGCAGGCGGGCGCCGAGCTCCTCGACGGGACCGTCGAGCGCGCCCTGCACGACGCGATCCGGGCGCAGCGGCACGGCCACGACCTCCGCGACGAGCGCGGACTTGTCGTCGAAGTAGTGGTGCACGAGCGACGGGTCGACGTCGGCGCGACGCGCGATCGACCGGATCGACGCCCCCTCGTAGCCCCGCTCGCCGAACTCCGCGGCGGCGGCCTCGAGGATGCGGGCCTTCGTGTCGTCGCGGTTCGCTCCGCGTGGCCGGCCACGTCGACGGGGTTGCGTGCGCTCCTCCACAGGCTGAGCCTACGCCCGGAGTCATCCGGCGCTTCCCTTCGAGTCTCATGGGAAGCTCAGCCGTGCCACCTGACCGATCGGTAGGATGAATTGCACATCACGTTCGTCGCTGGAGCCCTAGGAGTCCGTGCCATGGAATGGCTCATTCCCGTCATCATCATCGTCGCGCTCGTGGTGATCATCGGCATCTACCTGTGGGCGACGTACAACTCCCTGGTGACGCTGAATGTGCGCGTCGACGAAGCGTGGAGCGACATCACGGTGCAGCTGAAGCGCCGTGCCGACCTGATCCCGAACCTCATCGAGGCGGTCAAGGGCTACGCCGCACACGAGAAGGCGGTCTTCGAGAACGTCACGCGTGCCCGCGCCGAGACGCTGCAGGCGCAGGGCCCGGCCGAAGCGGGAGCCGCCGAGAACCACATGCAGCAGGCGCTGAAGTCGATCTTCGCGGTCGCCGAGGCCTACCCGCAGCTCCAGGCGAGCCAGAACTTCCTGCAGCTGCAGGCCGAGCTCGTCGACACGGAGGACAAGATCCAGGCGTCGCGCCGGTTCTACAACGGCGGAGTGCGTGAGCTCAACACGAAGGTCAAGGTCTTCCCGAACACGCTGTTCGTGCGCGGCCTCGGCTTCCACGAGCGCGAGTTCTTCGAGGTCACGGAGCCTGCGGCCATCGCAGAGCCTCCTCGCGTGCAGTTCTAAGGGCCGGCGTTGTACCGCGCGATCGCCAAGAACAAACGCAACACCGTCTTCATCATCCTGTTCTTCCTCGCCATCATCGGCGGGCTCGGATGGCTTGCGGCGTGGGTGTACAACGACCTCACGATCGTCATCGTCACGATCGTGATCGCCACCGCCTACGCACTCTTCCAGTACTTCACGGCCGACCGGCAGGCGCTCGCCATGTCGGGCGCGATCGAGCTGCACAGCAAGGCCGACCACCCGCGGCTCTGGCGAACGGTCGAGAACCTCTCCATCACGACCGGCACGCCGATGCCGCGCGTCTTCGTCATCTCCGACCCCGCGCCCAACGCGTTCGCCACCGGCCGCGACCCCCAGCACGCCGTGGTCGCCGCGACCACCGGCCTGCTCGAGATCATGGACGACGCCGAGCTCGAGGGCGTCATGGCGCACGAGCTCGGCCACGTGCGCAACTACGACATCCGGCTCTCGATGATCGTGTTCGGGCTCGTCGTGGCCGTGGGCTTCATCTCCGACCTGCTCGTGCGCTTGACGTTCTTCGGACGCGGCAACAACAACCAGAACCCCATCGTGCTGGTCTTCGGCCTCGTGGCGCTGCTCATCGCGCCGCTCGTGGCGAGCCTCGTGCAGCTCGCGGTCTCGCGGCAGCGCGAGTACCTGGCGGACGCCACGGGCGCCATGACCACGCGGCATCCCGACGCCCTGGCCCGCGCCCTCGAGAAGCTCGAGGCCTACGGCCGGCCCATGAAGCGGCAGAACTCGTCGATGGCCCACCTCTGGATCGCCGATCCGCTGAGGCCCGGCATGATCGACCGCCTGTTCGCCACGCACCCGCCGATCGCCGACCGGGTCAAGCGCCTCGAGCAGATGGGCGGCGCGTTCTAGCCGTCGCGAGCGGATGCCGCCGCGCACCGACGGCTCGGGCTCAGGCCGCGGACGCGCGCAGCTCGGACTGCAGCGCCGGCGCAAGGTCGCCCCGGTCGGCGACTTCGATGCGGTCGAGGCCCTGCCACGATGCCGCCCGCCACAGCACCGGCACGAGCCGCGCGGCCGTCTCGGGCGGTGCGCCGGGCTCGGCCCATGCCGACTGCACCCGCAGCACGCCGGCCTTGCGGTCGCTCTTGAGGTCGACCCGGCCCACGACGTCGTCGTCGATGAGCACGGGCAGCGAGTAGTAGCCGAACTTGCGGTCGGGCTCGGGCGTGTAGATCTCGATGCGGTAGTGGAAGTCGAAGAGGCGCTCGGTGCGCGGCCGGAACCACACCACCGGGTCGAACGGCGACAGCACCGCCGCGGCCTCGAGCCGCCGAGGTCGGCGGGCGTCGCGGTGCAGCCAGGACGGGGTCGGGCGGCTGCCGGTGTTCCAGCCGGGCACCTCGACGGGGATCAGCTCGCCGTCGTCTTCGAGGTCGCGGATCGCATCGCGCACGGGTGCCCGCTTCATGCGCCAGTAGTCGGCGAGGTCGGCCTCGGTGGCGATGCCGAGGGCGGATGCCGCGCGCCCGACGAGCTCGCGCACCGCGTCGGCCTCGGCCGGCGGGTGGACGAGCAGCTCGGGCGCGAGGACCTGCTCGGGCAGGGCGTACACGCGCTCGAAGCGGCGCCGCTCGACGCACACCACCTCGCCGACCCGGAACATCCATTCGAGCGTGCGCTTCACGTCGGACCAGCCCCACCAGGGCCCGCGGCGCTCGTTCGCGTCGTGCTCGATGGCGCTCGCGGGCATCGGCCCGTTGGCCTCGAGCTCGCCACGCAGCCAGTCGGCGAGCGTGCGGTTCTCGACGAGCCACCCGCCCCACTCGCTGCCGCGCTGCCGATACTCCTCGCGGCGGAACTCGAAGAGCGGCCAGAGCTCGCGGGGGACGAACGCGGCCTGGTGCGCCCAGTACTCGAGCATGCGACCTCGCCGCCCCATGGTGAGCCGGTCGAGCAACGAGCGGTCGTAGTCTCCGACGCGGCTGAACGCCGGCAGGTAGTGGCTGCGCTCGAAGACGTTGACCGAGTCGATCTGCAGGAGTCCGAGCCGGTCGACGACCCCGCTCACCTGCCGGAGGCCGGCGGCCCCGGGCAGCGGGCGGCCGAAGCCCTGGGCCGCGAGGGCGATGCGTCGGGCGAGTGCTGGGCTGACGGTGTCGACCATGGTGCTCCGACCCTAGTCGCGACCACCGACAGTCGCCGTCTTCATGCCGTCGCGCGCATGCGGCCCGCCTAGACTGGAGCGATGACGGAGTCGCAGGGGCAGGCTCGGGGCAGGTCCATCCGAAGGCGCCAGGGGGGCGATCGCCCGACTCCGCCGCCCCCGCATCGCGATGCGACCGACTCGATCCCGTTCGGCATGCGCATCGCGGCCGCCTGGTCGTGGCGCCTCCTGCTCGTCGGCGGCGTGCTCGCCGTCGTGGTCTTCCTCATCATCCAGCTGCGCCTGATCGTCATCCCGATGCTCGTGGCGGTGCTGATCGGGGCCCTCCTGGTGCCGTTCTCCCAGTTCCTGCAGCGCCATCGATGGCCGAAGTGGCTGTCCGTCACCGTGGCGATGCTCTCGGCACTGACGGTCGTGGGCGGGCTCCTCACGCTCGGCATCTCGCAGATCGTCCGAGGCTCCGACGAGCTCGCCGCCCAGTCACTCGTCGCGTGGAACGACTTCCGGGCGTGGCTCCTCGAAGGGCCGCTCCACATCACGGAGGCCCAGCTCAACGACTTCGTCGAGCAGGCGATCTCCTCCGCGCAGCAGGACAGCGGGATCCTGCTCAGCGGCGCGCTGTCGGTCGGGACCACGCTCGGGCACTTCCTCGCCGGCATGCTGCTCGCGCTGTTCGCGACGCTGTTCATCCTCATCGACGGTCGCGGCATCTGGCGCTGGATCGTCGGGGTCTTCCCACGGCGTGCACGGGCCGCGGTCGATGGCGCGGGCCAAGCCGGCTGGGCCACCCTGCAGAACTTCGTGAAGGTGCAGATCCTCGTGGCCACGATCGACGCGATCGGCATCGGCCTGGGAGCCTTCTTCCTCGGGGTGCCGCTCGCCGTGCCGATCGCGATCCTCGTCTTCCTCGGCTCGTTCATCCCGATCGTCGGTGCGGTGGTCACGGGCGCCCTCGCGGTGTTCGTCGCACTCGTCTACAACGGCCCGGTCATCGCGCTGATCATGCTCGGCATCGTGCTGCTCGTGCAGCAGGTCGAGGGCCACGTGCTGCAGCCGCTCATCATGGGCACGGCCGTGAAGGTGCATCCGCTCGGCGTGGTCCTCGCGGTCGCCACCGGCTCGCTCCTCGCGGGCATCCCGGGTGCCCTGTTCGCCGTGCCGGTCGCAGCGGTGATCAACGTGATGATCGTCTACATCTCGAGCGGCTCGTGGAAGGGGGACGCAGGTCCACCCGCGACCGAGATCCGGTCGCCGCTCTGGCGCACCGTCCCCCAGCGACCGGGCTACCAGCGAGGAGAGTGAACGAGTGATCACGACCATTCCGGGGCCCGGCCTCGCCGAGTTCGAGCACGCACGCGACGTCGTCGCCCGCGTGGCGAGGCGCACGCCCATGGAGTCGTCGCGCTACCTCGCCGACCTGCTGGGCGTGCCGGTGCACCTCAAGTGCGAGAACCTGCAGCGCACGGGCTCCTACAAGCTGCGCGGCGCCTACCATCGCATCTCCGCCCTGAGCGACGCGGAACGGGCGCGTGGAGTCGTCGCCGCCTCGGCCGGCAATCACGCGCAGGGCGTCGCCTTCGCGGCGCGCGAACTCGGAATCCGCGCCACCATCTTCATGCCGGTCGGAGTCGCGCTGCCGAAGCTCGACGCCACGCGCCAGTACGGCGCCGACGTGGTGCTGCGGGGCGATTCGATCGGCGAGACCATCGAGGCGGCCGCCGCCTTCGCCGCCGAGACCGGCGCAGTGATCATCCCGCCGTTCGACCACCCCGACGTGATCGCCGGTCAGGGCACGCTCGGCCTCGAGATCCTCGAACAGGTTCCGGATGCCACGACCATCGTCGTGCCGATCGGCGGCGGCGGCCTCGCGGCCGGAATCGCGAGCGCCGCGAAGCAGCAGGCCGCGCGTGAGGGCCGCCCGCTGCGCATCATCGGCGTGCAGGCCGAGAACGCCGCGCCGTACGTGGCCTCGCTCGCGGCGGGGGAGCCGCGGCAGGTGCCCGTCGTGCCGACGATCGCCGACGGCATCGCCGTGTACCGGCCGGGGGAGCTCAACTTCGCGATCATCCGCGACACGATCGACGAGGTCGTCACGGTCTCGGAGGACGACATCGCGCGCGCCCTGCTGGTACTCCTCGAGCGGGCGAAGCTCGTGGTCGAGCCCGCCGGCGCGGTCGCGGTCGCGGCGATCATGACCGGGGCGGTGCGCGCCGACGGTCCCGTCGTCGCGGTGCTCTCGGGCGGCAACATCGACCCCATGCTCATGCAGCGGGTCGTGGCGCACGGGCTCGCGGCATCCGATCGCTACCTCACCATCAGCGTGGGCCTGCCCGACCGCCCGGGCCAGCTCGCGCGGGTCGCCGGACTCCTCGCCGAGGCGAACGCGAACGTCATCGAGGTGCTGCACACTCGGCACGGGTCGGGCATGCAGATCTCGGAGGTCGAGCTCCGGCTGTCGGTCGAGACCCGCGGGCCCGAGCATCGCAAGACGGTCGTCGAGGTGCTGCGACATGCCGGCTACGACCCCAAGGTCGAGGTCGACTAGCGGCATCCACCCCGACGACGACGGCCCCCGCGCGATGCGCAGGGGCCGTCGTACGTGAACCGGTGGGCGACTACTGGCCGGCCCAGGTCTCGACGCCGGTGACCTCGACCGGGATCTCACGGCCGTTCGGTGCGGTGTAGGCGGTCTTCTCGCCGACCTTCAGGCCGATGATCGCGGCGCCGAGCGGCGATCGCTCGCTGAAGACGTCGAGCTCGGAGTCGCCGGCGATCTCACGGCTGCCGATGAGGAAGGTCTCCTCGTCGCCCGCGATGACCGCGGTGATGACGGTTCCGGGCTCGACGACGCCCGACGACTCGGGGGCCTCGCCGACCTGCGCGCTGCGGAGCAGCGCCGTGAGCTGGCGGATGCGGGCCTCCTGCTTGCCCTGCTCGTCCTTCGCGGCGTGGTACCCGCCGTTCTCCTTGAGGTCACCCTCTTCACGTGCGGATTCGATGCGCTTGGCGATCTCCTCGCGACCATGCGTCGAGAGCTCCTGGAGCTCGCCCGCGAGTCGATCGAAGGCCTCCTGCGTGAGCCAGGTGACGGTGGCGTCCTGCGCCATGGTGCACTCCTGAAATAGACGTGACGCCCCGACGTCTGCGGGGCGAATGTCCCATATTAGGTGAGCCAGCAGCTCGAAATCAAACCCGTGTTCGCCTCCCGAGCGACCCGCACGGCCTCGGTGAACGTGCGCAGGTGCTGCTCGGAAGCCGGGATCTCGACGACCCGCCAGCCGACGATCGTGAAGTCCTCGTCGAAGGCCTGCACGATGCACGCCGTCTCGTTGCCGGGCGGCACCGAGAGGGTCCAGCTGACCTCGACCGCGCGCTCGTCGTTCATGAGCCGGTGGCCGGTGTCGGTGGCCTCGACCGTCGGCTTCCGGCCGTCGAGGCCCGCCCAGACGACCCACGCGATGAGCACGACCGCGAACGCCGCCGCGGCGCCGATCAGCAGCGCCCGGTCGCGCGTGCGGTACGGACGTGTGCGCCCGTAGCGCGCGGCGAGCGTATCGGTCTCCGGCTCGGCCACGCCCGGCTCCTTCCACCTCGATCGTCTAGGCTTGGATCCAGCCTAACCCGCCCCCGTGAAGGGAACCCGATGCTCGTCGTGCCCGCCTGCTCCGCCGCCGGAGTGCGCTCGTGATCGCTGCGGCGCTGCCGCTGCTCGTGCGTGCCGCCGAGGAGGAGTTCGACCCCGACACCGTGACGCCGGGCATCTGGGGCTTCGTGCTGACGTTCCTCGTGATGCTGGTCGTCGTGCTGCTCGTGCTCGACATGGTCCGTCGCATCCGTCGGGTCAACTACCGTGCCGAGGTGCGCGAGCAGCTCGAGGCCGAGCGACGCGAGCAGGAGGTGCACGACCTCGAGGGCGACTTCGCGGCACCGGATGCCCCGGATGCCCCGCCCTCGCCGGGTGCCGCCGCGGCATCCGACGACGACGAGGACCTGCCGCCCGCGCGCTGACCGCGCTCGACCCGCTCAGCCCAGGTGGTACACCGGGTTCATCGCGATGATGAGCGTCGCCGTCCAGTGGCACATGAACGCCAGCACCGTGCACGTGTGGAAGATCTCATGGAACCCGAAGGTGCCGGGCCATGGGTTCGGCTTCTTCAGGCCGTAGACGATCGCGCCGGCCGTGTAGAGCAGGCCGCCCGACGATCACGAGCACCATCATCGCGACGCTCGCCGCGAGCAGGTCGCCCAGGTACATCACGGCCGCCCACCCGAGCAGCAGGTAGATCGGCACGTAGAGCCAGCGGGGTGCGGTGATCCAGAACACGCGGAATCCGATGCCGAGCAGGGCGCCGCTCCAGACGACGGCGAGCAGCACCCAGCCCTTGTCGGGCGGCAGCGCGAGGATCGACAGTCGGCGTGTACGTGCCCGCGATCAGCAGGAAGATGTTGGCGTGGTCGATCCGCTTCAGGATCACCTTCGTGCGCGGCTGCCAGTCGAACCGGTGGTAGAGCGCGGAGTTGCCGAACAGCAGCATCGACGTGAGCGTGAAGACGGCCGACGCCCACTTCGCCGGGGCCCCCTCGGCGAGCACGATGAGCACGACGCCCGCCGCGATCGTGACGGGGAACGTGCCCGCGTGGATCCAGCCCCGCCACGTCGGCTTGACGTCGGCGGCGTAGGTGAGCGAATCGTCGAGCAGTGGGATGTTGGGCAGGTCGGGCCCATGGGCCTCCCGATCGACTGCGAGATCCGCCCGGTCGTCGGGCGCGACGGGACGGCTGAGCTCATCCGCGAGGGCGGCGGATTCGTGGCGTCGCTTCGGGGTCATGGAGACAGCGTAGGCCCTCGCCGGTCACCGTCCGCTGTGAGTGCGGCGGGCGACGGAGGGGTAGCGTAGTGCCGTGCAGACCAGCGATCAGCCCCTCGGTCGCGGCATCCTCTACCGCCTCTACCAGAACCGGCTGCGGCGCGAACTCGACCAGGAGACGCTCCCGCGTCACGTCGCGATGATCATCGACGGCAACCGGCGCTGGGCCAAGCAGCTCGGCTACGAGACCGCGGCGCACGGGCATCGAGCGGGTGCTGCGAAGATGCGCGAGTTCCTCGAGTGGTGCGACGACCTCGGCATCCGGGTCGTGACGCTCTACCTCCTGTCCAGCGACAACCTGGGCAACCGTTCGAGCGCCGAGCTCGCCGACCTCATCGAGATCATCGCGGAGCTCGCCGAGGAGCTCTCGCACTACCGCGACTGGCGTGTGCAGCACGTGGGCTCGGATGCGGGGCTGCCCGAGCCGCTCGTGGCCGCGCTCGACGCCGCCGAGCACCGCACCGCCGACAAGCGCGGCATGCACGTGAACCTCGCGGTCGGCTACGGCGGTCGCAAGGAGATCACCGATGCGATGCGCTCGATCGTGGCGGCGCACCACGCCGAGGGCCGCAGCCTCGAGGACCTGGCCGAGCGGCTCACGCCCGACCTCATCGGCGAGCACCTCTACACGGGTGGCCAGCCCGATCCCGACCTCGTGATCCGCACGTCGGGCGAGCAACGCCTCAGCGACTTCATGCTCTGGCAGGCGGCGCACAGCGAGTTCTACTTCGTCGAGGCGCTCGGCCCCGACCTCCGCAAGGTGGACTTCCTGCGAGCGCTGCGCGACTACGAGAAGCGGCATCGCAGATTCGGCGGATGAGACCGCTCCCCCCGCGCCTCCGGTTCTGCCATGATGTGGCTCGGAGGAAGGGGCGTACGTGACGATCGACGCATTCATCGCGGGGTTCACCGAGGAGCCCGGCTACCTCGACTACGGTCGATTCGGCCCCCTCTCCACGGCCGCCGCCGAGGAGAGCTTCGCGCTCACCCAGGTGCTCCAGCGCGCGCGGTACGGAAGTGTCGACGTGTTCCTCGAGCAGGACGCCCGCGTGCGTGCCGCGGCTGCCGCCCTCACCGGATTCCCGGTCGAGTCGATCGTGTTCCAGCCCAACACGTCGCAGGGCATCATGCACGCGATGTTCGGGCTGACCGGCAGCGTCCTGCTCTCACCGGGGGAGTTCCCGAGCCTGCCGATCGCGGCGGTGCGCGCGCAGGAGGCGCTGCACTCGGTGCAGCCCGTGTGGCTCGAGACCGACCACGGCAAGGTGACGCCCGGGCAGATCCGCGAGCAGCTCGAGTCCAACGTCGCCGCGGTGGCGGTGAGCCTCGTCGACTCGCGCACCGGCTACCTCTGCGACATCGAGGGGATCCGGCAGGTGATCGGCGACCGCCTGCTCATCGTCGACGCCATCCAGGGCTTCGGCGTGGTCGACGCCCCGTGGGAGGCGGCGGACGTCGTGCTCTCCGGCGGGCAGAAGTGGTGCCGCGCCGGCTGGGGCACGGGCGTCATGGCGCTGTCGGCGCGCGCCCTCGAGCGCCTCACGCCGGTGTTCTCGGGCTTCACCGGCACGGATGAGCCCGAGCCGTGGGATGAGGTGCCGCCGCCCGCGGCCGATGCTCGCGCGTACCGGGTGTCGAACCCCGACCCGATCGCCGAGGCGCGACTCGCCGCGGCCCTCGAGGACATCGCCGCGGTCGGGGTGCCCGCCGTCAACGAGGCGGTCGCAGAGCGCGTGAGCCGCGTGATCGAGCTCGCCGACGAGTTCGCGCTCGCGGTCGTGAGCTCGCGCGACGAGCAGGAGCGCGCGGGCATCGTGGTGCTCGAGCCGCCCGCCGGGCAGGTCACCTACCTCACGGCGTCGATGCACAACCACGGCGTCAGCGCGACCACGCGCAACGGGCGGGTCCGGCTCAGCGTGCACGCGGCGACGAGCGAGGAGACCCTCGAGATGCTGCGCGCCGCCTTCGTGTCGTACGCCACGGCCGCGTCGTACTGACGGCGCGCCGCGGCATCCGCTCGATTGTGAACAGCGGATGACGCGCCGCGTGTCGATGACACGGATTCGGCGGCGCAGTCGTAGCGTCTGAGGCATCGGGCAAGTCGCCCGATCGAGTCGGCTCGTGAACCGCTCGTGGGAGGATTCGCCGGCCGGCGCGAGAGCCGAGCGGAACGCTCGGGGCGGGAGCGGTTGTGGCCTCACTCGAAACCTCCAAGTCCTTCGGTCGGTCGTCGGGTCGCAAGTCGCGACCCGATGGCTCGGCGCCCGCGGGCGCCGCCCAGTCCGAGCGGACGTACGTGCTCGACACCTCGGTGCTCCTGTCGGACCCCCGGGCGCTGTTCCGTTTCGCCGAGCACGCGGTGGTCCTTCCAGTCGTCGTCATCACGGAACTCGAGGCGAAGCGCAACGACCCGGAGATCGGGTACTTCGCGCGCCAGTCGCTGCGGATCCTGGACGAGTTGCGTGTCGAGCACGAGCGGCTCGACTTCCCGATTCCGGTGGGCGACGGCGGGTCGCTTCGGGTGGAACTGAACCACTCGAGCCCGTCGGTGCTGCCGAGCGGACTGCAGCTCGGCGACAACGACTCGCGGATCCTCGCCTGCGCCGCGAACCTCGCCAACGACGGCGTCGCGGTGACCGTCGTCTCGAAGGACCTTCCCCTGCGCGTGAAGGCGGCCTCGATCGGCCTCGATGCGCAGGAGTACCGCGCCGAGCTCGCACTCGACTCCGGCTGGACGGGCATGTCGGAGCTGTCGCTCGGTTCGAACGACATGGCCAAGCTCTACGAGCACGAGCGCATGACCACCGCCGACGTGGAGGGGATGCCCGTGAACACGGGGCTCGTGATCCACTCCGAGCGGGGCTCGGCCCTCGGTCGCGTCATCGGCGACCATGAGGTCAAGCTCGTGCGCGGGGATCGCGACGTCTTCGGCGTGCACGGTCGCTCGGCCGAGCAGCGCCTCGCGATCGACCTGCTGCTCGACCCCGAGATCGGCATCCTCTCGCTCGGCGGCCGCGCCGGCACCGGCAAGTCGGCGCTCGCGCTCTGCGCGGGACTCGAGATGGTGCTCGAGCGCCAGCAGCACAAGAAGATCATGGTGTTCCGCCCGCTCTACGCGGTCGGCGGCCAGGAACTCGGCTACCTGCCCGGCGACCAGGGCGAGAAGATGAACCCCTGGGGCCAGGCGGTGTTCGACACCCTCGGCTCGGTCGTCTGCGACAACGTGCTCGAAGAGGTCGTCGACCGCGGCATCCTCGAGGTGCTGCCGCTCACGCACATCCGCGGGCGTTCGCTGCACGACGCGTTCGTGATCGTCGACGAGGCGCAGTCGCTCGAGCGCAACGTGCTGCTCACCGTGCTCAGCCGCATCGGCCAGAACTCGCGCGTCGTGCTCACCCACGACGTCGCCCAGCGCGACAACCTGCGCGTCGGCCGCCACGACGGCGTCGCGAGCGTGATCGAGACGCTGAAGGGGCATCCGCTCTTCGCCCACATCACGCTGACCCGCTCGGAGCGCTCGGCGATCGCCGCGCTCGTGTCGGAGATGCTCGACGGCGCCGAGCTGACCTGATTCGGCCTGCAAGCGCGGCGGGGGCGGCGGCCATGCGGCGCCGCCCCCGCCGCGCCGTCGGCATTCGTCGCAGCACCGCACGTGTCAGGCTTGAGGCATGACGAACGCGGTGCTCTTCGACGTCGACGGCACCCTCATCGACGCGATCGCCGGGCAACGCCGCATCTGGGCGCAATGGGCGCGCGAGTTCGGTCTCGACCCCGCGGTGGTCTACGAGGTCGCACTCCGCACCCGGCCCGTCGACACGGCCGCCGAACTGTTGCCCCGACACGATCCGCGCGCCGCGGCCGCCCGGTTCGACGAACTCGAAGACGCCGACGCGGCCCACGGTGAGGTCAGCGCGATCGATGGTGCCGCTTCACTGCTCGCCGCGTTGCGAGGGCAGCGGTGGGCGCTCGTGACCTCGAACGCCGAGCGCCGACGTCGTGCGACGGTTCGAGCGGGTCGGCCTCCCGCTTCCCGCCACCATCGTCGACAACGCGGCCACCGAGCGGGGCAAGCCCGCGCCCGACCCGTACCTGCGCGGCGCCGAACTGCTCGGCGTCGACCCCGGTGACTGCCTCGTGATCGAGGACTCGCCCGCGGGGGTCGCGGCCGGCGTGTCCGCGGGCATGACCGTGTGGTCGGTGAATCGGGCAGACCCCGTTCCGGGTGCCGAACGGTGGTACGCGACGCTTCGCGATGCGGCACCCGACATCCTCGCGTTCGCCGCGCGATGACGAAACGCCCCACCGCCGGAGCGGAGGGGCGTTTCGAAGTGACGCGTGACCTACTTCGCCTGCGGCGGGCGGGTCATCGAGAGCAGGTCGAGGGCGGCGTCGAGCTGCTCCTCGGTGAGCTCGCCGCGCTCGACATAGCCGAGGTCGAGCACGGCCTCGCGCACCGTGATCCCCTTGGCCACCGAGTGCTTGGCGATCTTCGCGGCGGCCTCGTAGCCGATGAGCTTGTTGAGCGGCGTGACGATCGACGGGGACATGCCGGCGAGGGCGGTGGTGCGCTCGACGTTGGCCTCGAGCCCGTCGATGGTCTTGTCGGCGAGCACCCGAACCGAATTGGAGAGCAGGCGGATCGATTCGAGCAACGCCGTGCCCATCACGGGGATCTGCACGTTGAGCTCGAAGGCGCCGGATGCCCCGGCCCACGCGATCGTGGCGTCGTTGCCGATGACGCGAGCGGCGACCATGAGCACGGCCTCGGGGACGACGGGGTTGACCTTGCCGGGCATGATCGACGAGCCCGGCTGCAGGTCGGGGATCTGCAGCTCGCCGAGGCCGGTGTTGGGACCTGAGCCCATCCAGCGGATGTCGTTCGCGATCTTCGTGAGGCTCACGGCGATCGTGCGGAGGGCACCGGATGCGTCGACGAGGCCGTCGCGATTCGCCTGCGCCTCGAAGTGGTCGACGGCCTCGGTGATCGGCAGCTCCGTCTCCTGCTGGAGGAGCTCGATGACCAGCTGCGGGAAGCCTGCGGGCGTGTTGATGCCCGTGCCCACCGCCGTGCCGCCGAGCGGGACCTCGGCGACGCGGGGGAGCGCCGAGCGCACGCGCTCGATGCCGAGCCGCACCTGGCGGGCGTAGCCGCCGAACTCCTGGCCGAGGGTCACGGGCGTGGCGTCCATGAGGTGCGTGCGACCCGCCTTGACCACATCCGCCCAGAGCTCGGCCTTCGCCTCGAGGGCGACCGCGAGGTGATCGAGCGCCGGGGATGAGGTCGTCGATGAGCGCGGCGGTCACGGCGATGTGCACCGAGGTCGGGAACACGTCGTTCGAGGACTGGGACGCGTTCACGTGGTCGTTGGGGTGCACCGGCGAGCCGAGCTTCTGGGTGGCGATGGTGGCGAGCACCTCGTTCATGTTCATGTTCGAGGAGGTGCCGGAACCGGTCTGGTAGACGTCGACCGGGAAGTGGGCCACGATGTCGTGCTCGCCGGCGATGATCTCGTCGGCCGCCTCCTCGATGGCCTTCGCGATGGCCGGGTCGAGCACGCCGAGGCGGGCGTTCGCCTGCGCCGCGGCCTTCTTGATCCGCGCGAGCGCCTGCAACTGCTGGACCTCGAGGCCCGAGCCCGAGATCGGGAAGTTCTCGACGGCTCGCTGGGTCTGGGCGCGGTAGAGCGCCGATGCGGGAACCCGCACCTCGCCCATCGTGTCCTGCTCGATGCGGTAGTCGGCGGCGTTCTCCACCACGGTGTGTTCCCCTTCGGTTGCGTGCCGGGCCCTCCCGGCGAGTGCCGCGAGTGCGGCGGTCAGATGCGGCCGACGACGATGTCGGTCTCGGCGCGCCCTTCGACCAGGCGGTAGTTCGCGCCGACGATAGCCAGCGTACCTGCTGCGATCGCGTCGCTGATCATCTCGGAGCTCTCGAGGAGCTCGGCGACGGTGTCGCGCAGGTGCTCGCGCCCGACGAAGCCGGCGTCGACGTCGTCGGGCGAGATCGGGGCGCCCGGGTCGCCGCCGGCGACGCGACGCACGGCGGGCAGGATGCGGTCGACGACCTTCGCGATGTGCACGGGCAGGGCCGCGGCGTCGGCGGCCTGTGAGTCGATCGCGGCCCGCACCGCACCGCATTCGTCGTGGCCGAGCACGAGGATGAGCGGGACGCCGAGCACGCCCACGGCGTACTCGAGGGATCCGAGCACCGAGTCGGAGATGACCTGGCCGGCGTTGCGCACCACGAAGGCGTCGCCGAGGCCCACGTCGAAGATGATCTCGGCCGACAGGCGCGAGTCGCTGCATCCGAAGATCGCGACGAGGGGACGCTGCGTGTGTGCGAGCGTGGTGCGGTGGTCGACGTCCTGTCGCGGATGCAGCGGCTGCCCGGCCACGAACCGGTCGTTGCCGCGGCGCAGCTCACGCCATGTTGCAGCCGGGGTCGCGGGACGTTCGGTCGGCTGCTCGCTCACGGGCGGTCCTCTCAGTGCTGCGCGTCGATGGTGGGGACGAGGGCGGTGGCGATCGTCTCGAATTCCTCGGGCGTGCCCGTGCCGAGCAGCACGAAGGTGCTCGCCGCCGGCTTCGGTGACGAGGCCGTAGCGCGCGTTGCCCACGTCGGCGCTGGACTCGCGGTTGTCGTACACGGTCCATTCGACGCCGTCGATCGTGGCCGTGCCCGTGGCGAGGGTTCGTGCCATCAGCCCGGCGACCCATGTGGGGTTCGCCTCGAGGCCCTGGTACATGCCGATGTACTCGTTGCTCGGGGTGAGGTATCCGACGTACCACGCCGTCACCCCGTCGACCGAGGAGGTGCGCAGCTCGGCGGCGTTGGCGCGCCATCCATCGGGGAGGTCTGGCACCGCGAGCGGGTCGTCGCTCGCGATCTGCGCTTGATCGGCGACCTGGGCGACGTCGATGTCGCGCTCCATCGGGGTGTCGCTGCGCGGCACCAGCAGCACGATGACGAGCACCAGGAGCAGGCTCGCGCCGAGCGCGAGGATGAGGTTCTTCAACGTCTGTTGCTGGCGGTGCTTCAGGGAGTTCTCGGCCTTGCGGGCCGCCGTCTCCTCGGGCGTCTCGGGGCGGCCGAGCTCGGCCACCACGCGCGGCGGTCGCTGGGCCATCAGCGGTCGCCGCCGTCGCCGGATGCCGCGGGCGCGCCACGCCCGGCTCCGGCTCGCGCCGCGTCGAGGCGCGCCTTCGCGCCGATGAGCCACTCCTCGCACCGGGCGGCCAGCGCCTCGCCGCGCTCCCACAGCGCGAGCGACTGCTCCAGGGTCGCGGAGCCCTGCTCGAGCTCGGCGACGACCTGCACGAGTTCGTCGCGCGCCTGCTCATAGCTGAGGTCGGCGACATCCGTGGTGGGGGGCATGCCATCCATTCTATTCGGCGCCGCCGACCGAGCCGCCGCGGGCGACGGCACCGGTCGAAACGGCCCCGAGCACGCCCTCCGCGAGGGTCAGCGTGAGTCGCGAACCCTCGGGGGCATCCTGCGGCCCGCGCAGCACGTGGCCGTCGGCGCCCTGCACGATCGCGTACCCGCGATCGAGCGTCGACTGCGGCGAGAGCGCGCGCAGATGGCCGCGCAGCTCGCCGATGCGCGCGGCCTGCCGCTCGATGCAGCGCTCGACGAGCTCCGATCCGCGCGCGACCCACCTGGTGAGCTCCTCGGCGCGGCGGTCGACGATCCATGCGGCGTCGGCCAGGGCCGGCCGCACGCGCAGGTGCCCGATGCGGTCGATCTCGCGGGTGAGCATCGCGGAGAGGCGCATGCTGAGCCGCGCCCGAGCCTGCTCGACCCGCACGAGCTCCTCGGCGACGTCGGGCACGACGCGCTTCGCGGCATCCGTGGGCGTGGAGGCCCGGAGGTCGGCGACCTCGTCGAGCAGTGGCCGATCGGCCTCGTGGCCGATCGCCGAGACGATGGGGGTGGATGCCGCGGCCGCCGCCCGCACGACGCGCTCGTCGCTGAACCCCAGCAGGTTCTGGAAGTCGCCGCCGCCGCGCGCCACGATGATGACCTCGACCACGGGGTCGGCGTCGAGGCGCCGGATCGCGGCGACGACCTCGGGCGCGGTGCGGTCGCCCTGCACCGACGCGTAGGCGGTGCGGAACTCCACGGCGGGCCAGCGCAGGCGCGCGTTGCGCAGCACGTCTTGCTCGGCGTCGCTGTCGCGCCCGGTGACCAGCCCGACGACCGCGGGGAGGAAGGGCAGGGGCTTCTTGCGGCTCGCGTCGAACAGCCCCTCGGCGGCCAGCTGCGACCGCAGTCGCTCCAGCCGTTCGAGCAGGTCGCCGAGGCCCACGTGCTTCATGTCGTAGACCTGCATCGACAGCGAGCCGCCCTTGACCCACCAGCTCGGCTTCACGAGCAGGATGGCGTGGTCGCCCTGCTTGAACTGCTCGGAGAGGCGCGCCCGCACCGACGACCACATCGTGAACGAGATCGTGGCGTCGGCCTCGAGGTCTTTCAGCTTGCCGTAGACGTTGCCGCCCGAGACGCCCCACTGCGTGATCTCGCCCTCGACCCACACGGTGCCGAGGCGGTCGAGGTAGTCCTTCAGCTTCAGGGACAGGAGCGCGACGGGCCACGGGTGCTCGCGCGTCGCCGGTGCATCCGTCATCGAGTCTCTCCCATTCCCGTCAGCCGATCGCTCAGCATCGCCCGCGTAGGATGGACACCGTGACGAGTACGACGGATGCCCCGCGAATCGGCCTCGGTATGCCCAGGGTGCCGGGCGTTCGCGGCCGGCTCAAGGATATCCCCGTCCCCGGACACAAGCGGGTGCTGCTCGCGGCGCCGCGCGGATACTGCGCCGGCGTCGACCGGGCCGTGATCGCGGTCGAGAAGGCGCTCGAGCACTACGGCGCGCCGGTCTACGTGCGCAAGCAGATCGTGCACAACATCCACGTCGTCACCGAGCTCGAGCAGCAGGGCGCGATCTTCGTCGAGGAGGTCGAAGAGGTGCCCGAGGGCGCGCACGTCGTGTTCAGCGCGCACGGAGTGTCGCCGGCGGTCGTGAATGCGGCCGCCGACCGGGGCCTGCACGCCATCGACGCCACCTGCCCGCTCGTCACCAAGGTGCACCGCGAGGCCGTGCGCTTCGCGCGCGACGACTTCGAGATCCTGCTCATCGGCCACGAGGGCCATGAGGAGGTCGAGGGCACGGCGGGCGAGGCGCCCGATCACGTGACCATCGTCAACAGCCCCGACGACGTGCCGAACATCGAGGTGCGCGACCCCGACAAGGTCGTGTGGCTGTCGCAGACCACGCTCTCGGTCGACGAGACCATGGAGACGGTGCGGCGCCTGCGCGAGCGGTTCCCGAAGCTGCAGGACCCGCCCAGCGACGACATCTGCTACGCCACGCAGAACCGCCAGGTGGCGATCAAGAAGGTCGCACAGGATGCCGACCTCGTGATCGTCGTCGGCTCGGCCAACAGCTCGAACAGCGTGCGCCTCGTCGAGGTTGCGCTCGAGTACGGCGCGAAGGCCGCGTATCGGGTCGACTACGCCAGCGAGGTCAAGCAGGAGTGGCTCGACGGCGTCGAGACGGTCGGCGTGACGAGCGGGGCATCCGTGCCCGAGGAGCTCGTGAAGGAGTTGCTCGACGCGCTCGCCGACGCCGGCTACGGCGACGTCGCAGAGGTGAAGACGGCCGAGGAGGACCTCATGTTCTCGCTCCCCAAGGAGCTGCGCCGCGACCTCGCCGGCAACCGCGACGCCCGCGCCCTCGGCGGTCGCGCCGCACGCTGACCGGGCCCGGGCCGCCGCCCCGGGACACCGATGGCCACGGCACCGGTTGGACGTGACCCTCGGAAAGGGCATTGTCGAAGGCCCCGGACCAGGAGGACACTGGCACCCGTCAGGGCTTGTGTCGCACCCCCCAAGCCGACGAACCTTCCTGGCTCGCCGCCGCAGGCCTTGCGCCCCCCACCGGAGGTGCCCCGATGTCCATCCGCCTCGGAAAGGTCGTCACCGCCGCACTCGCCACGCTCGCGTGCCTCGGCACGTCAGCGGTCGTCGCCGCGCCGAGCCATGCCGTGCCCGACGTCGGGCGAGATCCCGCCGTGATCAGGGAGTGGAACGTGATCGCCGCCCGCACGATCGCCACGGAGAACGCCACGCCGGTGCCGGCGTCGCCGCTGTACTTCGCGTTCGTGTCGATCGCGATGCACGACGCCGTCGCCACGATCGAGGGCGGATTCGAGCCGTATGCCGAGCTCCCACGCGCCCACGCGCACGCCTCGCCCGAGGTGGCGGCGGCGACGGCGGCCCACCGTGTGCTGAAGCACTTCTTCCCGAACTCGGCCGCCAACCTCGACGCCGACTATGCGGCATTCCTCGCCGACGTGCCGAACGGAGTCGGCCTGGTGCACGGCACACGCGTCGGTGAGGACGCGGCGGCTGCGATCATCGCGTTGCGAGAGGACGATGGGCGCGGAGACCCGCATCCATTCCTCGCCGAGCCCGACATCGGCATCTGGCGGCCGACTCCCGATCTCCTCCTGCCGTTCGCAGTGCCGTGGCTCGGCTTCGTCGACCCCGCTCGTGATCGACTCGGCCGACGCAGTTCGCGCCTGCCCGGTCCCGACCCCGTCGATTCGGCCGCGTACGCCGTGGACTTCAACGAGGTAAAGGAGAAGGGCGCCCTGAACGGATCGACCCGCACGGATGCCGAGAGCGCCACCGCGCTGTTCTGGACACGCGAACCCCGGTGGCGCAGTACCACGCAGTCATGCGCGCCGAGACCGAGCAGCGCGGATACGACATCGGCGAGACCGCGCGGGCGTTCGCCCTGCTGGGCACGTCGATGGGCGACACGCAGATCTCCTGCTGGAGGGCGAAGTTCGACGAGGCGTTCTGGCGCCCGATCACGGCCATCCACGAGGCCGGCGCGGACGGGAACGACGCGACGACGGCGGACCCGGAGTGGAAGGCGTTCAGGGAGACCCCGCCGTACCCCGACTACACCAGCGGCCACGCATGCGTGACCGGCTCCGCATCGGAGGTGTTCGGCTACCTGTTCGGCGCCGACGCGATCGACATCGACGTGCCGTCGACCGTCCAGGACCGCCCCGACCGGCACTTCGCGACGACGACCGAACTCGACGCCGAGACGATGAACGCGAGGATCTGGCTCGGATTCCACTTCCGCAAGGCGATGACCGACGGGAATGCCCTCGGCCACACCGTCGCCGGGCACGTGATCACGAACACGTTCACCCCGCTCGACTGACCCGGGCGCCGACGATCGCCCGGCGGGAGTCCACCGCCGGGCGATCCGGCGCGCCCGGCGTCGGGCTGCAGCGCCCGCGTCAGGTGCGGGTCGTCGTGAGCTGCTCGATCAGCGCGGGGTCGCCGCTGAGGGCGATGGCGGTGAAGACGAACAGGGCGATCGCCGCGATGACGCCGGCCGCGAGCGGCAGCCAGAAGGAGGGGCGACGCGCGCGCATGAGCGCGACCGATCCGACGGCCGCGATCACCCAGATGACGATCTGCACGATCGAGCCGGTGAGGATGAGTCCCGGGATCTCGGGGCCCGGCGTGTAGGGCTCGATGCCCTCCTGCGTGTGCAGCAGCTGGATCGACTGCGGCATCGCCTGCAGCACGCCGACCGCGAGCCAGACGCCGAGCACGCCGACGACGAGCAGCAGGATCGTGACGGCGCGGTCGGCGGGCCGTACGGGTCGCGTGCCGTCGACGGATGGCGCGGAGAGTGCTCGCGCCGACGGCGGTGCCGGCGGCGTGGGCAGCTGCGGCGCGGGGTCGGACGTGGTCTCTCCCGCCGGCGGCTGCCACTTCCACCCCTCGGGCGCGTACTCGCCGTACTGCGGTCGCGGGCGCTCGTCGCGGGGTGCGGATGAGGCCGCGGGGACCCCGGGCGTCGGCCGTTCGGCCGGCTCCTCGGGGCTTCCCGCGGCGTGCTGCTCGGGCATCCGGAACCTAGGCGCTGATCGACTGCGCGGCCGAGCCGAGCTGCCGGGTGGACTCGCCGACGCGCACGGCCATCGCCGACTCGGCGACCTTGCCCCAGGCGCGCGGGTCGTACTGCTTCTTGTTGCCGACGCTGCCGTCGACCTTCAGCACGCCCTCGTAGTTCGTCGAACATGTAGCCGGCGATCGAGCGCGTGAACGCGTACTGCGTATCGGTGTCGATGTTCATCTTCACCACGCCGTTGGCGACCGCCGTGGCGATCTCCTCGTCGGTCGAGCCGGAGCCGCCGTGGAAGACGAGGTCGAGCGGCTTCGGGCCGGTTGCCGTACTTGTGCTGCGAGCCCGTCCTGGATCTCCTTCAGGAGCTCGGGCTTCAGCTTGACGTTGCCGGGCGCGTACACGCCGTGCACGTTGCCGAAGGTGAGGGCGGCCATGTAGCGGCCCTGCTCGCCGAGGCCGAGCGCCTCGACCGTCGCGATCGCGTCGTCGAGCGTGGTGTACAGGTGCTCGTTGATGTCGTGGCTGACGCCGTCCTCCTCGCCGCCGACGACGCCGATCTCGACCTCGAGGACGGCGTTGATCGCCTTCATGCGGGGGAGGATCTGCTTGGCGATCTCGAGGTTCTCGTCGAGCGGCACGGCCGAGCCGTCCCACATGTGCGACTGGAAGATCGGGTTGCGGCCGGCCTTGACCTCCTCCTCGGAGGCGGCGATGAGCGGGTAGACGAAGTCGTCGAGCGCGTTCTTCGGGCAGTGGTCGGTGTGCAGTGCGACCGTGATCGGGTAGGACTTGGCGACCTCGTGGGCGAAGCGCGCGAACGCGAGCGCGCCGGTGGCGCGGGCCTTCACGGTGTGGCCGGCGAAGTAGTCGGCGCCGCCGGTGGTGACCTGGATGATGCCGTCGGAGCCCGCCTCGGTGAGCCCCTGCAGCACCGCGTTGAGCGTCTGCGAGGAGGAGACGTTGAACGCCGGGAAGGCGAAGCCGTTCGCCTTGGCGGTGTCGAGCATCTCGGCGTACTGCTCCGGGGTTGCGATGGGCATGGTGCTCCTTCGAGGTGACGGTGGGTTCGCCACCGAGTCTAGCGAGGTGGCGAGGAGTGCTCAGGAGTCGTGGATGCCGCGGGCGACGCGCTGGCGACCCGTGCGCGTCGATGCGGGAGGATGGCGTGGTGCCAGCCGATTCCACGCCCACACCGCCGGGTGCCCCGTTCTCCGCCGAGTTGCGCGCCGCGCTCGCCGGTGCCGTTCGGGCCGCGGCCGACGCCGCCCGTCCGCTCGTCGGATCCGCGGACTCCGACGCCGTGGACGCGGCCGCGGTCGACGCCCTGCGCCTCGCACTCGGCGCCGCCCCGGCGGACGTGCGAGTGGTCGCCGGGGAGGGGGAGAAGGACGAGGCCCCGATGCTGCATCCGGGCGAGCGGTTCGGCACGGGCGTCGGGCCAGCGCTCGATCTCGTGGTGGACCCGGTCGACGGCACGCGACTCGCGGCGGCCGGGCGACCCGGTGCGATGGCGATCCTCGCGGTCGCACCCCGCGGGGCGTTCATCGACCTCGGCCCGGCCCACTACCTCGACAAGCTCGTGCACGGCGGCCCCGCCGTCGGGTTGGCGCTGCGCGCACCCGTCGCCCAGAACCTCTCCCGTCTCGCGGAGGCACGCGGGCGTCCTGATCGGGGAGCTCCGTGTCGCCGTTCAGGCGCGCGACCGCAACGCCGAGGTCGCGGCCGAGGTCGTGCGCGCGGGCGCGCACCTCCACGCCTTCGAGCACGGCGACATCGAGCGCGTCGTGCACGCCGCGGCATCCGGAGGTTCGCTCGACCTGCTGCTCGGGATCGGCGGCGCGCCCGAGGGCGTGCTCGAGGCGGCCATCGTCCGCGCGCACGGCGGCGTGATGGAGGCCGCGTTCGCTCCGCAGTCGCAGGGGGAGGCGGATCGCCTCGCCGCCGCGGGCCTCGACCCTTCGCACGTGTTCGGTCTCGACGAGCTCTGCAGCGCACCGGCGTTCGTGGCGATCGCGCCGGTCACGCCGTGCGCGCTCGGTCCCGCCGCCACCGGCCTCGTCATCGTGGCGCCCGGGCCGCTCGCCGCGCGGCTGCACCCATGACGCTCCATGACCGGACCGTTAAGAACCTCGAATCTTTCGGTGCCGTTCAGCCGCAATCCACGCGCTGGCAGCGCGCCCGATGCCTAGGCTGGTGGGGACGGGCGGCACTCGCCCGCGTACGGCTCCGACCGCCGGAACCGATGAACGACAGCGTCCGGGAGGACCCCTCGATGGTGAGCACCGATACCGCAACCCTCTTCCTGCACCCCGACCGCAACATCGCGCTCGAGCTGGTGCGTGCCACGGAGGCGGCCGCGATCCGCTCGTACCCCTGGATCGGCCGCGGCGACAAGCTCGCCGCCGACGGCGCCGCCGTCGACGCGATGCGCCTGTTCCTCGGCACGGTGAACTTCGACGGCGTCGTGGTCATCGGCGAGGGTGAGAAGGACTGCCGCCCCGATGCTGTTCAACGGCGAGCGGGTCGGCAACGGGCGCGGCCCGGCGTGCGACATCGCGGTCGACCCGATCGACGGCACGTCGCTCACCGCCGCCGGCCGCCAGAACGCGCTGTCGGTGATCGCCGTCGCCGACCGCGGCACGATGCTCGACGCGTCATCCGTGTTCTACATGGACAAGATCGTCACGGATGCCTCGGGCATCGGCGTCGTCGACATCCGCAAGCCCATCGGCGAGAACCTGCGCGCGCTCGCCGCGGCGAAGGGCAAGGACGTGGGCGAGCTCCGCGTGGCGGTGCTGAACCGGCCGCGACACGAGCAGCTCATCGCGGACATCCGCGCGGTCGGCGCGGGCACGCGCCTGATCAGCGACGGCGACGTGGCCGGCGGCATCAACGCGGCCCGCTACGAGTCGCGCATCGACATGTGCGTCGGCATCGGCGGCAGCCCAGAGGGCATCACCACGGCGTGCGCGATCAAGGCGCTCGGCGGATTCATGCAGGGCAAGCTCGCGCCGAAGGACGACGCCGAGCGCGCCCGCGGCGAGGCGGCCGGACTCGACTGCGATCGCGTCTACGAGCTCGACGACCTGGTGCGCAGCGACAACACGTTCTTCGTCGCCACGGGAGTCACCGACGGCGAGCTCGTCGACGGCGTTCGGCGCAAGGGTCCGATCATCCGCACCGAGAGCATCGTGCTCCGCGGTCGGTCGGGCACGATCCGCCGGGTCATCGCCGACCACCTCGTCGAGAAGTGGCTCGACGAAACCGACCGTTGACCTGATCTCGCGGGCGGATGTCCGTGGGGGGCGCGAGAATGAGCGGATGACCGACGACGACTCGTCTGCCACGCGCGCTCCGGCCGTTCTCGTCGGCGCAGTACCGACTGCTCGTCGCTGCGCTCGCCGCGTCCCTCCTCTCCGCCGGGGCGTGGCTCGTTGCGGCCGTGTGGCAGGTGGTGGAGCTCGGCGGCTCGCCGATCGACCTCTCGTACGTGGCCGTGGGCTCGAGCCTCGGGCTCGTGATCGCCGTCCTCTTCGGCGGGGTGGCGGCCGACCGCATCCCCCAGCGGCGCATCCTCATCGCCGTCGAGATCGTGCGCGGGCTCGCGTTCGCGGTCGCCGCGGTGCTCGCCGTGACCGGCGTCATCGAGGTGTGGCACATCGCGGTGCTCTCCTTCGTGCTCGGGGTCGCCGACGGGTTCTTCTACCCGGCCTACTCGGCCTGGCTCCCCGCGCTGCTCCCGCCGGGGCAGCTGCTCGCGGCGAACGGCATCGAGGGCGTCCTCCGGCCCGCCGTCATGCAGGCCGCCGGCCCTGCCCTCGCGAGCCTGCTCATCGCGGTGCAGGCGCCGTGGCTCGCGTTCGCGGCCGTCGCCGGGCTCCAGGTCGTCGCCGCAGTGCGTGCTCGCCGTGATGCGCACGACCGCCGTGCGCCGCGACTCCGACGAGGTCGTCGCGCATCCATTCCGCCAGTCGTTCATCGACATGCGCGACGGGTTCGCCTACCTGCTGCGCACTCGGTGGCTGTTCGCCACGCTCGTGTTCTCGATCATCCTCGTCTTCCTCATCATGGGGCCGATCGAGGTGCTCCTGCCGTTCGCGGTGAAGGACCAGACCGGCGGCGGAGCCGGCGCGTTCGCGCTCGCGCTCGGTGCGTTCGGGCTCGGCGGCGCGGTGGGCTCCCTCACGGTCGCGTCGATGCGACTCCCGCGGCGCTACCTCACGCTCATGATCCTCGCGTGGGGCGTCGGCTGCGTGCCGCTCGCCGTCATCGGCCTCACGTCGTGGCTCTGGGTCATGGTGGTCGCGCTCTTCATCGTGGGCGTCCTGTTCGACGGCGCGCCAGGTGGTGTGGGGCACCCTCCTGCAGCGGCGGGTGCCGCCGTCGATGCTCGGGCGCGTCTCGAGCCTCGACTTCTTCGTCTCCCTCGCCCTCATGCCCATCTCGATGGCGGTCGCCGGTCCGGTCGGCGAGGCGATCGGGCTCGCACCGGCCTTCCTCATCGCCGGGCTCGTGCCGCCCCTCATCGCATTCGCGACGCTCGCGATCGCCCGCCTCACCGAGGACGAGCTCGCGCATCCCCTCGACGGGCACATGGATACCGGCACCGTCACGGGCGCGAGTGCCGCTGCCGGATTCGAGTGGCCGGTCGACGAGGAGCACCACCGTGCCGATACTCCCGCTCGCGTCGACCCCGAGCCCGGCTGACCGACGCAGGGGGTCGACCTGCGCGCCGCCCGCGTGGAAGTCTGGGCGGGAGCGAAGGAGGGACCGGATGGTCACCATACGAGATGCATTCCCCGGCTTCAGCGTCGACGACGTCGCTGCAGCCCGCGAGTTCTACGGCACGAAGCTCGGGCTCCCGGTCGACGACGACGCGATGGGCGCGCTGCGCGTGACCCTGCCGTCGAGCCAGTCGGTGTTCATCTACCCGAAGCCGAACCACGAGCCCGCGAGCTACACGGTGCTGAACCTCGTGGTCGAGGACATCGACCGGGCCGTCGACGAGCTGAACGAGGCGGGCGTGGTGACGAAGATCTACACCGGGCGCCGACGACTTCGGCACCGACGAGCGGGGCATCGTCCGTGGCAGCGCGAGCGGGCAGGGCCCCGACATCGCCTGGTTCCGCGACCCCGCCGGCAACGTGATCAGCGTGCTCGTGGGCTGAAGCGCCTGACACTCGGTCGGAGCCGGCTCGCCGGATCAGTCGCGCGACACCGTGTCGGGCGCCTCGATCTGGCGACGGATCTCGGGGTCGAGATCTGCCTCGGCGCTCGACACCAGCTCGAACGCGGTGAGTTCGCGGGGTGCCTCCTCGATGCCCTGCAGCGGGGCGAGCACCTTCGACTCGTCGAGCGCGCCGAGCTTGCGCGCAGTGGGCAGCACCTGCCGCTCGAGCGAGCCGACGAACGCGTTGTAGTCCTTGACGCTGCGCTCGATGGTGCGGCCGAGCTTCTCGATGTGGCTCGCCGTGGTGGCGAGCCGCGAGTAGAGCTCACGGCTGAGGTCGAAGAGGGTCTTCGCCTCGTTGGTCAGCACGTCCTGCTGCCAGGAGAACGCCACCGTCTTCAGCACCGACCAGAGCGTGACGGGGGAGGCGAGCGCCACACGCTTCGAGAATGCGAACTCCATGATGCTGGGGTCGGCCTCGAGCGCGGCGGAGACGAGCGACTCGCTGGGGATGAACGCGATGACGAGCTCGGGGGAGGCGTCGAGCCCGTTCCAGTAGCCCTTTGAGCCGAGCGCCGTGATGTGCGCGCGCACCGCCTGGACGTGCTGCTTCATGAACTCGGCCCGCCGCGCGGCATCCGCCCCGCTCGCGGTCGCCGGGATCTGGCTGGCCTCGAGGTAGGCGTTGAACGGCACCTTGGCGTCGACGGCGATCGACTTGCCGCCGGGCAGCCGCACGACCATGTCGGGGCGGCCGTGACCCGGAGTCGCTCGAGATGCTCGACTGCACGTCGAAGTCGACGCGCTCGAGCAGGCCCGCGGCCTCGACGACGCTGCGGAGCTGCGTCTCGCCCCAGACCCCTCGGGTGCTGTTGGAGCGGAGCGCCGAGGCGAGCGACTCGGCCGTGGAGCGCAGCCGCTCCTCGGACTCGGCGGCGGACTTCAGCTGCTGCGTGAGCTCGCCGTGCTGGAGGTTGCGCTGCGACTCGAGCTCGGTGACCTTCGACTGCATCTCGGTGAGGGACTGCTTGACGGGGGCGAGCGCCTGGAGCACGCGGCTCTCGGCCTGCTCGCGCGCCTCGCGCGCCTGCTGCTCGGCGCGGTGCTGCTCGATGAGCTCGCGCTGCTGCTGCTGGGCCGCGAGGATCTGGTCGCGGAGGGCCTCTGCGGTCGCCTGCATCGCGGCGAGCTCCTCACGGAGCAGCGACTTCGCCGCCTCTTCGCCCGCCCGCACCTCGGCGACCTGCGCCTGGTGCCGGGCCTCGACGAGCACCGGGTCCTCGCCGACCGGTGCGCCGGCGGCGCGACGCGCCGACCACACGGCGACGGCGAGCCCGCCGAGCATGGTGCCGACGAGGAGGCCGATGACGAGTGCGAGGAGGTCCATGTCGCCAGTGTCGCAGCGGCCCCCGACATCGCCGGCGGAACGGCCGCGGCCGGGCGTGCATCCACCGGCGCATCCGCGGGGTGCGCGTCGGTCGAAGCGCTACTGCAGGGCCATCGGCCCGTGCTCGGCGCGGCGCTCACGGGTGGCGACCGGGCCGATCGCGCCGAACGGCACGCGCGTGACGTGGGCGAGACGCTCGAGGTCGCCGGCCTCGTGCCGCTTCGCGGCGTGCACGATGATGGCGGCGCAGGCCTCGGCGTCGGCGAGCGCGTCGTGGTGCGAGAAGTCCTCGAAGCCGGCCGCCATGGCCGCCACGGGGAGGCGGTAGGACTCGAGGTGGTAGGTCTTGCGGGCGACCTGCAGGCTGCAGAGCGAGCGGAAGTCGGGCACCTCGAGGCCCACGGCCTCTGAGGTCTTGGCGATCACGGCCATGTCGAACCCGGCGTTGTGGGCGACGAGCACGTCGCCCCCGGCGAACTCCCGCAGCGCGGGCAGGTGGTCGGCCCAGCCGGGGGCATCCGCCACCATCTCCGGGCGTGATGCCGTGGATGCGGATGTTCCACTCCGAGAAGTCGTTGTGGGGGAAGGGCGGCCGGATGTACCAGTGCACCCGGTCGACGACCCGGCCGTCTCGCACCTTCACCAGCCCGACGGAACAGGCCGACGCGCTCGACGGGTTTGCGGTTTCGAAGTCGATCGCGGTGAAGTCCACTGGCACGGCAGCATCGTCGCACGCGGGTCGGACACGGCCGGGCGCGCCGCCGGGCGCGTCGGCGATCGGCCCTCGACGGTTGACGGATGGCTCGCGCAGGGCGTGGAATGGCTGCGGGAGCGCCCTGCCGACGAGCGCGCCACGAGGTGAGGAGACCGGATGACCGAGCTGCCCGCACCGGTGGAGGAGGCGTTCGCCGCCACGAACGACGGCGATCTCGGGCGCTTCGTCGCGGCGTTCGCCGCCGACGGCGTGATCGACGACTGGGGTCGGGAGTTCCGCGGGCACGAGGAGATCGCGGGTTGGAGCCGGCGCGAGTCGATCGGCGTGCAGCAGACGTTCGCGGTCACCGACGTGCGCGAGGGCGACGGCGAGGTCGTCGTGATCGCCGACGTCGGCGGCGGCGGGTTCAACGGCCCCTCGACCTTCACCTTCCGGCTCGCTCCCGACGGCGACGCCATCGAGCGCATGACGATCACGGCATGAACGACGCGACCGGCACCGAGGCGCCCGACGAGCCGGGCCTCGTCGTCGACCCCTCCGACCCCGCGACCGTGCGGTCCGCGCGCTCGTTCGGCGTTGCGGCATCCGTGTACCACCAGGCCCGCCCGGGCTACCCGGTCGAGGCCGTCGCCTGGCTCGTCGGCGACGCCGTGCGCGTGCTCGACCTCGGCGCCGGCACCGGCAAGCTCACCGAGGCGCTCGTGGCGCTCGAACGCGACGTCATCGCCGTCGACCCCGTCGAGGAGATGCTCGAGGAGCTCGAGGTCGCCGTGCCCGGCGTGCCGCGGATCCTCGGCACCGCCGAGGACATCCCCATCGAGGACGACTCCGTCGACGCGGTCGTCGCGGGACAGGCGTGGCACTGGTTCCAGCCCGAGCGCGCGGTGCCCGAGATCGCCAGGGTGCTGCGGCCGGGCGGCGTGCTCGGTCTCGTGTGGAACAGCCGCGACACGAGCGTCGGACTGGCTCCGCGCAGGCCGGCGAGATCATGCACGAGCGCCACGATGCGAGCGCCACGTTCGAGAGCTACGTGAAGATCGGACCGCCGTTCGGTGAGATCGAGGAGCACACGGTCGAGTGGAGCGAGCGGATGTCGCGGGCGCGATTCCTCGACCTCGTCCGCTCGCGCAGTTACTTCATCACCGCCTCCGCGGCGGAGCAGGCGTCGACGATCGCCGCGCTCGAGACGCTGCTCGACACGCACCCCGACGTGGCGGGCGCCCGAGGAGCTCGCCGTGCCCTACGTCACGCGCTGCTTCCGCTCCCGGCTCCCCTGACGCCAGGCGTCAGCGCTCCAGCAGGTCGGCCGTCGCGCGCAGGATCGCGACGACCGCCGCCGCCTGCCGGTCGGATGCCGCGCGCCCGTCGGTGTCGCGGACTTGCCGTCGGTCGGCGCCGCGGGAGCCGCGGGAGCCTCGGCCGCGGGCTGGCCGTTCTCGACCGTCGACGCGCTCGCCGTGCCGAGCAGGATGCGGCCGCCCAGCACGTCCTCGCCGTGGAACTCCGGCGTCTGCCTGCGGTTCGGCCCGAACACCTCCACGACGGACCGCACGAAGTCCCGGTTCGACACGCTGCCGACGCCCGATTCGAGCAGGGGCAGCGCCGCGCGCGTGAAGTCGCCCTGTCCGCCCGACTCCCACGCCACCTCGGTGGCGCGACAGGCGCTGAAGAGCACCTCGCGACGCACGCCCGCGTTGCGCGGGGCGCGCCGACGGGGTGGCCTCGGACGAGCGCACGCTCGCGATCGCGGCATCCCGCACCGGATCGGGCTCGGCCGACGCCGTCGCCACTCCGCGGTCGGCGCGGTACGCCTCCTCGTCGCGCGCGGGTCAGCTCGACCGCCCTCGGACGGGCGTCGCCGACCGGCGTGAGGTCGACGCGCGGCGCACGGTTCGCCGACCCGGAGTGGCAGCTGTCGAAGAACGCGGTGAGGCTCACGCCCTCGGGGATCACGTCCCAGATGCGCGCGAGGTCGTCGTCGATGATGAGCCGGCCCTCCTTCCGGAAGTCGACGGGGCACAGCGCCTCGTCCTTCGCCACGTCGCCGTCGTCCTCGTCGGCGTCGAGGTCGGGCACGAACGTGCCGTGCCCCGAGTACTGCACGGCGAGCACGTCGCCCGGCGCGGCGCTGCTCACGAGTTCGAGGATGCCGCGGAGGATCGCGTCGCGGGTGGCCGCGGCATCCGTCAGCTCGGTCACGTCGAACCCGGCTGCCGCGAAGCGCCTCGGACCACGCATGGGCGTCGGCGACGCAGCCCTGCAGCCGGTCGCCCTCGTCGGGATACGCGTCGACGCCGATGCAGAGCGCGCGCCGGGCACCGCCGACCGACCGCGATCCGTCGGCGGCCGGAAGGTCCTCGTACTCGGGCCAGGGCTCGACGGTTCGCGCCCGCCCCTTCGGGAACGGCGTGACGTCGGTGACGCCGGCGATCCGGCGCGCCACGCTCTCCATGGTCGGCGCGTCGTTGTCGAAGTCGCCGTGCGAGGTGGCGGCGCTCGCCGCACGCACGCCCACGGCGTTCGGGGCGAGCACGAGCTCGCCGTCGGCCGACGCGCCCGTGAAGAAGTCGGCGAGCTCGGCGTCGCGAGTGATGAACCTCGCCATGCCGAGGATCGGCGTCGCCTTCTGCGGCTCGAACGACGCCGACACCAGGTAGAGCAGCGACTTGTTGTAGATGCGCAGGCAGGTGTCGGCACGCTCGGCCTCGTCGTCCATCGTGAAGATCGCGAGGCGGCCGATCTTGCCGCTCTTGGCGTGCGGGAGCAGCAGCTTCGAGAACGTGTCGACCCGCACGGCGGGAGCGAGGAGGTTGAGCGACGCGATCGCCGGCACCTTCGCCTCGAGCGCCGCCGGCAGCAGGTGGGAGTGGAAGATCGACCCGGCGCTGTGGCCCACGGCGTGCACTTCGACCTCGCCCGGGTGCTCGGTCATCCACTTGCCGAGGGCCCGCACGAAGGCGTGTCCGCCGCCGCCCTTCACGGATGCCGCGGCCGCGTCGACCTTCATGTCGTTCCAGATGCCGCCGCCGCCGAGCAGGCGCGCCGCGACCTCGAGGAACGCGTCCTTCGCCTCGTCGACCCAGCCGCGACGCCCTCCCGACGCCCAGCGGCGCAGGGCGTCCCAGAGCGCCGTGCCGAGGCCCGTCTCCCACACGAAGTGGATGGGATAGACGCCGTTCTCCTTCCACCAGGCGATCTGCCGCGAGGCGATGCCGAAGCCCGCCTCCTTGTCGACGAGCCCGCCGTGGGCGTACAGCACGATCGGCACCGGGCCGGGCGCGTTCTGCGCGATGAACGCGGGCAGGTGGGTCGTGAAGATCGCGTCGATGTCCTCGGCCGTGGTGCGGAAGTCGCCCACGCTCGTCGCCGCAGCGGATGCCCCGGTCGCCAGCTTGCCGTCCTCGAGCGTGACGACGTGCGGCCGCAGGTCGGCGAGCGCAGCGGCGGAGAGCGACGGGCCGCCGCGGGATGCCGAGGCCGCGTCGGTCGGCGGCGGCGGTGCGGACGGGCTCGGCGGGCGTAGGGCGTTCATGATGGCGGTCCTTCCGGGATCGGTCGGGTCGAGGTGGATGCGGGCGCGCGGGTGCGCGTACACGGCATAGGCGAGCTCGGAGAGGTCGGCGTCGTCGCGGGCGGCGAGCCGGGCGGCGCGGGTGGCGTCGGCGATGGTCGCCTCGCCGTCGGCGAGCGCCACGTAGAAGGCCTCGACGAAGGTGGAGGCGGGGTCGTCGCCGACCGCCCACGAGCAGCCGACGAAGGCGGCGGCGCCGCCGCGGAGGAACGCCTCGGGGAATCCGCCGAGCGCGGCCGGTCCCGACGGGAGGCGGCCGACGTCGCACGCGTTGAGGAAGACGAACGGGCCGGCCGCCGCGGCATCCGCTGCCCCTCGGTCGGGCAGGTCGCGGCGCAGCTCGCCGTCCGAGTATCGGGCGAGCGGCACGTCCTCGGCCTCGCTGAACGCCGCGAGCAGGAGCTCCTGGGTCTGCGGCGTGCCGTTGCTCCAGCGGCCGTGGCCGGCGAAGTGGAGCAGGTCGAAGCCGTCGTGCATGAGGCCCGCGATGCCGTCGGCGTCGTCAGGGACCACGGTGGTCGCCTGGAACCGCGCCTCGAGGAACCGGCGTTCCTCGGTGGTGTGGGTGAGGTGCAGGTGGTGCTCGGCGTACTCGGGGCAGACGTAGCGCACGCGATCGGGTTCGACGCGCATGTCGGTGGGGTGCGCGGTGTCGTAGACCCACCGGGTGAGCCCGTAGCCGCTGAGGAACCGCGGCCGGCCGTCGTCCGCGACGCCCACGGGCGGCACGAGGTGCACGACCTCCCACGGCAGGTCGAGCTCGCCGGCGGTCTGCACGATGAGCCCCTCGAGTTCGTCGGGCGTCGCGCCCCACAGCAGGTCGAGCACGTCTCGGCTGAAGAGGCTGCGGGCCAGGCCCATGCCGAGGTCGCGGAGGCGGCGCAGCCCGTGCCGTGCGCGATCGTCGCGGTCCTGGATGTCGCGGAGCTCGTCGCGGATGCCGCCGATCCGCCGGTAGGTGCGCGAGATGAACGCCGCCTTGTCGTCGAGGTGGGTCTCGCACTCCCGGGCGTCGCCGGCCACCGCGACGCGGATGCGCAGGGTCGAGTCGGTGCCGACGATCGACTCGTCGATGCGGATGCTCGGGAGTGCCACGAGCTCGGGGTCGGGCTCGACGACGTCGGCGGCGGCATCCGCCGGTTCGAGGTCGACCGGGGTGCCGACGGCGACGATCTCGGCCGTGATCCGCAGGGTGGCGAGCGGCAGGTCCGCGTCCTGGCGGACCACGAGCGACACCTCCCCGTGTCCCGGCAGCGGCCCGATGAGCCGGAAGCGATGCTCGTCGACGTCGTCGGCCGAGCGCGGAAGTCGCGTCACGACGGTCGCGGGCTGGTCGCCGACGAGGCGGAAGCCGCGCAGCGCGATCGTGACCGTGAGGTCGCGCTCGGCGTCGACGCGGATCGCCTGCGCCGTGTGGCTGGTGCCGGCGGATGCCTCGAGCCGGCGTCGGCTCAGGCGGAAGCGCACCTCGAACTCGGTGTCGACGGCGACGCGCCGGGGCATCTCGGCGTGCACGTGCGCAACGGCCAGTGCGCTCGACGCGGCTCCGCCTCGGCGCGGCGGCGGGGACGTCGGTGCCGGCATCGGAAACGGGAAGGACGGCGCCGAAGGCAGGGGCGGAGGGGGCGGTGCCGAACGTGTCATCGGCGGTGGCGGCGCCTCGGTCTCCGGAAGTTCCGCCTCGAGCGGCGGTTCCGCCTCGTCGGCCGACTCGGCCCTGCGCGCCTCCTCGAACGGCGGCGGCTCGAGGCCGGCCCGGGCGGCGTCATACCGTCGGGCGAGCTCCTCGGCCTCGGCCTCCGTCGTGCACTCGACGATGACCGCGAGTGCCCGCTGCGTCCCGAGCCGGAACGGGAGCACCACCTCGAGGGCGTCGTTCGCCTCGCCGGTCGGACGGAACGTGCAGAGGAGGTCGCCCAGCAGCACGAACACGACGACCCGCCGCGCGTCGATGTCGTCCGCGAGCGCCAGCATGAGCACGGGCATGTCGCCGGCGGTGCCGATGAGGCCGACCCGCGCGAGTTCGCGCCCCGATGTCGGCGGCATCCAGTCCGCGGCATCCGGGGCACTGAGCACGCGCACCGCTCCGCGCGCACCGAGGATCGCCGGCGCGGGCATCATCGCCCGGCCCTCCGCGCGCGGCATCCGCGGACTCGCCTGCTGCTGGCGACCATGGCCGCCTCCCCCTCGAGTGCCACCATCGCCCGCTGATTCGTGAGCGACGCTCAACATCCTCTGGCCGCAGCATACGACCGCGGCGGCGGCGGCCGCCAGCGGATTCGACCCGGTTCAGGGCGGTCCCGGATGCCCCGCAGGGCGCGCACTGAGACCGCACGGCGTGTCGGCGCCCGACCGGCGACGAGCGCTGCCGTGCCGCACCGGCGCGTCCGCGGCATCCGCTCGTTCGAGGCGCCGCCCGACGACCACGTACGCTGGACCGGTGAATCGCGGCCGGGTGTACCTCTTCCTGGCGCTCGCCAACCTGTTCTGGGCGGGCAACTACGTGTTCGGCGAGATGGTGACGCGCGAGATCTCGCCGATCTCGCTGACGTTCTTCCGCTGGGCGTTCGCGTTCCTGCCGCTGCTCGCGCTCGCGTGGCTCATCGAGCGCCCGAACTGGCGCGAGGCGCTGCGCGAGTGGAAGCTGCACCTGCTGCAGTCGCTGCTCGGCCTCACGGGCTACACGCTGCTGCTCTACGCGGCGCTCGGCCTCACCGGGGCCGTCAACGCCGCCGTCATCAGCGCCATCAACCCGGCCACCATCGCGCTCGCCGCGGCGATCTTCCTGCACGAGCGCCTGAACCGCGTGCAGGTGCTCGGCCTGGTCGTCGCCTTCGTCGGCGTCACGGTCGTGCTCACGGGCGGCGACCTCGCCGAGCTCGTCGAGCAGGGCTTCGGCGTCGGCGACCTGCTCGTGATCGCGTCCGTGCTCGCGTGGACGGTGTACTCGCTCATCTCCCGGCGGCTCGTGACGCCGCCGATCACCGCCACCGCCGTGCAGGCCGTGTTCGCCGTGGTCACGATGCTGCCGCTCATCGCGGTCACCGGCGTCTCGCTCCCCGCCTCCGCGGGCGGTGCGCTCGGACTCGCGTACATCGTGGTCTTCCCGTCGATGGCGGGCTACGCGCTCTGGAACATCGGCGCGGTCGAAGGTCGGCCCGCTCGCGCGCCGGCATCTTCCTCAACCTGCTGCCCGTGTTCACGGTGTCATCGCGCTCGCGTTCGGCGCCACGCTCGAGCTGCCCGCCGTGATCGGCGGCGCGCTCGTGATCGCGGGCGTCTACCTCACGCTCCACGTGCGGCGAGCGAAGGTCGGCCCGGCGGATGCCCCGAACGGGCTGACGGTACGATAGACCCCCGTGGCTCTCACTATCGGCATCGTCGGCCTGCCCAACGTCGGCAAGTCCACCCTGTTCAACGCGCTCACCAAGAACCAGGTGCTCGCGGCGAACTACCCGTTCGCGACGATCGAGCCGAACGTCGGCGTCGTGAGCCTGCCCGACCCCCGGCTCGAGAAGCTCGCCGAGATCTTCGGCTCCGAGCGCATCCTTCCCGCGACCGTGTCGTTCGTCGACATCGCCGGCATCGTGCGCGGCGCGAGCGAGGGCGAGGGACTCGGCAACAAGTTCCTCGCGAACATCCGCGAGGCCGACGCGATCGCGCAGGTCGTGCGCGGCTTCGCCGACGACGACGTCGTGCACGTCGAGGGCACGGTCGACCCGAAGGCCGACATCGAGACCATCAACACCGAGCTGATGCTCGCCGACCTGCAGACCCTCGAGAAGGCGATCCCGCGCCTCGAGAAGGAGGTCAAGGGCAAGAAGCTCGACCCCTCGGTGCTCGCCGCGGCGAAGGAGGCGCAGGAGGTGCTGCAGAAGGGCACCCCGCTCTCGCGCGGCATCCGTCGACCTCGCGCCGCATCAAGGAGCTCGGGCTGCTCACCGCGAAGCCGTTCATCTACGTCTTCAACGTCGACGAGGCGGTGCTGACGGATGCCGCGCGCAAGGCGGAGCTCGCGCGCTCGTCGCGCCCGCCGACGCGGTCTTCCTCGACGCGAAGATCGAGTCCGAGCTCATCGACCTCGACCCCGAGGATGCCGCGGAGCTGCTCGCGTCGACCGGTCAGGACGAGTCGGGCCTCGACCAGCTCGCCCGCATCGGCTTCGACACGCTCGGCCTGCAGACGTACCTGACGGCCGGCCCCAAGGAGTCGCGCGCCTGGACGATCCGCAAGGGCTGGAAGGCCCCGCAGGCCGCCGGCGTCATCCACACCGACTTCGAGCAGGGCTTCATCAAGGCCGAGGTCATCTCGTTCGACGACCTCGTCGACGCCGGCTCGGTCGTCGAGGCCCGCGCCGGGCAAGGCCCGCCTCGAGGGCAAGGACTACGTCATGCACGACGGCGACGTCGTCGAGTTCCGCTTCAACGTGTAGCGGATTTCGGTTCGTGTGGGGCCGGGCGTGGCGGAGCGAACGTTCGCTGAGCCGAGGGCTCACTGAGTCGAAGGACGATCTCGGCGACACGCCGCGAGGTCATCGCGCGTCGCCGAGAACCTCCTTCAACCCGGCGATCGCGCGTCATGCTCAGCCGTCGAGCGGCGTTCGTCGCGCAGCCCCGTTGGCCCATTGCCAAGCGGCTCGCTCTCCCCTCACCGCAGGTCGCCCAGCCGCGCTGCGATGCCCTGATCGGCCGCCGTGCGCCGTTCGGTCGTGACGGCGATGATGAGCAGCACGGCGCCGACCACGGCGAGCGTGATCCACCACGGCACCGACTCGATGCCGCGGCCGATCTGCACGGCGAAGACCACGACGTTCTCGACGGGCAGCACAATGACGCCGATGAGGAAGGGTGCGGCGAGCTTCCGGGCCGAGCCGACGAGGATCGCGGTGAGCGCGAACAGGATCACGAGGATTGCGCGCCAAGTCTGTGGGTCGGTGAACGTCCGCTGCGATCGACGCGGAGAGCAGCACCACGAGTCCGGGCATGAGCAGCGCCCACGAGCCGCGCCAGCCGCCGCCCGGCCACGCCGAGAGTCGGCCGGCGAGTGATCCGACAGCCGCCGCCGGGGTCGGGCCCACCTGCCCGCCGCGCCGCAGCGCGACCACACCTGCCGCGAGCAGGAACACGCCGAGCGGCACCGAGAGCCACTCCACCCGAAGCTCGCGCGGACTCCATGCGACGACCGCGGTGACGAAGGCGATCGCGAAGGCGAACCACACGGGCGGCAGGTTCGTGAGGTCGGTGACCGAGCGCACGGCCGCGAGCAGCATGACGACGAGCACGACGAGCATGAGCGCCCACATCGACCAGATCTCGGGCCACTCAGTGCGGATCGCGGGCCAGGCGGCGAACGCGAGGTAGGCCAGCGCCGGTGCGATCAGCCACCGTGATCGGGCGAGAGCCGAGTCGTTCGGGGCGCCGGTGATGATCGCGCGACCCGCGATCGCTGTCGCGGCTGCGCCGATGAAGCCGACACCCGCGCAGACGAGCACGAGTGGGATGCCCGCGAGCGGCGACGGGGTCATGCCGTCCACGCCGAGACGCGCGCCCTGCAGCGCTCCAGCCGCCGCGGTGACGATCGCCGTCGCGTACACGGCGGGCCGGAGGGTTCGCAGGCCCGCGGCCCGCGCCGAGCTCCCACGGCCGATGAGGAGACCGACCACGACGAGCAGCCAGGCTGCGCCGATGAGCGCCCACCCCCGGAGATCGGCGGCGAAGACGGCGGCGTCGCCCTCGGCGAGCGAGATCAGCGAGACCACGAGTGCAAGCAGCGTCGGCAGCACCGCGGCGAGCAGGCCGGATGCCACGAGCGCGATCCCGCGCGCACCACGAGCGGTGAGCACCGCGCCGACGAGCGCTGCGACGAGGCCGGGCGGCACGAGATACGCCTCGACCTCGGTGACGCGGGCGAGCCCCCACGTGCTCCACAGCGCGCCCGTGAAGCTCGCCGCCGCGAGCCACCAACCGAGCCGGCGCCGCTGCACGACGGCCATCGCGGTGGCACCGAGCCCGAGCACGACGAGCACGACGAGCGTCGTCTCGAGGCCGGCTGCGCTGCGCACGAGCGAGAGCAGCACAGCGATCGCGCCGGTCGTGAGTGCCGACCATTCGATCGCGATGCGTGCGGCGCGGGATGCCACCGCGCCGAGTCCGTGACGCTAGCGCCCGGCCGATCGCCGCAGTCGTGGGCAGCACGCCGGCGACGAGCGCCGCCGATCACGAGCAGCACCACGGGTGAGGCACTTCCGGCGAGCACCTGGGCACCGAGGCAGACCACGACGACCGCGCCGCTGGGCACGATGAGCGCCGCCGCTGCGGTGCGGAGCCCCACGCCGAGTCCGGCCGGGGGTGACGACGAGCGTCGCCGCGAGCAGCAGCATGAGCCCCGTCGAGAGTGCGGTCCATCCGCTGCGCTCGAACACGACCTGCACGATGCCGATACCGAACGGCACCGCGGCAACCGCGAGGATCGCCCACCATGAGCGCGCTTCGACGCGCGGGAGAAACGTCGCGACGATCGCGGCGAGCAGGCCGACGGCGGTCGTAAGGCACCACTGCGCGATGCCCTCCAGCGCGGTCGTGCCGAGCACCGTCGCCACGATCGTCAGCGCGTACGCGAAGCCGACGCCGACGTGGAGGAAGCGCAGTTTGCGGGCAACACGAGTGCGAGCGCCGCGAGCGCGACGAGCGCTGCGATTCCGGCCCACGGCTGCGTCGCGGCATCCGTGCCCGCGAGCAGCGCACCGAGCAGGACAGCAACGTGCGCGCCGCCGAGTAGCGAACCGCCGAGGAGGGTGCTCAGGCGTACGACGGCGACGAATCGCACGACCGACGCGACGATGAACACGGGCGCCAGCGCGAGAACGATGCGCACCTCGAGGGCTAACCCGGGCGCGCAGGCAAGCAGCAGCCAGGCGAGCATGCCGAGCAAGGCGGCGATCGTGCCGAGTAGACCGTCGGCCTCGCGCTGCTGAGCGGTGTCGGACTCCTCGGTCACCGCGCGGCGCCGGCGTGCGGCGATCGCCGCGATCGAGGCGAAGCCGACGGCCGCCGCCGCACACGCGCACGCGACCGCGACGAAGTCGCCGGTCATGACGAGCTGTGCGTCATACGGGACGGGGACGATGGCGCCGACGAGCGTGACGAGGACGGTCACCATCCCGGTGAACACCGGGACAGCGATGGATGCCGCGACCGCAGCGAGTGCGCCGCCGATGAAGGCTTCCGTCGGCCCACCCCGCGGAGCGTCGCAGTGAGCGCCCACGCCGCGATGAGGCCGACACTCGCACCCGCGGCGAGCACGGCCACGCCCCAGAACAACGGCACCACCTCGCCGAGCCCCGTCGCGAACGGCAGCACCGCCACCGCGGCGACGCCAGCGAACCCCGCGAGCGTGCTCCAGAACCCGCGTGCGGGATGGCGCGAAGAGAGCACGCCGAGCACCGAGAGGCCCGCGAGGGCGCCGGCGACGACGAGCCAGCGGGTCTCATTCGAGCCGGCCTCCACGAATGGCAGCAGCACGAGTGCGAGCGGCACGGCGGCGATCTGCACGAACGTGAGGGTGCGCTCCTCCGCGACGAGAGGGCCGGCGAAGCGAGGCGCGACACGGCGAGCCAGCGCGATGAGGCCGAACGCGACGTAGGCCGCGGCGAGGTGGCCGGTGAGCGCGGCGCCGACGGTCTCGCTCGCGTAGCCGAACATGGCCGGAACTGTCGCGAGCGCAACGAGAGCCGCCCAGAGCCAGATGCGGATGCGTGCCAGGAGCGCGAGCGCGACCATTGCGCCACCACCGACGAGCGTGGCGATCGCGGCGGCGAACCACGCACGCGCCGGGTCTGCCGCATTCGACGACCGATGCGACATCCAGCGCGCCGAACACGAGGCCGAGGCCGCCGACCGACTCGGCCGAGAAACGCAGGCCGCGCCGGGCGAGCCACCACGCCCCGCCGAGGAACACGAGGGTGATCGCCGCGATGATCGCGCTGCGCACGCCGTGGTCGGTGAGGTCGGGGTTGAAGAAGGTGAACACGACTGCCGCGACGGCGAGGAGGCCCGCGCCGGCGACGGCGAGCACGGACTGAACGGTCGCGGCTCGATTCGGGACGCGCGGCGGCCTCGTGTGGCGTGGTGCGTTCGTGCTCGGCGGCGGTGCGATGGGGTGGATGCCTCAGGGCCGGCGGCGGCAGGGGCCGCGACTGAGGCATCCACCGCCCCGACCTCGGCGCGCACCGCCACCGGAATCTGCACCTGGTCGATGACAGCCTGCCGGTCGCGGATCGCCGCGGCCGCCTGCTCGGATGCAACGGTGAGCGCCGAGCCGAGCTCGGCATCGACGGCCGCGCCGCACGTCGGGCAGCGCCCGTCGCGGAGGCGATCGCGGGCGCAGATCGGGCACGCGGTCGTATCGAGCAGGAACGCGACCGCGGCGTCGCTCCATCCGCGTGCAGCGGAAATCGTCGGGGCAGGGTCATGCCGACACCTCCGGTTCGGCGTCGGTCGCGGCATCCGTGTCGTCGGGAACCCAGCGCAGGATGTCGCCCGGTTGGCACTCGAGCACGCGGCAGATGGCATCGAGCGTAGGGAAGCGGATGGCCTTGGCCCGCCCGTTCTTCAGCACGGACACATTCACAGGGGTGATGTCGATCGCCGCGGCGAGGTCGGCGACCGACATCTTGCGCTTCGCGAGTTCGACATCGAGGTCGATGACGATCGGCATCAGACGACCTCGGAGAGGTCCTGCTGCAGCTGCGCGGCATTCTTCAGCAGGCCGCGCATGACGATGACGAGGAGGGAGAGCCCGGAGCCGACGACGACGCCGAGCGAGCCGAGCAGCAGGATGGACGGGTTGCCGACGCCCGCGGACGCCAGGATCGCGAACGCGACGCGATGAGCAGGGTCGCGGCGACGATCGAGGCGAGGATCATGTTGACCCATCGGAAGGCGTCGGTGCTGAAGATGTTCCGCGCTCCGATCATCGACAGCAGCCGCCACACGCACAGGTTCACGACCTGGATGCAGAGGAGGAACAGCTCGGCGATCACGATGCCCGGCACGATGAGGTCGGCGAACTCGGGGTAGGTGCGCGCCATGCCCTGCGCGGTCGGCGGCACGAGGAAGAGCTGGCAGGCGAGGATCAGCAGGATCATCGCGGCGATGATCGCCTTCAGAACGAGGATGGTGGGCCGTTGCATGCGATTCCTATCGATAATCGGTAGACACTCTATGAGGACGATACACATCGGGCTGGGAAAGCGATAGCGCGGGGTCGAAGAAGGGAGGTGATCAACCTCCAGGAAGACTCCGACCGCCGGTCAAGGGAGCTGCCTGATGACCGTCACCCTGAATGGCGCGGCCAGTAGCTCGGTCAACGGTGCATAGGCGCCGGTGGCCGCAACCTCCTCCATGTGTTCCATCCGGGCCTCGGCTGACTCCCAGTCTGCGATCTCAATCAGCATGTCGGGGTCATCGAGCACTTCGAAGCGTGTGCTGCCCAGGAATCCGCGTTGTTCC
>CAWCWD010000051.1:0-121506 GCA_963799015.1 uncultured Actinomycetota bacterium | reverse complement strand
TCGATGCACTCGAAGTGGTGGTCGATGGCCTTCTGACGCACGGCGGCGTCTTCGTGGGTGAGGGCGCCGAACTTGTAGTCGTCGTCCTGGAACGTGTTCGAGTTGATCGTGCCGAGGGCGACGCCGTGGTCCTCCGCGTGGCGGCGCAGGTCGTCGTACGAGTCGACCTTGTCCCACGGGATGTGCAGCGCGACCGTCGGCGCGAGCGCCGTGTACGCGTGCACCTGCGCGGCATCCGCGATCTTCTCGTAGGGGTCGCGCGGCGTGCCCGGCGTGGCGAACACCTTGAAGCGCGTGCCCGAGTTGCCGAACGCCCACGAGGGCAGCTCGATCGACTGGAGCTCGAGTTCGGACAGGATGGCTGCGGGAAGAGTGCTCACTGGTTGCTGCTTTCTGTGCTGGTGACGGATGCCGCGGTGGCGGCGGCGTCGCGGGCCGCGGAGGTCTCGGGGGCCGCGTCGAGCGCGGCGAGCTGGTCTTCGAGGTGGAACACCTCGGCGAGGCGGGGGGCGCCCTGGTCGGGGCGGCCGTCGAGGGCGACGAAGAACTCCGCCATCTCCGCCTCCCAGGCGGCGGTGCGCGGGTCGGCCTCGAGGGCGGCCTGGGATGCCACGTCGTCGTCGGTCTCGTAGTAACCGATGAGCAGGCCGTCGGCCCGGAGGAAGAGGGAGTAGTTGTGGCGGCCCGAGGCCTCGATGGCGCGGAGCATGCCGGGCCAGACGGCGGCGTGACGCTCGCGGTACTCGTCGAGTCGGGCGGCGTCGACCTGCAGTTGGAAGCAGACCCGCTCGTCCGGTCGGGGTGTCGTGCTCATCGTCGAGCTCTCCGTCTCGTTCCTCATCGTCGCGGCGAATCGTGGGCGACTCGCGTTATGAATCGTTTCAAGAGTACGTGCCCTCCGAGAGGAGTGCAAGCGGGAATGCGTTTTCCATCCGATTCCCGCGGAGCGCCTCGACGGGAGAGCACCTCGCCCGAGCTGCGAACGCGCCGCCCGGGGCGAATGCTAGTGGGTGGTGGCGACGAGCGCGGCCGGGTCGGCGACGCGCACTGCGGAGGCGACGATCCGGTGCTCGCCCGGTCCCAGCGGACCGCCGGCATGCGGCCGGCCGTCGACCTCGACCGTCGAGCCCTCGGTGAGGGGCAGGTCGAGCACGGCGTCGGCACCATAGGGCACGACGAGGTCGAGCTCCAGGTCGGTGCCGTTCAGGCGCCAGTCGACGGATGCCGCGCCGAGGCGCGTCTCCACCGACGCCCGCGCCCACGGGATGGCCGTCGACGGACGCGGGGCGACGACGATCCGGCGGTAGCCCGGCCGCTCGAGCGTCGGCGCGATGCCCGCGACGTACCGGTAGATCCAGTCGACCACCGCGCCGTACGCGTAGTGGTTGAAGGAGAGCATGCCCGAGCTGTCGCCGGTGGCCATCTCGCCCGAGTGGATCGTGCCGTCGGGCGCGAGCGCGTCCCACCGCTCCCACACCGTCGTCGCGCCCATCTCCACCTGGTACAGCCACGACGGCGCCTCGAGCCGGAGGAGCATGAGGAACGCCTCGTCCACGTGTCCGCTGTGCACGAGGGCGTGCAGCACGAGCGGGGTGCCGAGGAAGCCCGTGGCGATGCGGCCGCGCTCGTCGCGCACGTTGCGGGCGAGGCCGTCGCCGATCCGTTCGCGCTCGGACTCGGGCGCGAGGTCGAACTCGAGGGCGATCGCCGCGCCGGTCTGGGTCTCCACCGCGTCGGAGCCCCAGCGCTCCCACGTGTCGCGCGCCACCCGCTCGGCGAGGCGCTGCGCACGCTCGGCGCGATCGGCGTCGCCCACGAGCCGCTCGGCGTCGGCGAGCAGCCGCGCGCTGTGCGCGAAGAACGCGTTCGCCACGTAGTCCGACGACACCTTCGCCTTCCACGGCTCGTCGCCCGGGGCATCCGGGTCGAGCCAGTCGCCGAACTGGAACTCGGTGGGCAGCAGGCCGTCGCCCGCCCGGCGCTCGAGGCTCGCGACCCAGCGCCGCATGCTGTCGAGCTGGCGCACGAGCACCTCGTCGCTGCCGTAGGACTCGTACACGGCCCACGGCACGATCGTGGCGGCGTCGCCCCAGCCGGCCCGGCCCATGGTCTCCCACTCGCCCTCGGCGGGGACCTCGGGATCCTTCAGGATGTTGGGCACGACGGCGGCCACGGCGCCGTCGGCGTCCTGGTCGAGCTCGAGGTCGCGCAGCCACGACATCCAGAACGCCTCGACGTCGAACAGCGTCGACGCGGTCGGCGCGAACGCCTGCGCGTCGCCCGTCCAGCCGAGGCGCTCGTCGCGTTGCGGGCAGTCGGTCGGGAGGGACACGAAGTTGTCGCGCTGCGACCAGGCGACGTTCGAATGCAGGCGTTCGAGGCGCGGGTCCGCTGCCGCGAACTCCGAGCGGGGGCGATCCGCACTCGAGATGGCGACGGCGGTGGCCGACACGACCTCTGCGCCCGTCACCTCCGCGTACTGGAAGCCGTGGAACGTGAACGTCGGCTCGAGCGTCGTCTCGCCATCCTGGGCGAGCACGTAGCCGTCGGTCGCGCGCGCGGTGCGGAGCGACTTCGTGTGGATGGACCCGTCGGGCTCGAGCACCTCGGCATGGCGCACCTCGACCCGGTCGCCGGCGGAGCCGCGGACGACGAGACGCAACCAGCCCGCGATGTTCTGGCCGAGGTCGATGAAGGCGTGTCCGTCGCGGGGTTCGATCGGCGAATCCCATTCCGCCACCGTGCGGACGCCGCCGGCGATGCGCGGCTCGACCGCCGAGGGGTCGACGCCGATCTCCCGGGCCGGCGCCCAGACCGAGTCGTCGAAGCCCGGGGCGTCCCAGCCCGTCGGGCTCGGTTCGGAGATCGATCTCCACGCCGTCGTAGAGGCTCGCCGAGCGGATGCCGCCGGTCGACGTCGTCCACTCGGGCGACGTCGCGACGCGCACCCGCGAGCCGTCGGCGCACTCCACGTCGAGCTGCACGAGTGCGGCGAGCTCGGTGCCGTACTGCTCGGTGCCGTCCTCCCAGCCGAGGCGGCCGCGGTACCAGCCGTCGCCGAGCAGGGCGCCGAGCGCGTTCTCGCCGGCCTGCAGCAGGTCGGTGACGTCCCACGTGCCGAGCACGATCCGCTCCTGGTAGGCCGTCCAACCGGGAGCGAGGTGCTCGTCGGTCGCGCGGCGTCCGTTGATGCGCAGCTCGCCGACGCCCCAGAACGTGGCGCGCAGGCGGGCGCGCACGGGAGCGGCGGGCAGGGTGAAGCCCGTGCGGAGCAGCATCACCGGACCCTCGACGGGCTCCGAGCCGCCGATCGGCCGGGCCTCGAGCTCGGCCGGGTCGACGGATGCCTCGACGACGAGCTCCTCGCTCCACGGCGACCAGCCGGCCTCGGTCGCGATGCGCACGGCGTAGCGGCGCTCCTCACCGGGCTCGAGCGCCGGGCCGGGCGCCGCGATGCCGATCGAGTCGTCGGAGGCGACCGGATCGGCAATGCCGGCGTCGGCGCCGTTCCAGCGCACCTGGTAGCCGAGCTGCGCGGATGCCGCGGAGGCGCGCCACGTGAGGCGCAGGCCGGTGCGCGGCACGCCGAGCAGCCCGTCGGGGTACTGGGAGCGCAGCGAGACGACCTCGGCGCCGGGGTCGGCGGTCGTGGGGGCGGGCAGTTGCTGGGACATCCGTGTCCTTCCATGGTGGTGCCGGAGTGGCCGGCGGGAGTCGGGGGACCTGGTCGAGTCGGCCGCCGGTTCGAGTGGTGGCGGATTCGAGTCAGGGGGTCGGTTCCGCCGGTGCGGGCTGCGTCGATCCGCGCACCTTGAGCGAGGGTTCGACGGAGAAGTGCGTGGGCTCGGCACGGCCCTGGATGCGCTCGAGGAGCAGGCGGATGGCCCGCTCGCCCATCGCCTCGCCGGCCTGGTTCACGCTGGTCAGCGAGATGGCCGGATAGCTCGCGATGTCGACGTCGTCGTAGCCGACCACCGAGACCTCGGTGGGGGAGAGGCCGTGCTCGCTCAGCGCGCGCAGCGTGCCGAGGGCGAGCTCGTCGTTGCCCACGAAGATCGCGGTCGGCACTTCTTCGTCGAGCAGGGCGAGCGTGTCGAGTCGAGCCGCCTCCTCGTCGAGGCCGGTGCGGACGACCCGGATGTCGTCGGCGAGACCGGCCTCGCGCATGTGAGCGAGGTATCGCTCGAGGCGGACTGCGTGCGGGTTGCCGGAGCCGGGCCGAGTGACATCCTCGCTGCGAGTCAGGTGCACGATGCGGCGGTGGCCGAGCTCGAACAGGTGCTCCATGACGAGCCGTGTGCCCTCGACGTCGTCGCCGGTCACGGTGTCGTAGGACTCAGAACGGTCGTGCCGGCCGAGCATGACGATGGGCACCCGCGTGGCGAGCCGCTCGAGCCATTCGGGCGCGACGAGGGGCGAGATCGCGACGATGCCGTCGACCTGCCGGTCGGCGAGGGCGCCGATGGCGCGGACGCCCTCCTCGCCGTCGAAGTCGGCGGGGGCGATGATGAGCTGGTAGTCGGTGCCCTGCAGCGCGGCCGTCGCGCCGGCGATGATCTTGGCGAAGAACGGGTTGCCGATGTGGGGGAGTTCGATGCCGAGCGTGAAGCTCGCGCCTCGCATCGCCCGTGCCGCGATGCGGGGGCGGTAGTCGAGGGCCTCGATCGCCGCGTTGACGCGTTCGCGCATCGCGGGGCTCACGCCATAGGCGTTGCGGATCACCTTGGAGACCGCCGCGCGCGAGACTCCGGCCTCACGCGCCACGTCCTCGATCGTCGCTGCTCGTGCCTGGGTCATGACCCTCCCCCTTTCGCCGTCGATGTCGGGATGCGTCGACTCGCTGTCACGATACACCGCCATTCGCATGGCATAGACCGATCTACAGATTCTACGCGATGTCGATCATAAATCGTTTCAACAAAATGTGTAGATCGGTTGACAAACTCAATACGAGGCTGGTAACGTGGGCCTCGTCACAGCACCGAGAACTCATCGGAGCATCCAACAGCGCAGTTGCTTTACATGGAGGTAAAGAAGATGGTCCCCCGTTCCCCGCGACGCCTCGATCGTCGCCATCGGCGCAGGCGGTCTCGCCCTGTCGCTCGCCCTCGCCGGCTGCAGTCGCCGGCGGCGATTCCGGTTCCGAAGACGGAACGATCGACCTCACCTACCTGGTCGACAACGGCGAGGCGACGGTCGTCACCGCCGAAGGCGCTCGTCGAGGCGTTCGAGGCCGAGAACCCCGACATCACCGTCGACGTCCAGACGCGCCCGCAGGGCGCCGAGGGCGACAACCTGGTCAAGACCCGCCTCGCCACCGGCGAGATGGACGACGTCTTCCACTACAACTCGGGTTCGCTGCTTCCAGGCGCTGAACCCCGACGACACGCTCGTCAACCTCGACGGACGAGGCGTGGGTCGACAGCGCTCGACGAGAACTTCGTCGACGCGTCTCGACCGAGAACGGCGTCTACGGCGCGCCGATCGGCACGCCGATGGCCGGCGCGGTGCTCTACAACAAGAACGTCTACGACGAGCTCGGGCTCGAGATCCCGACGACGTGGGACGAGTTCATCGCGAACAGCGAGGCGATCAAGGCGGCGGGCACGGCAGCCCGATCGTGCAGACCTACGGCGACACTGGACGTCGCAGCTCTTCGTGCTCGGCGACTTCGACAACGTCGCTCGCCGAGGACCCGGACTGGGCCGAGCAGTACACGGCCAACGAGGCGAAGTACGTCGACGAGCCGGCGCTCGGCAGGCTTCGAGCACCTGCAGGAGGCTTCGAGAAGGGCCTGCTTCAACGAGGACTTCGCGTCGGCGACCTACGACGACGGCGTGCGATGGTCGCGACCGGCGACGGGCGCGCACTACCCGATGCTCACGTTCGCGCGTCGCAGCATCATGACCAGCTACCCCGAGACGGCCGACGACGTCGGCTTCTTCCCCCTCCCCGGCCGGACGCGGACGAACGGGCTGACCATCTGGCTGCCGAACGGCGTCTACATCCCGAAGGCCACCGAGGGCGACAAGCTCGAGGCGGCCAAGAAGTTCGTCGCGTTCGTCACGACGCCGAGGGCTGCGACATCCAGACGGAGCGGCGGCGCCGCAGGGCCGTACGTCGTCGAGGGCTGCACGCTGCCCGAGCGACGTGCCGGCCATGGTCTCCGACATGCAGCCGTACTTCGACGAGGGCAAGACCAACCTCGCGCTCGAGTTCCTCTCGCCCATCAAGGGACCGACCCTCGAGCAGATCACGGTCGCGGTCGGCTCCGGCATCACCTCCGCCGAGGACGGCGCCGCGCAGTACGACGAGGACGTCAAGAAGCAGGCCCAGCAGCTCGGTCTCGAGGGCTGGTGACCGCACGCCATCGACCTGCGGGGCCGGGCCGGCCACGGTCCGGCCCCGCGGTCACATCCAGGAGACCGATGATGACCACCGCGACGGCCCAGGCCGCACCTCGACGTCGCCCGGGGCACTCGCCCCGCCGAAGCCGGTCGAAGCGCCGGCGCATGAAGAGCCCGTACCCGACCTGGTTCTTCATCCCGGCCGGCGTGTTCTACGTCGTCCTCTTCCTCGTCCCGACCTTCGCGTCGTTCTACTTCTCGCTGACCCGCTGGACGCTGTTCGACGTCGAGTTCATCGGCTTCGACAACTTCGTGCAGTTCTTCCAGGAGCCGCAGCTGGTGACCGGCTTCATCAACACCTTCATCTACGCGTTCGTCACCTCGGGCGCGAAGGTCGTGCTCGGGCTCCTGCTCGGCGTGCTGCTGACGCTCGCAGATCATCGGCCGCGGATTCCTGCGGGCCGACCATCTTCTTCCCCGTGCTCGTCAGCACCATCGGCGTCGGCATCACTTTCAAGGTGCTGATGGACCCGTTCGGCGGACCCATCAACGAGACGCTCGCCGCTGATCGGCATCCAGGGGCCCGGCTGGCTCACCGACCCGTCGCTCGCGCTCCTCTCGGTCGCGCTCGTCGACGTCTGGAAGGGCGTCGGCCTCGCGACGCTCATCTTCATCGCCGGCATCGTCGCGATCCCGCAGGAGTACTTCGAGGCCGCGAAGGTCGACGGCGCGGGCGCGTGGAACACGTTCCGCCACATCACGCTGCCGCTGCTGCGGCCGGCGACCGTCGACCGTCGTCATCCTCTCGCTCATCGGCGGGCTCCGCTCGTTCGACCTCATCTGGGCGATGACCGGCGGCGGCCCCGGCTTCACGAGCGACGTGCTCGCGTCGGTGATCTACAAGCAGTACCAGGCCGGCTTCTTCGGCCTCTCCACCGCCGGCAACGTCGTGCTGTTCATCGTCGTCGCCGCGATCATCTTCCCGCTCTCGTGGTGCCTCAACCGGAAGGGAGGACGAACAATGAGAAACGTCGCCTGGAAATGGGGCGGCGGCAGTCGTCGCCATCCTCGTCGCGATCGTCGTGTTCATCGTGCCGTTCGCGTTCATCATCTTCACGGCCGGCAAGACCCAGGCGAGGCGTCCGCTCCTCGAGTTCACCTGGCCGCACCGAATGGGCGCTGTTCGAGAACATCGTCACGGTGCTCCAGAACCGCGACTTCCTGCTCGTCCGCGCCTTCGTCAACAGCACGTCCTCACGGTCGCCGCGGTCGCCATCATGGTGGTGCTCGCCGCGATGGTCGGCTACGTGCTGCAGCGCCGCAAGTCGCGGTGGAACCCGCTCGTCAACTTGCTCGTGCTCGCCGGGCTCATCATCCCGCCGGCCGTCGTCCCGACGATCTGGGTGCTGCAGGGCCTCGGGCTCTTCAAGACCCTGCTCGGCCTCATCGCCGTGCGAAGTCGCCTTCGGGCTCTCGTTCTGCATCCTGCTGTTCCGCGCCTTCGTCGCGACGATCCCCAGCGAGCTCGACGAGGCGGCGATCATCGACGGCGCCGGCCCGGTCAAGCTGTTCTTCCGCGTGATCTTCCCGCTGCTGAAGGCCGGTGATCGTCACCGTGATCGTCGTGCAGGCCGTGTTCGTCTTCAACGACTTCCAGAACCCGCTGTACTTCCTGCCCGGTGACGAGAACGCCACCGTGCAGCTGACCACGTTCAACTACATCTCGCAGGCCGTGAGCTCCTACAACCTGCTGTTCACGGACGTCCTGCTCATCACGATCCCGCCGCTGATCATGTACATCTTCTTCAAGCGGCAGATCGTCGCCGGCATGACCTCCGGCGCCGTGAAGGGGTGAACGCCGACGCGGCCCCACCCCGCACGGCCGACGCCGTGCGGCGGTGGGCGCGGGCGCGCTCGCCGCAGCCGTTCGACGACGACCGGATCGTGGCGCCGCCCGAGCGGGTCGGCGTGGGTCTACGGTTCGGGCCAGTACGAGCTCGCCCTGCTGGCCCGGCTCGTCGACGACGGCTTCGCCGCGAACCGGCACGTGCACTACCCGCGCAACCACGGCCGGGTCGCCGATGCGGTGGCGTTCACGGCGATCGGCGACGGATGCCGCGGAGGTGCGCGTGCTGCGTCTCGGGCATCGATCATCGGGGCGACGGTCGACGGGGGCCCGGTCGACGGTGCACCGCGATGACGGCGCGGATCGGGCTCGTCGCTGCCGCGTCCCGGCGCTGAGGTGCGGCTCGAGGTCGCGGCGGCCAACGGGCAGGTCCCCGCGGTCGCGGTCGACGCGCGATGCTCCGCTGCGCGACTGGCGGGCGAGCGTGGACGCCGGCGCCGTGGGAGGACGTGCGCACGAGGCCGGGCGGCGACGTGCCGCCGCACCTCGACCCGGTCGGCACGGTCGACGTCGTCGCACGCGGCATCCGGGACTCGCTCTTCGACGTGGGCGCGCCGGTGCTCGGCCGGCCCGATCCTGCCGCCGGGCCCGCGTCCCATCGTGTCGAGCGGCGAGAGCATCGAGGAGGCGCTCGCCGACCCCGAGGCGCACGAGACGCGCCACGACCTCGTCGAGCTGCCCGACGGCGGCTGGACGACGCGGCATCCGCTCGGCTTCCGCTACCTCGTCGTGCAGTCGGATGCCGCGCTCGAGTCGGTGACGGTGCGCGCCTCGGTGCCCGTGGTCGATCGGCCGGGGGCCTTCGCCTGCTCGGACGAGGAGCTGACGCGCATCTGGGCGGCGGCGCAGTACACGCTGCGGCTGTGCATGCAGGGGCTCATGATCGACGGGATCAAGCGCGATCGCATGCCGTGGGCCGGCGACCAGGCGCTGAGCACGCTCGCCAACGCGTACGCGCTCGGGGAGGCCGGCGTCGTGGCCGACGGGCTCGTCGCCCTCGGCCGTCCCGACCACGGGTACGTGAACGGCATCGCCGACTACTCGCTCTGGTGGGTCGTGAACGCCGACCTGCGCCTGCGGTGCTTCGGCGACGAGGCGTTCGCCCGCGCTGAGGCCGACCGGCTCGACCGGTTCGTCGCCGACCTCGCGCAGCACGCCGGGCATGACGGCGTCTTCCGCCCTGCCGCCCAGCGCGGCGGGTTCGTCGACTCGGGGCCGGGCTCCGTGTTCCTCGACTGGGGACTCGCGCTCGAGAACGGGCGCGACCCGGTGGCGCTGCAGATGCTCTGGTACTGGGCGCTGCGCAGCGCCGAGCGGGTCCTCGACCGAACCGGGCACGCGGGCGCCGAACGCTGGGGCGAGCTCGCGGGCACGCTCGAGGCGACGCTCCGGGAGCGCGCGTGGCTCGACGGGCACGGGCGCTGGGCCGACTACCTCGACGCGCGCGAGTCGAGGCGACCCGCGCGGTACGCGAACTTCCTGGCGGTGCTCGCCGGCATGCACGAGGCGGGCGAGGTCCCGCCCGGCGTCGTCGACGCGGTGCGCGTCGGCGCGGCGGGGACCCCGTTCATGTCCGCCTTCCGGCTCCGGGCACTGCTCGCCGCAGGGGAGGCACCCGCCGTGGTCGAACAGGTCCGGGCCACGTGGGGCGCCATGCTCGCACGCGGTCCCGGCACGTTCTGGGAGGAGGCCACGCTCGACGACGACCCGCTCGCGATGTACGGCCGGCCGTTCGGCCGCAGCCTCTGCCACGCCTGGGCCTCGGGCCCGGCGGTGATCCTTCCCGAGGCGGTGCTCGGCCTGCGACCGCTCGACGACGGCTGGTCGCGGTTCGAGGTGCGGCCCGACCTTGGCGAACTCGAGTGGGCGACGGCGGTGGTTCCGGCTCCGAGCGGCGACATCGTCGTGCACGCCGACGACGCGTCCGTGACCGTGCAGGTCCCGCCGGGCACGGTGCTCGTGCGCGATGGACACGCCGTGCCCGGGCCCGCCATGGTCGAGTGGGCACGGCCCCGCTCGGAGGTCATCGGCGGGGGAACGGCGGGCCTTGCGGCATCCGGTGCATGATCGAAACGATTCATGCGGATGCCCGGCGCAGGCGCTGGGGCTGAGATCATGGCTGTGGCGGCTCCGCGCGGGCTGCGCCGCCAAGGGAGGCAGCAGATGGCAGTCAGCGTTCGCGACGTCGCGGCGGCGGCATCGGTGTCGGTCGGCACGGTGTCGAACGTGCTGAACCGGCCCGAGAAGGTGGCCCCGAGCACCGTCGACCGCGTGCTCGCCGCGATCCAGGAGCTCGGCTTCGTGCGCAACGACGCCGCCCGGCAGTTGCGTGCCGGCCGCAGTCGCTCCATCGGACTCGTCGTGCTCGACGTGCGCAACCCGTTCTTCACGGATGTCGCCCGCGGCGCGGAGGATCGCGCGGCGGAGGACGGCATGACCATCCTCCTCGGCAACAGCGACGAGAACACCGACCGCGAGGGCGCGTACCTCGACCTGTTCGAGGAGCAGCGGGTGCACGGCGTGCTGATCTCACCGCTCACCGACGACCTGCCCCGCCTCGCACGGCTCCGCGCACGCGGCACGCCGGTCGTGCTGGTCGACCGCGAGGCCGCCGATCGCAGCTTCTCGTCGGTCGCCGTCGACGACGTCGTGGGCGGCGAGCTCGCCGTGCGCCACCTCGCCGAGATCGGGCGCCGCCGGGTCGCGTTCGTCGGCGGGCCGACGAGCATCCGCCAGGTCGCCGACCGCCTCGAGGGCGCCCGCCGCGCCGTCGCGGCGACGCCGGGCATGACGCTCGAGGTGATCGAGACCGACTTCCTCACGGTGCTCGAGGGGCGCGCAGCGGGAGAGGTGATCCGCGGGCGTGCGGCGGAGGACCGCCCCGACGCGGTCTTCGCCGCGAACGACCTGCTCGCGATGGGCGTGCTGCAGGCGCTGATGATGCAGGGCCGCACGGTGCGCGTGCCCGACGAGATCGCGCTCATCGGGTACGACGACATCGACTTCGCCTCGGCGGCGGTCGTGCCGCTCTCGTCGATCCGGCAGCCGGCGTCGCTCATCGGCTACACCGCGGTCGACCTCCTCATGCGGGAGGCGTCCCTCGGCGAGGTGGCCGAGCGGGAGCAGGTCGTGTTCCAGCCCGAGCTGGTCGTTCGCGAGTCGACGCGGGCCTGACCCGCCGTCGCGCGGACGCTCGGGCCGTCAGTTCGACGTCGCCTGCCGCGGGATCGGCCCGGTCAGGGGATTCCGTCGCGTGGTGGCGGACGCGGCTCGTGCTGGCCGACGCGTCGCGGTGCGGATGCCGCGGCATCGGGATCGGCGAGGTGAGCGCGACCTCCTCGGAGAAGTCGGCGGGGACGAGCCGCTCGTTCGGCACGGGTCGGCACGAGCTCGCCGCGCTCGCGGCTGTCGTGCGCGGCACGGCCGGCACGTCGCGCACGACCTGCACGGGACGCGTGGGCACGACCGCGATCGCGGCGGTCGGGGCATCCGCGAATCGCACGACCGGCCGCCAGCGGGCTCGCGGATGTCGCGCCAGGTGCATGCCGCGGGCGAAGACGAGCCAGCCCAGGCCGATCAGCGCGGCCGCACCGGCGGCGACCGCCGCCAGGCCGAGCGCCCAGCGCGGACCCCAGGTGTCGGCGACCGCGCCGACGATGGGCGCGCCGATGGGGGTGCCGCCGACGAGGATCGCCATGTAGAGGGCCATCACGCGGCCCCGGAGCTCGGGATCCGTGGTGGTCTGCACGTAGCCGTTGGCGGTGGTGAGGATCGAGACCGCGCCGAAGCCGATAAGGATCGTCGACGCCGCGAAGGTCCAGTACGTCGGCATGAAGGCGGCGACGAGCACGGATGCGCCGAAGAAGGCCGAGGCGAGGATGATGATGCGCATGCGCGCCCGCTCCCGTCGCGCGGCGAGGAGGGCGCCCGTCAGCGACCCGATCGCGAGGATCGAGCTGAGCACGCCGTACTCGCCGGCGCCGCGTCCGAACTCGACCGCCATGGTCGAGGAGAAGATCGGGAAGTTCATGCCGAACGCGCCGATGAGGAACACGATCACGAACACGATCACGAGGTCTGGGCGGCCCGCGACGTAGCGGAAGCCTGCAACGAACTGGCCGCCCGATCGGGCGGCCCGCGGCATCCGCTGCACCTTCATGTTCCGGAGCATCACGAGCGCGACGAGCACCCCGAGGAACGTCGCGGCGTTGATGACGAACACCCAGCCCGACCCGACGAGCACGATGAGCAAGCCCGCCATGGCGGGGCCGATCAGGCGCGCCGCGTTGAACGAGGCGGAGTTGAGGGCCACGGCGTTCGACATGTGCGAGCTCGAGACGAGGTCGGCGACGAACGTCTGCCGCGCGGGCATGTCGACGGCGTTCACGAGGCCGAGCAGCAGGGCGAAGCCGTAGAGGTGCCAGAGCTCGGCCTGGCCGAGGATGAGCAGGAGCCCGAGCGCGAGCCCGAGCACCATGAGCGAGGTCTGCGTGACCATGAGGATCTTGCGGCGATCGAACCGGTCGGCGATGAGGCCGGTGATGGGCACGAGGATGAGTTGCGGCGCGAACTGGAGCGCCATGGTGATGCCGACGGCGAGGGCGTCGGTGTCGGTGAGTTCGGTGAGCACCACCCAGTTCTGGGCCGTGGCCTGCATCCAGGCTCCGATGTTGGAGACGAGGGCGCCGATGAACCAGATGCGGTAGTCGCGGCTGGCGAGGGAGCGGAACATGGCACTCACTGGGTGGCGAGTCCTCCCATCAGCTCGGCGGCGCGCGCGAGCACGGCGCGATCCTCCTTGGAGAGCTCGCGGAGCCGCACGGTGAGCCAGGCGTCGCGCTTGGAGGTGGTGGCCTTGACGAGCTCGCGGCCGGCCTCGGTGAGGGTGATGTTGGCCTTGCGCCGATCGACGTCGTCGGCGACGCGCTGCAGGTAGCCGGTCTCCTCGAGGCAGTTGACGGTGCGGTTCATCGACGGCGCCGAGACCCGCTCGCGGTCGGCGAGCTGGGTGAGCGTCTGCGTGCCGTGCCGGAACAGCACGCCCAGCACCGCGACCTGGCCGTCGGAGAGCGCCTCGTCGGACTTCTCGGCACGGAGGCGGCGGGACAGTCGGAAGGTCGCCAGACGCAGTTCGGTGCTCTGCTCTGCGATCGTGGCCATGGATACTTAGCTTAGCTCATTAGCATTGCTAAGTAAAGGAGACGAGAGCGCGTGCTCGAAGCGATGCGTGCCGCTGCCGACCGCCACCGGCTCGCCACCCGGCAGCTCGACCGTCGCCTCCGCGCCCGTCGGCACGGTCGCCTCGACGTGCAGGACGTCGCCGTCGATGCGCCACGCGATGGCCGCGCGGCCGTAGGGCGTCTCGTGCTCGGCGGAGGCGTGGGTCAGGCCACCGCCAGGAAGCGGCCGGAAGGCGATGCGCCGATACCCGGGCGCTGCCGGCGCGAGTCCTGCCACGACGCGATGCAGCCAGTCGGCGACCGCCCCGAGCGCGTAGTGGTTGAACGACGTCATCGTGCCCGGGTTCACCGTGCCGTCGGGGCGCAGGCTGTCCCAGCGCTCCCAGATCGTCGTGCCGCCCTGCCGCACCGGCGTAGAGCCACGAGGGCGCCTCCTCCTCGAGGAGCAGGTCGTACGCGGCATCCGGATGCCCCGTGACGGTGAGCGCGTCGGAGACCAGCGGGGTGCCGACGAAGCCGGTGGCGATGCGGTGGCCGGCCTCCTCGACGAGTTCGGCGAGCCGGCGACCGGCGATCTCGCGCTCGGCGTCGGGCACGAGGTCGAAAGCGATCGCGAGCGAGTAGGCGGTCTGCGCGTCGCTCGTCATCCGGCCGTCGGGCCAGCACGTAGGTGCGCGTGAACGCTTCGCGCACCTCGGCGGCGAGCCGGTCGAACCGCTTGCGCGTCGTCGTGCCGGCCGAGCACTTCGGCCATGCGCGCGAGGCGGTCGGCCGAGCGCGCGAAGTACGCCGTCGCGACGAGGTAGCGGTCGGTGCGCTGGCATCGGCCGGGTCCTGCGGCGGGGCGGCCGGGTCGAGCCAGTCGCCGAGCTGGAAGCCCTCGTCCCAGAGCCGGTCGGACCCGGCGAGCCGCTCGACGAGCTCGACCCACTTCTTCGCGCTCTCGTACTGGTGCGTCGAGGATGCCCTCGTCGGCGAACCGCTCGTAGAGCGTCCACGGGGTGAACGTCGCCACGTCGCCCCAGGCCGCACCCGGTTGGATCGGGGTCCACATGCGGTGCGCGGGGATGACGGGCACGTACCATGGCACCGTGCCGTCGGGGAGCTGGTCGACCGCGACATCCTTGAGCCACGACGAGAGCATGCCCGACACGTCGTAGAGGAAGGAGGCCGTCGGCGCGAACACCTGGATGTCGCCCGTCCACCCGACACGCTCGTCGCGCTGGGGGCAGTCGGTCGGGATGTCGAGGAAGTTGCCGCGCATGCTCCACACCACGTTCTCGTGCAGGCGCTCGACGAGCGGGTCGGAGCACGAGAACCAGCCGGTGCGCTCCAGGTCGGTGTGATACACGCGCGCCGACCAGGTCGCCGTTCGCGACGGCGGCGTCGAGGTCTCCCGGCCAGCCCTCGACCTCGGCGTAGCGGAAGCCGTGGAAGGTGAACCGCGGCTCCCACTCCTCGACGTCGCGGCCGGCGAGCACGTACTCGTCGGTGGACTTCGCGCGTGCGCAGCGGCCTGGTGTAGACCTCGCCCTCCTGGAGCACCTCCGCGGTCGCGGATCACCACGTGGTCGCCGGATGCCCCGGAGACGCGGATGCGGACGCGGCCGACGAGGTTCTGGCCGAAGTCGAGCACGCGGCGTCCGCTCGGCGTCGTGAGCACCTCGACCGGCGCGACCTCCTCGGTGCAGCGCACCGGCGGGCCCTCGGGGGCGACGAGGGTCGCGGGGTCGCGATGGGCCGCGACGACGCGGTGCCAGCCGGAGTCGTCGTGGCCGGGCCGCGACCAGCCGTCGAGTTCCAGGCGAGCGTCGTAGAGCTCGCCGTCGTAGTTGCCGCTGCGGATGATCGGGGCGGGCGCGGCGCGCCACGAGTCGTCGGTCGCGATGGTCTCGACCGATCCGTCGGCATACCGGAGCTCGAGCTGCGCCAGCAGCGACAGGTCGTGGCCGAACAGGTTGCGGAAGCCGCCGTTCCAGCCCATCCGGCCGCGGTACCAGCCGTCGCCGAGCCACGCACCGATGGCGTTCTCGCCGGCGGCCACCGCGCTCGGTCACATCGTACGTGTAGTAGCGCAGGCGGTTGCGGTACGAGGTCCACCCGGGCGCCATCGCGTCGTCGCCGATGCGCTGGCCGTTGATCTCAACCTCGTACAGGCCGTGCGCGGTGACATAGAGGCGCGCCGTGACGAGGTCGTCGCGCGCGGCGAACTCGCGGCGGAGTAGGGGCGGGCGGCGTTCGTCGGACTCGGGGTCCTCCTCCCACGCGGCGCCCACGGCGAGGGCGACCCAGTCGGATGCCGCGAGTAGACCGACCTCGACGGCGGCCGGCTCGCTCCACTCCGAGCGGCTTCCGTCGGCGCCCGTGACGCGCACGCTCACCTCGGCGCGCTCGCGGGAGCCGAGCGGAGTGACGGGCCAGGGGACGAGCGCGGACTCGGCGGAAGCCACGGGCGTGGCGCCCCGCCACACGTCGCCGCCGCGCACGACGCGGAGCTCGTACGCGGCCTGGGTCCACCCGGCCGGTGCCGTCGTCTTCCACGACAGGCGGGGCGCGGCGGTTCCGATGCCGAGCGCCTCCCGGTGGTGCTCGAAGGTGGGGGCTGCGACAGCGGGGGGCATCGGGTCTCCGATCATCGGATGTGCCGGGGAGGGCGGCGACCACGCTGCGCCCCCATCGGCACGATCATGTGAGGCGGCCTGTCGAAGGCAGGGCGCGCGACCCATCATCCACGAACGATTGACACGTTTCAAGTCTGAGTGGCCGATCACGGCGTCCAGGCTGCGGCCGGAAGCATCCGAGCTCGCGTCAGTAGAACTCGATCGTGTCCACGACGTTCACGAGCGGCTCGCCGTCGATCAGCCGCGTCGCGTTGGCGGCGAAGAGCTCGGCGACCAGGCGTTCCTCATCGTCGTTGATCGCCGCGGTGTGCGGGCTCACCAGCACGTTCGGCAACGACCAGAGCGGGCTCGACGACGGCAGCGGCTCCTCCTCGAACACGTCGAGCGCGGCGAACCCCACGCGTCCGTCGCCGAGCGCCGCGATGAGCGCCGACTCGTCGATCGTGGAGCCTCGGCCGACGTTCACGACCGTGATCCCCGGCTTCACGCGTGCGAGGAGGTCGCGGCCGAGCAGGTGCCTCGTGGCATCCGTGCCGGGCAGGCACATCACGATCGCGTCGGCTCGGGCGAGCTCCTCAGCGAGGCGGTCGAGCGCCACCACCTCGACGACGCCGGGCGCATCGACCGCGCGCCGATGCACTCCGACGACATGGGCGCCGAGGGCGGCGAGCTTGCGGGCCACCGCGCCTCCGACGCCGCCGAGCCCGACCACGAGCACCCGGCGACCGCCGACGAGCGGCAGCGAGCGTCGATCGCCCCAGGTGCGCGAACGCTGGTCGGCGAGCAGGCGAGGGAGGTCCCGCGCCCCGGCGAGCACGCCGAGCACCGCGAACTCCGCGAGCGGCTCGGCGTGCACGCCTCCGGAGGTCGTGAAGACGATGCGGGCGAGGTCCGCCGCATCCAGCTCCGCCGCCTTCACCTGGCCGCCGCCGCCCGCGGGCGTCGTGTGCACCCAGCGGAGCCGGGGGTTCGCCGCGACCGTGCGCCGCAGCTCTTCGGGTGACTGGTCGGGGAGTCCGTAGAGCGCGTCGGCCGAGTCGACGAGCCGTTCGAACCGCGCCTGCTGCTCGGGCGTACGGCGGAACGACGGGTCGCCGGCGTGGTCGGCGGGATGCTGCTGCGGCGGCAGCAGCGACTGGTCGCGCACGAGTTCGAGTGCGCGGCTCCGCGCGCTCGATGAGCTCGCAGAGCGGCTCGGGCAGGGGAGTCGGGACGACGACGCGCAGCTGGGCCATGATGACGCCAGACTAGGAGATCCTCGCCGCTCCGGGCGCGCGAGAGGCGACCCCCTGCACGGCCTCACGTGACGCCGGAGTGGTCGGGGAGGGGGTCGACACGGTAGCCTGTCCGGTAAACCGGTGAACCGGTTGATCGACGAGGATTCGCTGGGAAGGGCTGACATGTCCGAACGACTGACCGGAAAGACCGCGCTCGTGACGGGCGCCGCGTCGGGGATCGGGCGGCAGGTCGCGCTGCGCTTCCTGGCAGAAGGTGCACGCGTCGCCTTCGCCGACCGCGACGAGGCCGCCCTCGCCGCGACCGTCGACGGACTCGGCGATGCGGCGCGGGGCGTCGTCATGGACATCTCCGACGAGGCATCCGTCGTCGCAGCCATGGCCGTCGCTCGCCGCCGACGGGCTGGAGCCCCGAACGTCGTCGTCGCGAACGCCGGCGTGCAGCTGTTCGGCCAGGACGCCAAGGCCGCCGACCTCGACCTGGCGGTGTGGCGGCGCACCATCGACGTCAACCTCACCGGCACGTTCCTCACCGCTGAAGCACGCGGTGCGCGCGATGCTCGCGCAGGGCGGCGGCTCGATCATCCTCACGGGCAGCCCGACGGGCGTGCGCGGAGAGGGCGACGACTTCACGGCGTACAGCGCGTCGAAGGCCGGCATGCACGGGCTCGGGCGCACGGTCGCCGCGGCCTACGCGCGCGACGGCATCCGCGTGAACACGGTCATCCCCGCCTACACGGAGACCCCGCTCGTGTCCACGCTCACCCACGACGAGGGCGCGCACGCGGCGATCGTGAGCCGCATCCCCATGGGCCGCTCCGGATCCGCCGCCGACGTCGAGGGGATCATGGTCTACCTCGCGAGCGACGAGAGCTCGTTCGCCACCGGCGCCGCGTTCGCGGTCGACGGGGGGATGTCCAGCCTGTGAGCGTCGAGCGGTGGGCCGTCCGCGAGGCGGCGTGGGGCGACCACGAGCCGAAGCCGGTCGCGATCGCCGTCGGCCCGTGGCGGCTCGAGCTGCGGGGCGACGAGCTCGCCGACGTGGTGTTCGACGGCTCGCCCGTGGTCCGCAGCGTGCGCGCGGTCGTGCGCGACCGTGACTGGAACACCGTGCCCACCGTGGTCGAGTCCGTCGCACGTGCGCCCTGACGGCTGCGACGTCCGGCTCGCGATGCGCGGCCTCGGCGCCGACGTCGACGCCACCCTCGAGGTCCGCGCCGATGCCGGCCGGCTCGCCGTGCGGCTCGTCGCGACCTCGCACACGGAGTTCGCGAGCAACCGGCTCGGCCTCGTCGTGCTGCACCCGCCGGGCGTGGCCGGAGCCGACCTCGTGATCGGCACGGCGAGCGGCGGGGAACGGCGGCACCGCCTTCCCGGTGTCCGTGTCGCCGCACCAGCCCGCCATGGACATCCGCTCGCTCGCGTGGACCCACGACGGCGTCGCGACGACCGCGACGTTCGACGGCGAGGTGTTCGAGATGGAGGACCAGCGCAACTGGACCGACGCCTCGTACAAGACCTACAGCACGCCCCTCGAGCGGCCGTTCCCGGTGGTGATCGCCGACGGCGCGGTCATCGAGCAGTCGGTCGTGTTCGACGCGGCGCGGGTCGCGCCCGCCGCGGCACGGATGCCGCGACGGATGCCGCGCGCGTCGTCGAGCTCGTCGCGACCGACCGGCTCGCGCCCGCCGTGACGCTCGGCGCGTCCACCCTGCCCGACGACGCGTGGACGCCGCATCCGCTGGTCGCCGGCGTCGCCGGCCTCCTCGTCGAGCTCGACACCCGCACCGCCTCCTGGCGGGCGGCCCTCGACCGCGCACGTCGTGAAGCCGGGGACCTCCCGCTCGACGTGCGCATCACCGCCGACGACCCCGTGGCGGTCCGTGCCGCGGTCGAGGCGGCCGCGGCCGCGCAGCCGGTCGCACGGCTCGGCGTGTTCTCGGGCGGCGGGCACGTGACCGAACCGGCGCTGTGGGCGGCGTTGACGGATGCCGCGGCGCGCATGCTTCCCGGCGCAGAGCTCGTCGGCGGCGCCCGCTCCCACTTCACCGAGCTCAATCGCCGGCACGACGACCTGCCCGACGGCCTGCAGGGCGTCGCGTTCGCCATCACGCCGCAGATGCACGCGACTGAACGGGCGCAGCTCGTCGAGTCGATCCCGATCCAGGCGGTGGTCGTGCGCGACGCCGCGCGCATCGCCGACGGTCGGCCGCTGCACGTCGGGCCCATCACCCTGCGTTCGCGGTTCAACGCGGTCGCGACCAGCGGTCCGCGCGCAGACGGCGAGCCGACGCTCGCCCGCGGGTACGGCGCGGAGCAGGTGCCCGGCGCAACCGACGCGCGCCAGGGCTCCGTCGCGCTCGCCGCGTGGACGGTCGCGAGCTATGCGGCCGTCTGCGCCGCCGCCGCCGAGGCCGGCGAGGTCGCCACGGTCGACTACTTCGAGGCATCCGGCCCACGCGGCATCCGCGATGCGACCGGCCCGTTCCCCGTTGCATCGGCGATCGCCGCGGTCGCGGAGCTCGGCGGTGGGCGGCTGCTCGTGCCCGGTCGCCGCGCTCCCCGAGGGCGTGTACCTCGTCGGCGCCGCGCGACCCGACGGCACGTGGCACGTGCTCGTCGCGAACCTCGGCGCGCGACCCGTGATCCCTCCTCGTGCGCCATGACGGCCGCGACCACGACCTCACCGCCGGCCCTTACGAAGTGGCCGCCCTCGACTCGCACGAAGCCTGATCGTGCGATCACCCACGGCGCACCGACGCGCCAGGAAGGATCCCACGTCATGACCGCGCGCTTCTCCGTCGCCGAGCTCGCCTTCGCCGGGCCAGCCACGCCGATCCCCGCCGACACGACGCCGTTCGTGACCCGGTTCGCCCACGAGTCGGGGACGAGGTCGTTCGCGTGCCGGGCTTCTGGGACGGCGGCGACCGGTACGTCGTGCGGTTCGCCCCCGAGCTCGAGGGCGAGTGGGCGTGGGAGACGGAGTCGGCAGCGCCCGCGCTCGACGGGCGCACCGGCGACCTCAGCGTGGGGCCGGCCGAGCCGGCGAGCACGGACCGGTGCGGGTGGCCGGCACGTTCCACTTCGCGCATGCCGACGGCACGCCGTTCCGGCCGATCGGGACCACGGTCTACAACTGGCTGCACCAGCCCGACGACGTCTTCGCCGAGACGGTCGACGCGATCGCGGGCGCCGGGTTCGACAAACTGCGCTTCATGGTCTTCCCGCAGGCGGGCGGGTACGTCGAGCACGTCCCCGAACTGCTCCCGTTCGAGCGCGGCGGCGACGGCCGGTGGGACGTGACGCGCCCGGTCATCCCGTTCTTCCGCCGGCTCGACCGGGCCGTCGAGCTGCTGCATGTCCGCGGCATCCAGGCCGACGTGCTGGTCTTCAACGCGTACGACAACGGACGCTTCGGGCTTGACGCGCTCACCGAGGCCGAGGATGCCGCCTACCTTCGCTACCTCGTCGCACGCCTGTCGGCGTATCCGAACGTGTGGTGGTCGCTCTGCAACGAGTTCGATCTCCTCGAGCAGACCCGGCCCGACGACCGCTGGACGCGCGCCGGCGAGCTCCTTGCCGAGGTTGACCCGCACGACCACCTGCGCTCGATCCACAACTGGGTGCGACTCTACGACCACAACCGGCCGTGGGTCACGCACGCGTCGCATCCAGCTCGGACAGGCGACACGTGACTTCGGGCGTGCGTCGCTGTTCCGCGACGTGTATCGCAAGCCGATCGTGCTCGACGAGATCCTGTACGAAGGCGACGTGCCCGAGCGCTGGGGGCGCCTCGAGCCGCAGCAATTGGTCCACGAGTTCTGGATCTCCACGGTCTCGGGCTGCTACGCCTCGCACGGCGAGAGCTTCGTGCGCGACGACGGCAGCCTGCACATCGTGGCGGGCGGCCCGCTGCGGGGCGAGAGCCCGGCCCGGCTCGCGTTCCTCCGCGGCATCCTCGAGGAGGTCGATGGACCCGGCCTCGACCCGATCGACAACTGGTGGGACGACGCCTTCGTCGCGGGCGTCCCCGGCGAGCTCTACGTGCAGTACCTCGGCCGACGGGCGCCCGCGACGTGGACGTTCCGGCTGCCACGCGCGAGCGCGAGCGGCGCGTTGAAAGCCGGTGACCGCTTCGAGGTCGACGTGATCGACACGTGGAACATGACCGTGACATCGGTCGGCCGCGTGTTCGAGCTCGACGACGTGGGTCGCAACGACGCCTACGCCACGGATGCCGCGCCGGTCGACTTGCCCGAGGGGGAGGCGCTGGCGCTCCGCATGCGACGCGTCGCATGAGCTGATCAGGCACCGCGACGGTCGTCGATTGGTCGCGCGGCGCCTTGGTGCTCCGCGAACGGACGCCAGATGTGGCCTGAATCCCCGCTCCTCAGCATCTGGAGTCCGTTCGACGTGCGGTTCGAGCGCGCCCGGGATGCATGAATATGCGGAATTGACGAATCATGCAAGGCGTGGAACGATCGGACGTGGACCACGATTCCGCGACGGGCGACGCCGCCACCTCGGCACGCCCTCGCGAGAAGGGCGACACCGCACATGACCGACTCCACGCCGCCCGTCGACCCGCGCCCCCTCGGCCGCACCGGCATCCTCGCGAGCCCCATCACGCTCGGCACCTCCGGCCTCGGCCGCGGCACGCCGCCCGGAGACGCCGGCGACGCGGAGGCGATCGAGCTCGCCTCGGCGATGCTGCACGGACCCTACGCCCTCGTCGACACCTCCAACGAGTATGCCGGAGGCCGCAGTGAGGCGGTGCTCGGAGCGGCGCTCGCGCGCGACGGCATCGCGCCGGGCCGCGCGATCGTCACCAAGGTCGACCGCGACGTCGCCACGGGTGCCTTCGATCGCGACCGGGTGCGCCGCTCGTTCGACGAGAGCTGCGAGCGTCTCGGCGTCGACCGCCTTGGCATCCTGCACCTGCACGATCCGTACACGGTGTCGTTCGAGGACGCGATGGGCCCTGGCGGCGCCGTCGAGGGCCTCCTCCAGCTGCGCAACGAGGGACTCGTCGACTCGATCGGCGTCGCGGCCGGGCGGATGAGCCTGATGCGTCGCTACGTGGCCACGGGCGTGTTCGACGTGGTGCTCTCGCACAACCGCTTCACGCTCGTCGACCGCAGCGCGACGCCGTTGTTCGAGGAGGCCGCGGAGCGAGGCATGGGCGTCTTCAACGCGGCGCCCTTCGGCGGCGGCCTGCTCGCGCGTGGCTCGGCGAGCGGCGCGTCCTACGCCTACGGCGAGACCACGACCGAGCTGCGCGCCTGGGTCGCTCGGGTCGAGGACGTCTGCGCGCGATACGGCGTCGACCTGCCGACCGCTGCACTGCGCTTCTCCGCTGCGCTCGCCGCTCGTGCACTCCACCGTCGTCGGCGTCTCGTCCGCCGCCCGCATCGCCGAGCTCGAGCCGAGCGCGAACCGCCGCGGTGCCCGACGAGCTCTGGGACGACCTCGACGGCCTCGGCCCGGCGCCGTCGACGATCCGCGACTGAGCCGCGGCGCGGCATCCGACCCACCCGCCATGCACGTTCGAGCAGGAGACCGATGACCGAGCGCTACTGGGAGTCGCGCAAGCCCGGCGAGGGGCGCCGAGCGCCCCGTGCCGACGCCGTGACCGACGCCCGCACCCTGAGCCTCAACGGCACGTGGCGGTTCCGGCTCGCGCCGACCGCGGCGGGCACAGGCACCGCATTCGTCGAGCGGGACTTCGACGACTCCGCCTGGGACGTGATCCGCGTGCCCTCGCACTGGGTGCTCGAGGAGGTCACGCCGCTCGCGGGCGGACCGGCCCGATCGTTGCGCGGCACGGCTGAGGGGCCGCTCTACACGAACACCGCCCTGCCCGTCCCGCTCGACCCACCTCGGATCCCGACCGAGAACCCGACGGGCGACTACCGGCTCGTGTTCACGGTTCCCGAGGGCTGGGGTGACGCGTTGCTGCGTTTCCAGGGCGTCGACTCGTGTGCGAAGGTCTGGCTGAACGGTCGCGAGCTCGGCTGGTCCACGGGCAGCCGGCTGCCGTTCGAGTTCGACGCGCCGGTCGCGCCGGGGCGAGAACGTGCTCGCCGTGCGCGTGCACCGCTGGTCGAGCGGCACGTACCTCGAGGACCAGGACATGTGGTGGCTGCCCGGCATCTTCCGCGACGTCGAGCTCATCGAGCGGCCGGCCGCGGCGCGATCGACGACCACTTCGTCCACGCCGACTACGACCACGAGAACGGGCACCGGCACGCTGCGCGTCGAGGCTCCGTGCCGGCGATGCGTCGAGGTGCCCGGAGCTCGGCATCCGCATGGCCGCCGGCGAGACGAGGACCGTCCCGCGTCGAGCCGTGGAGCGCCGAGGTCGCCGCGGCTCTACCGCGGCACGCTCACGTCGGGCCGCGGCGCCGAGACGATCGAGCTCGCGATCGGATTCCGCCGCGTCGAGATCGTCGATGGCGTGCTTCGCGGTGAACGGGCAGCCGGGTGTACTTCCGCGGCGTGAACCGGCACGAGCACCACCCCGACACGGGCCGCACGCTCGACCGCGAGACGATGCTCCGCGACATCCGCGCTGATGAAGCAGCACAACGTCAACGCCGTGCGCACGAGCCACTACCCGCCGCACCCCGAGTTCCTCCGGCTCTGCGACGAGCTCGGGCTCTGGGTGGTCGAGGAGTGCGACCTCGAGACGCACGGGTTCATCTACGCCGGATGGGAGGGCAACCCGCCCGCCGAACCGCGCTGGCTGCCGGCGCATGCTCGACCGCACGCAGCGCATGGTCGAGCGTGACAAGAACCGACCCGAGCGTGGTCATGTGGTCGATGGCCAACGAGAGCTGGGTCGGCGAGAACTTCGACGCGCTCGAAGCGTGGATCCGCGAGCGCGACCCGTCGCGACCGATCCACTACGAGCGCGATCCCGAGCTACCGCAACTCCGACTTCGCGTCGCTCATGTACCCCTCGCACGGAGCTGCTCGAGCAGATCGGCCGCCGCGAGGAGCCCCGCCCCGACGGCGTGACCGACGACGAGGACGCGCGCCGCCGCGCCCTGCCGTTCCTGCTCTGCGAGTACGCGCACGCGATGGGCAACGGCCCGGGCTCGCTCGGCGACTACCAGCCGCATCCTCGCGTGCTCACGAGCGGTTCTGCGGCGGGTTCGTGTGGGAGTGGATCGACCACGGCCTCGCGCACACGGACGCCGCGGGCCGCACGTTCATCATGCACGGCACGGATGTCGCGTACCGCCCGAACGGCGGCCGGTACTGCCTCGACGGGCTCGTCTTCTCGATCGCACGCCGAAGCCCGCGCTCGCCGAGTTCGCGCAGGCGGTAGCTCCGGTCGAGCTCTCGCGTCGGCGACGCGGACGTGGTGGTGCGGAACGGGTACGACCACGTCGGGCTCGACCACCTCGCGTTCGCCTGGCGGCTCGAGGTCGACGGGTCGAGCGCGCCCGCGGGACGCTCGACGTGCCGCCGCTCGCTCCTGGCAAGTCGGCGCGGCTGACGCTTGCCGCTGCAGCGGGCGATGAGCCCGGGGAGTGGTGGCTCACGGTCGACGCGGTGCTCGCCGCGGAGACGGCGTGGGCGCCGGCCGGGCACGTGGTCGCGTGGGCGCAGGGGCTGATCGCCGACCTGCCGCGGGCACGCGTCGCGTCGGGTGCCGCAGGCGGCGCGGATGCCGCGGAGGCGAGCGGCTCGGGCCCGGGCTCGGTGCTGGTGCGCGACGGCGGCGACGCGGCGGGTCACGGCGCGGGCGCGGTGCCGGAGCGCGACGGCGAGCAGTTGCGGCTCGGACCCGCGACGTTCGACGCGGCATCCGGCCGCCTCGTCCGACTCGGCGGACTCGAGCTCGACGGACCGACGCTCGACGTGAACCGTGCGCCCATCGAGAACGACCGCGGGCAGGGCGGACTGAACGACCTCGCCGCGGTGTGGCTCGCCACGGGCATCGACCGGATGCTCGACCGCACCGATGCGGTCGAGCTCGAGGGCTCGCGCCTGCGCGTCGTCGGGCGACTCGCCGCAGCCACGCACCCGCACGCGATCGCATACACGCTCGACTGGACGGCCGACGGCGACGGCGTGGTGCTCGAGGCATCCGTGGGCTTCACCGGCCCGTGGGCCGACACGCCCTACCGGCACCGCGATATCGTGCTCCCGCGGCTCGGGCTGCGCCTCGGGCTGCCGGGCGGGTACGCCGACGCGACCTGGTTCGGGCGCGGGCCGAGCGAGTCCTATGTCGACTCGACGGATGCCGCGGCGATCGGCCGCTGGGCGGCGACCATCGACGACCTGCAGGTCGACTATCCCGTGCCGCAGGAGAACGGCAACCACGTCGACACCCGCTGGCTCGAGCTCTCGGGCGACGGACTGCCCACGCTGCGCGTTCACGGCGACCCGGTGTTCGACTTCACCGCCCGCCGCTGGACCACCGAGGACCTCGAGCGGGCGCGGCATCCGCACGACCTCGTGGACTCGGGCCGTGTGTGGCTCAACGTCGACCACCGGCAGCTCGGGCTCGGGTCGGCGTCGGTCGGGCCCGCGATCCCCGAGCGGTACCGCATCCCGCGCGAGGCGACGCGCTGGCGGGTGCGGTTCTCCGTGGCCTGAGCGCGGGCGGCGGCGCGCGGGATGGACTCGGTCCCCGCGCCGGCGTACCGGACGCAGGAGATCCGCGGCGACACGCCGCGTGAGCGCGACGCCGACCGGCGTGTCGCGACGAATCTCCGTCGTTGCGTACACCGCGACGCTCCGCAGGGGTCACGGGTTGCCGGACACGCCCGTCAGTCGCCGAGCGTGCGCACGAGCTCGAAGAGGTCGGTCGGGCCGACCTGCCCGCCCTTCAGCAGCATCTCCGCGCCGTCGAGCCAGGCCGACGGGCGACGGCACCGCGCAGAGCACGACGTTGCCGACCGGGTTCGCGGCGATGGAGAGCGACTCGGCGCCGAGCAGGCCCAGCACGCGGCTCGAGGTGTCGCCGCCGCACACGATCACGCGTCGGGTCGAACCGGCGCGCAATGCCGCCTCGACGAGGGCGGACAGGTGCACGGCGATCGGGCGACGAGGTCGGCGCCGCCGCCGACCTCGGCGTCGCCCGTCGTCAGCCGCGACGCTGCGCCCGGCGCGAGCGCGGCGAGCACCCGGTCGCGCGGACCGCGCCGACCGGGTCGTGGTCGCCCAGCGGCAGCGGAACGACCGTCCACCCCGCCTCGGCGGCGGCCTCGACCTGGCGGGCGTCTGCGGCGAGCGGCTTCCCGACACGGCGAGCACCGGTCGCCGCGGCGCTGAGCGGTCGGGCAGCGGCATCCGCGCCGTCGCCCGGGCGACCGAGCGCGCGCCCGAGGCCCGTGGCTGAGCCCGCCCGAGCCGATCGCGAACACGCGGCGCGCCCGGCGCGGCATCCGCCACGACCGCCTCGGCGACGAGCGCGACGTGCTCGTCGTCAGCGCGTCCAGCACGAGGGCCGCCTCGGATGCCTCGGCGAGGCGCCGCGCGAGCGCGCCGGCTCCGTCGACGTATGCCGTGAACGGCATGCTGCCCGATCGGCAGCTCCGTCTGCCGCGAGAAGTGCACGGCGAGGTCGGACTCGGTCATCGGCGTCGACGGGTGGTGTCGACATCGTCGGCTGCCGGTCGAGGCGGTAGCACGACGCCGCCCTCGGCGGCGAAGTGGTGGCCGAACACCGTGTAGCGGCCGAAGTCGGGCTGGGCGAAGAGCACCGGCACGACGGTCCGCGCCGAAGACGTCGCGCGCGAGCTCGATGACTCGGCCGAGGCTGCCGATCGTGGGCGACGAGTCCGCCGTCGAGCACGCCTTGTACTGCACGATCCGCGGCCCGAGCGCGGCGAGCGCCTCGAGCGCCGGGCGCACCTCGCGCGTCGAGCTCGTCGCGTGGGCAGCGACCGCGCGATCCCCGCGATGCCCGACGACATCGACGCCCGCGGCGGCGCGCGCGCAGCGCCTCGGCCGACGGCAGGCCGACGAACAGTCGCCCGCGTCCACCCCGGCGCGGCGAACTGCAGCAGCACGTCGACGCTGCCGGTGAAGTCGTCGCCGTAGAACGCGACCCGGAGCTCAGCACACGGACCGGCCCGAAGACCTCCGCGCGCGCACGCAGGGCCGGCGACGCGGCGAGCGCCTCGCTCGACGGACTCGCCCGCGCTCGGCCGACGCCCACGCGTCGCGCATGCTCTCGACGCCCGCCGCCGCGCCGTCGGGGTGGCCGTGGATGCCGCCGCCGGCGAGCACGAGCAGGTCGGTCGTGCCGACGGCCGCGTAGGTCGCGTGCGCGAGGCCGCCCCACTGCCCCGACGAGAGCACGGGCACCGTCGGCGTCAGCCCGAGCAGCGGCTGCGCGCACCGCCTGCGATCGAGTCGAGCACCTCGGCGTCGTCCTCGTAGAACTTGTTGCTGATGCCGTTGGTGTGCAGGTGGTCGGCGCCGGACGAGCCGCGCGAGCTTCTGCCACGCGCGGAACGAGAAGCCGACCTGCTCCGATCGGCTGATCGCGCCGAACATCGCGCGGTGCCCGTGGATCGGCACCATCGCGCGCCGCCGCAGGAACTCGAGCGCCGGCGAGCCCGACGATGTTGATGCACGCCATGACGCAGGTGCCGCCGGCCTCCACGACGAGGTCGTGGTTGCGCCTCGAGCCGATCGATGTCGTCGGTGATGTTGAAGGCGTACATGGGCTTCACGCCCGTGCGGTCGGCGTGCCGCTCGAGCACCGGCATCACGGCGCGCACGCGCTCGGCGAGCGGCGCCGACGGCCCGTTGCCCTGCAGCTCGTCGTCCTTGATGAAGTCGATGCCCGCGGCCGCGAGCTCGCCGACCACCTCGGCGAGCTCCTCGCGGCGACAGCCCGATGCTCGGCTTCACGATCGTGCCGATCATCGCACCGGTCGGGCCGCGACATGAGGCGTCGGGTGCCCTCGACGCCGAACGCCGGGCCCGGGTACCGCTCGGCGAACGCCGGCGGGCAGGTCGAGGTCGACGAGCTTGATCGCCGACAGCTCCTTGATCTCGAAGAGGTTGCCGGCCACGGCCGCCAGCAGGTTGGGCAGCGACGGGCCGAAGTTGACGAGCGGGAAGCGCAGCCGCAGGCGGGCGCGCCGGCGGTGCGGCGGGGTCGCCGACCGATCCGGGCAGCGGCGGATGCCCCGGTGAGCGGCAGCTCCTCGATGGTCTCGACCTGGGCGGCGAATCGGGCGCGCACGTCGTCGGACTCGCGCGCGACGCGGACGAACGTGCCCGTCGACTGCTCGCCCGCGAGCACCTCCGCGGCGTGCTCGAGCGGGAGCGAGGTCTCGATCATCGTACGTCGCGATCACGTGCTCGGTCGGCGGGGCGGCGACGGATGCCGCGCGGCGTCGGGCGCGGTGGCGGTCTCGGTCATCGCCATCACCACACCAGGGGGAGCCACACCGACATCTCGCCCGGCCCGCGGTTGCCCCACGCGAAGTAGGGGATCAGCCGGACGCGGAACGCGCGCGCACGCCGCCGTCCGTCGACCTCGGCGTACAGCTCCGCCGTCGTCGGCCGTCGGCAGGACGACGACCTCGCCCTCGAGCGCGACGAGTCGGCGGCCCTCGACCTCGGTCTCGACCGGCGCGAGCGTCGACCCCGCGGCGCAGCGCCACCTGCTCGAGGCGCACGCCCTCGGGCAGGTCGGGCTCTCGAGCGCGTAGACGACCGGCCCGCGCGTGACCGCGACCTGGTTGGCGATCTCCTCGGCGAGGCGGTGGCCGCGCAGCAGCCGCACGCGGCATCGGGAGCGTCGAGCTCCACGACGTCGCCCGCGCTGCCATTCCCGCTCGATCGCGCGCGTAGGCGCCGGGCGCTCGACGGTCTCGGCCGCGTCGCCGTTCACGATGACCGTCGCGCCGTCGACCCAGCCGGGGATGCGGAGGTGCAGCGGAAGCCCGCCGCCCGCGGCATCCGTGACCGTGAACGTCGACCCGGCTCGCCCCACGGGTAGTCGCTCGTCTCGCGAAGCGCGGATGCCGCCGCCCGTCGTCGAGCGTCACGTCGGCCTCGGCGTCCGCCGTACAGGTGCACGCAGAGCGCCGTCGGCCGACGTCGACATGGCGCGCTCGTGGAAGCTGCGCGAGCGTGCGCGCGATGTTCGGCGGGCAGCAGAAGCAGCTGAGGTAGCGGCCGCGCAGGCGCGCGTCCGAGGCGGGCGGCTCGGGCACCGGGTGCTGGCCGGTGTCACCCGGGCATCCGCAGCGGGTAGGGCAGGTCGCGCACCTGGCGGAGCGGGTTCGTGTAGAAGTACGCGCGCCCGTCGAGGCTGATGCCCGCCAGCAGGCTGTTGTAGGCGATGCGCTCGATCACGTCGGCGTACTCGGCGTCGCCGGTGAGGGCCAGCATCCGCTCGCTCCACAGGATCATGCCGATGTTCGCGCACGACTCGTTGTGCGCCGTGGTGTGCGGCAGCTGGTAGGCGCGGCCGTAGGCCTGGTGCACGCGGCTGATCTCGCCCTGCCACGGGTAGCCGTCGGGCGAGGCGCCGTCGTACAGCGCGCCGCAGCCGCCCGTGATGTAGAGCTTCGTGTCGACGACGTCGCGCCAGAGGTCCTCGAGCACCTGCTGCAGCTCGTCGTCGCCGGTCTCGGCGACGAGGTCGGCGAGACCCGCGTAGAGGTAGTTGGCGCGCACCGCGTGACCGGCGACGACCGTCTGCTCGCGCACGGGGACGCGGTCCTGGTTGTCGTCGCCGCCCGTCGAAGTCGTCGCGCACGCGCACGAACGCCTCGGCGAGGCGCAGATACCGCTCCTCGCCGGTCGCGCGGTAGAGCTCGATGACGGCCATGTAGTGCGAGGGGCAGATCGCGCTGCGGGCGAGCTCGATCGGGCTCGTTCGTCGCGAGGTCCTCGAGGAAGGCCGCCGCCTTGCGTGCGACATCGAGCAGCGTCGTGGAGCCGGTCACCCGGTGGTGGCGCACGCCCGCGGTGATGAGGTGCCCGAGGTTGTAGGTCTCGAAGTCGAACCGGTCGGCGAGTGCCGACGGCCTCTCGTGGTTGCGCGTCGGCGATGAAGCGTCGGCGTGTGCAGGTAGCCGTCCTCGCGCTGGACCGACGCGATCAGCGCGACGACCTCGTCGACGCGGCCTGCGAGCGCGGGGTCGGGGGCGGTCTCGAGCACGGCGATCGCCGCCTCGAGCCACTTGTAGAGGTCGCCGTCCATGAACGGCGGTCCGCTGGTGCTCGCCCTCCTCGAGGCCGGCGGCGATGCGGAAGTTGCGCCAGCCGGGGCTGACCGCGGGGTCGCTCAGCGAGTCCCACATCGCCGGGCACGGTCACCGTCGCGGGTGCGCTCGAGCTGCGCGCCCCAGAAGCCCCCGCTCCATCGCGCGTTCGCCGCGCCGAGCGGCGACAACGCCGCGTGTCGGCCTGCGGTCGTGGTGATGGTCATGGCTCGAGTCTCTCCCTTCGGTCGACGACCGTGGGCAGCGGATGCATCCGGACCACGCGCCGTCGTCGCATGAGTATTCTCGCAAACATGCATCAATATTCAAAATGGCGTGGATATGTGTTACGCTCGACCCGAGCCAAGCGGCTGCATAATCACTCATGGTTGATTGAGGACGCATCGCTGGCCCCCACCCGGTTCACTGCAATCCCCACGGCAGTCGTCAAGGAGGACGCCATGAGAACACCCCGCAGCCGTCGCGTGATGCTGGCGACAGCGATCGCCCTGGCCGCGATCACCCCCTCGCCGCGTGCGCCGGAGGATCGTCCGGCGAGTCCGGCGGGTCCGGCGGCGGAGCGTCGGGCACAGATCCCGAGTCGTTCACCGTCATGACCGCGAACGAGAACGCGACCCTCGAGGACCTGCTCACCGAACTCTCCGAGGGCGCGTGCAAGGCCGAGAACGAGGCCCTCCCGCTCGAGCACCAGAAGGTCGCGCAGGCCGACACCGTGCAGAAGGTGACCCTGCTCGCGAGCCAGGACGCGCTGCCCGCGCACACGATCGCCGGCACCGCGCTCATCCGCCCCGACGGCGACCTCGGTGCTGCTGGCCTGGTGCAGGACCTCGAGCAGACGGGGGCGGCGGACTCCATCCTCCCGGCCGCGGCGTCGACCGAGCAGAACGTCTACGGCGGCGTCGTCTCGATGCCGTACCAGTACAACATCGAGGGCATCTGGTACAACAAGGAGATCTTCGAGGAGCAGGGCATCGAGATCCCCACGACGTGGGAGGAGCTTCCTCGCGGTCTCCGACCAGCTCGCAGGAGGCCGGCGTCCAGCCGTTGACCACGGCCGGGGCGAGCGGCTTGCCGCTGACGCGCCTGATGGGCATGTACATCTTCCGCAATGTCGGCCCCGAGGCGATGGCGGCCGTCCGCGACGGCGACGCGAAGCTGACCGACGAGGACTACGTCGCCGGCGCCCAGGCGCTCGCCGACCTCGCCGACGCCGGCGTACTTCGGCGAGGGCTTCTCGACCCGCGACGGCGACACCTCGACGAACCAGTTCCTCACCGGCACAGCCGCGATGACCTATGACGGCAGCTGGCTGCTCGGCGCCATCAACGATCCCGAGCGCAACCAGATCGGCGCCGAGAACGTCGGCTTCTTGCCCGTTCCCCGAGGTCGAGGGCGGCGAAGGCAGCATCGACCAGTACCCGGCGAACGCGGGTGCGCCGATGATCATCTCCGCCAAGCAGTACGGACCGAAGGTCGCCGACTGGGTGAGCTGCATCGGCGAGAACTACGGTGCGCTCGCGCTGAACGAGGCCGGACTCATCTCGGGGTTCACGGTCAACGACGAGGTCACCGACATCTCCCCGAACACGGCCGAGATCCAGGAGAAGATCGCCGAGCATCGACGAGACGCGTGCTGTGGTTCGAGGCGCTCTTCGACCCGAAGAGCAACTCGCTCGCGTCGACCAACGTCACCCTGCTGACCACCGGCCAGATGTCCGCCGAGGACTACATGGCCGACCTGCAGGAGAGCATCGACGCCAACGGGTAATCGGTTTCCCGGCCTCCTGGCGTACGCTCGGGGGGCCGGGGCACCACACGGCCGGCGGGGGTCGCGCGCAAGCGCGCCCCCGGCCCCGCACCAAGGAAGGAGCGAAGCAATGAACTCGGTGTTCGGGGATCGTCGAGACGATCTTCATCCTGCTGGGCCCTGCGCTGCTGCTCTACACGCTGCTCAAGGTCGCACCCGTCATGTGGTCGTTCGGGCTCTCGTTCTTCGAGGGCAACACGCTCCGCGGCTTCGAGTGGGTCGGGTTCGAGAACTTCACGACGTTCTTCACGGATGACGCGGCGCTGCAGTCGGTCTGGGTGAGCGTCGGATTCGCCATCGCGGCGACGATCGGGCAGGTGGCCCTCGGCTACGGACTCGCCCTCCTCTACGTCTTCGTGCTTCGCAAGGGCTCCGCGCTCGTGCGCACGATCGTGTTCTTCCCGGCCATCCTGCCCACAGTCGCCGTGGCCCTCCTGTTCCGGAGCTTCGTCGCCGTCGGCGACAACCAAGGTCCGGTCAACGACCTCATCAACTTCTTCGGCGGGGAGAGCGTCGAGGTGCTCGCCTCGACCTTCGGCACCATGCTCACCGCCATCGTCATGACGCTGTGGAGCTCGATGGGCTTCTACGCGATCCTGCTCTACGCGGGCCTCCTCGACATCCCCGAGGAGGTCATCGAGTCCGCCCGCCTCGACGGCGCCAACGGCCTCCGGCTCGTGCGGCACATCGTCGTGCCGTTGTCGCTGCCGATCCTGCTGTCGTCGATCATCTTCAGCCTGAACGCGACGCTCAAGGTGTTCGACAGCCTGCTCGCTCTCAACGGCGGCGGCCCCGGCACGTCGACGGCGCCGCTCACCCTGTACATGTACCGCACCGCCTTCGAGTACGCGGAGTACGGCTACGGCTCGACCATCGCGCTCGTGCTCACGCTCCTCTGCCTCGTGTTCACCCTCGCGATCTTCCGGTCGTCCCGCCAGCAAGGTGGAGGACTGACATGGCCGTCGACACCGCCCCGCGCACCACGGCGACGCCGAGCCGCATGGCGCCCGAGCTCAGGGCGGCGCCGTCGAGGACCGGCCGCGCCGCCAAGCGGATCGTGCGCCGCATCCCCGTGTGGATCCTCGTCGCGATCCTGCTCGTGGTCGTGCTCTACCCGCAGGTGTGGATGATCCTCGGCTCGTTCAAGACGCAGTCGGAGTTCCTCTCGAATCCGGCTCTCTCGTTGCCCGAGACCTGGCAGTTCGACAACTACGTCACGGCACTCACGAACGGCAACGTGGGGCAGAACTACCTCAACAGCATCCTCGTCACCATCCCGTCGGTGATCCTCATCGTGATGATCGGCGTGGCCGCCGGCTACGCGCTCGAGGTGATGATCTGGAAGGGCCGCCACGGGGTACTGCTCTACATCCTCGCCGGCATCATGGTGCCCGGGCAGATGATCCTCGTGCCGCTCTTCATCGTGTACTTCCGCGCAGGAATCACCGACACACTACTGCCGCTCATCGTCACGTACACGGTCATGGGGCTTCCCCTCACGACCTTCCTGATGGCCACCTACTTCCGGTCGGTGCCGCGCGAGATCTTCGAGGCGGCGACCGTCGACGGGTCGGGGCCGCTGCGCTCGTTCTTCGTGATCGGCGTGCCGATGATGAGGAACGCGATCCTCACGGTGGGACTCGTGCAGTTCTTCAGCGTCTGGAACGACCTGCTCATCGCGCTGACGTTCACCACGCGGCCCGACCTCGCGACCATCCAGGTGGGCCTGCTGAGCCTCAGCGACGAGTATGGTTCCACGCAGTACGGCCCGCTGTTCGCGGCCGTGAGCATCAACATCGTCGTGCTGCTCATCGTGTTCATCGCGCTGAACAAGAAGATCATGGCCGGCATGGCCGCCGGGTCGGTGAAGGGCTGACGCCCGGCCGACGCTCGAGGAACCAAGGAGGAGACGGATGCCCCAGGGCCCGCGGATCGCGCTGCTGCACACGGGTGCGGTGGTGATCCCGATGGCGGGGGAGTTCGTGAAGCGCGAACTGCCCGGCGTCACGGCGATCAACTACCTCGACGACCGGATCGTCGCCGACCTCGGCGATCCCGACGTGGCGCCCTCGGTGCCGGGCCGGGTCGCCGACCTCGCCAAGGCTGCGGCCGACGCCGGAGCCGAGGCCGATCCTGCTCACCTGCTCCTCGATCTCGGAGCTCGCGGCCGACACCGCCGAGCAGGTCGGCGTTCCGATCCTCCGCATCGACGAGGCGATGGCCGACGAGGCCGTGCGCCACGGGCGACCGGATCGCGGTGCTCGCGACGCTGGCCACGACCTGCGGGCCGACGACCCGGCTCATCCGGGAGCGCGCGGAGCTCGCGGGTCGCACGCCGTCGATCACGAGCGTCGTCGTCGACGGCGCGTTCGAGGCCGTCGCCTCGGGTGACCGGCCCGACGCACGATCGGCTCGTCGCGGCTGCGATCGAACGCGCCGCCGTCGACGTCGACGTCGTCGTGCTGGCGCAGGCGTCGATGGCGAGCGCCGCGAGCGCGGCATCCGTGGACGTGCCGGTGCTGACGAGCCTCGAGTCGGGCGTCAAGCGGTTGCGGGCGCTGGTGGAGTCGCTGCCTGTCCGCTGAGCACGTCGTCGTCGGCACCCTCACCCACGAGGGCCTCGGCGGTGCGCAGGTCGGTCACGAGCACGTTCACCCAGCCGCCCGCGAGCGCGCCGCAGGATCGGCTCGTGCTTGCGCGGGCCGCCGGCGATGCCGATGCGGCGCGGGATGGCGCGGTAGGCGTCGACGGGGATCGCGATCGTGCGCTCGCCGAGCTCGCCCGTGACGTCCGTGCCGTCGACCGTGAAGACGTGGTGGCAGATGTCGCCGACGGCGCCCGCGTCGAGCAGGCGGCGGCGGTCGTCGGCGGGGAACGCGTTGCCCGAGACCGGCGAGCAGGTCGCTCGGCTCGATGCTGCCGATGCCGACGATCGCCATGGTGAGCTCGCGCCAGCGTCGCGTGACCTCGGTGAGGGCGGCGTCGTGCAGCAGGCCGTCGCGGATGTCGCGGTCGGCCACGACGCCGGGCGCCTGCACGTAGACCGCCTCGGCGCCGAGCACGCGGGCGAGGTCGCCGGCGAGCCGCTGGGCCTGGTACTGCACGTCGGGCACCCCGATGCCGCCGAGGAGCTGCACGACCTCGGTCGCGCCGCGGGTGGCGAAGGGGCGCATGCGGTCGACCATCGCGAGCAGGGTCTGGCTCCACGACGAGATGCCGATGCGGTCGTTGCCCGCGAGCGTGGCCTCGAGGTAGCTCGCGGCGGCCGCGCCGATCGCCGAGAACACGGCGGACTCGTCGTCGTCGTGCGCGACGTCGACGACGACCGCGTCGAGCAGGCCGTACCGCGCCTGCAGCTCGTCCTCGAGGGCGGTGTGCACGCCGGGGGCGACCATGACCGTGGTGCGGACGATGCCGACCTCGGCGGCGCGCTTCAGGAGGCGCGAGACCTTGGCCTGCGAGATGTTCAGGGCGGTGGCGATGTCGGCCTGCCGGATGCCGCGCTCGTGGTACATGCGGGCGACCTTGGTGAGGAGCCGCACCTGCCCGTCGACGGGCGGGCTGTACCGGTTGGCTGGCTGCACTCGGATGCTCCGATCGATTCGTTGTCGTCTCCGCTGCCGGAACGCTACCGCAATCGCCCCTGATCACGGCCGATACTCGGCGAGCTCGTGTCCTTAGGGTATCATCATTCGTTGACGAAAGAATATGCAGCACACCCTGCAAACAGCATGCGAAGGAGCATCGTGACGGCCATCGGCACCGCCCCGTCCCGCCCGGGCACCGCGACCCGGTCGACGGTCGCGCCCGGCGACCCCGAGCTCGCCGCCGCGCTCGCCGGGGCGCTCGGCGCGGCATCCGATGATGTCAGCGTCGCACGGTTCGACCGGGTCGTCGCCGGCGTCGACGCGAGCCACTTCCTCCTCACGCCGCAGGCGGTCGTCACCGCGCGGTCCGCCGAGCAGGTCTCCGCGGCCTTCCGGTTCGCGCGCGAGCACGGACGACACGTCACCCTGCGCTCGGGCGGCACCAGCCTCTCGGGGCAGGCGTCTGGGGCCGACCTGCTGCTCGACACCCGCGAGGCGTTCCGGGGCATCCGCGTCGAGGCCGGCGGCGCACGCGTGCGCGTCGAGCCGGGGGCCACCGTGCGGCAGGTGAATGCGCGGCTGCTGCGGCACGGCCGCAAGCTCGGGCCCGATCCGGCCAGCGAGGTGGCCGCGACGATCGGCGGGGTCGTCGCGAACAACTCCAGCGGCATGGCCTGCGGCAACGTGCAGAACTCCTACCGTACAATCCGCTCGCTGCGGTTCGTGCTGCCGAGCGGCACGGTCGTCGACACCGCGCTGCCCGACGCCGATGCGCGGCTCGCGGCCGATGAACCCGAGCTCTACGTCGGACTCGCCCGCCTGCGCGCCGAGCTCCTCGCCGACCCGTCGCTCGTGGCCGAGGTCGAGCGGCAGTACCGCGGCAAGAACACCATGGGCTACGGGCTCAACTCGCTGCTCGACTTCGAGGCGCCCGTCGACATGCTCGCGCACCTCATGGTCGGAAGCGAGGGCTCGCTCGGGTTCGTCGCCGAAGTGGAGTTCGAGACGATCCCCATCGCGCCCGCGGTCGCCACCGCGCTCGTCGTCTTCGGCGACCTCGAAGCCGCCACCCGAGTCCTGCCGGTGCTCGTCGCCACCGGGGCGGCGACGCTCGAGCTGATGGATGCCGCGTCCCTCCGCGTCGTGCAGGCAGACCCCACCGCGCAGGGCATCGTCGACGGGCTCGACATCGTCGCGCACGCGGCCCTGCTCATCGAGTACCAGGCTGCCGACGACGCGGCGCTCGAGATCCTCCTCGCGACCGCCCGTGACGCGCTCGCCGAGGCCGGCGTCACGGCCTTCGCCCCGACCCGCGATCCGGCCGAGCGTGCGCACCTCTGGCATGTGCGCAAGGGTCTCTACGCGGCGATCGCCGGCGCCCGGCCGTCGGGCACCACGGCACTCCTCGAGGACATCGCCGTGCCCGTCCAGCAACTCGCGGGCGCATGCCGCGACCTGCAGGCGCTCTTCGCCGCGCACGGCTACGACGACGCCGTGATCTTCGGACACGCGAAGGACGGCAACATCCACTTCCTCATCACCGAGGACTTCACTGCGCCCGAGGCGATCGAGCGCCAGCGGGCGTTCACGCTCGACCTCGTCGACCTCGTGCTCGACGCGGGCGGAACGCTCAAGGCCGAGCACGGCACGGGCCGCATCATGGCGCCGTTCGTCGAGCGGCAGTTCGGCAGCCGGCTCTACGGGATGATGCGCGAGATCAAACGGCTCTGCGACCCCGCGGGCATCCTCAATCCGGGCGTGCTGCTCTCCGACGACCCCGAGGCGCACCTCGCCAACGTCAAGCTCACGCCCGAGGTGGAGTCTGAAGTCGACCGCTGCGTCGAGTGCGGGTACTGCGAGCCGGTGTGCCCGAGCCGTGACCTCACGCTCACGCCGCGGCAGCGCATCGCCGTGCGCCGCGCGAGGGCGTCGGCGAGGCAGGCGGGCGACGACGTGCTCGACGCCGAGCTCGCGGCGGCGGAGTCCTACGACTCGGTGCAGACCTGCGCCGTCGACGGCATGTGCCAGACGGCGTGCCCGGTGCTCATCAACACGGGTGACCTCGTGCGCCGGCTGCGCGAGCAGGATGCCGCGGGCCCGGTGAAGGCCGGCGGGCGCGCCGCGGCCGCGGGCTGGGGCGCTGTCAGCCGTGGTGCCGCGACGGCGCTCTCGGTCGCGAAGGCGCTTCCCGCACTGCTCCCGCGCGGCGCGACCGACGTGGGCCGGGCGCTGCTCGGCGAGGATCTCGTGCCGCGCTGGACGGCCGACCTGCCGGGTGGCGGGCCGAGGCGCGAGCCGGGACGCGAGCCGATGCCCGCCGCGGCATCCGTCACCGAGACCCCGACCCCCGACGCCTCGATCGGCGCGCCGGCGGCCGTGTTCTTCGCGGCCTGCGTCGGCTCGATGTTCGGACCCACGGCGGGCGGCGTCGGCGCCGCCGAGGCGTTCCGGCGCCTCGCGGCCGTGCCGGGCGTCGCTGCTCGCGACGCCCGATGGGCTCGACGGGCTGTGCTGCGGCACGCCGTGGAAGTCGAAGGGACTGGCCGCCGGGTATGCCGCGATGGCCGAGCGCACCGTGCGGGCCCTCGTCGCGGCATCCGATGACGGACGCCTGCCCATCGTGAGCGACAACTCCTCGTGCACCGAGGGCCTCGTGCATGCGCTGGAGCAGGTGAGCGAGCTCGACGGGCGGCCGGTGCGGCTGCGCATCATCGACTCGGTCGACTTCGCCGCCGCCGAGCTGCTGCCGCGACTCGAGGTGCGCGACCGGCTCGACTCGCTGGCACTGCATCCGACCTGCTCGTCGACGAGGCTCGGCTCGAACGTCAGCCTGCGCGCGCTCGCCGACGCGGTCTCGGCCGACGCGGTCGTGCCCGACGCGTGGGGATGCTGCGGCTTCGCCGGCGACCGCGGCATGCTGCACCCTGAGCTCACGGCGTCCGCGACCCGCGCCGAGGCGGCCGAAATCGTCGCGGGCGGCTTCGATGCGCACGCGTCGTGCAACCGCACGTGCGAGATCGGGATGTCGCGCGCGACGGGCGAGGAGTACCGCCACATCCTCGAGCTGCTCGAGGAGAGCACCCGCCCCGTCGGGCATCCGAGCTGACCGCGGCATCCGACCGCCCCAGCGCAACCCCAGCATCGAAGGAGTCGCACATGCGCATCGCCGTCACCGGCAGTTCCGGCAAGCTCGGACGGGCCACCGTCGACCGGCTCCGCGCCGACGGGCACAAGGTCGTCGGGTTCGACCTGACGGGCACGCCCGGGCCGGGCTTCACTCGTGTCGACCTCGCCGACTACGGCCAGACGCTCGACAGCTTGCTCGGCGTCACCGCCCGGCACGCCGGACTCGACGCCGTGGTGCACCTCGCCGCGATCCCGGTGAACGGGCAGGTCCCCGATGCGGCGACGTTCCAGAACAACATCGTCGTGAGCTTCAACGTGGTGCACGCGGCGATGCGGGCGGGCATCCGCACCATCGTGACGGCGTCGAGCATCACGGCGATGGGCTTCCCGTTCGACGTGGCACCGGCGACCCTCCCGGTCGACGAGTCCACGACCGAGGCGAACAACACCTACGGCCTCGGGAAGGTCGCCGAGGAGGCGATGTGGGCGCAGCTCGTGCGCTGGCCGCCGGGCCTCAGCATCACGTCGCTCCGGTTCACCAACGTCGTCGGCCCGGGCGAGTACGGCACGTTCGCACGGGCATCCGAACCCGGCTACCGGCGCGACCTGCTCTTCAGTTACGTAGACGCGCGCGACGGTGCGACCGCCGTGGCGCTCGCGCTGGAGCACGCCGAGCCGGGGTTCGAGGTCTACGACATCGCCGCGCCCGACACCGGGAGCGCCATCCCGACCGCCGAGCTCGCGGCCCACCACTTCCCGGGCGTGCCCGTGCGCGCGGGCCTCGGGGAGTTCGAGACGCTCGTCTCCGTCGACAAGGCGCGCGATCGCCTGGGCTTCGTGGCCGAGCACCGCTGGCGCGAGGAGTACGCGGCACACGAGGCGGCGCTGCGCGAGGGCTGACGGATGCCGCGAGGCCGCGCTGCGAGGCCACCCTGCGGGTTGAGGAGCCGCGCAGCGGCGTCTCGAAACCCGCCTGCGATCGTGCGAGCCGTCAGGCCGCGCCCGTCGCGGGTCCTGCCTCGCCTGCGCCCGGCGCCTCGCCCGCCGGCGCCTCGCCCGCCGACGCGAGCCGCGCCGACGCGGTCGTCATGTGCGCGGCCATCGCGGATGCCGCGGCGTCGCCGTCGTGCGCGGCGAGCGCACGGTAGACGGCCTCATGCTCCGCGAGTGCGGTGCGCGCGTGCCCCTCGTCCTGCACGGCGCGGTCGACCCACACGCGGAGGAGCGACCGCACGACCTGGAGCAGGTCGAGCAGCAGCCGGTTCCCGGCCGCGCTGGCGAGCTCGTGGTGGAACGCGAGGTCGGCCTTCACGAACGACTTGAGGTCGTCGATGGAGTCGCGCATGGCGTCGAGGTGCCGGCGGAGGCTCGCGAGCTGCGCGTCGGTCAGCCGGTCGGCGGCGAGGCGGGCGACGTAGATCTCGAGCCCTGAGCGCAGCTCGAGCAGCTCGGCCGTGTTGCGCTCGCCGAGGAGCACGCCCCAGCTGAGGCTCTGGGGGAGCAGCTCGCTCACCGTGCCGCGGAGGTACGTGCCCGAGCCCGGCCGCACGTCGACGATGCCCAGGATCTCGAGTGCGGCGAGCGCCTCGCGCACGGCCGACCGGCCGACCTCGAGGCTCGCGGCGAGCTGCCGCTCGGGGGGCAGGCGGGTGCCCGGCGGGATGGATCCGCTCGTGAAGAGATCGAGCAGGCGCGTCGCGACGACGGACACGGCCGACCCGGTCGGCAGGGTGCCGAGCGCGGCGGCGATCTCCGCCGAGGTGTCGTCACGGAACACGGGCATGACCTCAACATACCAACCGGTCGGCCGATCAGATGTCCTGCCGAGCTTGCAATTGGTCAACCGGTTTGGCAATATAGCGTTCGACACAGCATTCGGGAATCGCTTTCCCACCTCTCCGACGAAGGAACAGGAGTCGACGTGGACACCGCCACTCAGCCGAAGACGACAGTGGAGCAATCCGCGATCCGGAAGGTCGCCGTGCGACTGGTCCCGTTCGTGGCGCTGATGTTCTTCATCAACTACCTCGACCGCACGGCGATCGGCTTCGCCGCGCCGAACGGCATGAACGAGGACCTCGGGCTGACCGCCGCGCAGTTCGGCTTCGCCTCGGGCGTCTTCTTCATCGGCTACATCCTGCTCGAGGTGCCCTCGAACCTCGCGCTGCACCGGTTCGGCGCCCGCAAGTGGCTCGCCCGCATCATGGTCAGCTGGGGCATCGTGGCCGCCCTGTTCACCTGGGTGCAGAACTTCGAGCAGCTCGCCGCGCTGCGGTTCCTCCTCGGCGTCGCCGAGGCGGGCTTCTTCCCCGGCGCGATCCTCTTCCTCAGCCTGTGGGTGCCCGCGGTGCACCGCGGCAAGATCCTCGCGCTCTTCTACCTGGCGCAGCCGCTCACGACCGTCTTCGGCGCCCCGCTCGCCGGCCTGCTCATCCAGCAGGACGGCGTGTTCCTCGGCCTCGAGGGCTGGCGGTTCATGTTCCTCGGCGTCGCGATCCCCGCCATCGTCGTCGGCATCATCGCGTGGTTCTACCTGAAGGACCGCCCCGCGGACGCCAAGTGGCTGACGCCGGCCGAGCAGGTCTGGCTCACCGACGCGACTCGACCGCGAGAAGGTCGCGACCGAGAAGAAGCAGCACACGTCTCCGTCAAGCACGCGTTCAAGCAGCGGCCGCGTCTGGACGCTGTCGTTCATCTACTTCGGCTTCATCTACGGCCTGTACGCGCTCGCGTTCTTCCTCCCGACGATCATCGAGGGCTTCCAGGCGCAGTCCGGCGTCGAGTTCGACGTGTTCCAGAAGGGCCTGATCACCGCGATCCCCTACCTCCCCGCCGCGATCGCGCTGTAGCTTCTGGTCGCGCGACGCCAGCCGTCGCGGCCTCCGCACCTGGCACATCGCCGGTCCCGCGATCGCGGGCGCCGTCAGCATCCCGCTGGCGCTCTTCGCCGGCTCGCCGGCTGCTGACCATCGCGGTCATCTCGATCACGGCGATGGCGATCTTCGCGGCACTGCCGAACTTCTGGACCCTGCCGACGCAGTTCCTGACCGGCGCGGCCGCGGCGGCGGGCGTCGCCCTCATCAACACGATCGGCAACATCGCCGGGTTCAGCGCCCCGTTCCTCACGGGCGCGGTGCACGACTGGACCGGCGGGTACGAGGTGCCGATGTTCATCGTCGGCGGCTTCATGCTGCTCTCGGCGGTGCTCATGATCCCGCTGGCCCGCCGCGGCCGCGTGGCCGTCGCCCACGGCGACGAGACCGCCGAGGAGCTCGTGGCCGAGCAGCTCGCACCCGAGGAGTCGACCACCGCTGAGCCGGGGAGGGCCGCGCGATGACCAGGCTGTTCAACGAGCCGGCGGAGTTCGCCGACGAGATGGTCGCGCGGGTTCGTCGCGGCGAACGGGCGCTACGTCCGCGCGCGTGCCGGGTGGCGTGGTGCGGTCGACGGTGTCGCCCGCGGGCGAGGTCGCGGTCGTCATCGGCGGCGGCTCGGGCCACTACCCGGCCTTCGGCGGACTCGTCGGCCCCGGCCTCGCGCACGGCGCGGCGATGGGCAACCTCTTCGCATCGCCCTCGACCCAGCAGGTCGCGCTCGGTTGCGACCGCGGCGCAGCAGGGTGGCGGCGTCCTCTTCACCTACGGCAACTACGCCGGCGACGTGCTCAACTTCGACGCAGCGCAGGACCAGCTGCGCGCCGAGGGCATCCCGTGCGAGACCGTCACGGTGACCGACGACATCTTCGAGCGCCTCCGCTCGCCGAGAAGCACAAGCGCCGCGGCATCGCCGGCGACCTCACGGTGTTCAAGGTCGGCGGGCGCCGCAGCCGAGGCGGGCTACGACCTCGAGGGCGTCGCCCGCGTCGCGCGCCTCGCGAACGAGCGCACGCGCTCGTTCGGTGTCGCCTTCACCGGCTGCACGCTGCCCGGCGCCGAGGAGCCGCTGTTCACGCGTGCCCGAGGGCCGCATGGCCGTCGGCCTCGGCATCCACGGCGAGCCCGGCATCGACGAGACCGAGGTCCCGACCGCGGACGGCCTCGCGGAGCTGCTCGTCGGACGCCTGCTCGAGGAGCTGCCCGAGGGCGTCGACGCCGCGAAGGGCGCCCGCGTCGTCCCGATCCTCAACGGCCTCGGCGCCGCTGAAGTACGAGGAGCTGTTCGTCGTCTATCGGCCGCGTCGCCGAGCTCCTGCGAGCAGGCGGGCATCGAGGCCGTCGACCCGCAGGTCGGCGAGTTCTGCACGAGCTTCGACATGGCGGGCGCCTCGCTCACCCTCTTCTGGCTCGACGAGGAGCTCGAGCGGCTCTGGTCGGCGCCCGGCCGACACCCCGGCGTTCCGGCGCGGCTCGGTCGCCCCCGTCGCGCTACGTCGACGCGACCGAGGTCGCGGCCGTTGAGGCCGACGCCGTGCCGCCGGCGAGCGACGAGTCCCGCGCCGCCGCCGCGCGCGTCGGCGAGGTCATCGCCACGGTGCGCGAGACGATCGACCGCCACGTCGACGAGCTCGGTCGCATCGACGCGATCGCCGGCGACGGCGACCACGGCATCGGCATGCAGCGCGGATCGCACGCCGCCGACGACGCCGCACGCGCGGCGATCGCCGCCGGCGCCGGCGCCGGCACGGTGCTCGAGCGCGCCGGCGACGCCTGGTCCGACCGTGCCGGCGGCACGTCGGGCGCGCTCTGGGGCGTGGTCCTGCGCTCGCTCGGCGGCGCGGTCGGCGACGACGGCGCCCCCGACGCGGCATCCGTCGCCGCCGGCGTCGCCGCCGGCGCACCGACGGCATCCGCGCGTACGGCAAGGCCGAGGTCGGCGACAAGACCATGGTCGACGCGCTCGTGCCGTTCAGCGCGACGCTCACGCGCGAGGTCGACGCCGGGGCGTCGCTCACGCGATGCGTGGGCGTGTCGCCGCCGACGCGGCCGCCACGGCCGCCGCGGCCACCGCCGACCTCCTGCCCCGCATGGGCCGTGCCCGGCCCGCACGCGGAGAAGAGCCTCGGCACGCCCGACCCGGGCGCGCACTCGCTCGCCCTCATCGTGCGTGCCGTCGCCGACGTGCTCGCCGAGCGCGCCGGCCTCGCAACGAAGGGAACCAACGCATGAGCGACGCACTCCGCATCGTCGTCGGCAGCGACGACGCCGGCTTCGACTACAAGGAGATCCTCAAGGCGCGACCTCGAGCAGAACTCCGGCGTCGCCTCGGTGGTCGATGTCGGGGTGGACGCCGACGGCCACACCGCGTACCCGCGCGTCGCCATCGCCGCCGCCGAGCTCGTCGCGTCCGGCGAGGCCGATCGGGCCCTGCTCGTCTGCGGCACCGGCCTCGGCGTCGCGATCGCCGCGAACAAGGTGCCCGGCATCCGCGCCGTCACCGCCCACGACAGCTTCTCGGTCGAGCGCAGCGTGCTCTCGAACGACGCCCAGGTGCTCACCATGGGCCAGCGCGTCGTCGGCATCGAGCTCGCCCGCCGCCTCGTGCGCGAGTGGCTCGGCTACCGCTTCGACCCGGCCTCGGCGTCGGCCGAGAAGGTCGCCGTCATCGGCGAGTACGAGACGACCGGCAGCTGCTGATGCCCGCGCGCGTGTCGGTCGGAGTGAGCCTGAAGATGTACTTCGGGCATCGCCGACGCGCGCCGCTGGTTCGACGCGGGTCGCCGAACTGGCGGCGCGGCATCCGGCCGTGGCATCCGGCGCGGTCGAGTGCTTCGTGATCCCCACCTACCTGCAGGTGCTGCCGGCGCTCGAGGCCTTCGCGGGCACGCCCGTCGTGCGTCGGGGCGCAGGATGTCGCGGCCGACGACTCGGGCGCGTTCACCGGCGAGGTGTCGGGCGCCGAGCTCGCCGAGATCGGCGTGCGACTCGCCGAGGTCGGCCACGCCGAGCGGCGCCGGCTGTTCGGCGAGACCGAGTCGGTCGTCGCGGCCAAGACCGCGGCGGCGCTGCGCAACGGCCTGCACCCCGGTGCTCTGCCTCGGCGAGCCCGAGCGGGTCGAGGCGACGGATGCCGCGGCCGACGTCGTCGCGCCAGCTGCACGCCGCGATCGACGGGCGCGCCCGCCGGCCGCATCATCGTCGCGTACGAGCCGGTCTGGGCGATCGGGGCTCCCGAGCCCGCTCCGGTCGCGCACATCGCGGAGGTCGCGCGTCGCCTCCGTGCGGAGGTCGACGCCCTCGACGGCCGCGCCGACAGCGCGGTGATCTACGGCGGCTCGGCCGGGCCCGGGCCTGCTCGCCGAGCTCGGCGACGCCGTCGACGGGCTCTTCCTCGGCCGGTTCGCGCACGACCCCGAGGCGCTCGCCGCGGTGCTCGACGAGGCGGCCGAGCTCGCCGCGGCCCGCGAGGGGGTGCGCGCATGATCGGCCTCGGCACCTACGCGTTCTTCTGGCAGCACTCCGACCGGGTCGCCGACCCGCTGAGCCTCATCGGCGCGCTCGAGCAGACCCGCGCCCTCGACGTCGACCTGTTCCAGGTCTGCGACTACGCACCGCTGCTGACGATGTCGGCGGCCGAGCTCGCCGATGCCGCCCGCGCGGCGCGCGAGCTCGGCCTCCGGATCGAGCTCGGCACGAAGGGCATCGCGCCCGACCACCTGCTCGCGCTTCCTGGGCCTCGCCGACGTGTTCGACGCCGAGCTCGTGCGCAGCATGGTCTACGCGCCGGGCTCCCGGCCGACGCTCGACGAGGCCGAGTCGATGCTGCGCACCGCCCTGCGCGACTACGAGGCGGCCGGGGTCACCCTCGCGCTCGAGACCTACGAGCAGGTGCCGACCGCCGACCTCGTCGCCCTCATCGAACGCGTCGGCGGCGAACGCCTCGGCATCTGCCTCGACCCCGCGAACGTCGTCGCCGGCCTCGAGCTGCCCAAGCGACGCCGTCGAGCGGTGCGCCGCCCTCACCCGCAACGTGCACGCGAAGGACTTCGCGTTCGCCCGGCAGGACGGCTGGGTCGGCTTCACCTACGGCGGCGCGCCCGATGGGCGAGGGCCTGCACGACTACCCCCACCTGCTCGCACAGGTCGCGCCGCGTGAGCGCGGCATCAACGAGATCGTCGAGCACTGGCTGCCCTGGCAGGGCGACCCCGAGACCACCGTCCGCACCGAACGGGAGTGGACCCGCACCGCACTGGACTACCTGAGGAGCACACCATGAGCGACACCGCCTTCGACACCCGACCGACACCACGACCGACACCGCTGCACCCACCGAGAGCTACGGCATCGCCGTGATCGGCGCCGGCGGCAAGATGGGCATGCGCGTCTCGAACAACCTCGCGAAGACCGCCCACAACGTCTTCTACGCGAGAACTCCCCCGCCGGGCAGGAGCGCATGCGCGAGGCCGGCCGGGAGCTCACCGAGACGGCCGACGCCGTGCGCGACGCCGACATCGTCGTGCTCGCCGTGCCCGACCTGGCGCTCGGCCCGGTGACCGCCGACATCGTGCCGCAGCTGAAGCCCGGCGCGATCGTGCTGACGCTCGACCCGGCCGCGGCCTACGCGGGCCTGCTCACCGACCCGCGACGACGTCATCCAGGCCGTCGCGCACCCGTGCCACCCGTCGATCTTCCTGCAGCGCACCACGCCGGAGGAGTACGCCGACACGTTCGGCGGCATCGCCGCCCCGCAGGACGCGATCGCCGCGATCGAGTCCGACGACCCGGCGAAGCAGGCGATCGTCGAGGCCACCGTGCGCGCGATCTACGCGCCGATCATCGACGTGCACTGGGTCACCGTCAAGCAGCTCGCCCAGCTCGAGCCCACCCTCGTCGAGACGATCGCCTGCATGATCGGCGCGCTCCTCAAGGAGGCGCTCGACGAGGCCGTCAACACGATGGGCGTTCCCGAGGCGGCCGCGCGGTCGATCCTGCTACGGTCACACCCAGGTCGCGCTCGCCAACGGCCTGCGCGGCGACAACCCGTTCAGCGACGCCTGCCTCATCGCCATGGACTACGGCAAGCGAGACGATCATCAAGGACGACTGGAAGAAGATCTTCCGCGACGACGAGCTCGACAAGAACCTCGCGCAGATGCTGCACCTCGACCAGATCGAGCGCTGACCGACGACGTGACGGGCGAGGGATGCCGCGCCCGTCGCGTGTCGGTAACATCCCGGTAACCGACTACTGGAACAGTCAGGCCATGGGAACGCTCTTCGACGGGTACGCCACGACGAGGTCGGGGCGGAAGCGGAAGCGCGCCGCCCGACCCTGGGACGAGATGTTCCCCGCCGACGCCGGCACGGTCCGCGAGCCGTACCGAGAGCTCTACCCGGCCCTCTCGCGGATGTCCCAGGACGAACTGCGTGGCCGCACCGACGCGCTCGCGAGCTCCTACCTCGCCCAGGGCGTCACGTTCGACTTCGCCGGCGAGGAGCGCCCGTTCCCGCTCGACGCCGTGCCGCGGGTCATCGCGGCATCCGACTGGAGCATGGTCGAGGCGGGCGTCGCGCAGCGGGTGCGCGCGCTCGAGCGGTTCCTCGCCGACGTCTACGGGCCGCAGCACGCGATTCGCGACGGCGTGATCCCCGCCGCGCTCATCAGCTCGTCGACCCACTACCACCGGCAGGCCGCCGGCATCGTGAGCGCCAACGGCGTGCGCATCCACGTGGCCGGCATCGACGTCATCCGCGACGAGCTCGGCGCCTGGCGCGTGCTCGAGGACAACGTGCGCGTGCCGAGCGGCGTGAGCTACGTCATCTCGAACCGCCGGGTCATGGCGCAGACCCTGCCCGAGCTGTTCACGTCGATGCGCGTGCGCCCGGTCGGCGACTACCCGAACCGCCTGCTGCAGGCGCTCCGGGCGAGCGCGCCCGAGGGGGTCGACGACCCGACCGTCGTGGTGCTCACCCCGGGCGTCTACAACTCCGCGTACTACGAGCACACGCTGCTCGCGCGGCTCATGGGCGTCGAGCTCGTCGAGGGCCGCGACCTGTTCTGCTCCGGCGGCCGGGTGTGGATGCGCACGACCGCCGGTCCGACTCGCGTCGACGTGATCTACCGCCGCGTCGACGACGAGTTCCTCGACCCGCAGCAGTTCCGGCCCGACTCGGTGCTCGGCGCGCCGGGGCTCATGCTCGCCGCCCGCCTCGGCCACGTCACGATCGCGAACGCGGTCGGCAACGGCGTCGCCGACGACAAGCTGGTCTACACGTACGTGCCCGCCCTCATCCGCTACTTCCTCGGCGAGGAGCCGATCCTCCCGAACGTCGACACGTGGCGCCTCGAGGAGCCCGACGCGCTCGCCGAGGTGCTCGACCGCCTCGACGAGCTCGTGGTGAAGCCCGTCGACGGCTCGGGCGGCAAGGGCCTGGTCGTCGGTCCGGATGCCTCGCGCACCGAGCTCGCCGAGCTGCGCACGCGCCTGCTCGCCGACCCGCGCGGGTGGATCGCCCAGCCCGTGGTGCAGCTCTCGACGATCCCGACCCTCGTCGAGGACGGCATGCGCCCCCGGCACGCCGACCTCCGCCCGTTCGCGGTGAACGACGGGAACGACGTGTGGGTGCTCCCCGGCGGGCTCACCCGCGTCGCGCTGCCCGAGGGCCAGCTCGTCGTGAACTCGAGCCAGGGCGGCGGCTCGAAGGACACGTGGGTGCTCGACGGCGCCCTGCTGACCGGGCCCGTCGGTGCGGTCCGGCTCGCGTCGTCGTCCGGCGCCGGCGTCGGCGCGCTCGTCGCCGACCAGGCCGCACCCGCGACGGTCTCCGCTCCGGTGGTGGCCCCTGCCGCGAACGAGCCCGCGCGGCATCCGCCCGAGGCGTCGCCGCAGGACGAGGACGCGCCGATCCGCCAGCAGCAACAGCAACAGCAGCAACAGCAACAGCTCTGCGGGTTGAGGAGGTCGCGAAGCGACCGTCTCGAAACCCGGTCACCTGCGGGTTCCGAGACGTCGCTTCGCTCCTCCTCGACCCACGGGGAGGAGGTGAGCGCATGCTGAGCCGCATCGCCGAGTCGCTGTTCTGGATCGGCCGCTACATCGAGCGCAGCGACGGCACCGCGCGCATCCTCGACGTGCACCTGCAGCTGCTGCTCGAGGACCCGTGGATCGACGAGGACACCGCCTGCCGCTCACTGCTCTCGGTGATGGGCAGCGAGGCGAACGACGACGTGGCCCTCGGCCGCGACGACGTGATCGCGCTGCTCGCCGTCGACCGCACCCACCCCGCGTCGATCGCGCACTCGATCGCGTCCGCCCGCGAGAACGCCCGCCGGGCACGCGAGATCGTCTCGACCGAGCTGTGGGAGGCCCTCAACCAGACGAACGCGCGGATGCCGCGGCGCGTCGCCTCCGACAAGACGCACGAGTTCTTCCGCTGGGTGCGCGACCGCTCGGCGCTCGCGATCGGCGTCGTGGACTCCGCGACGAGCCGCGACGAAGCGTGGCACTTCTTCTCGCTCGGCCGCGCCATCGAACGCGCCGACATGACGGCTCGCCTGCTCGCCACCCGGTCGCTCACCGAGGCGAGCGGCCCGAGCTGGACCACGATCCTCCGCAGCTGCGGCGGCTACGAGGCCTACCTGCGCAGCTACCGCGGCGTGCCGTCCTCGCAGTCGGCGGCGGAGTTCCTGCTGCTCGACCGGCTCTTCCCGCGGTCGATCATCTCGAGCGTCATCCGGGCCGAGGAGTCGCTGCGCGAGATCGACCCGCGCGCCGGGCGCGTCGGCGTGACCGACCAGGCCAGGCGCCTGCTCGGCCAGATCCGGTCGGAGCTCGAGTACCGGCCGGTCGCCGACCTCCTCGCCGACCTCTCTGGGCACATGGAGCACGTGCAGGCGGTCACGTCCTCGGCGAGCGAGGCGATCCGGCAGCGGTACTTCCCGGCGAGCGTCGCGCCGGTCTGGATCGGGGAGGTCTCGTGAGCCGCATCCGCATCGTGCACCGCACGGGCTTCAACTACGAGCAGCCGGCCACCGCGTCGTACAACGAGGCGCGCATGCTGCCGCACTCGGGGGGCGAGCAGTTCGTGCTGCAGGCCGGGCTCGACATCCGGCCGGGCGCGACGCAGCACTCGTACCTCGACTACTGGGGCACGCGCGTGTCGACCTTCGAGGTGCTCACGCCGCACCGCGAGCTGTCGGTGACCGCGACGAGCCTCGTCGAGGTGCGCCCGTCGCCCGTGCGCGCGGTCGGAGCTCGACTGGGCCGAGCTGGCACCGGCGTCGCTCGCCACGGTCGCCCTCATCGAGGCGTCCACCCTGTCCGAGGCCACCACGCCGCCGCCCGAGGTGGCGGCGCTCGCCCGCGAGATCGCGGCCGAGGGCGCACCGGTCGGCGAGACCGCCCTCGAGATCTGCCGCGCCGTCGGCTCGTCGATGGAGTACGTGCGCGGCGTCACCGGCGTGCACTCCACGGCCGCCGAGGCGTGGGGCGAGCGCAAGGGCGTGTGCCAGGACATCGCGCACGTCGCGCTCGGGGCCCTGCGGTCGGTCGGCATCCCCGCGCGCTACGTGTCGGGCTACCTGCACCCCGATGCGAGCGCCGCGATCGGCGAGACGGTCATCGGCGAGTCGCACGCGTGGGTGGAGTGGTTCGCGGGGGACTGGCGCGGGTACGACCCCACCAACCTCGCCGAGGTCGGCGAGCTGCACGTGCTCGTGGGCCGCGGCCGCGACTACAGCGACGTGTCGCCGCTGCGCGGCGTCTACGCCGGGCCGGGCGCGTCGGAGCTCTTCGTCTCGGTGGAGATCACCCGCGTCGCCTGAGCGGCGTCGCGGAGCGCGGCCGAGTCGGCGAAGGGCATGCGACGGGCTGACGACCGAGCCGGCTGACCCCGATCTGCATGCCGCCTTCAGGGCGGTGGCGCATGCACGACGAGATGACAGGCGGTCTCGTTTCCTATAGGATCTTCGATATCTGAGCCCTTCGTGGGCGCCGAGCCGAGGAGGGCGCGATGACGCGACTGTTCAACGATCCGTCCCGAGTTCGCGGACGAGATGATCGAGGGGTTCGCCGCCGCGTCGTCGCGCTGGGTGCGGGCGGCGCCAGGTGGCGTCATCCGCTCGACGTGGGCTGCCGAGCCGACGGTGACCCTGGTCATCGGCGGCGGGAGCGGGCACTACCCCGCGTTCGGCGGACTCGTGGGACCGGGCATCGCGCACGGCGCGGCCATGGGGAACCTGTTCGCCTCCCCGTCGGCGCGGCAGGTGCACTCGATCGCCAAGGCGGTCGACCAGGGCAAGGGCGTGCTGCTCAGCTACGGCAACTACGCGGGAGACGTCCTGCACTTCGACGAGGCGCAGGCCCGCCTGCGCGCCGAGGGGCACGACGTGCGCACCGTCGTGGTGACCGACGACATCTGGAGCGCCCCGCGCGATCGCATCGAGCAACGCCGGGGGATCGCCGGCGACCTTGCCGTCTTCAAGGCCGCCGGCGCCGCCGCGGAGGCGGGTTACGACCTCGACGGGGTCGAGCGCGTGGCGCGGCTCGCGAACCGCCGGACACGCTCGTTCGGTGTCGCCTTCTCAGGCTGCACGCTTCCGGGCGCCGCAACGCCGCTGTTCGAGGTGCCGGGGGGCCGGATGGCCGTCGGGCTCGGCATCCACGGGGAGCCGGGCATCGACGAGGTCGACATCCCCACCGCCGACGAGCTCGCCCTGCTCTTCGTCTCGAAGCTGCTCGAGGAGGTGCCCGACGGCATCGCGATCGACGGCGCCCGCGTCGTGCCGCTGCTGAACGGCCTCGGCAGCGTGAAGTACGAGGAGCTGTTCGTCGTGTACCGGCGCATCCACCGGCTGCTCGAGGAACGCGGCGTCACCGTCGTCGAGCCCGAGGTGGGCGAGCTCTGCACGAGCTTCGACATGGCGGGCTGCTCGCTCACGCTGCTGTGGCTCGACGACGAGCTCGAGGAGCTCTGGCGTGCGCCGGCCGACACGCCCGCGTACCGCAAGGGCTCGGCCGCACCGCAGCTGAGCATCGAATCGACGGATGCCACCGGGGTCGGCGACCCCGCCGACGGCACCGATGGCGTGCCCGCGTCGACGTCGGAATCGCGCGACGCGGCCGCGAGGATCGCCGCCGCGCTGGATGCGGTGTCCGTCGCGATCGACGGTGCCGCTGACGAACTCGGTCGCATCGACCGGATCGCGGGCGACGGAGACCACGGGATCGGCATGCAGCGGGGCGCGCGCGCCGCTCGCGAGGCAGCGCGCACCGCGGTCGAGGCTGGAGCCGGCGCGCGCACGACGCTCGAGCGGGCCGCCGACGCGTGGAGCGACCGTGCCGGCGGAACCTCGGGCGCGATCTGGGGCGAGTTCCTGCGCACGCTCGGTGCGGATGTCGGCGACGACCACGCGGTGACTCCGGCGATCGTCGCGCGGGGCGTCGCCTCGGCGAAGGACGCGGTGATGGCCTTCGGCAAGGCGAAGGTGGGCGACAAGACGATGGTCGACGCGATCGTCCCCTTCGCCGACGAGCTCGTGGCGCGGGTCGATGACGGCCTGCGCCTCGCCGATGCCTGGCGCCACGCAACGACCGCGGCCGAGGAAGCCGCGCAGGCGACGGCGTTGCTCGCGGCGACGCTCGGCCGCGCCCGTTCGCACGGCGACCGGTCGATCGGCACGCCCGACCCGGGCGCCGTGTCGTTCGCGCTGGTGTGCGCCACCGTGTACGACGTCCTCGATACCGACAGGGAGCAGTGAACATGGGATTCCGATTGATCGTCGGCAGCGACGAGGCCGGTTACGACTACAAGGAGATCATCAAGGCGGATCTCGAGGCGAGCGGCCGAGTCGACTCGGTCGTCGATGTCGGGGTGGTGAGGGACGCCCGGGCGCCGTATCCGAAGGTCGCCATCGAGGCTGCCGAGCGGATCGCCAACGGGGAGGCAGACCGTGCCATCCTCATCTGCGGCACCGGACTCGGCGTCGCGATCGCGGCGAACAAGGTGCGCGGCATCCGTGCCGTGACCGCCCACGACTCCTTCTCGGTCGAGCGCTCGATCCTGTCGAACGACGCCCAGGTCCTCTGCATGGGCCAGCGCGTCGTGGGCGTCGAGCTCGCGCGCCGGCTCGCGACGGAGTGGTTGACGTACGAATTCGACCCGACGAGCGCATCGAGGGCCAAGGTCGACGATATCTGCGCCTACGAGGGCTGAGCGAGTGACGCGGCTGCTCATCGGCACGAGCCTGAAGATGTACTTCGGGCGTGCCAGCACGCTCGAGTGGACCCGCCGCGTCGCCGCGTCGTGCCGCGATCACCCCGCCGTGCGCGACGGACTCGTCGAGCCGTTCGTGATCCCGACGTTCCCCTCGATTCCCGACGTCGTGCCCATCGCGCGAGATGCCGGGATGCTCGTGGGTGCGCAGGACGTGCACTGGGAGGACGCCGGCGCGTTCACGGGCGAGGTCTCCGCTGCGGAGCTCGCCGAGCACGGTGTGGCACTCGCGGAGATCGGCCATGCGGAGCGGCGTGCGCTGTTCGGCGAGACCGACGAGACCGTGGCGCGAAAGGTGGTCGCGACCCTCCGGCACGGCATCTCGCCGCTGGTGTGCATCGGCGAGTCGGAGCGGAGCGACGGGGATGCGGCCGCCGAGGCATGCATCGAGCAGTTGGAGTCGTCGCTGGAGCTCGCACGCGAAGGGAACCTGGGAGGTCGACTGGTCGTCGCCTACGAGCCGGTCTGGGCGATCGGCGCGCCCGAACCGGCCCATGACGACCACATCCGCGTGGTCGGCCGCGCGCTCCGGACGCACCTCGCGGACGACCTCGCGTTCACGGGCGCGCGCGTGATCTACGGTGGAAGCGCCGGTCCGGGCCTGTTGCCGCGCATCGCCGATTCGATCGACGGGATGTTCCTCGGTCGATTCGCGCACGACCCGGCGGCGTTCGGACGGATCCTGGATGAAGTAGTCGACCTGGAGGCAACGAGATGACCAGCCTGCCGATCCGCGGTGTCGGTGAGGTCGAGCGCCGCGGCCTACGCGACCGCGTGTACGACCTGATCCTCGAGATGCTGCTCGAAGGCGATGTGGAGCCGGGGGCGAGACTGTCGATCGACACGCTCGCCAAGGACCTCGACGTCTCGCCGACCCCGGTGCGCGAGGCGATGGTGCAGCTCGAGCGCACGGGGCTCGTCACGCGGGAGGCGCTGCGCGGGTACCGGGTCGCACCGCCGCTCGGGCAGGAGCAACTCGCCGAACTGTTCGAGGCGAGGCTGATGCTCGAGGTCGAGGCCACCAGGCTTGCGTCGAGGCGTGGCGACGAGCTGCTGCCCCAGTTGCAGAAGGCGCTCGCGCATCACGCGCGGGAGAGCGAGCGTGTGGTCGAGGGATTGGAGCGGGGCGCCGTGCCGCTGTCGCTCACGCGGGCCTACTTCGACAGCGACCTCGAGTTCCACCGCACGATCTTCGGGGCGAGTGGCAATCGCTACGTCCAGGAGATGTACGACTCGCTCGGCGCCCTCACGCATCGGATGCGCCAGGCGGTCATCCGCGGTCCGCGCGACGTCCATGAGGCCGCTGCCGAGCACCGCGCCATCGTCGAGGCGTTCGCCTCCGGCGATCCTGGCGCGCCTGAGCAGGCGATGCGCAGTCACATCGAGAACGTCCGCGATCGTGCCGTGGAGGACATCGACGCCGAGTGAGCCCGGCGCCGTGCGGGTCGCCCTTGAGCGCTCCGTTGCCGCCGCCCGACTCGGGATTCGAGCGACGTGCGGACGCGCCGTGACGCCCCGCGCAGCATCCGGATGCTCCAGGGTTGCGGTAGTGGATATTTCCTATAGGATCTTTGAATAGGTCGCGAGTCCGGCGACCGACGACACGACGGAGTGAGCATGCAGGCATACGTCGCCGAGGAGTGGCCGATCGCCACGTGCCTCCTCGGCATACCGCCGATCGGGCGCGACGGCATTGCCGTCCAGGACGCACCTGCGGAGACGTGGGCTGCGATCTTCCAGGACGTCGTCGCGGAGGGATTCCGGCTCGCCGAGCTCACCGACGGACTCATCCGCCCGGCCGACCTCGAGCCGTCGCGCCTGCAGGAGCTCGTCGAGGTCGCCCGCGACCATGGCGTCGGCATCCCCGCGGTCCACGTCCAGCGGTCGAGCGTCGTCATGCCCGGCCGCGAGGAGGAGAACCTCGCCTACGCGCACCGCAGCATCGATGCCGCAGCCGAGATGGGGGCGACCGTCTACTCCACGGGTCTGCACCGGCCGTTCACCGAGGCGCAGCGACGCGCGCTCTGGTTCTGGACTGCACAGGGACCGGTGGACCCCGACGATGCCGAGCTACGCGATCGCGCGGTCCGGTCCATCCGCGAGCTCGGTGCCCACGCCGCGAGCGTCGGCCTCATCGTCTCCCTGGAGCTCTACGAGGACACCTACCTCGGCACGGCAGTGAGTGCGGTGCGCTTCGTCGAGGAGGTCGGCATGGAGAATGTGGGCCTCAACCCCGACGTCGGCAACCTGGTGCGACTGCACCGTCCGGTCGAGGACTGGCGTGAGGTGTACGCGATGACCCTTCCGTTCGCGAACTACTGGCACCTGAAGAACTACGCGCGCGACGAAGCCGCGGACGGATCATGGCAGACCGCGTTGCCGACGACGCTCGACGCCGGCGTCATCGACTACCGCTGGGCCGTCCGGGAGGCGGTTGCGCTCGGCTACCGGGGGTGCTCACCTGCGAGCACTACGGCGGCGACAGCCTCGCCCTGTGCGGCCGGGCGCAGGAGTACCTGCGCCGAGTCCTGCCCCGCGCCGCCCACGTCGACACGCGACTCGCGCCGGCCGGCGCGGAGAGGAACTGAGATGAGCATGCTGGAGGCATCGCGGCCGCGGATCGCCCTCACGTTCGGTGATCCGGCGGGCGTCGGGCCCGAGCTCGTCGCGCGACTGCTGGCCGACCCGGCCGCAGCGGCGGCCGCCGACCTCCTCCTCATCGGCGACGAGCAGGAACTGCGCGACGCCATGGCCGACGCCGGAGTCGAGTTCGACTGGACCCGCGAACGCGGTACCGGCGTGCCCACGCTCGTCGACAACGGCGGCACCCGGCCGGAAGGCGGCTTCGTCCGAGGAGAGCCGTCCCGATCGGGCGGCCTCTGGGCGATGGCGAGCCTGCGCACCGCGCTCGAGCTGTCGAAGGACGGAGACGTCGACGCCATCCTCTTCGCGCCGCTCAACAAGTCCTCCCTGCACCTCGCGGGGATGGAGGAGAACGACGAGATGGCGTGGTTCGAGACCGTCCTCGACGACGGGACGACCGCCACGGAGCTGAACATCCTGCCGGAGCTCGTGACCGGCCGGGTCACCTCGCACTGCTCCATCGCCGAGGTGGCCGACCTCATCACGTTCGACCTCATCGTCGAGCGCGGTGAACTGCTCGAGCGGGTGCTGCGGTCGCGCGGCATCGAGCGGCCGCGGATCGGCGTCTGCGCGCTCAACCCGCACGCGGGCGAATCCGGGAAGTTCGGACGCCACGAGATCGACGTCATCGCGCCGGCGGTCGAGGAGCTTCGGCGTCGCGGCGTCGATGCGACCGGCCCCTTCCCGAGTGACACGATCTTCATCAAGGCCCGCGACGGGCACTTCGACGGCGTGCTCACCATGTACCACGACCAGGGCCAGATCGCGGTGAAGCTGCTCGGATTCGACCGCGGCGTGACCATGGCCGGCGGGCTCAGCGTGCCCGTCTGCACTCCGGCGCACGGCACGGCGTTCGACGTCGTGGGCAAGCGCATTGCGAGCACGGGCGCCTACGAGCACGCATTCCGCGTCGCCGTCGGCGTCGGCGCCCAGGCGCGCGCCGCGCGGCAGCCAGGCTGACGCGCATCCATCCGACCACACCTCCAGGAACCCCACCCCCACCTCGAAGAAACCCCCACCCCACCAAGGAGAGACAATGAAGTCACGCATCACCGCCGCGGCCGTCGCCGTGGTCTCCGTCGCAGCACTCGCCTCGTGTTCGAGTGCGGCAGGACAACCCACGTCGCCCGACGGCGACTTCCAGCCGAGCGACGTGCGCATGGTCGTGCCGTTCGCTGCCGGCGGCGGCTCCGACACCTCGGGTCGCGCCATCGCGAGCGCGCTCGAGGACACGACGGGCGCCACCATCACCGTCGAGAACCGCGAGGGCGGCTCCGGCGCGGTCGGCTACTCGTACTTCCTCTCCCAGGAGGGCAACGGCAACTACCTGCTCGCGTCCGAGACGGCGCTACTGGCCCTGCCGCTCACGACCGAGGTCGACTTCGACTACACCACGTTCACGCCGATCATGAAGCTCGGCGACGACTACACGCTCATGGTCGTGCCCGCGGACAGCGAGTTCGAGACGTGCACCGACGTCGTCGACGCCGCCCGCTCCGACGGCGTCGTGGCCGCCGTCTCGGGCGCGGTGAGCCTCGACGAGGTGGTGTTCACGCTCATCGAGCAGGACCAGGACGTCGAGTTCGACCGGGTTCCGTTCGAGGGCGGCAGCGAGGTCATCGCGGGCCTGCTCGGCGGCCAGGTCGAGGTCGGCTCGCTGAACCCCAGCGAGGTGCTCGGCCAGCTCGAGTCAGGAGATCTGCGGGCGCTGTGCGCGCTGTCGGACGAGCGCTACGAGTACGAGGAGCTCGCCGACATCCCGACGGCGATCGAGCAGGGGATCGACGTGTCGTTCGCCCAGTTCCGAGGCTTCATCGCCCCGGGCGGCATCACCGATGAGGCCCGAGACTACTGGATCGCCGCCGCGAAGGAGTTCGCGGAGTCGGACGCGTACACGACCTACATCGAGGAGAACCTCATGCAGGCGAACGCCGTCTACGCCGACGAGTTCGTCGACTACCTCGAGCAGAACTCGGCCGACCTCGAAGCGGTCGTCGGCGAGTGAAGCTCTCGCCTGTGGCTGCCAAGGCCGCGTTCAGCGCGGCCTTGGCGGTCGTCGGCGTCGCCGCGGCGATCGGCGGCTGGGCATACGGGGCCCTGCAGGAGAACGGCCAGATCGGCGCGGGCTTCCTGCCGATCGTGCTCGGTGTCGCGCTGGCCGCGCTCGCCGATCGTCGACGTCGTCCAGACGTTGACCGGGCGCGAGCCGGTCGACCCGGCCGAGGAACTGACGGGCGTCGAGGCCGAGGCGGATGCCGCGGCGATCGACACCGTCGCGGAGGCGCCCGACGCCGACGCGCTCGGCCGGACGCAGCGGCAGCGCAATCGCATGCTCGTGATGGTGATCGGAATGTTGTTCGTCGCCCTCCTGCTGGTGCCGGTCCTCGGCCTCCTGCTCTCGCTCGGCGCGCTCATCGTCGCGATCTCCACGATCGTCGAGCGCCGGCGCATCCTGCCCTCGCTCCTCGTCAGCGTGATCGCGGTCGGCATCATCCACCTCGTCTTCGCGGAACTGCTCGGAGTGCCGATGCCGACCGGACTGATCGGATTCATCTGATGATCGACAACCTCATCCTCGGCTTCCAGACCGCCCTCACGCTCGAGAACGTGCTGTGGTGCTTCGTCGGCGTGCTGCTCGGCACGGTGATCGGCTTGCTGCCCGGTCTCGGCTCGACCACCGGCGTCGCGGTCCTGCTGCCCATCACGTTCACCCTCGAGCCCGTCACGGCGCTCATCATGCTCGCCGGCATCTACTACGGCGCCCAGTACGGCGGCACGATCACGTCGGTGCTCATCTCGACGCCCGGTGAGGCCGCGAGCGTCGTCACGACGCTCGACGGCTACCAGATGGCCAAGCGCGGTCGCGCGGGTGCGGCCCTCGCCATCAGCGCGATCGGCTCGTTCATCGCCGCGATCATCTCCCTCGCGCTGCTCATCGCGCTCGCACCGCCGCTCGCCGACGTCGCGCTCCAGTTCGGCCCGGTCGAGATGTTCGCCATCATGATCCTCGGCCTGGTCATCGTGGTCACGTTCCAGGGCGGCGCATTCGTGCGCGGCGCCATGATGGCGGTCGCCGGACTGCTCGTCGCGACCGTCGGGATCTCGCCCGGCACGAGCGAGGAGCGCTTCACCTTCGGCAACATCGACCTCCTCTCGGGCATCCCGTTCGTCGAGGTCATGATCGGCCTGTTCGCCCTCGGAGAGGTGCTCTACCAGATCCGGGTCGGCGCGGCGAAGCCCATCAGGGCGCGCTTCAAGGACATGGTCATCACCCGGAAGGACGTCACTACGTCGATGCCGGCGATCCTCCGCGGTTCCGGGATCGGATTCGGACTCGGCATCCTGCCGGGCGCCGGCTCGACGCTCGCCTCCTTCATGTCGTACGGCGTCGAGCGTCGCGTGAGCCGCAATCGGGCCCAGTTCGGCAAGGGCGCGATCGAGGGCGTTGCGAGCCCCGAGAGCGCGAACAATGCGGCCGCCAACGCCAACTTCGTGCCCACCCTCGCGCTCGGCATCCCCGGCGGCGCGACGACCGCCGTGCTGCTCGGCGCGTTCACGATCTTCGGACTGCAGCCCGGGCCCCTGCTGTTCGAGACCCAGCCCGATCTCGTCTGGGGCCTGCTCGTGTCGTTCTTCATCGGCAACGTGCTGCTGCTCGTGCTGAACCTGCCGCTGGCGCCCGTCTTCGCGCAGATGCTCCGCATCCCCTATGGGTACCTCTACCCGATCATCATGCTGACCTCGCTCGTCGGCGCGTACTCGGTGAGCAACAACATGTTCAGCGTCTGGCTCGTGTTCGTGTTCGGCCTGCTCGGCTACCTCCTCAAGGAGTTCGACCTGCCGTCGGCGCCGTTCGTGCTCGGTCTCGTGCTCGGGCCGCTGTTCGAGAAGTCGCTCGTGCAGACCAGCGCCATCGGGCAGGGCGACCTGACGGTGGTCTTCCGCAGCCCCATCGCCCTGACGGTGTTCGCGCTCGCGGTCGCAGCGGTCGTGTTGCCCAAGGTCGTCGCCGTGCTCCGCTCGCGCCGCGGGAGAATGAAGGTCGACGCCAACTGAACCACGGGCGGATGCCGCGACTGCCACAATGAGGCATGCCCACGTTCACCGACGCACACGGGGTCCACATCCACTACCGGACGTGGCGCGTGCCCGACGCGGTCGCGGTGGTGCAGCTCGCGCACGGCATCGGCGAGCACATCGGGCGGTACGGTGCGCTCGTCGCGGCGCTGAATGCCGCCGGCTACTCCGTGTGGGCCGACGACCACCGCGGCCACGGGCAGACCGGCTTCGAGCAGCATGGCGGCGACCTCGACCGGATGGGCCTGCCGGGCCCGGGCGGCATGCGCGCCGCGATCGCGGGGGTCGAGCGGTTCAGCGAGGTCATCCGCGAGGCAGAGGGCGACGAGGTCCCGCTCGTGATCCTCGGGCACTCGTGGGGCTCGTTCATGACGCAGCACGTGGTGAACCGGCATCCGGAGCGGTACGACGCCGTCGTGCTGAGCGGCACCGCGTGGCTGCAGCTGGGATGGACCAACACCGGCGACCTCAACAAGCGCTTCGCGAGGCCCGGCGGCACGGCCGTCGAGTGGCTCAGCCGCGACCCCGCGGTGGGCGAGGCGTTCGAGGCGGACCCGTATACGACCACCCGGACGATGCAGCAGCTGTTCGGCTGGCCGCAGTCGCTCAGCCTCATCACCCGGCCATCGAAGCTGATCCCGAGCGAGCTGCCGCTGCTGATCATGGTGGGCTCCGACGATCCGGTCGCCGGCGAGCGCAGCGCCCTCGCGCTGCTGCGGGACTACGTGCGCCGCTGCGGCCTCGTCGATGCGCATCTGATCGTCTACGAGGGTGCGCGCCACGAGCTCTTCAACGAGATCAACCAGGAGGAGGTGCGGGCCGACCTGATCCGCTGGCTCGACGAGCGGTTCGCCACCGACTGACGCCTGCGGGTCGAGGAGGTCCGCACTCTGCGGAGGTCGCTCTGCGAGGAGGTCGCGCAGCGACCGTCTCGAAACCTCGCGACGACTCGCGCCCGACCGAGCCTCGACTTCTGCGGGTTGAGGAGGTCGCGCAGCGACCGTCTCGAAACCGCGCGATCAGCCGCCCGCGACCGGTCGGCGCGTTGAAGCCCAGCAGCCGCGCCCTGACCGGCACCGCCGAATCGGCGTGCCACGGAACCTCGAGCGTGAGCAGTGCGCAGTTGTCCACGACCGGGAAGATGTCCCGGTAGCCGTCGGGGTCGATCGCGATCAGCTCGCACGTCACCAGGCGCATGAGGGTGGCGTGCATCACGACGAGCACGCGTCCGCCCTCGTGCGCCGTGGCGAGTTCGTCGAGCGCCGGCAGGGCGCGCACGATCGCGTCCACGCCCGCCTCGGCGCCAGGCAGCGGATGCCTCGCCGGGCGCCGTTCGAAGTCCGCCCATGCCTCGGGGTATGCCGCGGCGATCTCGCCGGGCGTCATGCCCTCGGCGAGGCCGAAGTCGACTTCGACGAGGCGCGGGTCGGTCGCGAGCGCGAGCCCCGTCGCGCGTGACGCCGGCTCGGCGGTGAGTCGCGCACGCTGCTGCGTCGACGCGACGATCGCATCGAGTCGCGCGGTCGCCGCCCACTCGGCGAGTCGCTCGGCCTGCGCGCGGCCGCGCTCGGTGAGCCCGATGTCGGACGCGCCCGCGTACCGGTGCTCCGCATGCCACTCGGTCTCGCCGTGGCGTGCGAGCAGGAACGTCGTCATGCACGCGATCGTACCGAGGTCCTCGTGGGGTCGGCCGGACCGCCGCGTCCTCGGCGACCGTAGGCTGGACCCCATGCACGGTGAGTACAAGGTTCCCGGCGGCAAGCTCGTCGTGGTCGACTTCGACGTCGTCGACGGCGTCATCCGCAACGCCCGGGTCGCGGGCGACTTCTTCCTCGAGCCCGACGAGGCGCTCAGCGACATCGACGGGGCGCTCGAGGGGCTGCCCGCGGCATCCGACGCCAAGCAGATCGCCGCGGCGATCAGCGCCGCGCTTCGACGCCGGCGCGGTGATGCTCGGGTTCTCCGCCGAGGCGGTCGCCGTGGCGGTGCGCCGGGCGCTGACGGATGCCACGACCTGGTCGAACTACGAGTGGGAGCTCGTGCACGACCCCGCCGTGCCGCCGCGCCTGCACCTGGCGCTCGACGAGGTGCTCGCCACCCGCGTGGGCGACGGGCACCGCAAGCCGACGCTGCGCTTCTGGGAGTGGGACGAGTCGGCCGTGGTCATCGGCAGCTTCCAGTCGGTGAAGAACGAGGTCGACCCCGACGGCGCCGAGCGGTACGGCTTCGACGTGGTGCGACGCATCTCGGGCGGCGGCGCCATGATGATGGAGCGCGGCAACGTCGTGACCTACTCGCTCTACGTGCCGTCGGAGCTCGTGCAGGGCATGAGCTTCGCCGACTCCTACGCCTTCCTCGACGACTGGGTGCTGCAGGGACTGCGGAGCATCGGCATCGAGGCCACCTACCAGCCGCTCAACGACATCGCGAGCCCGCTCGGCAAGATCGGCGGCGCCGCGCAGAAGCGCCTCGGCTCGGGCGGCGTGCTGCACCACGTGACCATGGCCTACGACCTCGACAACGAGAAGATGCTCGAGGTGCTGCGCATCGGGCGCGAGAAGATCAGCGACAAGGGCATCGCCTCGGCGGCCAAGCGCGTCGACCCGTTGCGGTCGCAGACGGGGCTCAGCCGCTCGGCGATCATCGAGAGCCTGAAGCAGACCTTCACCGACCTGTACGGCGCGACGCCGGGCGCCGTCACGCCCGACGAGCTCGCCGAGGCCGAGGAGCTCGTGGAGACGAAGTTCGCGACCCGGGAGTGGCTCTACCGCGTGCCCTGATCGAGCGGATGCCGCGGCGCCGCTCCGCACCTCCCTCGCCCGCGTCCCGTCCGGCGATCGCGCGTCCCTGTCGGCGGATATACGATCGGGCGCGCCGCTCTGAGCCCCAATCCTCGGCGCGGCGGATCGTATATCCGCCGACAGGGTGGAGGAGGCGCCCGGATGCCCAGTCGACGCCCGGCGAGGAAGGCTCAGCGATCCCGGTTAGACTCTCCGGGTGGATTGGTGGATCTGGGTCGGCATCGCCGTGCTCGTCGTGGCCCTCGTGTGGGTCGCCGTGCGGCGTGGCTGGATCGACCTCTCCGACAAGACCCGCCGCGGTGGCGGCGGTGGCGGCGTCATGATGATCGGCGACGAGGTGTTCGCGCCGCGCAAGCACGAGGCCCAGGTCGAGCTCGATCGCCAGAGCCGCCTGCCCGCGCCGGCGCCCCTGCCGGGTGACGGCGACAAGGGCATCGCGTTCGCAGCGGACGCCGCCGACGACGACGACCCCGATCGGTTCCGCGGACGCATCCGCCTCGACATCGATCGCGGCTGAGGCGGGGTCCGCCTCCGTTCGGCACGCTGCGTCATCGGCCGGCGAGCACGCGGGACGCCACGACGGCGACGATCGCGAGCAGGCCCAGCCCGGCAGCCGCGAACGCCGCCATGACGAGGTTCGCGCCGTCGTCGAACACCCCGCCGAGCGTCGCGCCGAGTGCGATCCCGCCGTTGAAGAAGACGACCATGAGCGCGCTCGCGGTGGCGCGCAGCTCGGGTGAGGCGACGCCCAGCATCCTGGCCTGGAGCATGGCAGGCAGGCCACCGATCGCGAATCCCCAGACGAGAAGCGCTCCCACGACACCGGGCGTGCTCTGCGGCACGATGCCCAGCGTCACGAGGGCGATGGCGAACGCCGTCGTCATCGCGACGAGGGATGACACGGGCCAGCGGTCAGCGGTCGTCGCGGCGATGACGAGGCCCGCGATGCCGGCGATGCCGAATCCGAGGAGGAGGAGGCCGACCCATTCGGCGGGGAACCCGACGACGTCGGTGAGGTACGGCGAGATGTAGGTGAACAGCGTGAAGCTCGCGGCCGCCGTGAGGGTGCACGCGACGGCTGCGGCGAGCACGGGGCGGATCGATCGGTCGACGCGACGCCCGGCCGTGGTCGGCGGCACTCCCGGCGACGCGGGAAGGCGCAGCCGGATGACGACCGCGACGAGACCGAGGACCAGGGCGAGCCCGCCGAACACCAGCCGCCAGTCGGCGACCTGCCCGATGACCGTCCCGAGGGGGATCCCGGCGACGGTCGCCCCCGATGCACCGGCACTGACGATGGCGACGGTGCGGCCCGCCGCGCTCGGTGCGACGAGCGAGGTCGCGTAGACCATGACGACCGACCAGAACGCGCCGTGCGCGACCGCGGCGACGACGCGAGCGCCGAGCGCGAACTCGTACGTCGGCGCGATGGCGGTGAGTGCGTTGGCCACCGCCATGACGGCGAGGGCGACGACGATCAGCGTGCGTCGATCGACCCGCGCGGTGAGCCGCACGACGGGCAGGCTCGCGACGATGATCGTGACCGCCCAGAGCGACACCATGAGCCCGATGGCCGACGCCGAGACGCCGAAGTCGGCGCTCATCGCCGGTAGCAGGCCGGCGGGGACCATCTCGACAGTGACCGTGGCGAAGACCGCGAAGGCGAGTGTGAGGAGGGCCGGCCATGGTGTGCGCGCGGGTGTCGCGAGTGCCGGCTTCAGGGCGGTGGTTTGTGTCATGTCGCGAGGCTAGACTTTGACATCAATGTGAAGGTCAAGTCGTCAGGAGGATCCGTGCGAATCGGCGAGCTCTCGGAACGCACGCACGTCCCGACCCGCATGCTGCGCTACTACGAGGAGCAGGGCCTGCTCGAGTCCGATCGGCAGCCGAACGGCTACCGCGAGTATCCCGATTCGGCCGTCGCCCAGGTCGAGCTGGTGCGGGGGCTCATCTCGTCGGGCCTGCCCACCCGCCTGATCAAGACGATGCTGGGCCTGGACGGCGTCCGCGGCGAGGAACTGGCGCGCACCTGCTCGCGCAACCTCGCCGAGAACCTCGCCGAGGAGCTCGAGGAGCTCGACTCGAAGATCGCGTGCCTCACGCGGAGCCGTGAGACCGTTCGCAGTTTCCTCGCGCGCACCCGCCACGCCGAAGTGCTCGGCGACGCGCGGGTCGTGCTCGGCTCGGACACCTGAGCCGCCCGCCGCGGACGATCCGGCCTGTGCACCCGACGCGCTCGCTGCGGCAGACTGTACCCGTGCCAGCCGACGAGCCCGACCGCATCATCCACGCGGACAACCTCGCCGTGCTGCCCACGCTGCCCGACGGCCGGTTCACGCTCGTGTACCTCGACCCGCCGTTCAACACCGGGCGCGCGCAGGCGCGGCAGGCGACCCGCCACGTGCGGGTGCTGCCGACGGATGACGCGGGCGCCGCGGCATCCGGAACCATCACCGGGTTCGCCGGCAAGCAGTACCGGCGCGTGCGCGGCGACCTGCTGCGCTACGACGACCGGTTCGAGGACTACTGGGGGTTCCTCGAGCCGCGGCTCGCGGAGGCGTGGCGGGTGCTCGCCGACGACGGCACGCTCTACCTGCACCTCGACTACCGCGAGGCGCACTACGCCAAGGTGCTGCTCGACGCGCTGTTCGGCCGCGAGTGCTTCCTCAACGAGATCGTGTGGGCCTACGACTACGGCGCGAAGGCGAAGCGGCGTTGGCCGACGAAGCACGACACGATCCTCGTGTACGTGAAGGATCCCGACCGGTACTGGTTCGACTCGACCGCCGTCGACCGCGAGCCGTACATGGCGCCCGGGCTCGTGACGCCCGAGAAGGCCGAGCTCGGCAAGCTGCCCACCGACGTGTGGTGGCACACCATCGTGTCGCCGACCGGGCCGCGAGAAGACCGGGTACCCGACGCAGAAGCCCGAGGGGATCCTGCGCCGCATCGTGCAGGCGTCGACGCGCGAGGGCGACTGGGTGCTCGACTTCTTCGCGGGCTCGGGCACGACGGGCGCGGTCGCGGCGACCCTCGGCCGGCGGTTCGTGCTCGTCGACGAGAACGCCGAGGCCATCGCGGTCATGCGCGCGCGGTTCGCGGGCATCGCAGGCGTCGAGTTCCAGCAGGGCGTGGCGCGCGCCGGGTGAGCGGATGCCGCGTGCCCGCGCCGGTCTGCGGGTTGAGGAGCCGCGCAGCGGCGTCTCGAAACCGCGCCCGTCTGCGGGTGGAGGAGCCGGGCCCGTCTGCGGGTTGCGGAGCCGCGCCAGTCTGCGGGTTGAGGAGCCGCGGCGGCGGAGCGGCGTCTGCGAAGCCGGAGCGCCCGCCTACGCCGACGCCCGCCGCACCAGGTGCGTCGGCATGATGTTGCGGTGCGGCACCTCGGGGTCGCCGGCCAGATGCCGCAGCAGCAGGTCGGCCATCTCGAAGCCCATCTGCTCCGACGGCTGGTGCACCGTGGTGAGCGGGATCGCCGACGACGTTGCCGCCGGGCTGTCGTCGAACCCGACGACCGCGATGTCGCCCGGCACCGTGCGCCCGCGCTCGCGCAGCACCGCGAGGGCGCCCGTCGCCATGAGGTCGCTCGCGACGAACAGCCCGTCGAGGTCGGGCACCCGGTCGAGCAGGCGCCTCGTGGCGGCCACGGCGCCGGCCGCGGTGAAGTCCGCCGTCTCGACGGCGTCGTCGGCCAGTTCGGCCGCACTCATCGCTCGGCGGAAGCCCTCGAGGCGGTCGACGCCGGCGGGCATGTCGAGCGGCCCGGTGATCGTGCCGATGCGCGTGCCGCCCCACGTCGATGAGGTGCTGGGTGCCGATCGCGCCGCCCTCGACGTTGTCGACGTCGACGAAGATGTGCTCGCCCGGCTAGCGACGGGCGGCCGCCGTAGACGAGCGGGAGCGGCATGTCGGCCTCGTGCTGCAGGTCGTCGCCCTCGTGGTGCGAGACGACGAGCGCGCCGTCGACCACGCCGCGAGCGCAGGTACCGCACGGTCTTGTGGCCGGGATCGGTCGACGCGACGAGCAGGTTCAGCAGGTACTCGCTCTCGTCGAGCCGGCGCGTGATGCCCTGCACGATCGCCGCGAAGTACGGGTCGCCGAAGAAGCGCGTCGTGTCCTCCGGCACGATCAACGCGATCGCCCCCGAGGTGCGGCTGGCCAGCGAGCGCGCCGCCCGGTTGGGCACGTAGTTGAGCTTCGCGATGGCCGCTTTCACGGCCGTCACGACGTCGGGGCTGACCTTGGGCGATCCGTTCACGACGCGGCTCACGGTCGCGCGCGAGACGTTCGCCTCACGGGCGACCTCCTCGAGCGTCGGCGCCGTTGGTCGCATCCTGGGTCCACCCCTCTGCATCTATCAGTCAGTCTATTTCCGCGGCGGCGTGATCGGGGCGTCGCTGGCGGTTCAGCTCGCCGGGAGTGCGCGGTCGCGGATGATCGACGCGTAGGCGAGTCCGCTGTCCTTCACGGTGCGCTCCTGCGTGTCGTAGTCCACGCGCACGAGCCCGAAGCGCTTGTCGTAGCCCCAGGCCCACTCGAAGTTGTCCATGAGCGACCAGTAGAAGTAGCCGTGCACCGGCACGCCCTCGTCGATCGCGTCGAGGATCGCGCCGAGGTGCGCCGCGAGGAACTCCGTGCGTTCGGCGTCGTGCACGCCGCCGTCGGCGTGCCACGACGTCCTCGTAGGCGGCGCCGTTCTCCGTCACGAACAGGCGCACGCCGGCGGATGCCGCGTAGTCCTCGTGCACGCGCACGAGCAGTTCGCGCAGGCCGTCGGGCTGCACCTCCCACTCCATCGCCGTGAGCGGCAGGCCCTGGGGGTGGTTGAACACGCCGTCGGCCGCCGGGAACGGCGACCGCGTCGGGCGGTCGGTCGGCGCCTGGGCGAGCAGGGGGTGCTCGGCGGGCCGGTCGCTCACGTACTCGCCGTGGTAGTAGTTCACGCCGAGCGTGTCGATGGGGGCGGAGATGATCTCGAGGTCGCCGGGCCGCATGACGTCGCGCAGGCCGAGGTGCCCGACATCGGCCAGCAGGTCGCCCGCGTAGTGCCCGCGGAAGATCGGGTCGAGGAAGAAGCGGTTGAACTGCGCGTCGATGCGGCGCGCCGCGTCGACGTCGCCCGGATGCGTCGGGTCGACCGGCTTCGCCACGGTGAGGTTGAGCGTGATGCCGAGCTCCAGCTCGGGGTCGCGTTCGCGCAGCGACTGCACGGCCAGGCCGTGGGCGAGCAGCAGGTGGTGCCCCGCGGCGAGGCCGGCGGCGACATCCTGGCGGCCCGGCGCGTGGGCGCCGCCCGTGTAGCTGAGGAACGACGAGCACCACGGCTCGTTCAGGGTGGTCCACACGTCGACCCGGTCGCCGAGCGCCTCGTGCATGTTCACGGCGTAGTCGCGGAACAGGAACGCGGTGTCGCGGTTCGCCCAGCCGCCGCGCTCCTCGAGCGCCTGCGGCAGGTCCCAGTGGTACAGGGTGAGCCACGGCTTGATGCCCGCCTCGAGCAGCTCGTCGACGAGTCGTGAGTAGAAGTCGAGCCCCTTCGGATTGACCGGCCCGCCGTCGGGCTGCACACGCGACCACGACGTGGAGAACCGGTAGGTCTGCAGGCCGAGGCGCTGCATCAGGGCGACGTCCTGCGGCATCCGGTGGTAGTGGTCGCACGCGACGTCGCCGTTGTCGGCGTTCACGACCGCGCCCGGCACGCGGCAGAACGCGTCCCAGATCGACGCGGTGCGGCCGTCCTCGAAGGCGGCGCCCTCGATCTGGAAGGCGGCCGTCGCGGCGCCGAAGAGGAAGTCGGACGGGAACGCGCGCGTGGCGACTGCGTCGGTGGTGAGGGTGTCGGTCATGGTGATTCGGTTGCCTCCGAGTTCGATGGTCATCCCTTCACGGCTCCCGCCATGATGCCGCTCACGAGCTGCTTGCCCGCGAAGACGAAGAGGATGAGCAGGGGGATGGTCGACAGCAGCACGCCGGCGAGCACGATCGAGTAGTCGACGAAGTAGTTCGACTGCAGCAGCGAGAGCGCGACCGGCAGCGTCGGGTCGCTGCGGTCGAGCACGATGAACGGCCAGAAGAAGTTGTTCCACGCCGAGACGAACGTGAACAGGCCGAGCATCGCGGCGGCCGGTCGGGCGGCGGGCAGGCCGACCGTGAGGAACGTGCGGAACGAGCTGGCGCCGTCGACCCGGGCGGCCTCGATGAGCTCGTCGGGCACGGCCTGCTGGAGGTACTGCGTCATCCAGAACACGCCGAACGCGCTGGTGAGCGCCGGGATGATGATCGCGCCGACGTTGCCGGTCCAGCCGAGGTCGGAGAACAGGATGTACAGCGGCACGACGCCGAGCTGCGTCGGAACGGCCATCGTCGCGACGACGAACACGAGCAGCCACCTGCCGCCGCGGAAGCGGAGCTTGGCGAACGCCCAGCCGGCGAGCGTCGAGAAGAACACCACCGAGAGCGCGATGAGCGCCGAGCTGGAGATCGAGTTCCAGAGCGCCCGCCAGAAGTTCACGGCCGGGTCGTTGATGACGGATGCCGCGTTCGCCAGGAAGTTCCCGCCCGGCAGCCACGACATGTTCGGGTCGCGGATCGTCGACGCATCGCCCGAGCCGATGAGGAACGACCAGTAGAAGGGGAAGAGCGCCGCGCCGAGCACGATCGACGAGGCCCGTGTAGACGAACCAGCCCGGCCGGGACCCGCGCACGGCGCGCCGCCTGGCGCGCTTGCCCGCGTTCGGGATGTTCTCCTCGGCGATGGCGAGGGGGACGGGGTTCATGACGGTCATCGCGGCACCTCCGGGGTGTCGATCGTGCGATCGGTGCGGTCGTTCAGGCGGCGACGAGCCGCAGCGGCGGCCGCGCGGCGCTGGCGGCGCGATCCGTCGTCGCGCCGGCCCTCATCGCGCACGACCCGCTGCGTGACGAGCAGGTTGATCACGCCGATCGCCAGGATGATGAGGAACAGGATCCACGCGAGCGCGGCCGCGCGGCCGAAGTTCCACTGGCCCCAGCCGATGTCGTAGAGGTACAGCGTGATCGTGAGCCACTGCGAGTCGGCGCCGCCGGTGCCGTACTGGTCGTACATGCGCGGCTCGTCGAAGATCTGCAGGCCGCCGATGGTCGAGGTGATGATGACGAAGATCAGCGTGGGGCGCAGGCTCGGCACGGTGATCGCGAAGAACTGGCGGAGCCTCGACGCGCCGTCGATCGACGGCGGCCTCGTAGTAGTCGCGCGGGATCGCCTGCATCGCGGCGAGCAGGATGAGCGTGTTGTAGCCGGTCCAGCGGAAGTTCACCATGGTGGCGATCGCGACGTGGCTCGCGAACGCGTCGCTGTGCCACATGATCGGCGGGATCCCGAGGTCGCCGAGGACCGTGTTCACGAGCCCGTACTTGTCGCCGAACATGTTGCTGAAGATGAGGGCGACGGCGACGGGCGCCATCACGTAGGGCACGAGCACGCCCATGCGCCAGAAGGTCTTGGCACGGATGTTCTGGTCGAGCATGGCGGCGATGAAGATCGCGACGATGAGCTGCGGCACGCTCGAGAGCAGGAAGATGCTGAAGGTGTTGCGCAGCGCGATCCAGAACTTCGGCTGGGTGAGCACGTACACGTACTGGTCGAAGCCGATGAAGGTGCCCGTGTTGCGCACCAGGTCCCAGTCCATGAAGGAGATGACCGCCGTGTAGGCGATCGGGAAGAGGCCGACGACGATGAAGAGGATGAAGAACGGCGAGATGTAGAGGTACGGCGAGAGCTTCAGGTCCCACCGGCTGAGGCGATGGCTGAAGGCGATCCGCTTCGGCGCTCGCTGCAGCGGCGGGCCGGATGACGCATCCGGACGTTCGGCGGATGACGGGGGCGCGGTGGCGGTCGATGTCACGGTCGTTCCTCTTGCTTCCGGGTCGGGTGCAGACGTGATCCCGCGGTGGCCGGGTGGACCGGCCACCGCGGGGGACTCACGTGACTAGCCGATGGCGTCGACCTCGGAGACCCACTGGTCCCACGACGCCTGCTTGTCCTGCGTGCCGTCCTCGACGCGGGTCAGGGCCTTCTGCATCGCATCGTTGACCTGGAAGTAGAACTCGCCCTTGAACGGAGCCACCGTGACGGCCTTGGCGCGATCCGTGAAGATCTGGCCGACCGGCGCGTTGTTGAAGTACTCGTTCACGAAGCCGGTGAGCAGCCTCGTCGGCTGTAGGCGTCGTTCTGGCTCGGGAAGGTGCCCGCGTTCGACGAACGCCTTGATCTGCTGCTCGGGGGCGGTCAGCCAGTCGGCGAGCTTCTGGGCCTCCTCGACGTGGGCGCCGTTGGCGGGCACGGTCAGGTACGAGCCGCCCCAGTTGCCGCCGCCGTTCGGGGAAGACGTTCGGCGACGTCCCAGCCGGTGACGCCCTCGGCGTTGCCCGAGATGACGCCGAGCATCCAGCCCGGGCAGAGCATGGTCGCGTAGGCGCCGTTCGAGAGGCCGGCGAACCAGTCGTCGCTCCACTGTCCGAGGTGCGCCGGACTGCGTCGCGCTGGCGTCGAGCACCTGGTTGTAGATGTCCTCGACCTCGGCGTTGTCGGTCGCGATGATCTCGCCGCTGTCGGGGTCCTCGTACGCGGCCTCGACCTGGTTGATCATGCCCTGGTAGGTGCCGCCGGCGGAGTCGAACCACGCCTTGCCGGTCGTGGCGGTGTACTGGGCGCCGACCTCGAAGTACGTTGGCCCAGTCGCCCTCGAGCAGTGCGGCGACCGACTCGCGGTCGGTCGGGCAGGCCGGCGGCGGCGAACAGGTCGGAGCGGTAGCAGACGCCCTCGGGGCCGATGTCGGTGCCGTAGCCGATGAGGCGGCCGTCGGCGTCGGTGGCGGCGTCGACCTTCCAGTCGAGCCAGCGGTCGGCGGTGCCGGCGGGCACCTCGGCGAGCAGGTCGGAGTACTGCATGACCTCGGGCAGCCAGTCGACCTCGATCGCCTCGACGTCGGCGAGGCCCTTCTTGCCGAGCTTCTGGAAGTAGTTCGCGCGAGCGTCGTTCGACGTCGCCGCCTTGTTCTGCACGACGGTGACGTTCGGGTTCTCGTCCATGTACTCCTGGAGGAGCTCGTCGGTGTACCCGAAGTCGTTGAACGTCGCGACGGTCAGCTCGACCGTGCCGTCCTCGGAGCCCGAGTCGGACGCCGGCGAACAACCTGCGGCGATGATGGCGATGGATGCGGCGCCTGCGACGGCGGCGATCGCCCTGGTGCGTCGTGAAAGCTTCACGGTCACTCCCTTGTGTGCGTGGTGGGGTTGCGGAATGGTCACGTGAGGACGCGCTCCACCCGGCGGTGAGAGCGCTCTCACGATGCAAGGCCCGATGCTATTCAGGTGAAGATCGCATTGTCAAGAGAGCGCTCTCACGGGGAGCGCTCGTTACCGAGACGTGACCGAATCGTCCGGCCAGGATGCCGCGGGCGGAGCGTTCCGAGGCCGTCGCGCCGACCTCGCCGCGCCGACCTCGGGCGGCTCGCATCCGCACCTCGGATCGGGTTCGCGGCATCCGCGGTTTACACTCGAACGGTGTCTGGAAGCGTGCGCCGAGTGCCGTCCGATCGGGTGCGCCAGCGCCGTCGGCTCGTCATCGCGGGTTCGCTGAGCCTGGTCCTGATCGCCGTGGCCGCGCTCGTCGTGGGCTACGTCACGGGCCTCGATTCCTCCGGTGCGTCGTCGTCCTCGGCCGCGACCGAGGAGGAGACCGAGGCTCCTCGGCCGGCCCCGAACGCCCTGCCCGCCCCCGCCAGCGTCGACACCTTCGACCGCGCCGCCCGCTCCATCGACGATCCGAACAGCATCTGGGTCGTCGTGAACAAGCTGCGGCCCGTGAACCCGCAGGACTTCGAGCCCGCCGACCTCGTCGAGGTGCCGGTGGAGTACACGAACGAGCCGGAGCTGCGGCAGGAGGCATCCGACGCCGTGGTCGCGATGTTCGACGCGGCGTTCGACGAGGCCGGCCTCGAGCTCGCTTCGAACAGCGCCTACCGCTCGTACTCGGCGCAGGAGAACGTGTACGACGGCGACGACGCCACCACCGCCCGCCCCGGCTTCAGCGAGCACCAGACGGGGCTCGCCATCGACATCGGGCCGCTGTCGGGGGAGTGCTCGCTCGACCCGTGCTTGGCCGACATGCCAGAGGGCATCTGGCTGCGCGACAACGCCTGGCGGTTCGGCTTCATCCTGCGGTACCCGGCCGACAAGACCCCGATCACCGGATACTCGTTCGAGCCCTGGCACTTCCGCTACGTGGGCACCGACCTCGCCGACCGAGATGCGCGACACCGGCACCACGACGCTCGAGGAGTTCTTCGGGCTTCCCCCGGCACCCGAGTACGGCTGAGCGGATGGCGCGACGAACAGAACGGGTGCCGCGTCGCGGCCTCTCGCTCGCCGTGCTCATCGTGAACCAGCTGCTCGCAGGCCTCGGGCGTGGCCACCGGCATGACGCTCGCGGCGATCCTCACCGCCGACCTCACCGGGATCATCGCGATGGGCGGGCTCGCCCAGTCCTCGAGCGTCCTCGGAGCGGCGGTCGTCGCCGTGCCGCTCGCGCGCCTCGCCGTGCGATCGGGTCGCCATGTGGCGCTCGCGACCGGGTACGCCCTCGCGTGCCTCGGCGCCGTGCTGGTGATCGCCGCCGCGGCGAGCGGATGGCCCGTGCTCGTCTTCCTCGGCCTCGCGGCGTTCGGCGCGGGGGCCGCAGCGGGGCTGCAGGCGCGATTCGCGGCCACCGAGGTGGCCGCGCCCGGGTTCGAGGCGCGCGCGATGTCGCTCGTGCTGTGGGCCACGACGATCGGCTCGGTCGCGGGGCCCTTGCTCGCGCAGGCGGGCGACACGTTCGGCCAGTCCCTGGGCCTGCCGGCGCTCGTCGGTCCCTTCGTCTTCTCGGCCGTGGCCTTCGCGGTGTCCACGCTGCTCGTCGCGACCCTGCTGCGCTCGCCGAAGGCCGGCCACCTGGCCGTCGACTCCGAACGAGCCCGCGGATGCCGCGCCGGCGGCCTCCTCGGATGCCGGCACCGCGCAGGCGCAACGGCGCGACGACCGAGGCCGTGCCAGGGGCACCGACCGCGGCCGCGACCGAGGCCACGACGGGCGCCGCGCCCGAAGCCGCACCCGGGGTCACGCCGACGGCGCCCTCCACCATCGCCGCGCCGACCTCGGCGCCCGAGCGCATCGGCGCCTGGAACGCCCTCACGCACCGCGGCCCGCAACCCACGCTCCCTCGTGGCGATCCTCGCGATCGTCTGCTCGCACACCGTGATGGTGGGCGTGATGGTCATGACGCCCGTGAACATGACCGAGCACGGCATGTCGATCTCGCTCGTCGGGCTCGTCATCAGCATCCACATCCTCGGCATGTACGGGGCGAGCCCGATCATGGGCTGGCTCGCCGACCGGATCGGCTCGGAGCGCGTCATCGCGATCGGCGCCGCGATCCTCGTGACGGCGACGATCATCGGCATCCTCGCGCCCGACGACGTCGTGCTCGTGCCGCTCGCGCTCGGCCTCCTCGGGCTCGGCTGGTCGGCCGGCCTGATCGGCGGATCGACGCTCCTCACGACCTCGGTCGACGAGCGCCTCCGCGTGCCCCTGCAGGGGGCGACGGATGCCGCGATGAACGTCGCGGCCGCGGCATCCGCTGCACTGTCGGGCGTCGTGCTCGGGCTCGGCCGGATTCGCGGGCGTGAACGTGGTGGCGCTCTTCGTGCTCGTGCCGCTCGCGATCGCGGGCCTGCGCCTGCGCATGCTCGCGCGGGGCGCGACGGCCTGATCGGTCGGCTCGTCCACGATCCGCGCCGTGCGCCCAGCCGGCGCTCAGCGAGCGCACAGCGAGCCGGGCGTAGGGTCACCTGGTCCCGGGCCGAGGATCCCTCGACCCGTGGACGTGGCGCCGACGCCGCCCTCGGCGCCCAATTCCGAGTCCAGCTCGTGATCGCGCTCTCACGCTTCTCCCAGTAAGCGGGAGGGTTCCTCACAAACTCGCGTGATGGGCTGTCGTGTCCCCCCAAATGCCGACACGGAATCCTGCGCTGTGCCCCATACCCCTGAACTTCCCCTGCTCCGCCGCTCCACGTTCCGCGAACCCGTTCCCCGCCCTGATTCCACGCCCGCCGACGACTCGGCGAGCCGTGGAGGTGCCCGAGCCCGAGCGGCTCGAGCGCCCGACGGCGATGGACGCGACCGAGATTCAGGTGACGTCGGAGGCCGGCGCGCCGTCCGACGCTCGCGACGTGTCCGATGCGTCCGACGTGCGCGACGTGCCCGAGATCCGCGACGTGTCCGACCTGTCCGACGTGTCCGACGCTCGCGACGTGTCCGAGGTCCGCGAGCCGTCCGACGCGCACGAGGAGCCGGCCGCGGGCCGCCAGTCGGGCAAGCGTCGCCCGCGCCACCGCGCCGAGCCGCTGCGCAACCGTCGTGCGACGGGTGCGGCGTTCCGGCGCACGGTCGCCCTCGGCTGCGCGTCCGCGATCATGGGCGTGAGCGCGCTCGGCGCGGTCGCGGCATCCGCCGGCGCCGACCGCTGCGACCTCGACCTCCGTCGCCGCCGGCGCCGGCACCGACTCGGCGGCGAGGGAGGACACCATCGCGTCGGCCGACGTCGAGGCCGCCGTCGACGACGGGCCCACGGTCACGAGCGAGCTCTCGGTCGCCGCGGCGCCGTTCACGGGTGGCACGCAGGTCACCGTGACGGGCGATCACCTCGACCAGGTCGCGTCCGTCGCCGTGGGCGATGCCCCGGCCACCATCGTCGCCGCCGACGAGGGCCAGGTCACCTTCGCGGTGCCGGCCGTCGCCGACGCCGCGCTCGGCACGTCCGCCGAGGTGCGGTTCGCGGATGCCGCGGGCCAGCCCATCGACGTCGAGACGCCGACCGCCGTGGTCGCCGCCGGCACCTCCGTGGTGCAGCCCCTCGAGGGCGAGCTCACGGGCGCGCCCGAGGCCGAGGTGCCCATGGCGCCGCGCACGCTCACCCTCACCTACACGAGCGACCCGGGCATCGACGCGCAGGTCGCGTACGTGCTCGACCTACTGGAGCAGTTACAACTCCGCCGAGTATCCCGTCATCGACGGTTACGACTGCGCGAACTTCGCGAGCCAGTCGCTGATCGCCCGCGGCTGGGGCATGGACGGCGGCTGGTACCTCGACCGCGGCACCGGCGCGATGTCGCCGAGCTGGTCGAGCTCGACCGCGCTCCGCGACTACCTGCGCACCCGCACCGACCGCGCGACCGAGCTCGACGACTCGCAGCGCACGCTCGTGAAGGTCGGCGACATCGCCCAGTTCGACTGGGACAGCTCGGGCGACCGCGATCACACGGCCGTCGTCACCCGCGTGGAGCACACCGACGACGGCACGAGGGTCTGGGTCGGCGGGCACACCAAGGACGCCGACTTCTGGGACGTCGACACCGCGCTCGCCACCGGTGGCGGCGCCGTGAGCTACTTCTCGATCCGGTAACCGACTCAGCCGGTGGCGCCGAGCGCGTCGCTCACGACGCGCTTCGCCTCCTCCTGCACGAGCGCGAGGTGCTCGGGCCCGCGGAACGACTCGGCGTAGATCTTGTAGACGTCCTCGGTGCCGCTCGGCCGCGCCGCGAACCACGCGTCGGCCGTCGCCACCTTCACGCCGCCGATCGCCGCGTCGTTGCCGGGCGCGTGCGACAGCTTCGCGGTGATCGGCTCGCCGGCGAGCTCGGTCGCGGCGATCGCGTCGCCGTCGAGCCTGCCGAGCGCGGTCTTCTGCGCGGGCGTGGCCGCGGCATCCGTGCGCTGGTAGGCGGGGTCGCCGAAGCGCTCGACGAGCTCGCGGTACAGCTCGGACGGCGACTTGCCCGTGACCGCCCGGATCTCCGACGCGAGCAGGCACAGCAGGATGCCGTCCTTGTCGGTGGTCCACACGGTGCCGTCGAACCGCAGGAACGACGCGCCCGCGCTCTCCTCGCCGCCGAAGCCGACCGAGCCGTCGACGAGCCCGGGCACGAACCACTTGAACCCCACCGGCACCTCCCAGAGGCGGCGGCCGAGCGACTCGGCGACGCGGTCGATCATCGAGCTCGACACGAGCGTCTTGCCGATCGCGGCATCGGGGCGCCAGTTCGGGCGGTGCGCGAAGAGGTACTCGATCGCGACCGCGAGGTAGTGGTTGGGGTTCATCAGGCCGCCGTCGGGCGTGACGATGCCGTGCCGGTCGGCGTCGGCGTCGTTGCCCGTGAGGAGGTCGAACGAGCTGCCGTGCTCGAGCACCGAGGCCATCGCCGACGGGCTCGACGGGTCCATCCGGATCTTGCCGTCCCAGTCGAGCGTCATGAACGACCAGGTCGGGTCCACCAGCGCGTTGACGACGGTGAGGTCGAGGTCGTACCGGTCGCGGATCGCGGCCCAGTAGTGCACGGATGCCCCGCCGAGCGGGTCGGCGCCGATGTGCAGTCCGGCGTCGCGGATCGCATCGAAGTCGATGATGTTCGCGAGGTCGTCGACGTAGTTGCCGCGGAAGTCGTAGGTCTCCACGCCGCTCGGCTCGGCCTGGTTCACCTCGCGGCAGCCGTCGGCGATGAGCTCGTTGGCGCGGTTCGCGATCCAGCTCGTGGCATCCGAGTCCGCCGGGCCGCCGTGGGGCGGGTTGTACTTGAAGCCGCCGTCCTGCGGCGGGTTGTGGCTCGGGGTGATCACGATGCCGTCGGCCTCGCCCTCGGCGCGCTTCGCCGGGTCGTTGTTCCACTTCAGGATCGCGTGCGACAGCGCCGGCGTCGGCACGTAGTCGTCGAACTGGTCGGCGAGCACGCGCACGTTGTTGGCCACGAGCACGTCGAGCGCGGTGGTCTGCGCCGGGGCGCTGAGGGCGTGGGTGTCGGCGCCGATGAAGAGCGGGCCGGTGATGCCCTGCGACGCCCGGTACTCGACGATCGCCTGCGTGATCGCGAGGATGTGGTCCTCGTTGAACGCGGTGTTGAACGCAGAGCCGCGGTGGCCGGACGTGCCGAACGCCACGCGTTGCTCGGGGATCGAGACATCCGGTTTCTTCTCGTAGTACGCCCTGACGAGGGCCTCCACGTCGATCAGGTCGGATTCGGTCGCCGGGGTTCCCGCTCGCTCGTGCATCCACTCAGTCTGCCGCGCCCGTCCGCCCGCCGACACCCCCTGCGGGAGAGGCGCTGCGCCGTCTCGAAACCCCCTCCGCGACTGCGGGTTGAGGAGGCGCTCTGCGCCGTCTCGAAACCCCCTCGCCGAGCAGCAGGTTCGAGACGCCGCTCCGCGGCTCCTCAACCCGCGAACGACTGGATGCCGGTCGCGAGCGTGTAGATCGCGAGCCCCGCGAGCGCGCCCACGACCGTGCCGTTGATGCGGATGAACTGCAGGTCGCGCCCCACCTGCAGCTCGAGCTTCTCGGTGGTCTCCTTCGGGTCCCACCGCTCGACGGTCTCGGTGATGACGCCCGCGATCTCGTGGCGGTAGTTGCGCACGACGTAGGCCGCGGCATCCGTCACCCACTCGTCGACCTTGGCGGCGAGCTCGTCGTCGGTCGAGAGGCGGGTGCCCACCTCGACGACGGCGGCGCGGAAGCCCTGGCGCAGCTCGCTGTCGGGATCGGCGAGCGCCGTGTCGAGCGTGTCCTTGACGCTCGCCCACACCTCACCCGCGAACTCGCGCACGCGCGGGCTGTCGACGAGGTCGGCCTTCAGCTGCTCGAGGCGGCCGATCATGACCGGGTCGTGCTGCAGGTCCTGCGCGAGGTCGGTGAGGTAGCGGTCGACGGCGAGGCGGAACGGATGCGCCGGATCCAGGCGCACCGCGCGCACGAACTCGAGCACCTCCTTGCGCGCCCGCTCGTCGACGAAGCGCTCGACGAAGTCGGGCATCCACCGCGGCATCCGCGTGGCCACCATGCCGCCGATGGCCTCGGGATGCGCCTCGAGCCACTCCTCGGCCTTCTCGACGACCGCATCGACGGCCGCACGCTGTTGGTCGGCTTCGACGAGCCGTTCGCCGATGCGCCCGATCGCCGGGCCCCATTCGGGTTCGAACAGGTGCCGGCGGGCGAGCTTCTCGATGACGTCCTCGACGTCGTCGTCGCCGAGCAGCGTCATCACGCCGCGTGCGGCGACGGATGCCTCGGCCGTGAGGCGGTCGGCGTTCTCTGGCCGCGCCAGCCAGCCGCCGAGCCGGCGCGAGATGCCGATCGAGCGCAGCTTGCCGACGACGACCTCGTCGGAGAGGAACTCGTCCTCGACGAACGCGCCGAGCGTCGCGCCGATCTCGTCCTTGCGCGTGGGGATGATCGCCGTGTGCGGGATCCGGAGCCCGAGCGGGTACCGGAACAGCGCGGTCACCGCGAACCAGTCGGCGAGCGCACCGACCATCGCGCCCTCCGCCGCCGCTCGCACGTACGCGAGCCACGGCACGGTGTCCTGCAGCGCGAACGACACCGCGAACACGACCGCAGCGGCGACGAGCAGACTCGTCGCGACGCGCTTCATGCGGCGGAGGGCCGCGAGCCGCTCCGCATCGGTCGGCACGGTGCGGGACGCGCGGTCGGCCGCCCGGCCGGTCTCCTCGATGGTGGTCATGCGCCGACCCCCTCGCCTCGGGATTGCGGACGGTTTCGACGCTAGCGCCTGCCACGACCGCCGCTGGCTAGGCTGGCCTGCATGACGGATGCCGCGCCCACGCCGCCCGAGTACACCTACTCGTACCTCGGGCCGGCCGGCACGTTCACCGAGGCGGCGCTGAAGCAGGTGCCCGAGGCCGTCGGCAAGCACTGGCGCTCGGTGAACAACGTGGGCGAGGCGCTGGCGGATGTCACGAGCGGCCGCTCCGTCGCCGCGATGATCGCGATCGAGAACTCGGTCGAGGGTGGCGTCTCCGCGACGCAGGACGCCCTCGCGACCGTCCCCGGGCTGCGCATCGTCGGCGAGTACCTGGTGCCCGTGAACTTCGTGCTCGTCGCGCGTCCCGGCACCGTGCTCGCCGACGTGCACATCGTGAACGCGCATCCGGTGGCCTACGCGCAGTCGCGCGGCTGGCTCGAGCGCGAGCTGCCCGACCATGCGCACTTCCCGGCGACGAGCAACGTGCAGGCCGCGGCATCCCTCTTCGACGGCAGCCAGGCGGATGCCGCGGTCGCACCGCCCGGCATCACCGACCACCTCGACCTCGACGTGCTCGCCCGCGACATCGGCGACAACCCCAAGGCCGTCACGCGCTTCGTGCTCGTGTCGCGCTCCCGCATTCTCGCGGAGCCCACCGGCGCCGACAAGACGAGCCTCATCGTGGAGCTCCCCGACGACGAGCCCGGATCGCTGCTCGCGATGCTCGAGCAGTTCTCGACCCGTGGCGTGAACCTGTCGCTGCTCGAGTCGCGCCCCATCGGCGATGAGCTCGGCCGCTACCGCTTCGTCGTCGACCTCGACGGCCACATCGCCGACGAGCGCGTGGCCGACGCCCTCCTCGGCCTGCGTCGCACGAGCCCCAACGTGATCTTCCTCGGGTCGTACCCGCGCGCCGACCAGCGCGAGATCGAGTACCACTCGAAGTTCGAGGACGAGATCTTCATCGAGGCGCGCGACTGGCTGCGCGGGCTCCTCAGCGGCGAGCCCGACTGAGCCCGCGCGGCTCGGCGGGTCGCCTCGTTCTGGGGTGCCACGACGCATTGCGCCGGGCACAGAGGGTTGATAGCGTCCTGCTACCCCTACCCGAACGGAACTCCGTCGATGCCCCAGCGACGCGCCTCGTGACCCGCCCCGTCACGCGCACCCGTCCCATCCCGCCGCAGCCCCGGCCGCCGCATCCGCACCGTTCGTCGTTGCAGTGCTCGCTACGGTGCTCGTCACGCAGGCGCTGTCGGCGGAACCAGCGGCGGCCGCGCCACGGACGGTCTCGGGAACCGTGAGCTTCGGCGCCGAGGGCAACCATCCTGAGGGCGTCTCGGCGAAGGTGACGTGGGAGGTGCAGTCGGGCGGCACGTGGACACCGGGCCCTGCTGACGGTGTCTCCACCGACGCGCAGGGACGGTACGCGATCGACCTCGAGCCCGGCTCGCTATCAAGCTCCGGTTCACCCCCTCGTCGACCGGAGTACCAGTCCATGTACTGGAACGGCGACGAACCGTGCGCGACTGGGCGAGCACGCTGTACGTCACCGCCGGAGCCGCATGGCGACAGCCCCCGTCCGGGGCATCGACACCACGCTCCCGAACGATCGGGGTCGATCTCGGGCCGCGTGTTCCTCGGAGACTGCCGAACGACTCGCCGGCGCGGGCCAGGTCGAGGTGACCGCCGCGTACTGCCCTCCGAACGGATGCCTCACCCGCACGGACGGTCCGGCACGTTCACCGACGAGCGGGGAGCGTACTCCTTCTCCGGGCCTCGTGAACGGCACCTACACCGTCAACTTCGCCTACGTCCCCGGCGTGGAGTTCCTCGCCGCCTCAGCCGCTCGACGACCATCGTGAGCCACTCCCGGCAGCTCTTCGACGCCCAGGACGTCACGATCGCCGCGTACCGGATACCATCTCGGGCACCGTCCGCGCTCGGACCGAACGGAACCCTCGCCGGTGCGGACGAGGTCGTCGTCACCGCGACGCCGACGCGGCGCGTCGAACGGCTACACCGACACGCACCGACGCCGATGGCCGGTATCGACTCGCCGGCCTCGCCCCTCGGCGGGTACGACCTGCGGTTCGACTACGTGGGGCACGGCGGCTTCGCCGACCAGGTGTGGCCGCGGCATCCCGCGGTCGGAACAACGTCACCAACTTCACGTCGACGCCACCGCCGAGCACGCGCGACATCAGCCTGCCGGGGGGGCCGCATCCCTCTCGGGACCGTTCGGAACTCGACCGGAGCGCCGATCCCGGGCGTGAGCGGTCACGGCGAAGGTCAACCGTGTACGACACGGTGGGCAATGGACGACCTCGATCTCGGCAGCAGGCGGTCACGGCAGCCGACGGCGCGTACTCGTTCCGGGATCTGCCGCCCGCGAGCTACGAGATCCTCGACGTCCGGGCGAGCAGGCGACCTACATGTCGGCGTCCACCGACCCGGACCTCGCCGGGGGCGAGGTCCGCACCGGCGCGCGACGCGACGATGTACCGGTTCACGAGTGCTGTCCGGCACGATCCGCTGCGACCGCTGCGGCGAGCTACGACGTCGCCCGTCAACTCGGCGTGCGACTCGAGCGCAACGTCGGAACCCGCGCGCAGCCCGTCTGGGTCGATGCGGGCAGTTCGTGACCGACGTACGCCAACGGCGACGGCGCCGTACTACGAAGTTCCGGAACACCGACGGCGGACTGGTACCCGGCATCTATCGGGCGACGGTCGTCGGGCGACTTGGGGCTGGCGCCCCCGGGCGAACGTCTCGCCGGCGGTCACGGTGGAGGACGGCGCCGACGTGACGCTCGACTTGGCGATCGAGTTCCTGAGGTTCGATCGGGACTTCTCGGGCGACGAGAAGCCCGACGTGCTGGTGCGCACGTCGACCGGTGCGATGCTCATGTACACGGGCGACGGTGCATGCCGGGTGGAAGGGCGCGTCGACCATCGGGTCCGGGCTGGACGGTGATGAACCACGTGTTCGCGGCGGGTGATTTCTCGGGCGACGGGCATGAGGACGTGATGGCGCGCGACACTGCCGGCCGGCTGCACCTGTACCGCGGCGACGGCACGGGCGGCTGGCTGGGCTGGGGCGTCGTCGGCACGGGCTGGGGGCACATGACGGCGATCTTCAGCCCGGGCGACTTCTCGGGCGACGGCAACGCGGACGTGCATGGCTCGTGACGGTGCCGGCAACCTGTGGCTGTACCCGGGCGACGGGAAGGGCGGCTGGGGTGCCGTCTCGAAGGTCGGTTCAGGGTGGAACATGTTCGACCAGGTCTTCGCCGCGGGTGACTTCGGCGGGTACGGCGAGGCCAACGTGATGGGCCGCACGCCCTCGGGCGACCTCTGGGTGTACCCCGCCTCGGGGAGCGGGGCTGGACGATCCCGGCTCGGGTCGGAACCGGATGGGATATGTTCGATGCCGTGTTCGGGTCGGGCGACTTCGACGGCGACGGCTTCGATGACGTGATGGGCCGGGACCGATCGGGCCGCCTGTGGCTGTACCCGGGACGTGGCGGCTACGAGTGGGGGAGCCCCGCCGTCGTCGGCACCGGATGGGGTCATCTCGGCTTCGTGAGCTGAGGATTCCTGCGTTCGGAGGCGACCGGCCGCGAATCCATTGCGCGTGGGTTCCCGCCGTTGATAGCTTCCTGCCAGCAGCACCTGAAGGTTCCTGCCATCCCTACATGAATGGAGCACCATCGATGCCCCAGCGACGTGCATCGTGACCCGAACCGTCACCCGCATTCCGTCCCATCAGCGCACCACTCACCGCCGACGCTTCGCCGCGTTCCTGACGATCGCGGCGACCGTGCTCGCCTCGCTGTCACTGACGGCGGCGCCGGCGGCCGCGGACTCGAACCCTCGGGGACCGTCAGCTTCGGCATCGACGGCAACCATCCGGCCACGGTCTCGGCGGTCGTCACCTGGCAGAGGTACGAGACCGATGTCTACGTTCCGGGTCCGGCTGAGGGTGTTCGCACCGATCCGAGGTCGGTCGCTCCCGCTCGAACCGGGCACGTACAAGCTGCGCTTCACGCCCAGCTCCGCGGACTACCAGGCCCTCTGGTGGGAGGCGTCGAGTCGGAGGTCACGACCACCCTCGTCGAGGTGCGCGATGCGCCGCTCGCGGGCATGGACATCACGCTCCCGCTCGTCCAGGTGGCGGCGGAGGAGCCGCAGACCCCCGAAGCCGCGATCTCGACCGGTGCCTCCATAGCCGGAACATCGGACGGAGGCGGGGGCACCCGTCGCCGGAGCGACGGTGACGGCGACCGCCTGGGACACGACCGAATGGAGCTCCGCGGTGGTGGGCGAGGTGCTCACCGCCGGCCGACGGCACGTACATGCTGACCGGTCTCCCGTCCGCCGGCTACAGCATGGAGGCCACCGCCGACGGCTACGCCCGCACCTGGCTCCCGTACTTCGAGCTCGCCGACGGCGAGCAGCGGACGGGGGTCGATGGCGCACTGGCGCGCTTCCGCAGCATCTCGGGGTCGATCACGTGCGACCGCTGCGACGAGCCCGAGGTCGGCCACAGCCTGTACGTCGAATTCGAGCGCAACGTCGGAACCCGCTCCGAGCCGGCATGGGTGTACGCGGGCGGGATCATGGCCACGTCGACCGACGAGGCCGACGGGGCGGCGGCCTACACCTTCAGCACCGAGAACGGACTCGTGCCCGGCGTGTACCGGGCGACCGTCGGCGGCGATTGGGGTTGGCGAACCCGGGCGAATGTCTCGCCGGCGGTGACCGTCGAGGACGGCTCGAAGGTGACGCTCGACCTCGACGTCGAGTTCCTCGCAGTTCGACCGTGACTTCTCGGGCGACGAACACCCTGACGTCATCGCCCGCACGAGTGGCGGCGCGCTGCTCATGTACTCCGGCGACGGGGCCGGCGGCTGGTCGGGTGTCGGCACGATCGGCTCCGGCTGGTCGATCATGAACCACGTGTTCGCGGCCGGTGACTTCTCTGGCGACGGGCACGAGGACGTGATGGCGCGCGACGGTGCCGGGCGGCTCCACCTCTACCGCGGTGACGGGAAGGGCGGCTGGCTCGGCTGGGGCGTCGTCGGCACCGGATGGGGTCACATGACCGCCATCTTCAGCCCCGGTGACTTCTCGGGCGACGGCAACGCCGACGTGCTCGCGCGCGACGGCGCCGGCGACCTCTGGCTCTATCGCCGGCGACGGCAACGGCGGCTGGGGCGCCGTGACGAAGGTGGGTTCCGGCTGGAACATCTTCGACCAGGTCTTCGCCGCCGGGACTTCGGCGGGTACGGCGAGGCGAACGTGATGGGCCGCACCCGCGCCGGCGACCTCTGGGTCTATCCGGCCTCCGGCGCAGGCGGATGGACGATCCCCGTACCGGTCGGCACCGGGTGGGGTATCTTCGACGCGATCTTCGGGTCGGGAGACTTCGACAGCGACGGCTCGACGACGTCATGGGTCAGGGATGCGTCCCGGTCGCCTCTGGCTGTACCCGGGCGCCGAGCGCGCGCTGTTCGGGCCGCCGTCGGTCGTCGGGACGGGATGGAGCCCCCTCTCGTTCGTGAAGTGAGTCTCGGGGAGAGTGACATGAGTGACGGTCTGAGAGTCCGGGGATCGACCTGAGGTTCGACCCCCGGTTCCAGCGCGGGTATGCACCGGATGCTGCCGAGGAGGCGCACGCGTCGCCCGTTCCGGTCACCACGACTCCCGGCACCTCCGCTCCGGATCCCGTTCCCACGTCGGCCGCGGCGGACCCGCCGCACGACGACGCCCGAACCGACATCGAGCTCGAATCGTGGCTGGGCGACCCGGAGTCCGATCCAGCGTCGGCGGATCCCTGGTTCCTCGGCGCATGGACGGTCTCCGTCGTGGCGTTGGCGCTGGGAGCCTCCCTTGCGCTCGCCGGCATCATGACCGAGAACTGGATGGGCCCGTCCAACGAGAGCGACCGCTGGCTGCAGGTCATCGGATGGACGGTCGGGCCGGCGCTCGTCCAGGGCGGGCTGCTCGGCGTCGTCGTGATGCTCGTCTGGACCGGCCTCCGCCGCGTCCGACGGGAGTCCGTCGACGAGGAGGACCCATCGTGATCGCATCCCTCGCCCGCAACCCCGCCGTGATCGTCCTCTCCGTGCTGGCGGTCATGGGCGGTGCTCGTGGCGAGCTGGGGGATCGGCGTGACCGTACAGGACGTCGGGTTCTCGTGGAGCGGCGCCCCCACCGAGGCGCAACTCTGGGAACTGAGGATCGTGAGGATCGCGAACCAGGTTCCGGGCCCGGCGGCCTTCGTCGCCGTCGCCGCCGTGATCGGCATCCTCGTCATCGGGTCCGGCACCTGGCGGTCGGGTCGGCGCGCCACCAGCACGGCAACCACCGGCGCCGAGAGGAGATGATCCTCCGAATACGTTGCGGGGGCGACGCTCGGTTGGTACGTTCCGAACATGTCACTCGAAGTGGGGGTACATCGAGTCGGACACCGGGCGCTTCCCCGAACGCACCGCAGGGCGTGGGCGGTGATCGCGTCAGCCGTGGCATCCGTCGCACTGATCGCGGCCTCGCAGTCGTTCGCCGTGCCGCCGGCGTCGGCGGCTGCCACGCCAGCGATCACGGGCACCGTGACCCTCGGCTCCACGTCGACGCCGGCGGGTGCCGGTGAGGTCGTCGTCACCGCGCGGTTCTTCCCCACCGGCGACGGCAGCCTGGACCGAGCTGACGACGCTCACCGACGCGCAGGGTCGCTACGCGTTCGAGTCGCTGCCGCGCGGCCGGTACGAACTCGGATTCGACTACGTCGGCGAGGAGGGCTACGCCGGACAGTGGTGGCCGTCCAGCCCGGTCCCGACTCTCGAACGCGACGCGATTCGACCTCGGCGACGAAGTCCTCGTGCGTGACATCACGCTGCCGCTCGGCGCTTCGCTCGCGGGCACCGTGCGCAACACCGACGGCGTCGGCATCGGCGCCGTGCGGGTCACCGCCTCGGCCTTCGACCCGGTCGACCACGGGGGTCCCGTGACCGTGGACACCACCCAGACGGCCGCCGACGGCTCGTATGCGTTCGAGGGCCTGCCGCCGGCCGAGTACTCCCTCCGCTTCTCGAGCCTCGACGAGTACATGTCGACGACGCTGGACAGCGGCCTCGCTCTCGCGAGCGGCGACGCGCTCGAACGCGTCGACGTGACGATGTATCGCTTCACGAGCCTGAGCGGTCACCTCGAGTGCCCCGGGTGCGGCGATCCTCAGGTGACGCCGTTGCTGTCCGTCGAGCTCGAGCGGGCGACCGGCGCCGGGTCGGAGCCGGGGTGGGAGCGTGTGGAGTCCACGACAGTCGTTCCGACGGAATCCGCCGACCGCGGGTTCTACCGGTTCACCGGGCTGCTGCCGGGGTCGTATCGGATCCGAGTCACGGGTGAAGGTGGCGCGATCCCTCGTCCCGACGTGTCGCAGGTCGTCGAGGTCACCGACGGTGAGAGCGAGACGCTGGACCTCAGCCTCGAGTTCGCGTCCTTCGACCGGGACTTCTCCGGCGACGGGAACCCCGACGTGCTCGTCCGCACCGCCGAGGGCCGACTCCTCATGTACGCGGGCGACGGGGCGTCGGGATGGTCGAACGCCGGGGTGACCATCGGTTCAGGGTGGTCGGTGATGGACCACGTCTTCCGCGTCGGCGACTTCTCCGGTGATCGCAATCCCGACGTCATGGCACGCGACGAGGCCGGGCAGCTGCACCTCTATCGAGGCGACGGCGCCGGCGGATGGATCGGTTGGGGCGTCGTCGGCTCGGATTGGGGTCGCATGACCGCCATCATCGGACCGGGCGACTTCTCCGGTGACGGCCAGGTCGACGTGCTCGCGCGAGATGCCGCCGGCGACCTCTGGCTGTACCCGGGCGACGGGGCAGGCGGCTTCGGGGCGACCACCAAGGTCGGCGAGGGCTGGAACGTGTTCGACGAGGTCTTCGCGGTGGGCGACTTCGGCGGCGGGGCCGGCGCGAACGTGATGGGGCGCGACCGTGCCGGACGGCTCATCGTCTATCCCGCGTCGGGCGTCGGCGGCTGGGGAGACCCGTCGGTGGTCGGGAGCGGGTGGGACGTGTTCGACGCGGTCTTCGGCTCGGGTGACTTCGACGGCGATGGCGCCGACGACGTGATGGGGCGCGGCCGGGACGGGCGGCTCTGGCTCTATCCGGGCGATGGACGTACCGGATGGGGGACGCCGGCGGTCGTCGGAACGGGCTGGAGCTCGCTCCTGTTCGTCAGCTGAATCCGCGAAGGCGGACGCGGACCCGCACGAGATGAGACTGAGACGCGCTCGCCTCGGTCGTCTCAGCGCGGGACGCGCACGAGGAGCGAGGAAGGGTCGACGCGGAATCGCGCCGAGACGACCGTGCCGAACTCGTCGCCGTCGATCTCGAACTCCTCGGGAGCGGCCTCGATCTCGATGTCGACCGAGCGCCCGCGCGAGTAGACGATCTCGCGACGGCGGCTGCCGCCCGTGAGGTCGAGGAACTGGCGCCCGAGCGCCCTCTTGCGCAACACGGGGTTCTCCCAGGTGACCTTGCGCCAGGCGAGGAGCCAGCCCATGAGATTTCGCGGCTGCAGCACTCACGACGTCGAGCTTGCCGTCGTCGATCTCGGCATCGGGGATGAGCTCGATGTTGCCCGGCAGGTAACCGAGGTTCGCGACGAGGATGCTCGACACCCGCGATCGGTGCAGCCGGCCCGCGTCGGTGCGGTGCACGACTCGGAACGGCTTCGACGCGGGGATCGCGCGCAGGCCGGCGTCGACGTAGGCGAGCCAGCCCACGCGCTTCTTCAGGTCGGGATTGGTGTTGGAGATCATGGCGGCATCGATGCCGATGCCCGACATCACGAGTGAGGCGTGCGTCTCAGCCTCGCCGTCGGGGCGGGTGACGTCGACGACGAGCACGTCGACGGCACGGTCGAGTCCGGCGAAGGCGAGCACGACCGCGTCGTCGAGGTCGTTCACCGGGATGTCGAGGTTGCGCGCGAAGAGGTTGCCCGTGCCGAGGGGCACGATCCCGAGCGGAACGCCCGAGCCTCGCAGTGCCGCCGAGATCGATCGAACGGTTCCGTCGCCGCCCGCCGCGATCACGAGGTCGACGCCCGCATCGAGCGCCTCCCTGGCCATGCCCTTGCCGGGATCGTCCTCCGCGGTCTCGATCCACATCGAGGGGGCGAATCCCTGGCGCGCCTCGGCGCGCGCCACCGCCGCCCGCAGGTCGTCGACGCGGCTCTTCGTGGGATTGAAGATGACCGCTGCGCGCGAGCTGCGCACCCACGGCATCCGCCGCCACGTGCTCTGCATCCCCCGTCACGCAGCCAACGGTATTGCATCAGTCCGAGAGCCGGCCCGATGCGACGTGACACCGCTGCCCCGAGCGGCCGGATGCCCCGGGCGGCCGGATGCCCCGGGCTAGACTGGCTCGCGTGATCGACCCCGTGCTGCTTCGCGAGAACCCAGAGCTGATCAAGCATTCGCAGGAGCTGCGCGGCGAGTCATCCGCATTCGTCGACGACGCCGTCGCAGCGGATGCCGCGCGCCGCACCGCGATCACCGAGTTCGAGTCGCTCCGCGCCGAGCAGAACGCGTTCGGCAAGCAGGTGGCGAAGGCGCCCAAGGAGGAGAAGGCCGCGCTGGTCGCGCAGGCACAGGACCTCGCCGCGAAGGTGAAGGACGCGAACCAGCGTGCGAACGAGGCCGAGGCCGCGTTCACGACGGCGGTGCAGCGCATCGGCAACGTCGTGATCGACGGCGTGCCCGCGGGCGGGGAGGACGACTACATCGTGCTGCGGGAGGTCGGCGAGATCCCCGCCTTCCCGTTCGAGCCGCGCGACCACCTCGAGCTCGGCGAGCTGCTGGACGCCATCGACATGGCGCGCGGCGCCAAGGTGTCGGGCGCACGATTCCACTACCTCAAGGGCGTCGGCGCCCGCCTCGAGCTCGCGCTCATGACGATGGGACTCGACCGCGCGCTCGCCGCGGGGTTCACGCCCCTCATCACGCCGACGCTCGTGCGCCCCGAGATCATGCAGGGCACCGGATTCCTCGGCGCCCACTCCGAGGAGGTCTACCACCTCCACGACGACGACCTCTACCTCACCGGCACGAGCGAGGTCGCCCTCGCCGGCTACCACTCCGACGAGATCATCGACCTGTCGAAGGGCCCGCTCCGCTACGCGGGCTGGTCGACGTGCTACCGCCGCGAGGCCGGGAGCCACGGCAAGGACACGCGCGGCATCATCCGCGTGCACCAGTTCAACAAGCTCGAGATGTTCAGCTACGTCGACCCGGCCGACGCCGAAGCCGAGCACGAACGGCTCCTCGCCTGGCAGGAGGGGATGCTGCAGTCGCTCGGCCTCGCCTACCGGGTCATCGACACCGCGGCGGGCGACCTCGGCTCGAGCGCGGCCCGCAAGTACGACGTCGAGGCGTGGGTGCCCACCCAGGAGGCCTACCGCGAGCTCACCTCCACCTCGAACTGCACGACCTTCCAGGCCCGACGCCTCGACATCCGGCACCGCACCGAGAGCGGCAAGACGGCCCCGGTCGCGACCCTCAACGGCACGCTCGCCACGACCAGGTGGATCGTCGCGATCCTCGAGACGCACCAGCAGTCCGACGGCTCGGTGGCGGTGCCCGAGGCGCTCCGCGGGTACCTCGGCGGCCTCGAGGTGCTCGAGCCCGTCGTGCGATGAGCGAGCGGATGCCGCAGGCGATGCCCGCCGCCGATGACGCAGTCGACGGCGCACCCTGGTTCGTGGCGCTCGACGTCGACGGCACGATCCTGCATGAAGACGAGTCGATCGACGAGCGCGTCGCCGACGCGATCCTCGCCGCCCGCGAGCGCGGCCATGAGGTCACGCTCGCGACGGGGCGCTCGTGGGCGACGACGGCACCGGTCCTCGAGCGCCTCGGACTCACCCCCGAGTACGTGGTGTGCGCCAACGGCGCGATCACGATGCGGCGCGACGACGCGGCATCCGGCGGCTACACCCGCGTGCACGTCGAGACCTTCGACCCCACCGAGGTGCTCGAGCGCATCCGCACGTTCCTGCCGAGCGGCCGGTTCATGGTGGAGATGCCCGACGGCTTCCGGCTCTACACCGAGGGCATGACCGACTGGAACCTGGAGAACGCCCGCGAGGTGCGGTTCGAGGACCTGCTCGACCAGCGTGCGACACGCGTCGTCGTGGTGTCGCCCGACCACGAGCTCGAGGAGTTCCTGCACATCGTCGAGGGGATGGGGCTGCACCAGGTCAGCTACGCCATCGGCTGGACCGCATGGCTCGACATCGCCCCCGACGGCGTCAGCAAGGCGACCGCACTCGAGCGCGTGCGGGGCTGGCTCGACCTGCCGCTCGACCGCGTGATCGCAGTGGGCGACGGACGCAACGACATCGAGATGTTCTCGTGGGCCGGGGCCTCGGGCCGCTCGGTCGCGATGGGGCAGGCCCCGTCGGAGGTGCGGGCCGCGGCGGCGGAGACCGCCGCCGACGTCGATCACGCCGGCCTCGCGGCGGTGCTCGACTCGCTGCCGTGACCCGCATCCGCACCGCTCGGAGGCGCGCCGGATAGGATCAGCGAGTCGGGAGGGGCGCGATGAGCGGTCGGACTGCACAGCAGGGCCCCGTCGAGCCTGCCGTCCCGCGGCACGGACGGATGCCCCGGCACGGCGCCTGGCGCACGTGCGCGAAGATCGCGGCATCCGTCGTCGCCGTGCTCGCGGTGAGCGCGACGGCGATCGTCGCGTACGCGGCCGTCGACCTCGTGGCGTCGGTGAAGCCGACCCTCCAGGTGGAGAGCGAGAAGGTGCTCGAGGGGGTGCCCGACATCGGCGCGATGGAGGGCGGACTCAACTTCCTGCTCGTCGGCAGCGACAAGCGACCCGAGAGCGGCGCGTTCGGCGACCCCGAGGAGGAGTCGGCCGAGCTCAACGACGTCACGATGCTGCTGCACATCTCGCAGGACCACTCGCACGTCGAGGTCGTGAGCTTCCCGCGCGACATGCTCGTCGAGGTGCCGGAGTGCCCCGATCCCGAGGATCCGGAGGGCGAGCCACTGTCGGGGATGTCCGAGGTGAAGATCAACACCGTGCTCGCGCACGGGGGTTTCGGATGCGTCGCGGCGACGGTCGAGCGCCTCACCGGGGTGACGATCCCCGTCGGCGGAATCGTGCAGTTCGACGGCGTCGCCGCGCTCGCCGACGGCGGTCGGGGGCGTGGAGGTCTGCCTGGCCGAGCGGGTCGACGACGACTACTCGGGGCTGCACCTCGATGCCGGCATCCACAGCATCACGGGCTACGAGGCGCTCGCCTTCCTCCGCACTCGCCACGGCGTCGGCGACGGCAGCGACCTCGGCCGCATCTCGAACCAGCAGACGTTCCTCGCGTCGCTCATGCGCACGATGCAGAACGGCGGCGTCCTCGGCGATCCGCTGAAGCTCTACTCGATCGCCAAGGCGATCACAGTCGAACATGCAGCTCACGTCGGCATTGCAGGACCCCATCAAGCTGGTTTCGGTCGCGTCAGGCGCTCCAGGCCATCGACCTGTCGAAGATCGCGTTCATCCAGTACCCGACGGGCTACACCGACGGCTTCGCGGCCGTCGTGCCGACCGAGTCGTCCGCCGTGGTGAACGCCGCCCTGCAGGCCGATGTACCGGTGTCGCTGGATCCCGCGGCCACGACGGACTCCGACTTCGGCACGGTCCCCGATCCCGCGGCGCCGCCGGCGGAGCCACCGCCCGCCGAGGACGGCCGGCGACGGCCGATCCGTCCGCTCCGCCCGAGACGCCGACGACCGCGCTCCCCGGCGACGTCACCGGCCAGACCGCGGCCGACGTGCGCTGCTCGAGCGCCAACGAGGGCTGACCGCCTCAGCACCCTCTCAGGGTGTGCTGAAAGGCTCGTTGGAATGCGCTTCGGCTAGAATCGGGGCCTGCCTGTGCGACGTGGCCCCTCACGGGGTTCGGCGCGCCGGTGAGGAGGGCTGTCCGAGCGGCCGATGGAGCTGGTCTTGAAAACCAGTGGGCAGCAATGCCTCGTGGGTTCGAATCCCACGCCCTCCGCGCGCACGACCACTGACACGACAGGATGAGGAACCGGGTGAATCACGATCTGCGTCACAACTCGCGCCGCGCGGCGAAGGCCCCCTCCGTCGCACGCCATGGTCGCCTCAAGACCAGCAGCACGTGGAGGACGGTGGCGAAGGTCGCGGCATCCGTCGTCGCAGTGACCCTCATCTCGGGCTCGGCCGTCGCGGCCTATGCCGCTTGGGACCTCGCGAGCACCGTGCAGCCCACCGTGACCCTCGGCAACGAGGCCGTGCTCGAGGGCGTGCCCGACGTCGGCGCCATGGAGGGCGGTGTCAACCTGCTCATCGTCGGCAGCGACAGCCGCGAGGGCCAGGGCGAGGCGTTCGGCGACCCCGACGAGGAGACCGCGGTCCTCAACGACGTCACGATGCTCATGCACATCTCCGAGGACCACACGAATGCCTCGGTGGTGAGCTTCCCGCGCGACATGCTCATCGACGTGCCCGAGTGCACCGACCCCGAGGACCCGAGCAGCACCCTCTACGAGCAGTACGGCGTCAAGATGAACACCGTGCTCTCCCACGGCGGGCTCGGGTGCGTCGTCAAGACCGTCGAGACCGAGCTCGGCATCACGATCCCGTTCGCCGGCATCGTGCAGTTCATGGGCGTCGCCGGCCTCTCGGAGGCCGTGGGCGGCGTCGAGGTCTGCGTCGCCGAGCCCATCGAGGACGAGTACACCGGCACGTTCCTCGAGGCCGGCAACCACACGCTCTCGGGCGTCGCGGCGCTGCAGTTCCTCCGCACCCGCCACGGCGTCGGCGACGGCAGCGACCTCGCCCGCATCTCGAACCAGCAGGTGTTCCTCTCTTCGCTGGCCCGCACGCTGCAGTCGAACGGCACGTTGCAGGACCCCGTGAAGCTGTACTCGATCGCCAAGGCCGCGCTCGCCAACATGCAGCTGTCCGACAGCCTCATGGACCCGACGCGCATGATCTCGATCGCGAAGGCGCTGAAGGACACCGACCTGAACAAGATCGCGTTCATCCAGTACCCGACCGCCTACGTCGAGGGTGGTGCGGTCGCGCCGACCGACTCCGCCGAGTACGTGCGCACGGCACTGCAGAACGACCTCCCTGTGACCTTCGACCCGGCCGCGCAGGAGACTCCGAGTTCACCTCGGCAGGCGACCCGAATGCGGCGCCGCCCGCCGAGGTTCCGGCCGAGGAGGTTCCGGCCGAGGAGGCGCCCGCCGAGGCCGCCCCCGCGCCCACCGTCGAGGCGCTCCCGTCGGATGTCACCGGCCAGACCGCGGCCGAGACTCGGCTGCTCGGCCGGCCGCACCCTCGACGACCAGTAGGGCGCCGGCGCCGAATCGTCATCCGCGGCATCCGCGGGTTATGATGGCAGTCGCGTGTGCGCGAGCACGCGCGAGGAGACGTCGCATAGTCCGGCCGAGTGCACCACCCTGCTAAGGTGGAGTCCCCGTAAGGGGACCAGGGGTTCAAATCCCCTCGTCTCCGCTCGATTCAGGCCCCACCTGGCCCGGAATTCCACGGCAGGTGGGGATTTCACGTTAATGTCATGGCGTGTGTGGACACTATTTGGACACATTCAAGCTGGCAACCGCGTGATCCAAGCGATCCGAAACAGCGTCGAGATCCTCATCGAACAGATCGCTGTAGACATCGAGGGTCATCGCGGCTGAGGCGTGGCCAAGCATTCGCTGCACGGCTTTCACATTTGCGCCGGCGCTGATCGCCAAGGAAGCGGCCGTGTGCCGAAGGTCGTGGATCGTCATCGGCTCGAGCCCGGCGTCCCGAAGCGCGGTCTTGAACCAAGACTTCGAGCCGATACTCGTTCGCATTCGCCGCATGTAGTCGCCGCTGGGGCCCGGGAACAGGAGTTCCTCCGGTGAGCGATCGCCGACCTGCCCTCGCAGATGGGGCTGCAGAAAGCCCGGGAGCGGCACCTTCCGGTTCTTGTAGGTCTTGGGCGACCCGACATGGATCACCCCGCCAACTTCCACGGCGTTCTCCGTCACGTGAATTCGCCGTCGATCGAAGTCGACACTGCGGACGCGCAGCGCAGTCAGTTCTCCCCAACGGAGGCCGGTATAGGCGAGGGTCAGGACCAGCGGCGCTCGTGCACCTGCTTCGGTGGCAAGCCGGTGCACCTGCTCATGAGTGAGATACCTGTGGGCTTTTCGCTACTTGCGAGGAAGAGTGGTTCCACGTGCCGGATTGGAGAGGATCCTACGGTCGCGAACAGCAACGTCGAGGATTGCCGCTAGCACACCGAAGTTTCGTATTACGAGGGTCGGGGAGCGGGACACCGACAGCTCTGACACCCACGCCTGCACGTCGCTGTGCTGGATCGCGGATACCGGGTATCGACCCCAGCGCGGTTCCACCCGAAGCCGCCACGCATCCTCCACCGATCGAAGCGTTGACGGCTTCAGGTGGGTCTGAGTTGCGAGCCAGGCCTGGCCGAGTTCGGCGATCGTTGCGCGTGCCGCAGAGACCTCAACGAACTCACCCCGGGCTTTGGAGATCTCGATCGACGCGAGATACAACTCCGCGTCGCGCTTCGTGCGGAAACCGCGCTTCGCTCCAGCGGTGTGGTCGGGCTTCCGGTAGCGGACGCGGTATCGCTTACCCGCCTTTGTCGAATACGCCTCGATGCTCGCCATGTTGCTGCAGAACCTCAACTCTCGACTGACTCCACGAATGCCCAATGTTATGGAAGGCATCGGACGTTGTCGTCTCGGGGCGACTCCGGTGACCGTTCGATTTTCAGTCCGAGCGGATGTCTCGGAATCTCGCGGGTCGGGAACGATCGCCCAATGAATTCGCGGCATTCGGCGGCAATGTGATCACCGTGCATCCCGTTGGGTGGCGGGCAGTTGTGGGAAAGATGTGGGCACAGCTCTCGAGAGGCTACGGGCGAAACCTGTCCCGCGGGCGGACCCTTCCAATCGGACATCCCTTTTTTCGGTTGGCGTACCTCACCGGGCAGCTTCACCGGGCGCGGTATACGGGTGTCACACGATTCGCGCGCTCGCGAAGGTTCGACTCGGCGCGGACTATGGACGCACGAGGACCGTACTGAGGGCGTTCCGCCTGCTGCGGAACCTGTCCCGTCAGATGCCGCTGCTGCCGCCCGGGCGGGCGTGCCGGTGATTGGCGATCTAGACGACACCATCGTCGAGGTTCACGGCTATTAGAAACAGGGTGCTGGGTTCGGATCCTACGGCGTGCGCGGGCCTGAACGCGCTGCTCGCTGGCGCCTCGACTTCCTCAGCAGCACCGGTAACCTCGCTCAGCGGCTCCGGAAGGGTCAGACCGGTGACAGCGGCGCCATCACTCCGGCGTTACGCCGCGCTACCACCCTCGCGGCTACAAGCCACCCGATAACTCATCCTTCGAGCCGCGCCTGCACTGCTGCTGCCTCCGCCACGGAGTGCATCAGCTTTGCTGTGCTGGCCGTCTAGGTCTAAAACTGATGGAGGTTGTTGACAGTTGGGTCTTCCGGATGGAAGGAAGATCGCATGTCATCGACCACTGCATCGGCCGAGCCGGAGCTCGAGCGCCGGGCCAAACACAAGCTCGCCGTGCTTCGACATGCTGAGGAGATCAGCGGCAGCGTCGCCGCGACATGTCGCTACTACGGGATCACGAGAACCTGCTTCTACAAGTGGCGCAAGCGCTACGAGGAAGAGGGGTTCGAGGGCTCTTGGTGAGCGATCGCACCGCGGGCGGTCAGCGAGTTTATGGGCCGGCAGAGCCGGCAGATCCCGATCGTGTGGCGATGCTGCGGACGTTGTTCGCGGCGGGTCTGACCAGTCGCGCCATCGCTGAGGTGATGCCCTATAACGACGACCCGACCATGCAGAACGCTAACGCTGCGGAACTGGTCATGCGTCATGAGCGAAACCGGCTGACGACCGCACTGGCGACGCTGGAGTCTGCCCGTGATTGCGCTGGACGATCTGATCGCGTGCACCTCCTCTCACCGGAGCATGCGAGGGGCTGGCTGATCGATGACTGGCAGCCTGTTCCACGGGTTGGTACCGGGCCCATGGACGCGAGCATGCGCACTGCACTCGTCGAGCGAGAGCGGCTGATCGCACAACGCGCGGAGACCCTCGCGGGACAGGTCGCCTCCGATACCGACTCCTGGGCAGCACGCCTGCCGGCCATCTCCGTCGGCGCGACGCCGAGCGATGAGACGCTTCGGCACCTGATCGTGGTCGCCGCATACCGCGACCGCGTGTGGTCCGTGACGGTTGTCATTCGGGACGGTGTCATCTCCGAGATCGGGCCCCGACTGTCCTCATCGCCAGGTGCGGCTGTGATCAGCGCTGAAGGCCGAGCTGTCACGTCGTTGGCTGATCAGACACGATAATTGACCGTTCCTGACGGCCGAACGTGTGTTCCTGTAACAGGCCGCTGGTAGCTTCGCTTCGACCCGATTGCGGCGCTCGGCCGCACTCGTGAACTAGAGGAGACCACCTGTGCAGTCGGACACGGCCGGAATCGCAGCATCCAGCACCAGTTCTGGCCATGGGAAGGTCCTCGTGTACGGGGCGTATGGGCACACGGGCCGCTTTGTCGTCGCCGAGCTGCTCGAGCGTGGACATGTCCCGGTGCTCTCCGGCCGGAACGGCTCGGCCCTGGCCCTGATGGCCGCCGAGCTCGGGTTGGACGCTCGCCCCGCGGATGTCACTGATGCGGCGGCGCTGGATGCGGCGACGCGCGACGTCTCGGCCGTGGTCAACTGCGCGGGCCCTTTCGCGCGCACCACCGGTCCGTTGCTGGATGTTGCGCTGCGACGGCAGGTCGCCTACGTCGATGTGGCGGCGGAGATCGAGGCGAACGAGGACACGTTCACCCGCATCCGAGACCACGCCGGCTCTGAGGGCGGGATTGTCGTCCCTGCGATGGCGTTCTTCGGCGGTCTCGGAGATCTACTCGCGACGGTCGCGATGGGCGATTGGGCCGAGGCGGACGAGGTTCATGTCGCCTACGGGTTGAGCAGCTGGCATCCCACTGCCGGAACCCGCGCTGCTGGGGCCGTCTCTCGGGAAAGACGCGACGGTCAGGCCGTCACCTTCCACGACGGCGCCCTGCGGTACGGCGAGGACCGGTCAAAGCTGACGACCTGGTCGTTCCCGGCGCCGATGGGCGCGAAGAAGGTCCGGAGCCAGTTCTCGATGGCCGACATCGTCACCATCCCGAAGCACCTGCCGGTTCGCGATGTCACCTGCTACATGACGGTCGAAGCAGTCGCACAGCTCTCGTCGGCCGGCACCCCGGCCCCGGTCGCCGTCGATGAGAGCGGCCGATCCGAGCAGACCTTCGTCGTCGATGTCGTGGTCCGCCGCGGGGCGGAGGAGCGACGGGCATCCGCTTCGGGGCAGGACATCTACGCGATCACGGGGCCCCTCGCGGCCGAAGCCGTCGACCGCATCCTCACCGGCCGGACCCGGACGACCGGCGTCGCGCCGGCTGGCGCGATGTTCGATCCCGCCGAGTTCCTCGACGCACTCCACGAGGAGCTGACCTGGACGATTGGGAACCCGGTACCTGCCCCGGTCATGACGTCGGCGGAGAGGGTCAGGTGAGCGGAAGCAGTCCACGTTCGGCGAAGGCCTTCTTCGCGACGGACGTGGCATTGAGGGCGCGCGGGAAACCGCAGTAGACCGCGGAGTGCAGGAACGCTTCGATGATCTCCTGCGGGGTGAGCCCGACGTTGAGGGCCGCGCCGACGTGCACCTCGAGCTGGGGCTCGCACCCGCCGGAATGCTGCGTCCCGCGCGCGTCGAGGATTTTCTCCTGCTCACACCTTAAGCGAACTTGGCGAGGCAGAGCCTCGAGACCTTGGAATCCGAGTTCCTTCCCGCCGCGATGGCACGCATGGCCGCGCACCTGACACCAGAAGAGGCGAGATGAACGTCGCAGGCATGGTGCCCTTACCGCCCGTCACCTTGAGCTCCGGTGAAATCGGCACTGTCGATGCTCGACCTCGTCGTTCACAACCATCACGAAGCCCGCGACGTCGTCCCCATAACGTGCGACAAGCGTGTCGTCGATCCGCTCGACCGCCCGGCTCCAGAACGACTCCTTGGCGTGAAGACGTAGGGCAGCGACGGGCTCTGGAGCACACCGCGTGAACCGAGTTCCAGGCGGATGCATGCCCCTGTCCGGCATCAACTAGCCTGCTCGAAACAGCAGCGTGGCCACCGTGCGTGCGGTGGTCTCGGGATCGTCGCCGACGGCGACCGCCTGGATGCCGCTCACGAGCAGCGACGCGAAGCCGTGCACGATCGACCACGCGGCGATCGCGGTGATGCGGTCGTCGCCACCGGTCTGCTGATCGGACAGGCTACCGATCCCCGCGTACAGCGCCGCCTCCGCCCGACGCTGCGCCTCGATCAGCGTCGGGATGCAGGAGATCGGGCCGGAACTTCACCTCGAAATGCGCGCGGTGATCGAGGGCGAACCGCACGTAAGTCACACCGACCTCGACGAACTGGCCGGTGCGCTGCCACGTTGCTTCCAGTGAGTCGGCGAGGAGTTCATAGCCCTGCGCGGCCAGGCCGTGAGCAGTCCGGCTTGCTGCCGAAGTGGTAGGCGGATGCCGCGTAAGAGACGCCCGCGCGACGTGCGAGGTCGCGCATGCTGAGGCCGGCGGTGCCGGTCTCCCAGACGGCTAGCGACCGCGGCAACCAGCAGCGCGCCCCTCAGGGATCAATGGTGATACGGGCGGGCCATCCGATCACGCTAGCACCAATCTTTCCCTTGACAAGATCAGCTCCATCCACCAATCTTGTCATGATCAAGATTCGTGGATGGAGACGCAATTGGAACCACTCATCGTCGTCGTCGTCACCGGCTGCGAGGAACGCCATTCCCGGGTTGATCGCAGACCTCTCGAACGACGACGCCATCGCCAAACGATTCCATGAGGAGTTCATCGAGCCGCAGCGGCGCGTCGTCGCCGAGATCCTCGCTGAGGGCCACGCGCAGGGCGAGCTCACGACGTGGCCCGACGCCGCGGCCGTTCATGCGCAGGTGCTCGGTGCTGCCTTCACCCCGCTCTTCCTCCCCGCGGAGCCGATGCCGGGCCGACCACGCGAACCGCATTGCCAACCAGGTCATGCATTCACTCTCACAAGAGAGGCCGTAAGTGTCCACGCTGATTGAATCCACGATTCCGACGTTCCAGTTCCGCAACCACAATGCTCGTTGGATCGATGCGGGACCCGAGGCCGTGTGGAACGCCCTGACGACGCTCACGATGTCGGAGGTGGCCATCACCAAGACTTTCGTCGCTATCCGTTACCTCGGGAGGGAGGAGATTCCCGATGGGACCCTCTTCGAGAGTGGGCCGATCACGATGTTCCAGTCAGACGAACCCCGCTACGTGATCGGCGGCTCGGTCGCCCGTCCCTGGAAGAAGGAGTCCGAGCGCTGGAAGATCACCAGTCTCGACGAGTTCGCCGCGTTCGACGAGCCAGGGTGGGCGAAGTACCTCACCGACTTCAGCTTGACTGCTGAGCGTGGCGGCACGATGCTCCGCACCGAGACCCGCGGCTACTGCACCGACGAGTGGGCCTGGCGGCGGTTCCGCCCGTACTGGGCGGCCATCAACCTCGGCAGCAGCATCATCAGATGGGACATGCTCCGCTCGGTCGCCCGCGCTGCGACAGCCAACTGAGGTGTGTACCTCACCACGCGTAGCCCGAGGTCGAATACTCAACTGGGCGGCTGGGGCGTGGCGTCCGAATCGACCGCGATCGAAGGGAACGAGACGTGAAGAGAGTTGACTACACCGTTGTCGGTGGGTGGGTGGCGATCGCAGGCGCGGTTGTCCACCTCACGCTGACGTTGATGAACGGTGCCGAGGTCTGGGCGGGGATCGTCTCCGCCGGGTGGTGGAATACGGTCACGTTGAGACCGAATGCCGATCAGCTCCAGCGTGCAGGCGCGTTCTGGGTCAGTATCGGCAGTTTCGCCGTGCCGCTCCTCTTGCTCGGGATCCTCGCAGTGCTGTCGGGGCGGAACGGTCAGCGGATCCCGGGCGCGCTCGGCTGGGTGCTGGTGGGCTGGGGCATCCTTGGCGCAAGCCTGCTGCCGGTCTCGGGGGCGTGGGCGTTCATCGTGGTCGGCCTCCTGTTCGCGGCCGGCGACCGCGATCGACTACGTCAACGCGAACACGATTCGGGGGAGACCGACGGGCCTTCGTTCGCGGTCGATGGCCACCTCACCTCTGTCGTACTGCGCCGAGCTTCTGGTGACCGCGCAACATCCAACACAGCAACTCCCAACAAAGAAGGAGCACACCAATCATGAGCATCGAAACCGACGCGAGCCTGCGCATGCGGGCACGCCGCACGATCATCGCCCGCAACATCTATCTGGCCGTGGTCGGTTTATGGGTCCTCGCCGCGCTCGGCATGCTGGCGATCTGGCTGGCCACCACGCCGAGTGGGTACTTCTGGCCTGTCTGGCCCATCGCCGGCTGGACTGTCGCCGCGGTCGCTTGGGGGATTCCACTCTTCAGCCGCCGTCGCCCGCGGATCTCGGAGTCCCGGATCGACGCGGAGGTGAATCGCCTGCGGGCGATCCGCTGAACCGACGCCGGCCGACGCCACGCGGTACGACGCCCGACCGGCACCGCGTAGCGCGATAATCGCCCCGGGGCGCGTTCGGGCTCGTCGAGCTTCCATTCAGGAACGGGAGCGACGACTCGGCCGTCGCCCTCGGCGAAGCGGAGCTCGCCGTTGAAGACGACCCTCCCCTTCGAGAGTGTCAGCTCGACTCGACCAGGGACGACGAATCCGTCGTATGGTGTCCATCCGGCGTTGGAACGCATGTCGCTGACATCAACGGTCCACTCCGTGTTGGGGTTCAACGCAGCGATGTCGGCGTCGTAACCGGGGGGCGATCGAGTCCTTCATGCCGTCGAGGCCATAACGGCGGGCTGGGGATGAACGGGGACCGGCCTGTGAACGGCCGGTCCCCGTGGGTGCCCGCGATGCTTCTCGTCAGCGTGCTGACGCTCGCCGCGGTCGCTTTGATCGCCCTGTTCCTGGCCCGGTGTCGCGGCCACCCCACACGACGTCCCGATCGCGATCGTCGCTCCAGCGGCCGCTGCTTCCGACATCGCTAAGGTCCTCGATGCCGGCCCGGACGGGCCCTTCCGAGTCATCCGCGCTGAGACGCGGGCCGACGCCGAAGCGATGGTTCGCTCGCGCGAGGCATTCGGAGCCCTGCTCCTCGAGCCGAGCGAGCTCATCGTCGCCTCCGCCGCGAACCCCATGGTCGCAGGCGCACTCGAGGCGGCCGTCTCCGCGTCGCGAACGGACGTCATGGACCTCGTAGCCATCGGTCGCGCAGAGCAAGCAAAGCTCAGCACTATCGGCCTGCCGATCACGATCGCCGGCATGGTTGCCGGGGGCGCGATCGGAGTCCGGGTACGCGGCGCTCGTCACCGGTTGGCTGCCCTCGCCACATTCGCGATCGGCGTAGCGGTGCTCACGACCATTGGCCTGGTTGCGATGACCAATTTCCCAGGTCTGCCCCCGGCCGTGCGGGCGTTCTGACCGACCTAGTACGTCGTCCATGGCAACCGAAGCGCTGATCGAACGCATCCCTCGCCGCCGGGGACGAGCCGTCCACGTCGGTGATCGATGCCGTCCACGGGCTACTGGACGACTCCAGGATCGACGCCGCGGCGGCGCCGAAGAGCATCGCCGAGGCCGCAAACCTCGTCGGCCTGTCCACGAGAACTCGGTGTCCTCGTCGAGCTCCTGGTCCCGTCCGGACTCAGGTAGTACCGACACCAACGTGAAGCGCCTCACGCACGCCAGACGTGTAGCTTCGAGGGCCTTCACCACGCCGTCACCGTCGATGGCCGCCGTGTTCTCCCGCGTGCCTCCGTTCGACCCGGCGGTGTACACGACGGCGTCGACCCCGCTGAGCATGGACGCCAGGGAGTCGGGGGTGATGTCCGCAAGCTCGGCGACACGCGCATCGATGCCCCGGATGGCGAGATCGGCTCTCTGTTCGTCGCGACGTACCAGGCCGGAGACCTCGTCGCCGCGATCGATCAGATTCCGTGCGAGCAGCCCTCCGATGGAACCGCTGACTCCGATGAATACCTTCATTGCGCGCTCCCTTCATCATTTCTGATCCGCTCCGGTTAGTGCGTTACCGAGCGCAGCTCGTCCCAGCCTTCCTGGGGGGGTGGCGCAGGTACCGCGGAAGACGTATTGCGATGGGAGCTTGCGCTGCCCGCTGGTCCAGTCGATCGGGGGTCGGCGCTGCTCGGCGGGCAGGTATCCGAGGCGGTACACGGCCATCAGCTCGAGGTCGCCCGGCACATGGAGCAGTCGGACGATCTCGTCCCATCGGCCGGGGACCTCCATGGGGAAGGAGACGAACTGGATGCCCATGCCGAGCGCGACGGTGCTGAGCCACACGTTCTCCATCGCTGCGCCCATGCTGAACACGGAGTAGAACGAGGACAGCTCTCCAGGCCGGTACTCGGATCGGTCGAGCATCACCCCCAGCAGCAGCGGGGAGCCAGCGACGAGTTTGCGGTTCTCCTCGCCCAGCGTCTGCGGCACGCGCATGGTGTTCATGAGCTTTTGGCCGCGGGAGGTGAACACCTGGCTGGTGAACGGGCGCAGCGGGGCGGGCAGCCGGTCGAAGAGCATCCCGTCGCGGCGACGGTCCATCTCCGCCTTGCTGAATCGGAAGTAGGGCTTGTACCGCTCGAAGAACGTGCCGTTCGACATCGCCTCGGTCATGCTCTCCCCGCTGATCCGGGCGATCTCATCGATCGTCTCCCGTTCTTCCACGATCACGAACCGCCACGGTTGGCTGTTCAGCTGCGACGGGGCGCGCCCTGCGACTTCCATGAGAAGCCGCTGGTGCTCTTCCGAGACTGGGTCGGGCAGGAACGCTCCATTGGTCGTCTTTCGACGACGTACCACATCGAGAAACTCCATCAGCGCCTCCTCCAGGCCAGAACGAGGGCGGTCGCGAACGCCGGCGCAGCCATCCCGGCCACCGAGGCATGCCGGTGCACCTTCCCGCCGACATACGGCAGTGCGATGAGTGGGAGAGTCGCAATCAGCAGCGCGAGCCCGGCCGGCCTACGCTCGATTGCGCTGACGGCGACGGCAATCGTGCTCAGCGAGGCAGTCGCAACGAACAGTGCATGGTGGACCCAGCGGATGCGCCTGTTGTCGATCGCCCCGGTCGCGACGGCGGTGCCGAACGCGGCGTTAGTCGCGTAGCTCGCGGCCGCGGCCGTGACCAGCCTCCGGGTCGCCCGTCCGTTCTTCTTCTGGCTGGTCATCGGTCGCCTCCTTCATGAGTGAGCAGCAGGCGTTGCGGGAACATCGACTCGACCTGCCAGCCCGGCGACACGATCGATTGCAGCTCGTGTCGCCGGTAGCTGCGGCGGATTGACAGCAGCCCGTCCTGATGCACGAACGAACGCCGAGAGAATGGCAGCGTCGTCGCGGCGTAGACGTCGTAGCCGGCGCGACCGCGGGAGAGGTCGTTGTGGATGACGAGGCGGCGGGACAGCACCGCGCTGTCCTCCAGCAGGGTGCTGAGTTCCGCGGTGTCGAGGTGGTGGAGGAGATGGTTGGAGATCACCAGGTCGTAACGCTCGTCGCGTGCGACCAGGTCGGCGCTCGAAGCCCGCTCATAGCGGACCCCGGCATCCGGCATCCCGTGCACATGACCGATGGCACGCTCGTCCGGGTCGATCGCGGTTATGCGCAGGACGAGCCCGTCGCGGGCCGCCCAGGTCGCGAGGGCACGGGGGATGTCGCCGCCGCCGAACCCGATATCAAGCAACGTTGTGGGCGTGTGGGCGTCCAGGCGCGGGCGTATCCGACCCCGGTAGAGTCGTCGCCATCCGGACACCAGTCGGTTGACGATGGTGAACTGCCGGTAGGTGCGTTCGAGTCGATCGGGGTCGCCGCCTGGATCGTCCATGAGCTCCCGCGACTGCGTGTCCCGCTGTCCGAATCCGCGGCGCGTCATGTCGTCACCCGCTTCGTGAACAGCGCCGATTCGACCGTCAGTCCCGGGCCGAACGCCATCGCGGCGACCCGCTCCGCGACCGTCGGTGTGAGCCTCGATTCCTCGCTGTCGCCGGAAAGGATACGACGCAGGATGAACAGAATTGTGGCGCTGGACATGTTGCCGTAGTCGTGCAGCACCGCGCGGGAGGGCGCCATCTGCGCATCGGACAGCCCGATCGCTCGCTGCACGCGGTCGAGGATCGCGCGTCCACCGGGATGGATCGCCCATCCGTCGATCTGCGCCCAGTCCGTGACGCGGGGTGCCGGGAGTAGGTCGAGCAGTGGGCGGAGGGCACCATCGATCTGTTCTTCGAGGATGCGTGGGACATAGCTGGAGAGCACCATCTCGAATCCGAGATCACCGATCGTCCACGCCATGTCATCGTCGCCGCCGTCGGTGAGCACGGTCTCCTGTGCGTCGACCTCCAGGACTGTTGATCCTGACGGGGCAGGACGGGCGGAGATCACCGCGGCGGCGGCGCCGTCCGCGAACACGGAAGAGGCGAGGATCGTGTCTGGATCCTCCGACGAGCGCAGGTGCAGCGAACACAGTTCGGCGCACACGACGAGCACGGTCGCGTCCGGCTCCGCCAGACAGGTCGACACCGCCGCCCGCAGAGCGGGGAACGCACCATAGCAGCCCATGAACCCGACGTGCAGTCGTCGGGTGGAAGGGGCAAGCCCGAGATCGCGGACCACCACGTAGTCGGGACCGGGCGCGAAAAATCCGGTACAGGAGACCGTGATGACATGGGTGATATCCGCACGGTCGATCCCGGGCGCCTCCTCGATGGCCCTCGCCGCTGCGCCGAGCAGCAGCGGTCGCACCTCTCGCGTGTACTTGGCATTTCGTGCCCCGGTGGCTGGGGTCAGGATCGTCCCTGCCTGCGCGTCGTAGAACTCCGCCGTTGCCGTGCGCGCTCCCCCGAGCTCTTCAATGACGGTGTGCCGACGCGCGATCGCGGAAGCGTCGAAGACAGACCCGACCAAGCGGCGCCCCAGCCGGCTCAGACCCGGCTGACCGGCGAACACGTCGCGCACCTGCTCCTGCGCCAAGACGGTCGACGGCACCGCTGTCGCGATGGACCGCACGCTCACGGCGCCGGTTCGTGCGCCTACACTGCTCACCACGTCTCCACTGCTCATCTGGTTCATTCGTCCCTCGAATCTGGTGGTGTCAGCCGCTCGCGATGATGCGTTGGAGGACCTGGGTCGCGATGGCGATGAGGAAGGCGTTGTAGAAGAAGCTGGCGACGCTCTGGATCAGAATCACTCGTCGGACCTTCCGCGACGCGACCGTCGCCCCCTCCGGGGAGAAAGACGTGCCGACCATGAAGGACAGGTAGAGGAAATCCCCCAGCGTCGGATCCTTCTCGCTTCCAGGAAAGCTGATCATGCCGGGCTCCGAAAGCCGCTCGTAGCGGCCCGGAGGTCGCGCTCATACCGTCTGGTCGGCACGGCGAGCAGCTGGCCGGATGCCTCGGCCGGGTACTCGAACGGGCCCACGTCGCGCCATCCTTCCCGCTCGTATAATGCGCGCGCCCGCGCGTTGCCTTCGACCACCGCCAGCCAGGCCCGGCGGTGGCCCGCGGCGCGGATGATCGACTCGGCGTCATGTAGCTGCGCCGCGGCGATCCCCGTACCACGAGCGGCCCGGTCCACGTAGATCTGCTCGACCTCGTTGCCGTTCACGATCGCGAAGGCGACGACATTGCTGCCGATCCGGGCTACACGCGTCTTCGCGAGCCGTTCCCGTGCGCGCGGCAGGAAGGATTCGTCCGATCGATGGCGGATCAGCGCCTCGGGCACGTTTCCGAGGTGCCCGTCGCCCCACCCGGTTCGCCAGATTTCGGCGATGCGACCCTCGTCGCCTTCCCGTGCCGGGCCGATCGACCAGCCTGGCGCCGCTTGCTCGCCGACCACGACGCCGCGTGCTTCTTCGCCATCGTGCGCCGACGAACCCCTCATGCGCGGCCCCGCCCCGACTGGATGGGCGGCAAGGCGGCTTCGGGAATTCCCAAGGCGGCGAGCCGCGTCATGACCTCACCGATCTCGTCGATGTCGTTGAGGTAGGCGTGGAAAGACGCGACCTTCCCCCACCGGAGCCTGAAGATGTGGGAACCGCCGTTGCGGTAGTGGGTGCCGTCGGGCACGACACCGAAGTTGATCCACTCCACACTGACGGTAGTATCCCAGGGCCAACCGCCCACTGCCATGGCGGTGATGTCGAACTTCAGACCGGGGAGAATGGTGAAGAGGCGATGCAACCACGCGGTGACGTCGTCGCGGTTGGTGCGCGTGCCGCCGAGTGCGTGGGTGCCCGAGAAGGTGTGGTGCACATCGAGGGTCATCCCGGAAGCGAGAGCGTCGACGTCGCCGATGGAGAGCAGGTGGAAGGCGCCGCGGATCTTGCGCCGCACGATCGTCTTGTACATGAACGCTTCTCTCTACGTCGGCGACTGGGCGCGCGAGGTCTTCCTGAAGAGTTGGCGGATGCGCGCCTGCTGCCACAGGAACAGCCCCGACGCGGTGAGAACCGGGATCACGGCGAAGGCGATCACCGGCTGCAGGTTGTCCGAGACGGACGCGGGCGCGTAGACGAATGTACCGATGAGGCCGGCACCGATCAGGTGCAGTGCACGAGACAGCGTGCGCTGCCGATGCGGCTTGAGAGGGGACACGAATACTCCTTCATTTGAAACTCTCACGTTGCATTTCCACAATCGCTTCAGGCTGAAATGACCGGGCACGGTCGCCGGCCACGAACAGGAGGCCGACCACAATGAACAGCCACGCGCCCGACATCGGCATCAGGCTCGCTCCGACTGCGCCCCAAGCGGCGAGTATCCAGCCGAGCGCACCCGGCACTCGGTGACCCTCTCTCGCCGAGAACACCACGAAGATCCCGAGCACAAGCAACGGCACGGCGAAACTGCCCGGGGTGATCCAGAACGTCTCTGCAACCCGAAGTTGCTCGGTCCTCGGCCGTAGCGTGACCGTGTTCCACCACCCGGCGGAAACGATGTCCGTCCATACGCCCGCGTGTGTGTAGGACGTCAGCACCAGATGGATCACGCTCCCCACGATCGCCACCCAGCCGCCCGCCGACGTGAAGTTGACTCTGCTCACTTCTGTTCTCCCTCAGTCCGTTCCACCGTTCGCAACTGCCAGCTCCGTCCAAATCCTCGAAACAGCGCCGGATAGACGCCGAGATACCGGAACGGCCGGATGCCGAGCATGTACAGGGCACCGAGCAGCCCGTTCGGCTTCACCAGCACGGCCATCTGACCGCGGTAGCCGCCGGCTTCGTCGGCAACCCATCCGATGTGCATCACCGCGTGCACGGTCCGGTTCGCGATCTCGGACACCCACTCGTTCTCCGTTTGATAGACGGACTTGAACGGAACGGCGCGCAGGTCCGGGCCGCGTGGACCGTCGCGAAGGTCCGCCGGCAACCGCTCGCGCAGCGATCCCACCCGGGTGCCGAGCCCGGCGCCGGATTTGTCCCAGCCGAGCAGCGCCCCAAGCTTCCAGCGGATGGCGAAGAGCGCGCCGACGACACCGGTGAATACGTTCGAGCCGTCTCCGGAGTCGAACTGCCGCACCAAGTGGGCGAGGTCGTCAGGGCCGCCGGGGGTCGGTAACGCCCATACGTCCTCGATCTGGAAATCGCGAGTGAGCTCATGGATCCGCCAGGGACGCGAGGTATGTGCAGTGATCGGCAACTTCATGGAGATCCTTCTTGCTGGCGAATCGGGGTGAGGCGAGCGTGAGAGAAGGCGGGCCACCTTCGAGGAGGAAGCATCCTCGTCGTCGGGGTTCACTTCGGCGCGCGGCCGTGACCGAGCTCGACCCAGTCGGCCACCGTCCGCAGCATGTCGCGGCGGACGAGGGTGCTGCCCGCGCGGATGGCCGACCAGTAGATCCGAAAGCGACGCCACGCCCACGCGTCGGTGCAGTGCCCGCGAGTCTCTGTGGTCAGGAGCGTGCCACCACCTCCGGGAGTCAGGATGAAGTCGGTGAGGTATTTCGCCCACCCGGGCTCGTCGAAGTCCCGGAACTCCTCCAGGGTTGCAACAGATCGATGCTCGGGTTCGAACTTCCACGGTCGGGCGACGGAACCGCCGACCGCGTAGCGCGGCGCATCGACCACGTACATGGTGAGCGGGCCCTGTTCGAACAGTGGGGCATCAGACGGCTGGCTCGATCCAAGGTAACGGATCGCAACGAGCTGCTTGGTGATGGCCAGATCGGCGAGCCGCACCGAGGTCAGCGCCTCCCACACGTATACCGGGCTCGCGTTGATCCAACGCGCATGATGGTTGCCGAACTCGGACGGGGGAACAGCCGATTGGAGAACCGTCGGCGTGGTCCGTGCGTCGTCAGCCATTCGCCCTGCCGCGGACAGCCGCAGCCTTGGGCGACACCCGGCGCGGATCACGCGGGCTCGCTGACGGAGATTTGCCGGACGGCGGCGCGTCGGTCCCGTCGCGCCCGCAAGGCGGTTACGACGATGGTGAGTGCCGCGGCGATGTAGACGACCTGAATCAGACCGCGGGTCACGAGACTTCCGGCCGAGGAGCTGATGCCCTGGGTAGCCGCGTACATGTTCGCGCGGAACAGCACGATCAGAAGGGCGGCGAGGCATGCGGCCGCCAGCGGTGCGGTACGCGCCCAGAGGAGCCCCGCCGCACCGGCCAGCTCGAGTGCACCGGTGAGCGAGACGAGGAGTTCGGGCTCAGGAAGCCCGGCCGGCACCATGCTGATGAGCTCGGCGCGCATGCTCGTGAAATGGGATACACCCGTCATCACGAACATCGCCGCCAATCCGCCCCGCAAGGCGACGGTCCAAGGTCGAAGCCATCGCACGCCGGCGGCACCTGCCACGAGTAAAACGCCCGTGACGACGACGAGCATGATGAGCGAATCCATTGACTTCCCCTATCGAGAACTTGACAGTGACAAGACTCGCCCGCGATCACGATCTTGTCAAGGAAAAGATTGGTGATAGCGTGGACGAATGACCCGCCCGTATCACCATGGCTCCTTACGTAGCACGCTCCTCCAAGCGGCGGTCGAGGCTGTCACGGCATCCGGACCGGCGAACCTCAGCATGCGCGAGCTGGCTCGTCGTGCCGGCGTGTCCTACGCCGCCTCTGCGCACCATTTCGGCGACAAGGCCGGGCTGCTGACCGCACTGGCGGCACAGGGCTATGATCTCCTCGCCGACGCCCTGGATGCCGCGCGGCAGAGCACCGGTGATTTCGTCGACGTCGGCGTGGCCTACGTGCAGTTCGCCATCGACCACCGCGCGCACTTCGAGGTTATGTACCGACCCGACCTCGTGCACACCGACGATCAGGCTCTTGTCGAAGCCCAGCGACGCGCGGAGGCGGCACTCTACGAAGGAATCGGCGACCTGACTGAAGCGCAGTCCGGCGGCGATACTCGTATCGCCGCGCTCGCGGCGTGGTCGATCGTCCATGGCTTCGCGTCACTGCTCGTGAGCGGAACCAGATCGGTCGCCGAGGGCAACGAACCTGACGTCACCGCGCGAAAGATCGCGGCCCTCCTCTTCCGCACCTGCTGACGGTCCGCCGGCCTCTGCGAGGATTCGTTTCGGCACGCCATGGCCGTGCCTTTCCACCGTTTACTCCCGATGATCATCGCCACAACGGCACCGCGGATGCGTGCACGACCATTCCGGCTTGTTTACTTCGAAGCCCTGACCATGGCGTCAGTGAGGTTGCGATGTGCCGCTTGCCCAGACCAGGAGAAGGTGAGCAGAAGGAGCGCTCCGTCGTGCCCGGTTGGCGAGCCGGTTCATGATGGTAACGGCGTTGCAGCGATGTACGACGCGCCCAATGAGCGTGCCGATCCGATTCGCTAGTCCGTCGAGGACACCGGCGCCTTGGATCGCGCCGTTCCAGATGGGTGGCGGCACGACGAGCCCGATGGTGATCGGCACGCTCGGGCAGCGCCGCCCGCAGGAGCGGAGTTCTCGGACGTAGGTCCGCACTGGAAGCTAGTGCAGGGCGCCGGCTTGCCCCTCTCGATCGCCGAGGGGTGGTCGGGGTCGCGACGGCCCCCGCAAATCTGGAACGCCGCCGCCCCCGAAGTCTCGGGTTCGTCTGATTTCCGGCTCTGGGACGAGGCTCCGGCACAACTCACGCTCGCGCTGGAGACCAGCGAGTAAAAGATCCGCGCCTACAACGGTCACCCCGAAGGCTGATGATGACTATGTTGAAGGCTGGAGCCTGCGGACGAGAACCGGCAGGAACTCGTGACAGGCGCATTTCGTCCACCGGCCCTCGATGAAGAGATCCGTGTGACAAGTGCCCTCATGCTCGGCACGCTCGTGCCCGCATCGGTAACAGCTACCGAGGTCGAGAGAGGTTGACATCCGGCTCCGATCGGTCTGAGTTCGGGCGATAGGGAGAAATCGTCGTGGGTGGACGACGGGCTCGTCTTGTGATGTCATTCGGGCTGATGATGAAGCCTACCCGGCATGACAACGATGTCAATGCGTGTCGGTGTTCATTCAGCCGGAGGCTGGTGATCCTGGGTCGACGCGGGTCGCCGATCCCGGTACCACGCGAACCCGCGCGCCAAGTACCTGGCCGAGACTGCAGCAACCGCGACCTCATGGCGGGCGGTCTGCCGGTACAGGTTCGGTGCGGACTGACCTACCCGAAGAACGCGCTCGCTGCCGCGAGTCTCGCCACCCCATCCGCGACCCTGGGGGACGACGGGCGATGGTTCTGCGCGCACTGCACCGGCCGTCTCACTAAGCCGGTGTGGGCTGACCCGGAGAGGTCGTTTGGGAGAATCGGCGCCGGCCAGGTTGACGCCTACTGGTGCGTGGAGGGCCGCGCCTTGCGGAACTGTTCCTGGATGGTCGAGGACCTCGCCGGGGACCTGCGACCCGAGGAACCTGAGGACCCGACCGTAAACGGACGGAGGCTGCTGGTCCTCGCGGAACGGCGGTCCGCGCTCCGCCGAGACGGTGACACGACACCGGTCATCCGGAGGAAGAAGCGCCGCCGGCGACGCTGAGACGTTTCCTTCTACGGATGAACATCTCAGCAGACTGGAGGGAGGACCCAGTGAGGGATCCGCTGTCGGCTTCTCAGTCGCCGTTCCTCTTGCGGTGTTGCACCTGCAATCCGCCAGCGTAGCGGGGCTCGATGAGGAAAAGTTCCGTCGCTCGAACAAGGTCGGACAGTTTCGCGTACCCCCAGTTTCGTGAGTCGAAATCGGGCTGTTGCTTCCGCATCAGCACGCCCACCGCCGAGAGGTTCGCCCATCCGTCCTCGCCCGATGCGGTGGTGACACTCGTCCGCAACCCCGAGACGAGCCTGGTGTCGCCGCGCAACTTCGGGGGCGGCACGCGCGTAGGCGCCGTAGTGGTGCTCTCCGCTGCCTCGTCGAGCACGTCTAGGTAGGTGAATCGATCGCACGCATTGCGGAAGGCTTCGGGCGTCTTCCTTTCTCCGAACCCATAGACCGTGACGCCTTCTTCCCGAATACGCGACGCGAGACGGGTGAAGTCGCTGTCGGAAGACACGATGCAGAACCCGTGGAATCGGCGCGTGTAGAGCAGATCCATGGCGTCGATGATCAGGGCACTGTCGGTCGCGTTCTTTCCGACCGTGTTGGCGAACTGCTGCATCGGCTGAATGACGTGCTCGCTGGCGACCGGCTTCCATCTGCTCAGATTCGGCTTGGTCCAGTCGCCGTAGACCCGCTTCACCGAGGCCGTGCCAAACCGGGCGACCTCCGTGAGGACTGCACCCATCTTCGATGGCGGCACGTTGTCAGCGTCGACAAGGACAGCGAGGAGGTCGTTCGGCTGCGACATGCGACAAGCATGGCAGTCAGCACGAAGCACATTCCTGCCCGGCTAGGGATTGGCTTTGGAACGCCCGGACGATGATCGCAGGTCATGAGAGTGCGATGCTGTCGGGGTGGAGGACACCAGCACGCCCAGCCGGGCGCGAGCTTTGCTCGCTCGGATGATGGCTGCGGTTGCCAGCGACGCGATTGGCGACGCCGGGGTGATAGTCGATGAGGCTGAGAGGTGTCAGCGGGCCGATCACGATGCTGAGACTGGACATCACCCCGGGAGCACCGAAGCTTCCTGTGGATGATGGGCCGATGACGGGCTTCTACCTGCTCGACACTCGTGGCCAGTGGAGCTGCGAGCTGCTCTTGTGGATTGAGGACGGCGAACCGTCGACTCTGGAGTATGCGTGGTACACCGAGGAGCCACCTGCAGCGCTTCCGGAGCCGCGTCGCGTGGTCATCAAGGAGGCGGGGCATGGAGTACCGGTTGATGAATGACTACTCCGTCGGCTGGCCGTTCTGGGCAACGGATGGGCTCTGTGACGATGACGATCCGCAGCTGCCCGCATCGCTGGCCGCCGAACTCCGGGCGTGGGCGGCTACCTTCAACCAGGAGTTTTACTACATGACCGGGTGGCCGACGGCAACGCTCGCCGATGAGCACGAGAGGGAAGGCCGACGCCTCTACGAAGAGGTTAAGCGTGCGCTGCCGAATGACTCGATCACCTTGGAGTACTGGGAGACGGCCCTCCGCGACTCGTCATAGAACTATGGCTCTGCGCGAAGGCTGCCGCAATAGGTTCTGATGCCCCGAGGCCTCAATTGAGTGCGTCCCATAGCCCCGGGATCAGGCTGCGCTGTCTTTCCTACATTCCATTGACCTCAGCCGCCGAAGAACGAATAGGGCGGCCGGTGGGCGCGTTGGGGCCATCGCCCGCAGACGGAGAGCTGACCGCAGTGCCGAAGCTCTGCCGAGCTTTCAGCCGGCCGCGCCGCTCCCGTGGCAACAGAATGGCAATAACCTGCGGCGAATCACGCCGAACGGCGTGATCCGCAAGGCCTCTTCTCACCCGGAATTCCGGCGATCCGAGCGGCCGGCAGCATCATCGTTGGGTTCCGCTTCAGGTTCAAATCCCACCGGTGCAGTTAGGGAGGAGCGCACGAAGCAGTGCCCTGCTTGGCACCTGAGACATAGCCAAGATCCTGGGGTCGTCAGGCAGCACCAGTACGTCGCATCAAGTGCGGCACGCATGGACACGGAATGGACACAAACATCGCTCGGTGAAGGCATTCACACGTGATCGATTCGAAGCAACATGAACGGATTTCTGCGGTTTTTCGGGGACAGCGGCGCGTTCGCGGGGCGTTCCACCGGGTTCAAATCCCCTCGTCTCCGCTCCTGACATACAGCCCTTGATCGGGCGCGTTATTCGCCGTCCTCCTGACCGAGGACACGATCGCCTTTGGTCATGCTGGTTCCACGTCGGGCAGGGTCCACGTGCCGTCGAACAGCGGGGCCGTCGGACTGTACAGGCGGAACATCGGGTAGTAGCCCCGACCGGGCACCGTTTGGATCCAGTTCGTTTCCGGCCCTGCTCCGGGTTCGGGCGCGAGGTACAGATCGATGGAACCGTCCTCGTTGATGGCGAGGTCGTCGTATCCGGAACGGGCGGCATCGTTCGTCGGATTCTGGACCATCGAGCGAGTTGCGGTGTCGTACAGCGTGAGTGACCAGAATGCCGCGGCCGGAGGGTTCGCGGGGATGTGCAGCCGATAGGCCTTCGCGCCGTCGAAGTGGTTGCCATCGCGATCCCTGAATGCCTGAAGGTAGTTGGCTCCGGGCCCGGGTTGCATTCTGGCCGATGCCGGGCGAGAGGTAGATCGCGCCGTAGGTGTACTGCAGGCGTTCGTCGAGCTGGCTGTAGTGTTCGGCTTCCTGATCGGGCCTGACGAGGATGACCCAGTCCCATTGGGTTCCTGGGAATGCCGTAGCGCCGCTGATGCGCTGGGAGTTCTCGTACATGACGTTTCGCGCCATGGCATCGCCGAGCTCGGCGGCCTCTTCCAGGATGCTGGTCTGGCGCTCGTCGGGCAGGAACGGCTTGCCCTTCTCGATTCCGAGCGGCTTGAGCATCGCCATCTAGAACCGGTCGTGCTCTTGGACCGGGTTGTTGTCGATGACCCTCGACAGCCGTGTCCAGAACTCCATTCCGCCCGGGGGTCGCGTGTCGATCAGAGCCCCTGAGATCGAGACGAACCGGTTGGGTGTCGGGTCCTCGCGTTCGCTCCACGGGTAGACCTTGACGTTCCGGATCCGCTGCACGGCGTCTGGGACGTCGCCGTCCACGATGATTCCGCGCACCAGCATGTTGTGGTCGTGCATGTGCGCGTGCACCGTGTAGTAGCCGTCGTGTTCATCTTCGCCCTCGTGGCCGGGCGGAAGCACCAGGAACTTGCCGCCGTTGCCGGCGTCGGGACCGGGGAGACCGACATCGACGAGCGACTTCTCCCAGAAGTCGTCGACGAGTCCGACGATGGCTCCGGGTGGGATCTCGATGACGACCGGCCCTTGTGAGAGGTCGAAGTTGACGAAGGCGTAGATCGTGGTGTCGTTCGCGGTGAGCCACAGCGACTTCGGATCAACGAAGTTGTCCGCGATCCCGAGGTCGAGGAAGTCCATTCCGAGGTCGTCCTTCGCGACGGATCGGATGGATTCGAACGACACGGCAGGGTACGCCCACAGGTACGCCTGGACCGCGCGTTGGAAGTCCATCTCATCGAAGAGCCTTCGTGAGGTATCGGGCGTCGGGCACCCGGCGTCGTAGTGCAGCGTGCCGATGCGAGATTCCACCGATTCGGGGTACGCCGGGGCTGTGTGGTCCGAGTTGGTCATGACCGATCCTCCTTGAATGACGGGTGACGATGGTGTCGATGAGTGAAGTCGCGGCCGCGCGTCAGGCGTCGGCCGCAGGATTCGAGTCCGCATCCGCCTCCGCATCCGAATCCACATCTGTGCCTTGGCCTCGCGACCCCGTCGGACGGCAGCCGTCAGCAGGCGGACGCCGGCGCCGAGGACGATCAGGTTCAGGATCATCTGGATCATGGCGAGGAGACGTGCGGCCTCACTCGTCGGGCTGATGTCGCCGAAGCCGACCGTGGAGAACACCGTGACGGTGAAGTACAGGGTGTCGAGGCGGGTGAGCGCGTCGATGCTGAAGCTCGCGGGGTCGGCGCGCGCCATCAGGAAGTAGGTCGCTGCGAACAGGAGGAGGTACAGCGGCGCGATGACGGCGAGTGCTTCGATCCCGCGAAGTCCCGGCTGCGGCGACCGGAGGATCGCGCGGATCTGCCACCACGACACGGCGAGCAGGACCAGCGGTGCCACCACCAGCACGACTCCCACGGGCACGCCCTCGATCCAGGCGAGCGGGGCCAGGAAGTACAGGGTGAACAGCACCACGGTCAGGATCAGGGCGCGGAGCAACCCGCGCAGGATGAACCGACGTCGCTCGGCCCGCGACATCTCCTGTGCTGATCGTGTCGGTCATCTCGCCGCCTGTTCCCCGTTGCGCGCCGTCGTCCGCGCCATCCTCGTTCCCCCTCCGTGAGCACCCCTACACGGTGTCGGCCGCTTCGAGTCGTCCCGACGCCACCGCATCGGCGAAGGCCGCGTAGTCGCGCTCGTTCTGGTCGCCGTAGTCCCGCGCGAACGCGGCGATCGCACGGTCGAAACGGTCGCTGTGCCCCAGGTAGGCGGCGATGGCGACGCGGTCGCCCGAACGCGAGTGCGCCCGAGCGAGCGTCTCGCCGCACACCCGCGCATAGAGCTTGGCCGCCGAGAGGCTTCATCGTGTCGACGTCGGCTGAGCCCTTCCAGTCGTGCAGTTGACGGATGTAGAAGTCCCGCTCGACCCCGTCCACGCCCGGCTCGACGATGCCAGCCGAGGAAGATGTCGCTCGCCGCCTGCATCAGGCGCTGCCCCCTGACCACGCGCTCGCCGTGGTTGTCGTACTCGCTCGGCGGCAGGAAGCGCTCGAGCACCGACGCCTCGGCCTGCTTGGCCTGCAGCAGCAGCGGGTCGGCGTCGTCGCGGCCGCGCAGCAGCACGATCCACGCGCGGGTTCCGACGCTGCCGACGCCCACGACCTTGCGCGCCATGTGCACGTACGAGAACTCCCGCATCGGATGATTCTTCTGCTGCAGGGTCGACTGGTACGACGCCAGCACGTCTCGCATCCACTCCTCCTGCTGCTCCCGCGTGCGCCCGACGGGCTCCAACTGCTCGAGCGGCACGATGAGCGGCGGGTCGGCTGAGATGCGCAACTCGCCGTCGACCACCTCGACCAGCTTGGCCAATGCGCGGGTGCTGTCCTTCGTGCGCGCCTTCGCGAGTGCAGCATCCGCGCGCTTCGCCAGCTTGTCGGCGGCGCGCTTGGACTCCTGCCCCGCCTCGATGTACTCCATCATCCGGTCGGCGTCGAGCCGGTCGTACCAGGCCTCGAGCACCCCGGATCTCGGCGGCGAGAAGCATCCGCTCGCGGTAGCCGCGCACGACGGTGAGGTTGATCTCGCGCCGCTCCTCTTCGCTGAACCCTCGACTCGCGTCCCGCCACCTCGAAGCTCGCGGCGAGCCGCTTGAGATCCCATTCCCACGGGCCGGGCAGCGTCTCGTCGAAGTCGTTGATGTCGAAGATCATCGTGCGCTCGGGGGTGCCGAAGACGCCGAAGTTCGAGAGGTGCGCGTCGCCGCAGATCTGGGTGGTGATGCCCGAGACCGGCGTGCCGGCGAGGTCGGCGGCCATCAGCAGCGCGGCGCCGCGGTAGAACGTGAACGGCGACACCAGCATGCGGGCGTGCCGGATCGGCACGAGCTCTTGCACCCGCGTGGTCGCCTGCTCCTCGAGCAGGGCGACCGGGTCGGTCCGATCGGGCGCCGGCGTCCAGCCCTCGTGGGCGGAGCGCGGCGTGCGCCGCCGCGCTTCCCGGCCGTACTCGGCACGACGCGCGAAGTCGGCCGGCGGTGCGAGCGCCTCGGGTGCGGTCTGAATGGTCATTCTGGGACCTCCGATCCCACTGATGAGCTCCGAATGCCCTGCGCGGACCCTCCGGGCCACGAAGCCACGCGTCAGTCCACGCGACGTCCGACGGGGCTGCATCACACAGATCGAATGATTCGGACCTCGGGCCGGCTCGCTACCGTCGTGCGCGAACAGGGGCGGGTCATGTCACCAACCGAGCGGCCATCGTCGGACCGGCGGAAGACGCGAACTGAGATCGGAGACACCATGTGGTGGAACAGGAAGCGATCGAACGACGAGGCGCAGGGGGGCGATTCCGCGGGCACCCTGGTACAGGTCGAGTCCACGAATGCGCACCGGAATGCCTTCATCCTGATAGGACTCGGCGGGGCCACCATCGCCGCCTTCGGCCTTGCAGCCATCGCGGGGATCTTCGCACCCTTCTTCCTCGGAGTCGTGCTCACCATTTGCGTGCACCCCTTGCGGGTGTGGCTCGAGAAGCGCGGGGTGTCGCGTGGCATCGCCACCGCGGCCGTGATCCTCGCCGTGCTCCTGCTGCTGCTCGGACTGGGCTACGCGATGCTCGTGGCGTTCGGGCAGTTCGGGGCACTGCTGCAGGAGTTCAGCGGCCAGATCGCCGCGTTCGGGCAGGATGTCGCGGCGTGGCTGTCCTCGATCGGGATCGGTGCGGACGAGGTCAACGACATCTTCGCGGGCTTCGACCCGGCGGCGCTGGCCGGATTCGTCGGCGGCCTGATCGGCGGTCTGACTGGCTTGTTCTCGCTCCTTGTCATCGTCTTGACGATGCTGCTGCTCATGGGCATGGACGCCGCGTTCGTCCCGACCCTGCTGAGGCAGCTGTACCCGGCACGGCCGCTCGTCGTGGCCTCGCTCGTGACGTACGGCTCGAACGTGCGCCGGTACATGGTGGCGACCACCGTGCTCGGGCTCGCGCAGGGAATCGTTGACTGGATCGCGCTGCTGATCATCGGGGTGCCGGGCGCGTTCATCTGGGGTCTGCTCGCGTTCGTCTGCTCCTTCATCCCGAACGTCGGCTACTTCATCGCGCTCATCCCGCCGATCATCTTCGGCGCTCTCGTCGGGGGGTTGCCGACCGTGATCATCGTCATCGTCGTGTACGCGATCATCAACGGCGTCATCCAGTCAGCGATCCAGCCGCGGGTCATCGGCAAGGCCGTGAACCTGAGCCAGACGATCACGTTCTTCTCCGTGCTGTTCTGGGCCGTCGTGATCGGACCCATCGGAGCGATCCTCGCGATCCCGCTCACGCTCCTCGTTCGCCTCATCCTCGTGGACTCCAACCCGGCGATGAGCTGGATCCGGCCGATGCTCGGCGAGCTCGACGAGACGAAGGAGGTCATGGCCCAGTTCGATGCCGAGGCGAAGGCGGAGCGCAAGGCGCGCAAGGCCGAGAAGCCGGGCAGCGTTCCTGTCGAAGCTCCACCTGCCTCCGCCTCTGTGTGATGCAAGCGGGCTCTGTCATCGCCTGAACGGTCGTCGCTTTGACCGACGAGGAGTTGGAGGCACATCGTGGACTACACCGAGCGGCTTCGGCGACTGGCGATCCACGACGAGAGACTGACCGAGGCTGACCTCGGCGAGCTCGGCCCTGGCGGTTTCGTGCTCGATCCCAAGACGCTGGCGCTCGTCCGAATCGCAGCCCTCGTGGCGATGGGAGGCGCTGAGCCGTCATTCGGCTCGTTGGCCGACGCGGCGGTGAGCGCCGGCGCCACTGGAGGAGAGATCGTGGACGTGCTGGTCGGCATCATCACCGTGGTGGGGGTCCCCCGGGTGGTCGCCGCCGCGCCTGATCTCGCGATGGCGCTCGGCCACGACCTCGGCGATGGCGGCGCGGAAGCGGGCACGAGTGCGTGGCGTGACTAGGCGCCGAGCAGGCCGACCTCGGTGGCGTGATGTACTGCCTCGCTTCGTTTCGACACGTTGAACTTGCGATAGATGGAGGCGAGCTCCGAGCTCACGGTGTTGCGCGAGACATAGAGCCGGTCGGCGATCTCACGGATCGAGAGGTGGGTCTGGAGATACGGGAGAAGCCGAAGCTCCGCGGGCGTCAGTGGCGCGCCTCCGGCCCAGCCCGATTGTTCACTGGATGCCACCACGCTGCGGAAGTCCTCGACCTGATCGACGAGCGCGCCGAGCTCGGGTCGGCGAAGCAGGATGTCCTCGACCTCTCGGAGGAGGTGGTGTGCGGTGATGTGGTCGTCCAGTGCCCAGTGCACCTTCGCGAGTTGCAGGCGCACTCGAACCGCAACGTATGGCATGGCGGACGTGCAGGTGGGACGTGCACGCATCGCACGGGTGAGCTGACGGTGGACCTCGCCGAGGTCGCCCAGGTGAAGCGCGAGCCGTGCCGCTTCGGCGAAGGCGAGCACGGATACGGAGTAGTCGTCCAGTCCATGCTCGTCGATCGCCTGGAGTGCAGCCTGTACATGTCGGGCGCCCTCCACCCATCGCCCGTCATCCATCGTGAGCACGGCGAGCTCGGACTCGCTCAGTACGACGCCGTCGCTGTTGCCATTGGCGGTGGCGACGGTCGATCCCTCCACGAAGGCGACCTCGGCCTGCTCCAGATCCCCGGCGAGCAGATGGGCCTCACCGAGCAGGGTGAGCGCCTGATCCCGCCACGGGCTCGTGTTCGACTCGGACGCGACGGCGAACCGGGCATCTGCCATCGCCTGCCCCGGTCCGGCAGCGCACATGAAGGATCTGAGCATCGCCCGAGCGGACTCGAATGAGGCCGAGCCGTCGTCGGGCGGGAGATCGTAGGATGCGCCTGCCAGCACCGCCGCCCACCGATCCGCCTCGTCGGCCTGTCCGGTGAGCGCCGAAATCCAGCCGGCGAAGATCGCAAGCGGCGGATACTCCTCGATCGCTCGGTCACCGATCTTCCGGTACCAGCGTTGCACCGTCGAGAGCTGCCCGCGCTGATAGGTGGCGAGCGTCGTAGAGGCGACCAAGCGGATCGCCCTCGTCCGCTCGCTCGGAACGTCGAGCAGGTGCTCGACGGCGATGGCCGGAGCGCCGTGCTCTTCGAACCACGTGGCGGCCCGCACGTGGAGCTCGGGGATCACTTCGGGTTCGACACGAGCAAGTTCGCTGAGGAGGAACTCGCGAAAGAGCGCGTGATAGCGGTACCACTCCCGTCGCCGGTCGAGGGGAACCAGGAACGCGTTGGATGCCGCCATCTCGCGCAGGACGATCCGGCCATCGCCGTTGCCGAGGATGGCGTCGCAGAGGGGTGACGAGAGGTTGTCGAGCACCGCGGTCCGCCGCAGGAACCGCTGCTGGTGCTCTGGAAGGTTCATGAGGGCTTCCTGGTAGAGGTAGTCGGCGACGAAACGATCGTCACCCGAGACCGCCATCACGCCGCCGTCGCGCATGATCGCGGCAGCGAGGAAGATGCCGACGGGCCATCCCTCGGTGCGCTCGACGACGTCGGCAGCCTCGTCAGGGCTGAGCTCCAAGTCCGCGTCAGCGAAGATCTCGCGTGCGCCAGCCGCGTCGAACGCGAGGTCGACGGAGGTGATCTCGATGGACTCCCCGACTGCGCGGGTGTGGGCGACGTGCGGCTGCTCGGCTCGGCTCGCCGCGACCAGTTGTGAGCTGGGCGGAATCCCACCGATCACGACACCGAGCACGTCGTGGCAGGCGGGATCCTGCAGCACATGGAGGTCGTCGAGCATGAGCACGAACGGAGTCCGGCTGGCTCGCAGCGCCGAGGCGACCAGCGGGGCGGCCCGGCCGAGTGGGGATCCGCCATATCCGCGAACTGCGTCGGCGAGGTGCCCCGCGGCCGGCGTGATCCGGCCGTATGCCGAAGCGAGCACGACGAGCAGTGCGATCGGGTCGTCGTCGAATCGATCGAGTGAGACCCATGCCACGGGTCGCGTCTCAGCGTTCGCCCACTGTGCCAAGAGCGTCGACTTCCCATACCCCGCGGGCGCCGTGACGGCGACGACCCGGTGACCGTTGGAGCGCGCCGCGTCGATGAGCGCGGCGCGACTGACGGAGCTCCGACGCAAGAGTCGGGGAGCGGTGAGCTTCGCGTCGAGCAGCTGACGATCCAGCTCGACCTCCGACGTGACCAGCGCCGGGGCATCTTCTAGCACGCTCGAAGCCTATGTGTGCGGAGGGGTGGTGCTCAA
>CAWCWD010000050.1:0-231784 GCA_963799015.1 uncultured Actinomycetota bacterium | reverse complement strand
CCAGCGGCCGAGTGCCCACCGGGGGGCGGCTCGGACGGCGCGTCGATCGGATCAGCGAAGCGGGCTCACACCGCTTCGGCGCCGGCGCCCATCGCGGTCGTGCCATCGGAGAGGACCGGCGAGATGAGGCCGAAGACGTTGCCGTCGGGGTCGAGCAGGTAGCCGCCGCGCCCGATGCCCGGCCAATCGGTCGCAAGCAGCGCCTCGGTCCCGCCGAGCTCGACGCCGCGGCGCATCAGCCCGTCGACGTCGTCGACGCCGACCACGATGTTGCATCCGTTGACCGGCGCGCCGACCTCGGAACGCGGCCCTGGCGCTGGGTCAGGCCACCGTTGATGCCGAGGCCCGTCTGGGCGGCGGCGTTGCCGATGGCGCCCTCGCCGGTGTCGATCGACCCAGTACGGCTGCTCGCCGTAGCTGTGAACCGCCAGCCGAGCAGGTCGGTCCGACGGCAGCATCCGACTGCGGGCGAATCACGAAGATCTCTTGCATGAGACGTTCTGCGTCCGCCATGATTGCGGCCGGATCACCCCGATCCATCTCCGCCACTCCAACCCGAGGAGCCCCATGGCCGTCGAATCCCCGACCGTCGATTCCCAGCCCGCGAAGGCCGCCGTCCCCATTTCCCAGCCGCTGTACGGCGCGACGATCGTCGAGGCGGTGACGCGATTCTTCAAGAAGTACGCGACCTTCTCCGGCCGCGCGAGCCGCAGCCAGTCTGGTGGTTCTACCTCGCGTACGTGGTCGTGGGTGCGGCGATGATGATCCCGCTGAAGGCCGCCGGGATCACGTGTGACCCTGACGCCCGACAACCAGATCGTGTACGGACCCGGTTACTGGTTGGTGTGGACCATCGGCCTGATCGTGACCCTCGCCATCCTCGTGCCATTCCTCGCGATCACGTGGCGCCGTCTGCACGACACGAATCGGTCGGGTGGGTTGTACTTCCTCGCCCTCATCCCGTTCGTCGGCCCCGTCATCCTGCTCGTCCTGCTCGCCCTGCCGAGCAACCCTGCGGGCGCCCGCTTCGACCGCTGAGCCTCGGCTCGACCTGACGACGGCGGGCGCGGGGAGTCCCGCGCCGGCCGCCGTTCGCGACTTCCGCCGACCCGCGTATCGAGATCGGCCTGCCGGGTCGGTACCCGCGCTACGCGGGGACAGGCGCGGGCCGAGCATTCGCGACGACGACCGCTGCGACGCCGAGCAACAGGATCAATGGAGCACCCACCTCGAGGGCGGTCTGCAGTCCGGCGCTCGTCGCGAGCGCGCCGAGGCCGAGCGCGGCGACCGCCTGCACGGGGTATCCGATCATGTACGCCGACGAGATCACCGCCGCCCGGTGGTGGGCCGGAGCGCTCGGCGCGACGAGGCCGAGCCCGCCCGAGAACATGAGGCTGTAGCCGGCGCCGGCGAGCAGCGGCGAGCCGAGGAACGCCGGAGCGAGTGGGTCGAGCCCGGCGAAGTCGAGCAACCGAGCCCGGCGAGGGCCAGCCCCGGGCCTGCGGTCACCGCGACCCGGCTCGGCACCGGGCGGGCCGCGATGGCGACCACGCCGATCGATCGCGGATAGCGAGATGATCGCGCCGTCGACGAAGACGTTGTCGCTGGCACGAGGTCGCGGGCGGTCTGGGCGCCGAGCGCGAGGTAGATCGCCCCGAGTGCGTAGGCGGCGGAGATCGAGCGTGCCGGCGGTGAAGTCTGGCCGTCGTCGCCGGGTGCGCGGGGCAACCGCCGGCGCCCGCGGCCCGGCCTTCATCGCGGGTGTGGCGCGGCAGCGCGTCGGCGAACCCGCCGACGAGCACCGTGACCGCGACGAGCACCCAGAAGCTCAGGTGCAGCGGCGACGGCGAATACTCCACGAGTGCACCGCCGATGAGGGTGGCGAGGGCAAGGCCCGGCCGCCCTCGCCGCCGTCGTCGCCGAACTCGCCCGGCGTGCGCGTCGCGCCCGCCGAACTCGACCATCGCCGCGGTCGCCGGGCTCAGTGACAGCCCGACGCCGACGCCCTGAGCGCGCGGCCGGCGAAGGCCCAGGTGAGGACGGCGCGAGCCCGAAGGCCACCGTGCCGGCGGCCAGGGCGACGAGGCCGAGGAGGATGACGCCCGCCGCCCGATGACGTCGGACAGGTTGCCGAACACGGCCAGCACCGGCATCAGCACCAGCGGGTAGGTCGCGAAGATCGCCGTCGTGACGGCCGGCGCGAGCTGCGAGTCCTGTGCGTAGAGCAGGTAGAGCCGAGTGGGGGCGCCGCTCGCCCACAGGGCGAGGCCGACGACGGATGCCGCGGTCCAGAAGCTTGCTCGCGGGGAGAGAGTCATGGCGTTGCGCCCTTCACAGCCTGAGTTGGTTTCACCAACTTAGCACGCTAACTAGGTTTTTCCTACTCAGCTGCTACAATTTCGCATGGAGCATTCGACGAACGCGAGCACCGAACGCTGCTCGATCGCGCGCAGCCTCGAGGTCGTCGGCCAGAAGTGGTCGCTGCTCATCTTGCGCGAGGCGTTCTGGGGCCGAACGCGCTTCGCCGAATTCCGAGCTCGTCTCGGCGTCGCGCCCGACGTGCTCACCGACCGCCTCGGCCGCCTCGTCGACGCCGGCATCCTCCAGCGGCGCCCGTACCGCGAAGACGGCGAGCGCGAGCGCGAGGAGTACGTGCTCACCGAGGCCGGGCCCGCGCTGCTCCGGTGCTCGCCGCCATGAGCGCATGGGTGACGTCTACCAACCGAGCGGGTTCGGTCCTGCCGCGCTCTACACCGACCGCGAGTCGGGCACTCCTCTTCGTCTCGCCTTCGTCGACGCCGACAGCGTCGAGCGCGACGCCCTCTCACGTCGAAGTCATCCGCGGTCGGGCGCGCTCTCGGTCGCCTGACGGCCGCATCGCGTCGCTCGTCGTCCGCCGTATGTCAACGTCCAACTGATCCATGCGATGGCGGAGGCCCGGGTACGGGCGCCCCGGACCTCCGTTCTGCCTGCTGAGAGGCCGGCGCCGGCGCTACGGCACGCGGTACCCGGCCGCGCGGAACAGCTCGTACCACTCGGCGCGGGTGAGCGGGATGTCGGCGCCCGCGCGGCGCCCGCCACGCGCTCGGGCTTGGTGGTGCCGAGCACGACCTGCATGTTCGCGGGATGCCGGGTGATCCACGCGGTGGCGATCGCGATCGGCGGGCACGTCGTACTTCGCGGCGAGCCGGTCGATGACCGCGTTCAGCTCGGGATAGTCGGGGGAGCCGAGGAACACCCCGGTGAAGAACCCCGCCTGGAACGGCGACCACGCCTGCACGGTGATGTCGTGGAGCCGGCAGTAGTCGAGGATGCCGCCGCCGTCGATCGTGACCGACTGGTCCGGTGCCTGCATGTTCGCCGCCACGCCCTGCGCGATGATCGGCGCGTGGGTGATCGACAGCTGCAGCTGGTTGGCGACGATCGGCTGCGTGACCGACCTCTTGAGCAGCTCGATCTGCGCGGGCGTGTGGTTGGAGACGCCGAAGGCGCGCACCTTGCCGGAGGCCTCGAGCTCGTCGAAGGCGCGCGCGACCTCCTCGGGCTCGACGAGCGCGTCGGGCCGGTGCAGCAGCAGGATGTCGAGGTAGTCGGTCTGCAGCGCGCGCAACGACCCGTCGACCGACTCGATGATGTGCTCGTAGGAGAAGTCGAAGTACGGGCCGTCCTTGACGATGCCGGCCTTGGTCTGGATCGTGACCGCCTCGCGCTCGGACGGGGTGAGCTGCATCGCCTCGGCGAACCGCCGCTCGCAGCCGTGCAGGTCGCCGCCGTAGACGTCGGCGTGGTCGAAGAAGTCGATGCCGGCGTCGCGCGCCGTGCCGACCAGCTGCGCGGACGGCTCGTCGGACATCTTGTCGGCGATCCGCATCAGGCCGAGGACGACGTTCGGGGCGACGAGGTCGGCGCCGAGGGTGATGGTCTTCATAGTGCTCCTTGTTCAAGTGGCCGGATGCAAGAGCGGCGACGCGTCCGCGCATCCTCCTCCTGGGTGATGCTAGGCCGCGAGCTCTTCGGCGCCGAGAGCGAGTCGAGTTCCTCGGGCGTCAGCTCGAGCTCGGCGGCGCGCACGGAGTCGAGGATGCTCTCGGGGCGTGAGGCGCCGGGGATCGGGATGACGACCGGTGCGAGGGCGAGTTCCCACGCGAGCGCGACCTGCTGCGGGCTGACGCCGCGGGCGTCGGCGACGCGCTGGAACGCGGTGTGCCGTTGCCCGACCGCTCCGGCTCGGGCGATGCCGCCGAGCGGCGACCAGGGCAGGAACGCGATGCCGAGGCGGGCGCAGTGCTCCAGTTCGTCGAGGCTCGACTGGAAGGCCGGCGAGAACTGGTTCTGCACGGACACGAGGCGTCCGCCGAGGATCTCGTTGGCGAGGTCGATCTGGGCGACGCTCGCGTTCGAGATGCCGGCGAGCTCGATCACGCCCTCGTCGAGCAGGTCGCGGATGGCGCCGATGGAGTCGGCGTACATCACGCGGGGGTCGGGCCGGTGGAACTGGTAGAGGCCGATCGCGTCGACCCCGAGTCGGTGGGCCGACGCCTTGACGGCCTCCTTGAGGTACTCGGGACGGCCGTCCTGGGTCCACGATCCGTCGCCGGGCCGGAGGTGGCCGCCCTTCGTGGCGACGAGCACCGCGGACGTGTCGCCGCCGTAGGACCGCAGGGCGCGCGCGATGAGCTCCTCGTTGTGGCCGACGTCGTCGGCGCGCAGGTGGTATGCGTCAGCGGTGTCGATGAGGGTCACGCCGGCGTCGAGCGCGGCATGGATGGTCGCGATCGACCGTGCCTCGTCGGGTCGTCCCTCGATGGACATCGGCATGCCGCCGAGGCCGATCGCGCCGACCGAACGGGTACCGATGGTTCGCTGCTGCACGGAGTGTCCTCTCCTTGATCGAGGTTGCGGATTTACGATAAGAGCCCTGCAATCTAGAAGTCCAACAACTAGTGCTTATATGATTCAGAAAGTGGGTAGATAGATGGATCTGCGGCAGATGGAATACCTCGTCGCGCTCGCCGACGAGCAGCAGTTCACGCGGGCCGCGGCGGCGTGCCATGTGTCCCAGTCGGGGCTCTCCGCGGCGATCCGCAGTCTCGAGGAGGAGCTCGGCACCACCCTCTTCGACCGCACCACGCGCCGCGTCGAGCCGACGGACGCCGGGCTGGCGCTGTTGCCGCACGCCCGCACGATGCTCGCCCAGGCCGCCGCGGCGCGCGATGCCGTCGTGCGCGCCACCCATGAGCTCTCGGGCAGCCTGCGTGTGGGAGCCGAGCAGTGCCTCGGCATGGTCGACGTCAACGCGCTGCTCGAGCGCGTGCACCTGCGCTACCCGCAGGTCGAGCTCGAGTTCACCCAGGCCGGCTCGCACGAGCTCGCTGCCCGCGTGCGCGAGGGCAGCCTCGACGTGGCCTTCGTCGCGGGTGGCGACCAGTTCTCGCGACTTCGCCGCAACGAGCTCGGGACGACGTCCATCGTGCTGCTGGTCCCGCCGCAGCATCCGCTCGCCGGCATCGAGCCGTCGACTGGGCCGACCTGCGAGAGCTCGACTTCGTCGACTTCCAGGAGTCGTGGGCGATGCGCACGCTGAACGACGAGGCGTGCGCCGCGCATGGCGTCGCCCGGCGCGTGAGCTGCTCGGTGAACGACGTGCACACGCTGCTCGACCTCGTGCATCGCGGACTCGGGATCGCCCTCGTGCCCCAGCACGTCGCCGCGAAGCCGCAGGCCGCGGGGCTCAGGACCCTCCAGCTGCCGCCGGAGTCGACGCCGCAGTGGGTCGTGTCCGCCATCACGGGCGCGCCCGCCGGGGCGGCTGCGCCACTGCTGCTCGATCTGCTCGACACGGAACTCGCGCTCACCGCGTGACATCGGCAATTCCAGAAGGCCCGCGCTGTGCCGCCGAGCGAAGGACGAGTACCGGCGCGGCGATCGCCACGAGCGCCGCCTCAGCGACGGCGGTGCAGATGGTCGGCGTCATCGTCCTGGCTCTCGGCATTCCCACGGTCTTCGAGACGATCGACACCGCTGAGCCCTTCGACTTCGTGCTCGTCGCCGTGGGCTACGTCATCATGCGAGTGTCGCTGGTGCTGATGTGGTTGCGCGTGGCCAGGCAGGACCCCGCCAACCGGCGCGTGGCCCTGCGCTATGCGGGCTTTAACGTGCTGATCCAGGCCGGGTGGCTGACCGTCGCGCTCCTCAAGATCGAGAATGTTCCAGTCCTGGTCGCGTTGCTCGTCATGCTCTGGGTCGCCGAATTCGCCGGCCATCCGTTCGCGACGTGGAATGCGAAGGGCACGGACGGCGCCTGGCAGGGCACTCCCTGGAATGCCAACCACATCGCCGAGCGGTACGGGCTGCTGGTGATCATCACGCTGGGCGAGGGGATCCTGGGCACGGTCACCGCAGTCGCCGCGGTGGTCGCGCATGTCGGCTGGAGCAGCGAGGCGGTTCTCATCGTCATCGCAGGTACGGGCCTCACCTTCGGCTTGTGGTGGACCTACTTCATCCTTCCGTCCGCGCCGGTCCTCGCCCGACATCGCGAGCGCAAGTGGGCGTGGGGCTACGGCCACATCGTCGTGTTCGGCGCGCTCGCCGCGGTCGGAGGCGGCCTGCACGTCGCGGCCTACGCCGCGGAAGGCGAGACGACCATCGGCACGGTCGGAGTCGTGCTGTCCGTCGCGATACCCGTGTTCGTCTTCGCACTGGCTTATTTCGTCCTCTGGTCGATACTCTTCCGCGCCGTCGACGCGTTCCACGTCATGCTCGCGGCCGGCATGGCCGCTTTCCTCGTAGCAGGCGTCGTGCTCGCCGCTGCCGAACTCCCCTTGGGATGGTGCCTGTTCGTGGTGATGCTGGCGCCCTTCGTCGTCGCAGTCGGCTACGAAACGGCGGGCTATCGCCATGTCGAGGCCGACATGCGGCGTGAAAGCTGAGGATCGCGTCTGGACCGTCAAGTTTCGGAGACCGTGCCGCCGACACGGGTTTCGTCAAGAGCTCGTGAGGATGACGAGCTGCTGGGTCGCCCGGGTCATCCCGACGTAGCGGTCGACCGCCCCTTCGATGCCGGTGCCGAACGTGTCGGGGTCGATGAGCACGACGAGGTCGAACTCGAGCCCCTTCGACCGCTCGGGGGTCAGCGACCGGACGCGGGACGTCGGCCCGAACGCGCCGGCCTCGAAGTCGCCGGTGCCGATGACGCAGGCGGTCCCGTCGGCGTGCTCGCCGAGCCACGTCTCGAGGATCGAGCCCAGGTCCGATGCGGCTCCGTGCACGACGGGGACGCCGCTGCTGCGGACGGAGGTCGGCACGTTGGCGTCGGGGAGCACGGCCCGGATGACCGGCTCGGCTTCCACCATGACCTCTGCCGGGGTCCGGTAGTTGATGCTCAGGGAGGCGAGGGTGATCCGGTCGAGCCCGATCCGCTCGAGCCGCTCCTGCCACGACTCCGTGAAGCCGTGCCTGGCCTGGGCCCGGTCCCCGACGATGGTGAGGCTCCGCGACGGACAGCGGAGCAGCAGCATCTGCCACTCGGCGTCGGTCAGTTCCTGTGCCTCGTCGACGACGAGGTGCGCGAACGGGCCCGCGAGCAGGTCGGGGTCGGCGCTGGGGAGCCCGGTCTCGTCGACGAGCGAGTACTGGGCGTCCGCTCCGCGCAGCATCTTCATGACTCCCAGCTCGGAGTCGTCGGCCGCGATCAGGTCGTCCACGACCCGGTCCATGACCTCGCGTTCGGCCGCGAGCGCGGCTTCACGCCGACGCTGGCGTCGTGATGCCTCGGGGTCGCCGATCCGCTGCCGTGCCGCGTCGAGGAGTGGCAGGTCGGACACCGTCCAGGCGCGCGCGTCCTCGCGCTGCAGCGCCTGGACCTCGTCGGGGCCGAGCCAGGGCGCGCACTTCCGCAGGTAGGCGGGGACCGACCACAGGTCTCCGACGAGGCCGGCCGCGTCGAGCAGCGGCCACGCCCGGTTGAAGGCCGCGCGCAATTCCCGGTTCTGCTGCAGCGACCTGCGGGGCAGGTCGTCCTCCGCGTCTCGATCCTGCTGGTCCGCCAGGATCGTCAGCAACTCCTCCCACACCTGGTCGCGGGCCTCGTTGTGCGGGGTGCCGGGCTCCGGCGCCTCGAACGCCTCCGCCCAATCGTCGGGGTCGAGCCAGACGTCGCCCCAGTGGGTCTCGACGATCATCCCCCTGGTGGGCGGCTGCTCGTAGAATCCGACCGCCGTCTCGATCACCCGCACGAGGTCCGCTGAGGACTTCAGGCGGGCCACCTCGGGGTCGGTCTCGATCGCGGCGGTCGCTCCCTCCGGCACGAGGTCCCGCAGCGTGCAGGTCTGCACGCCCTCCTCGCCGAGGCCGGGGAGGATGTCGGCGACGTAGTCGAGATACGGGCGGCTCGGACCGACGAACAGCACGCCGCCCCGCCGATGGCCGAGGCGAGGGTCGGCGTAGAGGAGGTAGGCCGTGCGGTGCAGGGCGACGACGGTCTTGCCCGTGCCCGGACCGCCGTCGACGACGAGCGCGCCGCGGGATCCCGCGCGGATGATGGCGTCCTGGTCGGCCTGGATCGTGCTGAGCACGTCTCGCATCCGGTCGGACCGGCTGCTGCCCAGGCTGGCGATGAAGGCGGACTCGTCGTCGAGTGCGATGCTCCCGTCGAGGCCCTCGAGGGTGAACACCTCGTCCCAGTAGTCGCTGATGCGTTTGCGGGTCCAGCGATACCGGCGGCGGCTCGCCAGTCCCATCGGGTCGGCGTGGGTCGCTCCGAAGAACGGTTCGGCCGCGGGGGAGCGCCAGTCGATCAGCAGCCGATGCCCCGCAGTGTCCGCGAGGCCGAGTCGGCCGATGTACACGGGCTCGCGGTCGTCGGCGCCGACCATGCGCCCGAGGCACAGGTCGAGGCCGAAACGCCGGAGCGTGCGCAGGCGGGCGCTCAGCCGGCGGGCCTCCAGGTCCCGCTCCACCGCCTCCTGGCCCATGCGGACGGGTGCCTTGCGCACGGCATCGAGACGATCGGACACGTCGGCGACCGTCTGCTCGAGGCTCCGCGCGATGGCCGCGAAGTGCTGTTCGTCGACCGCGATCAGCGCCGGGTCGGCTTTGGAGGCGAGGCGGTCGGGCAGGTCGAACACGCTGGTAGTCAGGGCTGTTCCTCCGGATGTCGTGAGCTCGGCCGACCAGTATGCGCCTCGACGGGGGCCTTGCGGCAAGGCCCCCTCGGTCGGATATCCTGAAAGTGGAGAGCAGGGGTGCTCTCCATTTCCGTGCCGCCGCGAGGCCGCCGCCGTGCCAGCCGCATAGGCTGTCGACATGCAGACCGACACATCGGGGTTCGCGATCGCCGTGGCGCAGTTCGCGCCGGGCGCGGACACCGAGGCGAACGTCGCCGAGATCACCCGGCTGACCGAACTGGCCGCCTCGAGGGGCGCGCGGCTCGTCGTGTTCCCCGAGTACTCGAGCTACTTCACGCCCGAGCCCGGTTGGGACTGGCACGCGGCGGCCGAGGAGGTGGGCGGCCCGTTCACCGAGCACCTCGCGGCGCTCTCGACGCGAGTCGGCGTGCACGTCGTCGCGGGCATGATCGAGCGACTCGGCGGCGAGGAGCGGCGCGTGGGCAACACGGTCGTCGCGCTCGCCCCGGGCATCGGGCTCGTCGCGCGCTACCGCAAACTGCACCTCTACGACGCGTTCGGGCAGCGCGAGTCGGAGTGGGTGGCGCCGGGGCCGATCGAGGCGCCCGAGGTGTTCGAGGCCGGCGGCATCCGATTCGGCCTGCAGACCTGCTACGACGCCCGCTTCCCCGAGGTGACCCGTCGCATCGTCGACGCGGGCGCCGACGTCGTGTGCATGCCGGCGGAGTGGGTGCGCGGGCCGCTCAAGGAGGCGCACTGGCGGGTGCTCACCACGGCGCGTGCCCTCGAGAACACCATGTACGTCGCCGCCGCCGACCACGCGCCGCCGGTGGGTGCGGGCAACAGCATGATCGTCGACCCCATGGGCGTCGAGCTCGCGACCATCGGCGAGGCCACGGATGTCGCGGTCGCCTGGGTCTCCCGCGAGCGCATCGACGCCGTGCGCAGCACCAATCCCGCGCTCGCGCTGCGCCGGTTCGACGTGACCGAGCGCGTCAGCCCGCGCTGAGCCGCGAGAGGCGCTCCGACGCCTCCTCGAGCACGTCGTGTCGCTTGCAGAACGCGAAGCGCACGAGGCTCCGGTACGCGTCCTGCCGGTCGGGATGCACGAACGCCGACACCGGCACGCCGACCACGCCCGCGCGCTCGGGCAGCTCGCGGCAGAGCACGGCGCCGTCACGGTAGCCGAGCGGCGCGGCGTCCGCGACGATGAAGTACCCGGCGCGGGGGAGCGAGACCGCGAACCCCGCTGCAGTGAGGCCGGCCGCCAGGAGGTCGCGCTTCTCGCCGAGGGTCGCTGCGGCATCCGCGAACACCGCATCGGGCAGGCCGAGCCCGGTGGCGATCGCGGGCTGGAACGGCGCGCCGTTGACGAAGGTGAGGTACTGCTTCACCGCCAGCACGCTCGTGACGAGGGCTGCAGGTGCGGTGAGCCAGCCGATCTTCCACCCGGTGGTGCTGAAGGTCTTGCCGCCGGACGAGATCGAGATCGTGCGCTCGCGGGCGCCGGGGAGCGTGGCGATGGGCGTATGCGGCGTGCCGAAGACGAGGTGCTCGTAGACCTCGTCGGTCACGATGATCGCGTCGTGCCGCTCGGCGAGCCGCACGATGTGCTCGAGCGTCTCGGCGTCGAGCACCGCGCCGGTCGGGTTGTGCGGCGAGTTCACGAGGATGATCCGCGTGCGGTCGGTGACGGCGGCCTCGAGCTCGTCGAGGTCGGGCCGCCAGTCGGGGAACCGCAGCGGCACCGTGCGGTGCACGCCGCCGGCCCGCGCGATGAGCGCCGCGTAGGCGTCGTAGTACGGCTCGAACGTCACGACCTCGTCGCCGGTGTCGACGAGCGCGAGGATCGTCGCCGCGAGCGCCTCGGTCGCGCCGGCCGTCACGAGCACCTCGGATGCCGCGTCGACGTCGAGTCCGTAGAAGCGCCGCTGGTGCGCCGCGATCGCCTCGCGCAGCACGGGCATGCCGATGCCCGGCGGGTACTGGTTCACGCCGTCGGCGATCGCCTGTCGCGCGGCCTCGAGCACTTCGGCGGGACCGTCCTCGTCGGGGAAGCCCTGTCCGAGGTTGATCGCGCCCGTGCGCGCCGCGAGGGCGCTCATCTCGGCGAAGATCGTCGCGGCGATCGTGCCGTCGGGCGCGAGCAGGCCGGCGCCTGCCGCGGTGCGCTGCCAGGGCGCGAGCCCGGGTGCGGGAGAGAAGTCGCTCACGCTCTCACCGTACGTCAGGGTGGGGCCGCTACGCTGGCGCACGGCGACGCAGCCGTGGCATCCGCACTCGGATGAATCACTGCTCGGGGATAGCCGGATCACAGACTTCGCCGATGCCGTACACAGCTTCCGGCGGGATGCTGGCATCGCTTTGGAAGGAGCACACCATGACCGACACGACTGACGGCCCCACGGGGGAGGCCCGGGAGGGCGACATCGCCGGGAGCGCCGCCACGAACGCGCCCGCCGCGAACGAGGCCGCCGAGACCGCCGCGGCGACCCCCGCGACCCCTGCTGAGCCCGCGGCGCCGGCCGCCGCAGCGACGCCTGAACACGCTGCGTCGCCGGCCATCCCGACCGAGGGCGCCGCCACCGTTGCCGACGCACCCGCGACCGGCACGGTGTACCACCCCGGACAGGCCCCCCAGCCGTATCGCGCCCCGCAGTACGATCACCAGGCGCCCGCCGCGCCCGCTGCCGACGCACCTGCAGCGCCCGCCGCGACCGCGCAGGCGACCGCGCCGACGCAGCCCGTGACGGGCCAGGTCCCGCCGGCGTTCGGCGGACCGCGCCCCGGCGAGACGCAGCCCACGACTCCGGTCGCCGGCGTGCCGCCCTACGGCGCCGCACCCTCGCAGCCCGCGCCGAAGCAGCGCCGGGTCGGACTCGGCGTCGCCGCGGCGATCGTCGCGGCGGCCCTCATCGGCGGCGCATCCGGCGCCGGCATCACGGCGCTCATCACGAGCAACCAGTCGCCCGCGTCGAGCGACAGCGCCGACAGCGCCCAGAACATCGTCGTGAACGACACCGACTCGGTGAACCAGATCACGGCCGTCGCGGCCAAGGCCAGCCCCAGCGTCGTGACGATCTCGGTCACCGGCGGCCAGGCGGGCGGCACCGGCTCGGGCATCATCCTCTCCGAGGACGGCTACGTGCTCACGAACACGCACGTGGTCACGCTCGACGGAGCGACCGGCGAGCCCGACATCCAGGTCAAGACGAACGACGGCCACCTCTACGAGGCCGAGCTCGTCGGCACCGACCCGCTGAGCGACCTCGCGGTCATCAAGCTCACGGATGCCTCCGGCCTCACGCCGCTCGAGTTCGCCGACTCCGACAAGCTCAACGTCGGCGACACGGCGATCGCGATCGGCGCGCCCCTCGGCCTCTCGGGCACGGTGACGAACGGCATCGTCAGCGCGCTCAACCGCTCGATCGACGTCGCCTCGTCGGCGGCACCCACGACTCCCGACGACTCGACGGAGGGCGACAGCGGCGAGGGAGACCAGGGCGACGGCTCGGAGGAGAGCCCGTTCGACTTCTTCTTCGACCTGCCCGACCCCGACGGCGGCCAGTCGCAGCAGCCGACCGCGTCGGGCCAGGTGTCGCTGCCGGTCATCCAGACGGATGCCGCCATCAACCCCGGCAACTCCGGCGGCGCGCTGCTCGACTCCGAGGGCCGGCTCATCGGCGTCAACGTCGCGATCCTCTCGGCCGGCGGTGCGAGTGCCGAGGCAGGGAACATCGGCGTCGGCTTCGCGGTCCCGTCGAACCTCGCCGAGCGCATCGCGAACGAGATCATCGAGAACGGGTCGGCGACGCACGGCCTGCTCGGTGCGACGGTCACGTCGGCCGAGGCCGACGGCCAGAGCGACACCGTGGGCGCCCTCATCTCCGAGGTCAGCGCGGGCGGCGCGGCCGAGCAGGCGGGCCTCGCGGCCGGCGACGTCGTCACCGAGTTCAACGGCGTGCCGATCACCGACCAGACCGACCTGACCGCACAGGTGCGTGCGCTGTCGGGCGGCTCGACGGCCGATCTCACGTTCACGCGCGACGGCGAGTCGCAGACGGTGAGCGTCACACTCGGCACCTTCGAGGGCTGACACCCGCGAAGCAGGTCATGACGGCGGGGCCGGATCGAGCACGATCCGGCCCCGCCGCATCCGTGTGCTCACCTGCCGTGCAGGGCGCGGCTGCTAGGCTCGATCGACTTCCGAGCGAGTGAGGAACATGCCCGATCAGCACCATCCGGTGGCGTCGTCGTCGCTCGTCGGCGTCTCCTATGTCATGCCGGTGCTGAACGACGCATCGCACGTGCGTGCCGCGGTCGAGTCGATCCTCGCGCAGGACTACGCCGGGCCGGTCGAGGTGCTCATCGCCGTCGGCCCGTCCATCGATGGCACGGCCGAGCTGGTCGCCGACCTCGCCGCCCGCGACGCCCGCGTCCGCGTGCTCGAGAACGAGGTCGGTTCGACGCCGGCCGGCCTCAACATCGGCATCCGCGCGGCGCAGTACCCCGTGGTGGTGCGCGTCGACTCGCACTCGATGCTGCCGGTGGACTACGCCCGGGTCGCGGTCGGCGTGCTCGAGCGCACCGGGGCCGACAACGTCGGCGGCATCATGGACGCGCGTGGCGAGACGCCGTTCGAGCGTGCGGTCGCACTCGCGTACACCACCAAGGTCGGGCTCGGCGGCTCGGCGTTCCACGTCGGCGGCGAGGAGGGCCCCGCCGAGACGGTGTACCTCGGCGTGTTCCGCCGCACGGCCCTCGAACGCGTCGGCCTCTTCGACGAGACCATCAAGCGCGGGCAGGACTGGGAGCTCAACCGCCGGCTGCGCGAGACCGGCGGCACGGTGTGGTTCACGCCGGAGCTCGCGGTGACCTACCGCCCTCGGTCGAGCGTCGAGCGTCTCGCGCGGCAGATGTTCTCGACCGGGCTCTGGCGCGGAGAGCTCGCACGACGGTTCCCGGCGGCGAACGGCATCCGGTACTTCATCCCGCCGGCGATGGTCGTGGGCGTCGCCATCGGCATCCTGGTCGGCATCGCCGGCATCGTGCAGGCGGCCGTCGGCGCGACGCCGTGGCTGCTGCTCGGCTTCGTCGTGCCCGTCGTCTACGTGCTCTTCGTCGCCGCGGCGACGCTCGCCTACGCCCGCGGGCGGGGCGCGCGCCGTCGCGGGGTGGTTTCTCGTAGTCTTGCCGTGCATACACGTCTCGTGGGGTGTGGGCTTCGTGCTCGGATACCTCTCGCTGACGAGCAACATCTCCAAGCACACGGGAAGGTGACGCGGATGTCACAAGCCGGTCAGGCTCACGCCAGGCCCACGAGCATCGCCGAGCTCCGCGCGGTCGCCCAGCCCCCCGAGGTGCGCGGCCGACGCAACGCGGAGCACTGGACCGCGTCGCTCTACCTCCGCCGCTTCTCGCCCTACCTCACGTGGCTGCTGCTGAAGACGCCGATCTCGGCGAACGGCGTCACCGCGCTCATGATCCTCGTCGGCTGGTCGACCGCGGCGGCGCTGCTCATCCCCGGCATCTGGGGCGCCCTCCTCGCGGTCGTGCTCGGGCAGCTGCAGATGCTCGTCGACTGCTGCGACGGCGAGGTCGCCCGCTGGCGGCGCACGTCGTCTCCCGCGGGCGTGTTCCTCGACAAGGTGGGTCACTACACGACCGAGGCGCTGATCCCGCTCGCGCTCGGCATCCGCGCCGCGGCGTACCCGCTCGAGTTCCCGGCCGACTTCCTCTGGACCACGGTCGGCGCGCTCCTCGCCCTGGTCATCGTGCTGAACAAGGCGCTCAACGACATGGTGCATGTCGCCCGCGCCAACGCCGGGCTGCCGAAGCTCGCCGACACGCACGGCGAGACCGCGCCGCGCGGCGGCCTGATCGCGACGCTCCGCAAGGCCGCGCGCTTCCTGCCGTTCCACCGCCTCTACCACTCGGTCGAGCTCACGCTCATCGCGTTCGCCGCGGCCGCTGGTGGGGCTCTTCCTCGGCCAGCCGCTCGTCGACCGCGCCGTGGTCCTCGTGCTGCTGCCGCTGGCGCATCCTCTCGGTGATCGGCCACTTCGTCGCGATCATGGCCTCGCGCCGTGTCCGCTCCTGACGCGTCGACTCCGCCGGCCTCGACGACGCGTCCGCAGGTCGGCGTGGTCGTGCTCACGATGGGAACGCGACCCGACGACCTCGCCCGCGGCATCCGGAGCGTGCTCGACCAGCAGGGGGTCGACGTCGACGTCGTGTGCGTCGGCAACGGCTGGGACCCGGCCACGGCCGACCCGCCGTTGCCCGCCGGCGTGAAGACCCTGCACCTTCCCGAGAACCTCGGCATCCCCGCCGGCCGCAACGCGGGGGTCCCCGCGGTCGGCGGCGACGTGCTGTTCTTCCTCGACGACGACGCGTTCCTGCCCGATGCGCGGTTCCTGGCCGACGGATGCCGCATGCTGGCCGAGCGGCCCGAGCTCGGCCTCGTCCAGCCGCGCGTCGTCGACCCCACGGGCAAGGTGTCTCCCCGCCGGTGGATCCCGCGGATCCGCAAGGGCGACCCCGCGCACTCGAGCAACGTCTTCTCGTGCTGGGAGGGCGCCGTGCTCATGCCGCGCGCGGTGTTCGACGCGACCGGCGGCTGGGCCGATCCGTTCTTCTACGCGCACGAGGGCATCGAGCTCGCGTGGCGGGTATGGGATACCGGCCACGTCGCATGGTACGCGGGCGACCTCGCGGCGGGTCATCCGGTGATCGACCCGGCCCGGCACGCGTACTACTACCGGCTGAACGCCCGGAATCGCGTGTGGCTCGCGCGGCGCAACCTCCCTGCGGTGCTCGTGCCGCTCTACGTGGGATCGTGGACGGCGATCCAGGTCCTGCGCTGGGCACGCAACCCCTCGGCGCTGCGCGCGTGGTTCGGCGGATGGCGCGCGGGCTGGCGTGAACATCCGGGGGAGCGACGCCCGATCCGCTGGCGCACGGTGTGGCGCATGACGCTCGCCGGGCGGCCTCCGGTCGTCTGATGCGTCGCCCCGCCTTCGCTACCCTTGGACGGTGGGAGTGCGGAGAGATGCGCAGCGCGCCGTCAAGCTGGCCAGGGACATCATGTGGTCGCGGCGCGCCCAGCGGGAGCTCCTGAAGAAGCTCGCCGAGCGCCCGCCGCTGCCGCCGCACCGGTTCCGGGTCGGCGTGTACTTCGCCGACGGGCGGGTCAACCTCTACCAGCTGCGCCAGTGGTACCGGCCGCTCGCGGAGCTCGCGGAGCGGCATCCGGTGCTCATCCTCAGCCGCGCGTCGGGGTCGGCGCTCGAGCTCGCTCGACGAGTCGCCGGTGCCGGTCGCCTACGTGCGTCGCGTGGTCGACCTCGAGCAGGTCATCCACGACCAGGACCTGCACGTCGTGTTCTACGTGAACCAGAACGCGAAGAACTTCCAGATGATGCGCTACGGGCGCCGCTGGCACGTGTTCATCAACCACGGCGAGTCCGACAAGATGTACATGACCACGAACCAGTTCAAGGCCTACGACTACGCCTTCATCGCGGGCGACGCGGCCCGGGCGCGGCTCGAGAAGGTGCTCTGGGACTACGACTTCGACCGGCGGGCGATCCCGATCGGCCGCCCGCAGGCCGACCACTACCTCGACGGGTCGCCGCTGCCGTACACGCCCGACGAGCGCGAGGTCGTGCTCTACGCGCCCACGTGGGAGGGCGACCGCGGCGCGGCCGCCTACGGGTCGATCGCCTCGCACGGCGTGGCGCTCGTGCGCGGGCTCCTCGCGACCGGACGCCACCGGGTGATCTACCGACCCCACCCGCGCTCGGGCGTCGTCGACCACGCGTACGGGGCCGCGAACCGCGAGATCATCGCGGCCATCGCCGCCGCGAATGCGGCGGATCCGTCGGCGCAGCACATCTACGACGACGGCCCCTCGCTCGGCTGGCAGCTCGCGGCGGCGGATGTCGCGATCGTCGACATCTCGGCCATGGTCTACGACCGCCTGGCGGCCGGCAAGCCGCTGCTGATCACGCGGCCGGTGAATCCCGAGGCGCAGATCGACACCGGAGGCTACCTCCAGGCGTGCGAGTGGCTCGTCGCGGCGGATGCCGCCGAGATGGTCGCCCGGGTCGACGAGGTCGCCCACGACGAGGGCGGCGCTCGCGCGGCTCGGCGTCTGGGTCGAACGCTACTTCGGCGACCCGACGCCCGGCGTCACCACCGCGCGCTTCCATGCCGCGGTCGACCACCTCATGGCCGAGTGGGAGCGGTTCGCCACGCTGCACGCCGGCGACGGCGAGGTCGACGAGTTCGAGGAGAACGACGAGGACGAGGCCGAGACGCTCGGGGCCTAGGCCTCACGCCGCTCCGCGTCTCCGCGGACTCCTCGGTCGGTGCGCCGGGAGGCGTGTCGGTCGATTCCTCGACCGCCTCCCCGTCGGCCCGCTTCCCACGGCCGATGCCGCGCACCCCCCGCCACGCGGCGGCGCGGAGTCCGCGGCTCGTCGTCACGGCGAAGCCGCCGACAGCGGCGCCGGCTCGCGTCATCCGCGAGGCCGTGAAGTGGATGACCGAATCGCCCTGGCGAGGCTCGAGCTCGGACGGGAGCACCCCGGGCGGCGCGCCGAAGGCGAGCCGCGACTGCTGGAGCACCCTTCGGCCGAGGATGTGGTTGCCGGCGCCGCCGATGGCCGCGCCGATGCCGAACGGGATCGCCTTCGCGACGATGCCCGCCCCGCCCCGCACGGCGAACTGCCTGATGAACACGCTGCGGAGCCGGTCGACGACGGTGCCCATGAGGGCCTTCGGCATGGTGTTCGTGATGAGCTCGCCCCAGTAGGCGTTGCGGGCGATGCCGCCGCCGGAGGCCTGCCCGGCGAACTGACGCACGAGGTCCACGCCCTCGCGGCCGAGCATGAGCGTCATCACCAGCGCACGCGCCCGGTCGGGGTTCTCGATGGGGATGCCGTGCACCTCGGCGACGGACTGCGCGAACAGCGCGGTGGCCTCGAGGAAGCCCGCGGTCTCGACGCCCGACAGCACGAGCGTCACGCCCGTGCCGATGCCCGGGATCACGGCCGTGGCGCCCACGGCGGCGCCGCCGGTCGTGACGGCGGCGAGGTAGCGGCGCTCGAGGATGCGCACGATCTGGTCGGGGGTGGCGCCGGGGACCCTGCGGCGGATGCTGCGCAGGTGCGCAACGACCACCGGGCGCTGGATGGCGAGCACCATGTCGATGCCGCGCTCCACGCCGTGCGCGCGACCGACGTCGTCCGCCGGGCCCGGCGCAGACCCGGGCTCCGTCGGCGCGTCGGGACGCCCCTCCTGCGGGGCTCCGCCGCCCATCGAGGTGATCTTGTGCACGCGTTCGGCCATGGTGGGACGATCCTAGGCGTCGAAACGGGGAGGATGCCCGAAATGCGATGAGGCTCGCGTGAGCGGCGCGGATGCGCTATGTGCCGGCGCGCGCCTACTTCACGGTGCCGTGCTCGGCGTTGTAGCGCTCGAGCACCTCGTCGATGGGCGCGTCGAGCACGAGCGAACCCTTGTCGAGGTAGAGGCCCCGCGTGCAGAACCGGCGCAGGTCGCGCTCGTTGTGCGAGACGAAGAAGAGCGTGCGTCCGCCCGCGAGCAGCTCCTCGATGCGGCGGTAGCACTTCTCGCGGAACGCCTTGTCGCCCACCGCCAGCACCTCGTCGACGAGCAGGATCGGCTCCTCGAGCTGGGAGATCACGGCGAAGGCGATGCGCACCTTCATGCCGCTCGAGAGGTGCTTGTAGGGCGTGTCGAGGAAGTCGCCGATGTCGGCGAAGTCGAGGATCTCGTCGAACTTGGCGTCGATCTGCGCCCGGGTCATGCCGTGCAGCCCGGCCGTGAGGTACACGTTGTCGCGCACCGTGAGGTCGTCGACGAACCCGCCGGTGATCTCGATGAGCGGGGCGACGCCGCCCGTCACCTCCACCGTGCCCTCGTCGGCGACCATCACGCCCGCGACGAGCTTCAGCAGCGTCGACTTGCCCTGGCCGTTGCGGCCCACCACGCCGATCGCCTCGCCGGGTCGCACCTCGATCGACACGTCGCGGAGCGCCCAGAACTCGCCCGGACGCGTGCGGCGGCGGCGTCCGGCGAGCAGGTCCTTGAACGAGCGGCGGCCGCGGCGGTTGCGCCGGAACCGGATGCCGAGCCCGTGGGCTCGGATCGCGAGGGTCTCGGTCGCGGCGAGAGCGGCGGCAGGGGCATCCGTCATCAGATCTCCTTCAGCACCTGGCGCACGGTGCCGCGGAACACCAGGAGGCCGACCGCCAGCAGCGCGAGCGACATGGCGGCGGCGACGACCACGTTGAACCAGTCGAGCTCATCGGGGAAGAAACCCGCGCGGTAGAGCCCGAAGATGCCCGTCAGCGGGTTGAAGGCCGCCCAGAAGTGCAGTTCCGACGGGAGGTCGGTGACCCCGTAGATGATGGGGGAGGCGTAGAACAGGAATCGCAGCGCGAGCTTGACGGCGCGCTCGAGGTCGCGGAAGAACACGACCAGCGGGGCCACGATGAGCGCCACGCCCGCCGTGAGGACCGCCTGGAGCAGGATCGCGAGGGGGAACAGCACGAGCTGCCAGCCGACCTGCGCCCCGAACACGATGGCGAAGAGCGCGAGCACCGGCAGTGAGAGCAGGAACTCGATGCCCTTGGAGAGCACGATGCGGTTCACCCAGATCGTGCGCGGGATCATCGTGGAGCGCACGAGCTTCGCGTCCTTCAGGAACGCGCGCGTCGAATCCGACACCGCCCCGTTGAACCACATCCAGGGCAGCAGTGCCGACAGCAGGAAGACGATGTAGGGATCGGTGCCCACCGGCCGTTGGAAGACCTGGGTGAACACGAACCAGTAGATGCCCGCCATCACGAGCGGGTCGAGCACCGACCAGAGGTAGCCGAGGGCCGACGTGGAGTAGCGCACCTTGAGATCGCGCGTCGTGAGGAGCCAGAGCGAGTGCCGGTAGCGTGCCCACGGTGTCCGCTGCAGCGGATGCGTGTCGGCGTAGCTCATCACGATCTCATCGTAGATGCCCGGCGGCGGTAGGTTTGAAGCAGGCTGGCGGCGCGTGCCGCACCGGTCGGAAGGAGCGCCGTGCACCGCACCAGTACCCGCATTCTCCTCAGCTGCGCCGCCATCGGAGTCGGCGGCGGCGTCGTGGCGGGTGCGTCCGGGTACCTCGCGGCGGCGTTCGCGGCGTTCGGGCCCCTGCTGTACGGCCTGACCGTCGGAGTGCACTTCCTCCCGAGCGTCGTCGCCCTGGCCCTCCTGAAGCGCCCAGGCACGGCCGTACTGGCCGGAGTGATCGCCGGACTCGTCGGCACGGCGTTCGCCCCGTGGTGGATCTGGCGTTATGTCGGCACGGGCCTGCTCGTCGGCGCGCTCATCGAACTGCCCTTCCTGATCACGCGCTACCGGCGATGGGATGCCTGGATGTTCTACGTCTCGGCCGCGTTCGCGGGAATCGTGATCGCCACGGCCGTGTTCATCGGCCTCGGCGCCGAGCACTACGCGTGGTGGGCGTGGGCCATCGCCCTGCCGCTGTGGGTGGCCAGCCCCGTGTTCTTCACGTGGATCGGCCGCGTCATCGCGGCGCGGCTCGCGAAGGCGGGCGTCGCGCAGCAGCCGGCGCCCGAAACCCGCGCATCCTGAGACGCGAAGAGCGGATGCCGCGAGGCATCCGCTCTCCACTGCTGTGGTGCTGATCACACGAAGTGGTTCGCACGCTCCAGGTCTTCGGCGAAGTCGACCTCGACCGCGTACAGGTCGGAGATGTCCATCGGCTCGACGAGCATGCCGTTCTTCTCGATCGCGAGCTCGATGCCGCGCTCGAAGTAGTCCTGGTCGCCGACGCGCGCGAGGTGCGCGAGGAGCGCGGCCTTGTCGCGGCTCGACACGTAGTTGATGCCGACCGCCTCGCCGAGACCGCCCTTGACGGTCTTCGAGAGCTCCTTGATGTAGCCCTCGGCGGTCGTGGTGTACTTCACCTCTTCGTCGGACACCTTGGCGGTGTTGACGGTGACGAAGGACTGGTCGCGCGCGATGAACGGCAGCGCCCGGTCGAGGATGCGCGGGTCGAACACGACGTCGCCGTTCATCCAGAGCACGCCGCCCGACTGCGACGCCGCGAGGGCGCGCATGAGGCTCTTCGACGTGTTCGTCTGGTCGTACTCCTCGTTGTAGACGAAGGACGCCTGCGGGAACGCCTCGATGATGTGCTCGAGCTTGTAGCCGACGACGATCGTGACGTTGGCGTTGGCGCCGAACGCGTGCTCGATGTTGTCGAACTGCTGGCGCATGATGGTGCGGCCGTCGCTCAGCTCGGTGAGGGGTTTGGGGAGGGATCGCCCGAGCCGGCTCCCCATGCCGGCAGCGAGAATCACGATCTGGGTGGTCACTGCATCTCCTTCGGTGGGTCGGATGCCAGGGGCGCACGTTGCCGAGCGTTCCCCGCACGTTCATCCGGAAGTTCACATATGGACACGCCGTTATGCCGAACTACAGGATATCGATCACCCCCGTCCGGCGCCTCGCCGGCTGCGTGGTCGTAGTGCGATCGTGATCCGACGTTCAGGGAATGCACAGTTTCCGGCGTCTTCGGGGGACGTCGCAACTGGGTTCGGAGGGTCGTGATTGGTAGGTTGTCTGGGTGACTTCCGTTTCGCGCTCAGATCAGAACGACGAAGCTCCCGAAGGCACCGGCACGGGGGTGTCCGCCGATCGGGGGTCTTCGACCGCGCCGCGCGCGCCGCGGAGCACGCCGAAGCGCGTCGGGAGCACCACCGGATCGGCCTCCTCGAGCACGTCCGCGGATGACGCGACGGCCCCGAAGGCCGCACCGAAGCCGCGCACGCCGAGATCGGGGGCGTCCAAGCCCGCGACCGCGAAGCCAGCCGCGTCGAAGACGGCGTCGGCTCGTGCGGCGGCGAAGCCGACCGCGTCCGAAGGCCGACGGCCGCCACGGCCGCCGACGACGCGTCCGAGACGACGATCGCCGCCAAGCCGGCGCGCAAGCCGCGCCCCACGCGCAGCACCGCGGCGAAGGCCGCGGCGGCCGAGGCGAACGCGCCGGCGGCCGAGGCGAACGCGCCGCCGCGAACGAGTCCGAGGAGCCGACCGCGTCGAAGCGCACTGCCGCGTCGCGCGCGGCATCGTCGAAGGCGGCCTCGGCCCGCGGTGATGCGGCGCGCACGGCCCGGGCCGCGCGCACGTCGGCCGCATCGAGCACGCCCGCAGCACGCAGCCGCGCCGCCTCCGAGGCGACGACCAAGCGGCAGTCCCAGCGCATCGCGGCGTCCCTCACGACCGAGACCACGGCCGCCGAGCGTGCGACGCGCAAGCCCGTGGCGCCCGAGCCCGACGCGAAGGCGGTCGCCGAAGCGGCGGGCCCGTCGGGAGCGGTGCCCGCAGCCGAGGCTGCGATCGCTGCCGAGGCGACCACCGCGGCCGAGGCGACGACAGCGGCTGCGTCCGAAGTCGACGAGGCCACGCGCGAACGCCCTGAACGCAGCGCAGCGTCCACCGCCGCACGCGCGGCGGCGGCCGTCGCCGCGGCTGCGATCGCCGACGACGCGATCGCGGAGCCCCCGCCGGCGGCGCCTGGCGCGGAAACGGCCGCGCCGGCCGTCGACTCCGCCGCCGCGGCGCCCGCGGCGGCGGCAACCCCCGAGCCCGCCGCCGCCGAACCGGTGGCGGAGCCCGAGGCCGGTGCGCCGGCCGACCCGCCGCCCGCCACGACCACGCTCGACGAGGCGCTGGCCGACGTCGCCGGAGCCGAATTCACCGAGTACGTCGCCGAGCCGGCGGCTCCCGGGCCCGCGGTCGACGAGGCCGACGCCGCCAGCGGCGACCGCGGCGGACGCGACGCTCGTGTTGCCCGCGGTCGAACCCGAGACCTCCGTCACCGAGACCATCGACACCGCGGCATCCGAAACGGTGGCCGGCGACCAGGCCGTCGCCGTGATCCCGGCGCCTCGCAAGCCCATGCCTCGCAAGAAGCGCACGCTCCGCGTGGCTCGGCCTGCTCCGGCGGCCGACGCCCCGCGCGTGCTCGCCATCCAGGGCCTCGTGAAGCGGTTCGGCGACAACACCGCCGTCGACGGCATCTCGCTCGAGGTGCGGACGGGCTCGTTCTTCGGCATCGTCGGGCCGAACGGCGCGGGCAAGACCACCACGCTCTCGATGGTCACCGGCCTGCTGCGCCCCGACGCCGGGACCGTGCGCATCGGCAACGTCGACGCGTGGGGCGACCAGCGCACCGCGAAACGCCTGACCGGCGCGTTGCCCGACCGTCTGCGCCTCTTCGACCGGCTCACGGGAGCCCAGCTGCTGTACTACTCCGGTGTGCTCCGCGGCCTCGACCAGCGCACCGTGCGTGAGCGCAGCACCGATCTCATCGCCGCCTTCGGGCTCGAGGACGCCGTCGACCGGCTGGTGGCCGACTACTCCGCCGGCATGACGAAGAAGATCGCGCTGGCCTGCGCGATGATCCACGCTCCGCGCCTGCTCGTGCTCGACGAGCCGTTCGAGTCCGTCGACCCGGTCTCGGCGGCCAACCTCACCGAGATCCTCGAGCGCTATGTCGGGGGCGGTGGCACGGTTGTGCTGTCCAGTCATGGCATGGACCTCATCGAGCGCGTCTGCGACTCCGCGGCGATCATCGTCGGCGGCCGGGTGCTCGCAGCCGGCACCCTCGACGAGGTACGCGCCGGCCAGACCCTCGAAGAGCGCTTCGTCGAGCTCGCCGGCGGACGCAAGGCAGCGGAAGGCATGGAATGGTTGCACAGTTTCTCCGATTGAAACTGCGCCTGCTCGGGAACATCTTCCGGCGGAGCACCTGGCAGGTCGTCGGCATCTCGCTGGGACTCGTCTACGGGCTGGGGATCGCCGCGCTGCTCTTCATGTCGCTGGTGGGCCTGCGCTTCGTGGGCGACGTCGAGCTCATCCGCGACGTCTTCATCGTCGCGGGCGCGGCGACCGTGGTCGGCTTCATCGTGATCCCGCTGCTGTTCGGCGTCGACGACACGATGGACCCGCGCCGGTTCGCCCTCTTCGGGCTGTCCGACCGCACGCTGGCGTTCAGCCTCGGCGTTGCAGCCACGATCGGCATCCCGGCGTTCGTGCTGGCGATCGTGCTGTCCGGCACGGTGGTCACGTGGTCGCGAGGCGTCGGCGAGACGATCCTCGCGCTCCTCGCCGCCGTGATCGCCTTCGCGACGTGCCTCCTGCTCGCCCGCGTCGCCACGGGTCTCGCCTCGGTGCTGCTCGCCACGCCGGCGCGCCCGCGAGGTGAGCAGCGTGCTCGGCGTGCTGCTCATCGTGCTGCTGTCGCCCGTGATCGTCGTGCTGGTGACCCTCGACTGGGCCAACTCCGGCCTGCGCGTGCTCGAGGCGTTCGCCGGCGTGCTCGGCTGGACGCCGTTCGGCGCCGCCTTCGCGGCGCCCGGCGATGCGGCGGCCGGTGACTGGGGTCCCGCGATCCTGAAGTTCGCCGTCGCAGTGCTCACGCTCGGCGCCGTCTGGGTCGGCTGGCAGGCACTCGTCGCCCGCATGCTCGTGACGCCCGGTCGCGAGGCGTCCGCCAAGAGCTACCGTGGGCTCGGCTGGTTCGACCGGATGCCGCACACGGCCACCGGTGCGGTCGCCGCACGCAGCCTCACCTACTGGTTCCGCGACGCCCGCTACTGGGTGTCGATCATCATGGTGCCGATCGTGCCGCTGCTCGTGATCGTGCCGCTCGGCATCGCCGGCATCCCGTTGTCGTACACCGCGCTGATCCCGGTGCCGCTCATGTGCCTGCTCCTCGGCTGGTCGCTGCACAACGACACCGCCTACGACAGCACCGCCGTGTGGCTGCACGTGGTCTCGGGCGTGCGCGGCGCCGCCGACCGCGCCGGTCGACTCGTGCCGGTGCTCATCGCGGGCGTGATCGTCATCGGGCTCGGGAGCGCGGTCACGGTCTTCGTGCTCGACGACTGGCGTCTGCTGCCCTCGCTCGTCGGCGTCAGCACCGCCCTGCTCCTCGGCGGCCTCGGTGTCGGCTCGATCACGTCGGCCAGGTTCCCGTATCCCGCGGTGAAGCCGGGCGACAGTCCGTTCCAGCAGCCGCAGTCCACGGGCGCCGTCACCGCGCTGGTGCAGTCGATCACCATGTTCGGGTCGCTTCTCGTGGCCGCGCCGGCCATCGCGTTCGCTGCGCTCGCGCTCTTCGACGACCCGTCGTGGCACGCGGCCGCCTTCGCCGCAGGCGTCGGGCTCGGGCTCCTCGTGCTCGCCGGCGGCATCGCGCTCGGCGGTCGGGTGTTCGACCACCGTGGGCCCGAGATCGTCGGCGCCGCGTTGCGTGCGTAGCGGACGGCGGCAGGCCGCGGCATCCGCTCGACCGGCCGGCGTGACCGCATCCGCGCGTAGAATCGAGCGCATGATCGAACCTGCGCGCGCGAGCATCGCCGACCCCGACGCCCCCGGCGGAGGCACCTCCGTGCTCGACCGCGAGCTCGAGAAGCTCCTCGAAGAGGAGGCCATCGAGCCGGGCGACCACGAGCGCTTCTCGCACTACGTGAAGAAGGAGCAGATCCTCGAGTCCGCGATCACCGGCAAGCCGGTGAAGGCCCTGTGCGGCAAGAAGTGGACGCCGGGGCGCGACCCCGAGAAGTTCCCCGTCTGCCCCACCTGCCGGGAGATCTACGAGCGGATGAAGGCCGAGTAGCGCAGAGCGGTCGCGGGTTTCGAGACGCCGCCTCCGGCGGCTCCTCAACCCGCAGCGCTCAGCGGTACGTCGTCGGGATGACCGGCTCGCCGCGCCCGAGGCGGAACGCCTCGATCGGCAGCTCCTGCATGGCCTCGGCGCGATGCGCGCGCGCGGCCCTGGTGCCCTCGGTGCCGATGAACGCGGGGTCGGCGACGCCGTCGGCCATGAGCTGCACCATGAGCGGACGCAGCCGGCTGCCCGGCTCGAACTCCGCCTCGCCGTCGGGTCCGTCGCCGACGAAGACGAGCTCCTCGCGCGCCGGTGAGCGTGGAGTCGAGGCGTCGTGCCGCGTTCTTGCGCCCTCCGACGCTCGCCTTCTGCGTGGAGACCTTCGCGACGGCCACCCATTCGCCGGCGTCGTCGCGGCGGGCCACGAGCTTGTAGACCATGCCGGCCGCGGGGTACCCCGACCCGGTCACGACGGCGGTGCCGACGCCGTAGGAGTCGACGGGCGCCCCCGAGAGCGCGGCGATGGTGAACTCGTCGAGGTCGCTCGTGACCGTGATCCTCGTGTCGACGGCGCCGAGGGTGTCGAGCTGATCGCGCACCATCGTGACCACGGTGGGCAGGTCGCCCGAGTCGATGCGCACCGCGCCGAGCTCGGTGCCGGCCACGCGCACGGCCGTCTCGACCCCCTTCGTGATGTCGTACGTGTCGATGAGGAGCGTGGTCTTGGGTCCGAAGGCGTCGACCTGCGCGCGGAACGCGGCCTCCTCGGAGTCGTGCAGCAGGGTGAAGGCGTGCGCCGCCGTGCCCATCGTCGGGATGCCCCAGGTGCGGCCGGCCTCGAGGTTGGACGTCGCGTCGAAGCCTGCGATGTAGGCGGCCCGGGCCGCGGCGATCGCCGCGCGCTCGCTCGTGCGGCGCGAACCCATCTCGGCGATCGGCCGGCCGAGCGCGACCGAGACCATGCGGGCCGCTGCGCTCGCGACCGACGAGTCGTAGTTGAGCGTCGACAGCACGACGGTCTCGAGCATCACCGCCTCGGCGAAGCTCGCCTGGATCGTGATGAGCGGCGACCCCGGGAAGTACGCCTCGCCCTCCCGGTAGCCCCAGATGTCGCCGTGGAACCGGTAGTCGGCGAGCCAGTCCAGCGTGGCGGGTCGCACGACCTCGTTCGCTCGCAGCCACTCCAGCTCGGCGTCCTCGAAGCGGAATCGATGGATGAGCTCGAGGAGCCGGCCGGTGCCCGCGACGATGCCGTAGCGGCGGCCGTCGGGCAGGCGCCGGGCGAACGCCTCGAACAGGCTCTCGCGGTGGGCGGTGCCGTCGCGCAGCGCCGCATCCACCATCGTGAGCTCGTATCGGTCGGTGAAGAGCGCAGCTGACCCGGTCACACGGTCAGCCTAGTGCTCAGGTGTCGGCGATCGGCCGAGGCGACGACGGCGGCGCGGGCGCCACAGCCGGCCGGGTCGGGCGACTCACCGCGATGACGTTGCCCAGGGAGATGAGCCCCAGCCCGACCAGCTGCCAGGGGCGAGCGCCTGGCCGAGCACGACGAGGCCCGCGAGGGCGGCGGCGGCAGGCTGCACGCTCTGCAGCACGCTGAAGAGCTGCTGCGACATCCGACGCAGCACCAGCAGGTCGATCGAGTAGGGGATCGCCGACGAGAGGATGCCGGTGGCGAGGCCGATGACCGCGACGTGCAGCAGCTGCTCGGGGGCGAGTCCCACGAGCGCCATGACGAGGAGCGGCGACGTGAGGACGGCGGCGAGGAGGCTCGCGAGCGCCGTTCCCTGCACACCGGGGAGCGTGCGCCCGGCACGGCGGCTCAGCACGATGTAGGCCGCCCACGATGCGGCGGCGACGAGCGCGAGGAGACGCCGACGGGGTCGATCCCCGGCACGGTGCCCGTGAGGAGCACGACCCCGAAACCCGCCATGGCCGCGCAGAGCAGGTCGAGCCGCCGACGTGAGCCGGCGAGCGCGAGCGCGAGGGGGCCGAGGAACTCGAGGGTGACCGCGAGGCCGAGCCCGATCCGGTCGATGGCGCCGTAGACCGCGAGGTTCATGCTGACCAGGACGAGGCCGAGCAGCAGGGCTGGGACGGACGGCCCGCCAGGTCAGATCCCGGAGGCGCGGTCGGGCGACCGCGAGCAGCGCGACGGCAGCGAAGGCCTGACGGAGCGCGACCACGCCGCCGGGCCCCACGAGCGGGAAGATCGTGGCACCGATCGCCGCGCCGAGCTGGACCGACGCCGCACCGCCGACGACGGCGGCCGCTGCGATGGGTTCCCGTGACATGTCCGCCACGCTACGCCGCGATTCGTGCGTAGAGAAATGCAATCCGTCGCTATTGATACGCTGGACACATGGATCTCGAGGTGCGGCAGCTGCGGGTGCTCGTCGCCGTCGACGAGGAGCGATCGTTCACGGCGGCAGCCGATCGGCTCGGGATGTCGCAGGCGGCGGTGTCTCGCTCGCTGGCCGCCCTCGAGCACGAGCTCGGCACCCGGCTCATGCACCGGACGACGCGCCGGGTCGAGCCCACCGAGGCCGGAGGGTCGTTCACCGCGACCGCCCGCCGCGTGCTCGCCGAACTCGATCGTGCGGTCGCGGAAACCCGGGGCGAGCGATCGGTCATCCGCGTCGGATACCAGTGGGCCGCCATCGGCGCGCACACGACCCCCGTACTGCGGACCTGGAATCGAGCGCACGCCGACGCCCCGATGCGACTGGTTCGGCTGAACCGCCGCGACGGCGGACTGGTCGACGGGCTCGTGGACCTCGCCGTGCTCCGGCACCACGTCGACCCCGAGCTCGACTCCGAACTCGTCGGCACCGAGCCGCGGGTCGTGGCGGTCCCGATCGACCATCCGCTCGCGGACCGGGTGACCGTCGGCCTCGCCGACCTGGTCCCGTTCACGCGTCGCCCACGACCGGCACACGGGCACGACCTCGGCCGAGCTCTGGACGTCGGCGGGACTCGCGGTGCCGCCGATGACCGAGACCGGCGACGTCGAGGAGTGGCTCGACCTCATCGCCGCAGGCGACGCCATCGGCGTCACGGCGGAGGGCACCGTGCATCACTATCCCCGACCGGGCGTGGTGTTCGTGCCGATCGACGACGCGCCGCCGATCGAGGTTCGCCTCGCGTGGCACCGCCAGTACCGGCATCCGGCCGCGTCACGCGTCGCCCGCGCCATCCGTGCCGCCTACGACGCCGACGCGCTCGCCTAAGCTTGGATGTCGTGACGGATGCACCGATCGGGATCTTCGACTCCGGCGTCGGCGGTCTCACGGTCGCCCGTGCCGTGAAGGACCAGCTGCCGCAGCGAGTCGATCCTCTACATCGGCGACCTCGAGCACTCGCCGTACGGCCCGAAGCGCATCGCCGACGTGCGCGGGTACGCCCTGGCCGTGCTCGACGACCTCGTGGCCCAGGGCGTGAAGATGCTCGTGATCGCCTGCAACACGGCCTCGTCGGCGATGCTGCGCGACGCGCGCGAGCGCTACGACGTGCCCGTCGTCGAGGTGATCCAGCCGGCAGTGCGCCGCGCCGTCGCCACCACGCGCAACGGCCGGGTCGGCGTGATCGGCACGGTCGGCACCGTGCAGTCGCGCGCCTACGACGACGCGTTCGCCGCCGCGCCCCACCTCGAGCTGTTCTCCGCGGCGTGCCCGCGCTTCGTCGAGTTCGTCGAGGCCGGCGTCACGAGCGGCGACGAGCTGCTCTCGGTGGCCGAGGAGTACCTCGCGCCCCTGCGCGCCGCGAACGTCGACACGCTCGTGCTCGGCTGCACGCACTACCCGTTCCTGAAGGGCGCGATCTCGTACGTCATGGGGGAGCAGGTCGCGCTCGTCTCCAGCGACGTCGAGACCGCGAACGACGTGTACCGCGTGCTCGTCTCGAACGGCATGGAGCGTCACGCGTCCGCGCCGCCCACCTACCGCTACGAGGCGACCGGCCGCTCGACGAGCGCGTTCCTCGACCTCGCCCACCGGCTGATCGGCCCCGAGATCCCGAGCGTCGAACTCGTCGAGACGGGCGCGCTCACCCTTCCCCACCACGCACGGCTTCGACAGGAGAACGCATGACCGAGGCATCCGACCCAAAGGAAATCAGCACGGCGGCGAACCTCGTTCGCGCCGACGGCCGCGCCGCCGACGAGCTGCGGCCGGTGACCATCGAGCGCGGCTGGAGCGCGCACGCCGAGGGCAGCGCGCTCATCTCGTTCGGCAACACGAAGGTGCTCTGCACGGCGTCGTTCACGAACGGCGTTCCCCGCTGGATGAACGGGCAAGGGCCGTGGGTGGGTCACCGCCGAGTACGCGATGCTGCCGCGCTCCACGAACACGCGCAACGACCGCGAGTCGGTGAAGGGCCGCATCGGCGGCCGCACGCACGAGATCAGCCGACTCATCGGCCGCAGCCTCCGCGCCGTCGTCGACACCAAGGGGCTCGGCGAGAACACCATCCAGATCGACTGCGACGTGCTCCAGGCCGACGGCGGCACCCGCACCGCCGCGATCACCGGCGCCTACCTCGCGCTCGCCGACGCGGTCGAGTGGGCGCGCGAGCAGAAGTTCATCGGACAGCGGGCGAAGCCGCTGATCGACACGGTGTCGGCCGTCTCGGTGGGCATCATCGACGGCACGCCCATGCTCGACCTGGCCTACGTCGAGGACGTGCGCGCCGAGACCGACATGAACGTGGTCGCCACGGGTCGCGGCCTGTTCGTCGAGGTGCAGGGCACCGCCGAGGCCGCGCCGTTCGACCGCCGTGAGCTCGACGCGCTGCTCGACCTCGCGCTCGCCGGCACCACCGAGCTCACCCGGTTGCAGGTGGCCGCGCTCGCCGAGGTCGCGGAGGCGGCCGGCGTATGAGCCTCGAGTTCGTGCTCGCGAGCCACAACGCGCACAAGGTGCGCGAGTTCCAGCGCATCATCGGCGAGCGGATGCCGCAGGCGGTCGTGCTGCCCTACGACGGCCCCGAGCCCGTCGAAGAGGGCGTGACGTTCGCCGAGAACGCGTTCATCAAGGCGCGCACGGCGGCGGAGCACACCGGGCGCATCGCGCTCGCCGACGACTCCGGCATCACCGTCGACGTGCTCGGCGGCGCTCCCGGCATCTTCTCCGCCCGCTGGGCGGGGTCGGCCGCGGGCGACGAGGCGAACCTGCGCCTGCTGCTCGACCAGCTCAGCGACATCCGCCGCCCGCACCGGGGCGCCGAGTTCCACTGCACGATCGCGCTCGTCGTGCCCGCCGCCGTGCTCGTCGGCGGTCACGAGTTCGCCGCCGAGGGTCGCTGGCGCGGCACCCTCGCGTACGAACCGCGCGGCTCGCACGGGTTCGGCTACGACCCGATCTTCGAACCCGAGGGCCTCGAGGTCACCGCGGCCGAGCTGCCGCCCGAGGAGAAGGACGCGCAGAGCCATCGCGCCCGCGCGTTCGAGCAGTTGCTACCGGAGCTCGAGCGGGTCGCCGCGCGCGTCGGGGGCTGAGCGGCACCGGCTCATCTGTCAGCCGTCGACGCCCGTCGCCCCGCCCGCGTTGCGTGCGTTGCCTGAACGCAACCACCACACCCCCAACGCAACGAACGCCAGCCCGAGGATGACGCTCCCGGGAAGGTAGACGACGCCGATGGGAACGCCCGACAGCACACCACCCGCGACGATCGCCCAGGAGATGGCGGCTGGGAACACACGAGCACGAACGCTGGCGATCCCATACAGGGCCCAGCCGATCCCGAACAGCGCAAAGCTCGTCAGGCCACCGGCGAGCAGTCGGCTGGACGCGAACGTATCCATCACCTCGGGGGCGACTTCCGCGAGCCTCGGTACGGCGAACGCCTCGTACCACCAGTCTCCGGCCATGAACACGGTGCCGAGGATGGCCGCGCCGAGTCCGACCACGCCGAGCACCCCAGCTGCGCGGGCCTGGAGGTCGTACGAGGCGACCAGGGCGAACACGAGCATCGCGAAGGCCACGATCGACGCGACGCCGTTGATCGCATGGGTGGTCGAGAGGACGAAGACCTTGAGCGAATCGATGTCCATGGGGGTCGTCAGCATGATCACCACGCGGGTGACGACGACGAGGGCGCCCGCGACGATGGCCAGTGGGCCGGCACTGCGAGCCAGCAACGACTGGGTCATGTCAGGTCCCTCGCTCCCGGTCCCCGCGACTGCATCGTCGGCCGACACCGATCCTCGACATCCATGACGTGAGCCATCACGCCCCCTTCGCACACCCTCCTCTCGACCATTCCGCCTGTCAAGGAATCGTGGTGTCCGGGTTACGCGCCCCCCGGCGGATCGAGCAGAATCGAAGAAGCTCGTGAGGGACCCACCCCATAACCTGAGATGGAAGCCGCATCCCGCGCGGCCTCACCGACGAGGATCCCAGAAGGAGAACCCACGATGGCCAAGACCGACACGTCCGGAGGGCTGAGCGCGGAGGAGCGCGACGCGGTCAAGCAGCGCGCCAAGGAGCTCCGGGAGCAGGAGAAGGCCGGCAAGAACCGCGCTGCCGGTGAGAAGGCGGTCCTGGAGGCGATCGCCGAGATGGAGCCCGACGACAAGGTGCTCGCCGAGGGACTCCACGAGGTCGTCACCGAGGTTGCGCCCGACCTCGTCCCCAAGACCTACTACGGCATGCCCGCCTACGCGAACGCCGAGGGCAAGATCGTCGTGTTCATCCAGGCGGCCAGCAAGTTCAAGACGCGCTACGCGACGATCGGCTTCGAAGACCGGGCCGCCCTCGACGACGGCGAGATGTGGCCGATCGGCTTCGCGGTCCGCAGCTGGACGCCGGAGGTGAAGCAGAGGCTCACCGAGCTCGTTCGAAAGGCCGTCGGCTGAGGGATCGCATCGATGAGAACGGCCAAATTATCTGGCGCGGCAGTCACTTCGAAGACCCAACGCTCCACCAAGCTGTGCTTGGGCTTGTGATCGCTCTCTTTCTGGAAGCAGCACTGAGTGAGCATGCCCGTTGCGGGATCTCTCAGCGACCGCGAGGATCAGCGGAAGCCTCGAATAGACACCGTCCGGCGTCGCCCGCACTGCGTTCGGCGCGAAGGATGAGTCGAGGTTGTTCGCGGCAACGGGCGGAGTGGTGCGTTCGCTCATGCGCTCTCCCGAGCGCGGCGCAGACACTGTCGTCTACATGGCCTCGTCGCCCGAAATCGAGGGCGTCACCGGTGGCTATTTTCACGACCGCCGCCCCAAACGGTCGTCACGGGCGTCGCACGACCGAGACACCGCGGCGCGCATGTGGCAGGTCAGCGAGAAGTTGGTCGGCATCTCCTGACAGTGCCGGCGAGCACGCCGGGCGGAGGGCGCGACTGTCACGCTCTCGACGACGCGCAAGTCACCGTGGGAGGATCGCCGGGATGGGACGTGACAATATCATCGCCGTGCGCGGGCTTACGAAGCGCTATCGGGATGTCGTCGCAGTCGACGACATCTCGTTCGACGTCGAATCCGGGAGCGTGTTCGCCTTCGTCGGCACCAACGGCGCCGGCAAGTCGACGACGATCGGATGTGTCACGACCGTCCTGCCGTTCGACGCGGGCGAGATCTCGGTGGCCGGTCACGACGTGCGCCGCGACGGCGAACCGGTGCGGCGCACGATCGGGGTGGTGTTCCAGGAGTCGGTGCTCGACGGCGCGCTCACGGCGCGAGAGAACCTCGCAGTGCGGGCGCGCGTTCTACGACGCGGATCGACGCGCGATCCGCGAGCGCATCGCCGAGCTCTCGGAGCTCATCGACCTCCGTCCGTTCATCGACCGCCCCTATGGCAAGCTCTCCGGCGGGCAGCGCCGGCGGGTCGACATCGCACGGGCACTGTTGCACTCCCCGTCGATCCTCTTCCTCGACGAGCCGACGGCCGGCCTCGACCCGGCCGGTCGCGCCATCGTCTGGGCGACCATCCATGACCTCCGCGATCGCGGCGGGTTGACCGTCTTCCTCACCACGCACTACATGGAGGAGACCGAGGAAGCCGATCTCGTATGCATCATCGACCAGGGCAGGATCATCGCCAACGGCACCCCGTCGGAGTTGCGCAGCCGGCACAGCCGCAGCGTGCTCACCGTCACGACCCGTGATCGCACCGCGCTCTCCACGATCGCGGCCGCATCCGGGCTCGCCCTCGCCGGGAATGGGGATACGGTCGAGATCAGCGGTCGAGGGCGCCGACGCCGCCCGTCGCCTGCTCGCCGAGCACGGCGCCGATGTCATCGACTTCGAGTTCCGCCACGGTCGGATGGACGACGTCTTCCTCGCCCTCACGGGGCGCGACCGAGTGCTCACGGAGGAGTGAGATGGGCGTCGTCGTCGACATCATGGCGCGCAATCTGCGGCTGTTCTTCCGCGACCGCCTCAACGTCTTCTTCTCGCTCCTGGCGGCGATGATCGTCTTCCTGCTCTACACGCTCTTCCTCGGCAACCTGCAGACGACCTCGATCAGCGCGGCGTTCCCGCAGGCGTCCGAGGCGGATGTGCGCGCATTCGTCGACAGCTGGATGTTCGCCGGCATCGTCGCATTGACGGCGATGACGACCTCGCTCGGCGCACTCGGCGTCTTCGTCGAGGACGCCGCGTCAGGGCGATTCCGGGACTTCCTCGTCTCTCCACTCCGGCGTTGGCAGCTCGTGCTCGGCTACCTGCTCTCGACCGTCGTGATCGCACTCATCATGACCACGCTCGTCCTCGTCGTGAGCCTCGGCTACCTGCTCTTCGTCGACGGCGTCGTCATCGGCATCCCCGAGATCGGCAGGACGCTCGGCTGGATCACGCTGGCCTGCGTCGCCTTCGCGGCGTTGTGGGCCCTCATCGCCTCCTTCATACGAACGACGGGCGCGTTCGCCGCGCTCTCGACGATCGTCGGTACGGTCATCGGATTCCTCGCGGGCGCGTTCATCGCCGTCGGCTTGTTTCCCGAGGCGGTCCGCAACGTCGTCAACGCCCTCCCGTTCGCGCAATCGGCGATGCTGCTGCGGCGCGAGTTCACCGCCGAGACGCTGTCGACGCTCGTAGGTGGCCAGCAGGAGGCGATCGACGCGCTCCGCACGTATTACGGTGTGACGGCCCTCATCGGCGACTGGGAGGTGGCGGTGCCGTTCGTGGTCACCTTGCTCCTCTTGCTGGCGATCGCCTTCACGGCGCTGGCGGCTTGGCGGATCCGTGCGCGCATCGCGTAGCCGCAGCGAGACCCTCGGCTAGTGCGCGCGCACGATCTTGAAGTCGGGTCCGCCCGGTCATCGACCGGCTAAAGGGCGGCGTTTGGTTGTTGCCGCGGTTGGCGTTCTCGTCGCATCTCGTCGGCGAGGCCGGGGTTTCGCGCAGCGATGTGTGCGGTGATGTTGGCGCGGACGTTGGCGGGCTCGTTCTGGCTGAGTTTCGCGCGGGCGTCGAATCGGTACTGCTGAGGTTCGAATCCGTCGCGCGCCTACCGCGCGCGCCGGATCGGCACGAACGTCTCGGGTGGCTCGGGGCCGAGCGAGAAGTCCTCAATGATCTCCGCCGCGAACCGCGGTCGCTCGGTCAGGACGGCGCGCGTGGCACCGGGGATGACGCAGAGCTGCCCAGGTCCTCGGCCAGTCGCGAGAGCCGATGCGAACGGCCTCGAGCGGCTGCCGTAAGCCGGTCCGTCAGCGGACGTCCGCAAGCGGATCCCGCTGCAGGACGACAGCAGCGGAATCCATGCGACACCTGCGGGTGCGGACGGCCGATCAGGGACTCGCCTCAGCGGCCGCCGTGTTCTTGGCCACGACCTCGAGGGTGCGACCCAGCTCATCGGTCGGGCTGAACTCCACGACCTCGGTCCCGGCATAGAGCACCGGCGTGTGCCCGGGGCCTGCATAGTATGCGTCGCCGGCCTCGAACACCTCTTCGCCGTCGGCGGACCGGAATGCGACCCTGCCACGGATCACATAGCCGAGGTGCTCGCACTGACAGCGGTCATCGGGCAGTCCCTGGAACAGTGGTGCCAAGTCGGCATCCTGTGTGTACGTTTCGAACCCGACCGTCCAGCCGCCCTCGAAGTGCTCGAAATGGCCCTCGTAGCCCTCGAGCGTCTCGTGTTCCGACGCGGTGACCTTCGATGCCTTGGGCATGATTCTCTCCTATCAGCCCGCCGAGTCGCGGGCATCCACCTCGTGTGATCTGACGATCCTGCCGTCGCGGGTTCGCGTGCGGCTCGCTCAGGGTCAGGCGGACATGCGTCGGGGTCCTGACTCGCGGCGAACCGTGCTAGCTCACCGAATGAGCGGAATCCGAACTCCTGCAGCACCTCGGGGTGGCTCGCGAGGAACGCGACCACGTCGTGGCCCCACGTTGTTCCGTAGAGGTCGTGCTCGGACTGGGTGGACTGCGCGACGCAACTCGGCGCTGCATGCGCTGGAGCGGCGACGGCGAGAGCACCGGCGGCGACGGCGGCGACGACCAGGCCGCGAAGGAGGATGCGGGTCATCGTCAACACACCCTTACACCGGAGCCGCGGTCGGCAGGGCGCCGATCTGGGACATGATCATGAACAGGTCGCAGTACTGCGTGATCTCGACGATCTTGCCGTCTTGGATACGCAGCAGGTCCCATTCGGCGAACTTGACCTTTCGGCCGCTGGCGGGGACCCCGGCGAAGTCACCGCGATGGGTGGCGGTGTACATGAGCCACACGCTCACGAGGTCGCCCTCCTGGACGAGGTGATCCACGCGGGCGGCCATGTCGGGGAAGGCGGCCAGGAATCCGGCCGCGAGCGCTTCAGCTCGTGCAGGTCGGAGCCGGCACCTGCGTGACCGACGAGGTCGGCCGCGCAACCTCGTCCAGGCCCTCGGGTCGGCCGCTGCCGATGATCGCGTAGAAGCGGCGTGCGACGTCCTTCTCTGTAGTTTCCACGGTCTCCTCCTTTGGGGAGTCGGGACTTGGATGCTTCGAGGTTCCCGCCGATCCGTATTGGGTGCATGGGGAATGTTCCCTATTCGCGAGCCCGTCCCGGACTGGGGCCATCTAGGGATGGTCGGCTGAGACCGCGATGGGTGGTTGCGGGAGGTTGAGCAGGGCGTACGCGGCGGCCTCGGTGCGGCTGCGAAGGCCCAGCTTGGTCAGGATGTTGCTGACGTGGTTACCCGCGGTCTTGGTGCTGATGAACAGGCGTGCAGCGATCTCCGCGTTGGACATGCCTTCCGTGACCAACCGCAGCACCTCCTGTTCCCGCCGCGAGAGCCCCCGGCGTCGCGCGGCCCGGTGCGACCTTTGACGCCGAGTTCGCGAAGGAATGCTGCAGCCCGGTCGGCCTCGGCCGTTGCCCCCATCCGGTCGAAGGCTTGGAGGGCGCTTCGGGCTTCCGCCACGGCTAGGCCACGATCCCTGTCGACGAGTGATCGCGCCATCGTGATGCGAGCCCTCCCCGCCTGCAGGGGAGCTCCCGCCTTGGCGAAGCCGACGCAGGCCGCTCTCAGAAGGCCGGTCGCCCCGCTCCCGCCCGTCGCGAGGGCGACCTTGCCGAGCGCGTAATCGCGGAATGCCGCGTGCAAGGCGGTCCCGGTCATGGACGCCAACTCCTCGACCCGACGAGTCGACGATTCGGCGAGAATGACGTTGCCACTTCTCAAGTGCGGCGTCGACAAGTCGGACCAGCAGCGGAAGGGTAAGCACCGGTGTCGCCTGCATCTGGTCGAGCGCCGCCTGCAGCCGGTCCACCGCCCGCGCAGGTCGACCAAGTGCAAGGTCAAGCGCGGCACCCGCCGCCGCGCAGTCGACGTCGTCCTCGAACCCGGTGAGTCGGGCCTCGGCCTCGTGCAGTCGTCCCTGCAAGACCTGCAACTCCACGAGGTCGGAGACCGGATGCAGGCAACGTGGTCGCAGTCCGGTGGTGACCAGCTGTGTCGCTGCACGTTCGAGTTGCTCTTCGGCGGCGTCGAGCCGTCCGGTCACGAGGTAGACGCCGCCGCAGCATCCGGTGCAGAACGCGGAGATGAGCTCGGTGACCGTCGCGGTCTCAAAGGGCAGCAGCGGCCCGAAAGCGTAGGACGAGCGGTAGCCGGCCAGGAACGTCGCCCATGGTTGGACCATGCCGGCGTCTCCGACCAGACCCGCGACCTCCAGGAGCGTGCACAGTGCCTCGCCGACGTACTGCACGTCGTCGCCCTCACCAGAGGTGGCTGCCGCCATTGCCTCGTGCAGGTCGGCCTGACCGAGTGCCAGAATCCCAGCGCTGACCCGGCATGCGCCGCGGCGGCTCAGCGCCACGATCTCGAGGTCGTGGTCGCCGTGCTCACGGCCGATCGCCACGGCGAGCCCGGCCGTGTCCGCCGACTGCGGCCGTGGTGGCCCGATCTCTGCTTCTGCGAGGAGAAGCCAACCGGGCAGGCTTCCCTGATCGCGTAGTCCGGGGAGGAGCGATCTCGCGCGTGCCAGCCAGCCGTCGGCCAACTCCGTGCGCTGGTACAGGCTGCGGTACTGCCGCGCGAGCCAGAGCGCGACGGCCGTGGCCTCGGCGTCGCGGCGCTCACGCCGGAACAGGGCAAAGGCGCGAGCACGTAGCTCGAGGGAGCCGGCTGGATCGTTGAGCCACCAGAGGGCCCGGCCGACGCCGTCGAGGGCGTCCGCCGACTCGGTCTCCGACCACGCCGATCGGAACTCGTCCCGAGCTGTCGCCCATTCGCCCTGGGCCATCGCGGCCGAGCCTGCAGCGAGCTGCTCGCGCGCGCTCATACCCTCGATGATGGCACCGATCGGGATGCGATGGCCGATCCCCATTCGGACGACGACAACACCGCCGAGGATGCCTCCGTGACACGATGCCCCTGTGACATTACGCAGCGCAGCCTGACACGCTTCTTCAAGGACTTCGGTGTGGGGGTATGGGTCGCGATACCAGGATCCAGAACCCTCGTGGCGGACGTGTAAGGCCTTGCGCATCGAGGCTGCACCGATTGCCTACCGGTTCGACTGGTACATATCACAGCGACTCTGGTTTGCCATGGAGCCGGCGCCCGAGGAACCTGACTGGTCCGCTCCCTATGTTGAGCCCAGGTTTAGTGCCTGGAATATCCTCGCGTCCGACTCCGTACAGAAGCTCGGACTCGCGATCGTCGCCGACATCAATACAAGGGCCAGCGAGTTCCACGAGGCAATTACCCGAACGTCGCGGACTCGGTCCGATACATCCTCTCTGTCGGCACATTCGTCAATGCGATCGCCGACGGGCAGCTCGCGGCACCGCCCGACGCGACACGGTATGCAATGGCTCTCGTGACCCTCTTCAAAGCCGAGGGTCGGTACCGGCCGCTCCCGCTCGGAGCGGCGTAGCAATTGTCCGCCCTACCGCGCCGGCCACACGACGTCGTCGACGTCGAGGTCGGGCCGTAATACCTGGCGTACTCCCGTTTTCGAAGGCGTAGGTATTCCCTAGTCGTCTTTCGTCGTGTTCGGGGCCAGGGTTCTCATCATGCTTGGAGCTCGATTCCGCGGAGCCGGCCGAACGATGTCTACGATCCAGCAGACGACCGCCTCCCATCCTTGACCGTCCACCTAGTGGGCCGCGTTGGCCATCCGACCGAGCGCCTTGTCGAGCTCGACGCGGCGCTCTGGTGGGATTGTAGAAGTGAGGGAGGCGAAGTCCGCGCCGGCCAGGTCTGCGATGATTCGCCCGGTGAGCCCTCCGTTCTCCGCGACCTCGGTGAGTCCTTCGGTGTCGGGGGCGATCGTTACGAGCGTCTTGACCAGCAGACGATCCTCATCTGGGACAGTTCATCCGAAGTGAGAGCGAGTCCAGCTCGTCGCACTCGGCGGGTGTGTCCGAGCCGGATTGTGCGCTGACACTGCAGTTGAGCGACGAGGCTGATTATCCTCAGCCCATGAGCGATTCAAGCGAACACGTGGTCTGGCTGGCTGCCGGTCCGGTGAAAACGCGTTGTGCGGGTCAGAGGAGAGCAAAGAGATGAGACCACTTCGATACTCGATCAACGTGACACTCGACGGCTGCTGCCATCACGAGGCAGGGCTCCCTCCGGACGATGAGTCGATGCGCTACTGGACCGCGGAGATGGAGCGAGCCGATGCGTTGCTGTTCGGCCGGTGACATACGGAATGATGGAGTCGGCGTGGCGGAAGCCAGCCACGGGCACGTGGCCTGACTGGGTGAATGAGTGGCAGATGCCGTTCGCCGAGGCGATTGATAGGGCGAAGAAGTACGTCGTGTCGGCCACGCTGGACGGGGTCGATTGGAATGCCGAGCTGGTGCACGGCGGGTTGGGGCCAGCGGTTGAGCGGCTCGAGCAGGAGCCAGGCGAGGGCCTGTGGGTCGGTGGCGTGACGCTCCCCCTGGCGTTGGCAGATCTGGGACTCATCGACGAGTACGAGTTCCTTGTGCAGCCGGTCCTTGCCGGACACGGGCCGACGTTGCTCGCCGGTCTGTGCGAGCGCATTGAGCTTGAGCTCGTGGATCGCCATGAGTTCCGGTCGGGGCGGTCGCCGTGCGATACCGGGCCACGCGAGAAACGTCTTAGCCGCGACGAACGCATCATTCGCGGCAACTTCCGTCTCCTCGAATGACTTTTTCCTCAACAGCCGAGCTGAAAATCAACGGACTCGAACCATCACCGACGACGTCATCAGAGCCGTAGCCAGCGTCCTCGTCATCGCACCTAGCGCGATGCAGCGATCACCGAACTCCGCCGCCGAGCGGTCAACTCCACACACCTGTCGACTCGGGAGTGTTCCGCATCACGATCATTATGACCGGTTGCATGAGGCACAGCTCCGAAGCACAGCTCTCGTCGTTAGTTCGCCTTCCTTCAGGGAACCGCGCACAGGCCCGATCCAACCGGCGGCTAGCGCCGTTCAGTGAAATCGTCGGCCCATCGTTGAATATCAGCCAGTCGCCTCCAGACTCAAACTCCGGAATCGAGTTTCGGCCCCGGTCTTCGTGCACACATCTCGTCTCGGTGACGATTGATTTGCCGTCGAGCGTCAAGTCAGCGGTGACGAGCGCCATAGAAGCCGTCATCATCTGAACTGAGACGACGCGGAATTCGGTCAATCGGGATTCCGCAAACCGGGCACGGACCATGCGGGCGAACCGGCCGGCTCCGCGAACCTGGCTCCGTTCACGCAGATACTTTGACATCGTCCCGTAGTCCTCTCGTCGCCATGCGTCGAAGAACTCGGCGGCGGCGGCCGGCTGGTTCGCGTTCAAGATGCTCTGCGCCGTCGCGCTCGAGCTCAATAGTTCGCGGCCGCCATTCCTTTAGGGCCTTTGTGCGGCGAACAATAACCGTGAGCTGGCTAACGCTCTCCGACAACGGTGGCGGTGGCGGTGTGGGCGGTTCCTTGGCCTTCTCCATAGCGGTGGCCCAGTCCTTCACCGCCATCAGCCGATTCCACGACTTCGTGGCCACCACCAGGTTGTTGAAGCTCACGAGGTTGCCGTGCACGATGCCGTTGCGATGCAGCGAGTAGATCTCCTGAGATGAGGTCGCTTTGAAGGTCCGCGTGAACGCACGGTGCGCGTTCTTCAATCCGAGGTGGTGCCCGACGACGCTGTCCCAGACATCGATCTCATCCGGGTCGCGAGCAGTGAGCCCGCGCCGCGCCCGCTCGATGTCATTGACGAAACCGTCCATCACGGCAATCAGCACGAGCGTTGTCGAGTAGAAGCGCCCGCCGAAGTAGTCATCTCGCGCCAACCGAACCATGGGCATTCGATCTCTCATGTCGGGCACTACGCTCAGCTGGGCGATCAACCGATCGAGGCGCGAGGGGTCGTTGTACGACGCGATGACGACGGCTTCCAGCGCCTCCACGTCATTCGCCTCATCGGGCCTCGAGCTCGTCCTGACTGAACTGATCCGAGTAGACCCAATCGCGGCCTTCCATCACGGCATAGAAGCCGTCAATGGATTCCACCATCTCGGCCAGGCTCTTCTCGATGTCCTTGATCTGATCGCGCATGCCGGGGAACAAAAATCCAGTTGCCTTGAGCATCGCCAGGTTCCTCTCCATCTCGACAAAGGTCGGCATGTCGCGAGCACTGACGTAGCCTCCCTCGGGGATCGGGAATTGTTCTTCTTGCCCTGGCCGTGGCGTCCTCATGGCTGGACTCTATTCGCCGCCGCGATTTCAGGCCGCATTTAGGGGGCCGCGACCAGATCACCAGGTGGGGGGACCGATTGGGCAGCCAAACCGCGGCTTCAGCCGCTACCCCTGTTTGCAGGCGGCACGCTAGGCGTCCGAATCGAAACCCTAGGTTTTGAACGTTCGGGCATCAGCGGCGGAGGTGGCCAATATCCGCGTTTCCGATAGCCGGTCCGTCATCGGACGTCCGGAAGCGGATCCTTCAGCGCTCCATCGCTGCTGGTGCGCCACCCGGACTGACGGATTCGATCACCAGGCGTGCACGAACTGTGCCACAAAAGGAATCGCTACAGTGATTCCGTGAGCACCGGTTCGCCTGACGCCGCGTACTTCGAGGAGTGACATAAGTGGTAATCCGCCGATGACGCTGACGCTTGGCCCGATCCTGCAGAGCGCGGGGATCGACCCCGGCAACGCCCTGGTGATCCGCCACGCCTACGTGCGCGAGCACGAGGACACGGGTCTGCAGGGCATCCACGCCGACTCCACCGACGAAGAGATCCTGCGGTACACAAGCGAGCAGTCCGCGAAACCACGCATCTTCCCGGTGGCTCCGCCGCGCATCGGGGTCGTCTTCGTCCGCGAGGGCGGCGACCGAGCCCGGCTCTGGTCGGTGCTGGAAATCGCGGCGAGACGCGGAGCGACGGAGTCTACGCACCTTCAACCTAGCCGTGTCGGAGCATATGGCCGACCTCAGGAACCGCCTTGTGATCGGCTGGAGGTCGCCGCGCACCTGGCGGCTCAATGGCACGACCGCCGCTGGGTACCCGGTTATGGAGATCGCCGACGCGGAGCCGGTGCCGTTTCCCGGCTTCGACCGGCTTGTCTTGGATCGCGCGCAGCTGCTGGCCGTGATGCGCGAGCACCGCTACGCATCATGGCGCACCGCGCTGGCGTCGGTGGTGGGCGTTTACCTCATCACCGATACACGTGACGGACGCCAGTACGTCGGTAAAGCCGACGGGCAGAGGCATCCGCCAGCGCTGGAGTGCCTACGCAACGAACGGCCACGGCGGCAACGTCGAGCTGCGGGGGCTCGACCCGACGACCTTCCGATTCTCGCTTCTGCGGGTGTTCGACCCCGCGACGCCCTCCCGGCAGATCGACGCTGCCGAGAGCCACTTCAAGCACGCCCTGGACACGCGTAGGCACGGGCTGAATCGGAACTGATTTTCGTCGAGAACCATGAACACTGAAGAGGCGACGGCGAGTCGGATTCCCGCATAGCTGACTCCGGCCGACGATCGCTGCTCCGATGCGGGAATTGGTCCAACACCCGCCCGCTTGCCGATCCCGCCGCGCGCGTTTGCGACCGACTTCGCTGTTGATTTTGTCAGCTCTCTTCGCAAGTATTCGCGCATGAGTGATAAGTCCGATTCCGAGCAGATCGACGACATCATCGCGCAGCATAGCGGCTGGAAACAGGACGTGCTCGTCGCGCTTCGAGCTGCGATCATGGCCGCCGACCCGGCTGCCGTCGAGGTGGTCAAGTACAAGAAGCCCTCCAAACCGGAGGGAGTTCCGTTTTGGACGCATGACGGAGACGTCTGCTTCGTCGACGTGCTCAAGAGCGCCGTAAGGCTGACGTTCGCGAGGGGTGCCCGCATGGAAAGCAGCGATCTCTTCAACACCCGGCTGGACAGCAAAGTCGTCCGAGCCATCGACTACTTCGATGGAGACCGCGTGGACGAAGCGGCGGTCAAGGCGCTCGTGGCCGAGGCCGTGGAACTCAACGTCGCAGCCAGGTGACAGTGGTGGCGGAAGAGACGAACCGGTCACCCACGTCAGGCGATCGATCGCGACCTTCGCATTGCCTGGCCCGATGCGAGGACCGCGCGTGGATCCCCCGCACAGGGGAGTTCTCGAGATAGAGCACGGCGCGGCCCATCGGCAGGACCTTGAAGTCGCAGGTGTTCGTGAGGAGCTCCGGAGGGCTGAACCGCGGCTCACGCTGAAATCCGCAACGTTCCTCGCCCGAGCACGTCGTGGCGTAGCGCAGGCACTTCAGCGCGCGGATCCTGATCCCTTTGCGAGAGACTTCTCAACGATCGCGTGACCGGCGCCCGGGTAGGGAGCGCTGTTCTTGCGCAGAGTTCGATCACAACGGTTCAAACGCAGTCAACGTGTAATCGAGCGCCCAAGGATCGTGGGCCTTGGCGAGCTCGCACGTCCACGCGTACGCCGCATGCGAGCCAATTTCAAGTGTCCCGTGGAATCGTCTGGTCGGCGCATTATGGTCACCACTTACTGTTGCACGCGCATGACCGGCGGGTTCGGCCGATGCAACCGCCGCGGCCAGATCGACGCAAGGCAGCGAACTCTCAAAGTTCCATAGATCGTCTGCGTTTTCGATTGCGATCGAGTCCTCTGATGGCTCTGAACATGCCCTCCCACAGACCGGAACTTCCGGTCCGGGCTCGATGTCGACAAGTTCGGCGTGCATGCTTCGGCTGGCAACGTCGACGGTCACGCGGCACGACCACGCGAGGTACTCGTCATCATCCTTGACAAGCAGCGTGGTGCCGGAGAACTCCCAAGCACCGTCCGCAGACTCGACATCAATATCGGTGACCACGCCGTATAGCGGCATCTCCGTTCCGCTTCCGTGCTCAGGGTGATCGGAGAAATCGGCGCACGCCTGGACCTTGCCCCGGTCGCTCCCGCTGTACTCGACGAACGTATCGCCGCTCGCCGCCCAGTACGGACCGCATCCGGCCATCAGAATCGCGATGGATGCCGCCGCGGGCAGCAGCCAACTGAGCCGCACTGGAAGCGACCGCTCAGCCCTCGCCGGACGTCCCCGCCCCTTCATCATGGGCTGATTCTGTCCTGTCCTGGCGTGCTGCGATGGAGACATCGTTAACAATCGCGAGAAACATGGCTGCCCCGCCAACGTCCACCGCCTATGTTTGCCCGCGATTCCAGTGACGCCAAGACAGGCAAGTCGGCGATTGCGGTTTCGGTCTGACGTCCCAAATCGCGGATCCGCTTGCGGACGTCCATTGACGGCCGCTCGACGGTCGCGCCCCGTTCAAAACCTCGGGTATCGACCTATTCCGCGCGCTGCGCTCGGGCCGCAGAATCAGGCATCTCCAGCCCTCACCCCGCGAGGTTCTGACCACCTCGACCGGACGGGTCAAAAGCCATGGCTTGTGATCGGCGAGCCGGTCGGTGGGATCAGCTGTCTATGTAGAGGTCGCCGCCGAGCTCGGCCCACGAAGATAAGAAGTCGCTTGCGAGTGCGTAACCCAGTTGTTCGTGCTCTTCGGCGATGAAGCTTATGCGCAGGGACAAGGAGGCTCCATTCGCGGGCAGCGAGATCGACAGTGCCCTAGCCCCCTGGACGACGCCTTCAAGCACGCGATCCAGTTCGCTCTGACGCTTTCGCCAATTGTCGCCCGGGATCCGGACCATCTTCACGAGATCCACGAACCGATCGTCGCGACCTGAGCGCGGCTGAATCAGCGTGTCGACGTCGACACCGAGCGCCCTGGCTCGCGCCTCGCTCTCGAACGCGTAGTGAGCCGAGACCAGCAGGTACTTCGAGTCGTCGTCCTCGATGTTCAGACTCCCTCCGGGGCTCCTCACTCGCACGAACACTACCGGCATCCTGCCCGAGTCAGAGGGGCGGTCAGAAACGATCCCTACCCGGGCGGTCTTCACGCGATCGTTGACAATGGTCCCGCTGAAGGGACGTCCAATGACGATCGCAGCCTGATGCGCTCTTAGATGCCCAGACCACGCTCGGCCCTGAGCGTCGCTATGTGGAGGCTCTCAGGGGCTCGAGGGCGGCTATGACGAGGTCGAGGCCGAAGGTGAACTCCTCGGCTGGGTCGTAGCCGGCAGCGACGAGCGCCGCGGCGGACTCGTTGAGGTAGGGGAACTCGTCAGGAGGAAGCTGGGCAGGCAGACATCCTCGCCCATGTCCGCGAACTCATCGGCGGTGTCGAACGGCAGGCTGGCTTCCTGCAGGGCGAAGCCGTAGACATAGCTGTCGAGCAACCAGTTGGTGTGCGTCGCCATCAAGACCGTGAAGCCAGCCCTCCGCAGGCAGGCGGTGACCGCTTCGTGGTGGCGGAGGTTCGCGGGCCCCGGCGATGTCCGCGACTCCAACAGGCCGATCGCCCACGGGTGGCGTGCGAGAACCTGTCGAGCGGATACTGCCCGCCGTCGCATCGCCGACTGCCAGTCGGTCTCTTCGGGCGGGAGCTCGATCTCCTCGAACACGAGGTCGACCATGGCGTCCAGCAGCTCGTCCTTGCTCGCCACGTAGTGGTAGAGCGACATCGCGCCCGCGCCGAGCGCGCCAGCGAGCCGGCGCATGCTCAGCCCGTCGACCCCCTCGCGGTCGGCGAGCCGGACCGCCTCGACCACCACCCGCTGCTTGCTCAGCCCCGCGTCTGACGCGACCTGGCGTTGTTCCTTCGCAGACACGGGTCCCCTCGCTCTCTCGACCGGCTTGACAATCGTACAGCGTACGGGTCATAGTACAGTGTACGACGTACGGTGTACGAGCCAGCGAGGGTCGCAGCTCGGACGTGAGGAGTCTTCTGTGGGAATCGAACAGCGATCGAATCCGGGAAAACGCCTGGTGTCGGGGGCGAGTCGGGCCGGGGCGGCGACGATGCGGGCCGCCGTCCAGCACCGCTACGGCCCGCCCTCAGTGCTCGAGTGGTCCGTGGTCGGGATCCCGTTGCCAGGTCGAGGCGATGTGCTCGTCCAGGTGGGCGCGGCCTCGGTACACCCTGGCGACTACTTCGTCATGACCGGTGAGCCGTACGTGGTGCGCCTGGCGTTCGGGCTCCGCCGGCCGCGCCACGGCATCCCTGGCAGGGACCTCGCCGGCGTGGTGGCAGCGGTCGGGAAGGATGTCACCGCTCTCCGCCCCGGCGACGAGGTGTTCGGCTGGAGCACCGCTGGAACGCTCGCCGAGTACGCCCGCGTCCCGGCGGACAACCTCGTGTCCGTGCCCGCCAACGTGTCGGTCATGGACGCGGCAGCGGTGCCCACCTCGGCCATGACGGCGTTGCAGGCGTTGCGCAAGATCGCGAACGTTCAACCGGGCCAGACGGTGCTGGTCACGGGCGCGTCGGGCGGCGTGGGCTCCTTCGCCGTACAGATCGCCAAGGCTTTCGGCGCCGAGGTGACGGGTGTGTGCAGCACCCGCAACGTCGACTTGGTCCGCTCACTCGGTGCCGACCACGTCGTTGACTACACGAGGACCGACTTCACCCGCACCGCGAAGCGCTACGACGTCATCCTCGACAACGTGGAAGCCCAGCCGCTGGCGGCTGTCCGCCGAGCGCTGACGCCCACCGGCACCCTCATCCCCAACAGCGGACGCGGCGGCCGCTGGCTCGGCCCCATCGGTCGGATCGTCAAAGCGCGGGTGCTGTCCGGGTTCACCCGTCAGCAGCTGAGGCCCTTCACGTCGGTCGAGAAGCGCCAGGACCTGCTCACCCTGGCCGACCTGCTCACGACCGGGCAGGTCACGCCCGTCATCGACCGCACCTACCCCCTCGATGAAGCAGCCGACGCTCTCCGCTACGTCGCGGCCAGCCACACCCGAGGAAAGGTCGTGATCACCGTCTGACGACCGGGCCGACGAGAACGACTCAACCCGTGCGTATGCACGCCCAGACCTGCCGCCACTCCAGCGGACGGACCGCTCCGTGGAAGGAAGAACCGATGACCATCCGAACGAAAACCCCGAACCTGCTCGACAACCCGCCGATCCCCGTGCAGGCCAAGATCGCCGCCGCATGGACCAGCTTCATGTTCCTCTACATCTACGTCGACCTCTTCAACCTCTACAAGCCCGGCGTCGTCGACGGCATCCTGAATGGCCTCATCTGGAGGTTCGACATCAGCTCGACGTTGTTGACCATTTTCCTCGTGTCCGTGTCGATCCCGGCCCTGATGGTGGTGCTCTCCATGACGCTGCCCGCTCGGGTGAACCGCGCCACGAACCTCGTCGTTGCATCGCTCCTCATCCCCTACTCGGCGTTCAACGCGGCAGGGGCGACCTGGGAGTGGGCCGTCTTCTACGGCCTCTCCATCGGAGTCGAGGTGCTGCTCCTGGCCTTCATCCTGCGCTCCGCCTGGACCTGGCCCCGAACGCACTCCGACGCTGCAGATGTCGCGACGGCCGACCTTCGACAGGACCTTCGACAGTAGGTATCCATGTAACGTCCTACGGCGTGAAGCCCGCCGCCGCGGACACCGGGCCGACCGTGACCAGCTCCGTCGCGGTATGCGCAGAGAACCTGCTCACAACGGTCCGGTGTCCGCGCGGGGGCTCACTGGCCGGTGGACAACCCCCGTGATGGGGGGACACTGCGGCCGGCAATCATGAGAAACAGCGCCTCGCCGTCCGTTCGAGTACACAGCGGTGTACTGCAATCAAGCGGCGGGCGTCGGGCTGCAACTCAGCGTCCCCGATGGGGATCCCTCACCGGGACTGGACGAATTGGCGCGGGGTGCAACACTTCGGCTGATGCTGGACAGTTCAGGGTATGGAGCGTGACGTGTGGGGGGCGGAGACCCCGCAATCGTGGTGGTTCCGGGGTTCGATGCGTCGGTGCGGCGAGGTCAACCCGTAAGCCGACCCAGCACCGCTTCCGCGAGGGCGATCGCCGTGGCCTCGTCGTTCGCGGTCACGTTGTACCAGTCCCGGCCGACAACGAGGTCGACGGCGCAAGTCGCGCCGAACCGGACGTCGCAGCGAACGGATGCCACGTCGCCCGAGGCGAGCCCGGCGAGCTGCATCGGCGTCGACGTGCCCGTTTGGAGCATCCGCAGGTAGGCCCAGCGTCCCTGGGGAAGCCAGTCCACCCTCGCCACCTGGCCGGAGTCGTCGACGCCCCAGCCGCATCCCCAGGCATCCGCGTGGAGCCTGGCCTCGGCCCACTCGCTCCAGCCGCCGGCACCGACCATCGCCTGTGCATCGGGCGTCGCCGTGATCGACCGCACCTCGTCGACCGGGATGACCGCGTCGCAGTCCTCTGATCCCGGCATGATCAGCCGCTCCGGGATGGTGGGCGCGGCAGCCGGTCCGGCCGCACTCACCGCGCCGACCGCTGCTTCGACGAGCGACTGCCAGCCCGACGGGTCCGCAGCAAGGTCCCCGCCGCCGTACGCCGAGACGGTGACCCAGGCGTCGCCGACGGCCGAGCTCGCCCAGCACCACGTCTCTTCGCACTGGCTCTCCTCGGCCGGCATCCCGTGCAGGGTGGCGTACTCGCTCCAGCCGGCGGTGGCGCGTGGGACGACCGAGATCGTGACGCCCACGTAGTCGGCCCCGACGCCGTACTGATCGTTCATGGGCACGCCGTTCGACCACTCGCACACACTGCCGCCGACGGCGAGGATCGCGGACCGCCTCGGGATCGCGATCCCGACGCCCGACTCCGAGAGGATCGGATCGACCGCGACGACCTCGGTCGTGAAGAGGCCGGACACCAGGGCGGGATCGACCAGGGTGCCGCAGTCCAGGCCGTAGCGCGACGCGGGTTGGCCCGCCGTCACCGCGTACTCGCTCGGACCCGACGCGGTCGGCGGCGTGCTCGGGGCATCCCTCGTCGAGGTCGCCGAGTCCTCCTGCGGGGCGGTGATCACGCCGAGCGCGAAGGCGGCTCCGGCCCCGATGCCAAACAGCGCGGTCACGCCGAGTCCGAGCCCGAGCATGCGGCGAAGAGACATCCGCTTCGCGGGCGCCGGTTCCTGCGCGACCTGCTCGAGCACGTTGCGCTTCATCGAGACGAGGAGGCGCGTCAGTTCATCTCCTGTGGGAGGTTCAGACTTCATCGAGGGTCACCGCCTTCTTCAATCGGGCCCGGCTCCGGGACACGCGTTGCTTGACTGCGCCGACGCTGAGGTCGAGCCGCTCGGCCGCCTCGGCGTAGGGCAGGCCCTCGACCAGGCAGAGCTCGCACACCTGCCGGTCGACCGGCTCGAGTCGTTCGATCTCGTCGAGGACCCAGCGCAGGTCCTCCCGCGCCGCCTCGGCGTCGTGATGTTCGCGGACGACGTCGGCTCCGCCCTGCGGGGCGGCGTCGTCGAACTGCTCGGCCCGAGTGCGGGCCGTCTTTCTCACGGCGTTCATTCCGAAGTTGCGGCACGTGACGAGAAGCCACGGAAGCAGGGACGCCTCCGCGATCAGGATCTCCGCCGCCTTGTGCCAGACGGTGAGGAACGTGTCCTGCACGATCTCTTCGACATCCATCCGGCTCGGCGCGATCGCCCACGCGTACCGCGTCACGGCCGGAGCGTGCCGATCGAACACGACCGCCATCGCCCGCTGGTCGCCACCCGCCAAGCGCTCCAGGAGCTCGGCGTCGGTGCCATCGCTCTCGTCCACGTGCACACCCCCCTTCACTCTAGGAATGTCGCGACATGAGGAAAGGTCACAAAGTGGGATCAAATTGGCTGGCCGGCGCGGGACCGTACCCTGCTCGTGGACGTGCGCGACGGGTTCACCTACATGGCGCGCACGCCGTGGCTGCTGGGCACGCTGGTGTTCGCGTCGCTGCAGATCCTGCTGATCATGGGGCCGTTCGAGGTGCTCGTGCCGTTCGTGATGGGTCGCGCCGCTGGTGATCGACGTGGTCGCGATCGCCGCGGAGGTCGTTGAAGGGTCCTTGCTCTTCGCGACCTCGGACGCGTGGCAAGCGCTCGCGATCCCGGTCCAGGCGCGTGCGGCCCCTGCCGCACCGGCTACGCGGGCGATGCGCCCCGTGCGGCCCACCAGGCGCGCAGGCGCTCCGCCGCGGCATCCACGTCAGACCTACCCGCGGACCTCGATCTGCACCGGGAACTCGTTCTCGACGCTGCCGTCCTTCGGGCTCAGGCTGTACGCCACCACGTCGTAGAGGCCGGGCGGGATGTCACTCGGCAGCGTCAGCGACGAGCTGAAGTTCGACTCCACGCAGCACTCGTCTGCGGTCACCTGCAGGGTGGCGACGGTCGTCCCCGAGGCGTCGCGCACATCGACCGTGAGCGCGGCTTCGAATAGTGCGGCCGTGCCCGTCACCATCATGAGGCCTCCGAGGTCGTACACCTGGTAGCACGCGGGGCTCGTGAGGATGATCGGCGGTCGATCGGGCGCGATGGTGATCGGATACTCCACGAGGTCGATGATCGAACCGTCCTTCGCGCTGTGCGCATACGCCCGGAGCATGACGGGCAGGGCGTCTACCTCCGGGGGGAAGGCGAGCGTGCCCTCCCAAGTGCCGGGGGTTCCGCTTCCCGACGTCGCCATGAGCTGGCGTACGCATATCCCCGTGCCCGATTGGTCCACGACCTCGACGGTCAGGGCCGCCTCGAAGGTGTTCGCCTCACCGCTCACCGTGAACGGGACCGAGACGGTCGCGTCAGCGACCGGGCTCCCGATGGTGATCTGCGGAGCCTCCGACGGGGTCGGAGCCGGGGATGTCGCCGGGTTCGAGACAGGCGACGGACTCCGGCCCGGGCCGGACGCCGGGCCGGACGCGCAGGCAGTCACCGCCAACACTACGGCGACCACAGCGAGCGTGTGCATAGAACGGATCACCATGATGGATCACCTCTCCCTTGTGCGCTTCGTACTCGCGGACACGCGACGTCGATGCCGCCGCTTTTGTCCACGGGCACCTCTCACTAAGGAATGTCGCCGAACCCTCAGAAGGTCACACACGTTCCAGGATTGCTCGCTGACAGCACTAATGGGGCGCAGGGTCCGTCAACGGATGGCGTTGGCTCGCCTTACGGGAAGTCCCAGAACCAGCATGACCAAGCCGACAAGCGTTCCGAACATTGCAATGGTCATCACTGTCGCGTCGCTGGAAGCATCGCGCAAGCCGTGGGAGAGTCATCGTAGGGACAACTCCGCCACGGTTGAAAGAGGTAGACGATGGTCACGATCGCGCCTGCAACCGCGATTACGGCGCCGATATCGGGAGCACGTTAGTCCGCTGCCACACGTGTGAACCATACCCGAGCTGGGGTGAAATCAAGCTGCGGCTGACGCCCGAAAGCCGGTCCCTCAGCGGACGTCCGCAAGCGGATCCGTGAGCGGACATTCGCACTTGTATGGCGGCCTGAGTCGGAGTCTCTAGCGTGCTCAAACATGGAGATTCTTTTCGCCGGCATCATCGTCGTCGTTGTGCTCGCGGCCGCCAGCGTCACAGGGGCGCTCCGAGCGATCCGCGATGCCTCGGAGAGGACAGCGTCCGCGACCGAATCACTCCTAGAACTCGAGCGTTTGCGTCACTCGACAGATACCTGAACCTGGGCGATCCTCGGCTGCCAGAAGTCGAGTCTGCCCCGATCTGCCCGGGACGGGATCGGCTACGGACAGCTCACAAGTGGGCGGTCATCTGGATCCGTGCACCATATCGAGCGAGGCCGTCTTGCAGTTCTACGACGATCAGGTCGCGGTGGAAGTCGCTGCTCGGCTCGCTTTCGATGAAGCCGCAGCTCGCGTAGAACGGCGCGTTCCAGGGGACCTCGGCATACGTGCGGAGCGTGAGTTGGTCGTATCCACGGTGCTGAGCCTCGGCCATCGCGGCGTGTACCAGGTGTCGCCCGTAGCCTCGCCGTCCGTGGGTGGGCAGTACGGAGAGCTGTTCGAGGTGAGCGAGGTGCGCGGCTTCGAGAACGTGAACGAAGCCGACGACCGTCCCTTCCGTAGTTTCCTCCGCAACCAAGATGAACCCGCGCTCCGAGGCCCTCGATGATCCAGAGGGAGCCGGCTCCCACCGGTCCGGGTGCAGTCGATCGACCAGCAATGCATCTGCGGCGTTCTCTACGGCTTCAAGAGACAGCAGATCGCCAAGCGTCGCATGACGGATGACGATGAGCACTGCGGCATCCTATCGGCCAGTCACGAGAGCCGATGCGAACCGCCTCGAGCGGCTGCCGTAAGCCGGTTCTTGAGCGCTACAACCTGTGATTCTCGCTTGGGTCAAGTTCGACGCCCCGGAGCCCGACATGGAATCCTGGCAGGCCAGCTTCTCGTGTGTGTGTTCCACACTTTCTCTGGAACTCAGGGCGGACCGCGGTGGGATTGACCTCGCTCAATGTCCGGGGACGCCGGGGAACGGAGCATCCGTGTCCCCGGTGCGTGCGACGATCCGCAGGACGGACGATCGGGGGGAGGACGGGATGCGGGGCGAGGCGACCGTGTTGCACGCGGATCTCGACGCGTTCTACGCCTCAGTCGAGCAGCGTGACGCGCCCGAGCTGCGCGGCCGGCCTGTCATCGTCGGCGGCGGTGTCGTGCTGGCGGCGAGTTACGAGGCGAAGGCCCGTGGGGTGCGCACCGCGATGGGCGGCCGGCAGGCGCGCGACCTGTGCCCGGATGCCGTGGTCGTCCCGCCACGGATGGACGCATATTCGGCGGCCAGTCGAGCCGTGTTCGCGATCTTCCGCGATACGACGCCGCTCGTGGAGGGGCTTTCCATCGACGAGGCGTTTCTGGAAGTCGGGGGTCTGCGACGCATCGCGGGCACGCCCGAGCAGATCGCGGTGCGATTGCGTGAGCGGGTTCGTGCGGAGGTCGGGTTGGCCATCTCGGTCGGGATCGCGCGGACCAAGTTCCTCGCCAAGGTCGCCAGCGCGGTCAGCAAGCCCGACGGGCTACTGGTGGTCGAGCCCGAGCAGGAGCAGGCGTTCCTGCTCCCGCTGCCGGTAGAACGGTTGTGGGGAGTCGGTGCCGTGACCGCCGAGAAGCTGCATCGGCTCGGCATCACCACCGTCGGGCAGTTGGCCGAGCTCGAAGCCGCGACCGCGGAGAAACTGCTCGGCAAGGCGACCGGCGCGCATCTGCACGCGCTGGCCCGGCTCCGGGACCCGCGCCCGGTTGACACCACCCGCCGCCGCGGCTCCATCGGCTCTCAGCGCGCGCTCGGCAGCCGCCCGCGCCCGGCCGACGAACTTGACCTCATCCTCACCCAGATCGTCGATCGGCTCGCTCGCCGCCTCCGCGATGGGGACCGGGTGTGCCGCACGGTCGTGTTGCGTCTTCGCTACGGCGACTTCGCCAAGGCCACCCGATCGCGCACGCTCCGCTCCGCGTCCGACCGCACCGCAGTGCTGCTCACCGTCGCGCGAGGGCTGCTCGCCGGCGCGCAGCCCGAGATCGCTGAGCGCGGCATCACCCTGATCGGCGTCTCACTGTCGCAGCTGGCGCGCGCCGACAGCCTCCAACCGGAGCTGCCAATCGACTGGGACGACGGGGTGCGCCTCGACACGGTGCTTGACGCCGTACGCGATCGCTTCGGCGCGGCGTCCGTCGCGCGAGCTGCGCAACTCGGTCGCGATCCGGGCTGGTCACCGCCGCTGCTGCCCGAACACGAATGAACACGATCAACGATGCAGCGTCGTCATCGCGGCGGCTCCATCTCGCGCACTGACACGCGTCTCGCATCGCGCCTGATAGGCGGTCCTCAAGAGACGGCGAGAATACATCGTCCTTCGCAGCCGCAGTGCGCGGTCCCCTCGGCCGTCGAGATTTCTAGGGGCAGCTCCCGTCGCCCTTCAATGCGGACGGGCGAGCTAGCTACCGCGACTGCATCCACCTGATCTCGAAAACCTCCGACTCGCCGGCATCCAGAGGAGAACCGACGATCCAAGTGCCAGGAGGCACCCGATGTAGCTCCACGGGTTGCCTTGAATCGTGAGGAGGATCAGCGCGACCAGGAAGAAGATCGACCAGAACGCGGCCCCGACTGATCCGCGCAGAGCGGCGCGAGCAATCCAGAGTGGAACACCCACAGCCACCAGAGCGCCAACCGCGGAAATGGAAAGCAACAACACAATGGATGACGTGTCGAAACCTTGGCTGAGCAAGCGTGCGATGGTGAACGCGGTGATGATGCAGTTGACCCCCGCGGTCGCGACGAGTGCGACTGCGGCGATGACGACTGTCTTCGGTCGTCTTCCGTTGACTATTGAATTCGACTCCCGCAGCCACGGCGCGGTACCGTTCACCCCTCACGTCCGATCTTCACTAGACCGCCCAAGAGTAGTCGGGCGAGCGGATTCAGACCACCTTGCCGAATCCCATCACGGGCAAGCCTGTCAGATCCGAACGCACGCCGACTGGCAGAACCGAGTGGATGACATCGTACGGTTGCACGCTGATCCCGAGCAACATCGAAGGCACTGGGTCTAAACCCGGCGCCCGATGGTCTAGTAGCTGGGATACGACCGCATTTACCACCACCTCAGCGTCTGACTCTCACAAACCGGTCCGCACCCGGAACACGCAGGATCCACCCGATCGGCGAACTGCGGACCGCCAAGCGAACCGACCGATTCCGGTATGACCCGCCCGCGAAACTGCTCGGTAAGGTGCGCCGAACACTCCACCCGAATCACCCATCGAAACGCCGAGCCGCGCCCCCTACCCCTCGCCCGACACCAGCGCGTTCAGGTCGCCGACCGGCCCGAGGTGGCGGAGCTTCTCGGGGTTCAGCTGGTTGCCGACGACCGACACCCGGCCGTCGCCGACGTGCACCATCAGCACGCTCAGCGTCGCGCCGTCGGGTGAGCTGACCCGCAGCGCCGCCTCGCCGTTCGCCGAGATGCGGTCCAGGTGCACGTGCATGCCCGCGCCGCGCCGCACGAGCCCGGCGAGGAACCGTGCGACAGCCATGGCGCCGTGCAGCGGATGCCGCACCGCGGGCGCCTTCCCTCCGCCGTCGGCGTAGAACACCACGTCGTCGGCGAGTACGCTCGCGAGCGCGTCGACGTCGCCGGCGTCGAGGGCGGCGAAGAAGGTGTCCAGCAGTGCGGCGTCGCGCGCCGCATCCGCATCGAACCGGGGTCGGCCGTCGGCGATGCGGGCGCGGGCGCGGTGCATGACCTGCCGGCACGCCGCCTCGTCTCGTTCGACGATGGCCGCGATGTCGGCGTAGTCCATCACGAACACCTCGCGCAGCAGGAACACCGCCCGCTCGACGGGACCGAGCCGCTCGAGCACGGCGAGGAACGCGAACGACAGCGTCTCGTCGCGCTCGACGCGGTGGGCGGGATCAGCGTCGTCGTCGGGCAACGGCTCGGGCAGCCACGTGCCCGTGTAGACCTCGCGGGTGCGTCGCGCCGAGCGCAGGGCGTCGATCGCCAGCCGCGTCGCCACGGTCGACGCGAACGCCTCGGGGCGCTCGATGGGCTCGCCGGCCGAGGACCGCTGGAGCAGGCGCAGGTACGCGTCCTGCACGACATCCTCGGCTTCCGTCACGCTGCCGAGCATTCGGTAGGCGATGGAGAACATGAGCGGTCGGAGCTCGGCGAGTTCCGCGGTGGAGGTGGGCATGATCCGAGCATGGCACAGCGCGATTCCCGCGGGGGTGTCACAGAACTCGAGCCTCATCCGTCGGAGGGGGTGAGATGGAGAAAGGGACACTCATGCGCGTATTCATCGCCGGCGCGACGGGCGCCGTGGGAACGAGGCTTGTGCCGCTGCTCGTCGCGGCCGGGCATGAAGTGGTCGGCACGTCACGGAGCGAGGCGCGCTTCGGCGATCTCGAGCGGGCGGGTGCGAGGGGCGTCGTCATGGACGGCCTCGACGCGGCATCCGTGCGGCGTGCGGTGCTCGACGCGCGCCCCGATGTGATCGTGCACCAGCTCACCGCTCTGAGCGGGCAGGTCGGCGACATGAAGCACTTCGACGAGAGCTTCGCCGCCACGAACGCACTGCGCACGCGCGGCACCGACCACCTGCTCGCGGCCGCTGCCGAGGCGGGTGTCGCGCGCTTCATCGCGCAGAGCTACTCGGGCTGGCCGTACGAGCGCACGGGCGGGCCGGTGAAGACCGAGGAGGACCGGCTCGACCCGGACCCGACGAAGGCGTCGCGCGAGTCGCTCGCCGCGATTCGCCATGTCGAGCAGCGGACGACGGATGCCGGTGGGCTGGCGTTGCGGTACGGCGGGTTCTACGGCCCGGGCAACGCCATCGGGCGTGGCGGCGAAGTCGTCGAGATGGTCAAGTCGCGGAAGCTCCCGCGTCGTCGGCGGCGGCACCGGCGTGTGGTCGTTCTGCCACATCGACGACGCGGCATCCGCCGCCGCGGCGGCCGTGACGCGCGGCGCGCCGGGCGTCTACAACATCGTCGATGACGACCCCGCGCCCGTGTCCGAATGGCTGCCCGAGCTCGCCAGCAGCATCGGGGCGAAGCCGCCCCGCCACGTGCCGGCGTGGGTCGCGCGGCCCCTCATCGGCGAGCACGGCGTCTCGATGATGACGAAGGTGCGCGGCTCGTCGAACGCGAAGGCGAAGCGCGAGCTCGGGTGGGAGCCGAAGTACCCGAGTTGGCGCGAGGGCTTCCGCACCGGCCTCGGCTGAGAACGCGACTCATTCCCATCACGGCCGCGTCGCGGCATCCGCGCCTACGCTGGAAGGGACATGGCACACGATCACGACCACGCCCACGTGGCGACCGACGAACCGCGCCCGGCTCTGGGTGGCGATCGCGCTCATCGGCGCGTTCCTCGTGGTGCAGGTGATCGGTGCCCTCTTCAGCGGCTCGCTGGCGCTGCTCGCCGACGCCGGCCACATGGCCAGCGACCTCATCGGGCTCGTCGTGGCGCTCGTCGCCGCAATGGTGGCGGCGCGTCCGGCGACCGATCGGCAGACCTACGGCTACCGGCGCGCCGAGGTGATCGGCGCGCTCGTGAACGGCGTGATCCTCATGGTGGTGGCCGTATCGGTCGCCGTCTCGGCGGTCGGGCGGCTCGTGACCGGCGCCGAGGGCGAGGCGCACGAGGTGCAGGGTGTGCCCATGCTCGTCGTCGCCGTACTGGGGCTCCTCGCCAACCTCGCGGCGATGCTCGTGCTGCGCGGCGGCGCGAAGGACTCGATCAACCTCCGCGGCGCGTACCTCGAGGTGCTCGGCGACCTCATCGGCTCGGCGCTCGTGATCGCCGCGGCCCTGGTGATCGTGTTCACCGGCTTCGACGCCGCCGACCCGATCGCGTCGATCGCGATCGCCGTGCTCATCGTGCCGCGTGCCCTGTCGCTGCTGCGCGACGTCATGCGGGTGCTGTTCGAGTCGGCACCTGCCGACACCGACGTCGCCGAGATCCGCGAGCACCTGCTGGGAACCCCCGGCGTCGTCGCGGTGCACGACGTGCACGTGTGGCAGATCACGTCGGGCTCGCCGGTGTTCAGCGCGCACGTCGAGGTGGAGCCCGAGGTGTTCGCCTCCGGTCGCACGGGCGCCCTGCTCGACGAGCTCGGCGGATGCCTCTCCGACCACTTCGACGTGGCCCACTCGACGTTCCAGTTGGAGCCCGCAGGCCGCGCCGAGCAGGAGCAGCCGCAGCATCCGTGACCCGGATGCCGCCGCCGACCGTCTCGACGCGACCGCGCCCCCGTCCTCTGCGCTGTTCCGCTCGACAGCCTCCGTCCGTCCGCCGCGCCCGGCCTCACACCGCCAGCAGGCGCGCGAAGTAGGCGCGGATGTCGCCGACGAGCTCGTCGGGCGCCTCCATCGCCGGGAAGTGGCCGCCGTGCCGGTGCTCGCTCCAGAACGCGAGGTGCCCGTCGGGGTCGAGGATCCGACGCATGAGCGGCTCGTCGCCGAACGCGGCGATGCCCTGCGGCCGATCGTGGCTGCGGCCCCATGCGACCTGCGCGTGCGCCGCCTCGTAGAGCATGTTCGCTGCCCCGTCGCCGGCCCGGCCGAACCACGACACCGTGATCAGCGTGAGCAGCGCGTCGAGGTCGACGGCGTCCTCGGGCAGCGCACGGTCGGGGTCGGTCCACTCCTGGAACTTCTCCACGATCCAGGTCGCCTGGGCGATGGGGGAGTCGGTGAGCCCGTACGCCACGCTGAGCGGGCGGGTGGTCTGCAGCGCGAGGTAGCCGAAGTCCTCCGTGCGGGCGTCCTTCAGGCGCTCGTGGTGCTCGCGCTCGTCGTCGGTGAGGTGGTCGGTGGGCGGCGTGTACTGGGTCGCGATCGAGCCGGGATCGGTCGCGGCGATCGAGCCGAGCACGCGGTCGCCGGCGTCGAGGCACAGCTGCTCGCTGACGCCCGCGCCGACGTCCTCGCCGAACACGGCGTAGCGGTCGTAGCCGAGCGCCTGCATGAGCTCGTCGAAGGCGTGGGCGGTGCGGGCGATGTCCCAGCCGTGGCTCGTGAGCGGCGTCGAGAACCCGAACCCCGGGATCGACGGCGCGACGACGTGGAACGCCGGTGCGGGTCCGACGCCGGAGGTCACGCCCCGGGCGTTCGGCGAGCTTCGTCGCGATGCCCGCGAACTCCACGAACGACGACGGGTAGCCGTGGATGAGCAGCAGCGGCACGGCCGCGTCGCCTCCTCGGAGCGCACGTGCAGGCCGTGGATCGGCTGCCCGTCGACCTCGGCGACGAACTGCGGCAGGCGGTTGAGCCTCGCCTCCTCCGCTCGCCAGTCGTACCGGGTGCGCCAGTACTCCGCCAGGCGCTGGGCGTAGGGCACGGGCGTGCCGCGCTCCCAGCCGTCGCTGAGCGCGGCGGGCCAGCGCGTGCGTTCGAGGCGGGACTGCAGGTCGGCGAGCTCGGCGTCGGAGATCGCGATCGCGTAGGGCCGGACGTCCATGGCGGTTCCTTCTCTCGGTGTGCGACCTGCACGAGTGAAGCGGATGCCGCGGCGGTCGTCTTGAACCGGAACGACACGCGTACGTGCGCGGCTCGCGTGCAGCCCGCGCGGGTCGTGAATCGCCCGCACGGGTCAGACCGGCTCGTCGCGGCGCTGCGACTCGGCCGGCGTGTAGCCGGTGAGGCGCTTCACGTCGCGGGTGAGGTGCGACTGGTCGGCGTAGCCGAGCTCGTACGCGACATCCGCGATCGCCTCGCCGGTGCGCAGTCGCGCCACGGCCTCGCGGGCGCGGGCGATCTGCCGCACCTGCTGTTGGCTCCGCCCCGTGATGCGCGTGAAGTGGCGCTCGACCGTGCGCGACGACACCGGCGGGTCGTCGCCGTGCAGGGCGGCTTCGATGACCTCGTCGCGGGCGAGCAGCCCGTGCCCGTCGAACGCCGCGAGGAGGTCGTCGACGCTCGCGAAGTCGGGCATCGGCCACGCGCGGTCGGCGAGCTCGAAGTGCTCGGGGTCGGGCATCGGCAGCGGGATGGTGCGGTCGCACATCGAGCGCGGCTCGACGTGGGTGAAGTAGGTGCCCTGCATGAACCGCACCCCGACGTTGCGGTTGCCGATGCGGTAGTGCACCGCCGTGGGCTCCGACGACGGGCCGCTGAGCAGCACGCGCGAGCCGGTGGCGTGGCGCGTGAAGATCATGTCCCAGCAGGCGTCGGCCGCCGCGAGGTAGGTGCCGTCGCTCGTGTCGACGGTGTGCCAGACCACGTCGACGAAGGGGGAGGCTGAGGCTTTCTCCTCGTAGAGGAAGCTCATGCCGCCGAGTGTAGCCCCGTCGCCGCCTGTCGGGTCGGCCCGTGGACGCGAGCGTCGAAGGAGCCCGGGGCGACGACCGCGTGGGACGAACCCCTAGCGCTCCTCGGGGCCGCGCTCGAAGACCTCGGGGTCGAGCACGAGCTGCTCGGCCTCCTCGTGGTCGGTCACCACGTCGGCACCGGCCGCGGCGGCCTTCCTCGCCTTGTGCGCCGACTGGAAGTAGTGCCAGAGGGTCGGGATGAGGGTGAGCACGACCGCGCCGAGCAGGATGACGTCGATGTACTCCTGCACGAAGTCGGCGATCGGCGGGATGTACCCGATGAGGAAGCCGAAGTAGGTGAGGCCGACACCCCAGATGAACGCGCCGATGAGGTTGTAGAGCGTGTACTTCCGGTAGTTCATGTGCCCCACGCCCGCGGCGACCGGTGCGAAGGTGCGCACGATCGGCACGAACCTGGCGAGGATGATCGCGATCGCGCCGAACCGGGTGAAGAATGCGTTCGTGCGTTCGACGTTCCTCACGCTGAAGAGCCCGGACTCCTTGCGTTCGAAGATGCTCGGGCCGAACTTGTGCCCGATGAGGTAGCCCACTTCGCCGCCGAGGAACGCGGCGAGGCCGATCGCGAGGCACACCCACCAGATGTCGACGCCGAACACGAGCGACGTGTGCGTGAGCAGCCCCGAGATCACGAGCAGCGTGTCGCCGGGAAGCAGGAAGCCCACGAGCAGGCCGGTCTCGGCGAACACGATGAGGCACACCACGACGAGCGCCCACGGTCCGGCCGCGGAGATGATCGTCTCGGGGTCGAGCCAGGGGATGAGCGAGGTGTGGACCATGGATGGGGCTCCAGTCGTCGGACACGGCGGATGCCGGGTCAGCAGGCGGCGTGGTGTCGTTGCAGTCTACCCAGCGGATGCCCCGCCTGACTGGGTCGGGGCCGGGAATCATCCGCGGGGATGACGCCGACCGCGGATGCCCCGCCACGGCCCGGCCACGGCGCCCGGACACAGCGCTCGGCCTCCGACCGTGGCGCCCGGCCTTCGACCGCGGCGCCCGGCCGCGGCATCCGCTCGCTCAGGCCGCGAGGGCCTCGAAGATCGCGCTGTTCATGCGGAACGACGTGCGCACCTCGTCGATGAGCACGCGACCTCGTCGGGCGAGAGCCCCAGCGCGTTCATGGCCTCGCGGTAGCCGCGCTTGTAGCGCACGACGCCGTCGTCGGCGATCTCGAACCGGTAGAAGCCGAGCTGCTCGGGCGTCGCGTCGTAGTGCCGGGCGACGAGTGCCGCGATGGCCTGCCCGCCCGAGAGGTCGCCGAGGTAGCGCGTGTAGTGATGCGCGAGGTAGCGCACGTCGTCGTCGGACACCGCCCGCAGGTGCGCCGCGTACGCGGCCGTCTCGGGCAGCGGCGCGTGGCGGTCGCGCCAGTCGGACGCGCCGAGCGCGGCCAGGTCGGCGTCGATCGCGGCCATGCGGGCGAGCGCCGGATCGAATACGGCCGGGTCGCCTTCGCGGCTGCCGCGCTCCTCGAGCGCCTCGTACACCCAGGCGAGCTGCGCGAGGTAGCGCGTGTACTCGTCGAGTGTGAGCTCGCCGCCCATGAGCGCCGTGATGAAGCCGCCGGCTCTCGGCGGCGCGATGGTCGTCGGCGGATGCCGCGCGCACGAGCGCGGCGACGTCGATGGGCTCCGCAGCGGACGGCGGCGTGGCGGCGGGCGGGGCGATCGTCATGTCGAGCCTTCGAGGTCGCGGGAAGTTAGGTAAGGATTACCTCACCAGAGTACGGGTCGAGGGCCATCGGGGGAAGCGTCAGCGGCCCCGCAGTCGTTCGATCTCCTCGCGGTTCACTTCGGCGGCGCGGGCGAACAGGTCGTTGGCGAATGCGAGCTGCTCGTCGCTGAGCGTGTCGAGGTAGGCGTTCCAGCGCGAGCCCACGCGGCCGTACACCTCGCCGAACCGCTCGATGATGGCTGCGGCGTTCGCGGTCACGATCACCCGGCGACGGTCGTTCGGGTCGCGATCGCGTGACACGAAGCCGGCGCGCTCGAGGCGGTCGATCGCGGTGGTGATCGCGCCGCCGGCCGTGAGGCCCGTGCGCTCGGCGAGTTCACCGGGCGTGGCCGGCCCCTCGCTCATCAGCAGGCTCGCGCACTGCAGGTCGGTGCCGTTGAGGCCGCCCCACTTCGCCACGGCGTCCTGGAAGAGCACGGCGCGCGCCATGAACTCGCGCATCACCTCGCCGGCGCGCTCCATCTCGCGTTCGCGTCTTGACGTCTCGGCCATTGCCCCGGTAATCTCTCTACTATCGAGAGACTCTGAAATCGAGAGTCTCGCTGACAGTCTACTGAAGGAGCTTCGCATGTCACGCGCCCTCATCATCGGAAGCGGTGTCGCCGGTCCTGCCGTGGCGCTCTTCCTGCAGCGCGCCGGGTGGGACGTCGAGATCTTCGAGGCCGCGGAGGAGCCCGACGCCTACGCGGGGCTGTTCCTCAACGTGGCCACGAACGGCCTCGCCGTGCTCGACCAGCTCGGCCTGCGCGAACGCATCATCGCCGAGGGCCACCCCTCGCCGCAGATGGTCATGTGGTCGAGCACCGGCAAGCGGCTCGGCACGGTGCCGAACGGCCCGGCTCGCGACCCCGCGCGTGGCAGCGTCGTGGTGCGCCGCGGCATCCTGCATCGGGTGCTTCGCGAAGCCGCCCAGGAGGCGGGCATCCCGATCACCTTCGGGGCGCGGCTCGAGCGCATCGAGCAGACGGATGCCGCGGTGCGAGCGGTCTTCGCAGACGGGCGCACGGCGACCGGCGACCTGCTCGTCGGCGCCGACGGCGTGGGCTCGCCGACCCGTCGTCATATCGACCCGGATGCCCCGTCTCCCGCGTATTCGGGCCTCGTGGGCCTCGGTGGCTTCGCACGGGTCCCGGGCCTCGAGCCGACCCCCGAGACGCAGCACATGGTCTTCGGGCGCCGCTCGTTCTTCGGCTACCTCGTGCGCGAGGACGGCGAGGTGTACTGGTTCGCGAACATCACGCACCCGGCGTCCGACCGCGCGGCGTTGCGGGCCGTGCCGGCCGAGGAGTGGCTCGCGACGCTTCGGGAGCTGCACGCCGACGACCCGTATCCCGTGCCGCAGATCCTCGAGCACGCCACCGGCGAGATCGGCGGCTACCCGATCGACGACCTCGCGCACGTGCCGCACTGGAGCCGTGGTCGCGTCGTCGCGGTCGGCGACGCCGTGCACGCCACGTCGCCGAGCGCCGGGCAGGGGGCATCCCTCGCCCTCGAGGACGCGATCACGCTCGCCCGCTGCCTGCGCGATGCGGATGACCACGCGGCCGCGTTCGCCGAGTACCAGCGGCTGCGGCAGCCGCGCGCCGAGGCCGTCGTCGGCTACGCGCAGGCGATCAACAAGCAGAAACGGGTCACGAAGTCCCGCCTCGGCATCGCGATCCGCGACGCGATGCTGCCGATGTTCCTGAGGAAGGCGCGCGACGACACCCGGAACGACTGGCTCTACAACCACGAGATCGCCTGGGAGGCGGGTGTCGGCGGCAGGCGATAGCGTCGGCCGCATGAAGCACGGGTTCATCTTCACGGGCTCCGATCCGAACCTGGCCGTCGAGCTCGCGCCGCTGGCCGAGGCCTCCGGATGGGACGGCTTCTTCGTCTGGGAGGGCATCTGGGCCACCGACCCGTGGGCCACGCTCGCGGCGGCGGCCATGGTCACCGAGCGCATCAGCCTCGGCACGATGCTCACGCCGGTGCCGCGTCGCCGACCGTGGGAGCTCGCCGGTCAGACCATGACGGTCGACCGGCTCTCGAACGGGCGGGTCATCCTCTCGGCCGGGCTCGGCGTCGCGGCCGAGTTCGAGAAGCGCTTCTGGATCTTCGAGGACGACCCCGGCCGCAAGGTGCGCGCCGAGCTGCTCGACGAGGGCCTCGAGATGCTGCAGCCCCTCTGGCGGGGCGAGCCGTTCTACTACGAGGGCGAGCACTACCGGGCCAAGCGCACCGACACCATGCTCCCGCCTGCCATCGTGCAGCAGCCGCGCATCCCCACCTGGGTCGTGGGTGTCTGGCCGCGGATGCGGTCCATGCGCCGCGTGGCGCAGTACGACGGCTGGATCCCGAACTACGCGCCGCCCGGCGCCGCCGGAATGGACCCGCTCGAGCAGCAGCGCACCTACACGCCCGAGATCGCCGCCGAGGCGATCGCCTGGATCGCGTCGGAGCGCGAGCGGCTCGGCCTCGCCGACCGGCCCTTCGACGTCACGCAGGAGGGCACCACGAGCGGCGTCGACACGGTGGCGGATGCCGCGGTGGTACGTCCGTGGGCCGACGCCGGGGTCACGTGGTGGCTCGAGTCCGACTGGTACGTGCCGGCCGAACGGGTCGCGGAGTACGCTCGCGCGAGGATCCAGGCGGGGCCGCCCCGACCGTAGCGTGATCCGGTCGCAGGCCCGGCTCGATGCCTAGGCTGGGCGCATGACGCGTTTCCGAACCGAGCGCGGACTCGACCGGCTGGTGAACTTCTCGGACGCAACGGTCGCCATCGCGATCACGGTGCTCCTCCTGCCGCTCATCGATGTCGCCGTCGAGATCGAGAAGGAATCGCTCGGCGAGTTGTTGTCGTCGAACGTCGGCACGATCATCGCGTTCGCCGCCACGTTCGCGGTGATCGCACGACTGTGGACGGTGCACCACCGCACCTTCGAGGCCGCGGTCGACTACGACAACGGCACGATCTGGATCAACTTCCTGTGGCTCGCGAGCATCGTGTTGATGCCGTTCACGGCCAACGTGCTCTCGCACTCCGACCTCGCCGATCCCAGTGTGAACGCCCTGTACATCGGCACGATGGTGCTCTCGAGCGTCGGACTGCTCTGGCTCGTGATCCACCTGCGCCGGCATCCGGCGCTGACAGACTCGGCCGCGAGCAAGAACCTGCGCGTCACAGAAACGGCCGTCACGGTGATCACCTTCGTGGTGGCGCTCGTGTTGAGCGTGATCTTCCCCGTCGTCGGGATCTACTGGCTCCTCCTGCTCATCCCGGTGAGCGTCGTGACGGGAGTCCGGCGCCGGCGTTCGAAGAACCCCGAGCGCGACACCGTCCTCGTGAAGAGGGCTGGCGCCGGCTCGGCGGTCAGCGCCGGCTGAGGGCTCAGCGCCGACGGTATTCGACCTCGGGCCGCCCCGGGGTGCCGTAGCGGCTCGCGCGTTCGACGACGCCCGAGTCGGCGAGGTGCTCGAGGTAGCGGCGCGCGGTGACGCGGGAGAGGTCGAGCGCCGCCGCGAGCTCGGTCGCCGACAGCGCACCGGCGGGAGCCTCGCGCACGGCGGCACGCACGCGGTCGAGCGTCTCGCGGGTGAGACCCTTCGGCAGGTCGCCGCCCGACGAGGTGCGCAGGGCGGCGAACGAGGCATCCACCTCCTGCTGGTCGGTGATGTCGGCCGAGCCGACCCGTGCGTGGTAGTCGCGGTAGGCGGTGAGCTTCTCGGCGAACGCCGCGAAGCCGAACGGCTTGATGAGGTACTGCACGATGCCGAGCGACACCGCCGATCGCACCACGGCGGCGTCGCGCACCGCGGTCACGGCGATCACGTCGATCTCGATGCCGGCGGCGCGGAGCGACCGGCAGAGTTCGATGCCGGTCGTGTCGGGCAGGTTCACGTCGAGCAGGATCAGGTCGACCGGCGCGATGCGACCCTCGCGGGCGTCGCGCAGCGTCCGGATCGCCTCGTGCCCCGTGTGCGCGATGCCCGCGACGTCGAAGCCGTCCACGCGCTCGACGTAGGCGGCGTGCGCTTCGGCGGTGACGGGTTCGTCCTCCACCACGAGCACGCGCAGCGCCTCAGGCATCCGTCGCTCCTTCGCCGCTCGCCGCGGGGCTCGCGACCGCAGTCGGCGTGGTCGTCGGCGCGGTCGCGGCCGGCGCGATCGGCAGCGTCACCTCGAAGGTCGAGCCCTGCACGCCGAGGTCGCCGCGGAGGCGGGTGACGGTCTGGCGCACGAGGGCGAGTCCGATGCCGTGCCCGGCGGCCTGCTTGGTCGTGACGCCGAGCTCGAAGACGCGCCCGGCGTCAGCAGGACCGGGGCCGCTGTCGCCCACGGCGATGCGGAGCCGCGGTGTCGCTCGTCTCGACGGCCACCGTCACGGTCGGTGTCGGCGTGCCGGCGGCGGCGTCGAGCGCGTTGTCGATGAGGTTGCCGACGATCGTGATGAGGTCGCGCGCCGGAATCGGCGTCGCCTCGAGGCGGTCGGGCAGGTCGATCTCGAAGGCGATGCCGCGTTCGCTGGCCTGTGCGGCCTTGCCGAGCAGCAGCGCGAGCAGCACCGGCTCCTCCACGGCGGAGAGCAGCCGGTCGGCGAGGGCCTGGCTGAGGGCGAGCTCCGAGCTCGCGAGCGCCGCGGCATCCGCCGGCCGGTCGAGCTCGATGAGCGCGATGATCGTGTGCAGCCGGTTCGCGAACTCGTGCGCCTGCGAGCGCAGCGCGTCGGAGAGCGTGGTCATGGTCTCGAGCTCGCCGGTGAGCTCCTGCAGCTCGGTGTGGTCGCGCAGGGTCGTGACGGTGCCGATGCGCCCGCCGCCGCGGCCGCGCTCGCGGGACACGATCACGTCGCGGTCGATCACGAGCACGTGCGTCGGCGTGATGGCGATCTCGTCGACGGCCGCGTCGGAGCGGGCGAGGACATCGGCGACGGCCGGCGGCAGGTCGAGCGCCGCGAGCGGCACGGCCGTGGTGTCGTTCGCCGGTCGCCGGGGGAGCCCGAGCAACTCCGCGGCGCGGTCGTTGTAGAGCACCACGGCGTTCGCGCGGTCCTGCAGCACGAGGCCCTCGCCGATGGAGTGCAGCACGCCCTCGTAGTACGAGAACATGCGGCTCATCTCCTCGGCGCCGCGGCCCCAGGTGACCTGGCGCAGGTACCGGCTGAGCAGCCACGCGATCACCGCGCCGATGGCGATCATCGCGAGCGCGGCGAGCAGCACGGTCGCGATCCGCCCGCCGAGGGCGACCTGCGTGTTCGACACGGTGACTCCGGCCGCCACGAGCGCGACCACGTCGCCGTCGTCGCCGAGCACCGGAACCACGGCGCGCACCGAGGGGCCGAGCGTGCCCGTGTACGTCTCGGTGAACGAGTCGCCCGCGAGTGCGCGGTCGATGTTGCCGAGGAACTCCCTGCCGATCTGCTCGGGATCCCGGTGGGTGTAGCGGGTGCGGTCGGGCGCCATGATCGTGATGAAGTCGATCCCGGCCTCGTCCATCACGTCGACCGCGTACGGCTGGAGCCGCTCCGTCGGGTCGGGCGTGCCGAGCGCGGTGGCGACGTACGGGTCGGCGGCGAGCGTCTCGGCCACCGCGAGGCTCTTGGCCGCGGCATCCCGCTCGACGTCGGCGCGCGCGTCGGCCCAGATCCACGTGACGGCGAGGGCGGCGAGCACGACGATCATCACGAGCTGCAGGGCGAACAGCTTCGTGGCGATGCTCCAGCCGCCGATCCACGCCTTCATGCCCACCTCGCAACGCTGCTCGAGTTCAGCCTAGACAGGCGTGTCGCCCTGTGCCGCGAACAGTATGAACACAAGCGGATGCCGCGGCATCCGTCGGCGCATCCTTGCCCGGTACCCCCCGATTCGTCGCCCACCGGCGATGACCAACGAAGGAAGGCAGGGACGGCAATGGCGCTCCAGTCTCGCACCTCGGGCACGAAGCCCCGGCGGAGGATCGAATCCTCGCACTACCTCTACATCGCGGTGATCGTCGCGGTGCTCGCGGGCATCACGGTCGGCCTCGCGGCCCCCGAGTTCGCCGTGGGGCTGAAGCCCATCGGCGACGCGTTCGTGCTGCTCATCAAGATGATGATCGCCCCGATCATCTTCTGCACGATCGTGCTCGGCGTCGGGTCGATCGCGAAGGCGGCGACCGTCGGCAAGGTGGGCGGCCTCGCGCTGCTCTACTTCATGGTCATGTCGACGTTCGCACTCGGCATCGGGCTCGTGGTGGGCAACCTCATCCACCCGGGCGAGGGCCTGAACATCGCGGGCTCCTCGTACGACACGAGCACGCTGGAGCCGAAGACGACGGACGAGTTCATCCTCGGCATCATCCCGACGTCGCTGCTGTCGTCGCTCGTCGACGGCAACATCCTGCAGGTGCTGTTCGTCGCGCTGCTCGTGGGCTTCGCGCTGCAGAAGATGGGCTCGAAGGGCACGCCGATCCTCGGCGCGATCCGCCAGATCCAGGGCCTCGTGTTCCGCATCCTCGCGATGATCATGTGGGTCGCTCCGATCGGCGCGTTCGGCGCGATCGCGGCGGTGGTCGGCAACACGGGCGTCGGGGCGATCATCTCCCTCGGCACGCTCATGATCGCGTTCTACATCACGTGCGCCGTGTTCGTCTTCGGCGTGCTCGGGTCGCTGCTCTGGGCGGTGAGCCGCGTGAACATCTTCCGCATGATGAAGTACCTCAGCCGCGAGTACCTGCTCATCGTCTCGACGTCGTCGAGCGAGGTCGTGCTGCCGCGCCTCATCGCGAAGATGGAGCACGCCGGCGTCTCGAAGCCGGTCGCCGGCATCACGATCCCCACCGGCTACTCCTTCAACCTCGACGGCACGGCGATCTACCTCACGATGGCGTCGCTGTTCATCGCGAGCGCCATGGGCACCCCGCTCTCGCTCGGCGAGCAGATCGGCCTGCTGTTGTTCATGATGGTCGCCTCGAAGGGCGCCGCCGGCGTGACCGGTGCGGGCCTCGCGACCCTCGCGGGCGGCCTGCAGGCGCACCGCCCCGACCTCGTCGACGGCGTCGGCGTGATCGTGGGCATCGACCGGTTCATGTCCGAGGCGCGGGCGCTCACGAACTTCACCGGCAACGCCGTGGCCACCCTGCTCGTGGGCACGTGGACGAAGCAGCTCGACCGCGAGCAGCTGCGCGGCGTGCTCTCCGGCGACCGGCCGTTCGACGAGGCCACGATGAGCGTCGACGACCACCTCTCGCCCGACGAGCAGGCCGAGGTCGAGCGCGAGGAGCGGCCCGTCGACCGCCGCCATCGCGGCGATCGTCGGCGAGCTCGACGAGGAGAAGGCGGCCCAGGGCCGTGGCCGCTGACCAGGCCGTGACCTCGAGCGTCCCGGTGGGTGCCGCATCCGCGGTGCCCGCCGGGCTCGCCCGATCGTGGCTGCTCGTGCCCGGGTCGGCCGACGGCCTCGGGCGGCGCGTCGCGGCATCCGCTGCCGACGTGGTGGTGGTCGACCTCGAAGACGGGGTCGCGCCAGACGACAAGGGCCGCGCTCGCCGCGAGCTCGTCGCACTCGCCGCGGCCGGGGAGCGGCCGTGGGTGCGCATCGGCGACGCGGCCTCCGACGAGTGGCGCACGGATGTCGCGCTGCTGCGCGGCGCCGACCTCGTGGCTGGCGTGGTGCTCGCCAAGGTCGAGTCGCCCGAACACGTTCGACGCACCGCCGACGCGCTCGACGGCGCCCTGCCGATCGTCGCCCTCGTCGAGAGCGCGCGTGGCATCGAGGCAGCGCTTGAGATCGCGGAGGCGCCCGGCGTCGTGCGACTGGCGTTCGGCAGCGGCGACTTCCGCCGCGACACCGGCGCCGCCGATGACCCGCTTGCGCTGCTCTTCGCGCGCTCCCGCCTCGTGACGGCGAGCCGGGCGGCCGGCCTCCCGGGTCCGATCGACGGGCCGACCGTCGCGCGCGACGCCGCTGCGCTCGAGGGAGCGTCGCAGCACGCGGCATCCCTCGGCATGACCGGCCGGCTCTGCCTGCGCGAGGAGCAGACGTCCGTGGTGAACGCGGCGCTCAGTCCCTCGGGCGACGAGTTGGCGTGGGCGCTCGACGTGCTCGACACGCTCGAGCGCTGCGGCATCCGCGACGGCAGCGACCTGCCGCGCATCGCCCGCGCCCAGGCCCTGCTCGGCGCCGCCGCGGCGTTCGGCATCGACACGGATGCCGCTGGGCCGCACGTTTCGGACTACGCGGGCTGATCGGGTCATCGCGGTCGACTGCCGTTCCGGGCCGCGCACGCGCATCGGGTCCGCTCCGAACCATCCACAACAGGGATGCCACCTGCATTCAGGATGGCCGGCAGACCCTACGATTGCGCCCATGCGCATTGTGGCTCGTACCGCCGTGGTTGTTGCGGCGACCGTCGTCCTGTCCTCCTCCCTGCTCACCGGATGCGCGTCGGATACGAGTTGGCTCAGTGGCCAGCCCACTCCCGCCGCTCCCCAAGCGGCGGCCACGACACCGCCTGCGGAGATTCCGACGCCGACCCCGACGCCGGCTCCCGAGCCGGTTTCGACGCTGCCCCACACCGTCGCTCCAGTGCCTGGAGACTGCACCGTCGACGCGAGCGATGCCGCTCGATCGTGACCTACATCGTCACCGTCGACGACGACTCGACCCCGATCGAGATCACGTACCCCAGCTTCACCCCGTCGGAATCCGGCCTGCCACGAACGATCACCGCGGTCGGCCCGGTCGTCACGATCTTCGGAGTCGACTGCGGCCCGGGCATCGCGACGGAGCCCTGGCCGTTCACGGCCACCGGCGACGTGGAGAGCCGCCTCTCGTGCGCGGCCTTCTTCGGCGGGAGGCTCATCAACGTCAAGAGTGCGTACTCCGAGGGCGCCGAGTCGGGCCTCAGCGTCGACTGCACGAGTCATCCCGGCATGTGACGCACGGTTGAAGAGCCGGCCGGATGCCGCGTTCCTCTCTGGCGGGTTGCCGTTGTGCGCGACTCCATCGTGCGCCACCATGGAAGGGCGTCCGAAAGGCACATCACCGATCAGAATGCACATGCGTGTGCGTGAGGAAATCGGAGGAAGCCATGGCCGTCTCCTTTGCCCGGACTTCGTTCGGCTGCAAGACTGCCCTGGTCGTTGCGACGGCTGCCGTGTTGGCGGTCGCGCCTGGAACGGCCCAAGCTCAAGAGGACTACACGCCCGGTGCGCCGGGAGTCGGGGATCCGTACTTCCCACTCGACGGCAACGGCGGCTACGACGTCGACCATTACGGGCTTGAGGTCGCCTACGACCCGAGGACCGACGTCCTCACCGGCACCGCGACCGTCTCCGCCTCCGCGACACAGAACCTGTCCAGCTTCAACCTCGACCTCGACGGGCTGACGGTTCGGTCGATCAGGGTCGACGGGCGGCCGGCCGATTGGAGCCGCGACGGCGACGAGCTCACCGTCACTCCGCGACGGGGCATCGACGACGGCAGCACGTTCACCACCGTCGTGAGTTACGACGGCGTACCGCAGACCCTGCCCGACGGCTCCGGCTTCTTCCACACCGACGACGGCGCGCTCGTCCTGGGCCAGCCCCACGTCGCGGACACCTGGTTCCCGGTCAACGACCACCCGATCGACAAGGCGTCGTACACGATCGCCATCACCGTCCCCGAGGGCCTCGAGGGCATCTCGAACGGAGCGCTCGAATCGGAGCGCACCAAGAAGGGGCTGACCACCTGGACCTGGGATGCCGTGGAGCCGATGGCGTCCTACCTGGCCATGATGGCGATCGGCGAGTTCGACGTCGACGCCTACACGGCCGACGGCCTGCGATTCTGGGATGCGCTGGACTCCGACCTGCTCGAGGCGTTCGCGCCGCGGAGCGGTGAGCAGTTCGCATGGTCGCAAGTCGCCGACACGTCGTACAAGCGCCTGAGCCGCACGATCAGCGTTCCGTCGGAAGGGGCGCAATTGTCCTTCTGGATCAACCGGGAGACCGAGTTCAACTGGGACTTCGCCTTCGTCGAGGCACGTACGGGCAATCAGGGTGACTGGACGACACTCCCCGACCTCAACGGACACACCAGCCAGGACACGGGCTTCGTGTGCCCGTTCTGGTTCGGTCTGCACCCGTTCCTGCGGCACTACCAGTCGCAGGCTGCAGGCGGCTGCGTTCCCGAGGGCTCCACGGGGGAATGGTGGGCTGCGAGTGGGGCGAGCAACGGCTACGAGCAGTGGGCCGTCGACCTGTCGGCGTACGCGGGCACCGACGTCGAGGTCTCGATCAGCTATGCGAGCGATGACCTGTTCCAGTTCAACGGAGTGGTCGTCGACGATGTCGTCGTCTCGACCGGCGAGGGCTCGACGTCGTTCGAGGACGACGGCGACGAGTTGGACGGCTGGACCGTGCCGGGCTCGCCGCCGGGCAGCGCACCGAATCCCAACGACTGGATCGTCGCCACCCAGGCCGACGCGCCGACTCCGCTCGGAGCGACTGCCCAGCAGTCGATGGACCGCCAGCCCGAGATCATCGAGTTCCTGGAGGGCTTCTTCGGGCCGTACCCGTTCACGACCGCGGGCGGCGTCGTCGACGACCTGAACGAACTGGGGTTCGCGCTGGAGACACAGACCCGCCCGGTCTATTCACGGTTGTTCTTCACCGACACCATCAGCGGTGACAGCGTCTTCGTGCACGAGATCGCCCACCAATGGGTCGGCGACGACCTCGCAGTCGAGCAGTGGCAGCACATCTGGCTCAACGAGGGATTCGCGACCTACGCCGAGTGGCTGTGGAGCGAGGCCGAGGGCTTGGGAACCGTCCAGCAGCTCTTCGACTTCTACGACGAGATCTTCCCGGCGAACGACCCGATCTGGACCGTGACCATCGGTGACCCCGGGCCGGATGACCTGTTCAACTTCGCCGTCTACTTCCGGGGAGCGATGACGCTGCAGGCGTTGCGGCTCACGGTGGGTGACCAGGACTTCTTCCAGATCCTGCAGGACTGGGTCGCCTCCCAGGCCGGCGGACATGTCACCACCGACGAGTTCATCGCGCTCGCCAAGGACGTCTCCGATGTTCCCGACGAGCAGCTGGACGAGCTGTTCCAGATCTGGCTGTTCACGCCGGAGAAGCCGGATCTCGACGAGCTGGCCGCGGTTGCACCGGATGCCACGGCCAAGGAGCTCGCCCCGTTGTCGGCCTTCCGCGAACCCGTCGACCACCGTGGAGCCAAGCACTGAACCCGGAGATTGTCATGCTCAGGTACGCCTGTCCCTTGCTGACGGCCTGCTGCTGCCCCATGCTCAGCTTGGCCTCTCCTCCACGGTCAGCGTCACGGTGCTGCCCTCCTGGGGTGCTGACCTTCAAGGACGTGAATGTCGAGGAGCTCGCGACCCGCGACTTCGAGCTGCCGAAGGAGCTCGTGCTCGACGCGTGACGTCGCGCGTTCGCGCTGCGCGTCGGATGCCCCGCCGGGGCGAATCCGGGCTGTCCCGGATGGCGCGCGGGCACCATTGGGGGCACTATTGCGGTGAAGGCACCGAAGCGGGGCCGGAGGTGATCTCACAGTGGGGGAAGTGCTCAAGTTCACGTCGAACGACGGCGAGGCCGGCCAGAGCCTCGAGCGGGTCGTCGGCCGGATCGGTCCGATCGTGAAGGGCATCGTGTCCGAGCTGCGGGCCTCGGCGGACTGGCCGGACGAGGTCGAGGTCGAGTTCGCGGTGAAGATCTCCGCCGATTCGAACCTGGTGATCGCACGCGCCGGCGGCGAGGAGAACTTCCGGATCGCGCGTCGGTGGGGTGAGTCGAGGAGCCGATGATGGCAGCCAGCGGGTACGACGACCTCCAGTTGCGCATCGACCGTGATGCCGACGGGACCTACCGGGTGCTCGCGATGGCGCCCGACGGCCGAACCGCCCGCGGGTCGTTCACCCCGCCCTTGAGTGATACCGAGCTCGACGATTTCGTCCAGCGCGTCGGGCTCGCGCGACGGCGGAGCGGGTCGGCTGACACTCGGATGGAGGCGATCAGGTCGCTTGGCTCGACCCTGTTCGACGCGCTCATCAAGGACGACGTGGGCACGGTGTTCTACTCCGCCCGGAGTGCGGCGTCGGAGCGGGATCGAGGTCTTCGGATCACGCTCCGCCTGTCGGGCTCGCCCGAATTGATGCGACTCCCGTGGGAGTTCCTCTACAAGCGGCCGCGATTCATCGCCCAGTCGACGAACACGCCCGTCGTCCGTGCGCTCGACATCGACTCGGCGCTGCGTCCCCAGAAGGTCCGACTGCCGTTGCGGATCCTCGCGATGGTGAGCAGTCCTGCGGGGTATCCGGAGCTCGACGCGGATGTCGAGCGGCGCAACCTCGAACGGGCGCTCGCTGGACCGCGACAGGCCGGGCTGGTCGAGGTGACCTGGCTCGACCGCGCGACGCTCGGCGAACTCGGTCGCAGGATCGCCGAGCCCGACGAGATCCACGTCTTGCATTACATCGGCCATGGCGCCTACAACGAGGCCACCGAGTCCGGTGTCCTCGTGCTCGAGACGCCCCAGGGTCGCGCGCACGACGTCTCGGGCGAGGAGGTCGGCGCAATGCTGCAGGACGAGACGAGCCTGCGGCTCGTGGTCCTGAACGCCTGCGAGGGCGCGCGCAGCTCGCATGTCGACCCGTTCTCCGGGGTGGCGGCGAGTCTCGTGAACTTCGACATCCCCGCGGTCATCGGCATGCAGTTCGAGATCACCGACGACGCGGCGATCGCATTCAGCGAGAGCCTGTACACGGGCCTCGCGCGCGGCCTGCCGATCGACACCGCGCTCGCTCCTGCCCGCCGCGCGATCATCGGGGCGATGCTCGCGACCGAATTCGGAACACCTGTACTGTTCCTGCGTGACGGCGACGCGCACCTCTTCGACATCGCCGAGGCCCCCGCGGATGTTCCGCTCGGACCCCCGGCCGTCCTGACCACCGACGAGATCGCCTTCGAATCGGGCGCGCCGGAGCCGGAGGTGCCCGACCCGGTCCCGGTCGTGGAGCCCGTGGCGTCCGACCCGGCCGGCGTCGAGGAGGCTGGTCGAACGGACGTGGCGGCGGCTGTGGGCGTCGCCGTCGAGGAGCCCGAGACCGAGGTCGTCGATCCGACCCCCCGCGCACGCGAGGATGTGGTCGAGCCCGACGTCGTCCCGATTGACGAGGTCCCGCCCGGCGACGAGTCCACAGCCCCTGCCGCGCCCGGGCCCGCTCGCTACGCCGTCCCCGTCGCGTTGGCCTGGATCGCGGCCGCACTGATCACGGCCGCCGTCGGGGTGGTCTTCTTCATCAACGCTGGCGGAGGATACGAGTTCGGGTTCGTCGCGATCATCGCCCAGCTACTTGCCATGACGGCGCTGTCGGTTCACTACCTCACGCGTCCGAACCGCGACGGGGTGGCCTCCGGCGGGTACGCGGTGACGGCGGGCCTCTCCGTGTTCGCCCTTTCGAGCATCAACTCGGACTCCGGGCGGGTTACTTGGGCCTACCTCGTCTTCGGCGTCGTGTTGATCTTGGTGGGTGCTCGGCTCGTCTACGTCGGTAGGAAGGGCGACTCGCCCTTCGTCGCAAGCCTGCGGACACCTGGACCGTTCGTGATCGCCGCAGGGGCGGTCGAAGCGTTCACCCAGCTGACCGTGCTCACCAGCGCGTGGGACTGGCTGGAGACGGCCAACTGGTTCTGGACGATCGGCGTCCTCGGGATGGCGGTCAGTTACGCCATCTCCGCGAGGTTGCTGGCTCGCGAGGTGGCGGCGCAGCGGGATGGTCACGACAGCCGCGGCATCCAGGTCGGAGCTGGGAGGGCAGAGACCCGGCAGGTCCTCGTCGACGGCGTCCAGGTCGACGGTGGTGAGACATCCGACGACGGGACAATCGACGAGGATCGGTCCGACGACGACCTGCCCGTGGCGGAGGAGGACGACGGCGAGCCGGCCGAGCCGACGGCGGCCGGACCCCTCGACGCGGGCGACACCACCGACTGGAGGGGCACGGCGACGTACGAGCGCCTCCCCGAGCGGCACACGCGTGCCACGCTCCGGCTGCGACTCGCCGAGGAGCACCAGCTCGTCCTGGTTTTCGGCGTCGGCTTGAGAACCCTCGAGGTCGATGGCGGACTGCCGTTCTCGGTTGGCAGGACGGCGAAGTTCCGCCTGCGCGACGGTGAGGTCGAGCGTGCATGCCTGCTCGAGAGCAGCAATGCATCGGCCGGGGTATGGTCACAGCGGTCCAGCGCGGCACGCATCGTCTCCCTCGCGGTCGATGGCGTCCCGATTCCCGTCGCAGAGGTCGAGGCACCACCCGAGGTTTGACCCCGGCCACCCGTGCTTCACAGGGCTTGCCGCATCGCGGCGCGCTATCAGATGCGGCAAGCGGCGCTGCGCCGCCGCGCCCGCCGCCATGCTCGTCCGCGAAGGTGGTGCGTATGGCGAACGGCGGAGAGGCCGAGCGCAGATTCCCGCGTGACCAGCGTCGGCAGCGGGAGGCAATAGCTCCGAGCAGTCCTTGTCGCCCAACCACATCGGCCGGCGCGAGCTTGGGCTCCGACAACGCGATGACGACCATCGAGCGCTGTGGATAAGTTCGGAGTGCGGCATCCGCGGCCCTCCAATATGGACGCCATGACCGACCCCGTGCGCACGATCGCCGACCGCGTGCGCACCCGGGTGTTGCGCGACGGCGTCGACCTCGCGGCCGATAGCACGGTCGCGTCGCGGTACGCGAGCGAGGAGGTGCGCCGTTACAGCGAGCGCGCGCTCGGCGGCGCGCACGCCCAGCTCGGCGACGAGGCGGGCACCGCCCGCGACGTGCTCGCGGCGATCACCGGCTACGGCCCGCTGCAGCCGTACTTCGACGACCCGACGGTCGAGGAGATCTGGATCAACGCCCCGACCCGCGTGTTCGTCGCCCGCGATGGGGTCGCCGAGCTCACGACCGTCGTGCTCTCCGACCGCGAGGTGCGCGAGCTCGTCGAGCGGATGCTGCAGCACTCGGGCCGACGCGTCGACCTCTCGTCGCCCTTCGTCGACGCATCCCTGCCTGACGGCTCGCGCCTGCATGTCGCCATCCCCGACGTCACGCGAGCGCATTGGGCCGTGAACATCCGCAAGTTCCAGCGGGGCATCCGCTCGCTGCAGCAACTGGTGGAGCTCGGGTCCCTGACCCGGCAGGCGGCCGAGTTCCTGCGCATGAGCGTGCTCGCGGGCGCCAACATCCTGGTGTCGGGTGCGACGCACACCGGCAAGACGACGATGCTCAACGCCCTGATGTCGGCGGCACGCATCGACGACCGTGTCGTCACCGTCGAGGAGACCTTCGAGCTCGACCTCGACGTGCGCGACCTGGTGTCGATGCAGTGCCGCCAGCCCAGCCTCGAGGGCACCGGCGAGATCACCCTGCGCCGCCTCATCAAGGAGGCCCTGCGGATGCGACCCGACCGCCTCGTCGTCGGCGAGGTGCGCGAGGCCGAGAGTCTCGACCTGCTCATCGCGCTCAACTCGGGGCTGCCCGGCATGTGCACCATCCACGCCAACTCGGCGCAGGACGCCCTCGTGAAGCTCTGCACGCTTCCGCTGCTGGCGGGCCGCAACATCGACTCCGCGTTCGTCGTGCCCACCGTCGCGAGCTGCATCGACCTCGTCGTTCACCTGGGGATCGATCGCGACGGCACGCGTCGTGTCCTCGAGATCGTGGCGCCCACCGGTACGACGACGGACGCCGCGGTCGCCGCCGAGGCGATCTTCACCCGGCGTCGCGGCGAACTCCTGCCCACCGGTGAACGCCCGGCTCGCGCCGCCAAGTTCGTGGCGGCCGGCTTCGACCTCGAGGTCGTACTGAACGGCGGTGCTCCGTGAGCCTCATCCTGGGCGGGGCCCTCGGGCTCGGCATGCTGCTCACGCTGTCACCGCTGTTGTGGCCCGCGCGGCGCGATGGCAACCCGCCGACGCCCGCACCGCTCCGCGGCATCCGCGGATGCCCTCGCACTGGCGGGGCTCGGTGGGATTCCCATCGCGGTGGTCGCCGCCGTCTGCATCGTGGTCGCGATCATCGCGGGGGCGACGGCCCAGGCCGTGTTCCAGGTTCCGATCCTCACCGTCGTGGCTGCCGTGCTCGGCGCGTCGATCGTTCCGCTCGCCGTGAACGGGCGCGCCACGCGTCGACGTGCGGCGAATCGGGCCGTCTGGCCCGACGTGGTCGATCATCTCGTGGCGTCGGTGCGTGCTGGGATGTCACTGCCCGACAGCGTCGCCGCGCTGGCAGAGCTCGGCCCCGCCTCGACGCGGAGCGCGTTCGCGGCGTTCGAGGCCGACTACCGACGAACCGGCAATTTCTTCCTCTGCCTCGACCGGCTCAAGACCGCGCTCGCCGATCCGATCGCCGACCGGATCCTCGAGACCCTGCGCATGGCGCGCGAGGTCGGCGGCAGCGATGTCACCGCGGTGCTCCGTGGCCTCGCAAGCTACCTCAGGGAGGACGCGGCGCTGCGGGCGGAGGTCGTCGCCCGCCAATCGTGGATTCGGAACGCCGCCCGGCTCGGCGTCGCGGCGCCGTGGCTGCTACTGCTCGTCCTCGCGTCGCGCCAAGAGACGCTCGTCGCCTACGACTCCGCTGCCGGCGCGGCGCTCATCGTCGTGGGCGTTGCCGTCACCCTCGTCGCGTACCGTGCGATGGTTGCGCTCGGCAGGCTTCCCGAGGAGCGTCGATGGCTTCGCTGAACGCGATCACTCCGATCGGCATCATGCTGGGAGCGGCCCTCGGCCTCGGCTTGTGGCTCATCCTGTCGGCGGTGCCGAGGGTCGGCCGGCCCCGATTGGTCGAGCGGGTCGCTCCCTACGTGACCGACCTGTCCGCCGAGGCCCGGGCGATGCTCGCCCGCCGCCCCGCGGATCCGACCCCCGTCCTCGGCGTCCTCGTCGCCCCGTTGGTGTATCGACTTCGCGGCCTCGTCTCAGCTTGGCTGGGCGGGAACGACGTCGTGGCGAAGCGGTTGCGCCAGGCAGGTTCGTCGGCGAGCGTCGAACGGTTCCGCGGGGAGCAGCTCGCGTGGTCGGCTGCGGCCTTCGTCGCGGGCGCCGCGGTCGCGTTCGCAGCGCCCGCCTTCACCGCCATGCCGACCGTGCTCAGGCTCGCCCTGCCGGTGATCGCCGCCGCGCTCGGGGCGGTGCTCCGCGATCAGCTCCTGCAGACCCGCGCTCGGCGACGGCTCGCGCGAGTCTCCGCCGAGTTGCCCACGGTGCTGGAGTTCCTCACCCTGAGCCTCACCGCTGGCGAGGGCATGCTCGACGCGATCCGGCGGGTCGCCGGCACCGGGTCGGGCGAGCTTCCCACCGAGTTCGCGCGCGTCGTGACCGCCGTCGGCACTGGTGTTCCGCTCGGCTCGGCGCTCGCCGACCTGCGAGACGGACTGGATCATCCGGCGTTGTCGCGTGCACTCGACCAGGTGCTCGGGGCACTCGATCGCGGCGCGCCGCTCGCCGCCGTGCTGCGGTCCCAGGCCGGCGATGCCCGCGAGGAGGCCAAGCGCACCATCATCGAGCTCGCGGGTCGCAAGGAGATCGCCATGCTCGTGCCATTGATCTTCCTCATCCTGCCCGTCACGGTCGCCTTCGCGCTGTTCCCCGGCTACCTCGTGCTGCAGGCGGGTTTCTGATGATCGACCGCGTGGCAGGGGAGCGACGCGTTGACGGATGCACCGACGAAAGGAACGTACATGCGAGAGCGGATGATCGAACGGCTGCGCGAGGAACGCGGCGATGTTCCGGGGTGGGTGCTCATCACCCTCATGACCGCCGGACTCGTGATCGTCATCTGGGGGCTCGCAGGTCCGGCCCTGAGCGGGGTCTTCGACCAGGCGATCGGACGCGTGCTCGGGTTCTGAACCCCAGGTCGTCCAGTTCCGTGCGCCGCGCGGTGCGCGCGGTCGTCGCCGACGAGCGCGGGTCGGCGGTCGCCGAATTCACGCTCGTCGGCATCCTGCTCACGGTGCTCGCCCTGGCGGTAGTCCAACTCGCACTGGCCCTGCACGTGCGCAACACGTTGCTCGACGCGGCAGCAGAAGGCGCCCGATATGCCGCGCTCGCCGGCTCGTCCGCCGCCGAGGGCGTCGCCCGTACGAAGGACCTGATCGCCGCCGCGGTGTCGGCCGAGTATGCGCAGGATGTCACGACGGGGGAGACCACGATCGGAGGCGTCCCGGCCATCGAGGTCACCGTGCGTGCGACGCTCCCCGTCGTGGGGCTGCTCGGGGTCCAGCACGGGTTGGAGGTCTCCGGTCATGCCGCGATCGAGCTCATCGAGTGACCGACGCGACCTCCGGTCGCGAGCAGGCCGCGTCGTCGCACGACTCCACGGGGATCGGGGTCGGCGTCGCTGGAGTTCCTCACCGTGGGCATCATCCTGCTCGTTCCGCTCGTCTACCTCGTTCTGGCGGTCGCGGCGATCCAGGCCGGCGCGCTCGGCGTCGAGGGAGCCGCACGTCAGGCGGCCCGGGTGGCCGTGCTCGCCGCCGATCGCGGTGCATCGGATGCCGCGGTCGATCGTGCGGTGCGGGTGGCGCTCGCCGACTACGGGATCGACGCCGGTGCGGCATCCGTTGCGCTTTCGTGCGACCGCACCGACTGCCTCGAACCCGGCGCGCGGGTGAGTGTGTCGGTGCTCGCACGCGTCGAGCTCCCGCTCGTGCCCGACTTCCTCGCCCTCACGGCGGTCGGCAGCGTGCCGATCGAGGCGAGTGCGACGCAGACGGTGTCGCGGTTCGCGACGGGCGCCCCGTGATCGCGGCCGTTCGCCGTCGCACGAGGAGGAGGGCGGATCGACGCTGCTGCTCACCATCTTCTACTGCTTCCTCGGGCTGTCGATCGTGCTGGTGGTCGTCTCGGCGACGACCCTCTACCTGGAGCGGAAGCGGTTGTTCACGGTCGCCGACGGCGCGGCGCTGGCGGCCGCGGAGGCCTGGCGCCTCGACACCGTGCGCGTCGACGGTGACCGGCTCGCGATCGAGCTCGACTCCGGGGAGGTTCGGGCCGCGGCGGCCGACCTATCTCGCGGATGCCGCGAGTGACCTCGACGACCTCGAGCTCGTTCGCGCGGCATCCGACGACGGGCGCACCGCGACGGTCACGCTGCGGTCGGTGTGGCACGCGCCGCTGCACACCGAGCTCGTGCCGCTCGCCGTGCCGATCGAGGTGACGGTCACCGCGCGCTCGGTGTTCCACTGACCGGGACCGGGCCGAGTCCGGGACTGACAACCGGCCCCTCCCGTGCCACGATGGGGCGGGGGAATGGGGGCGCACATGGGTGACTACCCGAACATCGCGGACCACGGACTGATCGGCGACCTGCAGACCGCCGCGCTCATCGACACCGACGGCACGATCGACTGGTTCTGCGCGCCGCGCTTCGATTCGCCCAGCATCTTCGGGTCGTTGCTCGACGCGGAGCGCGGCGGGTACTGCCGTGTGCGGCCTGAGACCGACGACTACGTGTCGCGCCAGCTGTACCTGCCGAACACCGCCATCCTCATCACCCGCTTCATGACGGAGGAGGGCGTGGGCGAGCTGATCGACTTCATGCCCGTCGAAGAGGGCGAGGCGACCGACCGGCACCGTCTCGTGCGGATGCTGCGGGTCGTGCGGGGAACGATGTCGTTCGTGGCGGAGGTCATGCCGAAGTTCGACTACGGACGGGCGTCGCACCGGATCGTGCCCTCCGACGGCAACGGCGCCAAGTTCATCTCCGACGACCAGACGCTCACCCTCCATCGCATCGGCGACCCGGTGCTGCACGGCACCGAGCGCGCAGGTCACATCGAGCTGGCCGGCGATGGCATCCGCGTCACGGGCAGCCTCAACGCCGGGGAGATGGCGGGGGTGATGCTCGAGACCGGCGGCGCCGAACCGACGCGCATCCCCCTGGACGAGATGAACGCGATGCAACTCGCGACCACTCGATTCTGGCGGGACTGGAACAACCGCTCCACGTACCGCGGGCGGTGGCGCGAGATGGTCGCCCGCTCCGCGATGACCCTCAAGCTGATGACGTACGCGCCGACCGGCGCCCTCGTGGCCGCGCCGACGGCGGGCCTGCCCGAGCAGGTCGGCGGCGAGCGCAACTGGGACTACCGCTACACGTGGATCCGCGACGCATCCTTCTCGGTCTACGCCCTGCTCGGGCTCGGCTACACCGAGGAGGCGGAGGCGTTCGTCACCTGGCTGATGGACCGCGTGCACGAGAGCGTCGGCACGGGCTCCGGCCCGTTGAAGATCATGTACCGCGTCGACGGCTCCTCCGACCTCATCGAGGAGAGCCTCGAGGACTTCGCCGGATACCGCGGATCGAGACCGGTGCGCATCGGCAACGGCGCCGCCGACCAACTCCAGCTCGACATCTACGGCGAGGCGATGGACTCCATCCACCTCGCCGACACTCACGGCCTGCAGCTCCCGCACGTCGGCTGGACCCAGATCAGCGACATGCTCGACTGGGTCTGCGACAACTGGGACCAGCCCGACGAGGGCATCTGGGAGACCCGCGGCGGCAAGCAGGACTTCACGTACGGCCGCTTCATGTGCTGGGTGGCGCTCGACCGCGGCATCCGCCTCGCCCAGTCGCGTGGCCGGCCGGCTCCGATCCTGCGCTGGCGGGAGCAGCGCGACGCGATCTACGAGGAGATCATGAAGGACGGATGGGACGCGGAGCGCGGCGCGTTCGTGCAGCACCAGGGCACCGACGTGCTCGACGCGTCGCTGCTCACGATGCCCCTGTTGGGCTTCGTCGCTCCCCGCGACCCGATGTGGCTCTCGACGCTCGCCGCGATGAACGAGGAGCTCGTCTCCGACAGCCTCGTCTACCGCTACAACCCCAGCGCCTCACCCGATGGGCTGCGGGGCGCGGAGGGCACCTTCACCCTCTGCTCGTTCTGGTACGTCGATGCGCTCGCACGCTCGGGCTACCTCGAGGAGGCCCAGCTCACCTTCGAGAAGATGCTGACCTACGCGAACCACCTCGGGCTCTACGCCGAGGAGATCGGGCTGACCGGCGAGCAGCTCGGCAACTTCCCGCAGGCGTTCAGCCACCTCGCGCTCATCAATGCCGCCGTGAACCTCGACTACCAGCTCGACCACGGGTCGGGATTCGTCGACCCGGTGCTCAGCAAGGGGCGCCGCGCAACCTGACCACGGCGCAACCAGACCAGGAAGGTGCCGCCTCCGCGGCACACCACAGATCGCTGAGCAGCACGAGAACGAAGGAGCACGGCCGTGGTGGAGAACGGAAGCCCAGCAGGCGACTCGAACGCGGAGGTCCTGGTGGTCTTCGGGATCACCGGCGACCTGGCACGGGTGATGACGTTCCGGTCGCTCTATCGGCTGGAGCGGCGCGGGTTGCTCGACTGCCCCATCGTGGGCGTCGCCGTGGACGACTGGACGATCGACCAGCTCGTCGAGCGCGCTCGCACGTCGATCGTCGCCACCGGCGAACAGCTGGACGATGCCGTCTTCGCACGTTTCGCCGCGCGACTCAGCTACGTGCAGGGCGACTTCGCCGACGACGCGACCTACGCGCGCGTCGGCACGGCCATCGGCAGCGCGAAGACCCCGGTGTTCTACCTGGAGATCCCACCCAGCCTGTTCGCCATGGTCGTGAAGGGCCTCGCGGATGCCGGTCTCACCGAGCACGGCCGGGTCGTCATCGAGAAGCCGTTCGGCCACGACCTCGAGTCGGCTCGGGCCCTCGCCGCCGAGCTGCACCAGCACATCGACGAGTCGCAGATCTTCAGGATCGACCACTACCTCGGCAAGATGGGCCTCGAGGAGATCCTCTACCTGCGCTTCGGGAACACGATGCTCGAGCCCGTGTGGAACCGCAACTACGTCGACTGCGTGCAGATCACCATGGCCGAGGACTTCGGCGTCTCGGACCGCGGCCACTTCTACGATCCGGTCGGGGCGCTCCGCGACGTCGTCGTCAATCACCTCATGCAGGTGTTCGCGGCAGTCGCGATGGAGGCGCCGGCGCACGGCGACCTCGACACGATCAAGGAACTGCAGACCCTGCTGTACCGCGCGACGCGCGAAGCGGATCCTCAGCACTACGTGCGCGGCCAGTTCGACGGGTATCGCGACATCGACGGCGTCGCGGCCGACTCCACCACCGAGACGTTCTGCGCCCTGCGACTCGAGGTCGAGAACTGGCGCTGGGCATGGCGTCCCATTCTTCATCCGCACCGGCAAGCTCCTGCCCGATGACCCAGACCGAGGTGCGGCTGGTCTTCAAGCCCTCGCCGAATCTCGGCTTCGGGTTGCGCGATGCCGACAGCCAGCCCGATCAGCTCGTGATGCGGCTCGACCCCTCGACCGGAATGCGGATCCTGCTCAATGCGCGCGGGAGGATGCCCCGAAGCCCAGCCTGGTCTCGCTCGACATGGAGTTCGCGACGCGAGGGTGGCGAGGGTCCGACCCCGTACGAGGTCCTCCTGCTCGCCGCCCTCAAAGGCCGCCGAGCCCGATTCGGCCGGCAGGACACCATCGAGGCGGCGTGGCGGGTCATGCAGCCGTTGGTCGACCACCCGTCGCCGATCCACTCGTACGCGCCGGGAACGTGGGGCCCTGCCGAGGCCGACGCGCTCGTCGCCGAGCACGGCGGCTGGCGCGGCCCGTGGCTCTGATCACGGCTCGAGGGATGCGTCGAATCCGCGGGTGAGTGGGCGGCGGACACGGCCGAGCCGCGGCATCCGTGCGATGCACGCGACCGACACCACGAGGGCGAGCGCCAGCAGCACCGAACCCCCGGTCAGCGCGCCCGAGACTCGCTGCGCGAGCGCCTCGTCGGGGCCGGTCGCGTCCGCGGCGGCAACGACGCCCACCGCGGTGAGGATGCCGAGGCCGAGCGAGCCGCCGAGCTGGTGGGACGCGTTCACGAGGCCGGATGCCGCGCCGGCGTCCGCGGGCTCGACGCCGCTGACGCCCGCCGAGGTCATCGGTGCGAACGCCAGGCCTTGGCCGACGCCGATGAGCACCATCGGCAGGGCGAGGTCGGCGAGGTAGGCGCCGTCGACGGAGAGCCGGCTGAGCCAGGCCATGCCGATCAGGGTCACCGCGAGGCCGACGATGATCAGTGGCGTGTTGCCGAACCGCCGGGTCAGGCGCGTCACGGCCATCGCCACCGCGAAGTTCACCACGGTCATCGGCAGGAAGGCGAGCCCGGCGACGAGCGGGGAGAACCCGAACACGCCCTGGAAGAACTGGGTGAGGAAGAAGAAGTACCCGGTCATGGCGCCGAGGAAGAGCATCCGCGTCGCATACGCGCCCGAGCGCACGCGGCTGCGGAAGAGCCGCAGGGGCATGATCGGATGCGGCGACCGGCGCTCGTGCAGCACGAACGTCGTGAGCAGCACGGCGGCCGCGGTGAACGCCCCGAGGGTGAGCGGTTCGCCCCAACCCGAGTCCGCCCCGTGCAGGATCGCGAACACGAGCGCACCCATCCCGAACGTGGAGCAGAGCGCGCCCACCACATCGAACCGGCCCGACGTGCGCGCGGTCTCGGGCAGGTACCGCCTCGCGGCCACCAGCATCGCGATGCCGATCGGCACGTTGATGAGAAACCCGGCGCGCCACGAGAACACGTCCGCGAACACGCCGCCGAGCACGAGGCCGACGCTCGCGCCGATCCCGGCCACCGCGCCGTAGTGGGCGACCGCGCGGGTGCGCTCCGGTCCCTCGCGGAAGCTCGACGTCAGCAGGGCGAGGGTGGACGGCACGAGGATGGCGGCGCCGAGGCCCTGCGCCGCGCGGCCGGCGAGCAGCCACACCGTGGACGGTGCGGCGCCGATCACCAGGGAGGCGAGCGTGAAGACCGCGAGCCCGACCATGAACATCCGACGTCGGCCCAGGAGATCGCCGGCGCGCGCGCCGAGCAGCAGGAGCCCGCCGAACACCAGCAGGTACGCGTTCTGCACCCACGAGAGCCCGACCGTCGAGAAGCCGAGCTCGTCGCGGATCTGCGGCAGACCGGTCAGCACGATCGAGATGTCGAGGATGATCATGAAGTACGCGACGAGCACGATCGCGAGGATCGCGGTCGGATGCGACGTCGGCGATCGCTTGTCGTCCCCGATCACGCGGGTCGAGTCCGTGGCCGGCATCGGGCGCTCCTCTTCGCTTCGCGATCGATGCGACCGCGTGCTTCCATGCAACGACGGATGCCGCGGGCGGGGGAGTCCCTGTGCATCCGTGTACTGGCAGGTCCTCCCTTCCCGGGCGCGCACCGACGTACGGTGGGGGCATGGACCATCGAGCGGAGATCCGCGATTTCCTCCGCACCCGCCGGGCGAAGATCACGCCCGAGCAGGCGAACCTCTTCGCCTACGGCGGCCATCGCCGCGTGCCGGGGCTGCGGCGCGAGGAGGTCGCGATGATCGCGGGCGTGAGCGTGGACTACTACGCCCGCCTCGAGCGCGGCAACCTCAGCGGCGTCTCCGACGAGGTGCTCGGTGCGATCGCCCGTGCGCTGCAGCTCGACGAGGCGGAGACGGCCCATCTCTTCGACCTCGCGCGCGCCGCGCGCGCGACGTCGAGCCCGCGCCGCCGTGCGGCAGCGGCGCAGCACGTGCGCCCGAGCGTGCAACGCCTGCTCGACGGCTGGACCGGCGTGCCGGCGTGGGTGCGCAACGAGCGCATGGACATCCTGGCCACGAACCAGCTGGGCCACGCCCTGTACTCCGAGGTGTTCGCCGACCCCGTGCGGCCCGCCAACAACGCCCGCTTCGTGTTCCTCAACCCGAAGTCGCGCGACTACTACGTCGAGTGGGAGCAGGGGGCCAACGACATCGTGGCGATCCTGCGTTCCTACGCGGGCCGCAACCCGGGCGACCGCGGCCTCATGGAGCTCATCGGCGAGCTCTCCACGCAGAGCGAGACCTTCCGCACGAAGTGGGCGAACCACAACGTGCGGTTCCACCGCACGGGCGTGAAGCGGTTGCATCATCCGGTGGTCGGCGATCTCGAGCTCGCGTACGAGGCGATGGAGCTGCCCGCCGACCCGGGTCTCACGATGTTCGCCTACACGGCCAAGCCGGGGTCGCCGAGCGAGGAGCGACTCAAGCTGCTTGCGAGCTGGGCGGCAACGGAGTCGGTTCGAGCATCGTCACCGGTCGATGCCGAGCGCGAGCGGTCCTGAGAGCCCTGCTCGCGAGGATCGCGGGCGGGACGGCGCACCACTAGGGTGACACCCAGGGGACACGATCCTGCGACATCGTCGATGAGGGAGGCCAACATGCCCGCTCAACAATGGAGCGACCTCAGCACTCGCCGGCAGACGGGGATGCTCGTCGCGGCCTGCGTTCACCTCGCGCTCGCCGCGACGGCGTGGACCGACCTGGCCCGGCGCCCGGCCGAGCAGGTGAACGGGCCGAAGCCCCTGTGGGCGGTCCTGATCGCCGTGAACTTCATCGGGCCGATCTCGTACTTCCTGTTCGGCCGGAAGCGCGAGTCCATGGGGTGGCGCGATCGGGGCTAGCGCCGGACCTGGTCGGCCGGAGTCGCCGTGTGAAGGCCTGTTGCACCCTCTTACCCCGCGCGTCCTGCGCGGTTCCGGCGGCGCCGGTGGCGGGCTAGCGTCGCCACCATGCCGATCATCTCCATCGTCGCCGTCTCCGGAAGCCTGCATTCGCCCTCGAGGACCACGGTCCTCGTGCGTGAGATCCTGCAGGGCTTCGCCGCGGCGCTGCGCTCAGGCGGGGGGAACGACGTGGAGGTCGAGACGCACCTCGTCGAGCTCTCCGAGATCGGGCGGGAGTTCTCGGGCGCGCTCAGCCGCGAGGAGCTGAGCGCGACGGCCGAGGAGGCACTCCGTCGCATCGAGTCGGCGACGCTGCTCATCGTGGCGAGCCCCGTGTATCGGGCCTCGTTCACGGGACTCTTCAAGCACGTGTTCGACTTCGTCGGACAGTACGCGCTCATCGACACGCCGGTGCTGCTCGCCGCGACCGGCGGCAGCGATCGCCACGCGCTCATCATCGAGCACCAGTTCCGCCCGCTGTTCTCGTTCTTCCAGGCGATCACCCTGCCGATCGGCGTCTACGCGAGCGACACGGACTTCGTCGACTACCGGATCGACTCGGCGGCGCTGCGCGAGCGAATCGACCAGGCGATCGGCAGGGGAGTGCCGGTCGTGCGCAGCACGGTGCGGCCGGTGTCGGAGTACGTCGCGACCTGGTAGATGCCGACGACTGCGCGGTCGCGGCCGGTCCAGTCGCCCGGCACGCTTCATCGGGCTCCCCTCGCGATCGGCAACGCCCGGATGCCGCGTCAGTGGGACTCGCGGCTCACCGTGTCGCCGCTCGCGCCCACCAGGAAGTCCAGGTCGGCGCCGGTGTCGGCCTGCATGACGTGGTCGACGTAGAGCTTCTCCCAGCCGCGGACCGGCGCCGCGTAGGCGGCCTCGCTCGCCGGGGTCTGGCTGCGGGACTGCAGTTCGTCCTCGCTCACGTCGAAGCTCAGTGATCGGCCCGCGACATCCACACGGATGATGTCGCCGGTGCGCACGAACGCGAGCGGTCCTCCGGCGGCGGCCTCGGGCGCCGCGTGCAGGATGACCGTGCCGTACGCCGTGCCGCTCATGCGCGCGTCGCTGATCCGCACCATGTCGCGCACCCCCTGCTCGAGCAGCTTCCGTGGAAGCGGCATGTTGCCCACCTCGGGCATGCCGGGGTACCCGCGCGGGCCGCAGCCGCGGAGGACCAGCACCGAGTCGGCGGTCACCTCGAGGTCGGGGTCGTCGATGCGCGCGCGAAGGTCCTCGATGCTGTCGAACACCACCGCCGGGCCGACGTGCTGCAGCAGCGCTGGCGTGGCCGCCGACGGCTTGATGATCGCGCCGCGCGGCGCGAGGTTGCCACGCAGCACGGCGATCCCGGCGTCGTCCATCACCGGCGTCTCGCGCGGGAGGATGACCCTCTCGTCGTACACCGGGTGGTCGACGAGGTACTCGACGAGCGGCTTTCCGGTCACGGTGATGGGCTCGGGATGCAGCAGGTCCTTCACCTGCGACAGCAGGGCGAGCACGCCACCGGCGCGGAACAGGTCGTCCATCAGGTACGTCCCGCTCGGCTGAAGGTTGGCGAGGACCGGCACCCCTCTGCCTGCCGCATCGAAGTCGTCGAGCGTGAGGTCGATCCCGAGTCGGCCGGCGATCGCGAGCAGGTGGACCACCGAGTTGGTGGATCCGCCGACCGCCGCCACCGCGACGATGGCGTTGAGGAACGACTCCCTGGTCATGATGTCGCTCGGCTTGCGACCGGCGGCGACCAGGTCGACGATGAGGCGACCGGTGTCGTGCGAGAGCGAGAGCAACCGCGCATCGGCGGCGGGCGTGCCGGCGAAGCCGGGGATCGTCATCCCGAGCGCCTCCGCGACGACGGCCATCGTCGACGCGGTGCCCATCGTGTTGCAGTGCCCCTTGCTGCGGATCATCGACTGCTCGGACTGCAGGAACTGCGCGTTGGTGATCGTTCCGGCTCGGGCCTCCTCGCTGAGCCGCCAGACGTCGGTGCCGCAGCCGAGCGCCTCGCCGCGGAAGTGACCCGTCAGCATCGGCCCGCCCGGGACCACCACGGCCGGGAGGTCGACGGATGCCGCAGCCATGAGCAGCGCCGGGATCGTCTTGTCGCAACCGCCCAGGAGCACGAGGCCGTCGATCGGATTGGCACGGAACATCTCCTCCATCGCCATGGCGGCCATGTTGCGCCACAGCATCGCGGTGGGCTTGACCTGGGTCTCGCCGAGGGACACGACGGGGAGGTTGTAGGGCACGCCGCCCGCAGCCCACACGCCCTGCTTGACACTCTCGGCGACCTCGTCGAGGTGCATGTTGCACGGCGTCAGGTCGGACGCGGTGTTCGCGATCGCGATCTGCGCCTTCGTGCCGTCGAGCGCGTCATCGGGGAGTCCGCGCCGCATCCACGCCCGGTGGATGTAGGCGTTGCGGTCGCCTCCCTCGTACCAGTCGGCACTGCGGAGATGATTCACCAATGAACCCCGCTTTCCATCATGTTGAATGGTCCGTCAACCCTCAGAATGTTGGCAGAGCAGCCATCCCGCAATGGACCCAGGAATCCATGACCACATTTGCCGCCGACCGGGCCACGGACGCGACCTGCGAACTCGCCGAGGGAGTCCTCTGGGACGACCGCGCCGGCGTCGTCCGCTGGGTCGACATCTGGAAGGGACGCGTGCTGTCGGGCAGCCAGCGCAACAGGGCGGTGCACTCCTGATGCGTGCACTGGTCGTCACTGCGCCGCGGGAGGCGGCAGTGCTCGAGGTGCCCGACCCGGTTCCGATGGCCGGTCAGCTGCTCGTCGACGTCGAACGGGTCGGCATCTGCGGCACGGATGTCGAGCTCTACACGGGCGAGATGGCCTACGTCGAGCACGGGCACACGCACTTCCCGATACGACTCGGGCACGAGTGGACCGGTCGCGTGGTCGCGGTGGGCGACCCCGTCGACGGCGATTGGGTCGGCAAGCGCGTGACCGGCGACACGATGCTCGGGTGCGGTCATTGCGAGTATTGCCTCGCGGGCCACCATCATGTCTGCCCCGACCGCTTCGAGGTGGGGATCCGCGATGGCTGGGCGGGCGCCCTGGCCGAACAGCTCCTCATTCCGACCCGGTTCGCCTACGAGATCCCCGAGCACGTCACCGTGACCGCTGCGGCCCTGGTCGAACCCGGCGGCAACTCGCTGCGGGCCGTGCGCGCCGCGAACATCGAACCCGGCCACAGGGTGCTCGTGCTCGGCTCCGGAACGATCGGACTGCTCGCCGCCCAGTTCGCGTTGGCGGCCGGCGCCGAGGTGCATGTCGGGGGAGTCCGCGAGGGGTCCCTGGCGCTCGCGCGGTCCCTGGGCGTGCCGCACACCTGGAAGCTCGACGAACTCGTCACGTGCGGAGGAGAACCGCTTCGATGCCGTGATCGAGGCCACCAGCAACGAGCGGATGCCCGCGCTGTCGGTCCGGCTCGCCAAGCCGGCCGGTCGCGTGGTCTACATCGGGCTGTCCTCCTCCCCGAGCCTGGTCGACAGTCGCGACATCGCCCTCAAGGACATCACCGCGGTCGGCATCCTCTCGGCGTCTCCCGGCCTTGCCGGCGCGATCGAGAGCTTCGCAAGCGGCGCGGTCGTGCCCGACGCGATCGTGAGCGAGGTCGTCGCTCTCGACGAGGTGCCCGATCGCCTCGAGGGGCGACGGGGCGCGAACGCCGGACCGGGGCCGAAGGTCCACGTCGACCCGCGACTCATGCGCGAGACCAGCACCGATGCCCGGTGACCGCCGGGCAGACGACGACCGTCGTGTCCGAGACCGAAGTACGCCTCGTCGGCGCGGACCGCGTCATCGCCGTTCCCGAGTGCGGAAGGAGGGACTTGAACCCTCACGCCCGAAGGCACAGGAACCTAAATCCTGCGTGTCTGCCGATTTCACCACTCCCGCGAGTGCCCGATCAGTCTAGGCGCAGGGCACGCACGCCGACGGGCGCGCCGCCCGGTGAGGGACGGCGCGCCCGCGGCATCCGCAAGGCGACGGATGCGGCTCAGCCCTTGCCGCGCGCGTCGGCGCCGAAGAGCATGCGGGCGAGTGTGATGAGCATCACGACGAAGCCGCCGACGAGCGCGACGGGCGCCCAGATCCAGCCGACGGTGAAGCCGAGCACCACGGCGACGACGAACGCGACCGTCCAGGTGGCGGCGGTGTAGATGCCGAACCGCGCTGCGGCGGCGGGGTCCTCCTCGAACCGGTTCCCGGTCCTCATCGCGCGCTGCTGCTCCACCATCCAGGGCTTGTGCCGGTTCGTCTGCGTGGCGCCGAGGTAGCTGAGCACGCCGATCGCGGCCACCACGAGCAGCGCCGACAGGATGATCCACGCGAGGTCGAGTCGCACGATGACCACCGCGGTGAACGCGAGCCCCACGAGCAGCACTCCGGTTGCGGCGCCGAACGCGACGGCACGCCCGGTGGGCAGCGGATGATTCGACGTGGTCTCCTGGCGCAGCGAATCGGCGGTGACGACGCCGAGCGACAGCCCGAACAGCGCCGCGAGGCCGATCAGCACGCCGGTGCCGACGGACAGCACGCCGACGAGTCCGAGCACGAGCACCACGAGCGCCGCCGCGGCCACGATCGCCAGCAGCACGGTGCGCACGACGAAGCCGGGCTTCGGCCGCACCTTGTTGCGCAGCGCCGCGGCGGAGGCGGACTCGGCTCGCGTGGGGGCGGCAGGCTCGTCGTCGATGAGTGCGCGCACGTCTCCGAGTTCGGCCATCGCCTGCCGCGCGGCATCCGAGGGTTCGACACCGGATGTCTCGAGCTCGGCGACGCGGAAGAGGAGGTTGTCGCGGATCTCCTCCTTGAGGTCTTGCACCTCGGGGGTGAGCTCGACACCGGCGAATGCCTCGTCGAGGAGTCGGTGCACGTCGGTGCTGCGTCGGGTGGGGTCGGTGGCGTTCATGCCCGGGTGCCTTTCGTGTGTGCGGGCGCCGTGGTGCCCAGCAGGTCGTCGATGATGCCGCGGGTCGCGACCCAGGTCGCGACGTTGGCCCGGAACGCGGCGCGGCCCGCGTCGGTGATGCGGTAGTACTTGCGGCGGCCGCCCTGCGACTCGTCGCCCCAGTACGCCTCGGCGAGTCCGTCGCGCACGAGGCGGCGGTAGCTTGCGTAGAGCGTCGCCTCCTTGATCTCGTAGGCGCCGCCAGTGGCCTCTCGGATCGACTTGTAGATCTCGAAGCCGTAGCTGTCGTGGCGTCGGAGCACGCCGAGCACGATGGTGTCGGTGTGGCCGCGGAGCAGGTCGGCGGCGAACGCCTCGTCAGCGGTGTCTTGGATCATGACCAGTACTGTATCAGATCAATTACCAGATGTGAACACCTGACCTCGACCGCGGATGCATGGATCGGCACGCGCGAGCTCGTCACGACCTATCCTCAAGATCGAGTCAGGCCGCGATGCTCCCTCCGGGCCTGCTTCACCCGAACGTGAAGCAGTATGCCTCCGCGCCGGACTCGAGGAATTCGATCTCGAACACGTGGTCGGCGATGCGCCCCGACTGGCGAATCAGTTGGTAGGTGTTCTGGTCCGTGACGATCCCGCGGCCATCGGCGTCCACGTCGGTCCCGTGAGCCTCGCCCACGGCCTGGCCATCGAGGAACACCCGGAAGGGGATGGAGGCGCCGACGGTCGTCGGTCCCAGGACGAGGTTGAGATCGCGGGCATGGAAGGCGAACGCGATCCGTCCGCCGGGCTCGTTCAGCACCGCGGCGTGCCGGGCGACCGTCCAGTTCCCCGAGAGATCCCACGAGTTGAGGGGGAGCCGGGAGGCTGCCGAGTAGTCGTGGGCGCGGTCGAAGAGGGCGCCATCCTCCGATGCGAAGCCACTGCTCTGGCCGTATCCGAGATACGTCTCGGGGGATCGCAGCGACTGCCAGTCCGCGGCGACTTCGAGTCCTCGGGGCTCCACCGCCACCAGGTCCTGATCGATGCCCTGCGCCCCGGCGTCGAGCAGGAGCTGCTGGATCACCATCTCGGTCCGAGGGTATTCGCCCTCGCCGAAGTGGTGGTACCGGATCCGCCCTTGGGGGTCCGCGATGTAGACGGCCGGCCAGAAGTGGTTCGCGAACTCGTCCCACACCCCGTAGCCGGTGTCGACGGCGATCGGGTACTCGACGCCCAGGTTGCGCGACTGCGCGACCACGTTGTCGAGATTGCCCTCGAAACCGAACTCCGGCGTGTGCACGCCGACCACGGTGAGTCCGGCGTCCTCGTACTTCGCGGCCCAGGCCGCAAGGTACGGGAGCGTCCGCAGCCAGTTGACACAGGTGTAGGTCCAGAAGTCGACGAGAACGACGCGTCCGCGAAGTCCCTCGGGCGTCAGCGGCTCGGAGTTGAGCCATCCCGTCGCACGATCGAAGGACGGGAGGCGCCCCTCGACGGGGAGCTCGATCGTGTCACCCGCCAGTCGGTGCGCGATCGAGCGGAGCAGCCCGGTGCGGCGTTTCGGGGCCATCGCCGCGCCGCCCGCGCTGCCGGTAGTGCTCTGGTCATCGGACATGGGAGCCTCCAAGGGGAGTGTGGTTCGGTCGGTCGGACCGTTCGACGTCGAGCGCCGCCTCCAGCGCACGCCAGCAGCGCTGCCTGCACGCGGCTGTGGCGGACGCGGCCGCTGTCGGTCCCGTGGGCGTTGCGCCAGCCGTACCTGTGGTAATGATCCTCTTGTCTCACGAATGAGGGAAGTCTCGCTCGGCGCAATCCCGGTCCGGCCCGCAGAAGGGCCAGGCGTTCGACCCGTCAGCTCGCCAGCTGACCGCACGAGCGAGCGCCTGCTCACGCGCTCAGTACGCCGGCGTCATGTCGGAGCCGAGCCGCTGGAAGAGCTGCATCTTGCGTCGGATCGCCTCCTCGTCGGTCGGGAGATCCCAGATGAAGACGTGCGCCGAAGCGGAGTAGGACAGCGTGCGGGAGGTCGTGACGACCTCCACCGATTCATGCTTCACCCCGAAGAGATCGGCGCCCGACTGCAGCGCCGACCGCACGATCGTGCCGAGGGAGCTGCCGTCCTCGGTCGAGAGCATGTGCCCGACGTGGTGCGAGCGAATCCCTCGCGCCTTCAGCCGTCGAAGCGGTCGGGGATCGCTGCCGTGCACATTCGGCCAGCAGACCTTGCAGCTGCGCACGCCCGACAGGCCGCGGGCCGAGTCCCGCGTCACCAACGCGGGCACGCGGAGGCGATGCCGCGGATCCGCCGCGAACCGGCGGCGATGCTCCGCAGTCCACTGGGCATGGCGGTCGAGGTGGGGTTCCAGCGCGGGGCATTCGAGGCGGTGCAGCACGCCTTCCCGTGGGGATTCCAGGTGCGTGACCGCGTACTCCGCGCCCTCACCGAAGGCCGCGCGCATCGCGTCGAGCTCCGCTGCGATGATCCGGTCGACCTGCGCCGTCGCCTCGTCGCCCGCGGGAACGGGTGTCAGAATGCCGGTGCGGGAATATGGGGAGGTGCGAGCCTCGGCTCGCTCCGGTTCGGCTGGTGACATCCGCGTCGACTCCGTTCTGGAGGTGCTCGGGTACCGCGCCCCCGAGGCCGAATGTAGTGGACCGCGGCATCCGACGCCCGCAGCGGCGTGGCGACACGCCACGTGGCCCGGGTCATCGGCATGCGGATGCCTCGGGCGTGCGCTTGACTGGAGGGACGAGGCGGATAGGGTCATCCTCGTGATGGACTTCGACAAGATCGCGGGGCGCCGATGAGCGCCGGTCGCACCGGCGACCGAGACGGCGACGCACGGCCACGCCGCACGTCGCTGTACTCGATCATCGGACTCATCATCGCCATCGGGTCGTTCCTGCTCCCGGCCGTGCCGGCGCTCGTCGCGGCAGGTGGCGGCGTCATCCTGGGCGTCCTCGGCCGCCGACAGGTCAAGCGCGACCCGCGAACCGGTCCGTCGTGGGTGTCGCTCGCGGCGATCATCGTCGGCGGCTTCGTGTTCGTGGCCCAAGCCGTGCTGCTCGTGACGTTCTCGTTCTCCTCCTGATCGTTCTCCCTCCTCCTGAGCCCTGCGCGACCGACACGGCGCGCGGCGCGAGACAGCGCCGCCGTCGCGGGCCATGATGGATCGCATGGCGACCGACGCGCTCACCGCCGCGGCCGACGAGCTCTACGCGCTCGTGCCCGAGGAGTTCACCGCCGCCCGGAACGCCCGCGCCAAGGACGCGAAGACCGAGGACCGCGAGCTCGGGCAGCGCATCGCGGAGCTGCGCAAGCCGTCGCCCGCCGCCTGGATCCTGAACCAGCTCCTGCGGGCGCATCCCGACGCGCTCGATGAGCTGCTCGACCTGGGCGCCGACCTCCGTGACGCACAGGCGGCGGGCGACGGCAAGGCGCTCACGCAGCTCGGCGGCGAGCGGCGGAAGCTCGTCGCCGCCTTGCTGAAACAGGCGAGCAGTCTCGCGGATGCCGCCGACCGCTCGCCCTCGCGCGCCGTGCTCGACGAGGTCGAGCAGACCCTCATCGCCGCCACGATCGACGAGGCCGCGGGGGAGGCGCTGCGCACCGGGCGGCTCGTGCGCAGCCTGCAGGCCGTGGGTTTCGAGGACGTGGACCTCGACGGAGCCGTCGCCGGCGAGGCATCCTCCGCCCGTCCCGGGAAGCGCCGGACCGCGCGACCCGAGCGCGACACTCGAGCCGCGGGTGGTGCCGGCGCGACGCGTGGTGCCTCTCGAAGCGGATGCCGCGGCCCGCGCCGAACGCGAGGCCGCGACCCGCGCCGCCGAACGGGAACGCGCCGAGGCCGACCTCCGCGACGCCCGCGACCGCGCCGAGCTGGCCGGGCGGGCGCTCGCCGAGGCGGAGGACCTGCTCCACGCCGCGGAGTGGAACGCCGACGAGCTGCGCGACGAACGGCACGACCTCGAGGCGCGCCTCAAGGAGCTGCGCACTGAGATCGCGGAGGCCGAGCGCGACGAGCGCGACGCCGAGCGAGTGCGCGCGAAGGCGGCGATCGCAGTCGATCGCGCCCGCGACGACGTGGAGGCGGCCGAGGCGGAGCTCGAGCAGCTCGACGACTCCGACTGAGGTCGCGCCCTGTCGTCAGTCCTTCGCGCGGCGCGGCCGTCGCGGCACGTAGCGCGGCACGTACCGCCACAGGATCGCGGCACCCACGAACCCGAGCACGCCCATCGTGGCGCTCGCCGCCATGATCGACACCGCCGATGTCACCCCGGCGAGGATCAGCGGTGCGACCGCAGCACCCGCGTCGCCGATGGTGCGGAACGCGGCGAGGAACGGCGCCGGGTTCGTCTTGGGTGCGAGGTCGGCGCCGAGCGTGAGGATCACCCCGCTCGACAGCCCGTTCGCGACGCCGAACAGCAGTGCGACGCCGGTGAACCACGCTTCGGCCCCCGGCACGTCGTGCGTGAGCGCGAGCACGACGAACCCCATGCCGAGGCCCACCAGCCCCGGGATCGCGCTCCAGAGCCGCCCGAAGCGGTCCATCACCTGGCCGCTCACGTAGAACAGCGCGAAGTCGACGGTCGCCGAGATGCCGATCACCAGCGCGGCGGTCTCGGGCGGCATCCCGATCGACACCGCCCACAGCGGCAGGATCACCGTGCGGCTCGCCCGCACCGCCGCGAGCAGGCCCACGCCGCTGCCGATGCGCAGCAGCACCGCGCGGTACGTCACGATCGCCCGGAACACGCCGTGCGACGCGGCATCCGCTTCGGCCTCGCCGGCCGTGAGCCCGGTGTCGGTGACGGATGCCGCACGCGCGAGCCGCGCGGCGCCGAACACGCGCTCGGGGTCGGGCAGCACGAGCAGCACGACGACCACGGCGAAGCATGCCGCGACGAGCACCCAGAACACGACCTCCGACGAGCCGGTCCACGCGATGAGCGCCGCGGCGATGAACGGGCCGACCGCCCAGCCGCCGCGGAACACCCCGGCGAGCGTCGACAGGGCCCGCGCGCGCACGTCTGCGGGCACGTAGCTCGTGAGGAACGCGTGACGTGCGAGGCCGAACACCGCTGTGGCGAGACCGAGCAGGAACATCCCGATGCCGAGCGCGAACTCGGTGGGGGAGGCGAGTGCGATGAGCACGCCGATGACGGCGAGCATCGACGCGCCGATCATGGCGTTGCGCTCGCCGATGCGCGCCACGAGCCAGCCCGCGGGCAGGTCGCCGGCGAGCTCGCCGACCATGATCATGGCCGCGATGAGCCCCGCGAGGGCGAGCGAGGCCCCGCGCTCGGTCGCGACGACCGGGATGACGGGAATGATCGCGCCCTCGCCGATCGAGAACAACAAGGTCGGCAGGTAGGCGGGGAGGATGATCGAGCGCCACGAGAACGGGGGCGTCGCGTCGGTCATCGCTTCGACGCTACACCCGCGGCTCGACCGGACGCGTCAGGGCGTCGTGCCCACCGCGCCGGTCGCGATGTTCCAGCTGAAGGTCGCCGGCTCGGCGAGTGAGCCGTCGGGTCGCTGGCGTCGGTAGCCGAACTTCACCGAGCGGAACTCCATGCCCACCGCCTGCTCGACGTCGCCTTCGGCTGAGCCCGTGGTCGTGACCGAGGTGATGGTGACCTCCTCCATGAGCACCGTGAGCCACGCGTCGCGGCCGCCGTGGCCGCCGGCCCGCGTCACGTGCAGCTCGGCCTTGCGAATGTGACGACCGGATGCCACGAACCCGAGCAGCCTCGTGGATGCCGCGTCGAACGCGTGCTCCCAGACGAGCGCTGACGGGTCGGGGCGGCCCGCGCCGCCGCCCGCGCCGCCGCCCGCGCCGCCGCTCGGCGCCGTGGCGGTGACGCCCCAGCTCCACGACAGCAGCTCGATCCAGTTCTCATGGCCGACCGCGGGCGACTCGCCCGGCGCATCATCGAAGAACGTGAGGTACGCGTGACCCGACATGGTCGCCCCCTTCGGCGTGGTCGCCCCCGACCTCGCACTGCCTCGCAGTGTACGCCCGCCGTGTTTCCAGTCGGGCAGCTCCTCAGGCGACGGGCCCGCCCTCGTACGAGCGCAGCACCCGTAGCGCGCGCAGCGTGTTCCATCGGCTCGGCTTCCCGTCGCCCTCCTCCATCTCGAAGTGGGTCCTCGCCCGGTGGCACGCGCATCCGCCTCTCAGCGGGCGCGACTAGGCTGGTGAGGCCATGTTGGATCTTGACCTCACGCAGGAGATCGCCGCGCTGCGCTCCACCTTCCGCGACATCCGTGCCGTCGTCGACGTCGAAGCCCTCGAGGCCGAGATCGAGCGACTCTCAGAGGAGGCCGGCGTCCCCGACCTGTGGGACGACACCGAACGCGCGCAGAAGGTGACGAGCGCCCTCAGCCACCGCCAGACAGAGCTCGCGCGGGTGAAGGGCATCGACTCCCGCCTCGACGACCTCGAGGTGCTGGTCGAGCTCGCGCAGGAGGCGGGCGACGAGGAGACCGCGAGCGAGGCGCGAGCCGAGCTCGCCGCGCTGCAGAAGACCATCGGCGACCTCGAGGTGCAGACCCTGCTCGACGGCGAGTGGGACCCGCGTCCTGCGGTCGTCACCATCCGCGCCGGTGCGGGCGGCGTCGACGCCGCCGACTTCGCCGAGATGCTGATGCGCATGTACCTGCGTTGGGCCGAGAAGCACAACTACTCGGCCACCGTCATGGACACGAGCTACGCCGAGGAGGCGGGCATCAAGTCCGCCACGTTCGAGGTCGACGCGCCCTACGCGTTCGGCACCCTGAGCGTCGAGGCCGGCACGCACCGCCTCGTTCGCATGAGCCCGTTCGGTGCTGCCGGCAAGCGCCAGACGAGCTTCGCCGCGGTCGAGGTCATCCCGCTCATGGAGGAGGCGGTGGAGGTCGAGATCCCGGAGAACGACATCCGCGTCGACGTCTTCCGCTCGAGCGGCCCGGGCGGGCAGTCGGTGAACACCACCGATTCCGCCGTGCGCCTCACCCACCTCCCGACCGGCCTGGTCGTGTCGATGCAGAACGAGAAGTCGCAGATCCAGAACCGTGCCGCCGCGATGCGCGTGCTCCAGTCGCGACTGCTCCTGCTGCAGAAGGAGCAGGAGGCCGCGCAGAAGAAGGAGCTCGCGGGCAACATCACCGCGAGCTGGGGCGACCAGATGCGCTCGTACGTGCTCGCGCCGTACCAGATGGTCAAGGACCTGCGCACCGACTTCGAGGTCAACAACCCCTCGGCGGTGTTCGACGGCGACCTCGACGGGTTCATCGCCGCGGGCATCAAATGGCGCAAGCGCCCCACCGACGACTGACGCGCCGAGGCGACGTCAGCGCAGCATCCGCTCGCCCCTCACGACCGAACGGCGAACTTGGCCCGCGCCCTGGCGCGCGCGGCGGCGATGAACGCCCGGATGAGCGTGATTCCCTCGGGGTCGAGCCGTTCCTCGGGGTGCCACTGCACGCCCAGGCAGAACGACCCCTCGGTCGCCTCGATCGCCTCGACGACCCCGTCGGGCGCGAACGCCGAGGCCACGAGCCCGTCGCCGAGGCGGTCCACGCCCTGGTGGTGGTGCGACGAGATGTCGAACTCGTCGTCGTGCGTGATGCGGCGGAGCAGCGTGTCGCGCGCGATCGCGACCGGGTGCGACGTGTGCGTCCCGTACACGTCGCGATGCGGCGTCAGGTCGAGCCGATCGCCGAGGTGCTGCTCGAGCGTTCCGCCGAGGGCCACGTTGAGCACCTGCATCCCACGGCACGCGCCGAGCACCGGGATGTCGCGCTCGCGTGCGCCGCGCGTGAGGGCGATCTCGAGCTCGTCGCGCACCCGCAGCGGCCTGTCGTTCGAGGGGTGCGCCTCACTGGCGTACAGCGACGCGTCGAGATCGCGGCCGCCCGGCAGGAACAGGCCGTCGACGAGGCCGAGCAGGCGCCCAGGGTCGTCGACGTGCACGTCGATGCTCGGGAACAGCACCGGCGCCCCGCCCGCCTCCTGGATCGCGGAGACGTAGGCGTGCGAGATCGCGTCGGTGGGGATGTCGACCCACGCTCCATAGCTCGCGGACTTGCGATCGGCGACGATGCCGATCAGGGGAACGGTCATCACGCCTCCCACGTCGCGTTCGGTTCCGGTACCCAACATACGGATGCCGCGCACGATCCGCACGCGGTTGCGGTCGCCCGACACGCGCGCGGCGAGGCGCATCCTGAGAGTTGGGCGAGTCGCTGTTCACGAACGACCACGCGCTGCTTAGGCTCGACGCGATGATCCGATTCGACGCCGTCACCAAGACCTACCCGGGTCAATCGAAGCCCGCCCTGAACGACGTCGGGGTGGAGATCCTTCGCGGCGAGTTCGTCTTCCTCGTCGGCGCGTCCGGCTCAGGCAAGTCGAGCTTCCTCCGGCTGATCCTCAAGGAGGAGAAGCCCTCGAAGGGCAAGATCCACGTGCTCGGGCAGGACCTCGGGTCGATCTCCAACCGCAAGGTGCCCTACTTCCGTCGCGACCTCGGCGTCGTGTTCCAGGACTTCCGCCTGCTGCCCAACAAGAACGTCTACGAGAACGTCGCGTTCACGCTGCGGGTCATCGGCAAGTCGCGCGGGTTCATCCAGTCGGCCGTTCCCGAGACCCTCAAGCTCGTCGGCCTCGACGGCAAGGCCAAGCGGATGCCGCACGAGCTCTCGGGCGGCGAGCAGCAGCGTGTCGCGATCGCCCGCGCGATCGTGAACAAGCCGCAGATCCTGCTCGCCGACGAGCCCACCGGCAACCTCGACCCGGTCACGAGCGCGGGCATCATGACGCTCCTCGAGCGCATCAACGCGAGTGGCACGACCGTGGTCATGGCCACCCACGAGGCGGGCATCGTCGACCAGATGCAGCGCCGGGTCATCGAGCTCTCCGCGGGCGACGTCGTGCGCGACGAGCGGGGCGCGGGCTACGGGGCCGCGCTCGGCGACGTCGACGAGGCGCTCACCGGCGGCGCAGAGGCAGCGTCGGCGAGCGAGGAACCGGCGCCCACCGAGGTCCCCGCCGAAGAAGACGCCTCCGCCGTGATCGCCGCCGTCGCCGCGACCGCCGCGAAGCCGGCGAAGGCGAGGTCGACGAAGGCGCCCGCGAAGCCCGTCAAGGCGGCGGCGCCCAAGGTCGACAAGAAGATGATGGACGAGAAGCAGCCGCTCTACGTCGAGCCCGAGGAGCGCGACGAGGTGACGGATGCCGCGGCGGCCATCACTGCGGCGGCCACCGCGTCGGTTCCCGTCCTGCCCGACGGCGCCGCTGAGGAGCCCGGGACCGAGGCGGCCGGCGGTGCAATGCCCGCGGCCGCGACGCCCGAGAGCCGGGGCGACCGAGCACCTGACCCTCGCGGAGCGGCTGGGGCTGCGTGCGCCGGGCGGGCCGCGTGAGGGCGACGACGAGCAGGAAGTGGGTCCGACGCGATGAGGTTCGGACTCGTGCTCTCCGAAGCGGCGAACGGCCTGCGCCGCAACGCCACGATGGTCGTCTCGGTCGTGCTCGTCACGTTCATCTCGCTCACCTTCGTGGGAACGGCGGCGCTGATGCAGCTGCAGATCGCCCAGATGAAGAACTACTGGTACGACCGCGCCCAGGTGGCGGTGTACCTCTGCACGTCGGTGTCGACCGCGGCCGGGTGCACCGACGGCGAGGCGACCGAGGAGCAGCAGGCCGCCGTCGAGTCGCAACTCGCCTCGGACACGCTCGCGCCGTTCATCGACGAGTTCTACTTCGAGGACCACGAGCAGGCGTACGCGAACTTCCAGGAGCAGTTCGAGGGCACGCCCGCCGCGGACTACGTGACGCCCGAAGTGCTGAACGAGACCTTCTGGGTGAACCTCGTCGACCCGTCGCAGGCCGCCGTGATCGTCGAGAGCCTCGCGGGCCTCGCCGGCGTGGAACAGGTGGTCGACCAGCGCAGGTACCTCGACCAGATCTTCGACGTGCTGAACGCGGCGAGCTACACCGCCATCACCATCGCCGCGATCATGCTGGTCGCCGCGGCGCTGCTCATCGCCACGACCATTCGCCTGTCGGCGTTCTCGCGACGCCGCGAGCTCGGCATCATGCGGCTCGTCGGGGCATCCAATCGCTTCATCCAGACCCCGTTCGTGCTCGAGGGCGTGTTCGCGGGCCTCATCGGGTCGTTGCTCGCAGGTGGGGCCGTGATCGCGATCGTGCACTTCTTCGTGCAGGGCTACCTCGCGGAGAGCCTGTCGTTCACGTTCGTCGACCTCACCGACGCGTTCATCGTCGTGCCGATCCTCATCGGCGTGGGCGTGCTGCTCGCGGCGGTGTCGGCGGGCATCGCCATCACGAGGTACCTGCGCGTCTAGGCGCCCGCCTCGTCTCGACGGCGCGCGGATGCGGCGCCGTCGCGTCCGGTCGCCGTTGCATCCGATAGACTGAACGGCTGCCCCGGCATCGGCCGGGGCGGCATCCGGTCAGCAACGCATTCGAACGAAGGAGCACGTCGTGCCCAGGGAACACGGTCAGAAGGTCGTGGCGACCAACCGCAAGGCGCGCCACGACTACACGATCGAGGACACCTACGAGGCGGGCATCGTGCTCACCGGCACCGAGGTGAAGTCGCTGCGCGAGGGCCGCGCGTCGCTCGTCGACGGATATGCGTTCATCGACGGCGGCGAGATGTGGCTCGACGCCGTGCACATCCCCGAGTACACCGAGGGCACGTGGAACAACCACGCGCCGCGGCGCAAGCGCAAGCTCCTGCTGCACAAGCAGGAGATCGTGAAGATCAGCCACAAGACGAAGGAGGGCGGCTACACGCTCGTCCCCCTGCAGATCTACTTCAGCGACGGCAAGGCCAAGGTCGAGCTCGCGGTCGCGAAGGGCAAGCGCGAGTACGACAAGCGCCAGGCGCTGCGCGAGCGGCAGGACAAGCGCGAGGCCGACCGGGCGATGTCGAGCCGGCGCAATCTCGGCGACTGAGCGGATGCCGCGCGCCGGCGTCGACTCGGGCGCTCGGGTTCGGGGTGGCCTCCCAGCCGTGGTGTCGCGACCGCGGGGTAGGCTCATCGCGATGGAGACCTCGACCCGCATCCCGGTTCCCGGCACCTACAACTTCCGTGACGTCGGCGGGCTCCCGGCGGCCGGGGGCACGGTACGCGACGGGGTGCTCTTCCGCTCGGATGGGCTGCACCGACTCGGCGAGGCCGGCCGCGCCGAGCTGCGTCAGCTCGGGGTGGGCATCGTCATCGACCTGCGCGACGAGAACGAGGCGCGGTTCATGCCCGACGACCTCGACGGGCTCGACGTCGAGGTGCTGAGCCTGCCCGTGTTCGAGGGGTCGGGTGCCTCGCAGGGCGCCGGAGGCATCTCGCTCGACGCGCTCTACGAGCGCATCGTCACCCAGCACGCCTCGGTCGTGGTGAGCGCGCTGCGCGAGATCGCGAGCGCGGGCGACCGATCGGTGGTGGTGCACTGCACCGCAGGCAAGGACCGCACGGGCATCGTGGTCGCCCTCGCGCTGCTCGCCGTGGGCGTCGACCGCGAAGCCGTGGTCGAGGACTACGCGCGCACCGAGGCGAATCTCGCGGGCGAGTGGCTCGAGGAGATGGTGACGCTCATCGGGCGCTACGGCGTCCCCGACACTCCCGAGCTTCGCATCCTCATGGGCGGCAGCCCGCGCGAGGCGATCGAGGGCGTGCTCGACACGGTCGAGCGCGATCACGGCTCCACGCGCGCGTACCTGCTCGCTTCGGGCCTCACGCTGCACGATCTCGCCGCGCTCGAGCGGCTGCTCATCGACGGCGACGCCTGAGCGCCTGCGCCCGGCGCCGGCGTGCCGATGGTCAGGCAGGGTCGGCGGTGAAGCGGGCGTCGACGGATGCCTCGATCACGAGCTCCGCGGGCGCGAACTCCGTCGCGGGCGGTCCGCCGCCCATGTCGGCCGCGGCGCGCATCATCATCGCCTTGGGCGCTGGCGGAAGCGGCTGCGCACTGAGCATCCCGTGGTCGGCGAGCTCCACGGGGGTCGGCTGTCCGAGCCCGAGGGCCGAGGCGTAGACCTTCGCCTTCGCGACGGCGTCCTCGACGGCCGCGCGCTGCGCGGCCTCCTGCACACGGCGGCGCGTGGCATCCGTCAGTCGCCAGTCGATGCCGCCGATCGTGACGTCGGCGCCGGCGGCCGCCTCGCCGACCCACTCGCCGAGCCGTGCGAGGTCGGTGAACACGACCTCGACGTCGGCGCTCGCCTGGTGCACAACGGGCAGCTGCCTGCCCTCGTTGTTCCACGGCCGGTACGACCACACGCGAAGCTGGCCGGCCGACCAGGTGTCGAGTGCTCCGGATGCCTCGAGCGCACGCACGCCGGCGAGCAGGCGCTCGTGCGCGGTGCCGGTGCGCGCGGTGACGTCGTCGCGCGCGGCGCCGGAGCCGCCGACCGACAGGGTGACGGCGCCGAGCTCGGGGGCGATGCGCTCCTCGGCGCGGCCGGTGACGGCGATCGTGGTCGGCATGTGAGCCCCTCTCGAGCGGGTCGCGCGGGCGCATGAACACGCTCGCGGCCGCGCCGGTGCGCGGTCGACCACAGCATACGTGCCGCCGCCGACCGTGCCCCGGAACGCCGCGTCCCTCCCACGCCGCCGCAGCCCGGCGCGGCATCCGCTCACCGAGCCGGCGCGGCTCACGCCGGCGTGCGCGCCGGCAGCACCCCCGCACCGTCGAAGAGCCGCTCGAACACGATGCCGCGGTCGAACTGCAGCGCGTACGCGCGTGCCCGCTCCGCCCGCGCCGCCCGTTCCTCGGGCGGCAGCGCGAGTGCCGCGTCGATCGCGGCCGCGATGGCGTCGGGGTCGTCGACGGGCACGATCATGGCGTGGTCGCCGACCGCCTCGCCGATGCCGCCGGTCTCCGTGGTGATCACGGCGCCGCCGCCGGCGAGCATCTGCTCGGCGAGGGCGATGCCGAAGGTCTCGACGAACTCGGGCCGCGGCTTGCTGGGCAGCACGTAGGCGGCGCATCCCGCCATCAGGTAGGGCTTCTCGGCGTCGTCGACGTCGTCGAGGAAGACGATGCGGTCGGCGAGCGGCGACGCCGCGGCGAGCTCGCGCAGTTCCTCGGCCTCGGGGCCGCGACCCGCGATGACGAGCTGGAGGCGCTCGTTCGCGGGCGTGCGCTCGAACCCGGCGATGAGGTCGTCGACCCCCTTCGCCTTCGTCAGCCGCGAGAGGAACAGCACGTAGCCGTCGCGCTCCAGCCCGCGCGCGGCGAGCACGCCGTCGATGAGGGCGGGCTCGAGTCCGAGGTACTGCGACGTGTCGATCGCCGGGTACGAGATGCGGATGCGCTCACGGCACTGGTCGGCGAAGCGCGTGCCGTGGAACGCGTCGATCTCGGCCGCGGACGCGATGATGAGCTCGCGCGTGTACTCCGACACCGCGACGCAGTGGTCCTGCGCGAGGTAGCTGGAGAGGATGTGCGCCGCGGCGCCGAATCGGCCCTGCTCGACGCACGAGCGCACGACGTTCGTGACATCCGACCCCACCGCCTCGGCGATCGTCGTCACGTTCACGGGCAGGCCGGTGCTCCACGCGGCGCGCACCGCATCGGTGACGGCCACCGTGTGCGGGCTCAGGTAGAGCGAGAGGCACACGGTCGGCACGCCGTCGGTGAAGAGCTCGACGAGGCGACCGGTGATGCCGGCGAGGTAGCGGCCGTCGGGCACCTTGTAGTCGCCGACGGGCTCGGGGCGCTCGACGATGATGCCGTCGCTGTACGGCAGCATGCGGTCGAGCGGCTTCAGTGGGAGGCCGGTGGCCTCGAGGCGCTCGATCGGCCACGTGACGATGCGCACCTCGTCGAAGCCGCGTTCGAGGGCGGCCTCGGCGAGGTTGCGGGCCTCGACCGAATGCCCGCAGATCACGGGGTCGGCGCGGTTCGACGATGACGAGGCGGTTGCGGGGCTTGCTGTTCATGGGCGCGTCCTTCGTTCGAAGTCGGCGTGCAGTGTGTGCGAGTGGCCTGGTTCAGTCGGCTGAGGCCGATGGCGGGCGGGCGATCCGTCCCCAGTCGCTCGGCTCGGGGCCGAGCTCCACGAGTAATCGGCCGCCGCGGTGCACCTCGTCGCCGCGCAGCCAGGTGCGCTCGAGGGCGACTCCGTTCAGCGCGACCGACTGCACGTACTGGGCGGGCCCGTCGGGCCGGGGTTCCACGAATCCGGTGGTCTCGATGCGGAGATCGCCCTCGCCGAGCCGGATCTCCGACTCGGCGAACGAGGGCGCGTTCACGAGGAACAGGTTCTGGCCCGCCACGGGGAACAGCCCGAGCGAGGCCCACACGTACCAGGAGCTCAGGCCCCCGGAGTCGTCGTTGCCGGGCAGGCCGCCGCGACCGGTGCCGAACTGCTGGTGCACGGCGGCGTGCACCACCTCGGCGGTGCGGTCAGGGCGCCCGGCGTACTGGTAGGCCCAGGGCGCCTCCATGTCGGGCTCGTTGTTCAGGCCCTCGAAGCGTCCGAGGGCATAGCCGTTCGCGATCTCCTCGAGTCCCGGGCGCACGCCCGGCTGGCGCACCGGCTCGGCGCCGAAGCCGAAGAAGGCGTCGAGCATGCGCACGAAGTCGTCGTCGCCGCCGGCGAGCCCGATGCGATTGCGCATGTCGTGCAGGAGGCGGAACGAGTAGTTGTGGCGGCTTCCCTCGTAGAACGTGGAGTCCAGCAGCAGGCCGCTGGTGTCGTCGAACGCGTTCACCCACCGCGCGGCGAGCGCGGTGAACTCGTCGACGAGCGCGCGATCGCCCACTCGCGCCGCCACCTTCGCGGTGCACCAGTAGCCGTAGGCGAGGTCGAGCGTGTGGCTGATCGGGTGCGCGACGCCGCGCAGGAGGAAGTCCTCGCCGTACGTGCGGCGCAGGTCGGTGTGCATGTGCACGAGCGCCCACTCCCAGTCGATGCCGGGCAGGCCGAGCTGGCACAGGTCGGCGAGGAAGGTCTGCGCGAGTGCGCTGCCCTGCCGCGAGAAGCGGTCGCTGCCCCGCGCCATCCGGTAGCCGATCGGGAAGTTGCCCTCCTCCTCGCAGATCGTGAGGAGCGCCGTGCCGAGCTCCACCGCCCGTTCCGGCAGGAGCGCGGTGATCAGCGGCAGCTGGGTGCGGTAGATGTCCCACATGGTGCTGAGGTCGAAGACGAACGGGCCCGTCGGCGGGCCAGAACGGGCTCTCCTCGGGCGCGAGGCACGGCTTGATGAGCGAGTGGTACAGCGCGGTCGAGAACACGGTCTGCCGGTCGGCGGACGGGGCGTCGACCGTGATGGCCTTCAGCTGCTTGCGCCACGCCTTCTTGGTGCGATCGCGCCGCTGCGGGAACCGGGCGGGCCCGACGCCGCAGTCGCGACGGAGGTTCTCGCGCGCCTGCTCGACGCCGCGCAAGCGAGAAGCCGATGCGCACCTCGACGCTCTGGCCGGGTTCGCTCGGGCCGGCCCACATCAGGCCGAACGGCCGCAGCGTCGTGGGGCGGATGTGGTCGAAGTCGAGTCGCGTGCCGCCCGGCATCAGCCGTCGGTCGTACCAGAGCATCTGGCGCCAGGCCTTCGCGTCGCACTCGATGTACACGGCGAGTGGCGCCCCCTCGACCACGATCTCGCCCTGCGCGACGCCGGGCCCGATCGATTCGAGGTGGGCGCGCAGCGGGATGGTCTCGCCGTGGGGGATCGCGAGGCCGCCGAGCGAGAAGTCGATGACGATCCGGGCGTTGCGGTTGCCGGGGGAACGTGTAGCGGTGCACCGCGCTCTTCGGCCCGACGGTGAGCTCGCGCGGATGCCGGAGTCGAGCGTCGCGGCGTAGTAGCCGGGCTCGGCCACCTCGTCGCCGAGGCCCCAGTTGCGCCCGAGCTCGTCGAGCGGCTCGAGCATCGGGCGTCACGCGGAAGTAGTTGTAGTACTTGCGGATCGCGCCCGTGCCCGACTGCTGGAAGTGCGTGAACCCGGATGCCACGGCCGCGTCGTGGATCGTCGTCGGGACGCCCTCGGTGCTGAGGTCGTAGCGGCCGTAGCCCGTCGGGTAGGCGCCCGAGTAGGCGCACGCCGACACCATGCCGAGCGGGTAGGTCGCGCCCGGATGCGTGTTGCCGACCTGCGGCTTCGGCCACCACCACGTGGCGGCGACCCCGGTGGGCGGTGGCAGGTCGGTGACCTCGGTGCCGATGAACGGATCGACCCGCCCGATCATGCGGCTCCCGTGCGGCGGATTCGGGCGCCGTCGTGTGCGCGCCGCGGCGCGATGCGGGCGCTGACTTCGGGAATCCCCATGTCGGGACGCTACGGGCAACGGATCGAGCGTAGGTTACAGGCTGATGAACGATTGCCGAGGGAACGGCGTGCGCCGCGGCATCCGGAATCGCCGAGCGGATGCCGCGGCATCTGCTCGAAGGAATGACAACGACCTCGCCGCCTGTTATAAGCTGAAAGGCCGCGGAAGCTTCGGATGACGCGGATTGGAAACTCCACAGCGTGCGACAACGGCTCGCCGAACCGGCATCGACCGGGCGGTGCGACATGGGGATGATCGGTTTCGACATCGCCTGCGAACCCACGAGAAGCGGGCCGAGGATGCAGGGTTATCTCGTAAACGATCTCTGCGAAACAATAACTGCCAATAAGAAGCAGTCTGACTTCGCCCTCGCTGCCTAAGCGAGTGCGATAGTCCGTCAGTCCGGGTCTGTTCCCGCCCCGGTTGCTGGCGTCATCTAGGGAACTTGCTGCGCGTCGTCGCCTGAGCGACGTGCGGGACTCTTTCAGGCTGGGCCTGTCGACTTAGGTGCCTGTGGCAAAGGTCGGGGCCGAGCAGAACGCTTGTACAGGCTGCGCCCGGAGAAGGCGTGGAATCACAGCGATGGACGGGGGTTCAATTCCCCCCATCTCCACCATCAGCCGTTGTCGCACGACATGGACGCGAAGGCCGCCCCGATGGGGCGGCCTTCGTCGGATCAGCTCGCGGGCTCGGGGTGCCCTCGGAGCGGCTGCGGGTCAGGGGCATACCTCGATCATCTGGATGCCGTGCTCGGTCTGCCGGTTCGCCAGGACGGAGCCATGCGAGTCGCAGATCGCGTTCACCAGCAGCGCGAATCCCTCGCCGTTCTGGTAGTTGCCCTTCTCGCCGGGAAGCCCGGCGCCCTGTATCGTCCCGGGCGGCACGAACGCCCACACTTCGGGAGCACCGGGGAAGACGCTGGGCAGCCAGGCCCAGTTTCCGTTGATGATCGGCCCGTCGGTACAGACCGAGCCGCATTCCGCCGGTGGCTTGCTCACATTGATACAGTCGAGCGCCTGGGCGGCGGTCGGGACGAGCACGAACGCAGCGGCGAGGCCGGCCGCGATGAGCGCCTTCTTGAACATGGATCCTCCTCGTTGAGAAATCTGCACAACGACCCCTCCCCGGACTCTACTCAGAGCTGAGGAAGTGTCAATAATGAGCAAGTCTGCGCCCGGAGAAGGCGTGGAATCACAGCGGTGGAGGGCGTTCAATTCCCCCATTTCCACCATCAGCCGTTGTCGCACCGACGAGAAAATCACCGTGCGGAATCCCAAGGCCGGAGTTCAGCCCCGTGCCGCCGCGCGAAGCAGTTCGGCCGTGCGCTGCGCGGCGGGGTGTGTTCGCATCGACCGCTTCACGCGCAGCATGATGCGGCGTCGCACGTCGTCATCGGCGATGGGGAGCGCCGTCACCCCGCTCGGCAACAGGTACGCGCCGAGGCGCGGCACCACCGTGATGCCGATGCCCTGCGCGACATAGTCGAACGCTGTCGCATAGTCGGGCGCTGCGATGCGGAACCGCGGAGAGAAGCCGTGCGCGGTGCACGCCGTCAGCACGATCTCGCGGCAAGGTCCACGGGCGTGGTCGTTGTCGATCCATGGCTCGCCGGCGAGGTCGGCGATCGCGACCGAGTCGCGTGCGGCGAGCGGGTGGCCGTCGGGCACGACGGCGACGTACCCCTCGATGCGGAGCGGCTCGAGGTCGTAGCCATCGGCAGCTCCGTCGGCCGCGGCGGGATTGCGATCGCCGCGGATCGCCTCGGCGATGTAGACCTCGAGGTCGGAGTCGGCCGAGTGCTGCCCGCGGTGCTCGACGAGGCTCAGCTCGATGCGCAGGTCGGGGAACTCGACGGCGAGGCGCGCGACGACCCCCGGCATCCATGCGCGATTGGCCGACATGAAGCATCCGATGCGGAGCGTACCGCTGCGGCCCGCGCGCAGATCGTCGGCGAGGCTCTCGAAGTCGGCGAGCTGGTCGAGCACGCGGGTCGCATGGTCGGCGACCGTGACGCCGGCGGCGGTCGGCTGGATGCCTCGGCCGTGACGCTCGACGAGCACGAGGCCGGTCTCGCGCTGAAGCGCCGCGACGTGCTGGCTCACGGCCGACGGCGTGTAGCCGAGGCGTGCGGCCGCGCCATTGATCGAGCCGGTCTGCACGACGGCTCGGAAGACGCGGAGACGCTGGGGATCGACCACGTCGCGATCGTACAGTGAAACTGAAGAGTACGGAAGCATCGTTCGCTTGTGCTGAATACGGCACATGCGTCGAGGCTGGACGCATGCGCACCCCTTCCGAGATCGTCGACCCGCCGCTCCGACCGCAGATCCAGATGCCTCGCGCGCTCGATTGGCGGGTGCTCGCGGCGACCGCGATCGTGCTCGTGCTGTGGGCGTCGGCGTTCATCGCGATCCGCGGCATCGGCGACTCGCTGTCACCGGGCGCGCTCGCATTCGGGCGCCAGCTCGTGGGCGCCCTCGCGCTCGCGGCGATCGCGCTCGTGCGGCGGCCGCCGTTCCCGCGAGGTCGCGGACTCGTGCTCGTCGTCGGATACGGGTTGCTCTGGTTCGCGGGCTACACGCTCGTGCTCAACATCGCCGAGCGTCACCTCGACGCCGGCACGACGGCGATGCTCGTGAACATCGCCCCGCTGCTCGTCGCCCTCGTCGCGGGGGTCGTGCTGAAGGAGGGGTTCCCGAGGTCGCTCATGATCGGCATCGGCGTCGCGTTCGCGGGCGTCGTCCTCATCGCCGCGGGCGGCGTCGGCCCGCACAGTGATCCCATCGGCATCGTGCTCGGTCTTCTGGCCGCGGCGCTCTATGCGAGCGGCGTCCTCGTGCAGAAGGTGGCGCTGAAGACGACGGATGCGCTCGGGGCGACCTGGGTCGGTTGCGCCGTCGGGGCGATCGCGCTCGACGCCATTCCTGCCGCAGCTCGTCACGGAGGTCGCGGTCGCGCCGATGCCCGCGACGCTCGCGATGGTCTACCTCGGCGTCTTCCCGTCGGCGATCGCGTTCATCTTGTGGGCGTACGTGCTCCAGCGCAGCACGGCGGGCGCGACGGCGTCGGCGACGCTCGCGGTGCCCGCCATCGTCGTGCTCATGTCGTGGCTGATCCTCGGCGAACTGCCGACGATCCTCGGCATGATCGGCGGCGTGGTGTGCCTCGTGGGGGTGGCGTGGAGCCGCAGGCGGTCAGGGTCTCGCGGCGGGCGGGGGCGCTCGGCATCATAATCTGCCCACAGAATGGAAGAACCCCGGCCGCCGAGTTGATTCCGCAGCGGCCCGGCATCCGCTCAGTAGGCCGCACCCGCGAGCGAGCCGGTCACCTGGCCGGCCGGGTCCCACATGACGCACGAGACCACGCGGTCGCCCTGGGCCCAGCTCTCCTCCGACGGGCGGTAGGCGTAGAAGTCGAGCGTCGACGTCTCGTAGACGAGGCCGACGAACGGCTCGAACTGCTCGAGGCAACTGGCATCGGCCTGCTCGAGCACGGCGTCGTCGCCGGGGTACTCGCCGTCGTCGAGCTGGAAGTCGAAGTACACCTCGTCGTCGTGCGGCTCGCTGCATGGCACCACGGGCACCTCGGTGACGAGGTCTTCTTCGACGGTGTTCAGGCAATCGCCCACACGCAGGGCGAAGACGTCGGCCTGGCCCTCCTCGACGATCTCCTCCGTGGTCGCGTCACGCTCGGGCTGTGGGGCGGGCAGGGGCAGCAGGTCGCGGATGGCGCTGCAACCCGTGAGGGGGAGCGCCACCGCAAGGGCGGCGCCCACGGCGAGCAGGCGGACGAACGGGCGACGGGGGGCATGGCAGGCCTTTCGGGCGCGTTGATGCGATGCGTGCGTTGCACGGTGAGACGTCGGATGCCGCGAGCGGAATGCGGCGGCGCCAGCCTATCGGCGGCTCGCAACCACGCGCGATGGGATGGACTCCCCATGGCGCCGACCGATCGCGCCGTGCCTGAGGGACGTGCCCCCCGCAATCACCGCAGGTGCGGCAGTACCTCTGCGGCGATGAGCTCGAGGTGGTCGAGGTCGCGCAGGTCGACGAGCTGCAGGTACACCCGGTCGGCGCCGAGCTCGCGCAGGCGCAGCAGCTTCTCGACCGCGGCCTCCGGTGTGCCGGCGATGTTGACCTCGGCGAACGTGTCGGCGTTCGCGCTGATCGCCGCGAGCCGGCGGAGGTAGTCGGCGTTGTTCGTCGCGACCACGGTGGGCAGCGCGACCGACGTCCGCAGGGTCGCAGGGTCGCGCCCGATCTGCTCGCACGCGCGTCGCACGCCGTCGAACGTCTCGGCCACGACATCCTCCGAGCGGAACCCGATATTGAACTCCGTCGCGAAGCGCGCCGCGAGCGCCGGCGTGCGCTTCGGGCCTGCGCCGCCGATGATCAGCGGCATCGGGCTCTGCAGCGGCTTCGGCAGCGCGGGTGCGTGCTCGAGCGTGTAGTGCTCGCCTGCGAAGTCGAACTGCTCGCCCACCGGCGTCGACCAGAGCCCCGTCACCACTTCGAGCTGCTCCTCGAGCAGGTCGAACCGCTTCGGCGGGAACGGGATGCCGAGGGCCTCGTGCTCCTCGGCGAACCATCCGGTGCCGAGCCCGAGTTCGACGCGTCCGCCCGACATCGCGTCGACCTGTGCCACCTGGATCGCGAGGATCGACGGATGCCGGAACGTCGCCGACGACACCGAGCGTGCCGAGCCGGATGCGCCGGGTGTCGCGTGCGAGGCCCGCGAGGGTGGTCCAGGCATCCGTGGGCCCGGGCAGCGGGTCAGCGGCATCCATCGCGAGGAAGTGGTCGGAGCGGAACCAGCCGTCGAAGCCCAGCCGCTCGGTCGCGCTCGCCTGCGCGAGCTGGTCGTCGTAGCTCGCGCCCTCCTGGGGCTCCGTGAAGATGCAGAGCTCCACGATCAGGCCTCTGCCGGCGTCGTCAGCGAGCGCGGCGAGCACGGCGTCGTGCAGCCGGCCGTTCGTCGCGAGCGAGCTGCCGTGCCACGGCCCGGGTTGACCCGTGATCGACGTGAACCGGCCGCCGGCCTCCTCGACGATCGGGACGAGCGCGGCGAGGTCGTACGGCTTCACGTCGAACTCGCCCGTGATGTCGATGAGGCCCTCGGCGAGCAGCGCGTACGACCACAGGTCGCCGTAGGCGCGGTCGCGCCACACCTGCTCGGACAGCGCCAGCAGCCGGTCGAGGTAGCCGGCATGGCGCCACTGGGCGAGGCTCTGGAAGCTGAGCGAGGCATCCGCGAGTCGCTCGACGCCGGAGACGCGCATGCGTCGCGCGCCGGGGAATCGAGCGGATGCCGCATCCGCCGCATCGCTCGCACCGAGCTCGCCTGCCGACGCGGTCGTCCACGCGCCGAGGCCGCGCGCCGCCCACCAGCGCCGGCCCATCGCGGGGGAGGAGGCGACGCCCACCACCGGCACGCCGTCGACGGCAAGCGCAATGAGCGTGCCCCACACCGGCACGCCGCGCAGGAAGTTCGCGGTGCCGTCGATCGGATCGATGATCCACTGCCGGGTCGAGTCGCCCTCGGTGCCGAACTCCTCGCCGAGGATGCCGTCGCCCGGGCGGGCCTCGGCGAGCCGGTCGCGGATGGTGCGCTCGACCGCGAGATCAGCTTCAGTGACGGGCGTACGATCGGGTTTCGTCTGCACGTCGAGGTCGACGGCGCGGAACCGCGCAAGCGAGACGGCGTCGGCGAGGTCGGCGAGTTCGAGGGCGAGTTCGAGGTCTTCGGCGGTGTCGGCGGTCACCAGATCAGGCTATCGGGCACGTCCGTCGCCGCCGCGCCGCAGGCGCCGCGCCGCGTCATCCGCTCGATTGGCGCTCCGAGCCGTTCTCCTGATAACGTGGTCCCTCGGTTCAGGTTGTCGCGGACATCCCGGATCACGCACCTCTAGCTCAATCGGCAGAGCAACTGACTCTTAATCAGTGGGTTCAGGGTTCAAGTCCCTGGGGGTGCACCGTAAGCCCCGAACCTCTCGCCGGGTTCGGGGCTTTCGTCATGCTCAGGAGCCTGCGACGGCCCGGTCGGGCGCGTGGACGGCCTTGATCGGGGGTCGTGCGCCGCGTCGGACTACGCGCCGGCGACCTCGTTGCCGAGGGCGCGCAGCGCCCGCTCGGCCGAGCCGCCGAGGTTCCACTCGCTCGCGAGCCGCGCCACCTCGGCGACGCGCTCCGCCCCGAGCGGGCGGATCTCGGCGTCGAAGCGGGCCGAGCTCGAGGTCGCGCACGACCTCCACGACGGTCGGGGCGACGTCGAGGTATGCGGCGGCGCCCGTGATGCGCTGCCGCGCATCGCCGCCGACATGCCGTCGCCGGGATCGGCGGCGGCGGCGATGATGCCGTCGAGGTCGCGGAACTGCGCAGCAGGCTCGCCGCGGTCTTCTCGCCGATGCCCGCGACGCCGGGCAGCCCGTCGGATGCGTCGCCGCGCAGCATCGCGAAGTCGGCGTACTGGCTCGGCAGCACGCCGTACTTGCCGACCACCGTGGCATCCGTCACGCATCTCGAGCTTGCTCATGCCGCGCGCCGTGTAGATCACGCGGACGTCGCGGGCGTCGTCGACGAGCTGGAACAGGTCGCGGTCGCCGGTCACGATGTCGACCGGCATCTCGCGCCTGGGTCGCGAGGCTGCCGATCACGTCGTCGGCCTCGTGCTGCGGCGGCGCCGATGACGGTGATGCCGAGCGCGGCGAGCAGCTCGCGGATCATCGGGACCTGCACCTCGAGCGGATCGGGGATCACCTCGACGTCGGGGCCGGCCGGCACGACCTCGGCCACGCGGTGCGCCTTGTAGGTCGGGATGAGCTCGACGCGCCACTGCGGGCGCCAGTCGTCGTCCCAGCAGGCGACGAGGTGCGTCGGCTGGTAGTCGGTGACGAGCCGCGTGATGATGTCGAGCAATCCGCGGACCGCGTTGACGGGCGTGCCGTCGGGGCGCTTGAGCGAGTCGGGCACGCCGTAGAACGCGCGGAAGTACAGCGAGGCGGTGTCGAGGAGCATCAGTCGGTCGGCCACACGGCGATCCTGTCATGAACCGCCCACGCCGGCGACGCCCGGCACGCACCCGGGCGGTCGGATGCCGCGGCGGTCAGTGCTCGGAGATCGCGGTCGCCGCCGTGCTCGAGCGCCTTGCGGTAGACGATGAGCTCGCAGGAGGTTGCGAGCAGCGGCTCCAGCTCGGGGTAGAGCTCCCCGAGCGCGCTCGTCCTCACCTCGCGATACCCGATGCGCGAGTACCAGTCGTGGAGGAACTGCTTCGACGGATGCTGCCACGACGTCGGCACGAGCAGCTCGAGCTGCATGCGGGCGAACCCCCGCTCGGCCGCCCAGCCCTCTGCGAAGGCGACGAGCGCGCGACCGATGCCGACGCCGCGTCGCGCGGGGTCGGCCGCCAGCATCCCGAACTCGGCGGTGCCGGCGTCGAGCGCGTGCACCCGAACGACGCCGACGAGCCGGCCGCCGATGCGGGCCACGACGAGTTCCTCCCACCGGACCAGTTCGGCGATCTCTCGCGCATCCGTGCGGCGGGCACCATCCACCCAGAGACCGGCCTCCGCGATGACATACACGCCGTTGACGAGCTCGGTGATCGCGGTGACGAGCGCGACATCGTCGGCGGATACGGCCGGCTCGATGCCGACGTCGAGTGCGGCGACGGGCGAGGTGTTCACCGGTCCATTCTGCCGCTCAGGCGCCCATGACGACGTCGATCCCGACGAGACGCAGGCCCTCGTAGGCGAAGCCCGCGAAGCAGTAGAGCCCGAGCACGGCGCCGAGCATCGTCTCGCGGATCGAGCCGGTGTCGCCCAGCAGCGGCAGCGCGACATGGCCGCTCGGCAGCCACACGCGGTTCAGCACCGGCACCGGCCGGAGCAGTTCGGGCGGCCGCGGAACCCATGGCCAGAACAGGCCCGGGCACCCCGCCGGTCGTGAGGAAGTCGCCCGCGAGGTGGGCGACGAACCCGATCGTGACCGCGAGCGGGAACCAGGCCACCTGCTCCGGCGCGAAGACCACGATGCAGGCCCCGAGCACCGCGCCGAGCGCCCACGCGGCCGCCCACGTGCGTACGAAGTCGCGCGCCTTCAGGCCGAAGCAGGTGAGCACCGCAGTGCCGACGCCGGCGCCGACGGCGATGGTGCCGAACTCCTCGACCGCGAGGGTGACCAGCGTGAGCGCCCAGGCGGCGGCTGCGACGACGGCCACCGCGACGACGGAGTGCGCGCCCTGACGGTGTCCGCCCGAGAGCACCCCGACCGTGCCCGCGACGACCCGGCCGAGCACGGGAACCGAGTGCGCGATGGTGGCACTGTGGTGGTCGGCGTCGGGGAGGAGCGCCGCGCCGGCGCACACCGCGGCGCCGGCCAGCACGCCCACCGGGTCGAGCGGGTACGCCCCGAGGGTCAGGATGGGCATCGTGCCGGTGATCGCGACCCACGCCGCGGCGCCGCTCGTCGCGTGCGTGACGCCCATCATGCCGTGTCGTGCTCCTCGGTCGGCTCCTCGGTCGGCCGATCGGCCGGCGACCAGTCTGCCGGTTGCCGGCGACATCGCCGGTGAGCGAGCCCGGCTCGCCGCGGCGCGAGGAGATCAGTCGTCGAAGCCGCGAGCCGTGAGCGCCTCGCCGAGGTGCTCGGCGGTCCGGAGTGCCCGCACGATCACGGGCACGGCGAGCGCGAGCACCGAGCCCTCCGCCCCTCGCGCCTTGCGTGCCTCGAGCACCTCGCGCACGAGGTCGGCGAGCAGCGGCACGCATCGGATGGTGAGCGCGAGCGCGAGGCCGACGCGGTCGGCATCGACCCACCGCCGGAACGGTCGCAGCAGCGCCTGCATGGCGTCGAGCGTCGCGCTCACGGGCGTCGTGAGCGTGTACAGCGCGGCCAGCGCGACCGCGAGCACGAGCCGCAGGGCCATCGCCGCGGCCGGCTCCCAGCCGCCGAAGATCACCTGCACCGGCACGGCGAAGGCGAGCACCCACAGGATCGGCACCACCTGCCGCCACGCGAGCGCGAACGGCACCCGTGCCACCGCGAAGAGCACCACCACCAGCGCGGATGCCGCACCGAGCCACACGAGCGAGCCGAGCATCGCAACCGTGGTGACGAGCGCGGCGAGCACGCCGAGCTTCGCGAGCGCCGGTGCTCGATGCACGAGCGAGGTGCCGGGATGGAAGACGCCGATCATCGCCGCATCCTCACCCGATGAGCGTGCGGTAGGCGTCGAGCGCGGCGCTCGGCACGTCGTCGGCGACGACGCGTCCGGCCTCCATGACGATGACGCGGTCGAAGGACTCGAGCAGCTCGAGCTGATGGCTGACCACCACGAGCTGCTGGTCGAGCACCTCGAAGTGCTCGGCCACGCGGCGCGCGTTCCGGGCGTCGAGCAGGGTGGTGGGCTCGTCGGCGACGACGATCGCGGGCTCGGCCACAAGCACCGACGCGATTGCGAGCAGCTGCTTCTGCCCGCCCGAGAGGCGGTGCGCGGGCCGGTCGGCGAGGTCGGTGAGGCCGACGCGGTCGAGAGCCGCATCGACGCGGGCCGCGGCATCCGCCTTCTCGAGCTTGTGTCGACGCAGCGTGAACGCGACGTCCTCGCGCACCGTGGGCATCACGATCTGGTTGTCGGCGTTGGTGAAGACGAAGCCGACGCGTCGCCGCACCTCGCGACCCTGCCGGGCCACGTCGAGGCCGTCGACCACGACCCGGCCCGACGCGGGCGTCACGAGGCCGTTGATCATGCGCGCGAGCGTCGACTTGCCCGAGCCGTTGGCGCCGACGATGCCGACGCGCCGCTCCCGCAGCACGAGGGACACGTCGTCGACGACCCGCTCCGCGCCGAAGTCGTGGCTCACGCCGTCGAACACGATCTCGCTCATGCCACCCGCTCCACGATCATCGCGACGCCCTGCCCGCCGCCGATCGAGCAGGCGGCGAGACCCAGGCGTGCGTCGTCGGCCGCGGCCATGCGCGCGGCCAGCCGCACGAGCAGCACGGCGCCGGATGCCCCCCAGGGATGCCCGAGCGCGATCGCGCCGCCGTCGCCCGAGATGAGGTCCTCGTCGAGGCCGAGCTCGTCGCTGACCGCGAGGACCTGGGCCGCGAACGCCTCCGTGATCTCGACGAAGCCGAGGTCGCCCGCGGTCAGGCCGGCTCGGGCCAGGACGGCGCGTGCGGCGGGCGCGGCACCGAGTCCGGGCAGGGCGGGGTCGCCCGCGGCGACGGCGACGGCACGCACGCGCAGCGCGGGCAGGCCGAGCGCTCGGGCGATCGCCTCGGTGGTCACGGCCATCGCCGCGGCGCCGTCGGAGAACCCGCACGAGTTGCCCGCGGTCACCGTGCCACGAGCGGATGCCGCGGCGGACGGCGATCCATGCGGGGACCCGGTCGCGTGGTCGCTCGCGAACACCGGCGCGAACCGCGCGAGCCGGCCGACATCCATCGACGGGCGGGGCCGGTCGTCGCGCACCACCCCGTCGATCGGGACGATCTCCCCGTCGAACACGCCGGCGGACTGCGCCGCCGCCGCGCGCGCATGCGATCGTGCCGCCCACGCGTCCTGCCTCGCCCGGGAGATGCCGAGCACCGCGGCCAGCCGGTCGGCGGCGGGACCCATGTCGGGATCGGCGAAGCCGGCGGGGGCGAACGGCGCGCGGGTGTAGCGTTCGCCGGATCCGGGCCACGACCGGTGCGGTGCCGTGGACGCGGACTCCGCACCGCCCGCGAGCACGAGCCGCGCGTCGCCCGCCCGCACGCGGGAGGCCGACTGGATCACGGCGTCGAGGCCCGAGCCGCACTGCCGGTCGACGGTGACGCCCGGCACGTCGTGGCCGAGTCCGGCGCGGAGGGCGGCCACGCGGGCGACATCGCCGCCCGGGCCCATGCAGTTGCCGAGCACCACGTCGTCGACGGGGATACCGGCCGCGGCGACCGCCTCGGCGACGTCGGCGAGCACCGGCGCGGCGAGGGCGTCGACCGTGTGGCCGCGCGAACGCACGCCCAGCGGTGCCGATCGCGCTCGCGGCGGGTGGCGACGAGCACGGGCGCGGCGCTCACGAGCCGCTCCGTTCGAAGGCGGCCGGGTAGCCGTCGCCCAGGCTGCCGGCGGCGAGGGCGTCGCGCAGCACTCCGCGGGCGACCTTTCCCGAGTCGGTGCGCGGCACCGGTCGCGCGAACCAGCGACGGGGAGCTCGACGGGCGACAACGCGGCGCGTGCCGCGGTGACGACCCGGTCGAGCTCGACGCCGTCGGCGAGCTCCACCACGGCGAGTATCCGCTGGCCGAGGAGCACATGCGGCTCGCCGAGCACGGCGGCCGCGTCGACGCCGGGCAGTGCGGCGAGTTGCGCCTCGACGTGCTCGGCGAGCACGGTGGCGCCCGCGATCGTGATGGCGGCGTCGCCGCGGCCGAGGATGCGGAGCCCGCCGTCGGCGGTGCGCTCGGCGAGGTCGCCCACGGTGGCATAGCCGTCGGCGGTGCGCCGCAGCATGCCGTCGCCGATGACGCCGAGGGCGAGATACGGCGAGCGGGCCCAGAGCTCGTCGCCGGCGGTGCCCGGCCGCAGCTCGACCTCCACGCCGGGGAACGGCTGGAGGCGGCCGTCGCGCCCGGCTGCGACGAAGGAGAGTTCGGCGGCGCCGTAGTACTCGGTGACCCGGATGCCGCGTGCGGCCGCGCGACGGCGCAGGTCGTCGCTCGACGCGGCGCCCGCAGACGATGGCGGTGTGCGGCATCGCCGGGCCGTCCAGGAGGCGCGAGAGGCGTGTGGGCGTGGCGTGCACGGCGGTCGCGCCGGCCACGTCGTCGCCCGCCGACGCGCCGAGCCAGAGCGCGTGCAGCACCGCGTAGAGGTGCATCGAGACGTGCAGCGGCCCCGTGACCGCGATGCGGTCACCGGCGCCGAGGCCCGTGAGGCGTGCGAGCGGGCCGGCCGAGGCGAGCCAGGAGGCGTTCGTGCGGGCGACGACCCGCGGGGTGCCGGCACGGCCGGACGACCCCGAGGTCAGGAGTGCGAGCTCGGTGCCATGGGGCAGGAGGGAGGCGAGCGCGGTCGGCGGCGGCCTGATCACCGCCGACGAGCACCGGGCGCCCGCGGTCGAGCGCGGCGAGCACGGTGGTGATGAGTGCGACCGGCTCGGCGCCGGCGGGGCATCCGATCGGACCCTCACCCGGTGGGAGCCGCGCCTCGCCGACCGCCCGCGCAAGCTCGCCGTACCGCACGACGTCGCCCCCGAACGCGAGGGCGACCTCGTGCGACGAGCCGCGCAGCCAGTCGCTCATGCGCCGGACGGCACCGCCGCGCTGCGACGCCACGGCCACGGCTGCGGGGCGATGAGGCCGGGCGACGCGCGGTGCACGCCCTTCGCGACGAGCACGGTGACGACGACCTTGGCGAGGTCGCCCGGCAGGAAGACGAGCGAGCCGAGGAACGCCACGTCGAGCGGCGTCGCGGTGATCGCGGCGAACACGGGCACGCCGAGAGGTAGACGGCGACGATGCCGCCGAGCGCGGTCGCACCGAGGGCGGGCAGCACGGGGTAGCGGGGGAGCAGCCGGGCGGTGAACCAGCCGATCACGACGACGCCGAGCAGCCATCCGACGAGGTAGCCCACCGACGGGCCGACGAAGACGGCGAGGCCGCCGCGCCGCCCGGAGAGGAGCGGCAGGCCCGCGGCGACGAGCGCGAGGAACAGCAGCACCGAGAGGAAGCCCTTGCGGGCGCCGAGGATCGCGCCGGCGAGCATCACGCCGAGGGTCTGGAAGGTGATCGGCACGGCGGTGCCGCCGAGGTACAGGGCCCCCGGCAGCCCGAGCGCGGCGATGAGCGCGGCGAACACGGCGATCTGGGCGAGGTCGGTCGCGGTGCCGCGCCGGCCGGGGCGAGGCCCGGCGGCGTCGGGTTCCGGGCGCGACGGCGCGGCGGACTCGGGTGCGGTGGTCGACGGTGCGGTGGTCCCGGGCGCGGCCGGTTCGGGCGCGGTCGGCTCGGATGCGTGGTTCGAGGTGCTGCGGGCGGCGCTCATCGGTCTCCCTCTCGTGGCGGATGCGGGCATCGTGCCCGGGTCTCACGCTACGAAAGGGGCGGGAGCGTCCTCTCGATCCGGCCGTACAAGAATCGCGGGGTGATTTTGGAGCGCCGCGAGCCGAGGGCCGGAGATCAGGCGGCGCGGGCCTCGAGCTCGGCCGACGATCCGATCGAGGGCAGCGACGCGGCATCCGCCTCGGACTCGGGGACGACCACCGGGTCGGCCCAGACGACGAGCGGCGCGGGCTCCCAGCTGAGGGCCAGCGGCTCGTCCTCGGCGGGCACGACGACGGCCACGGCGTCGCGTTCGTCGAGCAGCGTGCGGGTGAGCTCGGCCGCGATCTGGTGCGTCAGCATCGCGTGGAAGATGCGATCGGTGTCGGCATCGGTGCGACGCACGAGGGCCCAGGTTCCGCCGGGGCCGATGAACTCCGAGAGCTTCGCGTTCAGCAGCTCGAAGAGGTGCTCGCCGCGCAGGTCGGCCGCGGTCGGGCGCGGGCTCGGGGCGGCGGCGTGCGCGGCGGCCTGGGCTGCAAGCCTCGCTCTGCGCCAGCGGCGGAACATCGGTGGCCCCTCTCGGTGGAGTTCGGGCCGTGCGGTTCGGGTCGCACGACCTGTCGGTCTCTTTCAGTCTCCGCCCTCGTGTCGCGGATCGCGCAAGACACGCCGCACTCACCGGCCTGCGCCGGGGTGATCGGGCCGCGGGGGATCCGGCTCCGACGGCCGATGCTACTCGGTCAGCTCGGCCCGTTTCGACTCGTCGGCGACGGTGCCGATCGCGATGGCCAGGCTCGCCGCCCACGAGATCCACATGAGGAGGAGGCGCCAGTCCCGCGGGCCGGAGGTGGTGGCCCTGATGACGGCGACCGCGCCGAAGATCGCGCTGATCACTGCTCCGCTGAAGAGGTACTTGCGCATGCCGCAACGCTACCGGCTCGTGTCGCGCGACTGGGAGTCATCCGTGAATCTGACCGATCGTGCAGGATCTGACCGATCGGTCAATTACCGTGAACGGCATGTCTCCCGATGCCCAACCCACGACGCGCGTGCGCGCCGCCGACGAGCTGAAGCAGGTCGCGCTCGAGCAGTTCGCGACCGTCGGATTCGCCGCGACGTCGCTGCAGCACATCGCCGACCACGCCGGCTACTCCAAGTCGAGCGTGCTCTACCACTACGCGTCCAAGGAGGCGCTGCTCGAGGCCGCGATCGAGCCCGCGATCGCCGAGTTCGAGGCCGCGCTCGACGGACTTCGTCGCGGGCCGCGGGAGCGGGGGGCGTCGACGGCTCGTCGACCGGATCGTCGACCTGCTCCTCGAGTACCGCGAGGCCGTGCACGTGTTCATCATCCAGGGCCCGAGCCTCTCCGCACCTGCCGATCATCGGCCGCGCCAACGCCGCCGTGCGCCGCCTCACCGAAGCGATCAGCGAGCAGAGCGAGAGCATGACCGACCAGGTGCGCTTCGGCATCGCGCTCGGCGGCGCCGCGTTCCTCCTCACGGCCGCCCGCTCCTACGTCGGCGACGACCAGCGCCCCACCGACGACGAGTTCCGGGTCGCCCTGCACGAGGTGCTCGGCGAATCCTTCGGACCGGCCGACCGCCGCCTCGACCCCGACCACCGACTGAGAGACATCCGTGGCCCTCCTCCTCCACCGAATCGGACGATTCGCGTTCCGACGGGCATGGCTCGTCATCGCCGCGTGGGCGGTCGCCCTCGCCGCCCTCCTCGGCGCCGGCATCGGCCTCGGCGGCCAGCTCCAGGAGTCCTTCGCCATCCCCGGCACCGAGTCGCAGGCGGCGATCGACCAGCTCGCCGCGGTGTTCCCGCAGACGGCGGGCGCGGCGGCGAAGGCCGTCGTCGAGGCGCCTGACGGGGCATCCGTCGAGGACGAGCCGTACCGCTCGGCGATCAACGCCATGGAGACCCGAGCTCGAGGACGTCGACGGCGTCGCGAGCGTGCTCGGCCCGTTCGACGAGTACGCCGGCAAGCAGGTGTCGGATGACGCGCGCACGGCCTACATCCAGATGCAGTTCGACAGCCCGACGACCGACGTCACCGGATGCCTCGATCGAGGCCGTGACCGCATCGGGCGAGACCGGGCAGCGACGCGGGGCTCGTGGTCGCGTTCGGCGGCGAGGTCTTCCAGGACACCGACTTCGGGCTCACCATCACCGAGGTCTTCGGCGTGCTCTTCGCGGCCGTGGTGCTGCTCATCACCTTCGGCTCGCTGCTCTCGGCCGGCATGCCGCTGCTCACCGCCCTCGTCGGCGTCGGCGCGGCGTTCGGCGGCATCTCGATCGTCGCGGCGTTCGCCACGGTCTCGAACACCGCCCCCATGCTCGCCGTCATGATCGGCCTCGCCGTCGGCATCGACTACGCGCTCTTCATCCTCTCGCGGCATCGAACGCAGCTCGCGCGCGGCCAGGACCCCGAGGAGAGCGCCGCAGAAGCGGTCGCGACCGCCGGCGGCGCGGTCGTGTTCGCGGGCCTCACCGTGATCATCGCGCTGCTCGGCCTGCTCGTCGTCGGCATCCCGTTCCTCAGCGTCATGGGCGTCGCGGCCGCGTTCGCCGTGCTCATCGCGGTCGCCGGTGCCGTCACCCTGCTTCCCGCGCTGCTCGGCGTGCTCGGCCGACGGCTCGTGCCCAAGCCGAAGAGCCGGGCGTTACCGTCGCGCGAACGCCGCGGACGACGGCGCGCAAGCGCACCATCGGACGCCGCTGGGTCGACCTCGTGCTGAAGGCGCCGGTCGTGTTCGTCGTGCTCGTGGTCGGCCTGCTCGGCGCGGCCGCGATCCCCGCGGCGAGCCTCGACCTGAACCTGCCGAGCGGCGGCGCCGACACCTCAGGGCGAGCGACGCGAACGCGAACGACCTCATCGCGAACGGATTCGGCCCGGGCTACAACGGCCCGCTCATCGTCACGGTCGACATCACCCAGACCACCGACATCTTCGACGACCTCGACGCGATCGGCGCGCGCATCGGCGAGCTCGACGACGTCGCCTACGTGGGCCAGGGCCTGCCGAACGAGACCGTCGACACCGCGATCATCCAGGTCGTGCCCGACAGCGCGCCGAACACGCCCGAGACGAAGGTGCTCGTCGAGCAGATCCGCGAGCTCGCGCCCGAGATCGACGCCGACTACGGCACGCCGATCGCCGTCACGGGCTACACCGCCGTCGCGATCGACATCTCGAATCGGCTGACCGACGCGCTCGTGCCGTTCGCGCTCATCGTCGTGGGCCTGTCGATCGTGCTGCTGCTCATCGTGTTCCGCTCGGTCTTCGTGCCGATCAAGGCCGCGCTCGGCTTCCTGCTCTCGGCGTTCGGCGCGATCGGCGTCACCGTCGCGATCTTCCAGTGGGGATGGTTCGCCGACCTGCTGCACGTCGAGCCCGGCCCGATCCTGAGCTTCCTGCCGATCCTGCTCATGGCGGTGCTGTTCGGCCTCGCGATGGACTACGAGGTGTTCCTCGTCTCCGGCATGCGCGAGGAGTTCGTGAAGACGAAGGAGCCGCGTTCGTCGATCGTGCACGGCTTCCAGCACGCGGCGCGCGTCGTCACCGCCGCGGCGCTCATCATGTTCTTCGTCTTCTTCGCCTTCGTGCCCGAGGGCTCCGGTGCGATCAAGGGCATCGCGTTCGCGCTCGCCATCGGCGTCGCCTTCGACGCGTTCCTCGTGCGCATGACGCTCGTGCCCGCCGCCATGGCGCTCGCCGGCAAGTGCGGCCTGGTGGCTGCCGAAGTGGCTCGCGAAGCGCCTGCCCGACGTCGACATCGAGGGTGAGGGCCTGCGCGCCCACCTCGAGCAGGAGGACTGGGCCGCAGCCCGCCCCGCCGCCGTGAACGCCGAGGATGCGGTCTTCGGCCTCCCCGAACGGCCGATCGGCCCGATCGCCGTCGAGGTGCCCGCCGGCGGCGTGCTCGTCGTGCGCGGCGAGGCCGTCGACCGCCGCGTCGTCGCCGCGACGCTCGCCGGCCGACTCGCCCCCGTCTCCGGCCGCCTCGCAGTGCTCGGCGTGCCGCTGCCGTCGGGCGCCGCACCGTCATGCGCGGCGTCGCGATCGCCGAGGTCGCCACGGATGCCGCGACCGGCGGCACGGTGGGCGAGCTCGTCGCCCGACGCGCCGACGCCACCCGCCCGTGGTACCGCATCGCCCCGTCGAACGCGGTCGTGCGCACCTGGGTCGACCGCGCCGCCGATGCCGCCGGGCACGGACCCGACGGCCCGCGGTTCACGGCCGACACCCCGCTCTCCGCGCTCGGCGTCGAGGCGCGCACGCTCGTGGCCGTCGCCGCGGCGCTCGCCGAGCGGCCGAAGGCCGTGGTGATCGATCTCGACGACGACCCGGGCGCCTCGAGCGTCGAGCTCTGGCAGGCGCTCGCCCGCCTCGTCCCCGCGCCGGTGACGGTCATCGTCGGCCTCGGCCCGTCGGCCGTCGCCCCCGACTGCTCGCCCGAACTCGCCGCCCGCGGCATCCGCACCCTCGAACCCGTCTCCACCATGAAGGAGGTCGCCCGATGAGCACCCGACTCTCCCGGCTCTTCGGCTCCACCCCCGCCGAGCGCCGCGTGCGCTACGGCGTGCTCGTCGCCGCGGTGATCGCCGTGCCGCTCGCCGTCGCCGGCCTCGTCTCCGGCGCCTTCGCCGGCGCGGCCGACAACATCGAGACCATCCCGGCCGTCGTCGTGAACAACGACGAGATGGTCACGATGACGCTGCCCGACGGCACCGAGCAGCCCGTGCTCGCGGGGCGCCAGCTCGTCACCGAGCTCACCGCCCCCGAGACCGCCGGCTTCTAGTGGACGATCTCGAACGACGAGGAGGCCGCGAACCTGCTCGACTCGGGCGACGCCTACGCGGTGCTCACCATCCCGAGCGACTTCTCGTCGTCGGTCACGTCGCTCTCGGGCGAGACGCCCACCAAGGCGAACCTCGACATCCGCACCGATGACGCGCACGGCTACCTCGCGGGCTCCGTCGCGCAGTCCGTCGGCGACGCGATGACCACCACCTTCGGCCGCGAGCTGACCGCGCAGTACCTCGAGGGGTTCTACTCGAACCTCGCGACGGTCGGCGGCTCGCTCGGCGAGGCCGCGGACGGCGCGACGCAGATCTCGTCGGGCGTCGACTCGCTCGCCGGCGGACTCGGCAGCTCTCGAGCGGCGTCGCCTCGGCGGCATCCGGTGCGACGGATGCCGCGAGCGGCGCCACCGGCCTACGCCGACGGTGTCGCGCAGTACACGCAGGGCGTCGACGGGATCGCCGGCGGCCTCGCCGACCTGAACGCCGGCGCGGCCGGGCTCGACGGCATCTCGGACGGCGTGGACCGCGTACACCGGCGGCATCGCGGCCGGCGTCGGGCAGCTCGAGGCGCAGGTGGGACCTGCGGCCGACCGCTTCGACCAGTTCATCGCCGAGAACCCCGAGCTGCTCGCGCAGTACCCGCAGATCGGCGAGGCGGCCGGCACCATCGCCGGCATCCGCGCGCAGCTCGGCGGCCTCGTCGAGCGGCGGGCCAGACGCTCGCGACGCAGACCCGCGCGGGCATCGACGGCGTCCAGGGCGGCATCTCCGGCCTCGCCGACGGCGCCGCGCAGGTCTCGGCCGGCTCGGCCGGCATCCGCGACGGCGGCTACGGCCTCGCCTCGGGCATCGATGAGCTCGCCGTGGGCCTCGGCGCGCTCTCCACGGGCGCAGCGGATGCCGCGAACGGAGCCACGCAGCTCGCGGGCGGCGCGGACGCGCTCGCCGACGGCCTCACCACCGGGGCCGAGCAGGCGAAGGCGCTCACCGACATCGACGCCGCCACGACCGCCGACGTGGTGTCGCAGCCGGTGACCTCGACCACCGAGCGCGACAACGAGATCGGCACGATCGGCGAGGTCATCGGCATGCTCTTCGTGCCGATCGGGCTGTGGCTCGGCGCGATGGCGATGTTCCTCGTGTTCCGCCCGTTCAGCCGCGAGGCGCTGCGCAGCACCGTCGTCCACCGGCGGCCTCGTCGTGCGCGCCCTCGGGCGTGCCGGCCTGCTCGCCCTCGTGCAGGCGGTGACGGTCGTGCTGCTGCTGCACGGCGCGCTCGGCGTCGCGTGGAGCCTGCTGCCGCAGACCCTGGCGTTCGCCGCGCTGCTCGCGCTCGCGTTCACGGCGATCCACGCGTTCCTCACGGTCGCGCTCGGCCGGGCCGGGATGCTCGTGTCGCTGGTGCTCGTGGCGCTGCAGCTCGCGGCATCCGGCGGACTCTATCCCGTCGAGGTGCTGAGCGGGCCGTTCCAGGCGATCAGTCCGTTCCTGCCGCTCACGTGGGCGGTGCAGGGCATGCAGCTCATCGTCGCCGGCGCGGCGGGCGGAGCGGTGGCGGCGGCGGCCGGCGTGGTCGCCCTGTTCGGACTCGTGGGCCTGGTCGGCACGGCGATCGCCGTGGCGCGCAAGCGCGGCATCCGCTCGATCGGGTTCGCGGCGACGGCCCTCGGCTGATCCTCGACGGGTCGCCCGGCGTTCAGGCGCCGGGCGGCTCGTCGGGAGGCGGCATCGCGCCGAGGTCGGCGGCCACGCGCTCCTCGTGGGAGTGCACGAGCTTCAGGCCGACCACGCAGCCGATGATGCCGGCGAGGAAGAGCAGCTTCAACACGCTCGCGGACTCTCCGCCGAACACGATCGCGTACGTCACCGTGAGCGCAGCACCCAGCCCGGTCCAGACCGCATATGCGGTGCCGATGGGGATGCCCCGCATCGCGTAGGCGAGGCCGGCCATGCTCCCGGCCAGTGCGAGGAAGAACACGAGCGTCGGCACCCAGAGGGAGAAGCCATCCGAGAGGCCGAGCGCGGTCGCCCAGACCGCCTCGAGCACCGCGCTCACGATCAGGATCGGCCAGTGCATCTCAGGCCTCCCCGACGATCTTCAACCCGATGACGCAGCCGATGATCCCGAGCAGGAGCAGGATCTTCACGATGCTCGCACGCTCCCCGCCGAAGATCATCGCGTAGGCGACGGTCAGCACGGCGCCGATGCCGACCCAGACCGCATACGCGGTGCCGACCGGGATCGCGGTCATCGCGTACGCGAGGCCGGCCATGCTGAGCGCGAGTGCGACCACGAAGATCACCGTCGGCCAGAGGCGGCGGAAGTTCTCCGACGCCCCGAGCGCCGTCGCCCACACCGCCTCGAGCACGCCCGACGCGATCAGGATCACCCATTCCATCTCGGCCCCCCGGCGCCACTGTACTCCGCAGGGCTCGCGCGGCGCCCGGGCCCGCGTCTCAGTGGCGGTGACCGGGGAGGATCGCCTCGAGCGCACGGCGGGAACGGGTCATCGCCCGACGGCGGCGCGTCTGGTGCGTGTGCGTACGGGCGAACTCGAGGGCCTCGCGGAGCAGCTCCAGTCGCTCGCGCTCGGTCCTCGCCTTGCGCGTGTTGATCTCCGCGACGATCGAACCCTCCCACCCGCGGGCGGCGAGGGCCTCGAGCACCGCGGCGACGGGCTCGCGGCCGTGGCCCGGCAGCAGGTGCTCGTCGAAGATCTGCCCGTCGCCGATGGCGCCCGACCCGTCGCACAGGTGCACATGGCGCAGCCGGTCACCGAGGTCGTTCGCGAACTGCAGGCTGTCGACGCCGGAAAGCGCCGAGTGGGAGAAGTCGAGCGTGACCGCGTCGCAATCCATGAGGCGCGGATCCCAGCCGGGGGAGTAGGCCTTGAGGTTCTTGCCCGCGGCCCGCCACGGGAACATGTTCTCGACGGAGATCTCGACGTCGTACTGTGCGGAGATCTCGCGGACGATCGCGAGGAAATTCGCCGCGTAGGTCGCCTGCCAGCGGAACGGCGGATGCACCACCACGGTCTCGGCGCCGACGGCGGCGGCGAGCTCGGCGGTGCGCGCGAGCTTCACCCGCGGGTCGCGGCCCCACACGAAATGGGTGAGCAGCAGGACCGGCGCGTGGATCGAGAGGATCGGCAGCGCGTACCGGCGCGAGAGCGCCGGAGCGGTTCGGCCCGCTGCGTCGACTCCTCCTGGGAGACCATGATCTCGATGCCGTCGTACCCCGCCAACTTGGCCAGCCGGAAGGCCTGCTCGGGATCGAGCGGATACACGCAGGTGGTGCTCATTCCGATGCGGATCATCAGGCTCGAAGTCTAGCCGCGCACCCGATCGCGTGGGGGCCGACTGTTAGCCTGATCGAAGCGCGAGGAGGGACATCCGTCACATGAACGCCCCTGAACCGGCACGCGACGAGCTGTACGTCGATCACGTCTACGACATGATCGTCGTGTCGAACCGGCTCCCCGTCGACTACCAGGAAGGCCCCGACGGCGAGACGCACTGGAGGAGCTCGCCCGGCGGCCTCGTCACCGCGCTCGAACCCGTCATGCGCGCCGCCGACGGCGCCTGGATCGGCTGGACCGGCGTCGCCGACCGCGAGTTCGATCCGTTCGAGCACGACGGCATCACGATCATCCCGGTGCCGCTCTCGGCCGACGAGCTCGAGGAGTACTACGAGGGCTTCTCGAACGACACGCTCTGGCCGCTGTACCACGACGTGATCGCGCCGCCGTCGTTCCACCGCGAGTGGTGGGACGCCTACGTGCGGGTCAACCGCCGGTTCGCCGAGGCCGCCGCGCGCGCGGCATCCGACGGCGCCGTCGGTCTGGGTGCAGGACTACCAGCTGCAGCTCGTGCCGCGGATGCTGCGCGAGAGCCGCCCCGACCTCGTGATCGGCTTCTTCAACCACATTCCGTTCCCGGCGTACGGCATCTACTCGCAGCTGCCGTGGCGGCGGCAGGTCCTCGACGGACTGCTCGGGGCCGACGTCATCGGCTTCCAGCGGGCCGCCGACGCCGGCAACTTCTCCCGCGCGGTGCGGCGGCTCTTCGGCTACAAGACCCACGGCTCCGTCGTCGACGTGCCCGAGGCCAACGGCGACACCCGCCGCGTCATCGCCCGGCACTTCCCGATCTCGATCGACGCCGCGGGCTTCGAGGAGATCGCCCGCCGGCCCGAGGTGCAGGCAGCGCGCCCGCGAGATCCGCGACAGCCTCGGCAACCCCGAGACGATCATGCTCGGCGTCGACCGCCTCGACTACACCAAGGGCATCCGGCATCGCCTGAAGGCGTTCGGCGAGCTGCTCCGCGACGAGCGGCTCAAGGTCGAGGACGTCACGCTGGTGCAGGTCGCGAGCCCGTCCCGCGAGCGCGTCGAGACGTACCGTCAGCTGCGCGACGAGATCGAGCTCGCGGTCGGCCGCCTCAACGGCGACTACGCCACGCTCGGCCACCAGGCCATCGCGTACCTCCACCACGGCTACCCGCGCGAGGAGATGGTCGCCCTCTACCTCGCCGCCGACGTGATGCTCGTGACCGCGCTGCGCGACGGCATGAACCTCGTGGCGAAGGAGTACGTGGCGTGCCGGTTCGACGACGACGGCGTGCTCGTCCTCAGCGAGTTCACCGGGGCATCCGACGAACTGCGGCAGGCGGTCCTCGTGAACCCGCACGACATCGAGGGGCTCAAGGACGCGATCGTCGAGGCCGCCCGGATGCCGAAGCGCGAGCGCGCCCGTCGGATGCGCGCCCTGCGCAGGCGCGTGCGCGAGAACGACGTGGCGAAGTGGTCGGCGTCGTTCCTCGAGACGCTCACGGGTGCCGGCATCATCGAGCCGGGCGTGTCCGACAACCTCCAGGCGGCCATCACGAGCCTCGCCGGCACCGAGCGGCTGCTGGTCGCGCTCGACTTCGACGGCACGCTCGCCCCGCTCGTCGACCGGCCCGAGGATGCGCGCGCGACCGACCGCTCGCGCGCCGCGATCGAGCGACTGGCCGGGGCCGACGACACCCGGGTCGCGATCGTGTCGGGGCGGGCGCTCCAGAGCCTCGACGAGGTCGCGAGCCCGCCCGACGGCACCCTGCTCAGCGGCTCGCACGGCGTCGAGCTGCAGCTCGATCCCGGCGGCGTCACGATCGACCTGCGCGACTCCGAGGTGGCGAAGCTCGAACGGCTCTCGTCGATCGTCGAGGAGGTCGCGTCGGGCGCCGACGGCGCCTGGATCGAGCGCAAGCCGGCCGGGCTCGCGCTGCACACGCGCCGACTGAGCGCGACCGCCGGCACGCGCGCTGCCAGCACGTCGCCCGCGACAAGGTCGAGGCCGAGCTGCTCGGCATCACGGTGCGCACCGGCAAGGCGGTGCTCGAGTTCGCGGTGCGTGCCGAGCGACAAGGGGGAGTCGCTGACCCGCCTGCGCCAGCACGTCGGTGCGACCGCCGCGATCTACGTCGGCGACGACGTGACCGACGAGGACGCGTTCGCCGCCCTCGACGGCGACGACGTGGGCGTCAAGGTCGGCCAGGGCAAGTCCATCGCGACCTACCGGGTGCGCAGCCCGGAAGACGTCGCCGAGCTCCTCGAGCGCCTGGCGGATGCGCGTGACGCGGCGCGCGAGGGCGCTTCGCCCTGGACATAGACTCGGATGCATGTCGGAGTTCGATCCCAAACCGCGTAGTCGCACCGTCACCGACGGCATCGAGGCCATGACCAGCCGCGGCATGCTCCGCGCCGTCGGCATGGGCGATGCGGACTGGGACAAGCCGCAGATCGGCATCGCGAGCTCGTGGAACGAGATCACCCCCTGCAACCTCTCGCTCGCCCGCCTCGCGCAGGCCGCGAAGGAGGGCGTGCACGGCGGCGGCGGCTACCCGCTGCAGTTCGGCACGGTCTCGGTCTCCGACGGCATCTCGATGGGCCACGAGGGCATGCACTTCTCGCTCGTCTCGCGCGAGGTCATCGCCGACTCGGTCGAGGTCGTCATGCAGGCCGAGCGCCTCGACGGCTCCGTGCTGCTCGCCGGCTGCGACAAGTCGATCCCCGGCATGCTCATGGCGGCCGCGCGCCTCGACCTGGCCTCGCGTCTTCCTCTACGCCGGCTCGATCGCGCCCGGCTGGGTGCGCCTCTCCGACGGCACCGAGAAGGACATCACGATCATCGACTCGTTCGAGGCGGTCGGCGCCGTGCAAGGCCGGCACGATGAGCGAGGCCGACGCCAAGCGCATCGAGTGCGCCTTCGCCCCGGGCGAGGGCGCCTGCGGCGGCATGTACACCGCCAACACCATGGCGTCGGTCGCCGAGGCGCTCGGGCTCTCGCTGCCGGGCTCGGCGTCACCGGCATCCGCCGACCGTCGTCGCGACTACTACGCGCACCGCTCGGGCGAGGCCGTCGTCAACCTGCTGAGAGCACGGCATCACCGCGCGCCAGATCCTCACCAAGGAGGCCTTCGAGAACGCCATCGCCGTCGGCATGGCGCTCGGCGGCTCCACGAACATCGTGCTGCACCTGCTCGCGATCGCCCGCGAGGCCGAGGTCGAGCTCACCCTCGACGACTTCAACCGCATCGGTCGAAGGTGCCGCACATCGGCGACCTGAAGCCGTTCGGCAAGTACGTCATGAACGACGTCGACCGCCGCGGCGGCCTCCCGGTGCTCATGAAGGCGCTGCTCGACGCGGGCCTGCATGCACGGCGACGCGCTCACGGTCACCGGCAAGACCCTCGCCGAGAACCTCGCCGAGATGGACATCCCGCCGCTCGACGGCGAGGTGCTGCGCACCCTCGACAACCCGATCCACGAGACCGGCGGGCTCACGATCCTGCACGGCTCGCTCGCGCCCGAGGGCGCGGTCGTGAAGACGGCCGGCTTCGACGCGGCCACGTTCGAGGGCCCGGCGCGGGTGTTCGAGCGCGAGCGCGCCGCGATGGACGCGCTCACCGCCGGCGAGATCAAGCACGGCGACGTCGTCGTCATCCGCTACGAGGGGCCGAAGGGCGGGCCCGGCATGCGCGAGATGCTGGCCATCACCGCGGCCATCAAGGGCGCTGGGCTCGGAAAAGATGTACTACTCTTGACGGACGGTCGATTCTCAGGCGGCACAACCGGCCTGTGCATCGGCCATCTGGCACCCGAAGCGGTGGACGCAGGTCCGATCGCCTTCGTGCGCGATGGTGATCTGATACGGGTCGATATCGCAGCTCGTTCCATCGACCTACTGGTCGACGATGCCGAGCTGGCTGCCCGCCGTGACGGCTGGGCTCCGCTTCCTCCGCGCTATACCCGTGGCGTCCTCGCGAAGTACTCGAAGCTCGTGCGTTCCGCCGCAGAAGGCGCCACGACGGGCTGAGTGCTGCGCTCCCGCACCCACCGTCCACCAGAACAGGAACCGAATGACCACGGAATCAGCCCCCGTGCCTTCGCCCGCCCCCGTGCCGCCAGGCGCACCCGTGGAGATCGACGGGCGCCGAGGCGGTCGTCCGCTCGCTCGAGATGCTCGGCATCACCGACGTCTTCGGCCTGCCCGGCGGCGCGATCCTCCCCGTCTACGACCCGCTGCTCGACAGCCGCAAGCTCCGCCACATCCTCGTGCGCCACGAGCAGGGCGCCGGCCACGCGGCCGAGGGCTACGCGTCGTCGACCGGCAAGCTCGGCGTCGCGATCGCGACCTCGGGCCCCGGCGCGACCAACCTCGTCACGGCGATCGCCGACGCGCACATGGACTCGGTGCCGATCCTCGCGATCACCGGCCAGGTGTTCTCGAACCTCATGGGCACGGATGCCTTCCAGGAGGCCGACATCGTCGGCATCACGATGCCCATCACCAAGCACTCCTTCCTCGTGAAGCGCCCGGAGGACATCCCGGCGACGATCGCGGCGGCGTACCACATCGCCACGCACCGGACGCCCCGGTCCCGTGCTCGTCGACATCACGAAGGACGCGCAGCAGGCGAAGTTCACGTTCCGCTGGCCGCCGAAGGTCGACCTGCCCGGCTACCGCCCGATCACGAAGGCGCACGGCAAGCAGGTCGCCGCGGCGGCGCAGATGCTCGCCGAGGCGAAGCGCCCGGTGCTCTACGTGGGCGGCGGCGTCATCCGCTCGCACGCCTCGGAGGAGCTGCTCGAGCTCGCCGAGGCGACGAACGCGCCCGTCGTCACGACGCTGATGGCGCGCGGCGCGTTCCCCGACTCGCACCAGCAGCACCTCGGCATGCCCGGCATGCACGGCACGGTGCCCGCCGTGATCGCGCTGCAGGAGGCCGACCTCCTCGTCGCCCTCGGCGCGCGCTTCGACGACCGCGTCACCGGCAAGTCGGCGCTCTTCGCGCCGAACGCCAAGGTCGTGCACGTCGACATCGACCCGGCCGAGATCTCGAAGATCCGCACCGCCGACGTGCCGATCGTGGGCGACCTGAAGGACGTGCTCGTCGACCTGCTGGCCGCCTACCGCAAGGCCACCACCAAGACGACGCCCGACCTCGAGGAGTGGTGGGCGACGCTCGACGGGCTCCGCTCGGAGTTCCCGCTCGGGTTCACCCAGCCCGTCCGACGGCCTGCTCGCGCCGCAGTACGTGATCCAGCGCATCGGCGAGCTCACCGGCCCCGAGGGCGTCTACGCCGCGGGCGTCGGCCAGCACCAGATGTGGGCCGCGCAGTTCATCAAGTACGAGCGCCCGAACTCCTGGCTGAACTCCGGCGGCGCCGGCACCATGGGCTACGCGGTTCCCGCGGCCATGGGCGCGAAGGTCGCCGAGCCCGACCGCGTCGTATGGGCGATCGACGGCGACGGATGCTTCCAGATGACCAACCAGGAGCTCGCCACCTGCACGCTGAACGACATCCCGATCAAGGTCGCGATCATCAACAACTCCTCGCTCGGCATGGTGCGCCAGTGGCAGACGCTGTTCTACGACGGCCGCTACTCGAACACCGACCTGAACACCGGGCACGACACGGTGCGCATCCCCGACTTCGTCGCGCTCGCCGAGGCCTACGGGGCACTCGGCATCCGCGTGACGAAGGAGGAGGAGGTCGACGCCGCGATCAAGCTCGCGCTCGAGACCAACGACCGCCCCGTCGTGATCGACTTCGTCGTCTCGGCCGACGCGATGGTGTGGCCGATGGTGCCGCAGGGCGTGTCGAACAGCTACGTCCAGTACGCCCGCGATCACTCGCCGGCATTCAGCGAGGAGGACTGACCATGTCGACCCACGTGCTCTCCCTCCTCGTCGAAGACAAGCCCGGCCTGCTCACCCGCGTCGCGGGCCTCTTCGCCCGCCGCGGCTTCAACATCGAGTCGCTCGCGGTCGGCCACTCCGAGATCGACGGGCTCTCCCGCATCACGGTCGTCGTCGACGTGGAGGACCTGCCGCTCGAGCAGGTGACGAAGCAGCTGAACAAGCTCATCAACGTCATCAAGATCGTCGAGCTCGACCCCACCCAGTCGGTGCAGCGCGAGCACCTGCTCATCAAGGTGCGCGTCGACAACGCGACCCGCTCGCAGGTGCTCGAGGCGGTGAACCTCTTCCGCGCGCGCGTCGTCGACGTCGCGACCGACGCGCTCGTGATCGAGGTCACGGGCGACTCCGGCAAGACCACCGCGTTCCTCAAGGTGCTCGAGCCCTACGGCATCAAGGAGATCGCCCAGTCGGGCCTCCTCGCGATCGGCCGCGGCGGCAAGTCCATCACCGAGCGCGTCTTCAAGAACTGACCAGAACGTCGCGGGTTGAGGCAGCGCGAAGCGCGTCTCGAAACCCGGAACCATCCGATCACAAGGAGAAAGAACAGCACATGGCTGAGATCTACTACGACAAGGACGCCGACCTCGCGCTCATCCAGGGCAAGAAGGTCGCCGTCATCGGCTACGGCTCGCAGGGCCACGCGCACGCGCAGAACCTCCGCGACTCGGGCGTCGAGGTCGTCATCGGCCTCAAGGACGACTCGAAGTCGAAGCCCAAGGCCGAGGAGGCCGGCTTCGAGGTCAAGAGCGTCGCCGATGCCGCCGCGTGGGCCGACGTCATCGTCATCCTCGCGCCCGACCAGTACCAGCGCCACATCTACGCCGAGTCCATCAAGGACAACCTCGCCGAGGGCAAGACCCTCGTGTTCGGCCACGGCTTCAACATCCGCTTCGGCTACATCGAGGCGCCCGAGGGCGTCGACGTCGTCATGGTCGCCCCCAAGGGCCCCGGCCACACCGTGCGCCGCGAGTACGAGGCCGGCCGCGGCGTGCCCGTGATCGTCGCCGTCGAGAAGGACGCCTCGGGCAACGCCTGGCCGCTCGTGCTCTCGTACGCCAAGGCGATCGGCGGCCTCCGCGCCGGCGGCATCAAGACCACCTTCACCGAGGAGACCGAGACCGACCTGTTCGGCGAGCAGGCCGTGCTCTGCGGCGGCGTCTCGCAGCTCGTGCAGTACGGCTTCGAGACCCTCACCGAGGCGGGCTACCAGCCGCAGGTCGCGTACTTCGAGGTGCTCCACGAGCTGAAGCTCATCGTCGACCTCATGTGGGAGGGCGGCATCGCCAAGCAGCGCTGGTCGGTCTCCGACACGGCCGAGTACGGCGACTACGTCTCGGGCCCGCGCGTCATCGACCCGCGCGTCAAGGAGAACATGCAGGCCGTGCTCGCCGACATCCAGTCGGGCGCGTTCGCCGAGCGCTTCATCGCCGACCAGGACGCCGGCGCCCCCGAGTTCCTCGAGCTCCGCGCCAAGGGCGAGGCGCACCCGATCGAGGCCACCGGCCGCGAGCTGCGCAAGCTCTTCGCCTGGAACGCGTCGAACGACGACGACTACGTGGACGGCGAGGTCGCTCGCTAGAGAACTCACGTCGCCGTCGACCTGGGTGGCGTGACGGCGAGCGCCTTACGCGAGCGCTTTTTGTATCCCGCGCGGCGGGGTCGGCCTCGGCCGGCCCCGCCGTTCTCCGTTCGCGAACGGGCGGCCCGAATCAGCCGAAGCCGCACGTGCTCTGCGGCTCGCCGAGGCCGCCGAGGTACGTGCGCCATTCGTTCTCGGTGAGGTCGCGGCCCGCGATCCGGCAGACGTGCTCGAACTGATGCTCGGGATCGATGTCCCACACCATGACACCGTCGGGCATCGACACCGCCATTTCGAGCCCGTCGGGACGAAGCATCGCGGGCTGCGAGGGTCCGGCTGTCGGTGCGGAGCGGATCGCCGATGCGAGCGCCGGTCGGGGTGTCGTAGAGCAGCGCGGTGCCGTCGGCGGCCATGACCAGCAGGGTCCGGGCGTCACGGCTCAGCGACGGACTGGCGAGACCCCCCGCCGCGCCGGCCACCGTCCCGACGCGAGCGAGCGGCTCCGTCTCGTAGCGGCCGATGCGGTTGTCCTCGAGGCCGATGAGGTCGCCGTCCGTCGAGCAGCACCTGACCGCCGATCAACATGGGTTCGTCATAGAGCACGCGTTCATCCTGGGTCGCGACGATCGCCAATCGGATCTCCTGTCGCGGGTTCGTCGTCCCGTCCTGGGTCGACCCTCGTCGTCTCGGTATCCACGTGTGTCACGGCCATCCGGTCGCCGCTCGGCGCGACCGAGATCCAGACCGGCCACCCGTCGACCCTCCACGAGTCGCTCACCGACAACCCGGTCTGAGGATCGAAGCCCTGGATTCTGCCGTCGACCCTCACCGCATCGAGGCGTTCACCGTCCAACGACGGCCAGAACTGATAGATGTTCAAGATCGACTTCCCGACCTGCTCACCGCTTTCCGCGTCGACGAGGCGGAACTCGTCCTCCGCGTATCGCGCGATGAGACGTCGGTCGCCTGCCCAGCGCACGTCGCTCACCGGCTCATCGAACCGGTACGTGACCTCGCCGCTCGACGTGTCCTGCACGGCGACGCCCTCCCAGACCTGAGGCGTACCCGAGACGACGGCCTGCGGCGCGATCATCACCGAACTGCCCTCGTACGAGTACGGTCCCACCACCATGTGGTCGGGAGCGATGAGCCGACGCCCGAGGCCGACGCCGTCGAGCCGCCAACGCGAGATCATCGGGTGGCTGCCGCTGATCGTCGTCAGCCCGGTGCCATCGGAGCTCACGTCGATCGTGCCGACCTCGCCGTACAGCGGACCGAGCTCCTCTTCGGGGAGGGGTGCGCCATCGGCGAGGGCGAACGCGCTGATCCGCCCGAACAGGCTGCCGCAGTATGCGCGCTGCATGGTCTCCGAGACGGCGAGCCAATTGCACAGGCAGGGAACGGCCGCGCGATCTCGGCGGACCAGCGCACGCGCCCCTCATCGGGATCGAACGCGATCAGGTGCCGGTCGCCGGAGGCCACGACGATGCCGGAGGGGCCGACCGCGATGGCGACATTCGCCGAGGAGGCGGGAACGGGCATGCTCGCGGAGATCGTCCCCGCGACCGTGTCGATCACATCCACGCGATCGTCGAGGCGCCCGACCAGTAGGCGACCCCGGTCGTCGAACGCGAGCGCGGCCGCGTAGGAGTCCCGATCGAGTGCGACCGGTGTCTCGCCGGTGATCTCCGACATGCGCTCGTCGACGGTCGACACCAGCGTGACGGCACCATCGCGCGCGTCTGCGACGGCGATGATCGAGCCATCCGCGTTCACGGCGAGTGCCCCGGTCCCGACCAGCAGGCGGGTCGGACCCATGATGCGCTCGCCGCTCTCGAGATCGAACACGACGAGCTCGGACTGCGGGGATGTCCCATACCAGGTGGGACCTGTCAGCTGCGTCCGCACCGGCCACAGCACGGCGGCCATCCTGCCGTCACCGCTCACCTCGACGAGCGGGCGAGGGCCGATCGGACCGGGACCGAATCCGAGGTCCAGCTCCCGGAGCACCTCACCCGTCGCGGCATCGCGGATCGCGGCGTCCCCGGCGGTCGTCACGATCACCACGCGCTCCGTGCCCGGGATGAGGCTTCCGTACGCGTTCCCGCTCGAGGCCAGGAACGCGCTGCCGAGGAACCCGCCCGCGCCCTGCAGGACGCCCATGAGTCCTGACCGCGTCCGTGGATCGTCGGGCCACCGCCGATACGCCTCGGCCGCGAGGAGCGCGGAGACATCCCGCTCGGACGTCCGCAACGCGAGCGCGGTGCCGACGAGGGACTCGATCGTCGCACTGTCCCGCTGCGCGTTCGCCTCCTGTGAGGAGACCACCGCGGCCGACCCCGCGCCGACGAGCAGCACGATCAGGCCGGCCGCCACGCCGAGCAGCACGCGCAGGCGCCGGTTCTGCCGCCGGTCCCGACGCGCCCGCGCGACGAGTTGCTCCTGTTCCGCGGTCGCGCGCGCGGCCGAAGCGTCGAGGAACGCCGTCTCGACCTCGGTCAGGTCGTGGGGCTCTGCGTCGCGCCACTCGAGCGCGGCCTGGAGCCGTGCACCTCGGTAGAGGTCGTCCTCAGGTCGATCCGCCGCGTTCCACGCCTCGGCGGTTGCAGCGACGGCCGCGAGGATGCGGGTGCTCTCGGCGTCCTCCTCGAGCCAGGACTGGAGGCGCGGCCACGCGGTCGCCAGGGACTCGTGCGCCACCTCGACCGATTCGGCTTCGGCACTGACCAGCCGCGAGCGGGCGAGCATCGTCAGCACCTCGTCGCGCGCGGCATCCGCTCGCAGTGGTTTCGACGACACCCGACGGCGGACCGGGCTGCCGTCGGGGGCGAGCGCCATCAGGCGGAGCAGCAGCGAGCGGCACACCACTCGCTGCTCGGCGTCCATCGACTGGTAGAGCCGGTCGGCCGACTGCGCGATGGCGCCCGAGATGCCACCGGATGCCTCGTAGCCCGCCACGGTCAGCGTCCCGCCCTCCCGGCGGAGCCAGGTCTCGACGAGCGCGTGCGACAGGTGGGGGAGCGCCCCGGCCTCACCCGCGGCATCCCGCAGGATGAGCTCGACCAGCCCGGATTCCAGGCGCAGGCCCGCCCGCCGCGCGGGCTGCTCGATGGCGTCCCGCAGCGCGTCGGGCGGCATCGGGCCGACGAGGTGCACGCCTTCCGCGACGAGCGGCGCCAGGTCGGGGTGCGCGGCGCAGTCGTCGAGGAAGTCCGAGCGCACCACCAGGACGACAGTCGCGCCGTTCGCCGCCGCATCGGCGATCGCCCGGGCGGCGGCATCGACGTCGGCCTCGCCGGCGTGGAACACCTCCTCGAACTGGTCGACGACCACGACGTCGGCATGACCCGCACCCTAGACGGCATCGCGGATCCGGACGTCGAGGTCGTGCTCGGGTGAGAGGATCGCGACGCGGTCGCCTCGCCGCTGCAACGCGGGCACCACGCCGGCGCGCACGAGCGACGACTTGCCGCTGCCGGAGGCGCCGGACACGGCGAGGAAACCCGATCGGGCGAGACGGACGAGCGCGGCGGCGATGTCGGCATCCCGCCCGAAGAACTCGTCCTCGTCCTCCACGCCGAACGGCTGCAGCCCTCGATACGGGCATGTCGAGCTGGGACTGGACGGCGTCTCGTCGAGGTCGAGTGCATCGTCGTGCCGCAGGATGCCGAGCTCGAGTTCGGACAGCTCGGCACCGGGTTCCGCACCGAGCTCATCGGCGAGGCGTTCGCGCGCTGCGCGGATCGCCGCGAGCGCGTCGGCCTGGCGGCCGCCCCGGTAGAGCGCGGTGGCGAGGAGCACCCAGCGTCGTTCCCGCAGCGGCGCCTCCCGAACCAGCCGTTCGGCGTCGGCGACGGATGCCGCGTGCTCGCCGAGCTGCAGGTGTCCCTCGACCCGTACCTCCTCGAGCTCCATCCGCACCGCGTCGAGCCGCTCCGACTCCACGACGGCGGGTGCCCAGGACCCGAGGTCGGCGTACGGGGTGCCGCGCCACAGCGCGAGCGCGCGCTCGGCCGCGTCGACGGCTCGGGCCGGGTCGTCGTCGAGGTGCTCCCGGGCGGATGCGGCGAGCCGCTCGAAGCGCTCCGCGTCCACGGTGTCGGGGTCGATGCGCAGGGTGTACGCGCCCGGCGATGTGGCGATGGCGTTGCGTCCGATCGCGGTCCGCACCCGGCCGATGGACGCCTGCAGCTGCTTCTGCCACGTCCGGGCGGCTCGTCACCCCAGAGCGCGTCGGCGAGTTCGTCGGTCGTGACCGGGCGGCCTGCGCGGAGCACCAGCGCCGAAAGCACCGCGCGCTCCCTCGGGCTGAGCGTCACCCCCTCGAGGGTGAGCGGGCCGAAGACTGCCACGCTCATGCTCCGCATTGTTCGCCGTTCCGCGCCGTCCGTCAACAACGCGCGCATACCGCGCATACCGACTGCATACCGTCCGCGGCCGGATGCATACCCGGTCGGCGCAGCGTGGAACCATGAACACCGCAACCACACCCCTTCGCCTCACCGCCGCAGCATCCGTCGTCGCACTGGCGGTGACCCTCGCCGGATGTGCGACCGCAGAGCGTGCGTCCGCGCCGCCGAGTCCCGTGCCCACGTGGCATCCCAGGTCCTCGTGACGCCCGCCATGCATCGCGCGCTGGTGCGCTCCGCCGCCGACCGCTACGTGAACGAGCTGCTCGTGCGTGCCCGCATGGCGCAGTCGCGACCCCGCATCCCTCGTCGTCGTCGTGCGGACTCTGACGTGAGCGCCGTCGCCGACCCGAGCCGCCTGCGACCCATCCACCCCGGGGAGCGGTGCCGCACCGACGTCCCAGACGGCCCGACGAGCCCGACGCTCGCGAAGTACTCGTGGGCCTCGTTGGGCTCCCGGCGCCGGTACGGCGTGTCGAGCCGGCCCGCATACCACTGCGACGCCAGCCGCCAGAGCGTGGCGAGGTCGAACACCGCACCACGTTCGTTGCCCGTCTCCTCGAGCCACCGGTCCACGCACGTCTCGTCGCAGAAGATGCGCTGGTTCTCGCAGGTGTGGATGACGTCGTCCCACACATGCGCCATCGGCGTCAGGAAGTGGGCCACTTGCGATCCCTCGGGCGGTCCGTTGACCGTCACCGTCCACGAGTGCGCCGTGCCGCAGGCCGGGCACGAGTGTCGCGATGAGCGCCGTCGGCTCGTCGGGGACGAGGTTCGGGATCGCGAACGCGTCCCATGCGCACCCGCCCCACCAGAGCGTGTGGTCGCCCATCACCGAGAACGCGAAGTTGCGGGTCGCGAACGGATGCGCCAGCACGATCTCGGTGGTCGCCGTCGAACACGAGGTGTCGCGCTCGTCGCCAGCTCCGTCATCGCCTCGTCGAGCTCCGACGCGGAGCATGCCCGTCTCGTCGGTCAACTCGGTGGTGGTCGGGATTCGGCCCTGTCGCGGCGAGGCGTCGAGTAGATCGCGAAGCGCACGGCTTCGTTGCGGTCGTCCATGACACCGAGTGTGCTCCCCATCGCACGTCTCGCAAAGGCGCGGTCGGGGGCCGGGCGTCGGTAGGGTGACGGGGTGCCAGGATTCCTTCGCCGTCGAGATCGCCGTCCAGGATGCCGCCGGCGTCCGCGTCGCGCTCGAGGCGGGCGCGGCGAGGGTCGAGCTCTGCCAGGCGCTCGGCATCGGCGGACTCACCCCGTCGGCGGGACTGATCGAGTCGGCGGTCGAGGCTGCGGCCGCGGCATCCGCGCCCCGATTCGTGCACGTGCTGGTGCGGCCCGCGCGGCGGCGGCTTCGTCTACGACGACGACGAGCTCGAGCACGATCCTGCGCGACATCCGGTTCGCCCGTTCGCTCGGCGCCGACGGCGTGGTCGTGGGTGCGCTGACGGATGCCGGTGCGCTCGACCTCGTCGCGATCGCCGCGTTCGTCGACGCCGCCGACGGGCTCGACGTCACCGTGCACCGTGCCGTGGATGCTCCGCACGACCCGCTCGGCGCCGTCGCCGCGCTCGCCGGCACCGGCGTGCGCCGCGTGCTCACCTCGGGCGGCGCCGCCGACTGCCGCACCGGGATGCGACGTGCTCGCCGCGCATGGCGCGCGAGGCGCGCGGGGCGATCGAGCTCATGGCGGGCGGAGGCGTGGACGTGGACGACATCCCGATGCTCGCGGCCGCCGGCGTCGACGCCGTGCACCTCTCGGCGCGGGCGCGCGCGACCGGTGGCGGATCCGGCGGCCCGGGCGGCGGCGAGGCCGGATTCGACGTCACGGATGCGCGCGATCGTGCGCGCCGCGGTCGCGGCAGCCGGCGGCCCGACGCCGTCGGCCGGGTCCGCCGTCGGTTGAGTCCGACGCCGCGCTCGGTGTGGGTCGCGCACTCGGGTGGACCGTCCCCACGCGAGTGGAGTCGCCGCAGCGACTTCGAAGCCCGCTAGCCGGCGGGCTCGGCTTCCTGCTCGGCCGCCCCGAACCCGCACGTCGACCGGTACGGGCCGAGGTCGCCGAGGTAGGAGAGCCATTCGTCGCGGGTGAGGTCGCGGCCCGCCATCGCACACGCGGCATCCGCATGCGATGACGGCCGCAGGTCCCACACCGCGATGCCGGCCGGCACGTTGACGGCGAGTTCCGCTCCATCGGCGCGGAGCACTCCCGAGTACACCAGCCCCATCGGGTAGTTCCACTCGCCCCACACGGGGATGGGGTCGCCGAGCTGCACGCCGCCCACGAGGTCGTAGAGGGTCACCGTGTTGTCCAGGGAGTACGTGCTGAGGATGCGGCCGTCGGCGCTCACGTTCACGGTGTCGAGGCCGCCGGAGGCGCCTGGAAGGGCGCCGATCCGCGTCGAACGTGTCGGCGTCGTAGCGGGCGACGGATTCGAGTCGGAAATGCACGGCGACCTCGCCCCGCGCCGTCAGGGCCGTCCTGCCGATTCCCACGAGCCCGGCCCGGATCCGCTCACCGGTCTCCCCGTCGAAGAGGATCGAATCGGGCGTGTACTCCATGTTCCAGCTCGTCACGAGCACGCGGCTGCCATCGGGACTCGTCGAGATGAGGACCGGATAGCCGCCGTCGGTCTGCATCGTCGGTTCGATGCGGCGGCCGGTCGTCGGGTCGACGGTCCAGATCTCGCCGCCGGGCCGGCCGACGTACATCCGGTCGCCCTGGGCGTTCATCCAGACGCTCTCCGCGTCGTCAGGGAGTGGGTCTCCCGAGAAGGTCGCTCAGCGGTGCGGGTGTCGAGGAAGCCCGTTCGGTGCGGCCCGACGCCACCGAAGTCGCCCACCAGGGTTGTCTCGCCCGCCCACATGACGCCGTACGAGGGGGTGGGAACGTGGAGGATCAGCTTCTCCAGGCGCGTGTCGAGCACCGCGAACTCGCGGTAGTCCTCCCAGCCACTCCACGTCAGCCGCGCGGCGGGCGACGACGAGGCTCGAACCGGCCGGCGAGTACCCGTCACGGATCACCCAACCGGGCGCCAGGACCCGTGTGACGGCACCGGACCCGTCGAGCTTCCAGCGCGTGATCGCCGTGCCGCGGCCGACGACCACGAGCTCCTGACGATCCTCCACGACGGACATGCTGCCGACGAACCCGAGCTGCGGGTCGAATGAGCGCTCGGTCGGCGCGCCCGTGTCGAGGCTCCGCTCGTCGATGTGGCCGAACAGGTCACCGCAGTACACGGTCCGGAGTTCGACGGATGCCGTCACCCACGGGCACGGATCGTCGGTCGTGGTCACCAACGGCTGCGACCAGTCGACCCGGCCCGCGGCGATGTCGACGGAGGAGATCCAACGGTCGCCCGTCGTGATGACGCGCGTGTCGGAGACCACCGCCATGGAGACGTTCGTCGACTCCGCGGGCATGGGCACCGTGGCGACCACGGCAGCCGTGTCCGGGTCCACCACGTGCAGCGGTCCCTCGACGGTGCCGTACACGAGGCGTCCGTCGGTCGTGAAGCGCACCGCCCCGGCGCGATCCGTCGCCTCCTGCGCCGCGTGGGAGGAGGTACCGGTGACCTGCCGCATGAGGCCGGTGTCCGCCTCGATGAGCCGCAGCGCGCCGGTCTCGTCGATCGCGGCGATCAGGTCGCCCTCGTGGTTCATCGTGATGGAAGCTGAGCGGGAAGTCGAGCTCGATCGTCGGGCGGATCAGGGCCCCGGTCGTCAGGTCGGCGACGGACAGCCGAATCCCCACCTGCGTATCGGTGTCGTCCCAGATCCGCTCCGCATTCGCGACCCGCGCTCCGTTGCCGCTGACCGCTGGGCCGTATCGACTGTCGATGTCGAGACTCTCCTTCGGGCAGATCGACGGGGTACACGAGCGCACCGGAATCGATGTCGTAGACCGCGACCCTGTCGCGGTCACGGCGACCGCGCGCCGCGTTCCCGGGATGAGCGTGCCCGACATGCCCTCGACGCCCTCGAGATGCGTCGTCGCGAGGAGGCCGTGGGAACTCGTCATCGCGCCCATGAGCGCGGAGCGCGTGCGAGGGTCGTCGGGCCACCGTCGGTGGGCTTCCACGGCGAGCAGGGCCGCGACATCCCGGTCCGTTCCCCGAAGCGACAGCGCCGTGCTCGTGAGCGCCTCGATCTGGGCCGTCTCCCGCTGCTGCGCGGTCTCGTTCGCGCCGGCTGCGACGAAGCCGCCGGCGGTGACGGCGACGGCGAAGAGGGCGACGGCCGAGGCGAGCAGGACGCGCAGTCGACGGTTCTGCCTGCGGTCGTGCTTGGCACGGTGCTCGATCTCGTCCACGGCGGCACGCTCCTGCGTGCGGATGCCTCGAGGAAGGCGGCCTCCGATTCGGTGAGTTCAGGGTCGGCGCGCTCGCGCCACTCGAGGACGGCACTGAGGCGGGCTCCGCGGTACAGGTCCTCATCGGGCCGCCCATCCGCCTCCCAGGTGCTCGCCGCACTCGCGAGCGCACTCATCGCGCGGAGGCCCTCGGCGTCATCCTCGAGCCAGCTTCGGAGGCGCGGCCACGCCGTCGCGAGCGACTCGTGGGCGACGATGAGCGAGTCCTCCTCCGCGCTCACCAGGCGGGCCCGGGCGAGGCTCGTGAGCACACGGTCGTGTGCAGCGTCCTGCCGCATCGGCGTGATCGGGATCCGGCGGCGCATCGGCGCCCCGTCCGCGCTGATCTCGACGAGTCGCAGGAACGTGGCGCGGCAGGTCGCCCGCGCGTCGGGATCGAGCGACAGGTAGAGCTGGTCGGCCGACTTGGCGATCGCGCCCGAGATCCCGCCGGAATCCTCGTACCCGGCGACCGTGAGCGTGGCGCCCTCACGGCGCAGCCAGGTCTCCACGAGGGCGTGCGAGACGTGGGGGAGCACGCCAGGCGCGCCCGCGGCATCTCGCAGGATCAGCTCGACGAGCCCCGGCTCGAGACGGAGGCCGGCGAGGCGTGCGGGCTCCTCGATGGCGCGGCGGAGCCCGTCGGGACCGAGCGGCCCGACGAGGTGGACACCCGACGCGAACAGCGGTCCGATGCTCGGCTCGGCCGCGCATGCGCTGAGGAAGTCCGCGCGCACGGCGACGATCACTCGCTGTCCCGCTGCGACGGCCGTCGCGATCAGCGCCGAGAACTCCGCCACGTGCGCATCCGGGAGACCGGAATGGAACAGTTCCTCGAACTGGTCGATGACGACGACGTCGGCGTGGCCTCGACCGGACAGTGCGTCTCGGAGTCGGGCGATCGGCGTCGCCCCCGAGCCGAGGACGACCACGGTGTCACCGCGAGCCCGGAGCGCCGGCACGAGGCCGGCCAGCACCAGCGAGGACTTCCCGCACCCGGACGCCCCGGAGACGGCGAGGAACGGCGACCCGGCGAGCCGGGCCAGCGCGGCCTGGATGTCGGCGTCGCGTCCGAAGAACTCCTCGGCGTCGTCCGTGCCGAACGGCTGCAGGCCCCGATAGGGGCAGTCTCCACTCGTGAGCTGCGGCTCCGGTGGTATGACGAGGGAGGCATCCTGGTGCAGGATCGCCGATTCGAGCGCGACGAGCTCTGCACCGGGTTCGACGCCGAGCTCGTCGGCCAGCCGCTCGCGCGCGCTCCGCAGTGTGGCGAGGGCCTCGGCTTGTCGTCCGCTGCGGTAGAGCGCCGTGACGAGAATCGCCCACCGCCGTTCGCGAAGGGGGTCGGCCCTGACCAGGCGCTCCGCGTCCGGGACGACGGCCCGGTGCTCGCCGGCCTCGAGCCTCGCCGCCTGCAGGTCCTCCTCCGCGGACGTCCTGATCTCCTCGAGGCGTTCCGCCTCTGCGATCGCGGCCGGCCACTCGCCGAGGTCCGAGTACGGCACCCCGCTCCAGAGCGAGGCCGCCCGCTCGAGCACGTCGATGGCACGCACGGGGTCGCCGTTCGCACGGTGGATGGCGGCGCTCTCGATGAGCCGCTCATAGCGGACGGCATCGATCGAGTCGGGATCGACCCGGAGTCGGTAGCCGCCACGTGTCGTGGCGATGGACGTCGAGCCCAGCGCGCGGCGGATCCGGACGACGAAGGCCTGCACCTGCTTCGGCCAGGTGCCCGGCGGCTCGTCGCCCCACACCGCATCGGCCAACTCAGGCGGTGTGACGACGTTGCCTGCCCGGAGGACGAGGGCGGCGAGCAGGGAACGCTCTTTCGGACTGAGTCGCCCGCCGTCGATCGTGAGGTCACCGAGCACTCGGATCTCCACACCTGCAGTGTGGGCGCGGCCTTGGCGGTTGTCAACGAAGGGTGGGACGCACCCATACCCAATCCATACCGATCCATCCGCGGGACCATACCGGCGAGAGCGAACCTGCGGTCATGAACACCACGCAGAACACCCAGCGCATCATCGCCACCGCGCTCATCGCGGTCACTGCCGGCCTCGCCCTCTCCTCGTGCGCAGGGCAACGGCAGGTCACGGAACCCGATTCGGATCGGATGTCCGCCGCCCAGATCGCGGAGCAGCGCGCTGCGTACGTCGACCTCGCCGAGCGCCGAGCGGAGATGTCCCGTGGCCTCGCATCTGCGCAGGTCGCGCCCTACCTCGATCAGGCGGAGCGCCGTGCCGGCGCCGGCGCACCGGTGGCGAGTGACGCATACCGGGACGTGGCCGAGCGCCGCGCAGGTCTCGGCGAGCCGGTGGCCGAAGACTCATACCGCGATCTGGCCGAGCGACGCCTCCGGGTGACCGGCCATTGAGCCCTCGTCGAATCGACGAAGCGCGTCGTCGCGATCGCTAGTCTGGTCGCATGAGGCCCGACCCCGACGACGACGCGCTGCGGTGGGAGGGCGACGACGATCCGACCCTCGCACCCGGGTGGAAGGTGGTCGGCAAGCCGGCGCCGCCCGACGCCGCGACCGACGGCACGGATGCCGCGGCATCCGACGCCGACACCGTCGCCGAAGAGCCCGCACCCGGCCCCCCAGCGGCCGACAGCACCCGCCCGGAGCCGTCTCACGACACGGATGCCTCGCGGCAGGCCGGCTCGGCCGAGCTCGTGATCCTCGGGGTGCTCGGCGGCGTCTACCTGCTCTACGCGATCGGCTGGCTGTTCTGGGCCATCACGCCCCCGCCCGAGCTCGCCGACCCGGTGGCCCAGTTCATGTACGGACTCGGCCGCTGGCTGGCCGTGGCCGCTCCCGGCGCTGTGGTTCGGCACCGTGCTGTGGCTCGCCGCCGAGCACCGCCGGGCGAGGCTCCTCTGGCTCATCGCGGGGGCCGTGCTCCTCGTGCCCATTCCGTTCCTGCTGCGAGGTTGAGATGAGCGAGGCATCCGCGCCCACCGACGGCGACGCCGGCGTGACCGACGCGACCACGACGCCCGCCGCGGCCCGGCCCGCGACCCCGCTCTGGCTCGCCGTGACGATCGCCCTGCTGTTCGGCGTGCTCTACGCCTACGACGTCTGGGAGGCCGTGCGCGACCTCGTCGGGATGTCGCTCCTCGTCGGCGATCTCGGCGTCTCGTTCGCGGGGTTCGGGCTCGGCCTGCTCATCGCGGCGCTCGTCGTGCCGTTGCTCGTGTTCGCGCTCGCGTTCTGGCTCGGCCGGCACCGCAACCCGCTCGTGCAGGTGGTGCTCTTCCTCACCGGGTACGCGGTGGTGCAGGCGATCACCCTCGACCTCGCGGCATTCTTCGAGCTCGGCGGCATCGACTTCTCCTGACGTGCCACCGTGTGACGGCCGCGTCGTCACAGAACGGATGCGGCATACGCCCTCCAGTAGAGTGGCCGGGTAGCGCCCCCACGGCGTGTGGCGCATCCCACCGCACATCAGAGCGCCCTGCGCGCGCTTCGCCCCCGAAGGAACCGTTCGTGTCAAAGCCGGTCGTGCTGATCGCCGAAGAACTCTCGCCCGCCACCGTCGACGCCCTCGGGCCCGACTTCGAGATCCGCAACGTCGACGGCACCGACCGGCCCGCGCTGCTCGAGGCGATCGCCGACGCGAACGCGATCCTCGTGCGCTCCGCGACGAAGGTCGACGCCGAGGCGATCGCCGCCGCGCCGAAGCTCCAGGTCATCGCACGCGCGGGTGTGGGGCTCGACAACGTCGACATCAAGTCGGCCACGACGGCCGGCGTGATGGTCGTGAACGCGCCGACCTCGAACATCATCTCGGCCGCCGAGCTCACGGTCGGGCACATCCTGAGCCTCGCCCGGCACATCCCGGCCGCGCACTCCGCGCTGGCGCAGGGGGAGTGGAAGCGGTCGCACTACACCGGCGTCGAGCTCTACGAGAAGACGATCGGCATCATCGGCCTCGGGCGCATCGGCGCGCTCATCGCCGCGCGCCTCCAGGCGTTCGGCACCGAGGTCATCGCGTACGACCCCTACATCACCGCCGCCCGGGCGCAGCAGCTCGGCGTGCAGACGGTGAGCCTCGACGAGCTCCTCGAGCGCAGCGACTTCATCACGATCCACATGCCGAAGACGCCCGAGACCACCGGCATGATCTCGACCGAGCAGCTCGCGAAGATGAAGCCGACGGCCTACGTCGTCAACGTCGCACGCGGCGGCCTCATCGACGAGGACGCGCTCTACGAGGCCCTCGCATCGCGCACGATCGCCGGCGCGGGACTCGACGTGTTCGTGTCGGAGCCGCCGCGCGAGTCGCCGCTGCTCGCGCTGCCGAACGTCATCGTCACGCCGCACCTGGGTGCGTCGACCGACGAGGCGCAGGAGAAGGCGGGCGTGTCGGTCGCGAAGTCGGTTCGCCTGGCGCTCGCGGGCGAGCTCGTCCCCGACGCGGTCAACGTCGCCGGCGGCGTCATCGACCCCTACGTCCGTCCGGGCATCCCGCTGGTCGAGAAGCTCGGCCAGCTCTTCGCGGGCCTCGCGGATGCCGCGATCACGAGCCTCGACGTCGAGGTGCACGGCGAGCTCGTCGACTACGACGTCAGCGTGCTGAAGCTCGCCGCCCTGAAGGGCGTGTTCACGAACGTCGTGAGCGAGACCGTCTCGTACGTGAACGCGCCGCTCCTCGCCGAGCAGCGCGGCATCGACGTGCGCCTGATCGTCGACTCCGACTCGCCCGAGTACCGCAACGTGATCACCCTCGCCGGCGCGCTCGCCGACGGTCGCCAGATCTCGGTGTCGGGCACCCTCACGGGCACGAAGCAGATCGAGAAGCTCGTGGGCGTGAACGGCTACGAGATCGAGGTGCCGATCGCGACGACCCACATCGTGATGCAGTACACCGACCGCCCGGGCATCGTGGCGGTCTACGGCCGCGAGTTCGGCGACGCGAGCATCAACATCGCGGGCATGCAGATCGCACGCCGTGAGGCGGGCGGCCAGGCGCTCAGCGTGCTCACCGTGGATTCCCCGGTGCCGTCGGACGTGCTCGACCGGGTGCGCGAGGCGATCGAGGCCGACGTGCTCGTCGAGATCGACATCACCGAGGAGTAGCGGGGGGCGGCTCCGTCGCGAGTCGTTCGAGCAGCGCCACGAGCGCGTCCATCTCGGCCCCGCGCGGGGCGTCGACACCCAGCTCGTCGTCGTCGCCGTGCAGCGCCGAGTCGTAGTAGAGCCCGTCGCCGATGAGGGTGATCGCGAGTGCGACGGTCGGGTCGGCGACGTGCCGCCCGATCGCCTCGAACCAGCGTTCGCGCGCCGAGCGGATGGCGCGTGCGGCGGCCGCGCTGCCGCCCTGCGCGAGTCGTGCGGTGGCGACCACGGCGCGGTCCAGCGGATGCTCCATGGCGACCGAGGATCGCACGAAGTACGCGATCGGACCCTCGGGCGCCGTCTCGATGGCGTGCACGTCGTGCTCGACGAGGGCGTCCAAGCGGCCGATCAGGCCCTCGATGAGCGCCTCCTTGGAGGCGAAGTGGTAGAGGAGTCCGCCCTTGGAGACGCCGGCGGCGCGCGCGGTGGCGTCGAGGGTGGCCGCGCGCTCGCCGTCGTGCACGAGGATCTGCTCGAACGCGTCGAGCACGGCGTCGCGGGCGGCTGGAGGGCGGCTCATGTGCTCGATCGTAGCGAGCGGCATCCGTCCATGACCTGATACTATACCGGCTGGACGGTAAAGTAATGGAAGCCGAGATGACGAACACCACGCAGCCCGCGACCCAGCCCATCGATCGCACGACGAACCCCGTCGCACACGTCGACCCGGGTCGGGCGTCGCGCGCGCCGCGACGCGCGTGGATCGCCCTCGCCGTGCTGATGCTCCCGGTGCTGCTCGTCTCCGTCGACAACACCGTGCTGAGCTTCGCGCTGCCCGCCATCTCGCGCGACCTCGCGCCCACGGCGGCCCAGCAGCTCTGGATCATCGACGCCTACCCGCTGGTGCTGGCGGGGCTCCTCGTCGGCATGGGCAGCGCGGGCGATCGCTTCGGGCGCCGTCGGCTGCTGCTGATCGGCTCGACCGGCTTCGCCGTGGTCTCCGTCGTCGCCGCCTTCGCGCCCACCGCAGAGGCGCTCATCGCCGCGCGCGCGGCGCTCGGCTTCTTCGGCGCCATGCTCATGCCGTCGACGCTGTCGTTGCTCCGCGCGGTGTTCACCGACCGCGAGCAGCGCCGCCTCGCCATCGCGATCTGGGCCTCCGGCTTCGCGGCCGGCAGCGCGCTCGGCCCCCTCGTCGGCGGACTGCTGCTCGAGCACTTCGCCTGGGGCTCGGTGTTCCTGCTCGCGGTGCCGGTGCTCGTGCCGATGCTCGTGCTCGTGCCCCTGCTCATCCCCGAGAGCCGCGACCCCGCGCCGGGCCGCATCGACCTCGTGAGCACCGTGCTCTCGCTCGCCGCGATGGGGCCGATCGTCTACGGCATCAAGTCGCTCGCGACCGAGGGCGTCGACGGGTTCGGCGTGCAGGCGATCGTGCTGGGCGTGTTCTGCGCGATCTGGTTCGTGCGCCGGCAGCTCCGCAGCGACACCCCCATGCTCGACGTGCGGCTCTTCCGCCAGGGCTCGTTCGGCGGCGCGGTGCTCGTGAACCTGTTCAGCGTCATCGCGCTCGTCGGGTTCCTCTACTTCGTCTCGCAGCACCTGCAGCTCATCGCGGGGCTCAGCCCGGTGGCGGCCGGGCTCGCGCTGGTGCCCGGCCTCGTCGCGATGATCGCGGCGGGACTCGTCGTCGTGCCGATCGCCCGTCGAGTGCGTCCGCGCATGCTCGTGCCGGTGGCGCTGGGTCTCTCGGCCGCCGGATACCTCGTGATCGCACTCGGCGCGAACTCGGGGTCGATCGCCCCGATCATCGTCGCCTTCGTGCTGCTCGGCGTCGGCATCGGCGCCGCCGAGACGGTCTCGAACGAACTGATCCTCTCGAGCGCGCCGCCGGCGAAGGCGGGAGCGGCGTCAGCGGTGTCCGAGACCGCGTACGAACTCGGCGCGGTGCTCGGCACCGCGGTGCTGGGCAGCATCCTCGCCGCGCAGTTCCGCTCCGGGATCGCGCTGCCGTCGATCCTCACCGACGGGCAGGCGGATGCCGCGCGCGAGACGCTCGCCGGCGCCATGGCCGTCTCCGAGGAACTGCCCGCGACGATCGGCGGCGAGCTCGCGGCATCCGCTGCCCGCGCCTTCGACGGCGGGGTCGTGGTGACCTCGCTCATCGGGGTCGCGCTGATGATCGCGGCCGCGGTCGTCGCGGCGATCGCGCTGCGCAACCCTGCGCCCGGCCGGTCGCAGTAAAGCGGAATCGCCGGAACGGACGAACGACCGCCGCCCTCGTCGTGAGGGCGGCGGCCGTTCGAAGGATGCGGCTCAGAGGGCCGTCGGGTCCTCGGGAACCGAGTGCTCGTTGCGCACGACGCGGTCGCCGGTCGCGGGGTCGACACTCGAGTGCGAGGTGGACACGGAGCGGCGGCGGCGGGCGAGGAGCACGATGCCGAGGATGATCACGATCGCTCCCGCGATCATGAGGATGTAGCCGACCAGCTGGAGGTTGATCCAGTCGACGGTCAGGTTGAGCGCGAACGCGAGGATCGCGCCGATGACGAAGAGCACGATACCGAGACCGAGACTCATGGTGGGGGTCCTGCTTTCTCTCCGGCGGCTTCGGGTGCCGCGTTTCGATGAGGCGGATACCTCGTCCTGAGGCCGAGTGTATCGATCGGCCTCCGGCGCGGACAGTACGCTGGGAGGGCTGGCGCACGAAGGAGAATCCATGGTAGGCACGGTCAGGCTCGCGGTCATCCCGGGCGACGGCATCGGTCCCGAGGTCGTCGGCGAGGCGCTCAGGGCGCTCGACGCGGCCGTCGCGGGGAGCGACGTCGCCTTCGAGCAGACGCCGTTCTCACTGGGTGCGGCGCGCTACCTCGAGACGGGTGACGTGCTGACCGACGACGACCTCGCCGCGATCAAGGAGCACGACGCGATCCTGCTCGGTGCGGTGGGCGGTGTGCCCGGCGACCCGAGGCTCGCCGGCGCCAACATCGAGCGCGGACTCCTGCTGAAGCTGCGGTTCGAGCTCGACCACTACGTGAACCTTCGTCCGACCGTGCTGCATCCGGGCGTGCTCAGCCCGCTCTCCGACCCGGGCGAGGTCGACTTCGTCGTCGTCCGCGAGGGCACCGAGGGGCCGTACGTCGGCAACGGCGGTGCGATCCGCGTCGGCACGCCCGCCGAGGTCGCGAACGAGGTGTCGGTGAACACCGCCTACGGGGTCGAGCGCGTGGTGCGCTACGCGTTCGCCGCGGCATCCGCTCGCCCGCGCAAGCGGCTCACGCTCGTGCACAAGACCAACGTGCTCGTCTTCGCCGGGTCGCTCTGGAAGCGCACGGTCGACGCCGTCGCCACCGAGTATCCCGATGTCGCGGTCGACTACCTGCACGTCGACGCCGCGACGATCTTCCTCGTCACCGATCCTGCTAGATTCGATGTCATCGTCACGGACAACCTCTTCGGCGACATCCTCACCGACCTCGCCGGCGCGATCAGCGGCGGCATCGGCCTGGCGGCCTCGGGCAACATCAACCCCGACGGCCGGTTCCCGAGCATGTTCGAGCCGGTCCACGGCTCGGCACCCGACATCGCCGGGAAGGGCATCGCCGACCCCACCGCCGCGATCCTCTCCGTCGCCCTGCTGCTCGACCACCTGGGTCACCCCGAGCAGGCGGCGAAGGTGCAGCGGGCGGTCGCCGCCGACATCGCCGAGCGCGGCGACGCGAGACGCTCGACCTCCGAGGTCGGCGACGCGATCGTCGCCCGCATCGGCGCACACGATTGACCAGCGCATCCGAAGGACGGAAACCATGACCATCAACCTCCCGCTCCAGGCACCATCCGCGGCCGGCCTCATCTGGAACATCACCCGCAACGACGCGGCGAAGAGCGACGCCGAGCGCGACGCGGTGCTCGCCGACCCGGGCTTCGGCAACCACTTCACCGACCACATGGTCGACCTGTGCTGGTCGGACAAGGGCGGATGGCACCGGCCCCGCGTCTCGCCGTACGGCCCGATCCAGCTCGAGCCGTCCGCGGCGGTGCTGCACTACGCGCAGGAGATCTTCGAGGGGCTGAAGGCCTACCGCCACGCCGACGGTTCGGTCTGGACGTTCCGCCCCTACGAGAACGCCGCGCGGATGCAGCGCTCGGCCGCGCGACTCGCCCTGCCCGAGCTGCCGAGCGAGTACTTCATCGACTCGCTGCGCCAGCTCATCGCGGTCGACGGCGCCTGGGTGCCGACCGCCCCCGAGACGAGCCTGTACCTGCGTCCCTTCATGTTCGCGAAGGAGGCGTTCCTCGGCGTGCGCCCCGCGAAGAAGGTGGCCTACTACCTGATCGCGAGTCCGGCGGGCGCCTACTTCCACGGCGGCGTGCAGCCCGTGTCGATCTGGCTCTCCACGAAGTACGCCCGCGCCGGCAAGGGCGGCACGGGCGCGGCGAAGACCGGTGGCAACTACGCGTCGAGCCTGCTGCCGCAGGCCGAGGCCGCCGAGCACGGATGCCAGCAGGTGCTGTTCCTCGACGAGGGCAGGTACCTCGAGGAGCTGGGCGGCATGAACGTCGTGCTGGTCTACCGCGACGGCACCCTCGTCACCCCCGAGTCGGACTCGATCCTCGAGGGCATCACGCGCGACTCGGTGCTGCAGCTCGCGAAGGACCGCGGCCACACGGTCGAGAGCCGCAAGGTGACGCTCGACGAGTGGCGCGACGGCGCGGCATCCGGTGAGATCGTCGGTGCGTTCGCGTGCGGCACCGCCGCCGTGATCACGCCCATCGGGCGGCTGCTCGCCGAGGACTTCGAGATCGTGCACTCGGGCGCGGCCGCGTCCGAGCTCGCACTCTCGCTTCGCGAGGAGCTCACGGGCATCCAGTACGGCCGCGTCGAGGACCGCCACGGCTGGATGACGCGGCTCGACGCCTGATGGCCGGCACGGTCATCCGGCCGTTCCGCCGCGACGACACCGAGCCGGTGGTCGCGCTCTGGCGCGCCGCCGGGCTGGTGGTGCCGTGGAACGACCCGTACCGCGACATCGAACGCAAGCTCACGGTGCAGCCCGAGCTCTTCCTCGTCGCCGAGGCCGTGTCGGCCGACGGCGCGACGGACGTCGTCGGCGCGGCCATGGTCGGGTACGACGGGCATCGCGGCTGGGTGAACTACCTCGCGGTCGACGAGTCGCGGCGCGGCGAGGGGCTCGGGGCGGCGATCATGGCGGAGGCCGAGCGGCTGCTCGTCGAGCGCGGCTGCCCGAAGCTCAACCTGCAGGTGCGGTCGACGAACCAGGCGGTGATCGACTGGTACCGCTCGCTCGGCTACGAGCCCGACCATGCGGTGAGCCTCGGCAAGCGGCTGATCCCAGACGGTGTCGGACCGTCCGCCCAATAGGCTGGTCGCATGAAGATCGCGCGCTTCTCCCACGGCGAGACCATCGCCTTCGGCATCGTCGACGAGGAGGAGGACGAGCTCGTCGTGCTGAAGGCCGACCCGATGTTCGCCGGGTACGAGCCGACGGGGGAGCGGGTGCCGCTCGGTGAGGCCAAGCTGCTCGCCCCGGTGATCCCGCGCTCCAAGGTGGTCGCCGTCGGCAAGAACTACCGCGAGCACGCCGCCGAGATGGGCGGCGAGGCGCCGGCCGAGCCGCTGCTCTTCCTGAAGCCGAACACGTCGGTCATCGGCCCGGGCGACGCGATCGTGCTGCCCCTGCAGAGCGAGCGCGTCGAGCACGAGGGCGAGGTCGCGGTCGTCATCGGGCGCATCGCGAAGCACGTCGCCGAGGCGGATGCCGCGAACGTGATCTTCGGGTACACGATCGCGAACGACGTCACGGCGCGCGACCTGCAACAGCGCGACGGGCAGTGGACCAGGGCCAAGGGCTTCGACACGTTCTGCCCGCTCGGTCCCGTGATCGACACCGACCTCGACCTCGATGGCGGCACGATCGAGACGAGCGTGAACGGCGAACGCCGCCAGGAGGGCCGCCTCGCCGACATGGTGCACTCGATCCCGGCGATCATCGCCTACGCGTCGAGCGTGTTCACCCTGCTCCCCGGCGACGTGATCCTCACCGGCACGCCCGCCGGCGTCGGTCCGATCGTCGACGGCGACACCGTCGAGGTCACGGTCTCGGGACTCGGCACGTTGTCGAACCCGGTGCGCGGCTCGCGCTGAGCTGCGTCGGCCGGGCGGCGTGCGGCCGCGGCATCCGCTCGCTCAGCGACCGAGCGTCGTCGCGGCGTGGTCGACGTCCTCGTCGTCGTTCCAGAGGTGGAACGCCACACGCGCGCGCCCGGCGCGGCCCGACGCGGTGATGCCCGCGGCGCCGAGCGCCGCCAGCTCCGTGCCGTCGGCGTCGGGCCAGGTGACGATCGCGCTGTCGGACGGGGCCATGCCGAGCCGCTCGCGGAAGGCGTTCGCGAGGCCCACCGCGTGGGCGCGCACCTCGTCGGCGTCGAGCGACGCGGCGAACCCCAGCGCGGCCTCTGCGCCGGCCCACGCGTGCCAGGCGGGGGAGACGTCGAAACGGCTCGCGTCATCGGCGAGGTGCAGGTCGGGGCCGTAGCACGACGCCCACGGGTCGGTGCCCGAGTACCATCCCGCGGTGAGCGGCGTGATCTCGTCGAGGGCCCGCGGCGAGAACGCCGCGAACGCCGCCCCGCGCGGGGCGCACAGCCACTTGTAGGCGTGGCACACGATGAGGTCGGCCTCGAGGTCGGCGGTCGGCATCCAGCCGGTGGCCTGCGTGGTGTCGACCATCACGCGTGCGTCGACGGCCCGCGCGGCCTCGGCCACGGATGCCGCGTCGGCCACCTCGCCCGTCGCCGACTGCACGAGCGAGTACGACGCCATCCACGTGTCGGGGCCGATCGCGTCGGCGAGGTCGGCCAACGGCACGTGGCGCACCCGCAGGTCGCCCCGCGCGAGGAACGGGGCGACGACGGAGGAGAAGTCGCCGTCGACGCAGACCACCTCCGCGCCCGCCGGGGCGGATGCCGCGGCGAGCCCCGCGAACACCGAGACCTGCGATCCCGTGGCGATCCGTTCGGGCCCGACGCCGAGCAGCGTCGCGGCGTGTCCACGCGCCCGCTCGAGGGTCGCCGAGTACTCGGACGCGAGGGCCGTGCCCGTCGCCCAGCGCTCGAGATCGAGGCGCAGTGCCTCACGCGTGACGTCGGCGGGAAGGCCGAGCGTGCAGGCGGCGAGGTAGCCGCGGCCGGCGGCGAATCGGTCTCGGAGGGAGGGCATGCCACCAGTCTCCGCGCGAGCCATCCATTCGGCAATGACAGGTGAGTGATCATATCCATGCCGTGTCGTTATGATTTGCACATGTCCGACGCATCCATCGAGGGCCTCGCGGCCGCACTCGACCTGCAGACGGTCCGTGTCGTGCGCCAGGTCGCCGAGCACGGCTCGCTCACCGCCGCAGCCGAAGCCCTCGGGTACAGCCAGCCTGCGGTGAGCCAGCAGCTCCGGCGCTTCGAGGAGCGCACCGGCATCGCGCTCGTCGAGCGGGTCGGCCGCGGCATCCGCCTGACGCAGTCGGGCCGCGTGCTGGCCCGCCATGCCAACGCGGTGGCGACCGCGATCGAGGCCGCCGCCGGTGAGCTCGCCGAGATCCGGGGTCTGCGTGCCGGACGGGTACGGCTCATCGCGTTCCCCTCGGCGTCGGCGACGCTCGTGCCGAGGCTCATCGCCGCGCTCGGCGCGGCCCACCCGGGCATCGCGGTGACGTACGTCGAGGCCGAGCCGCCCGAAGCGGTCGCCGCCGTGCGCGCCGACCGGGCCGACCTCGCCATCACCTTCAGCTACCCGGGCGACCGCGACGACCCCCACCGGGCCAGCGCCCGCGGGCTCGACGTCCGCGCGTTCGGCGAGGAGCCGATCCGGCTCGTGCTGCCCGCCGGGCATCCGGCCGCGGTGTCCGACGTGGTCGACCTCGCCGCGCTCGGCGACGACCCGTGGATCGCCGGATGCCCCCGCTGCCGCGGCCACCTGCTGGAGCTCGCCGCGGCCGCCGGGTTCACGCCGCGGATCGCCTTCGAGACCGACAACTTCGTGGCCGTCGAGGGGATGGTCGCGCAGGGCCTCGGGGTGGCGCTGCTGCCCGCACTCGCGCTGGCGGCCTCGCCGCGGCATCCGGGTGTCGTGACCCGCCCCACCGCACGGCGCGACGTGCGCTCGCTGCACCTCGTGACCGCACGGGGCGCGGAGCGCGTGCCCGCGGTCGGCGCGACCATCGCGGCCCTCGAGTCGCTCGCCGCCGCCTGAGGTCCGTCCGGCCGGAGGCGGCGCGGCGGACGCGCCCCGGTCGATAGCATGGACCCGTATGTCCGAGACAGCCCACCCCACCACTTCTGCCACCGGTACCGACGTCCGCGTGCGCTTCTGCCCGTCGCCGACCGGCACCCCGCACGTCGGCCTGGTGCGCACCGCGCTCTTCAACTGGGCGTACGCCCGGCACACCGGCGGCACCTTCGTCTTCCGCATCGAGGACACGGATGCCGCGCGCGACAGTGAGGAGAGCTACGAGCAGCTCCTCGACGCGCTCACCTGGCTGGGCCTCGACTGGGACGAGGGCGTCGGCGTCGGCGGCCCGCACGAGCCGTACCGGCAGTCGCAGCGCGGCGGGATCTACGCCGACGTCGTCGAGCGCCTGAAGGCCGCCGGGCACGTCTACGAGAGCTACTCGACAGCCGACGAGATCGACGCCCGCAACGAGGCGGCCGGGCGACCGAAGCAGTTCGGCTACGACAACTTCGACCGCGACCTCACCGACGAGCAGCGAGCGGCCTTCCGCGCCGAGGGCCGCGAGCCGGCGCTGCGCCTTCGGGTGCCCGACGTCGACCTCGGCTTCGACGACCTCGTGCGCGGCCGCATCGACTTCCCGGTCGGCGGCACGACCGACTTCGTGGTGGTGCGCCCCAACGGCGCGCCCCTCTACACGCTCGTCAACCCCGTCGACGACGCGCTGATGGGCATCACGCACGTGCTGCGCGGCGAAGACCTCCTCTCGTCGACGCCGCGGCAGATCGCGCTCTACCACGCGCTCATCGACATCGGGGCGACCACGTTCGTGCCGCGCTTCGGGCACCTGCCGTACGTCATGGGCGAGGGCAACAAGAAGCTCTCCAAGCGCGACCCCGAGTCGAACCTGTTCCACCACCGCGACCGGGGATTCATCCCCGAGGGTCTCGTCAACTACCTCGCGCTCCTCGGCTGGGGATTCTCGGCCGACCGCGACGTGTTCAGCCGTGACGAGCTCGTCGCGGCGTTCGACGTCGAGGACGTCAACCCGAACCCCGCCCGCTTCGACCTGAAGAAGGCCGAGGCGATCAACGGCGACCACATCCGCCAGCTCGAGGTCGGCGAGTTCACGGCGCGCACCGTGCCGTACCTCCAGGCCGTCGGCGCCGTCGAGACGCCGATCAGCGCCGCCCAGGAGGCCGTGCTCGTCGAAGCCGCGCCGCTCGTGCAGGAGCGCATCGGCCTGCTCGGCGAAGCGCCCGGCATGCTCGGCTTCCTGTTCACGGATTCCGCGGGCCTCGCGTACGACGACGACGCCCTCGCCGGCCTGCCCGCCGACACCGCATCGGTGCTCGCCGCCGCCCGCGAGGCACTCGATCGACTGCCCGCCGACGCGTGGACGCACGACCAGATCGAGGAGGCGCTGCGCGGCGCGCTCATCGACGGGCTCGGGCTGAAGCCGCGGGTCGCGTTCGGCCCGGTTCGCACCGCGATCTCGGGGCGCCGCGTGTCGCCGCCGCTCTTCGAGTCGATGCAGATCCTCGGCAAGATCGACTCGCTGGAGCGCATCGACCGGCTGCTCGCGCGCCTCGGCTAGAGCGCACGCCGGCCGGCCGCCGAGGTCCGCTCAGTTTGGTCGGCGTGCGGTGCGTAGGCTAGAGTTGCGTGTCGGCGCGGGCTTCGGTCGCGGGCCATTGGGGTATGGTGTAATTGGCAACACGGCGGTTTCTGGTACCGTTGTTCTTGGTTCGAGTCCAGGTACCCCAGCAAGATCGAACATGACGAAGGCCCGGTGAATCCGGGCCTTTTCCCATTGCCGCAGAGGTCCCCCCAAGCGAGGGACCCCCACCCGGAGAATGAGGTCGGGGCCCCTCGTTCCCTTGGGTGTTGGGCTCGAGGACCGCGGCCGGACGGGCGGATGCGAATGGCCCGACGGCCGCGGTGAACACATCGTAGGCGGGCGGTCGCGGCATCCGATGCCCCCAGAATTGGGCGCTGACGATTCGGCACGATTCGACGTCCTCGCGCGGGGACGCGGCTACCATGTGGCTGCAGCGCCGCTCGCGTTCCGCCGTGTCGCCGCAGACCGTGCAGGGAGATGAGAACATGTGCCGCTGGCTCGCGTACTCCGGTGAACCGCTCCAACCGTCGACGGTGATCCTCGACGCCCAACACTCGCTCGTGAAGCAGTCGCTCAACTCGCCGCTCGGCGCGGAGACCGTGAACGGCGACGGCTTCGGGTTCGGCTGGTATCCGCGCGACTCGGCGGTCGGCAGCCGTCCCGCGCTGTTCCACAGCACCGAACCCGCGTGGAACGACGAGAACCTGCGCGAGCTCACGCAGGCGATCGAGAGCCCGCTGTTCTTCAGCCACGTGCGGGCGGCGGGCGGACCCCCGATCCAGCAGACGAACTGCCATCCGTTCCGCTTCGAGAACTGGATGTTCATGCACAACGGCTTCCTCGGCGACTTCGCCAAGACGAAGCGCGACCTCACGTTCGCGGTCGATCCGTCGCTGTACCCGCACATCCACGGCACCACCGATTCCGAGGTGATCTTCCACCTCGCCCTCACGCTCGGGCTGCAGGACGACCCGATCGGCGGCATCACGAAGGCGGTGCAGATGGTCGAGTCCGTGGGTCGCGAGCACGGCATCCGGTACCCGATGCAGGGCACGATCGCACTCGCCGACGGTGCGACGATCTGGGCATTCCGCTATTCGACCCAGGGGATGTCGCGGTCGCTGTTCCATTCGGTGGACATCGACACGCTGCGCGAGATGTACCCCGACATCGAACGCCTGAAGATCTTCGGCCGCCGCGCTCGCGTGGTCGTCTCCGAGCCGCTGAACGACCTGCCGGGCGCCTTCGTCGAGGTTCCCGAGTCCACCGTGGCGATCCTGGACGAGAGCGGATACCGCCACGAGCCGTTCCTCGCCGAGGCGGCGTAGCCGCATCAGTCCGGGACACGGGGCCGGATGTCATGGGGAAGTCTGGACACGGGCGGCATGCTGAGGTTCCATGGTGATCGGAGCAACATGGTGTCCGCCCTTCCGGGCACCGCGTCACCCGCACGATCGCGGGCCCCGGGGGTGAGTGCATGGTCCGGAACATGCGGAATCGCGACTTCGCGGAAACCCGCACGCCCCTCGGCGTCATCGGCGGCTTCATCGGCCTCGTCGCGGCGAGCGCGGCGGCCGCCACCCTCGTCGTCGTCGGGGTGACGCCGGCGATCGCCACCGTCGGCATCGCGGCATCCGGCACCATCGGGATGTTCGAGAACCTGCCGGGCTACCTCCAGATCGGCGAGCTGTCCGAGAAGAGCAACATCTACGCGACCCGCTCCGACGGCAGCACCGCGCTGCTGGCGTCGTTCTACGACCAGAATCGCGTCGAGGTCGGCTGGGACGCGATCAGCCAGTACGTGAAGGACGCCGCCATCGCCGGCGAGGACCCGCGGTTCTACGATCACGGCGGCATCGACATCCAGGGCACGGTGCGGGCGGCGGTCACCACCGCCACCGGCCGGGAGACGCAGGGCGGCTCCTCCATCGCCCAGCAGTACGTGAAGAACGTGCGCGTGCAGGAGTGCGAGCGGATGGCCGACATCACCGCGCTCGAGGACCTCACCGAGGAGGAGCGGGCGGCGCTCACCGGCGACGAGCGGCATGCGCTCATCGAGGAGGAGCGGCTCGGGTGCTACGACACGGTCACCGAGACCACGATCGACCGCAAGCTCAAGGAGATGCGCCTCGCCATCGGCGTCGAGAAGCGCTACACGAAGAACGAGATCCTGCTCGGCTACATGAACATCGCGGGATTCGGGGGCACGGTGTACGGCATCGAGGCGGCCGCCAACTACTACTACAGCACCTCGGCCGCGAACCTGTCGCTCGCGCAGGCGGCATCGCTGATGGCGATCGTCAACAACCCCGCGAAGTTCCAGCTCGACAAGCCCGAGAGTGAGACGAACGGCGTCGCCAACGGGTACGCGGAGAACACCGCTCGGCGCAACTACATCCTGACGAGCATGCTCGAGCAGCGGAAGATCACCCAGGCGGAGTTCGACACCGCCGTCGCCACGCCCGTGCAACCCGCGATCACGGAGCCGAGCACCGGGTGCCAGACGGCCGGGGGCAGCGCGTACTTCTGCGACTACGTGAAGAACATCCTCCAGAACGACCCGATCTTCGGCGAGGAGGCGGAGACCCGCTTGCTGAACTTCCGCCGCGGCGGATACGAGGTGTTCACGACGCTCGACCTCGACCTGCAGAACGCGGCCGAGAGCACCATCGCGCAGAACGTGCCGCAGACGTATCCCGGGTGGGATGTCGGCGCGGTCATCTCGAGCGTCCAGGTCGGCACCGGCCGAGTGCTCGCGATGGCCCAGAACCGCACCTACAGCCAGGATCCGGCGGTGCTCTCGACCGGACCGCAGTACACGAGCATCAACTACAACACCGACTACGACTACGGCGGATCGAGCGGGTTCCAGCCCGGATCCTCGTACAAGGTGTTCACGCTCGCCGAGTGGCTGAAGACGGGACACGGGCTCGCCGACCGCGTCGACTCGCGCCCGAAGAGCAACTGGGGCGTGTTCCAGGACAGCTGCCTCGGGCCGCACTACGCGGGCAACTGGAATCCGCGGAACGACGCCAACGAGTCCGGCGGCAACTACAGCGCCCTGGAGTCGACGATCGGATCGATCAACACGGGCTTCATCGGCATGGCGAAGCAGCTCGACCTGTGCGGCATCCGGCAGACCGCCGAGGCATTCGGCGTGCACCGGGCCGACGGCGATCCGCTCGTGCAGGGTCCCTCATCGGTGATCGGCACCAACGAGGTCGCCCCGCTCAGCATGGCCGTCGCCTTCGCCGGCATCGCCAACAACGGCCTCACGTGCTCGCCCATCGCGATCGACCGCATCGTGGGACGTGACGGCGAGGAGATCCCGCCGCCCGTCAGCACCTGCACGCAGTCGGTGACGCCCGAGGTGTCGGCCGCGATGCACTACGCGATGGGTCGCGTGATGACCGGCGGCACGGGCTCGTCGTCGTACGGCAGCACGTCGCCGCGAGTGCCGCTCATCGGCAAGACCGGAACCACGGACGGGGCGAAGGACACGTGGATGTGCGGAGCGAGCTCGAAGGTGGCGACGGTCGCCGCCGTCGTCAGCGTCAACGGCGAGGCGAACCAGCGCGGGATCTCCTTCGCGAGTGGGCAGGCCGCGACGGCCCGTCACCGCATGTGGCCGGCCGTGATGTCGGTCGCCTCGGCGAAGTACGGTGGCGACCCGTTCACGGAGGCGGGGCTCGGGCCGGTCGCACCGCGCACCGGCGCCAGCCCGGCGCCCGCGCCGGCGGACAGCGATGAGCCCGACGGCGGCGGTGGCGGCGGCAATGGCAACGGCAACGGGAACGGCAACGGCAACGGCAACGGCAACGGGGGTCCGGGGCCGGATTGATCGAGCGCCGACCGCTCCTGACACCCTGCCGGGTCCGTGCCGGCGAGGCGTCCACGCGTCGGGTGAGCGGCCGACAGGTCAGAAGTCGATCGCGTCGCCCGGCTCGAGCGGCAGGTACTCGCCGCCGCCCTGCTCGGCGGCCCAGCGGAGGCGAGCGTTCGAGAGGTCCTTGCCCGCCCGCGAGAGCAGCATCTCGTGCGTGGGGAACGCGCGCCTCGGCGCGACCGCGATGATGTAGTCCATCACCTCGCTGATCTTCATCCACGGCGCGTTCGCCGGCGCCGCGAGCACGTCGACCGTGACGCCCTCGGGCACCACGAACGAGTCGCCGCCGTAGTAGAGGGCGTCGTCCACGAGCACGCCGAGGTTGTCGATGATCGGGATCGAGGGGTGGATCTGCGCGTGGCGACCGCCGAAGAACCGCAACCGGAACCGGCCGACCTCGACCTCGTCGCCCGCCGCCACCGTCTCGACGGGGAATCCGGATGCCGCGGCCGCGACACCCGCGGGCCCGAAGATCCGCACGTCGGGGTTCGCGGCGACGATGCGCCCGAGCTGCTCGGGCGTCCAGTGGTCGTCGTGCTCGTGGGTGATGACGACGGCGACGGTGCCGGCCGACTCCGTGATCGGCGTCGTGAACTTGCCGGGGTCGACGTACAGCTTGTCGCCGGAGTCCTCGACGACGAGCGCGGCGTGTTCGAGCTTCGTGAGTCGCATGCGTCGAGCCAACACCGCCCGTCGGTCGGCGCGCAAGCCCGGCGCCTGCCAGAATCGCTCCATGCATGGAGCCCCCCGGCGCCTCCTCGTCGCCGTCAACCCGGCCGCCTCGTTCGGCCGGAACCGCGCGGTCGGCCCCGCCGTCGCCGAGCGGCTCATCGACGAGGGGCACGACGTGTCGATGCTGCGAGAGGCCAACTTCGAGCTCCTCCGCCGCGAGGCGGAGTCGGCGTTCGGGCAGGGCGGCATCGACGGCCTCGTCGTGGTCGGCGGCGACGGCATGGTCTCGCTCGGCGTGAACCTCGTGGCGCAGACGGGCGTGCCGCTCGGCATCGTCGCGGCGGGCACGGGCAACGACCTCGCGCGCGGCCTCGGCCTGCCGTACGACGACCCGGCGGCCGGCACCGACGCCCTCGTCGCCGCGCTCGCGCGCGAGCCGCGCGCGATCGACGCCGGCGTGATCCGCCACGGCGAGCTGCGCACGTGGTTCGCGGGCGTGGTCTCCACGGGATTCGACGCCGTCGTGAACGAGCGCGCGAACCGGATGACCCGGCCCCGCGGTCCGAGCCGGTACACGCTCGCCCTGGTGCGCGAGCTCGCCACCTTCCGGCCGCGCACGTACACGATCACCATCGACGGCGTGCGCCGCGAGCAGCGGGCCATGCTCGTCTCGGTGGCGAACAACGCGTCGCTCGGCGGCGGCATGCGCATCGTGCCGCACGCCGACCTCGCCGACGGCCTCCTCGACGTGTTCATCGTGCATCCGCTCTCGCGCATCGGCCTGCTCAGGGTGTTCCCCAAGGTGTTCGCGGGGGAGCACGTCGACCATCCGGCGGTCGAGTTCGTGCGGGCGTCGCGGGTGACGATCGAGGCCGACGACATCGTCGCGTACGCCGACGGCGAGCGCATCGGCGCCGCTCCCCATCGACGTCGAGGTGGTGCCCGGCGCGCTCTCCGTGTTCGCCTGACGGGGCGACGGATGCCGCGGCGGCCTCGATTTTGCGGCAGCCCCGCGCCTGTGTCATACTCTTCAAGTTGTCGATTCGGCCCCATCGTTTAGCGGCCTAGGACACCGCCCTCTCACGGCGGCAGCGCGGGTTCAAATCCCGCTGGGGTCACAACGCATCGAATGCCCTCGCTCCGGCGAGGGCATTCGGCATTTCCGGGCCCGTCCCGCCCGCGGCATCCGCTCGCCGCCGCGCCGCCGCACCGCGGTCGGCTGGGGATGCGCCCGCGGCATCCGCTCGGCCATCGGCTAGACTCGCCAGAGCGAAGGGGAGTATCCCGCGGGGCGCACGCCTCGGGCCACGATCGTCAGTACGAGCGCCAGAGACGCCGCTCCGGGCGTGGCGGCGCGCCGGAGGCGCGGTCGGGAGAGACTTTCGGGTTCACCCGTACCCACAACTCACCCGGAAGGCCCCTCAGTGCTCGAGCTCCCCGCCTGGTTCGAAATCGGATCCCTCGTGGTCCTGACCCTCATCCTCATCGGCGACCTCCTCCTCGTCGTGAAGCGTCCGCACGTTCCGTCGTTCCGGGAGTCGACCCTCTGGGTCGTGTTCTACGTCGTGCTCGCGCTCATCTTCGCGCTGCTCATGCTGCTGCTCGGCGACGCCGAGCACGCCGGCCAGTTCGTCGTGGGCTGGCTCACCGAGTACAGCCTGTCGATCGACAACCTCTTCGTCTTCGTCGTGATCATGGCGCGGTTCGCGGTGCCGAAGAAGATGCAGCAGGAGGTGCTCATGGTGGGCATCATCCTCGCGCTGATCTTCCGCGGCGTGTTCATCCTGCTCGGCGCGCAGCTCATCGAGAACTTCAGCTGGATCTTCTACATCTTCGGCGCCTGGCTCGTGTGGACGGCGATCCAGCAGGCGTTCCTGCACCGCGAGGAGAACGCCGAGGAGAACGAGAGCGGACTCGTGCGGATGCTGCGCAAGCGCGTCCGCATCTCCGACGACTACGACGGCATCAAGCTGCGCACCACCGTCGACGGCACGCGCATGTTCACGCCGATCCTCATCGTGTTCATCGCCATCGGCACGACCGACCTGCTGTTCGCGCTCGACTCGATCCCCGCGATCTTCGGCATCACGCAGAGCGCGTTCATCGTGTTCACCGCGAACGTGTTCGCCCTCATGGGCCTCCGCCAGCTGTACTTCCTCCTCGGCGGCCTGCTCGAGCGCCTCGAGTACCTCAAGTACGGCATCGCGTTCATCCTCGCCTTCATCGGCGTGAAGCTCGTGCTGCACGCCCTGCACGTGAACGAGCTGCCGTTCATCAACGGCGGCGAGCCCGTCGAGTGGGCGCCCGAGATCTCCACGTGGGCCTCGCTCGGCGTGATCGTGGCGGCGATGGCGGTCGCCACGATCGCGAGCCTCGTGAAGGCCCGGGTCGACTCGAAGCGCCGCGGCGCGAACCTGCTCGACGAGGTGCCCCACTTCACCGAGGACGCACCCCGCCGCGAGCACTGACGACGGCCGGCGCGGTCGCGGCTGTGCACAGCGGTCCGCGACACCCGCCGGGAGTTGCTAGCGTGGGGAGGCGGCGCCTGGGTGGGGCGCCCGGGCCGGGGGCCCGGTGGAGTTGCGACGAGGAGAACCGTGTCCGCTGATGGCGAGGACGTCGTCCCGCTCCCGCACGGTTCCGCCGTGATCGCCCACAGCGCGCAGAGCGACGTCGGTCGCGTGCGCAGCGTGAACGAGGACGCGTTCCTCGCCGAGGCGCCCGTCTACCTCGTCGCCGACGGCATGGGCGGGCACGCCCGCGGCGACGCGGCGAGCCGCACGGTGATCGAGACCTTCCGCCGGCACCTCGAGCCCGGGCGGCCCATCGTCGCCCGAGCAGGTGCTCGACGCCATCCACACGTCGAACGACGCGGTCCGCGCCCTGAGCGCCGAGGGCGAGGAGGGCACCGCCGTCGCCGGCACGACGCTCACCGGGGTCGCGCTCGTCGACGCGGGCGACGGTGGCCGGATTCCACTGGATGGTCTTCAACATCGGCGACTCGCGGGTCTACTCGTGGGACGGCCGCACGCTCGAGCAGCTGAGCGTCGACCACTCCGCCGTGCAGGAGCTCGTCGACGCGGGGCTCGATCAGCGCCGACGATGCCGAGCGCCACCCCGACCGCAACGTGATCACCCGCGCGATCGGCGCCGACGAGGTCGTCGACCCCGACGTGTGGCTCATCCCGGCGACCGGCCGCCAGGTGTTCCTCATCTGCTCCGACGGGCTGTCGAAGGAGGTCGACGACGAGCAGCTCGCCCACATCCTCGCCGGCGACACCGGCCACGCCGCGGGCCTCGCCGGCGAGCTCGTCGACGCCGCGCTCGAACACGGCGGCCGCGACAACGTCACGGTGATCGTCGTGGAGTCCGAGCTCGGCTCCGACGACGACGACGAGGCGACGCGCGATCGCCGTGAAGCGCTGTCGCGCGCCGCCGAGGACACGACGCCGCGCACCGGAGGGGACGAGCATGGCGACGTACCGGCCTGATCCGGCGAACGGATGGCTCGCCGCCGTCCGCGGCGCCGTCGTGCTGCTGGCGCCGTCGACGGCGGCGTCCGACCTCGTGGCACTGTGGCCGCAGCTCGGCGACGACGACCCGACGCCGCACGTGCTCGACCGGCTCACCGCCGCCGGCCTCGCCGCGACGCCGCCCTTCGCGCTCGTCGTGCGTCATGCCGACGACGAGTCCGCCCGCGTCGTGGCCCGCGGCGGCGATCACCGTGCGCGTCGGCGACACGGCGATCTCGGGCGCGGGCGTCTCGACCTGGACCGAGCGGGTGATCGACGCCGGGGCATCCGTCATCGTCGTGCGACGCCGACGCCGAGCGGCTCCGATGCCGGTGCCGAACTCCCCGTCGTCGAGGGCATCGTGCCGGCGCACGCGCGTGAGCTCCGCGAGCCGGCGAGGCGGTCGCCCCGGTGCCGCTCCGGCTGCGCCCGAGGCGCCGGCTGCGGCATCCGCTCTCCACGTCGTGGTGCCAGGCGCGATCGCCGAGCCCGAGGTCGCGCCTGCGCCGGCGCCCCCGGCCGGTGGCGCCGGTCGGAACGCCGACGACGCCGTCCGCGATCGCGTCGGCGCCGCCGCGTCACGCCGTCCGAGCAGACGATGGTGCCCGCCGAGGACACCATCGCGGCGCCGATCACGCCGCGCGCGGCCGACGTCCGCGGTCGAGCCGACGCCCGACGCGGGCGGACTCGACGGCGACCACGACGGACTCACGGTCGCGAGCATCGACCTGCGGCGGCTCCGCGCCGAGCGGGCGGCCCGAGGAGGCGCGTCGACGCCCGCATCCGGCGATCCCGCGTGGCATCCGCGCCCCGGTCGAGCCTGCGCATGCCCGACGGCACGTCGAGCCGATCGGCCACGAGGTCGTGCTCGGGCGCGCCCCGAGCGTCAGCCAGGTGTCCGGCGGCCGCATCCCGCGACTCATCACGATCGGAGCGGGCGATCCCGACATCTCGCGCAACCACGTCAGGCTCGCCGTCGAGGGCGACACGGTGGTCGTGACCGACCTGCACTCGCGCAACGGCACGCACGTCGTGGCTCCGGGCAAGCCGCCCGTGAAGCTCCGCGCCGGCGAGCCGACGCCGGTGCTGGCCGGAACGGTCGTCGACCTCGGCGGCGGCTGGACCCTCCAGGTGGTCGGAGCGTGATGCGCCGCGCCCCCTCCAGCCCGCCCGACCTGCCCGGGTACACCCCGCTCCAGCTGCTCGGCTCCGGCGGATTCGCCGACGTGTTCCTCTACGAGCAGCGGCTGCCGCGTCGCAAGGTCGCGGTGAAGGTGCTCCTCACCGAGGAGCTCGGCCGCGACACGCGGGCCCAGTTCGTCGCCGAGGCGAACCTCATGGCCCAGCTCTCGGCGCATCCGTTCATCGTCACGATCTTCCACGCCGACGTCTCGGCCGACGGCCGCCCGTACTTCGTCATGGAGTACTGCTCGGGCCCGAGCCTCGCCGAGCGCTACAAGCGCGAGCCGTTCGCGGTCGAGGATGCGCTCCGCACCGGCATCCGCCTGGCCGGCGCCGTCGCGACCGCGCACGCCGCCGGCATCCTGCACCGCGACATCAAGCCCGCGAACGTGCTGACGAACGACTACGGGTGGCCGGCCCTCACCGACTTCGGCATCTCCTCGAACCTCGAGGGCGAGCTGCCCGTGCACACCGTGACCGCGCCCGCCGACGCGTCGGCGACGTCGTCGGGGCAATCGGCGGTGGGCATGAGCGTGCCGTGGTCGCCCGCCGAGATGTTCGAGGACGACCCCCGGCCCGACCAGCGCAGCGACGTGTTCTCGCTCGCGGCGACCGTGCACACGCTGCTCGCCGGCCGCACGCCGTTCGAGATCCCCGGCCGGCCGAACGGCTCGCTCGACCTCATCGGCCGCATCGAGCGCGGCGCGATCACGCCGATCGACCGGGCCGACGTGCCGCGCAGCCTCGTCGTCGGTGCTCGCGAAGGGCATGTCGGTGCGCCGCGACGATCGCTACCCGACCGCGATCGAGTTCGCCCGCGCCCTGCAGCGGTCGAGCTCGAGCTGGGCTACGCGGCCACGACCATCGAGGTGCCGAACCTCGCGTCGGAGCGCACGACGTCCGACGACGACGCGGACGCCACGCGCGCACGTGCCGTGCACGTCGTCGAGGCGCAGCCGCGCCGGGCCGCGCCGCAGGGCGACGACGCGACGCGTGGCGCGCGGGCCGCGCCAGGTCGAGGCGCAGCCCGCCTCCACCGGCACCGTCGCCGGCGCACGACGAGGGCACCGTGCTCCGACGCCCGCGCCCGCCGGGCGGGCGGGCGGCGGCGAGCCGGCGGTCGTCGACGCGACCGTCGTGCGGCCGGCGAGGCCCGCTGCATCCGTGGAGTCGCCCGTCGACGTCACCCAGGCGCGACCGAGGCCGGCGTCGCGGGCGAGGGCCGGAGCCGTCGCCGAGACCGCCGAGTCGACCTCGACGAGGCGGTCGCGGTCGCGCTCCCGCGCGGGCACGATCGTCGGCCGTCGCCGCCGGCGCTCGTCGTCGTCGCGGCGATCGGCATCGCCGTGGCGCTCTCCGGCACGCTCGACCAGGGCGCACCCGACCCCACGCAGCGCCCCGACCGGCGAGGACGCCATCGTGGCCGCCACCGTTCCCGCGCCCGTCGTGGAACCGGGCATGCGCTCCGCCGACGGCACGGCCGTCGTCTTCCCGGTCTCGCACGCCGGCGCGGAGGACGGCGATCGGTACCGCTGGCAGCGCGCCGACGGCTCGGGGTCGACCGAGGTCACCGAGGCGTCGTCGATCGTCGTCGCGGGGGTCGCATGCGTCCGAGCGGCGTGTGCATCGAGGTGCAGGTGCAGCGCGGCAGCAAGACCTCCGAGGCGGTCACGGGGTGCACGCCGTGAGGCCGCTGCGGGTCGAGTTCTGCGGCGAGTGGTACACCGTCGAGGAGGGTGCGCCGTTCACGATCGGGCGCGAGTCCGACCTCACGATCGACGACAATCCCTACCTGCACCGCACGTTCCTCACCCTGTCGTCGGAGTTCGGGCTGTGGTGGCTCTCGAACGTCGGCCAGCTGCTCTCGGCGACGGTGTCGGATGCCACGGGCAGCGTGCAGGCGTGGGTGGCCCCCGGTGCGAAGCTGCCGCTCGTGTTCCAGACCGTGCACGTGATGTTCAGCGCGGGATCCACGACCTACGACTTCACCGTGCACGCCGAGGAGGACTTCTACAACACCTCCCTGACGGCGACGCCCGAGGACGGCGGCACGACGATCCTCCCCGTGACCCTCACGACGAGCCAGCGGCAGCTCGTGGTCGCCCTCGCCGAGCACCTGCTGGCGCAGCCGACGGCGGGTCGAGCGACGGTGCCGACCTCGGCCGAGGCCGCGGCACGCCTCGGGTGGAGCATGACGACGTTCAACCGCAAGCTCGACAACGTCTGCGAGAAGCTCGACAAGATCGGCGTCGACGGCCTCCGAGGCGGCCGAGGGAAGCTCGCGACGAACCGTCGTGCACGGCTCGTGGAGTACGCGGTCGCGACGCGACTGGTGAGCGCCGACGACCTCGCCCTCCTCGATCGCACCGACGACGCGTCGCATTCCGGAGGCGACGGATAGCGCGACGCCGATGGGCAGGCGTCCCCATTTCAGGGGGACACCGGTGCGTGTTACGTTGATGGCCGTCCGGGTGCCGCGCGCTCGGCCTTCCGACGTATTCGTCCGACGGAATGATCCCAGGGGAGTTGAGAGTGGGCACCTTCACGGCCTGGGTTCGCGCGCGCAAGCCGGTCGCCTCGGCGGTCGCGCTCGCCGTCGCGGTCGGCGTGCCGGTGACCTTCGCGGTGCTGCACCAGGGCTTCCCGGTGACCGACCCCGACCTCCGCGCGCGCGACGTCTGGGTGACGAACGGGCAGGAACTGCTCGCCGGTCGGCTCAACCGGCAGATCGAGGAGCTCGACGCCGCCGTGGCCACCGCGTCGAACGACGTCGACGTGTTCCAGGACGGCGACGACGTCTTCCTGCTCGACGCGAGCGTCGGGTCGCTCGAGCGCGATCGACCCCTCGTTCACGACGCTCACCCAGCGCATCGACGTGCCGCTCGGCTCGCGCATCGCCTACGGCGGCGACGTGCTCGCGATCCTCTCGCCGAAGGGCGAGCTCTGGACCACGCCCGCCGGCGGAGACCTCTCGTTCGACGCAGGCGGCACCGATCCCGATCGCCGAGCTCGGCGCCGACGCGCGGGTCGCCGTGAGCGATCGCGGCACGGTGTTCGCGACCTCTGCCGCCGACGACGAGCTCGTCCGCATCGACGCGGGCGGCGGCGAGCCCGCGGTCAGCGCGCTCCCGAAGCTCGGCGCGCACCAGCTGGCCGCGGTCGGCGAGCGGGCCGTGGTGTTCGACGAGGACCGCAACGTCGTCGATGGTCGACGGACGCGACGTGCCGCTCCCCGAGGCGGGCCTGAAGCTCCAGCAGTCGAGCGCCGAGCACGACGTGGCCTACGTCGCCGGAGCGTCGGAGCTCATGGCCGTGCCGCTCGGCGGCGGCGATGCGCGGGCGATCGAGAGCGACGCCGCCGCGGCGCCCGCCCGCGCCGCGGACGAGGTGGCCGCGCCGGTCTGGGTCGACGGCTGCGCGCACGCGGCGTGGGCGACGTCGTCGACCTACCTCGCCGCGTGCGACGGCAGCGAGCCGTCCTCGCAGTCGATCGACGCAGCCCACGGCGGGCTCGCGGCTCGAGTTCCGCGTGAATCGCGACGTCGTCGTGCTCAACGACCTCTCCAACGGCAACGCGTGGCTCGTCGACTCCGACCTGCGTCTCGTCGACAACTGGGAGGAGGTCACCCCGCCCGAGGAGACCGACGAGCTCGAGGGCGACGAGAAGAGCGCCCAGCAGACGTTCGAGGACACCCTCGCCGAGCGCACCGACGTGAACCGGCCGCCGCTCGCCCGCGACGACGAGGCCGGCGTGCGGCCCGGCCGCACCACCGTGCTCGAGGTGCTCGAGAACGACACCGACCCCGACGGCGACGTGCTGACGGTCGCCGAGACGTCGGAGGTCGCGGAATCGCAGGGCCGCCTCGAGGTCATCGACGGAGGACGCGCCCTGCAGTTCACGCCCGCCGACGGGGCCGCCGGCACCATCTCGTTCCGCTACTCGGTCGACGACGGCCGCTCGGGGGTGTCGGAGGCATCCGTCGACGTGCGCATCGTGCCCGAGACCGAGAACGTCGCCCCCACCTCGCTGCGGTCGGGGGCGGTCAGCGTCGAGCAGGGCCAGCAGATCTCGTACAACGTGCTCGCCGACTGGAACGACCCCGACGGCGACGACGTCTTCCTCGTGAACGCCTCGCCGACGAGCGGCGACTCGGTGCGGTTCAGCCCCGACGGCTACGTCACCTTCGACCACAAGTCCGGCGAGCTCGGCCTCAAGGAGGTCGCCTTCACGGTCTCCGACGGACAGCTCACGGCCACCGGCACGCTCACCGTCGACGTGAAGCCCGCCGGCACGCTGAACCCGGTCGGCACGCCCGACTTCGCGCAGGTCTTCGCCGGCGAGGCGACGCTCATCGAGCCCCTCGAGAACGACCTCACGCCCTCGGGTGCGCCGCTCGCGCTGCTCGGCGTCGACCAGGTGCCCACCGGGGCATCCGTCACCCCGAACCCCGAGCGCGGCACGATCGCGTTCTCGTCGAACGAGCCGGGCGAGTACATCTTCCTCTACAACGTCGGCGCGGATGCCGCGGTGAGCGTCGGCCTCGTGCGCGTGCAGGTCGTCGAGCCGCCTGCCGAGGCCCCGCCGCCCATCGCGGTGAAGGACACGGCGTACCTGCGGCCGGGCGAGCCCACGTCGGTTCCCGTGCTCGCCAACGACGTGTCGCCGTCGGGCCGCGTGCTCGCGGTGCAGTCCGCCGACGACACCGAGACCGACGACCTCGTCTCGGTCGAGATCCTCACGAACACCGTCGCGCGCGTCACCGCCTCCGAGGCGCTCGACCGGCAGCTGCAGTTCAGCTACACCATCTCCGACGGCGTGAACACGGCGACGGCCACGGTGACCGTCGTGCCGGTCCCGCCGCTCGTGAAGCACCAGCCGCCGGTCGCGGTCGACGACGCCGTGAACGTCCGCGCCGGCGACATCGCCACGGTGCCGGTGCTCGCGAACGACTACCACCCCGACTCGACCGCCATCCACGTGCTGCCCGAGCTCGCCGACACGGGCGCCCTGCAGGGGCTCGCGTTCGTCGACGACGACCACGTGCGCTTCCAGGCGCCCGACGAGCCCGGCACCTACACGGCCGTCTACACGATCGGCGACGACTTCGAGCAGACCGCCCGCGCGAACGTGACCTTCACGGTGGTGGCGAAGGACGCCGGCGAGAACCGGCCGCCGCTGCCGACCCCGTTGACCTCGCGCACGTTCGCGGGCTCGGCCGTGTCGATCGACATCCCGCTCGACGGGCTCGACCCCGACGGGGACTCCGTCGTGCTCACCGGCATCTCGTCGGCGCCGAACCTCGGGCGCATCGCCGAGCGCACGAGCACGTCGATCACGTACGAGGCGTTCGCGGGCTCCACCGGCACCGACACGTTCGCGCTACGAGCTGCGCGACGCGTTCGGCGCGACCGCGAAGGGCACGATCCGGATCGGCGTGATCCCGCGGCCGGCGGTCGCCCTTCCGCCGAAGGCCGTCGACGACGCGATCGAGGTCAAGCCCGGTCGCACGGCGTCGGTCGAGGTGCTCCTCAACGACTCCGACCCGAGCGGCTACAGCCTGAAGGCCGTCGACCTGCCCGAGGTCGACGAGGGCATCGAGGCCGAGATCCGCGACAAGCGCCGGGTCGTCGTCACCGCGCCCGACCAGGAGGGCGCGTTCACGATCCGCTACGAGATCTCGAACGGGCACGGCGGCGCCGACACCGCGTTCCTGCAGGTCGCGGTGAAGGACGACGCGAAGGTGCTGCCGCCGACCGCCGAGGACCAGGTCATCGAACCCGAGGAGGTCGTCGAGGTCGACTCGGTGACCGTGCAGCCGCTCGACGACGCCACGAACCCCGGTGGACTCGTCGACGACCTCGTGGTCACCCTCGAGGGGCCGAACGCGGGTCGCGCCGAGGTCACTCCCGGCGGCGGCATCGTCGGTGAAGCCCGGTCGGGAGCGCTACGCCGTCGCGTACCGCCTCACCAACGAGCTCGACGAGCTCTCGGCGATGGCGTTCGTGATCGTGCCGCCCGTCCGCCACGGAGGAGGACATCGAGGAGGACGAGCCGACCATCCCCGCCCCGCACCTCGCCGAGCTCGACCCGATCGTCGTGCCGATGAACGGCAGCATCCGATGGGATGTCGCCGACCTGGTCGTCGTGCCCGTCGGGCAAGCCGGCGCTGGTCCTCTCGGCCTCGGCGGCGAACGCGCGGTCGGAGGCCTACGTCGACGGGTCCACGCTGCAGTACGAACCCGCGCAGGACTACCGCGGCGAGGCATCCGTCACCTTCGAGGTCACCGACGGGCGCAACGCCGACGACCCCGAGGGACGCAAGGCCCTGCTCACCGTGCCGGTGACGGTCGGCGACCCGAACTTCGAGGACACGCCGCCGGTGTTCACCCCGCGTGCCGAGACGATCGAGGCGGGGGAGCAGCCGCTCGAGATCGACCTGCGCTCCTCGAGCGACCACCCGAACCCCGACGTCATCGGACGGCTCGGGTACTCGAACCTCGCCGGCACGACCGCCGACGTCCAGGCCGCCATCGACGGCGGCGTGCTGCGGGTCTCCGCGCCGCTCGGCGTGCAGCCGGGCACGGCCACGCGACTCACGTTCGACGTGACGTTCAACGAGTTCACGGTGCCGGGCTACGTCGACGTGAAGGTCGTGTCGTCGACCCGGGCGAAGGCGCAGGCCGTCGACGACGGCCCGATCTACCTGAAGCGCAGCGAGACCGCCACGATCGACGTGCTCGCGAACGACTTCAACCCGTTCCCCGAGGTGCCGCTGAAGGTGATCGGCGCCGAGGTCGACCAGCTCGACGTCGGCTCGAGCGCGTCCGCGAGCTTCACCTCGACCGGCGTCTCGGTGCGCACCGGCGCGGCCTTCACGGGAACACTGAGCGTGATCTACCGCATCCAGGACGCGACGAAGGACCCGGCCCGCGAGACGCAGGGCCGCGTGACGGTGATCGTGCGCGACCGTCCCGAGCAGCCGAACGCACCGGCGGTCACCGCGGGCGACGCGTTCGCCGACGTGCGCTGGCAGGCCCCCGCCCCGAACAACTCGGCCATCACCGGGCTACGAGGTGAGCTACAACGGGCAGGTCGCCACCTACGGCGCGGGCGCCGCCGGCATCACCCAGCGCATCACCGGACTCGCCAACGGCACCGCGTACACCTTCGCCGTGCGCGCGATCAACGGCATCGGCGCCTCGGAGTGGTCGGCGGGCACGACCGCGACGCCCTACGGCACGCCGACGGTCCCGCAGAACGTGCGGCTCACCTCCTCGGGCGACGCCCCGGCCGACCTCACCGCGAGCTGGAACGCCCCGGCCTCGACGGGCGGCGGCGCGGTCGACTACCAGTGGCGCGTCATCGGGCGCCCAGGGCTGGCAGACCACCGCGGGCACCTCGGGTCGCGTGAACAACGTGGGCGCCGGCACGTACACGCTCGAGGTGCGAGCGATCAACCGCGGCAGCAACCAGACCGGCCCGACCGGCTCCGACTCCGTCGGCGTGAGCAATCCGCCGCCCCCGACCGCCCGCGCGCGTACATCTGCAAGGGCGGGCCCCAGGGCGGCGGCAACGCGGTCGTCGTGCGGTACGAGAACTTCACGAGCGGCGGTCACCGCATGTACACGTCGCTGAACGGCGACTCGAGCGCCTTCTACAAGGAGACGTTCGGCATCGGCGGCGACGGCAAGCAGACCCTCCAGAACTGGCTCGGCGTGCGGTTCGACTCGGCCATCTGGGTCGAGATCGAGGGACCGACGAGCATCTCCAAGACGAATTCGATCACGGGCGACCGGTGGAACTCACTCTCGCCCGGACAGTGCAGCGGTTGACCCGAGGAGCAACGAAATGGCAGTGACATCCGAACAGGCCCTGTGGTTCCAGGACGCCTTCTCGAAGCTCGTCGACAACATCGACCAGGCGATCCTCGGCAAGCGCGAGGTCATCGAGCTGGTGCTCGTCGCGCTGCTCTCCGACGGGCACGTGCTGCTCGAGGACTTCCCGGGCACGGGCAAGACGGTGCTCGCGAAGGCGCTCGCGAACACGCTCGACGGCACGAACTCGCGCATCCAGTTCACGCCCGACCTGCTGCCGTCCGATGTCACGGGCGTCACGATCTACGACCAGGGCAAGGGCCGCTTCGAGTTCCACCGCGGGCCCGATCTTCGCGTCGATCGTGCTCGCCGACGAGATCAACCGTGCCAGCCCGAAGACGCAGTCGGCGCTGCTCGAGGTCATGGAGGAGGGCAAGGTCACGGTCGACGGCGTGAGCTACGACGTCGGCTCGCCGTTCATGGTCATCGCGACGCAGAACCCGGTGGAGCAGGCGGGCACGTACTCCCTGCCCGAGGCGCAGCTCGACCGGTTCCTCATCAAGACGTCGCTCGGCTACCCCGACCACGACACGGCCGTCACGCTGCTGCTGGATGCCGCCAACCGCGCGCGCGCGTCGAAGGTCTCGCCGATCATCGCGTCGAGCTCGGTGACCACGATGGCGCAGCTCGCGTCGCAGGTCTTCGTCGATGCTGCCGTGCTCGGCTACCTGAACCACATCGTGTCGGCGACGCGCGAGCACCAGGACTCGGCGCTCGGCGTCAGCATGCGCGGGGCGCTCGCCCTCGCGCGCACGGCGAAGACCTGGGCGATCGCGCACGGCCGCACCTACGTGACGCCCGACGACGTGCGCGAGCTCGCGGTGCCGGTGCTCGCGCACCGCATCATCGTCGACCCCGAGTCGGAGTTCGCCGGCGTCACCGCCGAGGACATCGTGGGCCGCGTGCTCGTCGAGGTCGCACCGCCCGCGTACCGGGCGGCATGAGCGACACGACCCGAGCCGACGCGTCGGCCACGCCCGCGTCGCCGCCGTCGCAGGCGCGCATCGCGGCACGTGCCGTGGGGCGCTCGGTCGCGGCATCCGCTCGATCGCTCGCCGCGCGCGCCGGCGCGATCGGTCGTGCCGCCGCCGGCGTTCGCGGCGCCGGTGACCGAGCGTCGTGTCGACCACCGGATGGCTCGTGCTGGCCGGCTGCCGTCGTCGCCCTCGCGCTCGCCTGGGCGTTCGGCTGGATCGAGTTCGCCTTCCTCGGCTTCACGCTGCTCGCCGCGGTGCTCGTGTCGATCGCCTTCGTGTTCGGGCGCCTGCACTACCGGGTCGGCATCGAGCTGCAGCCGTCGCGGGTCGTCGCGGGGGAGCGGGCGCTCGGGCGGCTGGTCGTCGAGAACGCCGGCGCCGCGGCGTCGACCCCCTCGCGGCTCGAGCTGCCGGTCGGCGCGGGCCTCGCCGAGTTCGTCGTGCCGGCGCTTGCCGCCCGGCGGCGAGCACGAGGAGCTCTTCGCGGTGCCCACCAACCGGCGCGCCGTGATCGTCGCCGGCCCGGCGGTGTCGGTGCGCGGCGACCAGCTCGGCCTGCTGCGGCGCACCGTGCGCTGGACGGACCCGGTCGAGCTCTTCGTGCACCCGCAGGACGGCCCGGCTGAAGCCGTCGGCGGCGGGGCTCGTGCGCGACCTCGAGGGCGAGGTCACGAAGACCATCACGAACAACGACATCTCGTTCCATGCGCTGCGCGCGTACGAGCCCGGCGACGCGCTGCGGAACGTGCACTGGCGCACGTCGGCGCGCACCGGGCAGCTCATGGTGCGGCAGTACGAGGAGACCCGCCGGTCGCAGCTCATCCTCGTGCAGGCCACCGAACGCGAGCACTACGCGTCCGACGACGAGTTCGAGCTCGCCGTGTCGGTGCTCGCCTCCATCGGCGTGCAGGTCATCCGCGACGCGACCCGGGTCGCCGTCGTGACCGAGGGACTCGCGCTCCGCACCGCCACACCCGACGGCCCTCCTCGACGACACCTCGCGCATCGACCCGGTGCGCCGGCGCGTTCCCCACGGTGCGCGACTTCGTGCGCGAGGCCACCAAGCGCCTGCCGCCGCCGAGCGTGGTCGTCGCGGTGGCCGGCTCGCGGCTCCCGGTCGCCGACCTGCGCTCGATCGAGACGCTGTTCGGGCCCGACACCGAGACGATCGCGTTCCGCGTCGAGCTCGGCGCGGCGTCGCGCATCACCCGCATCGCGGGCACCACGGTGGTCACCGTCGGCGACCTCGACGGAGCTGTCGCGGCTCGTGCGGAGGGTGCGCCCGTGACCCGGCTCTCCCGCAGCGTCCGTGAGCGACATCCTCGTGCTGAGCCTGCTCTCGCTGCTCGGCATCGCCGGCTACGAGACCTCGTTCGGCGACCTGAACTTCCTCGTCGCCGCCGATCGCCGGGCTCGTGGTCGGCACGCTCGCCGCCGTCGCCGGCACGATCTGGCGACTCGGGCGTCGTGACGACGGTGCTCCTCGCGATGGCCGGGTACGTCCTGGTCGGCACGCCCGGTCACGATGCCGGATGCCGCGCTGTTCGCCGTGCTGCCGTCGCTCGAGGCGCCTGACGGGGCTCGTGATCGGGCCGGTGTACGGCTGGGCCGACATCGTCACGATCGGCACGCCGGTCGAGGCGCCGTACTACGTGGCCGTGGTGCCGTACTTCGCGGCGTGGCTCGTCGCGCTCGTCGGCACGATGCTCGCGACGCGATGGCTGCCGCGGCGTCGCACGGCCCTGCGGTCGAGCGTGCTGCTCATCGGTCCGGTCGTGCTCTACCTCTCGGGCATCCTGCTCGGCACCGACGAGGCGTACCTCGCGGGAGTGCGCGGCGTCGCGTTCGCCGTCATCGCGCTCGTCTGGCTCGCCTGGCGCCGCGGGGCGACCGTCGAGGCGAGCGGCGACGGGCGCGTCGCGGCTGCGGCGGCAGAAGGTCGCCGGCACGGCGGCGGTCGTCGCGGGCGCCATGGTCGATCGGCGCCGTCGCCGGGCTCGCGCTCGGCGCCCGTGTCGCCCGATCGGTTCGTGCTGCGCGACGAGGTCGTGCCGCCGTTCGACCCGCTCGAGTTCCCGAGCCCGCTGGCGGGCTTCCGCAACTACACGAAGGACCTCGCCGAGACCCCGCTGTTCGAGGTGAGCGGACTCGAGCCCGGCGACGTCATCCGGCTCGCCACGATGGACGCGTACACCGGCCGGCTCTGGAACGTCGCCGGCCCCGACGACGTCGGCCCCGACGGCGGCGGCTACGGCATCGTCGGCGAGACCCTGCCCGAACCGCTGCTCGCGACCCTCGGGAGCGAGCGGCGGGTCGAGGTGCAGATCGAGGGCTACGACGACGTGTGGCTGCCCACCGTCGGCTACGGCGAGGCACTCAGCCTCGAGGACCGCGGCACGAGCGACCGGGCGGGCGACCTGCGATACAACCCGGCCGCCGGCACGGCGGTGCTCACGAGCGGCGTCGCCGAGGGAGCCGCGGTACGAACTCGACGCCCGAGTCCAGGTCGAGCCCGAGACCGACGAGCTGCTCGACACGCCGGTCGCGAATCTCGCGATGCCCGCCGTCGAGAACGCCCCCGACGTGGTGGCGGCGAAGGCCGACGAGTACGTCGGCGAGGCGACGACCCCGATCGAGCAGCTCCGCGCCATCGAGACGGGGCTCAAGACCAACGGATTCCTCAGCCACGGGCTCGCCTCCGACACGGTGCCGTCGCGCGCCGGTCACGGCGCCGACCGCATCATCGAGCTGTTCACGCGCACCCAGATGGTGGGCGACGAGGAGCAGTACGCCTCGGCCATGGCGTTGATGGCCCGCCATCTCGGCTATCCCGCGCGCGTCGTCATGGGCTTCGCGCCCGAGGTGCGCGAGGGCGCGCAGGCGGTCGAGGTGGTCGGCGGCGACGTGACCGCGTGGGTCGAGGTGCCGTTCGAGGGCGTCGGCTGGGTCTCGTTCCGCCCGACGCCCGACCAGGTCGACGTGCCGCAGGAGCAGACGCCGAAGCCGAAGTCCGAGCCCCAGCCGCAGGTGCGGCAGCCGCCGCGCGCGGAGCACGACGAGGAGCAGCTGCTCACGACCGTCGAGATCGACGACTCCGACGACGACCGCGACCGGCCGTTCGTGCTCCCGGCCTGGGTGTGGGTCGACGGTCGCGGCGGTCGGCATCCCCGCGGCGCTCGTGTTCCTGCCGATGCTCGTCGTCGCGGTCGTGAAGGGCGCGCGCCGTCGCCGGCGTCGCAGCGGCGCGAACGATCGCCGGGCGGCGGGCGCCTGGGAGGAGCTCGTCGACCGGTACGCCGAGCTCGGCTTCGAGCCGCCCGCGCAGGGCACGCGGCTGCAGTCGGCCCGCGCGCTCGAGCGGCAGCTCGCCGAGCAGGGCCTCGCCGGGCCGACGGCGGCGGCACCGTCGTCGCCGCGTCCGACGCCGGCATCCGGGGCGCCGGTGCGGCTGTCGACCCTCGCGGCGACCATCGACCGGGACGTGTTCGCGGGCGGCGAGGTGAGCGACGCCGTCGTCGAGGATCGATGGACGACCGCGGATGCCGCGACCGACGCCGTCTCGCGGTCGGCCGGTCGGGTGCGGCGGCTCGTCAGCCGCTACCGCGTGCGCGCCCGTCGCTAGAGTGGTGGCGTGGAATCGCCGGACTTCATCGTCCCGCCGCCCGGACTGATCCCGGCGGCGCCGACGCCGAGCGACGAACCCGATCGCACGGTACGCGACGCGCCGCCGCGCACGCTGCCCGCGTTCCCGCCGCCGCGGCGTCGCGCCGTCGCCCGCGCCGGCGGCGCGCGGCGCCCACGCCGCCGGCGCCCGAGGAGCGCATCGAGGCGCCGGCCGCCGCCGCACAGCCCGGGGCGTGGCGGCTTCGCGCGCCAGGCGGCCTCGAGGTGCTCCTGGTGCGTCCCGTGGTGCTCGGGCGCGATCCCGCCGCCGATCCCGGCCGCCCGCAGGCGGCGCCGATCCCGCTCGCCGATCCCGGCGCGTTCGGTGTCGAAGACGCACGCGCTCGTCGAGGTGGTCGACGACCGGGTCGTCGTCACCGACCTGCATTCCACGAACGGCACCCGTGTGCTCACGCCCGAGGGAGCGGCGCACGAACTCGATCCCGGACGCGGCGCCGACGCTCCGAACGGGGCGACGCTGCTGCTCGGCGAGTTCGCCGTGCGACTGGATCGAGTGCCGTTGAACACGGTGTAGCCTGAGAAGGTGCGTGCTCCACGTCTTCTCCTTCGGTGCCGCGGCGGGGCCTCGTTCTAGGCCGATCCCGTCGCGGAGTCTGTCGTCGGCTGACCACAGATCCTGAGGAAGCGAACGCATGAACGCAGCACCCACGAACGGCGTGAACACGTCGGAAGCGCGACCGCGCACCCTGGCCGAGAAGGTCTGGGACGCCCACCTGGTCGACGAAGGGCGAGGACGGCGACGCCCGACCTCATCTACATCGACCTGCACCTCGTGCACGAGGTCACGAGCCCGCAGGCGTTCGACGGCCTGCGCGTCGGCCGGCCGCCCGGTGCGGCGTCCCGACCTGACGATCGCGACCGAGGACCACAACACCCCGACGCTCGACATCGACAAGCCGATCGCCGACCTGACGAGCCGCACGCAGATCGAGACGCTCCGCCGCAACGCCGAAGGAGTTCGGCGTCCGCCTGCACTCGCTCGGCGACAACGAGCAGGGCATCGTGCACGTCGTCGGCCCGCAGCTCGGCCTCACGCAGCCCGGCATCACCGTCGTGTGCGGCGACTCGCACACGTCCACGCACGGCGCGTTCGGCGCGATGGCGTTCGGCATCGGCACGAGCGAGGTCGAGCACGTGCTCGCCACGCAGACGCTGCCGCTGAAGCCGTTCAAGACCATGGCGATCAACGTCGAGGGCGCGCTCCGCCCGGGCGTCACCGCGAAGGACATCATCCTCGCCGTCATCGCGAAGATCGGCACCGGCGGCGGGCAGGGCTACGTGCTCGAGTACCGCGGCAGCGCCATCCGCGCGCTCTCGATGGAGGGGCGCATGACGATCTGCAACATGTCGATCGAGGCCGGCGCCCGCGCCGGCATGGTCGCGCCCGACGAGACGACGTTCGCCTACCTCGAAGGGCCGCGCCGCACGCCCCGCAGGGCCAGGACTGGGACGACGCCGTCGCCTACTGGCGCACGCTCGCCACCGACGAGGGCGCCGTGTTCGACGCCGAGGTCTTCCTCGACGCCGACGCGCTCGAGCCGTTCGTCACGTGGGGCACGAACCCCGGCCAGGGCGTCTCGCTCTCCGAGACGTCGTGCCCGACCCGGCGACTATCGCCGACCCGCAACGAGCGCGCCGCCGCCGAGCGCGCGCTCGAGTACATGGACCTCGACGCCGGGCACGCCGCTGAAGGACATCGCGGTCGACGCGGTCTTCATGGGCTCGTGCACGAACAGCCGCATCGAAGACCTGCGCGCCTTCGCCTCGATCATCAAGGGCAAGCAAGAAGGCCGACGGCGTGCGCGTCATGGTCGTCCCGGGCTCCGCGCGCGTGCGCCTCGAGGCCGAGGCCGAGGGCCTCGACAAGGTGTTCAAGGAGTTCGGCGCCGAGTGGCGCTTCGCCGGCTGCTCGATGTGCCTCGGCATGAACCCCGACCAGCTCGCGCCCGGGCGAGCGCTGCGCGTCGACGTCGAACCGCAACTTCGAGGGCCGCCAGGGCAAGGGCGGTCGCACGCACCTCGTCTCGCCGCTCGTCGCGGCGGCGACCGCGATCCGCGGCACGCTGTCGAGCCCGATGGGATCTGCCGAGACTCGAAGGAGGAGGAGGCGCTGACCATGGAGAAGTTCAGCACCCACACCGGCATCGCGGTTCCGCTGAGCGCTCGAACGTCGACACCGACCAGATCATCCCCGCCGTCTACCTGAAGCGCGTCACCAAGACCGGCTTCGAGGACGCGCTGTTCGCCGCCTGGCGCCAGGACCCCGAGTTCGTCCTCAACCAGCCCGCGTACCAGGGCGCCAGCGTCCTCGTCGCCGGCCCCGACTTCGGCACCGGCTCGAGCCGCGAGCACGCCGTCTGGGCGCTGCGCGACTTCGGCTTCGAGGTCGTGCTCAGCCCGCGGTTCGCCGACATCTTCCGCGGCAACTCCGGCAAGCAGGGCCTGCTCACCGGCGCAGGTCGCCGACGAGGACGTCGAGCGCCTCTGGGCGGCGATCGAGGCCGATCCCGGCATCCCGATGACCGTCGATCTCGTTGAGCGCACGGTCGAGCGTCGGCGACGCTCGACGGTGCCGTTCGACATCGACGATTACACTCGGTGGCGGCTTCTCGAAGGGCTCGACGACATCGGGCTCACCCTGCGCAACGAGGACAGATCGCGAGTTCGAGGCTCGCCGCGAGGCTTGGCGGCCGCAGACCCTCCCCGATCACGGGAGCCAGGCACGCACATCAGGCGAGCTCTGCTCGAACACACGTCGAGGTCACCGGATGAAGCGCCCAAGAACGCACGGAACGGCAGTCGGGAATGAACTGTCCGGAGAACGCTCGCGATCAGCGGCGGCAAGCCGCTCCGCGGCCGGGTCGAGGTCAAGGGCGCCAAGAACCTCGTCACCAAGGCGATGGTCGCGGCCCTGCTCGGCGAGACGACGAGCGTGCTGCACGACGTGCCCGAACATCAGCGACGTCCAGGTCGTGCGCGGCCTCCTCGAGGTGCACGGCGTGAGCGTCGACGACGGCGTCGACGAGGGCGAGCTCATCCTCGACCCGTCGGCGCGTCGAGTCGGCGCACTTCGAGCCGACATCGACGCGCACGCCGGCTCCTCCCGCATCCCGATCCTCTTCTGCGGGCCGCTGCTGCACCGCCTCGGCGAGGCGCTCATCCCCGACCTCGGCGGCTGCCGCATCGGCGACCGGCCGATCGACTTCCACCTGGAGGCGCTGCGCGAGTTCGGCGCCATCGTCGACAAGAGCTACCGAGGGCATCCGCATCACGGCGCCGAACGGGCTGCACGGCGCGAAGATCGACGCTGCCCTACCCGAGCGTCGGCGCGACCGAGCAGGTGCTGCTCACCGCGGTGCACGCCGAAGGGCATCACCGAGCTGCGCGGCGCCGCGATCGAGCCCGAGATCATGGATCTCATCGCGTCCTGCAGAAGATGGGCGCGATCATCTCGGTACGAGCACCGACCGCGTCATCCTCATCGAGGGCGTCGAGCACGCTCGACGGCTACGACCACCGCGCGCATCTTCGACCGCAACGAGGCCGCCACCTGGGCGTGCGCGGCGCTCGCGACCGACGGCGACATCTTCGTCGGCGGCGCCAAGCAGCCGAGATGCTCACGTTCCTCAACGTCTTCCGCAAGGTCGGCGGCGACGTTCGACGATCCAGGAGGACGGCATCCGCTTCTCCACCGCGGCGGGCGCGCTCAAGCCGGTCGTCGTCGAGACCGACGTGCACCCCGGGTTCATGACCGACTGGCAGCAGCCGCTCGTCGTGGCGCTCACCCAGGCCAAGGGCGTCTCGATCGTGCACGAGACCGTGTACGAGAACCGGCTTCGGCTTCACCGAGGCGCTCGTCCAGATGGGCGCGACATCGACGTGCACCAGGAGTGCCTCGGCAGCCGGCGCCTGCCGCGTTCGGCGCAGCGCAACTTCCAGCACTCCGCCGTGATCATCGGGCCCGACCCCGCTGCACGGCGCCGACGTCGAGGTCCCCGACCTCCGCGGCGGCTTCAGCCACCTCATCGCGGCGCTCGACGGCCGAGGGCGAGTCGACCGTCTCGCAACGTCGGCATCATCCGCCGCGGCTACGAGAACCTCATCACGAAGCTCGAGCTCCTCGGCGCCGACTTCGACGTCATCGGATAATGCGGGAGTGTCGCACGACGACTCGCCCTCGCACCACGGCGTGAAGGCCCGATCAGAGAAGCGCCGACCCGTCCTTCTTCTGGCTCGCTCGCCGCCCTCGTCATCCCGATCTTCAACCTCGCGGTCACGCTTCCGAGATCCACCACGCCGAGCGGATGCCGCGCGCGGGCGCCTTCGTGCTCGCGCCGAACCACTACACCGAGTTCGACCCGCTGGTCGTGGCGGTCGCGGTGCTGGAAGCTCGGCCGCGCGCCGCGCTTCATGGCCAAGGCGACCCTGTTCAAGATCCCCGTGCTCGGCTGGGTGCTCCGCAGCTCGGGCATGATCCCGGTGGAGCGTCGCCGGCAGCAGGAGCCACGCGGCGCTCCGCGCCGCCGAGGTGCTCGTCGAGAAGGGCCGCGATGGTCATCGTCTACCCCGAGGGCTCGCTCACGCGCGACCCCGACCTGTGGCCGATGCGCGGCAAGACCGGCGCGGTGCGGCTCGCGCTGGAGCGCGACATCCCGATCATCCCGGCGGCCCACTGGGGCACGCCAGGCGCTGCTCGCCGCGCTACGGCAAGAAGCTCAGCCTGTTCCCCCGCAAGACCATCGACGTCGCGATCGGGGAGCCGCTCGACCTCGAGCGCGTACCGCGGCAAGCCGCTCGACCAGGCGACGCTGCTGAAGGCCACCGGCGAGCTCATGGACGCGATCGCGGAGCTGCTCGCAGAGCTCCGCGGCGAGCCGGCGCCGGCCGAGCGCTGGAATCCCAGGCCGACACGGCCAGAAGGAGACGGGTCGCCTTGAGGCTAGGACACCGGCGAGGAAGGCCCCCGGCAAGCGCGTCGCCGTGCTCGGCGCGGGCAGCTGGGGCACGACGTTCGGAAGATCCTCGCCGACGGGGGCGCCGACGTCATCGATCTGGGCGCGTCGGCCCGAGCTCGCGCGCGAGATCCAGGAGGCGAAGCGCAACAGCGACTACCTCGCCGGCATCAACCTGCCCCTCGGGCTCCGCGCCACGAGCCGGCTCGACCTCGCGCTGGACGGCGCCGAGCAGGTCTACGTGTCGATGCCGAGCCAGGCCCTGCGCGAGAACCTGAAGGTCGCGGGCCCGCACATCCACGCCGAGGCGACGGTCGTGTCGCTCATGAAGGGCGTCGAGAGGCGCACCGGCCTGCGCATGAGCGAGGTCATCGCCGCAGGAGCTGCCCGATCGACCAGTCGCAGATCGCGGTCATCTCGGGGCCGAACCTCGCGCTCGAGATCGCGAAGGAGCAGCCCACCGCGGCGGTCATCTCGTCGACGAGCCACGAGACCGCGCAGGCCGTGGCATCCGTCGCCCGCAACCAGCTACTTCCGCACGTTCGTGAACACCGACGTGATCGGCACCGAGTTCGGCGGCGTGCTGAAGAACCTCATCGCCGTCGCGATCGGCATCGTCGACGGCGTCGGCGTACGGCGAGAACACCAAGGCGTCGATCATCACCCGCGGCCTCGTCGAGATGACCGACTTCGCGGTCGCGTACGGCGCGCACCCCGAGACCCTCTCCGGGCCTCGCGGGCCTCGGCGACCTCATCGCGACCTGCCAGTCGCCGCTCTCGCGCAACAACACGGCAGGGCGCCTGCTCGGGCAGGGCTATCACCTTCAGGACGTCGTGAAGCAGATGAAGCAGACCGCCGAGGGGCTCGCCTCCGTCGCGCCGATCCTGGAGCTCGCGCGGGCGAAGGGCGTCGAGATGCCGATCGTCGAGCAGGTCCGACAGGTGCTCGCCGGCACGCTCGACCCCAAGGACATCGCACCGCACCTCACGACCGACGACGAGCCGCAGGGCGAAAGGACGATGGATGGACAAGCTCGGAGGTGGTTCTGCTGTTTGGCGGGCGCTCAAGCGAGCACTCGATCAGCTGCGCAACAGCGGGAGGGGTGCTCCGGGCGATCAACCGTGACCGCTACGAGGTGATCCCCGTCGGGATCACCCGCGACGGCGTATTCGTGCTCGAGGACGACGACCCCGAGAAGTTCGCCCTCGACCCCGAGCACCTCCCCGAGGTCGTCGACAACGGCACGCGCGTGCGCTGGCCCGAGAGTGCCGCGTCGCGCGAGCTCAGCGGTGTCGGATGCCGCGGGCGAGCGCTCCCTCGGCGACGTCGACGTCGTCTTCCCGATCCTGCACGGCCGGTTCGGCGAGGACGGCACCGTGCAGGGCCTGTTCGAGCTCGTCGGGCTGCCGTACGTCGGCGACGGCGTGCTCGCCTCGGCGATCGGCATGGACAAGCACTTCACGAAGACCGTGCTCGAGGGCGCCGGCCTCCAGGTCGCGCCGTGGGTCACGCTCACCCGCGCGGCACTGGCCGCCGATCCCGAGCTCTGGGGACGGCGCACCCGTTCGCTCGGCCTGCCGGTGTTCGTCAAGCCCGCCCGAGCGGGTTCCTGCGTCGGCGTCACCAAGGTCTCCGAGTGGTCGGAGCTGGACGCCGCGCTCGACGTCGCGTTCGCCGAGGACCGCAAGGTGCTCATCGAGTCGGCGATCGTCGGACGCGAGATCGAATGCGGGGTGCTCGAGGGGCGCTCCGCGGGCGACGTCGGCGTCAGCGTCGCCGGCGAGGTGATCGTCACCGGCCGCGAGTTCTACGACTTCGAGGCGAAGTACCTCGACGCTCCGGGCGTCGAGCTGATCTGCCCGGCCGACCTGGGCGACGGCGAGCTGTTCGAACTGCAGCGCGTCGCACGGCGCGCGTTCGAGGCGATCGGCGGCGAGGGGCTCGCGCGGGTCGACGTGTTCCTCACCGACGAGGGCTTCGTGGTCAACGAGGTCAACACGATGCCGGGCTTCACGCCCATCTCGATGTTCCCGACCTGCTGGTTGAACTCCGGGCTCAGCTACCCCGAGCTCATCGACGAGCTCATCGAGGTCGGGTACGCGCGCGGAAGCCGTTAGCCGGCGTCGTCGAGGGCGACGCAGCCGCTCTCGGCCGGGATCGCGGAGACGGCCGCCGAGAGGTCGGCGATGGCCGTGCTGCCCGAGACCACGTCGTTGTCGACGAGCACCTCGACGGCGGGAGTCCGGCCGTAGGTCGTGAAGAGGTAGTTCGGGGCATCCGATTCGTCGATGACCCAGTCGACGCCGTCGACGCTCACGCACCGGTCGGTCGTCGGGCCGAGGGGGTCGACGCCGCACCGCAGCAGCACGGATGCGGGCTGCCCCCACGCGCCGGTGCCCTGCGCGTTGGTCTCGCGCTCGGCGAGTCCCGCGACGGTGTCGGGCAGTCGCACCACGACGGCGGCGCAGTCGGGGTCGCTCGCGGACGGGGCGGCGTCGAACGCCACCGCCTGGCTGCACCCGGCGAGCGCGAGGCTCCCGAGCACGGCGAGGCCGACGGCGGAGGCGACGCGTCGCAGCCCGCGTCGCGGCCGGGGAGCGTCTGGGTGGGGCATCCCGTTCAGGCTACCGTGAGTGGCATGGAACGAGCTGCGCGCGCCGGCCACCCGACGATCGGCGAACTGGGCGAATCGGCGACGCTCGACCGCATCCTGCCGCGGCTCGTGCCCGGCGACGCGGCGCTGCTCGGCGCGGGCGACGACGCCGCCGTCGTGGCGGCCGCCGACGGCCGGTTCGTCGTGACGACCGACCTGCTCGTGCACGGTCCCGACTTCCGGCTCGCCTGGTCGACCCCGTTCGACCTCGGCTGGAAGGCGGCCGCCACGAACCTCACGGACCTCGCCGCGATGGGCGCGCGGCCGACGGCCCTCGTGGTCGCGATCGCCGCGCCGCCGGCCACCTCCGTCGTCGTGCTCGAGGGCATCGCCGACGGCCTGCGCGAGGGGCTCGCGGCACTCGCGCCGGGCGCCGGCGTCGTGGGCGGCGACCTCTCGGCGTCGACCGTGCTCACGATCGCGGTGACCGCGTTCGGCGACCTCGAGGGCCGCGCGCCCGTGCTGCGTTCCGGTGCGCGCCCGGGCGACGTGGTCGCCCACGCCGGCGCACGCGGCGACGCGGCTCGGGGGCTCGCCCTGCTCTTCGAGGAGGGCACGGATGCCGCGGGGGAGCCCGACCCCGCCCGCGCGGCCGACGTGCGGGCGCGGCATCCTGAGCTCGTGGGTGCCCAGCTCGCACCCGAGCCGCCCGTGGCGGCGGGCGTGGTCGCCGCCGTGGCCGGCGCGACCGCGATGCTCGACGTCTCCGACGGGCTCGCGCGCGACGCCCGCCGGATCGCGGAGGCGAGCGGCGTCGACCTCGACTTCGACGCGGCGGCCCTCGGCCCCGACCTGCGGGTCGCGCTGGCCGGCGCGGAGGACCACGGCCTGCTCGCGACCTTCCCCGCCGGCTCCGCCGTGCCGCGGCCGTTCGAGGTCGTGGGGCGTGTCGTGCCCGGCCACGGCGTGATCCTCGTCGACGGCAGGCGGGTGGGCGCCGACGGGTGGGACCCCTACTCCGGCTGGGACGGTCGTTCGGGCTGAGCGGACGCCCACCAGAGCGTGGTCTCGCCGTAGTCGCGGCGCCGTTCCGGCGCGATGCGGGCGGGCCAGTGCGGTGCGGGCGACCGCGAGCTGCGCTCGACCACGACCACGGCGTCGGGCGAGAGCAGCGGAGCGAGGAGCGCCAGGTCGTGCGCCAGAGCCCGATCGCCGAGGTCGTAGGGCGGGTCGACGAACACGAGGTCGAACGTGCCGGTCGCCGTCTCGAGGTACGACGCGACTCCGCGCATCGCGACCCGGATGCGCGGACCGGCGCGACGCGCGGCTCGCGTGATCGCGTCGGCGTTGCGGCGGCAGACGTCGGCCGCCGCCTTCGCCTTCTCGACGAGCACGACCTCGGCCGCGCCGCGGGAGGCCGCCTCGAGGCCGAGCGCTCCTGATCCGGCATAGAGGTCGAGCACCGACGCACCGTCGATGGCGTCACGTGCCTCGAGCGCGGAGAAGATCGCCTCGCGCACCCGGTCGCTCGTGGGCCGCGTGCCGGAGCGCGGCACGGCGAGGGTGAGCGAGCCGGCGAATCCGGCGATGATGCGCGTCATGCTCCCGGCAGCATAGCGACGCCGCCCGCCGGTGTCATGCCCGCGCGGCGCGCCCGCCCGCGCTGCCATGATGGAGGGGTGGATGACTCGACCGACCAGGTGCCCGCCGAACCGTCCCGACACCGGGGGGACGAACAGCAGATGATCGACCGGCTGTGGGATTTCAGCGATCCCGCAGCGAGCGAGGAGCGCTTCCGGGAGGCCGCCGACGACGACGAACACCCCGCCCACGTGCGCGCGGTGATGGCGACGCAGCTGGCACGTGCCCTCGGCATCCAGGGCAAGGCTCCCGAGGCGCTCGACGTGCTCGACGGGGTGGTCGCAACGGGCATCCCGACCGACGACCCCGAGCGCGACATCGCCGAGGTGCGGGCGCGCGTCGACATCGAGCGCGGCCGCATCCTCGCCGCATCCGACCGCCGCCCCGAGGCCGTGCCCGCGCTCACCCGCGCCGTGCGCGAGGCCGCCGTGGCCGGTTCGCCGTTCCTCGTGCTCGACGCGCTGCACATGCTCGCCCTGTACGACGAGGGGCACGAGGAGGAGTGGGCCGCCGAGGGCTTCGACGTGCTCGCCGGCTCACGCGATCCGCGGGTACTCCGCTGGGGGGTGGCGCTGCACAACAACCTCGGCTGGACGATGCACGACGGCGGCCGCGCCGAGGCCGCGCTCGCCGAGTTCGAGCAGGCCGTCGACGCCGCCGACCGCTACGGCACCGCCGAGCAGCAGCACGTCGCCCGCTGGTCGGTCGCGCGTTGCCTGCGCACCCTCGGCCGCACCGACGAGGCCCTCGACCTGCAGCGCGAGCTCGCTCGCGCGCGTCCCGACGACCCCTACGTGCAGGCGGAGCTCGCCGCGCTGACGGCGGAGGAGCCTACGATCGAGGCATGACGGCCGAAGGAGCGGATGCCGCGGAGACCGGTCGGTTCACCCTCGACACGCGCCTCTCGGGCGCGCTCGGCGGGCGTACCGCGCAGGCGGTGGAGCGGGCGTTCGGCTATCGCACGGTGGGCGAGCTCCTCGCCCACTATCCGCGGCGGTACGCACTGCGCGGTGAGCTCACGGCGCTCGCGAGCCTCCCGCTCGACGAGAACGTCACGATCGTCGCCGAGGTGCTCGAGGTGCGCGAGCGCACCATGCGCTCCCGTCGCGGCTCGATCCTCGAGGCGAAGATCTCCGACGGCACCGGCATCCTGACCCTCACCTTCTTCAACCAGGCGTGGCGCGCCCGCGAGCTCGTACCGGGCGCGCGCGGCATCTTCGCCGGCAAGGTGGGCGACTACCGGGGCGCGCGCCAGCTCGCGCACCCCGACTACGAGCTCTTCGACGACGCGGCGCCCCTCTCGGCCGGCGACGCGGCCGCCAAGCGCTGGGCCGAGGCGCCGATCCCGATCTACCCGGCCACGGGCACGCTCGCCAGCTGGCAGCTGGCCAAGTCGGTCGCATTGCTGCTCGACGGCCTCGGAGACGTCGACGACCCGGTGCCGGAGGCGGTGCGCGAGGCGCGGTCGCTGCTCGACCAGCGGCGCGCGCTCGAGTCGATCCACCGCCCCGAGGTCGAGGCCGACTGGAAGGCGGCACGGCGCACCCTCCGATTCACCGAGGCGTTCGTGCTGCAGACCGCGCTGCTGCAGCGGCGGGCGGAGCTGCGCGCGCACACGGCCACCGCGCGGCATCCGTCGGCCGGCGGCCTCCTCGAGCGCTTCGACGCCTCGCTGCCGTTCTCCCTCACCGCCGACCAGCAGGGCGTCGGCGCCGAGATCGCCGATGACCTCGAGCACCCGGTGCCGATGAACCGGCTCGTGCAGGGCGAGGTCGGCTCGGGCAAGACGGTCGTCGCGCTGCGGGCCATGCTCGCCGTGGCCGACTCCGGCGGACAGTCGGCGCTCCTCGCGCCCACCGAGGTGCTCGCCGCGCAGCACCTCAGGTCGATCGCCCGCATGCTCGGCCCCGAGCTGTCCGCGTCGATCGTGCCGACGCTCCTCACGGGCCAGCTGCCCGCGGCCGAGCGCAGGAAGGCCCTGCTCCGAGCCGCGGCGGGACAGTCGCGCATCGTCGTCGGCACGCACGCGCTCATCGGCGACGCCGTGTCGTTCGCCGACCTCGGACTCGTCGTGGTCGACGAGCAGCACCGGTTCGGCGTCGAGCAGCGCGAGGCCCTGCGCCTGAAGGGCCAGCATCCGCCGCACGTGCTCGTGCTCACCGCCACGCCCATCCCGCGCACGGTCGCGATGACGGTGTTCGGCGACCTCGACGTGTCGACCATCCGCGAACTGCCCGCCGGCCGCGCCGGCATCGAGTCCCACGTCGTGCCGCTCGCCGACCGCCCCGGTTGGCGGCCCCGGGTCTGGGAGCGCCTCGCCGAGGAGGTCGAGCAGGGGCGGCAGGGTTTCGTGGTGTGCCCCGCGATCGAGGCGCGCGTCGCCGAGGACGACGGCGAGGCGCCGGAAGGCGGGGACGAGGCCGACCCCGCCGCGCCCGCGGCATCCGTCGCCTCGGTGCTGGCCGAGCTCACCGCCCACCCTCGCTTCGCCGACAAGCGGGTCGCGCCGCTGCACGGGCGCATGGGCGCCGACGAGAAGGATGCCGCGATGCGCGCGTTCGCGGCCGGCGAGATCGACGTGCTCGTGGCGACGACCGTGATCGAGGTGGGCGTCGACGTGCCGAACGCGAGCGCGATGGTGGTGGTCGACGCCGACCGGTTCGGCGTCTCGCAGCTGCACCAGCTCCGCGGGCGGGTCGGGCGCGGCAGCGTGCCGGGGCTGTGCCTCCTCGTCACGTCGGCCGAGGCGGGCTCGCTCGCGCGCCAGCGGGTCGAGGCCGTCGCCGCCACGCTCGACGGGTTCGAGCTCGCCCGTGTCGACCTCGAGCTGCGCCAGGAGGGCGATGTGCTGGGCGCCGTCCAGTCGGGCGGGCGCTCGTCGCTGAAGCTGCTGCGGGTCGCGCGCGACGGCGACGTCATCGCCGATGCGCGCGAGCTCGCCGCAGGCGCTGCTCGCCGACGACCCGGGCTCGAGCGGCACGGCGCCCTCGCGGCCGAGGTGCGCCGCCGCCTCGACGCCGAGGCGAGCGGATTCCTGAGCAAGGGCTGAGACTCTCCGCACGGCCTCTCACCGGGGCATCCTCGCACTACGCTGGTGCGTATGCAGCGGATCGCCGTCGTCCCAGGCTCGTTCGACCCCGTCACGCTCGGCCATCTCGACGTCATCGCACGGGCCGCGGGGCTCTACGACGAGCTGCACGTCGTGGTCGTGCACAACCCCGACAAGTCCGCCCTGCTGCCCATCGCGCAGCGGGTCTCGCTCATCGAGCGCTCGATCCTCGACGCGGGCATCGAGGGGCGCATCGTCGTGGCGTCGTGGAGCATGGGGCTCCTCGTCGACTACTGCACGGATGTCGGGGCCTCCGTGCTCGTCAAGGGCATCCGCTCGCAGCTCGACGTCGCGTACGAGACGCCGATGGCGATCGTGAACCGACACCTGGCGGGCGTCGAGACGGTGTTCCTGCTGCCCGACCCGGCGAACGCCCACGTGTCGAGCTCGCTCGTGCGGCAGGTCGCGGCGCTCGGCGGCGACGTCGCTCCCTACGTGCCGCTCGTGGTCGCCGACTACCTCCAGGCGGCGATGACCTCATGAGCGAGGCGGCGGTCACGGTGGGCGGCGCCGGCGAGGCCCGACCGGGGTTCGTCATGGGCATCGACGAGGTCGGCTCGCGCGCCGCGAGCATCGTGCAGAACGTCGAGACCGTCATCGCCGGCAAGCGCGAGGCGATCACGGCGGCGCTCACGGTGCTGCTCGCCGAGGGGCACCTGCTCATCGAGGACGTCCCCGGCGTCGGCAAGACGATGCTCGCGAAGGCGCTCGCACGCTCGGTCGACTGCACCGTGAGCCGCATCCAGTTCACGCCCGACCTGCTCCCGAGCGACGTGACGGGCGTGTCGGTGTTCGACCAGTCCAGTCGGCACTTCGAGTTCAAGCGCGGACCGGTGTTCGCGAACATCGTCATCGGCGACGAGATCAACCGGGCCAGCCCCAAGACCCAGTCGGCCCTCCTCGAGTGCATGGAGGAGCAGCAGGTCACCGCCGACGGCACGACCTACGTGCTCCAGCAGCCGTTCACCGTGATCGCGACGCAGAACCCGGTCGAGATGGAGGGCACGTACCCGTTGCCCGAGGCGCAGCGCGACCGGTTCATGGCGCGCGTCTCCATGGGCTACCCGTCGCCGGCCGACGAGATCGCGATGCTCTCGACGCGTGAGACGTCGAGCCCCCTCGACCGCCTCGGCGCGGTCGTCTCGCTCGCCGAGCTCCGCGACATGATCACGGCCGTGCAGCACGTGTTCACCTCGCAGCCGGTGAAGGAGTACGCCGTCGAGCTCGCGCGGGCCACCCGCGACGACCGGCAGCTGCGACTCGGCGCGAGCCCGCGCGCGACCCTGCAGCTCATCCGCGCGGCGAAGGCGCATGCCGCCATGCACGGACGCGACTTCGTGCTCCCCGACGACGTCGACGCGCTCGCGGTGCCCGTGCTCGCGCACCGGCTCGTGCCGACCAGTCGCGCCATCGGCGCGCACGACCGCGACAGCGGGCCGCTCATCGACGCCATCGTGCGCCGCATCGTAGGGGAGACGCCGGTTCCGGTCGGCAGCGCACGAAGGAACTGACGATGTCCCGCCCGCGCTCCGTTCGCGTCTCGGCCTGGCCGCGACTGACCAGGCGCGGAGGCACGCTGGTGGTCGTGGGGGTGCTGCTCCTCGCCGTGTCGCTGTGGTTCGACCTGCGCGACATCCTGCTGCTCGCGTTCGTGGGCATCGCCATGCCGGCCGCGGCCGCGGCCTTCGTCGTGGTGCGCACGCCGCGCCTCGCGGTGACCCGCGCGTTCGCCCCGCCGGTCGTGCCGGCCGGCGGCTGGACCCGCGTCTCGCTCGTCGTGAAGAACCGCGGCCGGCGCACGTTCGACGGCGCGCACTGGCGCGACACCGTGCCCGACGGCCTCGCTGGGCCGCCCGAGGCGATCCTGCCCGCCATCGGACCCTACGAGGGCATCCTCCCGTCGGGTGACGACACCGTGCGCCTCGAGTACCGGATCCGGATGCCGCGACGCGGCGTCGCGTCGGTCGGGCCGCTGCGCGTCGGCATCACCGATCCGTTCGGCCTCGCCCGCATCGATCGCGAGGTCGGCACCGGGACACGAGATCGTCGTCACGCCCCGGGTCACGCCGCTCGAAGCGGCACTCGGCAGCGCGGCGTCCATCGACGGCGTGGTGCACGGCCTGCAACGGCGATCCCACCCGAACTCCGACGAGCTCATCGCCCGTGAGTACCGCTACGGCGACCCCCTTCGGCGCGTGAACTGGGCGGCCACCGCCCGGCGCGGCGAGCTGATGGTGCGCGAGGAGGAGCAGCGCGGCGATCCCGAGGCGCGCGTCCTGCTCGACACCACCCTCTCGGGTCGACCGAGGGCGTCGTCACTCCGCCGCGAGCACGACGACGGTCCGAACCCCGGCTTCGAGCTCGGCATCGAGATCGCCGCCTCGATCGGCGCGCACCTGCTCGAGCGCGGGTTCCGGGTGCGCTGCACGCAGGTCGCGGATCCCGAGCGGGCCGTCATCCCGAGTGCCGTGTACGACGGCGGGTACCGCATGCCCGGCGGCGACCGGATGCTCCTCGAGGACCTCGCGCGGCTCGAGGAGCCCGTACGGCTGTCCACGCACGCCGGGCCCGAGCCCGCGGCATCCGAGGCGAGGGCGCGGGCGCGCGAGGCGCGGGCACCGGGATTCGCCGTGCTGGTCGATCCCGACGAGCCGGAGGCCAGCAACCTCATCGCGCTGCGCCCGATGTTCGAGCCTGCGGTCGCGTTCGCCACGGAGGGCGTGTCGCGTCGCGTGCTCGACCTGCTCGAGGAGGCGGACTGGCGCGTCGTGCGAGTGCGCCGCCCCACGGAGATCGGCGAGGCGTGGGCCGGGATCGCGGCGACGGCGCGCGGTGCGGAGGGCGGTCGTGCCGAGCCGTTCCGCGGCGAAGCCGGCGACGGCGGAGGGACGGTGACGGATGCGCCCTGAGCCCGTGCCCCTCTCGCGTTCGCAGCGCCTCGCGCTGACGGCCGCCTCGTTCCTGGTCCTGGTGATCGCCACGATGGCGCTGGGCCCGCTGATCTCCGGCAGCGGCTGGTGGTGGCTGTGCGCGTTCATCGCCGCGGGCACCCTGTTCTCGGGCCTCGGGTTCCGCGCGATCCGCACGCCGCCGTCGCTCGTCCCCGTGCTCGAACTCGTGGTGCTGCTGCTCCTGCTCACGCTCCTCTTCGGCGGTGCCTCGAGCCTCGTGCTCATCGTGCCGACCGCGGGCACGTTCGACACGTTCGGCGAGCTCATCGTGGGCGCCCAGCGCACGATCGAGCAGCAGTCCGTGCCAGCCATCCCCGTGCCGGCCCTGTCATTCGCGCTCGCGCTCGGGGTGGGCCTGCTCGCGGTGGTCACCGACATCCTCGTGCAGACCCTGCGGGTGCCGGCGCTCGCCGCGGCGCCCGCGCTCGTGCCGATCCTCATCCCCGGCTTCATCATCGAGGCGGGCGCCGAGCTGCCGACCCTCGTGCTCACGGCCGCCGCGTACCTCCTCCTGCTCCGGGTCGACGTGCGCGTGCGACGTCGCGCCCGGCTCGCCGCGGGCGATGAGGGCGACCAGGCCGCCACCGTCATCGCGCCGAAGCGGGTGCCGATCGTGTCCACGCTCGGCGCCTCGCTCGGCCTCGCCGCGGTGGGCCTGCTCGCGGCATCGGTGCTCGCCGCCTCGACGCCGAGCATCTCCACGAGCCTCCTGCTCGGCTCGCCGTCGCAGGGCACGCTGTTCGCGCGGGGCGTGAGCCCGTTCATCGACCTCGGCCGCGACCTCCGCAGGCCCGAGCCGCGGCCGGCGTTCCACTACCTCGCGCGCGACGGCGACCGGCCGTACTTCACGCTGCTCACGCTCGACCGGTTCGAGGGCGAGGTCTGGAGTGCGACCGAGCGGGCCGTCGACGGAGACAACACGGTCGACGCCATGCCCCGGCCCGACGGGCTCTCCAGCCGAGTCGAGACGTCGGAGCATCCGATCGACGTCGTCGTCGACGAGGTGCGCACGACCTGGCTGCCCGTGCCGTACCCGACCACGCGCATCGAGGGCCTCGACGGCTCCTGGTTCTGGGACGACGGCTCGCTCACCGTGCGCAGCGTCGACACCAACACCGGCGGCCAGCGCTACCGCGTGACCCGACTCGACGTCGAGCCGACGCCCGGGCAGCTCCGCAGCGCCGACCGCGACGTGCCGGAGGAGCTCGCGCCGTACCTCGCACTGCCCGAGGAGCTGCCGGCGATCATCACCGACACGGCGGCATCCGTGACCTCGGGCGCCGCATCCCAGTACGACGCGGCGGTCGCGATCCAGGCCTTCCTGCGGGGCGTCGACTTCGACTACTCCACCGACGCGCCCGTGGAGGACGGCTACGACGGCGGCGGATTCGACGTGATCGCGAGGTTCCTCGAGACGAAGGCCGGGTACTGCGTGCACTTCGCCTCGACCATGGCGGTGCTCGCGCGCGAGGTGGGCATCCCCGCACGCATCTCGATCGGGTACACGCAGGGCGCGCCGACCGAGGAGCGGGTCGAGGGCGTGCAGCGCGTCGAGGTCGACTCGCACGACCTGCACTCCTGGCCCGAGCTGTACTTCGAGGGCGTGGGCTGGGTGCCCTTCGAGCCGACGCCCGGACGCGGCACGGTGCCCGACTACTCGCGTCCCAACGCCGGTGAGGAGCAGGGCCCGAACCTGCCGAATGCGGCGACCAGCACGCCGGGCGCGAGCGGTCGGCCCGACCTCGACCCCGACCGCGGGCTCGCCGGCCCCGGCGGCGATGCCCTGGCGGCGGCGGGCCAGCTGTGGCTGCGCGGTGGAGCGGCCGTGCTCGTCGTGGTGCTCCTGCTCCTGTTGCCGGCCGCGTTCCGGGCGAGCCAGCGCCTGGCCCGCCGCGGCCGTGTGCGGCGCGGCGAGCGGGCGGCGGATGCCGCGTGGGACGAGCTGGTGGCGACGGCGCGCGACCTCGGCGCGGGCGGTGGCGACGTCGAGACCGCTCGCGCGTTCGCGGCGCGGATCGCCGAGCGCGACGCGTTCGACGACGCTCGGGCGCGCTCGTCGCTCGTGCGGCTGCGCGACGCGGTCGAGCGCGAACGCTACGGGCCGGCGGGCAGCAAGGCCGGGCCCGGCATCGCCGAGGACCTCGCAGTCGCGCGCGCCGCCCTCCTCGCGGATGCACGTGCCGCCGAGCGGGCGCGGGCGGTCCTGATGCCGCGTTCGCTGTTCGATCGCGCTCGCAAGGCGCTCGGCGACCGGCCCGCCGCCGGGGCGTAGAATCGTCGATCGTGGCCATCCAGCATTCGCCGTTCCGCGTGAACGTGCGCGACCTCGTGAACCGTCCCGGCGAGATGCGCGAACAGCGTCTCGCCATCGCCGTCGCCGCGCCGATGGGCGAGGGACTCGTGTCGATCAGAGAGGGGTCCGAGCTCGATCTGGACGTCCGGCTCGAGTCCGTGCACGAGGGGATCCTCGTGACCGCCGAGGTCGACGTGGTCGCCGAGGGCGAGTGCGGACGCTGCCTCATCGACATCGCCCTGCCCGTCGAAGTCGAGTTCCAGGAGCTTTTCGCGTATCATTCTGGAGAAGCTTTCGAGTATGAGGTTCAAGACGACCACGTGGATCTTGAATCGCTCATCCGAGATGCGGTGGTGTTGTCACTGCCGTTCCAGCCGGTGTGCCGGCCGGACTGCCCGGGTCTCGACCCCGAGACCGGGGTCCGACTGGCTGATCATCCGGAACTCGTCACCCCTGAGCAGCGCGACCCGCGGTGGGCTGCGCTTGCGGGGTTCCAGGCTTCCGAAGACCAAGGCGCGGATGTCGCATCCGGCGCCGACCAGCAGAGAGATTGAGAGAGAGTCATGGCTGTTCCCAAGCGGAAGAAGTCACGCGCCAACACCCACGCGCGCCGTTCGCAGTGGAAGGCCGAGGCCCCCACGCTCGTCAAGACCGTCGAGAACGGCAAGGTCACCTACAGCCTTCCGCACCGTGCGAAGGTCGTCGAGGACTCCGCGGGCACCCCGCTCTTCCTCGAGTACAAGGGCCGCAAGGTCGCCGACGTCTAGTCGGCCCCAACCAGGCTTCCGACCGGTCGTGACGCGAACGGAGCAGACGGGGACTGAGCCCACCGCCCAGGTGGAACGCTCGCTCGACGAGTTGCAGCAGACGCTGCAGGTCGAGATCGACCCGGCCCTGCTCCAGCTCGCGCTCACGCACCGGTCGTTCGCGTACGAGAACGGCGGCATCCCGACGAACGAGCGCTTGGAGTTCCTGGGCGATTCCATCCTCGGGCAGGCCGTCACCGTCAAGCTCTTCCGCGACCACCCCGATCTCGACGAGGGCGAGCTCGCCAAGCGCCGCGCCAGCCTCGTGTCGAGTGCGGCGCTCGCCGAGGTGGGTCGCTCGATCGGCGTCGGGCGGTACATCCGCCTCGGCCGCGGCGAGACCATGACGGGCGGTGCCGACAAGCCGTCGATCCTCGCCGACACGGTCGAGGCGATCATCGGCGCGGTGTACCTCGACGCCGGCGGCGACGCGGCCACGGCGTTCGTGCTGCGCCTCATCACCCCGCTGCTCGCCGACCCCGAGCGGTTCGGCGCCGCCATGGACCCGAAGACGAGCCTGCAGGAGATCGCCGCCCGCCGCAGCGCCCCGCCGCCCGTCTACACGGTCACCGAGAGCGGCCCCGACCACAACAAGCACTTCATCGCTACCGTGTCCGTGGGCGAGCTCGTGCAGGCCAGCGGCGAGGGCTCGAGCAAGAAGCAGGCCGAGATGGCCGCGGCGCTCGAGGCCTGGACCGAGCTGAACGCGCGCTGACGTGCCCGAGCTCCCCGAGGTCGAGGTCGTCCGCGCCGGGCTCGCACCGGCCGTCACCGGCGCCCGCGTGGCCGCCGTCGACGTGCTCGATCCCCGTGCGCTGACGCGCCACGACGCGGCATCCGGCGACTTCGAGTCGCTCGTCACCGGCGCGCGCATCGACGCGGCCGTGCGCCGCGGCAAGTTCCTGTGGCTCCCCATCGGCCCCGAGCGCGCGATCGTCGGGCACCTCGGCATGAGCGGCCAGCTGCTGCTGCGCACGCCCGACCACCCGGGCGACGACCGGCACGCCCGCATCCGCCTGCACCTCGAGCACCCCGAGCACGGCGAGCTCCGGGTCGACTTCGTCGACCAGCGCACGTTCGGGTCGCTGGCGGTCGACCGGCTTCGTGCCGACCGTCGACGGCGAGGTGGCCGGCTTCTCCGGCGGGCGTCACCGGGCCGTGGGCGCGCAGCATCCCCGCCCAGGTGGCGCACATCGCCCGCGACCCGCTCGACCCCGCGTTCGACGACGGGGCGTTCCTCGAGGCGCTGTCGCGTCGCGCGTCGGGCGTGAAGCGCGTGCTCCTCGACCAGAACCTCGTGAGCGGGGTGGGCAACATCTACGCCGACGAGTCGCTGTGGGCCGTGCGGCTGCACGGGGAGCAGCCCGCGTCGTCCCTCTCGCGGCGACGGGGCCGCGAGCTGCTCGCGGCCGTGCGCGACGTGCTCGGCAAGGCCCTCGCCGAGGGCGGCACGAGCTTCGACGAGCAGTACGTCAACGTCAACGGCGCATCGGGGTACTTCGCGCACTCGCTGAACGCCTACGGGCGGGCCGGGCTGCCGTGCCCGCGCTGCGGCACCCCGATGGTGCGCGAGGTGTTCATGAATCGCTCCTCGCACCGCTGCCCGCGCTGCCAACGGCTCCGGATGCCGCGTCAGTCCGCGTCGGCCTGAGGCATCGTCCGGCCGCGCTCGCGCTGCCAGATCGCCTCGAGCCCGCACCGCCGGAACCCGAGCTCGATGTTGATGGCGAGCATGTGCTCGTTCTCGTCGGCGTTCCACGTGTAGACGATCGTGCGTTCCGGGGCGGTCTCGGCGAGCCGGACGAGGTTCGCGAGCTTCACGAGCATGCCGAGGCCGTTCCCCCGATGCGCCCCGACGACGAGGGTGTCGTACTGGTACGCGAACCCGCGCCCCCGCGGCAGTTCGAGCTCCGTGTATCCCGCGACGTCGCCCTCGGCCGTCACCGCCGCCGCGACGAGCACGCTCGTGCCGCCGTCGAGTTCCTCGGCCTCGTGCTCGCGCACCCGCGCGGCATCCCAACGCTCGGGATCGATCGTGACGCCGCCGGCGGGGACGTCGAGCACCATGCGCTCCCGAGCCGCGGCGTACGCGTCGACGAGGCGATCGGGCGTGCGGTCGGTCCAGAGCTCCAGCCGATAGCCGCGCGCGCCCGCCGTCGCGGCACGCGCCTCGAGCTCGCGACGGAACTCGTCGGTCCGGCCGCTCACCGTGAGGCTGCTCACCCGCTCGAGCTGCGCGAGCGAATAGCCGTGTGCGGCGGCGAAGCCGGCTGCGGGTGCGGATGCCGACAGCTCGGCGTCCCCGTCGGGTGCGCGCAGGGCCGGGCCGTCGCCCGGGGTGCCCGCCGCATCGGGATGATCGGAGTACGCGACGACGGTCGGACGCCCCAGGTCGTGGGCAGCCTGCTCCGCGGTCGCGAGGAGCATCGAGCCGACGCCTCGTCGGCGGTACGACGGGAGCACGCCGAGGGTGAGCTCGACCGTCTCGGCGCTCTCGTCGCGCTCCCAGCCGAGACCGCACCTGCCGATCATGGCGTCGCCGTCCCATGCGCCGAACGCGGCGCGTCCGCGGTGGGTGTCGTTGTGATGCAGGCCGAGGAGCTCGCCGGCCGTCTCTGCGAAGTGGTCGTGACCCCAGTTGGCCCGCTCGAGCTCGAAGCCGAGCGTCGCGTAGGCCTCGAACTCCGCAGCATCGGTGCCGCCCAGCCGATCGGGCACGGGCACGCGGCGGATCTCGACGGACATGACGCACTCCTCACGCCGCCCCGGGGCAGCCGCCCAGACTAACGCGCCGTCGACGTGCGCGGCAAGGGCTGATCCAGCCGAGGGCGGCGGGGCCGAACGGCGGGGCGTCGTTCCTCGGCTACGCTCGTCGGCAGCGCGCTCGCGAGTCGGAAGGGTGGGACGTGTACCTCAAGAGCCTGACGCTGAAGGGATTCAAGTCCTTCGCGCAGCCGACGACGTTCGCCTTCGAACCCGGCGTCACGTGCATCGTCGGCCCCAACGGCTCGGGCAAGTCGAACGTCGTCGACGCGCTCGCCTGGGTGATGGGGGAGCAGGGCGCGAAGACGCTCCGCGGCGGCAAGATGGAGGACGTCATCTTCGCCGGCACCGCGACGCGCGGTCCGCTCGGCCGTGCCGAGGTCAGCCTCACGATCGACAACGCCGACGGCGCGCTGCCGATCGAGTACAGCGAGGTCACGATCTCGCGCACGCTCTTCCGCAACGGCGCGAGCGAGTACGCCATCAACGGCGAGACGTGCCGGCTGCTCGACGTGCAGGAGCTGCTCAGCGACTCCGGTCTCGGCCGCGAGATGCACGTGATCGTCGGCCAGGGGCAGCTCGACGCCGTGCTGCACGCGAGCGCCGAGGACCGCCGCGGCTTCATCGAGGAGGCCGCCGGCATCCTGAAGCACCGTCGGCGCAAGGAGAAGACCCTCCGCAAGCTCGACGCCATGCAGGCCAACCTCACGCGCCTGTCCGACCTCGCCGGCGAGATCCGCCGGCAGCTGAAGCCGCTCGGCCGCCAGGCCGAGGTGGCGCGCGAGGCGGCCACGATCGCCGCGGTGGTGCGCGACGCCCGGGCGCGACTGCTCGCCGACGAGGTCGTCGGCCTCCGCCGCGCGCTCGAAGAGCACGGACGCAGCGAGCACGAGCGGCACAGCGAGCGCCAGGTGCTCCAGGAGGAGCTCGAGCAGCACCAGGCGCGGGTCGAGCGGCTCGAGGCCGCGTATCTCGGCGACGACGTCGACGCGGCGCGCTCCACGTCGCATGCGCTCGAGTCGGCCCAGGAGCGGCTGCGGGCTCTCGACGCGCTCGCCCGGCAGCGGATCGCGCTCCTCGGCGCGCAGGTCGAGCCGACGGATGCCGCGCCCAGCGTCACTCGCGCGATGATCGACGAGGCGACCGCTCGGTCTCGACGGCTTCGCGAGCGCCGTGGGCGAAGCGGCATCCGCCCTCGACCGCGCCGTCGGCGCGACTCGCGTCGCCCGCGACGAGCTCGACGCCGTCGACGAGGGCATCGCCCGCCAGAGCGCGCGCGTCGCGGCCTACGACCTCGAGCTCTCCGGGCTCGCGGGCCAGGCCGACACCGCCGCGTCGAAGCTCGCCGCGGTGCGCGGCGAGGTGCTGCGCCACGCGAACGCGCTCGAGGCCGCCGCCGCACGCCGTGAGGTCGCCGCGACGGAGCTCGCGCGCGCCGAGGCCGAGGCCGAGGCCGGCGAGGGCGCGGAGACCGACCTCGATGAGGCGTACGAGCTCGCACAGGCGGCCGTGTTCGAGGCCGAGGGCGAGATCGAACGCCTCCGCGAGGAGCTCCACGGCCGCGAGCGCGAGCAGGGCGCACTCGCCGCGCGCACCGCCGCACTGTCGCTCGCACTCGACCAGAAGGACGGCTCGGCCGCGCTCGTCGCCTCCGACGTCGCCGGCGTACGCGGCCTGCTCGCCGAGTCGTTGCACGTCGAGCCGGGATACGAGCCCGCGATCGCCGCCGCACTCGGCTCGCTCGCCGACGCCGTGCTCGTCGACGATCGTGCCGCGGCGTTCCGCGCGCTCGAGCACGCCGAACGCGGGGAGCTCGGTCGGGTCGCACTCGCGCTCGCCGAGCCCGGCGCGGCGCCGCGCCACGACCGCGGCCGTCGACGGGCTCACCGCGGCATCCGAGGTCGTGACCGCCCCCGCGGGCGTCGTCGCGCTGCTCGCCGAGGTGCTCATCGCCGACGACCTCGCCGCCGCGCGGGCCGCGGAGCCCGCACTCGGGCTCCTCGAAGGGCCCGCCACCGTGATCACGAGGGACGGCACCGTCGTCGGGCGCTATGTCATCCGCGGCGGCACGGGCCGCGAGCAGAGTCGCATCGAGCTCATCGCCGAGCGCGATCGCGCCGGCGCCCGGCTCGAGGAGCTGCGCGCCGGGCTCGAACGCTCCCGGTTCGACCTCGCCGAACAGCGCACGATCCTCGAGCGATCGAAGGAGCAGGCGAAGCAGGCGCTGGCCGCGCTGCGCGAGTTCGATGCGCACTCGCCCGGCGCACCGAGCAGTTGAACCGCGCACGTGTGCAGGCCGAGGCCGTCGAGGCCGAGGCCGCACGCCTCGAGCAGGCTGCCGCCAACGCCGAGGAACGCGTCGCCGACGCCGAGCGGTCCGCCGGCGAGGCGAAGGCGGCACTGGAGCAGGCTCGGGCCGTCGCCCGTCCCGTGCTCGACACGACCGCCCGCGACGGTGCGCTCGCCGCCCTGGAGCGGGCGCGCGAGTTCGAGGTCGAGGCCCGCCTGCGGCTCGAGACCGCGAAGGAGCGCGTGCGCGCCGAGGAGGCTCGCGTGCGTGCGATGGAACGGCAGTACGAGGCCGAGCAGCAGGCGGCCGCGGATGCCGCGCGCCGCGCCGTCGTCCGCCGCGCCCAGCTCGAGGCGGCCACGCGGGTGGCCGACTCGCTGCCCGCCGCGCTCGCCTCCGTCGACGCCGCCGTGGCGGAGGCCCGCGTCGCGCTCGGCCGCGCGGAGGCGCAGCGCACGAGTCGCAACGAGGAGCTGCAGCGCGTGCGCCGCGAGGAGGCCGCCGTGCGCGAGCGCCTGCACGCGGTCACCGAGAACGTGCACGGACTCGAGCTGCGCATCTACGAGAAGAAGCTCCACGTCGCCGGGCTCGTGGAGCGCGCCGAGTCGGAGCTCGGCCTCAGCGAGGACGTGCTCATCGCCGAGTACGGACCCGACGTCGACGTTCCCGCCGAGGATGGGGAGGCCCCGCCGCGCCCGTTCGTGCGCGAGGAGCAGCAGCGCCGCCTCGCCGCAGCCGAGCGCAAGCTCGCCCAGCTCGGTCGGGTGAACCCGCTCGCCCTCGAGGAGTTCGCCGCGCTCGAGCAGCGCCACCAGTTCCTCACCGAGCAGCTCACCGACCTCGCGAACACCCGCAAGGACCTGCTGACGATCATCGAGGAGATCGACGGCAAGATGGAGGCGATCTTCCGCGGCGCCTTCGAGGACACGCGCGACGCCTTCGCCGAGGTGTTCCCCGTGCTGTTCCCCGGCGGCACGGGCAGCATCGCGCTCACCGACCCCGACAGCATGCTCACCACCGGCATCGAGGTGTCGGTCAAGCCCGCCGGCAAGAAGATCGAGCGGCTGTCGCTGCTGTCGGGCGGCGAGCGGTCGCTCGCCGCGGTCGCCCTGCTGATCGCGATCTTCAAGGCCCGGCCCAGCCCGTTCTACATCCTGGACGAGGTCGAGGCCGCGCTCGACGACGCGAACCTCGGGCGCCTGCTCACGACCCTCGAGGACCTGCGCGAGTCGAGCCAGCTCATCGTCATCACGCACCAGAAGCGCACGATGGAGATCGCCGACGCGCTCTACGGCGTCTCGATGCGCCAGGACGGCGTCTCGGCCGTCGTCGGCCAGCGCGTGCGCGAGCAGCGCGAGGCGCGCGCGAGCTGAGCCGCCGCGGCATCCGCCGGCCCACGATCACGAGCCGCGACATCCGCTCGCGCGTGGCCGCGGCGCGCTCAGGTGAGCCGTCGGTCGTCGGGCTTCACGACGCGGAACCAGCGGTACCCGTATGCATCGAGATGCACCTCGATGCGCCCTCGCGGGTCGAGGTCGAATGCGTCGACCCCGAACAGGTCGGAGAGCACCGTGCCATCGGGCACCTCGCCGAGCTCGAGCGTCACGACGATCGGCGTGGGCGCGAAATTGTGGACCGCGACGAAGCGCCCGACGTCGGCCGTGAGCCCGTGGGCGAGCACGGCGTCCTGCCCGGTCGGCAGCAGCTCGAAGCGTCCCCAGCCGATCTCAGGTGAGCTCCGGTATCGCACCGCGAAGCTCCGGATGACGCCGAGCAGCGACTCGGGGTCGTGCATCTGCGCCTCGACGTTCACGTGCTCGGGCGCGTAGCCATCCGCCGGGGGCGTCGCGACGAGCCGGCGCGGCGCCGCGCGCGAGAAGCCGCCGTTCGGCTCGTCGGTCCACTGCATCGGGGTGCGCACGGTCATCCGGCCGCCCTCGTCGCGATTCTCGCCCATGCCGATCTCCTCGCCGTAGAACAGCACGGGGGTGCCCGGCAGTGAGAAGAGCAGGCTGTAGACCATGCGGATGCGGCGTGGGTCGCCGTCGAGCATCGTGGGCAGTCGGCGGGCGATGCCGCGTCCGTAGACCCGCATCCACTCCTCGGGCGCGAACGCGGCGAAGACCTCTTCGCGCTCGGCGTCGCTCAGCTTGTCGAGCGTGAGCTCGTCGTGATTGCGCACGAAGTTCGCCCACTGCGCCTCGCGCTCGAGCACCGGGCGTTCGGCGAGGGACGCGGCGAGCGGTCGCGCGTCCTCGCGGGCAAGCGAGAGGTAGAGCGCCTGCATGCCGAGGAAGTCGAACTGCATTGTGAGCTCGGGGGGATCGCCCGCACGGCCGAAGAACTCGAGCTGCTGGTCGTACGGGAGGTTCACCTCCCCGAGCAGCACGGCCTCGCTCGACCGGCGCTGCAGGAACCGGCGGATGTCGCGGAGGAACTCGTGCGGGTCGCCGAGGTCCACCCCCTCGGGCGGCTCGATGAGGAACGGCACCGCGTCGACCCTGAAGCCCGAGATGCCGAGCTGCAGCCAGTAGCCGATGGTCTTCGCGACCTCGTCGCGCACCGCCGGGTTGGCGATGTTCAGGTCGGGCTGGTGCCGGTAGAAGCTGTGCAGGTAGTACTGGCCGGTGCGCTCGTCGAGCTCCCAGACGCTGTCCTCCTCGCCGGGGAACACGCTCTTCGCCGGGTGTTCGGGCGGCTCGTCGCGCCACACGTAGTAGTCCGATACGGCGCCGTCCGGCTTCGGCGGGCGGCCTTGAACCAGGGATGCTTGTCGGAGGTGTGGTTCATGACGAAGTCGATGATCACCCGCATGCCGCGGTCCCGGGCGGTGCGCGTGAACTCCGCGACGTCGCCGAGCGAGCCGAGGCGCGGATCGACGCCGGTGAAGTCGATGATGTCGTAGCCGTCGTCGCGGTCGGGCGTGGGCTGGAACGGCATCAGCCAGATGCAGGTCACCCCGAGTTCGGCGAGGTGGTCGAGCCGATGGGCGAGGCCCTCGAAGTCGCCGGAGCCGTCGTCGTTCCAGTCCATGTAGGTCTCGACGTCGAGGCAGTAGACGACCGCGGTCTTCCACCACAGGTCGCTGCGGTCGGTGATCCTCATCCGTTCGCCTCCTTCAGCGCGGGCACCACGTGTTCGCCGAACGTGTCGATGAACGCGTCCTGCTCGGTGCCGACATGGTGCAGGAAGATGCGGTCGAACCCGAGCCCGGCGAGCTCGGCGAGCCTCGCGAGATGGAAGGCGGGATCGGCGGAAACCTGCACGGTCGCGGCGATGTCCTCCACCGTGGCATCGGCGGTGCGCGCGTCGAACGCCTCGGGGGTGTCGAGCTCCCAGACGAGAGGGCCGGGCAGGAGACCGGTGCGCCACTGGTCGTGCGCGATGGCACGGGCCTCGTCGTCGGTCGAAGCCCAGCTCAGGTGCACCTGCACCGCCGTCGGTCCGTGGCCTCCCGCGTCGCGATAGGCGTCGATCACCGCCCGGAGGGCGTCGCGCGGCTGGTCGACGGTGATGAGGCCGTCGGCCCACTCGGCGCACTCGCGGGCGGTCTCGATCGAGACGGCGGCGCCGATGAGCGGCGGCGGCACCGGGGGCAGGCTCCAGATCCGCGCACGGTCGACGCGGACGAGCCCGTCGGTGGTCACCTCTTCGCCCGCGAGCAGGCGGCGGATGACGGTCACCGCCTCGCGGAGCCGCGCATCGCGCTCGTCCTTCGGCGGGAACGGGTCGCCGGTCACATGCTCGTTGACCGCCTCGCCGCTGCCGAGGGCGGCCCAGAACCGGCCGGGATACATCGACTCCAAGGTGGCCATCGCCTGGGCGGCGATCGCCGGGTGGTACCGCTGCCCAGGGGCGGTGACGACGCCGAACGGCAGTCGCGTGGCCTGGAGCGCCGAGCCGAGCCAGCTCCATGCGTATCCGGACTCGCCCTGCCGCAGGCTCCACGGCGCGAGGTGGTCGGAGCACATCGCGGCATCGAAGCCCGCCTCCTCGGCGCGCTCCACCGCGCGCAGGAGTCGGGCAGGGGGGAGTTGTTCGTGCGAGGCGTGGAATCCCACGATCGTCATTCGCACTCCTTCCGTCGTCCCGAGGCTCCCGCCCTCCGCGAGGTGTGGCAACCCCTTGCAGGCCGGTGGCCGTCGGTGTACCGCGCCCGCCCATCTAGGCTGGAGGCATGGCAGAACGTGCATCCTGGTCGCTCGGCTCGGCCCTCCGCGGGGTCTTCGGGGCGAAGACGATCGACGAGGACACGTGGGACGACCTCGAGTCCGCGCTCATCCGCGCGGACTTCGGCCCGGCGGTGACCGAGGAGATCGTCGACGCCATCAAGGCGCAGGTCGAGCGGTACCGCACGACCGATCCGCGCGACGTGCAGCGGATGCTCCGCGAGCTCATCGAGGAACGGCTCTCGAAGTACGACCCCACCCTCAAGCTCACCGAGCGTCCGGCCGTCGTGCTCGTCGTCGGCGTGAACGGCGTCGGCAAGACGACGACGATCGGCAAGTTCGCCCGGTTCCTCCGCAGCTACGACCGCACGGTGGTCGTCGGCGCCGCCGACACGTTCCGCGCCGCCGCGGTCGACCAGCTCGCGACGTGGGCCCATCGTGCGGGAGTCGGGATCGTGCGACCCGAGCGCGAGGGCCAGGACCCGGCATCCGTCGCCTTCCAGACCGTCGAGAAGGCGAAGCAGGACGGCACCGAGATCGTGATCATCGACACGGCCGGCCGCCTGCACACCAAGGGCGGGCTCATGGACGAGCTCGGCAAGATCAAGCGCGTCGTCGAGAAGCAGGCGCCGATCAGCGAGGTGCTCCTCGTGCTCGACGCGACCACCGGCCAGAACGGCCTCGCGCAGGCCGAGGCGTTCCTCCAGCACGGCGGCGTGACCGGGCTCGTGCTCACCAAGCTCGACGGCAGCGCGAAGGGCGGGTTCGTGCTGGCCGTGCAGGAGAAGACGGGACTGCCGATCAAGCTGATCGGCCAGGGCGAGGGCATCGGCGACCTCACGGGGTTCACGCCGCACGTCTTCGCGCAGAAGCTCATCGGCTAGGAGGGCGCATGTCGATCGAACACGACTACTTCGGACTCATCGGCGACTACTGGGCCGAGCGCAAGGAGTACGGCGACCAGGACGTCGAGGTCGTGCTCGATGCCGACGCCGGCCTGGTGTCGCCGGCCGCGCTCGACGCGGCGGCCACGATGGTCGGCGAGCTGGAGCTCATCGACGACGAGCTCCGCTCCGTCTTCGTCGGCGAGCTCGACTCGGGTCACAGCGCGGTGACGCGGTTCCTCCGGGCGGTGCTCAACGGCGACGAGGCCGAATCGGTGGATGCCGCGATCACGCGTGAGTCGGGCGATCGCGATATCGACGCGCTCCGCTCGCTGAGCCTCGTGCGCGTCGACCTGCGGCCCGACGCCGATCACGACGGCGACGTGTTCGCCGAGTTCGAGTACGGGCTGGCGCCCGAGGACCTCGACGCGCGACTCGTCGCCTCGATCGACATGGGCCGCGAGATCGTCGACGTCCGCTTCGACGCCTGATCCGAGCACTTGCGACTCGCGAGTTGCAGTTTCGCGGCGCGTGCCGTGCGAGCGGTTCGTGGAGGCATCCGACGGCGGCCGCGAGGCCATTTAGACTTGTCTGACCATGGCTACCTTCGGAAACCTGTCTGACCGCCTCGCCGAGACCTTCAAGAACCTCCGCACCAAGGGCAAGCTGTCGGCGGCCGACGTCGACGGCACCGTCCGCGAGATCCGCCGCGCGCTGCTCGACGCCGACGTCTCGCTCGACGTGGTCAAGCAGTTCACGGCCCACGTGCGCGAGCGGGCACTCGGCGACGAGGTCAACAAGGCGCTGAACCCCGCGCAGCAGGTCGTGCAGATCGTGAACGAGGAGCTCGTCGCGATCCTCGGCGGCGAGCAGCGGCGCCTGCAGTTCGCGAAGAACCCGCCGACGGTCATCATGCTCGCGGGCCTGCAGGGCACCGGCAAGACGACGCTCGCGGGCAAGCTCGCGAAGTGGCTCGTGAAGGACGGCCACACCCCGATGCTCGTGGCGGCCGACCTCCAGCGTCCGAACGCCGTGAACCAGCTGCAGGTCGTCGGTGCGCAGGCCGGTGTTCCCGTGTTCGCCCCCGAGCCGGGCAACGGCGTCGGCGATCCGGTGCGGGTCGCGAAGGACGGCCGTGAAGCAGGCCGAGCGTGCCCAGCACGACGTGGTCATCATCGACACCGCCGGTCGCCTCGGCGTCGATGCCGAGATGATGAAGCAGGCCTCGAACATCCGCAAGGCGACGAACCCCGACGAGGTGCTGTTCGTCATCGACGCGATGATCGGCCAGGACGCCGTGACCACCGCGAAGGCGTTCCAGGACGGCGTCGACTTCACGGGCGTCGTGCTGTCGAAGCTCGACGGCGACGCGCGCGGCGGTGCAGCGCTCTCCGTGGCCTCGGTCACGGGGCGCCCCATCATCTTCGCGTCGACCGGCGAGGGCCTCGACGACTTCGAGCCCTTCCACCCCGACCGCATGGCGAGCCGCATCCTCGACCTCGGCGACATCCTCACCCTCATCGAGCAGGCCCAGGAGGCCTTCGACGAGGAGGAGGCGCTCAAGGTCGCCGAGAAGCTCGCGACCGAGCAGTTCACGCTCGAGGACTTCCTCGCGCAGATGCAGCAGCTCCGCGGCGCCGGCTCGATCAAGAAGATGCTCGGCATGCTGCCCGGCGCGGGCGGCATGAAGCAGCAGCTCGAGAACTTCGACGAGCGCGAGATCGTGCGCACCGAGGCGATCATCCAGTCGATGACGCCGGCCGAGCGGCGCACCCCGAAGCTCCTCAACGGCTCGCGCCGCCTGCGCATCGCGAAGGGCTCCGGCATGACGGTCACCGACGTGAACCAGCTCGTGCAGCGCTTCGAGCAGGCCGCGAAGATGATGAAGACCGTCGCGCGCGGCGGGATGCCGCAGATCCCCGGCATGGGGCCGATCCCGGGTGCCGGCGGGTACGGCGGCGGCAAGCGCCAGGCCGCCAAGGGCAAGAAGAAGGCGTCGGGCTCCCGCTCGGGCAACCCGGCCAAGCGCGCCGCCGAGAACGCGGCGATCGCATCGGGCGTGACGCCGGCCGGCCAGGGTGCACCGACGGGTTCGGGCTTCGGCCTCGGCGGCGGCGGTGCGAAGCCCGCGCCGAGCGACGAGGAGCTCGCGGCCCTGCAGAAGTTCCTCGGACGCTAGGCCGGCTCACCGCGCCGGGAGGCGCGCCTCGATCTCGAGGAACCGATCGATCTCGAGCGCCTGGGCCGTCGCGATGGCACGCGCCCACCGTGCGACGGCGGGGTCGCCCCGCTCGGCGAGCCTCGCTTCCGCCATCTCCAGCGCGCCGCGGTGATGGGGGATCATCGCCGAGACGAACAGCCGGTCGAAGGCCGCGCCGTTGAGCTCAGCTGCCCGGTCGATCGTCGACCGGCTGATCTCCCCGGGCATCCCCTCGGCGTGTTCGTGCTCCGCCGCCGCGTCGCGGGAGCTGCGGCGCTCGAGCCATCGGCGCATCGACTCGGCCTCGGCCGCCTGGACCACCGCGATCCGGTTCGCGAGCTCGGCGACCTCGGGGTCGGCGGCGCGCCCCGGGGCCAGCTCGGCCAGCTCCACCGCCTGCTCGTGATGCACGACCATGGCGGCGACGAACGTGACGTCCGCCGCCGTCGCCTCGCCGTCCGTCTCGTCGGCCGTCGGAGTGCCGTGCGGGCTCCGTGCCGCCGGGCGGGGCCGGGGTGACGAACGCGGTCGTGCCGTCGTCGTCGGGCGCCGGTGCATCCGGAACCGCCGATCGCCACGAGCAGTGCGACCGCGATGCCCGGGCACGGCGGGGCGGGCCGCTGGTCCGTCGGATCACGGAGCGACCCGCCGCCGACGGCGACGCCACGCGATCGCCGCGTGGTAGGCGAGCGCGAGGGCGAAGGGCACGAGGACGAGGAGCCACCAGGCGCCGCCCCCGCCGGGCCGCGCCGCCGCGGCATCCGGCGACGGCGACGCAGCGGGCGATGCCACCACGACGCTCGCGAGGGCCAGACGCGGCGCGGACACGTCGCCCCGCACCACGACGTCGTACCGCCCGGGCTCGAGCGGGCCGGGCAAGGCGACGGCGGTCGGCGCGAGCGAGCCGTCGGCTGCGGCGGCGGCCGTCGCGAGCACCGCCTGCGTCGGCATCCACCAGACGTCGGCGGTCTCGCCGGGCGTCAGGGAGCCGGGCGGCAGCGACACCGTGACCTCGGCGGTCTCGGCCGGCTCGAGTGCGGCGGGCTCCACCGAGAGCGTCTCGAGCGGGGCCCGCTCGGCCGCGCGCGACGGGCACGACCGGCGCCTCGCGCCACACCCACGCGTAGGCCGGCTGCGTCTGCGGGTTCAGCCCGGCGTCGTCGTACCGGGCGGCATCCGCGAACACCGGGTCGGTGAGTCGCAGCACCTCGAGGCCCTCGTACATGTCGCTCGCGTAGAGGTAGCCGTCGTAGTGGTACACCGCCCAGATGCCCGCCGTGTAGTCCATCGAGTAGCCGTAGTCGGGCCGGTCGAACCAGGTGAGCTCCACCGGCGCCGCCGGGTCGGTGAGGTCGACGACCGAGACGCCGCCCTCGAGCCACGCCTGCGCGATGATGAACCGCCCGGGCACCGGCACGAGCCCGCCGGAGTGCGCCACGCACTTCTCGAGGTCGGACTGCGTGCGCGGCAGCTTGTAGGAGCCCGCCTTGACGAGCCCGTCGGGCTGGATGAGCCACACCCCGTCGGCGCCCCGGTCGGCCCCGAACGCCGGTGAGCAGGTGTTGATGAATCCGTCGCCGAGCTCGTCCTGGAAGACGATGCGGGCGGCGTCGTTGTCGAAGATGCCCGAATGCCAGAACGCGACCGCCGGGTCGCGCACGCGCTGCAGCACCACGGGCGCGAGCGGGTCGGCGATCGAGAGCAGCAGCCCGTCGCCGCGGCAGGCCGCCACGGCGAGGCCCTTCGCGGGGTAGGCGGTGATGTCGTGGCATCCGGTGGTCGACCGCGTCTCGGCGCCGCCCGCCACCCGGTCCTCGGGCCCGAACGCCGTCTCGTCGTCGAACAGGTCGAGCTCGCCCACGATCGCCGCGTCCTCGGGGGCCGCGAGCGGCACCTCGATGATCTGCAGCGGGTTGCGACCGGTGCAGTTGAGCGAAGCCCCGCGGCTGTACGCGTTCATGTAGACGAACACGCGGTCGGTGCTCGCCGGGTCGGGGACCACGGTGTGCGTGTGCCCGCCGCAGCGCGTGCGCACGGCGGCCGCGTAGCGGGGCGCGCGAGGGTCGCTGATGTCGAAGACGCGCAGGCCCTCCCAGTTCTCCTCGGTCTCGGGCACCCGCGCCGCCTCGCACGAGTCGTCGGACATCGTCTCGTCGATCGAGATGAGCACGAGGTTGCCGACGGTGCTCACGTCGCCCTGCCCGCCCGGGCAGGAGACGGCGCTCACGAGCTCGGGCGCCGCGGGGTCGGCGATGTCCCAGATCGAGAACCCGGCGTAGTTGCCCTGCACGAGGTAGTCGCCCGTGAAGGCGAGGTCGGAGTTGATGAAGTCGGCGTCGTCGCCCTGACGGAACGGGTTGTCGCGATGCGCCACCCACTCCAGCCCGGGACCGATCGACGGTTCGCGGTCGGCGGATGCCGCGACGGCGGGCGGCGCGAGCAGCGCGGCCGCGACCCCGAGCGCGACCACGGCGACGGCAGCCGATCTCGCACGCGAGCGCAGCGCGACCGGCCCGCATGCTCAGTCCAGCGGGTCGCCGTCGCGGCGCACGGGCGCGTCGCGCGACGAAGGCCACGAGCGCCTCGTCGCGCAGCAGCTCGATCGGCCGTGGGCCCGTGTCCGCGTGTCGCAGGATCGCCTCGCCGGGCAACGGCGCAGCGGATGCCGCGAGCACGACGTTGCCGAGGCTGCTGCCCTCCACGACGGCGGGGGAGGCGACGGCGAGCACGTCGGCGTGGATCGAGGCGAGGGTGGCGGCGACCTCGCGGCTCATGTCGAGCCCCGCCGTCGCGAGCGTGTTGACGACGACGACCGCGTCGGGCGCCAGGAGCTGGTCGAGCTCGCGGAAGAACTCGACGGTCGACATGTGCCGCGGCGACACGCTGCCCGAGAACACGTCGACGATGGCGAGGTCGTAGCCGCCTCCGGTGCGTGCGGCGCGCTCGACCGCCGCGCGCCCGTCGTCGAACTCGACCGTGAGCTCGACATCGTCGTCGAGCGGCAGCACGTCGAGCACGAACTCGAGGAGCTCGCGGTGCAGTTCCACGACGTGCTGCACCGAGCCGGGACGGGTGGCGCCGACGTATCGCGGCACGGTGAGCGCACCGGCCCCGAGGTGCAGCACCCGGAGCGGCCGGCCGGCCTCGCGGCATCCGTCGATCACCCCCGCGATGAGGCGGGTGTACTCGAGCTGGAGGTCGAGCGGATCGAGCGGGTTGACGTGCGACTGCGTGGTGCCCTCGATGACGAGGGAGTAGCCGCCGTTCGTTCCGCGTTCGGGCAGCAGCCGCGCGCTCACCTGTTCGCCGTCGAGTTCGAGTCGGGGATCGCCCATGCGTCCCACACTAGGTCGGGCGTGCACGGCTGACCAGACGCCGCGTCGACATCGGGATCATCGGGGTGGAGTTCCCGCGCCGGATGCCTCCGCCGCCTATGATGTGCGCCAAGGGTGGGTGGCATCAGAGGGCGGACGACGACGACCGCCGGGGGTGCTCCGATGGAGGAGGCATGGTGCAGGCGGTCCAGTCGGATCAGGTGTCTGTCGGATGGGACGATCGCGTGCTCGCGACGCACACGACCCCGCACTTCATGCAGTCGAGCACCTGGGAGACGGTGCGCACGGGTGGCCCGTGGCACGTCTCGCGGCGTGGACTCGGCGTCGAACGCGACTACCCGGCCCTCGTGTTCGAGCGGCTCGCCGAGGGCTTCGGCATCCTGCAGCACCTGCCGCGCGTGAGCGGCATCTCACCCGCCGACGTGCCGCGCCCTGAGCGAGCGGATCCGGGAGGAGCGCGGCCTCGCCTTCGCGACGAAGATCGAGGTGCACCAGCCGCGCGACGAGATGCTCATCGCGGCGTTCCAGGCGAGCGGCTGGCTGCCCACGCGCGCCTCGCAGTACCGGCACACCGTCATCGTCGACACGGCGATGAGCGAGGACGACATCCTCGCCCACATGAAGAAGCGAGCTCGGAACGAGATCCGGGTGGCCGAGCGGAACGGCGTCATCGTGGGCCGCGTCGACCTGAACGAGGCGAACCGGCAGCGCATGATCGGACCTCGTCCGCGAGACCGAGGAGCGGTCGGGCGCCTTCTTCCGCGGGTCGGGCTACCTCGAACGCGTGTGGACGACGTTCGTCGAACGACGATCGCGGCCGGCTGTACTTCGCGTGGCACGAGGGGCGGGTCGTGGCCGGCGCCTTCGTGGCGCTCTACGGCCCGAACGCCTGGTACAAGGACGGCGGCTCGCTGCGCGACCAGCCGCAGCTCATGGCGTCCCGCCTGCTGCAGTGGGGCATCATCCGCGATCTCGCCGAGGTCGGCATCGAGCGATACGACCTCGGGCACGTGCCGCCGCCGGGGGAGCCCGACGCTCCGGGGCAGGGCATCCTCATCGTTCAAGAGCGCCTTCGCCCAGGACGTGCTCGAGTACATGCCCGCGTTCCAGCTCGCGCACGAGGAGCGCGCCGAGGAGTGGCGTCGCGGCGAGAGCGCGTTCGTCGCCAGCCACCTCGAGCGAACCGGCGACTACTGGTACTGAGGCGACCGCGCCGTGGCGCGTCGTTTGCTTACAGCATCGTAAGTAACGTGGGTGCGGGACGCGCTACAGTGAACCGGGGCGGCAGAGCGGATGCCGCGACTCGATGACTTGGAGCACCACGATGACCACCGGCTCGGCCGACTACCGCGACGCGGGACTCGCCTTCCCCGAGGACTTCCTGTTCGGATCGGCCACCGCGTCGTACCAGATCGAGGGCGCCGCCCAGGAGGACGGCCGCGGCCCGTCCATCTGGGACACGTTCAGCCACACGCCCGGCAAGGTCTGGAACGGCGACACCGGCGACGTCGCCGACGACCACTACCACCGGCTCGACGCCGACCTCGACCTCATGGCACGAGCTCGGCCTCGAGGCGTATCGCTTCTCGATCGCGTGGCCGCGCATCCAGCCCACCGGGCGCGGACCGGCGAACGAGGCCGGCCTCGCGTTCTACGAGCGGCTCGTCGACGGGCTGATCGCCCGCGGCATCCGGCCGATCGCGACGCTCTACCACTGGGACCTGCCGCAGGCCCTCGAGGACGAGGGCGGCTGGGCGAACCGCGCCACCGCGGAGGCCTTCGCCGACTACGCCCGCATCGTGGGGGAGCGGCTCGGCGATCGGGTCTCGGTGTGGACCACCCTCAACGAGCCGTGGTGCAGCGCCTACCTCGGGTACGGATCCGGCGCACACGCGCCCGGCCTCCTGGACGGCGCCAAGGCGCTCGCCGCGGTGCACCACCTGAACCTCGCGCACGGGCTCGCGATCGCCGCGCTCCGCGACGTCGTGACGAACGACCCCGGCTACTCGATCACGCTCAACCTGCACGTGATCCGTCCGTCGGGCCCCACCGGCGCCGAGGCGGCGCGTCGCATCGACGGGCTCGCGAACCGGGTGTTCCTCGGCCCGCTCCTCGACGGGGAGTACCCGGCCGACGTGATCGCCGACACCGCGGCGGTCACCGACTGGTCGTTCGTGAAGCCGGGCGACACCGAGCTCATCCGCCAGCCCATCTCGCTGCTCGGCGTCAACTACTACTCGACCGTCACGGTGCAGATGTGGGACGGCGAGTCGCCCCGCGCGAACGCCGACGGCCACAAGGACATGGGCGGCACCCCGTGGCCCGGCTCCGAGCACGTCGAGTTCCTCGTGCAGCCCGGGCCGTACACCGCCATGGGCTGGAACATCGACCCGTCGGGCCTGGAGGACCTGCTCGTCGCCCTGCACGAGGCCTACCCGGCGCTGCCGCTCATGGTGACCGAGAACGGCGCGGCCTTCGACGACGTCGTGACCGAGGAGGCCGACGGCCCCGCCGTGCACGACCTCGACCGCATCGACTACCTGCGTCGGCACTTCACCGCCGCCCACCGCGCGATGGCCCGCGGCGTCGACCTGCGCGGGTACCAGGTGTGGTCGCTCATGGACAACTTCGAGTGGGGCTACGGCTACTCCAAGCGCTTCGGCATCGTGCGCGTCGACTACGACACGCTCGAGCGACTGCCGAAGGACAGCGCGAAGTGGTACGCCGAGCTCATCCGCACGAGGAGGATCCCGGCCTAGCCCGACGACGCGGGCGAGCCACCGGGCGTCGGCGGCGCCAACGGTGGTCACGCCCTCGCGGAGCTCGCGCGCCAGGTGGGCGACCACCGCCGTGAGGTCGCCGCCGGCCGCCTCGGCGACCCGCAGCTGCCGCTGGTAGCTCGCGCCGCCGTCGAGCATGGTGCGCACCTGCTGGAGCTCCACCGCGCACCCGAGCCGCTCGGCCACGGGCACGAGCGTCGTGAGCAGGTCGCGCAGGTCGTCGCCGACCAGCCGCTCGGTGCCCGCGACATCCGTGATGATCTCGGCGTCCATGCCGTAGCGCGCGGCGCGCCACTTGTTCTCGCGCACGTACCACGGCTGCAGCACCGTGAGCGTCTCGCCACGGTCGAGCCGCTCGCTCATCCAGTCGACCAGGCACTGCACGAGCGCGCCGATCGCCGCGATCTCGCCCGCCGTCGACACGCCGTCGCAGACGCGCACCTCCACGGTGCCCCAGCGCGGCGACGGACGGATGTCCCAGCGCACCTCGCTGTGGTCCTCGATGACGCCGGTGCGCACGAGGTCGTCGACGTAGCGCTCGTACGCGGGCCAGTCGGCGAGCGGGTAGGGGAGCCCGGCGGTCGGCAGCTGCTGGAACATGAGCGCGCGGTTCGACGCGTAGCCGGTCTCGACACCCGCCCAGAACGGGCTCGAAGCCGACAGCGCCTGCAGGTGCGGCAGGTACGCGAGCAGGCCGTCGAGGATGGGCAGCGCCTTGTCGCGGTCCTCGATGCCCACGTGCACGTGCACGCCCCAGATCATCATGTTGCGCCCCCACCACCGGGTTCGCTCGATGAGCTTGTGGTACCTCGGCTTGTCGGTGAGGTGCTGGTCGTACCACTGGCTGAACGGGTGCGAGCCGCTGCAGATGAGCTCGTACTCGCCGAGCTCGTCGATCACCGCGCGCACCTCGGCGAGCTGGCCCTCGAGGTCGGCGACCGCGTCCGCAACCCGCTCGTGCACGCTGCTCACGAGCTCGACGGTGTTGGTGAGCAGCTCCGAGGTGATCCACGGATGATGCGCGCCCGCGCTGCGCTCGTCGAGCACCTCGAGCACGCGATCGGCGACGGAGGCGAGCTCCCCGGTCGTCCGGTCGACGATGGCGACCTCCCACTCGAGCCCGACCGTGGACCTCGCCGAGCGCGCGAACTCGATGTGCACTCCCCGACCCCCTCCCGGCGACGGATGCGCCGACGTCGGCTCATCATGGCATGCGAGCCGGGCGATTATCCTTACGACGCGAAATCTGCAAGAATGGTCAGTCGAGTTCTGTACCGCCCGACCCTCTATCCGGCGCACAGAACCCCAGAGAGCTTCCGCCGAGTGTGCACCCCACGCTCACGGCTGTCAGTTCGCCCACCTCACAACATTTTCAGGAGAATTGTGGCTGTCAAGATCCGTCTCAAGCGCCTCGGCAAGATCCGTGCGCCGTACTACCGCATCGTCGTCGCCGACTCGCGCACCAAGCGCGACGGTCGCGTCATCGAGGAGATCGGCAAGTACCACCCCACCCAGAACCCCTCGTTCATCGAGGTCGACTCCGACCGCGCCCAGTACTGGCTCTCCGTCGGCGCGCAGCCGACCGAGCAGGTCGCGGCGATCCTCAAGCTCACGGGCGACTGGGGCAAGTTCAAGGGCGACAAGGACGCCGTCTCGACCGTCCAGGTCGCGGAGCCCAAGGCCGCCTTCGTCGCCGACGAGAAGAAGAAGCCGGTGCTGAAGCCGAAGACCGAGAAGCCCGCGAAGGCCGAAGAGGCCCCCGCCGAGGCCGCAGCCGACGAGACCGCGACGGACGAGGCGTAGGCCTTGCTCCAGTCCGCGCTCGAACACCTCGTCAAGGGGATCGTCGATCACCCTGACGACGTGAAGGTCGTCTCCGCGTCGAGCGCACGCGGCGAGGTCCTCGAGGTTCACGTGAACCCCGAGGACCTCGGTCGCGTGATCGGCCGTGCCGGCCGCACCGCGAAGGCGCTCCGCACGCTCGTGACCGCGCTCGCCGACGGCCGCCGCGTGCGCGTCGACGTCGTCGACACCGACGACTGACGTGGCCGACGCACCCCGAACGCAGCTCAGGGTCGGCCGCCTCACCAAGGCGCATGGCCTGAAGGGCGCCATCAAGCTCGAGCTCTACACCGACGATCCCGAGCGCCGCTTCGTGCCGGGCGCCGAGTTCTCGCTGCAGGTGCCGGAGTCGTCGCCCTGGCACGGCAAGCACCTCACCCTGCGTGAGCTCCGGTGGTACAACGGCCACCCCGTCGGTTTCTTCGAGGGCGTCGACGACCGCACCGCCGCCGAGGGCCTCGTGAAGGCCATCCTCTGGGTCGAGCACGTCGACCAGGAGGCGGCCGAGCCCGACGCCTGGTACGACCACCAGCTCGTCGGCCTCGCCGTGATACGCGACGGCGTGAAGGTCGGCGAGGTCACCCACGTCGACCACCTCCCCGCCCAGGACCTGCTCATCGTGAAGACCAGGGGTCGCGAGGTCATGGTGCCGTTCGTCGCGGCGATCGTGCCCGAGGTCGACATCGCGGCGGGCACCGTGACGGTGACGCCGCCCGCCGGGCTCTTCGAGGAGCTCGCCGACGACGAACCCGAGGCCGCGGCCGACGGATGCGCCGTCCGACCCTGAGGCGACGACGACGGATGCCCCGGCCGAGGCCGCGCCCGCCGGCGATGCGCCCGCGGCATCCGACCGCGACGACGATCCCGCCGAGTAGGGTCGGCCCATGCGGATCGACATCGTCACGATCTTCCCCGAGTTCTTCTCGGTGCTCGACCTGTCGCTCCTCGGCAAGGCGCGCCAGTCGGGCCTCATCGACGTCCGCACGCACGACCTGCGCGACCACACGCACGATCGCCACCGCACGGTCGACGACACGCCCTACGGCGGCGGCGCCGGCATGGTCATGAAGCCCGAGCCGTGGGGCGAGGCGCTCGACGACCTCGTCGGCGACGGGGCATCCGACGCCCTGCTCGTGGTGCCGTCGCCCGCGGGCGAGCCGTTCACGCAGGCGCTCGCCCGCGAGCTCGCGGCCGAGGAGCACGTCGTGTTCGCGTGCGGCCGCTACGAGGGCATCGACCAGCGCGTCGTCGACCACTACGGCGAGCGGATGCGGGTGCGCCTCATCAGCCTCGGCGACTACGTGCTGAACGGCGGCGAGGTCGCCGTCATGGCCATGATCGAGGCGGCCGGCCGGCTCGTGCCGGGCGTGGTCGGCAACCCCGAGAGCCTCGTCGAGGAGTCCCACGAGGACGGCCTGCTCGAGTACCCGAGCTACACCAAGCCCGCCTCCTGGCGCGGGCTCGACGTGCCGTCCGTGCTGCTCTCGGGCAACCACGGCGCGATCGCCGCGTGGCGGCACGAGCAGCAGGTCGAGCGCACCCGGCGCGTGCGGCCCGAGCTGCTCGACGGCTGACCTCCGGCGCCGATCCGGCGCTCGCGGGCTTCCCGACGCCGCGCCGTCCGCGCATGGTCCACGCGGCGGCGTGAGGCAGTCTTCACGTCCCGGAAACACGCGGGTGCCGTCCGCGAAACACGCCGTGCATAGCGTCGAAATCGGCGGTGAGACCGGATTCCGCCGGAGAGCGCGGGGTTCGGAGATGGTCGGGTCGAGTGGCGTAGTCCCGGCGGATCGACTCGTCGCCCACCCCCTCCGACTCGTCGCGGTCACCCACGGCGCACCGTCGGCCGCGAACCGCGAGGCCGTGATCCGGCTCGTCGACGCCGTCGCCTCCGAGCGGCCCCGACTCGACGTCTCCATCAGCTTCGTCGACGCGAGCAACGCGGATGTCGCCGCAGCGCTCGCCGCCGACGCCGAGGCCGACGCGGTCATCGTGCCGCTCGTGCTCTCGGCGGGCTTCCACGTGCGCACCGGGCTCTCGCTCGGACTCGACCGGATCGGCGGGGGAGCCCAGCTCGCCGCCGAGCTCGGCCCCGACGACCGCATCGTCTCGGTGCTCGCCGACCGCCTCGACGACCTCGGGCTCGCCGACGGCGACGCCGTGCTGCTCGCCGCCGCCGGATCCAACGACCCGCGCGCCGTCCGCGAGTGCTTCGAGACGGCCCGTCGCCTCGCCCATCGACTGGGCCGCCCCGTGACGGTCGGCTTCATCGCGGCGGCGATCCCGCGGCTTCCCGATGCGATCGAGATGATCCGCGAGGTGCACCCGGGCTCCCGGGTCGTGGTCGGCCCCTACCTGCTCGCACCGGGAACGTTCTACGACGCGGCATCCGGCGCGGGCGCCGACCTCATCGCCGCCCCGCTGCTGCTGCCCGACGAGCCCGCGCCGCACGAGCTCGTCGAGCTGGTGCTCGAGCGCTACGCCGACGTCGACGCGACACGTCGGGAGCGGGCGTGACCGACACCCGCGCGAGCTCGGTACGCGCGCAGGAGCGTCGGCTCGACGGAGTCGGTGCACGCCCTGGTCGCCTGCCGACCGTCGACGTCAGCCGGTCGGCGTGACGGCCGTCAGGTCGTGAGGCTCGGCGTCCCGTCGGGCTCGGCCGCGCGGGCGAGCACGTCGGCGATCCGTCCCTTGCACCCGCCGCAGCCGGTGCCGGCACGGGTGTCGCGTCCGATGCACTCGACGGTCGTGTTGCCGCAGGCGGCCGACTCCTCGATGCGACCGACGGTGACCCCGTTGCACCAGCACACCGTCGTCGACGGCGCGAACGCGTCGGCGTCGGCGCTCGGGTCGTAGTCGGGACCGTCGAAGCGGAGCAGCAGCGAGCGGTCGGCCGGGAGTTCGCCGCGCCGCTCGAAGAGCAGGGTGAGCTCGGCGGCCGTGCGCGGCATCCCCACGCTCACGAAGCCCGTGAGCGTGCCGTCCTCGGTGACCATCTTCACGTAGCGGAGGTGCTCGGGGTCGGCCCACTGCGAGACGCGACGTCGCGGGTGCAGCGCGTCGTCGTCCCAGGGGTCGGCGGCGATCTCGCCGACGGCGACCACGTCGATGTGCTCGGCCTTCAGCATCACGATCGGGTCGCGCTCGGCCGGCACCGCGGCATCCGTCGCACCACCGGCCGCCTCGGCGGTGAACGCGGCGGCGAGCCAGTCGGCCTGGCGCCAGCCGGGTCCGATCAGGCCGGACGGCGCGCCGGGGAGCACCCGCTGGCCGGCGAGCTCGTCGGTGCGCTCCACGACCTGCGCGCAGTCGCCGATGGCGTACACGTCGGGATCGCTCCACGACCGCAGGTCGGGGTGCACGACGATGCCGACCGCGGTGCGCAGCCCCGCGAGCGTCGCGAGCTCGTTGCGGGGGCTCACGCCGCACGAGAGCACCAGGAGGTCGCCGCGCAGCTGCTTGCCGTCGGCCGTGACGAGCATGTCGAAACGACGCGTGCCGTCGTCGTCGGTGCGGAACGCCACCGCCTCGGCGCGGCTGTGCGCGATGACCGTGATGCCCGTGCGTCGCAGCGCGGCGCGGAGCACCTGCCCGCCGCCGCGGTCGAGGTTCCGCGGCATCGGGTGCGGCCCGTGGTGCACCACGCAGACCTGTGCGCCACCATGGGCCGCCGCGAGGGCGAGCTCGAGGCCGAGCACACCCGCGCCGAGCACGATGATCCGGCGACGGCTGCGCACCGCGTCGAGCACGCGCTCGGCGTCGGCGAGGTCGCGCAGCGCCGTGATGCCCTCGGGCAGGGCGTCGTCGTGCGCCACGAGCTGGCGGGCGTACTTCTCGAGCGAGGCCAGGTCGCGGCGGTGCCGCTCCACGCCGTCGAGGGTCGGCACGTTCGCACGCGAGCCGGTCGCGAGCACGAGCCGGTCGTAGCCGAGCTCCTCTCCGGTGCTCAGCCGCACGATCCGCGTGGCGCGGTCGATCGAGGTCGCCGCGACGCCGAGCAGCACGCGGGCGCCCGCCTCCTCGGCCGTGGCGCGGTCGCCGACGATCATCGAGTCGAGGTCGGTGTTGCCGACGGCGTACTCCGCGACGAGCACGCGGTTGTATGCCTCGACGTCCTCGCCGGCGATGATCGTGAGCTCGACGGAGCCGTTGCGCACGGCGGGCAGCAGCTCCTCCACGAAGCGAGCGCCGACGGGTCCGTAGCCGACGAGGACGATCCTGAGTGCGGTCATGCGAGGACTCCGGCTTCCACGAGGCGCGTGACGCGCACGACGTTGGTCTTGAACTCCGGCATCGACGAGATCGGGTCGACCGCGTCGGAGGTGAGGAGGTTCGCCGCCTGCTCGTCGCCGTAGTGGAACGGCAGGAACACGGCGTCGGGCCGGATGTCGGCGGTGAGCCGGGCCCGGCATCGCACCGTGCCGCGCGAGTTCGTGAGCTCGAGGTCGTCGCCGTCGTCGATGCCGAGTCGTTGCGCGGTGGCCGGATGCAGCGAGGCCAGCGCCTCGGGCTGCGCGTCGTTGAGCTCGGGGACCCGGCGGGTCTGCGCGCCGCTCTGGTAGTGCTCGAGCAGGCGCCCGGTGACGAGCGTCAGCTCGCCGTCGGCCGGTCGTGGCCGTGCCGTCTCGCGCACCGACACCGCGACGAGTCGCGCGAGCCCGTCGGCGTGCGCGAACCGATCGGCGAAGAGCCGTGGCGTGCCGGCGCTGCCGCGCGGGTACGGCCAGTACGCCGCCTCGCCGCGGTCGAGCATGGCGTAGTCGATGCCCGAGTAGTCGGCGATGCCGCCTTCGGACGCGAGCCGAAGTTCCTCGAACACGAGCTCGGGGTCGGTGTCGAACGTCGCCGTGGAGCCCAGGCGCCGTGCAAGCTCGGCCAGGATCCACAGTTCGTCGCGCACGCCGGCCGGCGGCGTGATCGCGCGTCGGCGACGGATGACGCGGCCCTCGAGGTTGGTCATGGTGCCCTCCTCCTCGGCCCACTGGGTGATCGGCAGCACCACGTCGGCGAGGGCGGCGGTCTCGGAGAGGAAGAAGTCGCACACGACGAGCAGGTCGAGCGCGGCGATGCCCTCGCGCACCGCCTCCACGTTCGGCGACGACACGACGAGGTTGGAACCGTGGACGAGCAGGGCGCGCACCCCGTCGGGGCGCCCGAGCGACTGCAGCAGCTCGACGGCGGGCACACCTGGCCCGGGGATGACGTCGGGCTCGACGCCCCACACGCGCGCGACGTGGGCGCGCGCATCGGGATCGACGATCTTGCGATAGCCGGGCAGCTGGTCGCACTTCTGCCCGTGCTCGCGCCCGCCCTGCCCGTTCCCCTGGCCGGTGAGCGTGCCGTAGCCGCTGCCCGCGCGGCCCGGGAGGCCGAGCAGCAGGGCGAGGTTGATCGCGGCGGTCGCGGTGTCGGTGCCGTCGACGTGCTGCTCCACGCCTCGTCCGGTGAGGATGTAGGTCCCGTCGCCCGACGCGAGCCGTCGCGCGAGCCGACGAAGGGTGAGCGCGGCGACCCCGGTGACCGACTGCACCCGCTCGGGCCACCATGAGGCGACGCTGCGGCGCAGCGACTCGAACCCGACCGTGCGTGCCGCGACGTAGTCGGCGTCGATGAGGCGCTCGGCGATGACGACGTGGATCAGTCCGAGGAGCAGGGCGAGGTCGGTGCCGGGCGCGGCCTGCACGTGCAGGCCCTGCCCGTCCTCGGTGAGCCGCGCGGTGGCGGTGCGCCGCGGGTCGACGACGACGAGCCCGCCCGCCGCCTGGGCGCCCGTGAGATGCCCGATGAACGGCGGCATCGTCTCGGCGACGTTGGTGCCGAGGAGGAGGATCGTGGAGGCCCCGTCGAGGTCCTCGAGTGGGAACGGCAGGCCGCGATCGACGCCGAACGCGCGATTGCCGGCGGCCGCGGCCGACGACATGCAGTAGCGGCCGTTGTAGTCGATGCGGCTCGTGCCGAGCGCGAGCCGCGCGAACTTGCCGAGCAGGTAGGCCTTCTCGTTCGTGAGCCCGCCGCCGCCGAAGACGCCGACCGCGTCGGCGCCGTGCGCCGCCCTGATGCTGCGGAGCGACGCCGCGACGAGGTCGAGCGCGTCGTCCCAGCTCGCCTCGTGGAACGCGCCATCGGCGCCCCGCACGAGCGGGGCGCCGAGGCGGGAGGGGGCGCTGAGCAGTTCCGCCGACGTCCAGCCCTTCTTGCACAGCCCGCCGCGATTCGTGGGGAAGTCGCGGCCGGTGACCGTCACGGGCGTCGCGGCGTCCGCGGCATCCGTCGGGGTGAGGGTCATCGCGCACTGCAGGGCGCAGTACGGGCAGTGCGAGGGGGCGGGACGGGTCATCTGGTCTCGATTCAGATCTTGTGCTCGCGGAGGCGGCTCGACCGCACGTACACGACGTACGTGAGCACGAGGAGGGCGGCGTATCCGGCGACGAAGCCGAAGAACGCACCGGCGTACGCTCCGGTTGCCTGGAACGAGAGGTTCAGCGCCTGCGGGATGAGGAAGCCGCCGTAGGCGCCGATCGCGGAGATGAGGCCGAGAGCGGCTGCCGCCTTGCGCTTGCGGGCGGCGTCGTCACCCGACGCGCGGAGGGCGAAGACGATCGGCACCATGCGGTACGTCGAGCCGTTGCCGATGCCCGCCGCCGCGAAGAGCAGGAGGAAGAGGCCCAGGAACAGCCAGAAGTTGCCGACGGGGAGCGTGAGCACGACGGCGAGCGCGAGCGCGCCCATCGCCGCGAAGGCGACCATCGTGATGCGCGCGCCGCCGAAGCGGTCGGAGAGCCGGCCGCCGTAGGGGCGGGCGAGCGACCCGACGAGGGCGCCGAGGAACGCGAGCGAGATCGACGCGCCGCCGACCGCGATCGCCGAGAACTCGGGGAACTGGTCGGCGATGAGCTTCGGGAACACGCTCGCGAAGCCGATGAACGACCCGAAGGTGCCGATGTAGAGCACGGACATGATCCAGAGGTGCGGCTCCTTGAGCGCCGCGGCCGAGCCCGCGAAGTCGGCCTTCGCGTTGGAGAGGTTGTCCATGTAGCGCGCGGCGCCGAACATCGCGAGCAGGATGAAGGGGATCCAGATCCAGCCGGCGATCGGCAGGTTGAGGGTCGCGGCCGCACCGATCGTGATGGCGATCGGCACGACGAACTGCGCCACCGACGCGCCGAGGTTGCCGCCGGCGGCGTTCAGGCCGAGCGCCCAGCCCTTCTCCTTCTGCGGGTAGAAGTAGGTGATGTTCGACATCGAGCTGGCGAAGTTGCCGCCGCCGAAGCCGGCGAGCGCCGCGACGACGAGCAGCACGCCGAACGGCGTCTCGGGGTTCGATACGCAGACTGCCAGCGCGATCGTCGGGATGAGGAGCAGGGCGGCCGAGATGATGGTCCAATTGCGTCCGCCGAGCATCGGCACGAGGAACGAGTACGGGATGCGCAGGGTGGCGCCCACGAGGCTCGGGATCGAGATGAGCCAGAAGATCTCGCCGGTGCCGAGGTCGAAGCCTGCCGCGGGCAGCGTCACCGCGACGATCGACCACAGCTGCCAGACGACGAAGCCGAGGAACTCGGCGAGGATCGACCAGCGCAGGTTGCGGCGCGCGATGGCACGCCCCTGGGTCTCCCATTGCACTTCGTCCTCGGGGTTCCAGTGGTCGATCCACCGGCCCGGCCGGGTGGCCAGCGCGGGCGCGTCGGACTCGGGGGCGTGCGGCGGTGCGACGTGCGGGGGAGCAGTGCTCACGGTCTCGGTCATCAGTGCCTCCAGGGGGGTGGGTCACGGGTGGAACTCGTGAAACCGACGCTATTGCCGGCGTGTTTCCGCGGATCGGTCCGGTGGTAAACCCTGCGTCTCCACCTGCTCACCCGGGACGATCGGTCGTGTGAGGTCGTGGTCACACATCGATCCGGTACCCCCGCTTGACGACGGTGGCGATGAGCCCGGGCACGCCGAGCGTCTGGCGCAGGCGGCTGAGCGCCACCTCGAGGGCGTGCTCGTCGCTCGTGCCGGGCAGGCCGGATGCGAGCCGATCGCGCCCGACGACCGAGCCCCGCGCCTGCACGAGGGCTCGCAGGATCATGAGTGCGACGGGGGCGAGCGCGACCCGCCGGTCGTCGACGTCGACGACCGAACCGCGGAGCGCGAGCGGGCCGTGCCGCGTGTCGAGTCGGATCACGCGCGTCGACTCGAGGTGCTCGCACACGAGCCGGATCAGCGCGCCCATCCGGAACCGGTCGGGCTGGATCGGCGTGATCCCGGCCGCGACGAGGGGCGCCGCCGTGACGGGGCCGACGGCCGCGGCGACGACCGGCCCGCACATGGCGTCGAGGAGGTCGTCGTAGCGGCCGCGCGCCTCGGCGGCGCTGAAGAGGGCGTGCACGGCGGGGGCGCTCGTGAACGTGATGCAGTCCAGACCGCCCGAGCAGGCGGCTTCGATGAGCCGGTCGACGCGGTCGTCGCTGTCGTCCGTCTCGATCCAGCGGTACGGCTCGACGGTGAGCACGCGGTCGTGCGCATCGCGCAGGCGGTCGAGCTGCGACGGGTTGAGGAAGCCGTGCAGCTGCACCGCGATGGTGAGCCCCGCCGGGCGCGTCGCCAGCACCTCGTCGATGAGCGACTCCGTCGTCTCCTCGGCGCTCATGCCGACGTCGTTGAGCCCGGCCGCCCGGATGCCCCCGCGGGCCTTCGGCCCGCGCACGAGGATCGCGGTGTCGGAGAGCGCGTCGAGGAGGTCCTCGCCCAGACCCGCGGCATCCGCGACCTCGAACCAGCGGCGCACGCCGTACGCGGTCGTCGCGAGCAGCACGTCGGGTCGGGCCGCGATGATCGCCCGGGTGTCGTCGATCACGGGGTCGTCGGAGACGGCGTTCGCCATATGGAGCGTCGGCGCGTGCACCACCTGGGCGCCACGGCGCGCGAGCGCGTCGATGAGGTCGGCCGAGCGCCGGTCGCTCGTGACGCCGATGCGGAAGCCCTCGAGCTGGTCGGGCCGGAACCCGGGCGCGCACTCGATGACGTCGGTCACGTCACCACCGCCGCGAACCCCGCCGCACGCTCCATGAGCTCGGCAGCGCCGGCATCGCCGTCGTGCGCGAGGCGGACGACCTCGCCGATGACGACGACGGCGGGCGAGGTCACCCCGGCGCGTCCGGCGGCGAACACGATGTCGGAGAGGTCGCCGATCGTCGTGCGCTGGTCGTCGCTGCAGCCTCGTTCCACGATCGCCACGGGCATCGCGGACGACATGCCGAACCGTGCGAGCCCGGCGGTGAGCGACGGCAGCGAGTTCACGCCCATCAGCACGACGATCGTGCCGCCGAGGCCGGCGAGGTGCTCGAGCTCGGTCGCCGTGAGCGGTGCGTGGCCCGAGACGACGGTGAACAGGTGGCTGACGCCGCGGTGCGTGAGCGGGATCCCGGCCGCCCCGGGCACCGAGATGGCGCTGGTGACACCGGGGATCACCTCGACGTGGATGCCGGCACGGTGGCATGCGAGCACCTCCTCGCTGCCTCGGCCGAGCACGTAGGGGTCGCCGCCCTTCAGGCGGACGGCGTGTCGTCCGGCGAGCGCGTGCTCGACGAGCAGCGCCTCGATCTCCTGCTGCGGGATGGCGTGGTGGCCGGGCCGCTTGCCGACGTCGACGAGTTCCGCTGTCGGGGCGTACTCTGCGAGCGCCTCGTAGGGCGCGAGCCGGTCGTACAGCACCACGTCGGCGTCGCCGAGCGCACGAACCGCCGCGACGGTGAGGAGGTCGGCCCGGCCGGGGCCGCCGCCGACGAGGGTCACGTGGCCGGTCATGCGTCAGCCCCTCGGACCGGGATGGTGGGTCCGGCGACGAGCACGGCCTCGCCGCGCTCCCGCTCCTCGGCGGTCGCGGGGCGGAACTGGTCGCGCTCGGGGACCCGCGCCACCGAGGGATCGGGTGTGTTCGGCGCGTTCACGAACGAGCGGAACCGCCGGAGCCGGTCGGGATCGGCGAGCGTCGCCGCCCACTCGTCCTCGTACGTGTCGACGTGCCTGGCCATCGCCTGCTCGAGCTCGTCGGCGAGGCCGAGCGTGTCGTTGACGACGACGTCGCGCACGTGGTCGAGTCCGCCCTCGAGGTCCTCGATCCACCGCGCCGTCCGCTGCAGGCGATCGGCGGTGCGGACGTAGTACATGATGTAGCGGTCGAT
>CAWCWD010000049.1:0-9728 GCA_963799015.1 uncultured Actinomycetota bacterium | reverse complement strand
GCGACCTCCGCGCTCGGGGAGCGGCGTCACGCCCGGTACGCCGAGATCGGGCGCCTTCGAGCAGCGGCAGGATGGCGACGGCCCACGGGATCACGCCCCGGCGCCACGCGTTGCGGAGCACGGCGGCGGGTCCGGCCTGCTGCATGTCCGCTCGGCTCACGTTCGCCACCTTGTCGGCGTGGGCGTGCACCGCGGTGCCGAACTGCTCGGCGAGCCAGGCCGCTCCGCCGAGGTGGTCGGCATGGCCGTGGGTGATGAGCACTGCCGCGACCTCCTCGGGCCGGCGGCCGATCGCGTCGAGCGAGCCGATGAGCAGGTCGCGCTGCCCCACATACCCGGAATCGATGAGCGTCACGCCGTCGGGGCCGGCGTACACGACCCAGTTCACGTGCTCGGTGTGCACGAAGTGGAGGTGCTCGCTCACGCGATCGACGCGGAACCCCCGTCGTCGCTCATCGCCCCCGACGTCACCCCCGACCATCGCGCCCCCTTGACGTTCGCAGCCGCTCCCCCGCAAGACGGTGCCGTGACTCCGAGGCTAGCCGCTCGACGTCAGCTCGCCGCTGCGGCGGCCCCGATCACCGCCACCGCCGTCGTGCGCGATGCTGAGGGCGGCGAAAGCGCGGCTATCCTGACGGCGTGACGAGCCCCCCGACGGCAAGGCCTGCGCGACGCCCGCTGCGGGTGCTCGCCGTGATCGTCTGGGCCCTTGCCGCGATGGCGTCCGGCGTCGCGATCCTCCTCGGCGCTCTCACTGCTGCCCTCAACGGCGCCGGCTTCGAGACGACGGTCGCGAACTCGACCCCGCTCTTCGTGGCTTGCCTGGTGGTGAACCTCGCCGCGGGCGTGTGCGGCATCCTGCTCGGCGGGCGGTGGTGGACCGCGCCACTGGTCGCGGCGCCGGCCCTCATCTTCGGCGTGAGCTTCCTGTGGCAGGGTGCGTGGGTGGTCACGCCACTCGTGGCGAGCCCGCTCATCGTGGTGGTCGGGATCGTCTGCGTCCTGGCCCTCCCTCGACGGCGCGCCCGGGCGCACTGAGTCACCGCCCGAGCAGCGCGTTCAACCATCCCGGCCCGGCGACGAGCACGCCCTCGGCCAGTCGCGCGCGTAAGCCGCGATCGGCGGTCACGACGAGCACACGCGCGCCGTGCTCGGCGAGCTCCGCCGCGGTGGACACGATGCTGCCGTCGCCGTCGGCCGGCGCCCGAACGAGGTCGATACCAGCGGGCGCGGTAACCGCCTTCGCCTCACCTTCCACGACGACCACGATCCGCTCGATGACGACCTGCTCGCCGTTCGGACCGGAGACGGTCCGACCCACGAGTTCAGGCACCGGAGCGAGCAGCCTGGTCGCCGCACCCGCGCGGTCCTTCCACCAGCCATCGGGCCGCGAGCCCATCACATTGGCGACATCCACAACCATCGTGACGCGCATCACGCCATGCGCACCCGACGACCCGCCACGGGGCATCCGATCGTCACCCATCGGCCCAGCGTAGCCAGCTCGGACGAACGGGCGCCCGACGCACGCCACGTATTCAGGAGGATGCGTTCGGTCGCCGATTCTCCGCTACTTTGCTACTTCGCTACTTCGCTACCACCGGATGCCGCCGACACATGTAACGCGCCGGCGTTCGGCCGATGCATTCGGTCCCCGATTCTCCGTACTTCGCGTACTTCGGTACTTCGGTACCACCGCATGCCGAGGACACATGTCACCGCCACGAGCGGGAGCAACCCCGCGGCATCCGGACCCCCTCACTCACCGTCCGACGGCCGCACGCCCGTTTCGTGCCGTCGCTCGACGCGGGCACGCGCGGCATCGTGCGCCTCGCGCAGCAACTGCAGCACGGTCTCGGTGGTCCGCTCGCCGGGGTTGACGACGGCGACCCACCCGAGACGCTCCGTACACGGGATGCGGGGTGAACACGTCGGTGGCCGCGTGGTCGCGAGTGCGGGTGAGGTTGCGCGGCTCCTCGCCCGTGAGGCGGCGGAAGGTCGCCCGGTCGACGTGCACGTTGACCCGCCAGCGGCCCGGCGCGTCGAGCTCGGAGGCGGTGTCGTCGGGGTAGTCCTTGGTGACGATCGTGCCGTAGGGCTGCACGTGTTGCGGCATCACGCCGTCGGGTGCGTAGTAGAAGAACGCGTCGCCCCAGGCGAGCTCGGGCGCGTCGCTCCCGGGCCCGGGGATGACCACGAGCGCGCCGTCGAGGTCTCGCACGGCTCCGATGATCTGATCCATACTCATAGTTCAAGCATCACCTTCAAGTGCTTCTGTGGGGTTGGATGATCGACCAGGCACCGAGCGGTCCGCTGCGCGCACCGCTTCGAACCTCAGATGTCGCCCGCGCGACGGGCTACTCGGTGCAGCAGGTCCGCGACCTCGAGCGGCTGGGTGTGATCCCGCCCGCCACCCGATCCCCCAACGGCTACCGCTCCTACGCCGCCGTCCACGTGCACGCGCTCGGCGCCTATCGCGGACTCGCGGGAGCGATCGGGGCGGTCGCCGCGCGTCAGCTGCTCACCGACGTGCACGGGCAGCCGATCGCGGAGGCGGCCAGCGCGATCATGGCCGTCCACGCCCGTCTCGCGCACGAGCGCGAGGAGGCCCTGCGCGCCCAAGCCGCCCTTCGTGCGATCCGGGCCGAAGCGACCATCCCAGAGCCCGAGCGAGCGGATGACGCGATGACGATCACCGAGCTCGCCGCCGCCCTCGGCGTGCGCGCCTCGACGCTGCGCTTCTGGGAGCAGGAAGGACTCGTCACGCCCGATCGCGTCACGTCATTGCGGGCGCGCCGCTACGGTCTCGCGGCCATCCGGGAGGCGCGGATCGTCGCCGCACTCCGCAACAGCGGCTACGGCATCCCGGCGGTGCACGGGATCATGGGCTCGCTCCACGGGATCGGCGGCATCGCGGAGGCCGACCAGATCCTGCAACGCCGCCTCGACCAGATCGCCGCCCGCTCGGTGGCGCTCCTGCGCGCGGGCGCCGATCTCGCGGCCGTCGTCTCGGACTCACCGGAGGGCTGACCCGCGCGCGGCCTTCGGGGCCGGCGGATGCCGCGCGTCATCCGGCGAGCGACGGCGCGAACGCGTACCACGCGCGACGGCGTTCGCTGCGCGGATCCGACTCGACGCGATCCGAGACGTCGATCACGAAGGTCGATCTCGCCCGCTCGTCGTAGCGCGGCCACGCCGGGGTCGGTGCTCCGGTCTCCGCGAAGTGCAGCCAGTGCTGCCGCATCCGCTCGCCTGCAGCCGTGTACTCCTCGTCGCCGCCCAGCGAGGTGAAGACGCGGGCCACTGGCTCGTCGGTGCGGTCGAAGAGCGCGAACATCTCGACGCCATGCGTCGCGTCGAGACCGACGAGCTTGAGCAGGCGGGGCGCGAAGTCGAACCGGTACGACCAGACCGGCGCGTGTCGCGAACAGGTGTCGGCGACGCGCGTGCTCGGATACCAGAAGCCGTAGTCGCCCCCGAAGTCCGTGGCCGACCGCCTGGCCGGCAAGTCTGGGTATGCGGCGCGCATCGCCCGCCGGGACGCGCCGGGTGCCTTGGCGAACAGGTCGTCGATGCGCTTGAGGCTCCGCGGCAGGATGTCGACGCGACCGCGGAAGATGGTGCCCTCCCGATCGTTGGTGCCGATGATGAGCGGCACGCGGTGCGAGCGACCGTCGCGGAAGGCGATGAACGGTCGCTCGGGCAGGACGTCGCCGTCGACGACGGGCGCGAAGCAGAACGCTCCGGGATACGCGTCAGGCGTGCGGATCTGGAGCTCGACCGACGCGGCCACGAGGTCATCGGCGCTGGCTTGGGTCAGAAGCCGCTCGGGTGAGGGCGGGAACGCAGTGGTGCGTTGCGTCGCGTCGGCGCGTTGGGTCGAAGCGGCACGTTGGGCCATGGCGGCGCGGGTTGCGGCAGCGGCGCGCTTCGCGGCAGCAGCGGCGGTGGTCGCAGCAGCAGCAGCGCGGGTCGCGGCAGCAACGGCGCGCGTTGCAGCGGCGGCCGAGCTCGCCTCGGCGGTGGCGTCGCTCAGCCCGGCGAATCGCGGCGCATCATCCGGAGTCGCACCCTCGCGCTTCGCGGCCGCTCGGAGCGCGCGCTCACGTACGACGTCGCGCAGGATCGCGATGTACTCCGCCGCCCATCGCGCCGTCAGCTCGCGCGGGTAGACCGCGTCGGGCGGAGGGCTCTGCGCGATCGCCCCCGCGAAGAGCCCGCGCGCGGACGGCGTCGCCATCAGGGTGGTGACCGCGTTGCCGCCCGCCGACTCGCCGAACACCGTGACGCGCCCAGCGTCCCCGCCGAAGGCGGTGATGTTCTCCCGAACCCATCCGAGCAGCGCGACCTGGTCGCGCAGCCCGAGGTTGCTCTCGAATGGGCGCCCGGTCGAGCTGTAGCGAGTGAAGTCGAGGTACCCGAGCGCGCCGAGCCGGTAGTTGAAGCTCACGTACACGACGCGTCCGCTGCGCACGAACCCCTCGCCCTGACCCGAGAAGTCACGCGACGAGCCCGAGCTGTACCCGCCGCCGTGGATGAAGACCATCACGGGTAGGGGCGACCCACCCGCCTCGCGAACGCGCGCATGCACGTTCACGCTCAGGCAGTCCTCGTCGGCCGTGAGGGCATTGATCCCCGGCCGCATCAGACGGATCATGTTGGCCTGGGGCGCGACCGCGCCGAACGCCGACGCGTCACGGATGCCTCGCCACGGAAGCACCGGCGCCGGCGCCCTGAACCGCCGCTCAGCGATCGGCGGGGCCGCGTACGGCATGCCCCGCCACGCGAGCATCTCGCCCTCGCGAACCCCGCGAACGACGCCCCCGGTGACGCGGACCTCGAGCCCGTCGCCCGTTCCCGGGTGTGCGGTCATGCCTGCACGCACCTCATCGCCTCATTCAATACCTGCGGCATCCACGCCGCCAGAAGCGCGTGCGGCTCGGCTCACTCGGGCGAGGCGCCCCAGACGAACCCGTCAGGGTCGGTGAACGACGAGGCGTCGCCATTGATCCGGATCCGATGGGACCCGGTGCCCTCGGCAGCGACGCCGGCGGACTTGGCGAGCGCGCGGCGCTTGTAGAGGCCCAGGCCGATCGGACTCCCCGGGGTGGCGAAGTCGACGTAGCTGCCGAAGCTCTTGGCGACGGCGAGCCCGCGGTCGACGTAGAACCGCTTGCTCGCTCCCACGTCTTCGGCCCCGAGCAGGAGCACGATGTTGTCGATCTCCCTGGTGGCCGGGCCGGTGTCCTTCTTCGTCGACGTCGCGAGGTTCCAGATCGCGCCGTCGGGCGCCTGCACGACGCCACCGAATCCCCACATGGACTTCTCGACCGCCTTCAGCACCGTCGCCCCGGCCGCGACCGCGGCGTCGAACAGCGCGCTGACATTGGCAGGCTGGGCCACGACGAGCGACATCGTGAAGCCGCGGAAGCCCGTGCTCGGGGCATCCGACGCTTGCGTGCGCACCTGACCGCCCAACCCGAAGGCGTCGGCGTAGAAGCGTGCAGCCGCTTCGGGATCGGCCACCTCGAGGGTGATCGAGTCGATGGACGTCAGGGTGATGGAGTCACTCGAATTCATACTGCCGACGATAATCACGTCGCGATTCGAGTGCTTCTCCATTCCTGCTCGATGGTCGCGCGGATGTCTCGGAACTCAGCCGATGACGGCGAGCGTGATGCACGCGAGGCCGAGGAACACGTCGAGCCCGATGCACCAGAGGGCCATCGAGCGGCTGACGACGATGTCACGGCGGTAGTGCACGACGTCCCACACGGCGTGGGTGGCGAGCGCGAACCCGGCGAGCGCGAGACCGACATTCGGCGCGAGGAACAGCGCGACGATCGCGACACCGAAGTAGCCGATCATGGCGAGCGCCTGCGGCCACGTGACGGCGGGGCGCCGCACGATGCCGATGGCCACGAACACGCCTCCGGCGAGTGCGAGCACGGTCCATCGCGGCACGCCGAGGAGCTCCGCCCCGAACACCAGTGCGGTGCCCACGCCCGCCCACACCCACGACATCCAGCGCAGGCCGGTCACCGCGGCGGCCACGTAGCAGAGGGCCGCGATGCCGACGGCGGTCATCGGCACGGTGGCGTCGAGGCTGCTCAGCCGCTGTTCGCCGACCAGCAGGCCGACGCCCGTGAGCACGCCGACGCCGATGAGGAGTGCGATCCACCACCCTGATGCGGGTGTGCTCGCACGTCGATCGGACCTGAGATCCTGTTGCGAGATATCCATACCCCCTGAGGGTATACGACACCTCGCCGATTGCAACAGGGGGTGCTCGTTCAGCGGGGCCGGCGCCGAATGGACGCGACGCCGACGCTCGTGTGGTCGGCGTGGAAGTCACGGATGAGCCGCGCGAACAGCTCGGGTTTCTCGACGATGAAGCCGTGGGTCGACCGCGGGATGACGGCGAGCTCGCCGTTCGGCAGCGCCCGGTACACGTCGACGGCGTGCTCGAGGCGCACCTCGTCGTCGTCGCCGAGCACCACGAGGGTCGGGGTCGTGAGCGCGCCGAGCCGCGTTGGCGTCGATGCGTGGTGAGTCCACGTGCATCCGCGCCATCTTCTCGACGACCACCGGCCAGTGCTCGCGTCCATCGGGCGACACCTCGCCATAGGCGTCGGCCATGAACTCCGGCGGGTCGACGCCGAGCACGCCGTCGTACCAGCCGTCGACCGTCGCGGGCGCTGCGGCGAACACCAGGTCCGCCACGAGATCGGGGCGCGCGAGTGCGACGTGCAGCGCGACGATCGCGCCGTCGCTGTAGCCGAGCAGGTGCACGGGTGCGACGTCGAGCGACTCGATGAAGGCGACCGTGTCCTCGGCCATGGCAGCGAACGTCAGCTCGCCGACATCGGGCGTGTGCCCGTGGGCGCGCTGCTCGGGCGTGATGAGGCGGTAGCCGGGGCCGAGCGCCTCGAGCAGCGGCTCGAGCGCACGCGCGTCGGTGCCACCCGGATGCAGGAGCACGAAGGGCGCGCCCGACCCCCGCTCGGTGGTCCAGAGTTCGACGACCATACCGACACGTTAGCCAGCATCGCTGACGAACGGACGGCTGCCCGGGACAGCGCGAAGTCCGGCCCCGCGATGGGGCCGGACGTTCGGTGCCGGGATGTCCCGTGCGCACTGATAGTTTCACTATTGATAGTGTTACTATCAGTGCATGCGGATCTCACGACTCAGTCAGCAGAGCGGTGTGCCGGTCTCGACGCTGAAGTACTACATGAGGGAGGGGCTGGTCCACGAGGGCGAGCGCCTGAGTGGTAACCAGACCGACTACGACGAGTCCCACGTGCAGCGGGTCCGACTCGTTCGCGCCCTGCTCGACACCGGCGGTCTGTCGATCGCTGCGGCGAAGCGCGTGCTGTCGACGCTCGACGCCGAGCCCGACGCGATCGCCACGACCTTCGAGGCGGCGCAGCATGCGATGGCCGTGGGTCGTGCATCGAGCGAACCGTCCGAGGCGTCGCGACGGCGGATCGCCGACCTCGCGTCCGCTCGGGGCTGGCGGACCTCCCCCGACAACCCGGGATTCGACCTCGCCGCGCGTGTACTCGACGACTTCTCGGCGATCAGCTTCGAGCCGTCAGACGAGTACCTCGCCGCGTATGCTGCGGCAGCCGATCTCGTCGCCAGAGCCGACCTCTCGGCGCTGCTGGAGCGCGAGGACCCTGCGCTCATCGCCGAGCTCATGGTCATCGGCACCGTGGTGGGCGACACCCTCGCCGCAGGCCTTCGGCGCCTCGCCCACCAAGACGTCACGGCGGAGCTCTTCCCCGTGCCCGACTCCATCCACCGGAAGGACCCATCATGACCACGCACGTCATCCTCGGAAGCAACGGCGTCGTCGGCCGAGAGACGATCGCGGCGCTTCGTGCCGACGGCCATTCGGTGAGGGCGGTCTCCCGCACACCCTCCTCGGACCCCGCGGTACCGCACATCGCCGCCGACCTGCGGGACGCGGCATCCGCTGCACGCGCCCTGCACGGTGCCGACGTCGCCTACCTCACCGTGGGCCTGCCGTACTCCACCCGCGTGTGGCGGCGTGACTGGCCTGCGGTGCTGCGCAACGTCATCGACGGATGCCTCGCCAACGGCACCCACCTCGTGTACTTCGACAACGTGTACGTGTACGGGCGCACCGACGCGCCGATGACGGAGTCGACCCGGATCCGACCGTCGAGTCGCAAGGGCGAGGTTCGCGCCGGGCTGCTCCGGATGCTCGACGCGGCACGCGATGAGCACGGGCTCGGCGTCACGGTCGGCCGCGCTGCCGACTTCTACGGGCCCGGCGCGTCGACGAGCGCGTTCAACATGTTCGCGATCGATCGCGTCACCGCCGGCAAGCCGCCGACCTGGCTGTTCGATGCGAGCCAGCCGCACTCCATGACCTACACGCCCGACATCGGCGCCGCCCTGGCGATCCTCGGCACCGACACCCGCGCACGCGGGCGCAGCTGGCACCTGCCGACCGCCCACGCCCTGACCGGCGAACAGTACCTCGCCCTCGCGACCGGCGACCGACCCGGCGACCGACTCGGCCACCGCACGATGTCGACGGGCACGATGCGATTCGGTGCACTCTTCTCGAGCGCCGCCCGCGAGACCCTCGAGATGGCCTACCAGTACATGGCGCCCTACGAGTTCGACTCCACCGCGTTCGAGCGCACGTTCGGGGTCGCCCCGACGCCGTACGCCGAGGGCATCGCGGCGTCATTGGGGCGCGCCACGGCGCGCACCTGAATTGAGGCGAGTCACGGGTGAGGAGGGTTACTCCGAGTCGAGGCCGGCGACGAGGTCGACGATCTCGGCAGCCACTTCCTCCGGTGCGGTGAACTGCAGGTCATGCGGCCCCTCGATCACGACCTGCCGGGAGTCTGGCGAGAGTGCGAGCCAGTGGGCCTGGTTCTCGGCGCCGCCGGGATCGGCCTGCGTCGCACTGATGATGAGCACCGGGAACTCGCCGATCGGCATGGCATACGCGTCTTGCTCCACCGACGCCTGCACCCAGTCCATGTGTTCTGGGTTGTCCTCCCAGGTGAACCCCTCTTCGGCCTGCCAGGCCATCATCTCGGCGGGGTCGTCGTGATAGGCCTCGATCGTCGCGAGCGCTGCAACCCGGTCGGGATGCGCCTCCGCGTACGCGATCGCGATGTTGCCGCCGCCGGATTGACCGGACATCACGTACGGAGGATCGAGCTCTAGGGCCTCGAGGACCTGTCGAGCACCCTCACGAGGTCGTCCACGGAACGAGCCCGATCCGGTGGCGCACCGCTGCCGGAACCGGTGCCGAGCCGGTTGTAGGTGCAGACGGTCGTGACCTCGGCGATCGGCGCGATGAACGGCACTGGGAACTCTTGCGTGCCCGCGGAATCCGTGCCTGCCTCGAGGACGACCGCCGGACTGCCGCCTCCCGAGCACCAGTACGACACCGACGTTCCGTCGACTTCCAACGTTCCGAACTGATCGGCCGTGGCCGGCGAGGAGGTCGGCGTCCCGCGCTCAGGCGCGTGAGAGCCGCCGGCGCTGCATCCGCTCAGGCCGAGCCCTGCGACGACCATGACCGCAAGAACGGCGAATCGTCGAGGCTGCTGCGCAACCGTACGGACGCCATGCGCCATCACCGCACCCCCGCTCAGGGGAAAAAGGTTGCCCGACAATTCCTGACTTTAGCTCGCGTTCTTGGCCGCCGAAGCCCCCTCTTCGAGGTCCGACTC
>CAWCWD010000048.1:0-18085 GCA_963799015.1 uncultured Actinomycetota bacterium | reverse complement strand
GCCCGCCGCCCCAGATGTCCCCGGGCGCGGATGTTCCTACGGGCGGCCCGCGATTCCCCTGTGCGATCCCGCCGATGCCCTGGCGATCGGCCGCGCTCGCGCGATCGAGGTCGACGGAGTTGCGCCAGGTGGCGGCGACGGTCGCATCAAGACGGCGGAGTTCGTCTTCGATGGCAGCTCGGTGCTCGGGCCGCACGGTCGCAAGGAGTTCCTCGAGTACGCGCCCGGAGCCGCCGCATGACCTGCACCGACGTCGCACCGAACTCTCGGATCTCCGTGAGCCCGATCATCACGACGTCCTCCCAGCGGCGCGTCATGATCACGACCGTGCCCGCACCGCCCGGTTCGGCGGCCTTCGCGCGCAGCTCGAAGTCCGTCCTCCCGATCAAAGCCGAGGACCTCCCCGATGTGGTCGAGTACCTGAACGGCGGTCGTCGGGTCGTTCACGGCCGGCGAGAGCGCCTTGTTGGCGATGTCGACCATCATCCGCAACGCGAAGGTCGGATCCTGATCGAACGTGCGCTCGTCGCCGAGCGCGATCATTCCCTCGAGCTCGGCGGCCGCGCCATCCCCGAACTCGCCTCCGAAGACGAGCACGACCGCCTCACCGGTGTGCACGAAGTCGCCCACCGGGTGGGGCAGGACGAGCTCGGCGCCATGAGCTCGAGCCCAGGCGACGAGGCCGTCGGGATCGATGGCCTGGATGGCGCCGCCGCGGCTCGCACCAACGCTGAGCGTCGGATCCGCGCGCATCGACGCGAACTCCCAACGGATATCCGCTCGGTCGGCGAGACTCACCATCTGCTCGAACGTCGCGTGAGCCGTGCGCGCGACATCCGCGGCGACTGCTGCCGGCCTGAGCCGGCGGATGCAGCGATCGAAGAAGACGATGAAGGCCAGGAGGCACAGGGAGACCAGGACCCCGGACAGTGTCACGCCGAGGTTCGGCACGAAGTCGTCGCCGATCCGCGAGAGCACCGAGAATGAGTAGGTCAGCGTGCCGACGAGAATCGCGAGCGTCGCCTTCAGCAGGGGATCTCGGAACCAGAGGCGCATGATGCGGGCCGAGAATGTCCCCGTCGCCATCTGCACCACGAGCACGGTCACGGTGACGACGAAGCCGGTGAGCGCCGCCGTGGCACCCACGATCGAGGTCAGCACCGCGCTCGCCGTCGACGGCGAGTACTGCCACAGCAACGGGGTCGAGAGACGCTCGTCGGCGATCGAAACGGCCAGGCCGAGGATCACGCCGAGCAACGCCCCGAGAATCGGGATGGCCCAAAGGCCCTCGATGAGACTCTTCCGTCGGCGGAACCGGGTACGCCAGGACATGCTTCTCGACTCCTATTGCAACGCGGAGGTGAGTCGCGCGACGCCGTCGAGGAACGTGGCCGACGCGGGCTCCTTCTCCCACTCCTCGAGCGTCAGTCGGCGGCCGGCATCCCGGTACCCCTGCTCGACGGCGCGCATCTGCTCGACGAACGATCGACCGCGCACGAGGAGTGTCACCTCGGCGTTGAGCGCGAATGAGCGGATGTCCATGTTGCTCGAGCCGATCACGGCGACCTCCTCGTCGATCGACAGGTGCTTCGAATGCAGGATGAACGGCGCCGGGTAGAGCCAGATCTGCACCCCGGCCCGCAGCAGTGGCTCGTAGTAGGAACGCTGTGCGTGCCAGACCGAACCCTGGTCGCCGATCTCCGAGACGAACAGCTGCACCTCGAGCCCCCGCTTGCACGCCGAAGTGATCGCGTACATCATCGCCTCATCGGGCACGAAGTACGGACTCGTGATGATCACCTTCCGCTGGGCGGACGTGACCAGCGTGAGGAACTGCCGCAGGTTGTTCTCGTCGTCGTAGCCGGGACCGCTCGGCACCACCTGGCACACGAGCGCGCCGTCGGATGCATCGGCCGGCACGTCGGCGGCGCGCAGGTGCGCATCCTCACCGAGGAGCTCGCCGGTCTCGGTGTACCAGTCGGACAGGAACACCCCGTTGATCGCCGGCACGATCGGACCGGTCACACGGGTCACCAGCTCCTGCCACTTCAATCCGCGCTTCAGGTTCTTCGGCGCGTTGTACGTGCGGTCGATGAGGTTCTGCGAGCCCATGTACCCCACCCGGCCGTCGACCACGAGCAGCTTGCGGTGATTGCGGAGGTCGGGGCGCTGGTACTCGCCCTTGAACGGACGCACCGGCAGCATGTAGCTCCACGGCACCCCGATCCGATCGAGCTCGGCCACGGTCTCGTCGTGCCCGGCCACGTTCCTCGATGCGATGAAGTCCATGAGGAGGCGGACCCGCACGCCACGCTGGACCGCGCGTTCCATGGCCCCGAAGAAGCCCTTCGTCGTCGCGTCGAAGGAGACGATGTAGAACTCCACGTTCACGAATCGCTTCGCCGTGTCGATCTCGTCCGCCATCGCATCGACCGAGGCGGTGTACTCGCCGATGAGCGCCGCGGTGTTGCCGCCGACCGCGGGCAGCGCCCCCAGTTCCTGGTTCTGCCGAACGAGGGAGGCGAACCAGTCGGGCCAGGTCGATCGGTCGCCGACGAGGTCGACGCCTTCGGCGCGCTCCGCGATGATCCGGTTCAGTTCGTCCTGTCGCTCCCGTCGCTTCTTCGGCAGCTTCGAGTTGCCGATCAGCAGGAACAGGATGATGCCGACGAACGGGATCAGGAAGATCGCGAGCAGCCACGCCATCGCCGCGGTCGGCTTTCGATCGCGAGGAACGATGAACAGCGCGGTGATCCGGATCGCGAAATCGAGCACCACCAGGATGCCGGCGATGATGGGGAACTGCTCGCTCACGAGCAGGTCCTTCGCGCCGAGGTCACCGTACCGGCAGGGGTCACGGCTGCTCTTCGCCTTCGTCCTCGAGTTCGGCGACTTCGAGATCCTCGAGTGCGATCTCCGCCGCGAGCGCTTTCACGATGTTGCCGGTCGCCGCAGCAACTCGCGCGGTGCCGACGATCGGCGCGATCGCCGTGAGGACGCCACGGAGGGCCTCGGCATCGAGCCCGACCTCGCCGCCGACCTCGAGGTTGAGCGCGTACGAGACCGGAGGCGCGTCGACGGCCACCAGGGCGGCGATCCGCACGAGGACCAGCGTCTGGACGTCGAGGCTGGATGCTTCCAAGGAGTCCGCGGTCATCCGAGCGAGCAGGTCGAGCACCGGAGCGTCGTCGTTCATTGCGTCAGACATGATGGGTCCTTCCCCCAGGTGGATCTGATTGGGAGCGCAGCGACGCTCCGGGCCTCATTGGACTCCAGGGGATCCCGAGTCGCATCATTGAAATCGAATGAAACCCCTGCCGGCCCTGACGAGTCAGCTCTGTCAAGATGCCCTTGACAGCGACCATCGCGTCAAGGCAGGGTTGACGCCATGACCCTTGACGAACTCATTCACCAGGTCGAAGCGAGCAGTCCCGAGGGCAGCCCCCTCGACCGGCTCGCCGAGGCCTCCGCCGTCGCCGAGCGCCTCAGCGACATGGCCGACCACTTGGTCGGCCACTTCGTCGACCGGGCCCGCCGGTCGGGGGCCTCCTGGGCGCAGGTCGGCGGCAGCATCGGGGTGACCCGCCAGGCCGCCCAGCAGCGCTTCGTCGTCGGCGAGACCTCGCTGGAGACCTTCACCAACCGGGCCGCGGTCGTGGTGCTCAAGGCCCAGAACGCCGCTCGGGAGGGCGGCCACCCGGCGGTCACCAGCTCCCACCTGCTCATCGGCCTCCTCGCCGAGTGGGAGGGGATCGCCGGTCAGGCGCTCGAGGCCGCGGGGCTGAGCCGCGACGACGTCGCCCGCGCGGTCGACGAGACGCTGCCCCCGACCGGCGAGCCGAGTCTGTCGCACGTCCCGACCTCGCCGGGGCTGAAGAAGGTCCTCGCGCTCTCCGTCCGCGAGGCGCTCCGCCTCGGCCACGGGTACGTCGGCACCGAACACCTGCTCCTCGCGCTCCTGGAGTCGGGCGACTCACCCGCCGCCGGCCTGCTCATCGACCGCGGCGTGACCAAGGCCGGTGTCGAGACGTGGACCCTCCAGGCCCTGGAGCAGTGGCGGACCGACCGCTCCTGAACGCGGATGCGGTGTGACCGCCCGTTCACGACCTCGTCACCGGCAGGCCGTTGCTTGATGAGTGCGACCGGCGGAGAATGCACGCATGAGTGATCCGGTTGAGCACCAGGCCGTTGAAAACGTCATTGCGCGGCTCGCCGACCGCTTCCCGTCGCTGAACCGGGACCGTGTTCAGCAGGTCGTCGATGAAGAGCTCGCTCGTCTCGAGGATGGTCGTGTGCGGGAGTACATTCCGGCACTCGTCGAGCATGCTGCCGACGAGCGTCTGCGCCAGGAGGCCGATCCGGTCAGCGTCTACGGCGGGCGATCCGGGCGGGCCGCCCCTCGTCCCCGACGGTGCCGCTGAGATGGACCCGATGGAGATCGAGCGGAAGTCACGAGAGCAACGAGCAGGTTTCCTGTTCGGCGACCTCGGTGGCGGGTCGGTCTGACGGCTGCTCGACTCCGCATTCCGGTCAGGAACGAGGAGCGGTACTCTGCACGCTATGGCGGCGCCGCGAATCTATCTCGCCGAGGGCGCGCTCACCGTGACGGCGTTTCCCATGTCCGATGACCTCGGCTACGTGGTTCGCGTGGGTGACAATGACCACGACGGGGTCTACTTGGGTGCGGTCTTCCACGAAGGCGGTCGCTGGGTTGCGTATGCATCCGAAGACTCGGCTGGACGCATCGATGTCCTCGGTTCCGGTGACGAACTCGACGAGGTCGTCATGCGGTGCTACCTCGCGCAGGTTCGCATCGCCGATGATCCGGAGTGGTGACCGGACCCGACTGGGCGGAACCCGGATCGCGGTCTATCCGACGGTCTCGAGCGCCCGAAGGGCCCGCACGGCAGATGGCAGGGAGTCTCCCGGACGATCCAGTGCAGTGGCATTTCAGCCGGGATTCAGCGGCGGCCACAAGAATCGAGTGGCTCCGAAAGGGAGGAGTGCGGTGCGACTGCTGGTGGTCGAAGACGAGGTCCGCCTCGCCGAAGGCCTGAAACGAGGACTCGAAGCCGAGGGCTTCGCCGTCGATGTCGCGTACAACGGCGTGGATGGGCTCTGGTTCGCGAGGGAGAACACCTACGCGGCGATCCTGCTCGACATCATGCTCCCCGGGAGGAACGGCTACCTCGTGTGCCGAGACCTCCGCGCACTCGAGGACTGGACGCCCGTGCTGATGCTCACCGCCAAGAGCGGCGAGTGGGACCAGGTCGAGGCTCTCGACACGGGAGCCGACGACTACCTCGTGAAGCCGTTCTCGTTCGCGGTGCTCGTCGCCCGCGTCCGTGCGCTCATCCGCCGCGGAGGCGCGCCGCGTCCGGTGACGCTCGAGGTGGGCAGATCTCACCCTCGACCCGGCGACGCACGCGGTTCAGCGGGACGGAGTCCCCATCGAATTGACCGCGCGCGAGTTCGCCGTCCTCGAGTTCCTCATGCGGCGGGCGGGCGAGGTCGTCTCCAAGCCGGAGATCCTCGCCGCGGTGTGGGACTTCGGCTTCGACGGCGACCCCAACATCGTCGAGGTCTACATCGGCCACCTGCGGAACAAGGTCGATCGGCCGTTCGGGCGGCAGAGCATCGTGACCCTTCGCGGGGCCGGGTATCGGCTGGCGGCGGTCGATCGTGGATGAGCGCAGGTCGACCCCACGTCGCTCGCGCGTCGGCATCCAGCTGGGCGCCACGCTCGTCGCGGCATCCGTCGTCGCCGTCGCTCTCACCACGGGAGCATTCCTCTTCTGGCTCACGGTGCGCACCTCGCTGTACGACGGCCTTCAAGCCGGCGCCGAGCAGGATGCCGACGCGGTCGCCTCGCAACTCGAGGAGGGCGGGGCGAGTTCGATCGGCGACCTCGACGACGATCGCCTCGTGCAGGTCGTCGACTCCGACGGCGCGGTCGTCGTGGTCAGCGAAGGAGCGCCTCGTACGCCGATCGCAGCTCGCGACGACGCCGCCGCGGAACTGCGTCTCGACGGGGTGACGTATGTGACCGCGGTCGAAGACGTCGACGGTGGCTCCTACGTGGTCGCGGGCCGGAGTGCCGAGTCCGCGGAGGCGACGCTTGCGACCGTCGGCACGCTGCTCGTCGTCGCCGTGCCCCTGCTCGTCGGCCTGGTCGCGCTCACGGCGTGGATCGGCGTCGGGCGGGCGCTCTCGCCCGTCGAGCGGATGCGACGGCAGGTCGAAGGCGTGACCGCGGCGACGCTCGCGGGGCGGATCGACGAGCCGGCCACCGGTGACGAGATCGCCCGATTGGCCCGGACGCTCAACGACATGCTGGACCGACTCGACGCCGCGCACGAGAACCAGCGCCGATTCGTCTCCGACGCCTCCCACGAGCTGAAGTCGCCGCTTGCGGCCATGCGGCAGTATGCGGAGGTCGCGCGGGATCATCCCGATCGGATCAGCGGACGTGAGCTGAGCGAAGCGGTCCTCGAGGAGGGCGAGCGACTCGACCGACTCGTGCAGGGCATGCTGGTGCTCGCGCAGCTCGACGAGGGCGTGCTGCGGGTCGAAGCCGGCGATGTGGATCTCGACGACCTGCTCTTCGAGGAGGCCCGACGTGTTCGAGAGACGGCCGCGCTGTCGGTCGACACCAGCGGGGTCGTCCGCCGTCAGGGTCCACGGCGATGCCGGCTTGCTCCGCCAACTGGTGCGGAACCTCGTCGACAACGCGGTCAGGCACGCGCGGCATCACGTCGCATTCTCGCTGCGGACTGCGGCGTCGGGGGAGACCGCGGAGCTGGCGGTGCGAGACGACGGCGACGGCATCCCGGCGGACGAACGTGCCCGCGTCTTCGAGCGGTTCGTGCGGCTGGACGACGCGCGTGCACGCGACACGGGCGGCAGCGGCCTGGGCCTCGCGATCGTGCAGGAGATCGCCGCAGCACACGGAGGGTCCGCGCGGATCGAGGAGTCCCCGTCGGGTGGGGCGTGCGTGGTCGTCACGCTGCCGGCGGTTCCGGTGGACCGCTGATCACGACCCGGAACCGGATCCGGTTCAGGCTGGCTTCAGCGACCGAGGCTCACGCTGGTCGTATTGAGCTGGAGTGAGAAGGAGCATCACCATGCAGAGACGCACCATCTGGATCGCATCCGCCGCGGCGGGAACCGTGATCGTGCTGTCCGGCGCCGCCGTGGCCTTCGCGTCGAGCGGTGGGTTCGGCGGGGACGACTCCGATTCGACCGACGAGGCGAGCCACCTCACCGGCGCGGTGCTCGACGAGGCGAGCGCGGCCGCGATCGCCGCGGCCGGCGGTGGAACCGTCGTCGAAGCCGAGGAAGGCGATGACGGGCAGAGCGCATACGAGGTCGAGGTGCGCCTCGACGACGGTACGTCCGTCGAGGTCAGGCTCGATCCGAACTTCGCAGTGCTGGGCACCAGTTCCGAGGACGGCTCCGAAGGCGACGGCGATGGGGAGACGGACGACTGACCGCGAGTCCGACGGGGTCAACGCTCGCGAGGCACCGGATAGGACGTTCGGTAGCGGTGCTCGGGACGCCCGGCCGAGCCGTACCGCGGGCTGACCGCCGCCGCCCCGGTCGCCACCAGGTGTTCGAGGTAGCGACGCGCGCTCACCCGTGACATCCCGAGCGACTCGGCGATCTCGGCGGCGGATGCATCCGAACCCAGTTCCGACAATCGAGCGTTCACCCGGGCGAGGCTCACCTGCGAGAGCCCCTTCGGCAAGCGATGCTCGACGCTCGGACGCGGCACCGAACACCTGGTCGACGGCCCGCTGGTCGAGGGCCGCGCCGTCGGTCGCGTGGTCGGCGACGATGCCCCTTCGCACGTCGTCGAGTCGTTCGCCGAGGCTCGTTCCGGAGAACGGCTTCACGAGGTAGTGCCGCACGCCGAGCAGTCGGGCCTTGCGCACGGTGTCGAGGTCGCGCGCCGCGGTGACGGCGATGACCTCGACGTCGTCGCCGGCGGCGCGGAGACGCCGGAGCACGTCGAGGCCGCCCAGGTCGGGGAGGTAGATGTCCAGGAGCACGAGCTGGGGTCGGTGCAGCTGGATCATCGAGAGGGCGTCCGCTCCCGTGTGCGCCTCGGCGACGACGGTGAAGCCGGGCTGGGCGTCGACGAAGGCACGGTTCACGCGTGCGACGGCGAAGTCGTCGTCGACCACGACGACGCGGATCGCGTTCATCGTTCGACCTCGGCGACGGCACGGAGCGCAGGGTCCGCGGTGGTGGTCCACGGCAGCCGGACGGTGAACCTCGCCCCTCCCGATGGAGCGTCGTCGACCACCGCCGACCCGCCGAGCCGTCGAGCGACACGTTGCACGATGGTCAGGCCGATGCCCCGCCGCGCCTTGCCGGCAACCGCCGACTTGCCGCTGATGTCGGGTTCGAAGATCGCCGAGCGCCGGTCGTCGGGAACGCCCGGCCCGTCGTCGTCCACACGCACCAGGACCATCCCCGGCTCCAGGTCGTCGCGGATCGAGATCACGACGTTCCCGCCGAGTGCGCACGCCTCGATCGCATTGTCGAGCAGGTTGCCGACGACCGTCAGCAGGTCGGTGCGCGGGGCATCGCCGGCGGCGGCATCGAGGTGGGAGTCGGGGTCCAGTTCGAGCGAGATGCCGAGCTCCTGCGCGCGAGATCGCTTGGCGAGCACGAGCGCCGCGGTCTCGACGTCTGCGATCCCGTCATGCTCATCGAGCGACGACAGTGCGCCGCCGCTGCCCACGCGTTCGATGAACGCGATCGCCGCGTCGACGTGGCCGAGCTCGAGGAGCCCGCTCATCACGTGGAGCTTGTTGGAGAACTCGTGCGATTGGGCGCGGAGTCCCTCCGCGAGGCCCTGCGCGCCTTCGAGCTCCCGCAGGGTGGTCTCGAGCTCGGTGCGGTCGCGGAGGATCGCGATCGAGCCGACCTCGCGCCCGTTGACCCGGACGCGATCGCCGTGCACGAGCAGCACCCGCTCGCCGGAGAGCACGGGAGTCTCCCGGTCCTCTCCCGATGCGATGAACCGCGCGAGCTCGTGGTCGAGCACGGAGGCCACCGGCGCACCGAGCACGGCGTCGGCGTCATCGACTTCGAGCAGTCGGGCGGCGGCGTCGTTCATCAGCACGATGCGTCCGTCGTCGTCGAGTGCGACGATCCCTTCGCGGATGCCGTGGAGCATCGCCTCGCGCGTCTCGAGCATGGCGCGGATCTCGTCGGGTTCGAGTCCGTAGATGCGTCGGCGGATGACACGGCCGATCCACGCCGACCCGACCACGCCGACGACCGCGGCGACGACGAGCGCGAGCAGCAGGCCGCTGAGTCCGCCGAGGAAGTCCGCGCGCAGCTCGGATTCGAGGATCCCGACCGAGACCTGCCCCATGACCTGGTCGTCGGTGTCGAAGATCGGCACCTTCACCCGCCACGACTCGCCGAGCGTGCCGGTCTGGGTGCCGACGTAGATCTGCCCTGAGAGCGGGATCGCCGGGTCGGTGGACACCTTCTCGCCGATCCGGTCGGGGTTCGGGTGCGAGTACCGGATGCCGCGGTCGTTCGCGACGACCACGTACGTGACATCGGAGGCGCGGCGGATGACCTCGGCGACCGGCTGGATGGTCGCGGCCGGGTCGGCGTCGTCGAACGCCTCGGTGATCGCGGGCAGGCCGGCGACCGATTGCGCGACGGCGACCATCCGGTCCTGGTACGCCTCACGCAGCTGCTGCTCCTGCAGCCACATGGCCGTGACACCCGTGCCGACCACGGTCGTGAGCACGATGGCGACCTGCAGCAGCAGCAGCTGCATGCCAAGCGTCATCGACCGGCCCACCCGTCAAGTGTGCCGCAGACTCCTGCGTGCTCCACCCTCGTGACCGTGACCATTACGACCGAATCGACCGAAACGACCACTACGACCCTTACGACCGCAGCATTCCGCGGCGACACGGCCGGTCCTAGCGTCATCCGCACATCGATCGTCACGCCCGCGGATGAACCCGGGCACTCAAGGAGGAGATTTGCGATCACACAGCGGGCCGATCACGTCGGCCGGACCCCGTCACCTCGCCCGAACGGCGGTACGCGGCACCATCGCGAGCGTCGGCATCGCGGCGATGCTCGGCCTCGCGGCCTGCAGCTCGCCGAGCGGCACGACACCTGGCGAGGCGGATGCCGCGGCGGCATCCCTCGACGCCGTGAACCTCATCGCCCCGGCCGATCCCGGCGGCGGCTGGGACCAGACCGCCCGGGCGCTCTCGCAGGTGCTCACCGATGAGGACCTCGTCGGCTCGGCGCCGGTCGAGAACATCGGCGGCGCGGGCGGCACTGTCGGCCTCGCGTCGCTCGCGAACGAGAAGGACCCCGCGACCCTCATGGTCACCGGCCTCGTGATGGTGGGCGCGGTGGAGACGAACGCCTCGGCGGTGCGCATCGAGGACATGACCCCGATCGCGAAGCTCACCGAGGAGGCGCTCGTGCTCGTCGTCCCCGAGTCGTCGCCGTACAAGACCGCAGAGGACCTGGTCGACGCGATCGTCGACGAGGGCGCGGCGATCTCGGTCACCGGTGGTTCGGCGGGCGGCGCCGACCACATCCTGGCCGGGATGCTGCTCACCGAGGCCGGCGTGGACGCGGCCGACATCCCGTCGACGCTGAACTACATCCCGAACTCGGGTGGTGGAGAGGCGGTCACGATGCTGCTCGGGAACACCGTGCAGGCGGGGATCTCCGGCGTGGGCGAGTTCGTCGAGCAGATCGAGGCGGGCGAGTTGCGCGCGCTCGCGGTCTCGTCGCCCGAACCGGTCGCGCTGCTGCCGGACACCCCGACGCTGATCGACGAGGGCTACGACGTCACGCTGACGAACTGGCGTGGACTGCTCGCGCCGGGCGGCATCTCCGACGACGACGCGGAGGCCCTGCGCACGCTCGTCACCGATCTGCACGACACCGCCGCTTGGGGTTCGACGCTCGAGGAGAAGGGCTGGGCCGATGCGTTCCTCGTGGGCGACGAGTTCCAGTCGTTCCTCGACGGCAACATCGCCGAGGTGACGACGACGTTGCAGACGATCGGCCTGGTCGCGCGGTGACCGACGCGACCCCGGTTCCCCTCGGCGCTTCGGCGCCGGGGGGAGCCCCTGCCGGCCAGCCACCGCGGGCACCGATCGGCGAGTACGCGTTCGCGGGCGTGTGCGCGGCGCTGGGCCTCTACGCGATCGTGGGGGCCGGGTTCATCCGGGTGCCGCCGGGGTCGGCCAGCGTGCTCGGGCCGCGGGTGTTCCCCTACGCGGTGGGGGTGCTGCTCGTCGTGGCATCCGTCATCGTCATCATCCAGGTGGCCCGGGGTCGACGCGGTCAGCCCGACGAGGGCGAGGACGTCGACCCGGATGCCCCGACCGACTGGCTCACCGTCGGCAAGCTCATCGTCTGCTTCCTGTCGCAGCTGGTGCTGATCGAGCTCGCCGGCTGGCCGATCGCGGTCGCCGTGCTCTTCGCGGGGGCGGCGTGGTCGCTCGGTGCGAAGCGCTGGTGGATGGCCGTGCTCATCGGACTCGGACTCGGGCTCGTGACCCAACTCGTCTTCGGCGCCTGGCTCGGGCTCTCCCTCCCGGCCGGCCCGCTCCTGAACTGGATACCGATCTTCCATGGATAGCCTCAACGCGCTGCTCGAGGGCTTCGCCACCGCGCTGCAACCGCAGTACCTGCTCTACGCGCTCTTCGGCGTCTTCATCGGCACCGCAGTGGGCGTGCTTCCCGGCATCGGGCCGGCGATGACCGTCGCGCTGCTGCTTGCCGCTCACCTACTCGCTCGACCCGACCGGTGCCCTCATCGTGTTCGCCGGCATCTACTACGGCGGCATGTACGGGGGCTCGACGACGTCCATTCTGCTGAACACGCCGGGGGAGTCGTCCTCGATCGTCACCGCCCTCGAAGGCAACCGCATGGCGAAGGCGGGCCGCGGGGCCGCCGCGCTCGCGACCGCCGCGCTCGGATCGTTCGTGGCCGGCACGGCGGCGACTCTCGCCCTGACGTTCCTCGCCCCCGGGATCGCGAAGCTCGCCGTCCAGCTCGGCCCGGCCGACTACTTCGCCCTCATCGTGGTCGCCTTCCTCACCGTCGGCGCCCTGCTCGGTTCGAGCGTGCCCCGCGGACTCGTCTCCCTCGGGCTCGGATTGCTCCTCGGACTGGTCGGCACCGAGGTCCTGTCGGGCCAGCAGCGGTACACATTCGGCGTCCCGAGCCTGGCCGACGGCATCGACGTGGTCATCATCGCCGTCGGGCTCTTCGCGCTCGGCGAGACGCTGTACGTGGCATCCCGGCTCCGGCACGGTCCCGTGCGCGTCATCCCGGTGACTCGCGGGTGGCGCACCTGGATGACCCGCAGCGACTGGAAGCGCTCCTGGCGGCCATGGCTGCGCGGGACGGCGATCGGCTTCCCGATCGGCACGATCCCCGCAGGCGGGGCGGATGTCGCGACGTTCCTCTCGTACGCCTCGGAACGCAAGCTCGCGAAGGGCGACGCGAAGGCGGAGTTCGGCCGGGGTGCGATCGAGGGCGTGGCGGGCCCGGAGGCCGCGAACAACGCCGCGGCCGCCGGCGTGCTCGTGCCGCTGCTCACGCTGGGCCTGCCGACGACCGCGACCGCGGCGATCATCATCTCGGCATTCCAGTCGTACGGGATCCGGCCGGGCCCGATGCTGTTCGAGAACCAATCAGGGCTGGTGTGGGCACTGATCGCGAGCCTCTACATCGGCAACGTGATGCTGCTGGTGCTCAACCTGCCGCTCGTCGGCATGTGGGTGAAGGTGCTGCGCATCCCGCGCCCCTACCTCTACGCGGGGATCCTCGCATTCGCCGGCCTCGGCGCCTATGCGCTGCACTTCAACGTCTTCGATACGCTCACGCTGCTCGTCGTCGGCCTCATCGGCTTCCTCATGCGTCGCTACGGGTACCCGGTCGCGCCGATGGTCGTCGGCGGCATCCTCGGACCGATGGCCGAGGAACAGCTGCGCAAGGCCATGGCGATCAGCCAGGGCGATCTCGCGTACCTCGTGCACAGTCCGTTCGCGATCGTGGCGTACGCGACGCTGGCGGTCATCCTCGTGGCCGGCATGTGGGTCAAGCGTCGGCAGGCGCGCACGGAAGCCGCGATGGCGGCGTCACCCCTGGTGGGCGCGGACGCGAACGTGTGACCTGAGGCGGGAACGTGTGACCCGAGGCAGTAGGACTGAGCGTTTCGGTCCTGCTGCCTCAGCGTGCGGCGGCCGTGCGCTCCGCCGAGTCGAGGATCGACTCCACGCCGATCATGAACAGGTAGCGGTCGTCGAGGGCGCGCAGCCTCGGGCCGAGCGATGCGATGAGCGGATGCTGCGCCGGGTCCACGAGCAGCGGGCTCTCGATCCAGGCGCTGGCCGCCGACGGTTCGGCGCCTCGCTCGCTGCGGTTGCGGGCGATGCCCGCCGCGCTCGACAGGGAGTGCGACGCCAGGAGTGCGTAGTGGTTCACGAGGTCGTCTCCCTCGAGCCCTGCACGTGAGAAGGCATCGAGCATGAGCTCGATGACGTCGAGTTCATGGGGGCCGCCGGTCGTGAGCACGGTGGCCTCGACGCCGATCGCCGGATACGTGGCGAACATCTCGAGGGTGGCGACCGCCAGTTGGGTGAGCCGCCCGCGCCAGTCCTCGGGCTCCGCGACGACGCGCTGCAGGCTCATGCCGATCACCTCGTCGAGAAGCGACCGCATGAGGTCGTCCTTGCCGCGGAAATGGCGGTAGATGGCCGTCGGATCGGCGCCGAGCTCGGCGCCGAGGTCGCGCACCGAGACGGAGCCCACGCCGGGATGCGCCGCGAGCTTGAGTCCGGCGGCCACGATCGCGTCGCGGTCGAGTCGCGCCTTGCCGCCGCCGCGGCGCGCGCGGCCGGAAGCGGATCGCGTCGCAGTCGTCATCGGTGTGCTCCCGGTCGTCTCATGGCCATGCTGCCACGCCCGCGACCCCCTCGGCACAACACCTGCCGCGGGCGCGGCGCATCCTCAGCATAACGAATTTATCAACAGCGATGTCAACAGCGTTGACATCGCTGTTGATGCGAACTACAGTCGCCTCGTCCCCACACGTTCAATGAGGAAGCGAGGGCGACGTGCCCGCAGACCTGCTCTTCACCGGCGGCCCCGTGTTCACCGGAACCGGCATCCCGCTCCACGGCCACGCCGTCGCCGTCACCGGCGGCCGCATCACGGCCGTCGTCCCCGAGTCCGACGCGAGCGGGCTCATCGACGAGCGAACCCGCGTGGTGCAGCTCGACGGCGCACTGCTCAGCCCCGGCTTCCAGGACGCGCACATCCACCCCGTGGGGGCGGGCGTCGAGCTGCTCCAGTGCAACCTCACCGAGGCGACGGATGCCGCCGACACGGTCGCGCAGGTCCGCGCCTACGCGGAGGCGAACCCCGACGAGCCGTGGATCCTCGGCGGCGGCTGGTCGATGGACCACTACCCGGGCGGCGCCCCGATCCGCGGCCTGCTCGACGAGGTCGTGCCCGACCGCCCGGTGCTCCTGCTCAGCCGTGACCACCACAGCACGTGGGCCAACACGCGCCGCGATCCGGCTCGCCGGCATCGACGCGTCGACGCCCGACCCCGTCGACGGGCGCATCGAGCGCGAGGCCGACGGCTCGCCGGCCGGCACCTTCCACGAGGGAGCGGGCGACCTGTTCAGCGGCGTACGCCCGCCCGTCGACCCCGAGCTCGCCTACGCCGGCCTGCTGCGCGCACAGCGACGAGCTGCTCGCGCTCGGCATCACGGGCTGGCAGGACGCCATGGTCGGCGGTTCGATCGGCGGTGTGCCCGACCCGATCGACGCGTACCGCCGCGCGCTCGCCGAGGGCGACGCTCGCTCGTGCACGTCGTCGGCGCCCAGTGGTGGGAGCGGAGCGGCGGCATCGAGCAGGTCGACGAGATGACCGCTCGCCGCGACGGCGGTGGCGGCGCTCGGCCGCGAGGACCGGCTGTCGCTCGGCACGACGAAGATCATGGTCGACGGCGTGGCCGAGAACCAGACCGCCGCGATGCTCACGCCCTACCGCGACGTGCACGGCCACGACACGCACAACCGCGGCCTCTCCTTCGTCGACCCGAGCTCCTGCAGGGCTACGTCACCGCGCTCGACGCGGCCGGATTCCAGGTGCACTTCCACGCGCTCGGCGATCGCGCCGTGCGCGAGGCCCTCGATGCACTCGACGCTGCCCGCGACCGCCAACGGCGCGACCGACGGCCGGCACCACCTCGCCCACCTTCAGGTCGTCGACGAGACCGAGACCGCCGCGGTTCGCGCGAACTCGGCGCCGTCGCCAACATCCAGGCGCTCTGGGCGTGCCACGAGGACCAGATCGACGACCTCACCCTGCCGTTCCTGCAGGACGGCGCCGAGGCGCGGCAGTACCCGTTCGGCGACCTCGTGCGGCACGGGGCCCGCCTCGCCGCGGGCAGCGACTGGCCCGTCTCGAGCGCCGACCCGATGGACGCCATCCACATCGCCGTGAACCGGGTCGCGCCCAGCGACGACTCGGAGCCGCTCGGCGGCGCGCACCAGCGCCTCGACCTGGCCACGGCGATGGCCGCCTACACGTCGGGCACCGCCTACGTGAACCACCGCGACCACGACACCGGTCACTCCGCGAGGGCTACCTCGCCAACCTCGTCGTGCTCGACCCCGACCCGTTCTCGCTGCCCGCCGACGAGATCCACCGTTCGACGGTGGTCACGACGTGGGTCGAGGGCGAGCCCGTCTACCCCCGCACCGACTGACCCTGAGGAGCGCACCATGATCCACTCCCGCACCCGGCGCGCCCGCCGGCACGCGCGCGCCGTGCCACGGCCGTCGTCGCCGGATGCCTCGGCGCCGCGCTCGCCTGCCGGCTGCACCCCGCCCGACCCCGAGGCCGACGCCGACGTCGACTGGGAGCTCACCGACGCAGACCGATGCGCCCTCGGGCGACATCGACTCGTTCACCTGGGTGAGCTACGCCGAGCCGTACTCGCTCGACTACGCCTACGCGTTCGACTACGCCGACAACCAGGTGCTCGCGAACGTCTGCGAGTCCCTGCTGCGGCTGAACCCCGACTACACGCTGATCGCCGGCGCTCGCCGAGTCGTTCGAGCACCCGACGCCGACGACGTGGGTCTACACGATCCGCGACGGCGTGACCTTCCATGACGGCACGCCGCTCACGGCCGACGACGTCGTCGCCTCGATGAACCGTCACCTCGACCCCGCCGTCGGCTCGTCCTGGTACTCGGTGTACCAGAACGTCGTGTCGATCGAGCAGACCGGCGACCGCGAGGTCACCGTCACCGAGGCGACGCCCGACTCGCAGTTCAACCTCGCCATGGGCGGCTCGGCCGGCGTCATCGAGTCGGCCGCGACCCTCGCCGAGGCCGGCGCCGACTACGGCAACTCGACCGGCGGCGTGAACTGCACCGGCCCGTTCTGCCTCGACGAGTGGAAGCCGGGCGAGACGCATCACCCTCAAGCGCTACGACGACTACTGGGACGCGTCGCTGCAGGCGCCAAGTCCGGGCGAGGTCGAGTTCGTCTTCATGAACGACCCGAACACGCGCGTCAACGCGCTGCCATCCGGCGAGGTCGACGGCGGCTGGATGGTCCCGCCGACGCCGATCGCCGCAGCTGCAGGTCCGAGCGCCGGCGAGGTGCTACTTCGGCCTGAACACCGCGGTCGTCGAGCCTCATCGTCAGCGAACCTCGAGGGCCCGCTCGGCGACCTGCGGGTGCGCAAGGCGCTGCTCATGGCGATCGACCGCGAGGGCATCGTCAAGGCCGCGGCGAAGGGCTACGGCGAGGTGACGGACGCGCTCACGACCGAATCGGTCTGGGTCGGCGCCGAGCGACGGCGGCGTCGCCGACGCGCGTTCGACGACCTGACGAGTACCCGTACGACGTCGACGCGGCCAAGCAGCTCGCCGAGGAGGCCGGCGTCGCCGGCGAGGAGATCGTGCATCGTCGACCGCCCCGATCAGCAGCGACTTCGACGTGATCGCGCAGGCGACGGCCGCGGCGGCGCAGTCGATCGGACTGAAGGCGACGATCGAGACGATCACCCCGGACGCTACACGGCGCTGTTCTCCGACCCGAGCCGCGCGCGAGGGCGTCGACCTGTTCTTCACTAGCTGGTACCTCTCGAGCCCCGACCCGCTGGAGTTGTACGGCGTGCTGCGCACCGGCGAGTTCAGCAACTACGGCGCCTGGTCGACCCCGAGTTCGACGCAGGTCGTGAACGAGGCGATCGCGATCGACGACCCTGCCGCGCGCTCGCGAGAAGACCGCGGAGGCCCAGCAATCGCGAACGAGGAGCTGCCCTGGCTGCCGCTCTACACCGCGCCGATGTCGCTGTTCCTGGGCGAGCGGATCACCGGCGTCGCGCCGTCGATCGCCTTCCTGTACTACCCGTGGGCGGCCGACCATCGGCGCCCGGTAGCGCCGGCGGCGCGCCGACCGACCCGGCGGAGCGGCGGTCGCCGACCGACCACGCTCCGCCGCGTGGCCGGCAAGCTCGGCGCGCTGCTGCTCACGCTGTTCCTCGCGTCCCTGCTCGTCTTCTTCTCGCGTTCCTCGTGCCGGGCGACCCCATCGAGTTCCTGCTGCGGGGCCGCAAGCCGAGCCCCGAGGCGATCGCGCAGGTCACCGCGCAGTACGGGCTCGACCTGCCGCCGTGGCAGCAGTACCTGAACTGGCTGGCCGGCGTCCTGCACGGCGACTTCGGCCGGTCGCTGCAGTACCGCCAGGACGTCACCGCCGTGATCGGCGAGCGGCTGCCGGTGACGCTCGGCCTGGTCGTCATGGCGGGCACGATCATCGCCGTCGTCGGCCTCATCGCCGGCATCGTCGCCGCGCTGAACCGGGGCCGCGGCTCGACCGGGCTCGTGCTCGTCGGGCTCACCATGCTCGCCGCGATCCCGTCGTTCGTCGGCTCGATCGTACTCATCGCGGTCTTCGCGGTGCAGCTCGGCTGGTTTCCCTCGTTCGGGTCCGGCGAGGGGTTCTTCGACACCGTGTACCACCTCGTGCTGCCC
>CAWCWD010000047.1:0-22912 GCA_963799015.1 uncultured Actinomycetota bacterium | reverse complement strand
CGAGATGCTGCCCACTCCCCCGGGTTCGCACGCCGTTTCACCGATGGCTTGGTCTCGTTCATTCGCCTCCGCGAGCATCGGCGTGCCCCCGAAGGAGTCCGATGTCCACACGCCCAGGCGTTCGCCGCCTCACTGCGGCCGTCGCCCTCGTCTTGCGGTGACGGCCTCGGTGGTCTCCTCCCTGCCCGCTGCTGCGCATGGTTCTCGACGGTCGTGTATGTCGACGCGAGTGCCGAGTCCGATGACACCGTGCGCACCGAACCCGACCTCGAGTACGACCTGCTCGTCGTATCGGTCGCCGACTCCGAGGATGCTCCGGAGTTCTTCGAGGACGGCATGGATGTGTTCGAGACGGGCGACGAGGCATCCGCGCTGGACGCACACGCGGACGCGATCGTGCACTACGTCACCGAGCGCTTCGAGGTCCGCGCGGGCGGGCAGCGTGCGAGCCGACCCGAGTCGGCGAGCTCGGCGTGACGCAGCGGGAAGGCGTGCCCTATGCGACGCTCACCCTCGACCACTCCGTGCGTCCCGGCTTCGAGCACGGGTTCCGCAGCGAGCTGTTCCCGGATTCCGAGGAGTACGTGAGGGCACCGTGACGCTCCTCGAGTACGACCTCGATGGTCAGAGCGGCAGCGCAGCGCTCGACGCGACGCGCCGGCCTTCACCACCGAGCAGCCCATGCTCGAGCGATTCGGGCACTTCTTCGTGCTCGGAGCCGAGCACCTGCTGTTCGGCATCGACCACATCCTGTTCCTGCTCGCCCTGATCGTCGGCTCGCGGCGACTGCGCGACGTCGTGTTCGCGGCGACCTCATTCACCGTGGCGCACTCGGTGACCTTCATCCTCGCCGCCCTCGGGGTCGTCTCGGCGCCCGCTGCGATCGTCGAGCCGATCATCGCCCTCTCGATCGCCGTGGTCGCGGCGTGGTACCTGTGGCGCATCTGGCGCGTCGCCGCATGCGCTCGCCGACCGACCCGGCAGGCTCAGCTCGGCCGGGCCGACTGGGCGCAGACCCGCAGTCGTGTTCGGCTTCGGATTGATGCACGGACTCGGATTCGCCGGTGCGCTCGGCATCGACGAGCCGTTCTCGCGGCCCCTCCTCGGGTCGCTGCTCGTCTTCAACGTCGGCATCGAGGCGGTGCAGATCGCCATCATCGCCGCCGTCTTCCCGCTACTTGCGCTCCTGCGGCAGCGAGAACCGAGGTTGGCATCGGCGTCGGCATCGTCATCGCCGCGGGGGTGGCCGTCACCGGCATGATGTGGTTCGTGCAGCGGATCCTCGGTGTGACGCCCGGGTGACGGCGGCGGTGGTCCGCTCAGCCCAGCCAGATCACGATGCCCGTGATGCCGCTGAGCACGTCGCGACGCCCGCCCGAATGGCGGCGTCGGCTCGCCCGGGCGTGACGCGTCGGATCGAACGATGTGGAGGAGTCGGCGACCTCGCTCCCTCGCGACGAGGCGCCGTCCCAGACCGCGGCCGTCACGTTCGCCGTGGGCTCGGGCAGTTGCGCGCCGACGATCAGGAACCGGCGATCGAGGTGGCTCCCGGAGACCACCGCCAGCGGGTCGACGAGCTCGGCCCCCGCGCTGACGATGAGGTCGGGCCCGAGCTCCATGGCCTCGACGATGCCGTCGATCGAGCGATCGAGGCCGTGACCGTGACCGTCTTGAGGTTGACGTCTTCGTCGGCGGCCCAACTGCGTCACCGCGCTCGCGAGGGTCTCCGTGGCGGCATCCGCTTCGCCGGGGTGAGCAGCACGACGCGATACCCCTGCGGCGGAGACACGTGTCCCATGTCCCCGCGCGCGGCGTGATCGTCGCCTCGGGGGAGGGCGGGGCGGCGGATCCGTGAACCCTGGCGAGAGGGTGCCGACGGCCGCAACCCGGCCCGGGGACTGACCAGCGTCGGCCGAGCCGCACCCGCCGAGCAGGATTGCGAGAGCGGATGCCGCGGACACGGCCGCGATCGTCGGGTTCGAACGCGCAAGGATCGTCCTCCTGGGGCTGGGAAGCATCCCATTTCTATCGCATCGCCCACCCGGCCGAGACACGTCCGGCTTCCGGACGCCGATGTTCCGAGCCGCACAGGCACCGTTTCAAAGACGTTCACCGAGCCGTCACGGTGGCCCGCGAGCGTGCGCCGTGGGCCGATGCCGGCCCGCACACATCTCGAGAAGGAGCCCTCCGCGATGAAGACCAACTTGCGAACGGCGAACGCGTCGTTCGCTCCATTCCGCCGCCGTGCGGCCATCGGCGTAGCCGCGGCAGCCGTGTGCACGGCGGTGGCGCTCGGCGGCGTCGTCTCCACCGCCCAGGCCGTGGACCCCGCCGCGATCGACGACGTCGTCCTGCTCGTGGGGGCCGACGAGTCCCAGCGCGTCGTGAACTGGTACGCCTCGGCCGCCACCGCGCAGGTCGTGCAGGTCGCTCCGACGTCGAAGATCGTCAACGGCGAGTTCCCCGCGCGACGCGTCAGCTTCGCCGGCCCGTCGCGCGCGCAACACCGTCAACGGCGGCTTACAACGGCCACGCCGTCATCTCCGGCCTGCAGGAGAACACCGCGTACTCCTACCGCGTCGGCGGCGACGGCGGCTGGTCCGCGACGTACGCGTTCAAGACGCGGAAGTTCGACGGCAACTTCGACTTCCTGTTCTTCGGCGACCCGCAGATCGGCTCGTCGGGCAACGTGCCGCTCGACGAGGCCGGCTGGGAGGACACCCTCGAGTGTCGCTCGCCGCGAACCCGACGCCGAGCTGCTCGTCTCGGGCGGCGACCAGGTCGAGACCGCCAATGTCGAGACGCAGTGGAACGCGTTCCTCGCCCCCGACAAGCTGCGCCGGTACCGTGGGCGCCGACGATCGGCAACCACGACGTCGGCGGCAAGGCCTACGAGCAGCACCTCTGGACCCCGAACACCGACCGCTCCCCGCAGTACTACCGGTCGAGCAACCTGACCACCCAGTCGGGCGGCGACTACTGGTTCGAGTACAAGGACACCCTGTTCATCGACATCAACAGCAACGCCTACGCCACGAGCGGAGTCGCCGGAGTCGACGCGGATGCCGCGCACATCGAGTACGTCACCGACGTCATCGAGGAGCACGGCGCCGAGGCCGAGCACATCGTGCTCGTCTACCACCACGCGATCTACTCGCCGGCCGCCCACGCGAATGACAACGACGCCCGCAAGCGTCGCGTGGACTTCCCGACCGCGTTCTCGGAGCTCGGCGTGGACCTCGTGCTCCAGGGCCACGACCACTCGTACTCGCGCAGCTACGAGATCAAGAACGGCGCGAAGGCGAACGCCGACGAGCAGCCCGGCGCGTCGACCGTGTTCCAGGGCCCGGGCGGTGTCATCTACGTGACGTCGAACTCGGCGTCGGGTTCGAAGTACTACGACCTCAGCGACCCGATCGCCGGCTCGGACTTCGGCCCCGACCCGCTGAACCCGGACAACCACTGGGCGAACTCGGTCGAGAACCAGGAGCATGTGCGCAGCTACGTCAAGGTGGAGGTGCGCGACGGCCTGCTCATCGGTCGCGAACATCCGCAGCGGCACCTGTGAGGCGCCCAACGCGGCGGTCGAGCTCGGTCGCGTGGGCTGGTGCGGCCCGGACAGCGGTGCGAGCGCGGCGCTGCCGGTCGGCTCGGTCGTCGACCAGGTCGTGATCCACAAGGACGACAGCCCCGCTTCGGCCAGCCAGGCCGACGGGACCGCCACCCCGACCGTCACGACCCAGGACGACACCGTGACGGTGACGACGCTGGACTGACCGGTCCGATCGACCAGGTGGGTGGGCGCGACGAGCGCCCACCCACCTGCATCACTTCGCGAGATCCTGAACGACCCCAGACCACGAGATGACCACCATGATGCAGACCAGCAGCCCTCGCCCGATCCCGACGGGACGCCTCCGCCGGCCGCACCGGCGCCGCCGTCGCGCTCGCCGCCTCCCTGCTCGCCGGGGTGTTCGTCGCCGCCGGCCCGGCAGCGGCGGCCGAGGACGACCCGCAGTGGGAGGTCGCAACCGTCGACGGCTCATTCGGCTCCGACCGGCAGAACTACGACTATGCGGTCGATCCGGGCGACCACCTGCAGGACTCCCTCGTCGTCACCAACCCGGGCCCCGACCCGGTAGACCTCACCCTCTACGCGGCCGACGCGTTCACCACCGAGGCCGGCCAACTCGACCTGCGCACCCGCGACCACTCGCCGACCGGTGTCGGTGCGTGGCTCCAGCTGGACCAGGAGCAGGTCAGCCTCGAAGCGGGCGAGTCCGTGCAGGTCCCGTTCGCCATCACGATCCCCGACGACGCGGCATCCGGCGACCTCATGGGCGGGATCGTCACCACGTCGGCGCCGAGCGCCGGCACCAACGGGCCCGAACGGCGGGTCGCCATCCGGGTGCACCTCCGAGTGGGTGACGCCTTCGAGCCGAGCCTGTCGGTCGAGGGCCTGAGCGTGGCGTATTCGGGCGGCCCGCTCGGCGCCGGCAGCGCCACCGTGACGTATACGATCCGCAACACGGGCGACACCATGCTCGCGGCCGAGCAATCGGTCGCCGTCGCCGGCCCGTTCGACGCGTTCCGCGTCACGGCCGACCCCACCGACCGCCTGCCCCGCCTGCTCCCCGGAGAGACCTGGCGCGTCTCCGTGCCCGTCCACGACGTGGCTCCGGCCGGGATCCTCGGCGCCACGGTCACGCTGACCCCGCTCTACACCGACCCGGCCGGATCGACCGGCCCGCTCACCGCCGTGCAGAGCACCGGCTTCGGCTGGGCACTCCCCTGGCTCCCGCTCGTCCTCGTCCTCATCCTCGGCCTCGGCGTGCTGGTCGCGGTGGTGTTCGCCCGAACGCGTCGCGTGCCCGTGCAGCGTCTCCCGGCTACCGGGCGCGCCGGATCGGCAGGAGTGTTTCGGGTGGCTCCGGGCCCAGGAGGAAATCCGTGATGATCGTGGCCAGGAGTTGCGGGCGCTCCAGCACGACCGCATGTGAGGCGCCGGGGACGACGCAGAGCCGACCGGCCGGGAGGGCCTCGTAGAGCGCGACGGCGTGGTCGAGGCGCACGAAGTCGTCGTCCCCGACGAGCACCAGCGTCGGATGCGCGAGTCGAGCGAGATCGTCGGTGGTCAGCGTCGGCTCGGTGGTGACCATCGCCATGAACTTCTCGGCCACGACGGGATAGTGGTCCGCACCGTCGGGCGAGCGCTTCGCGTAGCTCTCGAGCAGCACCGGAGGCGGTCCTTCGCTCAGATCGAGCTCGTGGACGCCCTCGAAGTGGAAGTTGGTGCCGATGAGCACGAGCCGGTCGACGAGGTCGGGCCGGCGAAGCGCGACGAGCATCGCCACGATGCCGCCATCGCTCCATCCCACGAGGTGGACCTTCGATGCAGCGTCGAGATGCTCGAGCACCTTGATGGCGTGCGTGGCCATGTCGTCGTAGTGGAACGGCTCCTCGGTGTCGGCGGTGTAGCCGTGGCCGCGACGGTCGAAGGCGACGAGGCGGAAGCTTGCTTGGAGGTCTGCTGAGCCGATCGAGTCGAGGAGGTCGTCACTGTTGCCGAGGCCCCCGTGCAGGAGCACGAGGGTGTGCTCACCTGTTCCGCGAGTCTCGGTCCAGGTGTTCAGGCCGTCGATGTCGATGAACGTCGCCATGCTGCCTCCTCGGTCGCTGGAAGGACCTGGACTGCGATCGTGTGCCGCAATCGTGGCGCGGCGTCAGGCGTTCGTCAACTCTCCGCGGCGCCTGCTCTGCCTGTGGAGAACGGACCCTGCAGCGGCGTTCGGGCCAGATGTCGATCGACGGCGTGCTCGTTCGACGCTTGAATGAGGGCGACACCGACGTCGCCCACGACGAGAGGATCGAGCGATGACGCAGTATTTCCTGACCCTGCCCCACGACTCGGCGACCGAGCCGACGATGGCGTCGATGCAGGAGTTCGACCCTGCCGACTTCGCGGCCGTGATCGCCGCGGTCGACGAGTTCAACACCGCCCTGAAGGACTCGGGCGCGTGGGTGTTCGCCGGCGGCCTCCAACCGCCGTCGACCGCCAAGACCGTCGATGTCACGTCGGGCGAGACGCGCGTGCTCGACGAGCCGTTCGTCGAGGCGCCGTCGTACGTCGGCGGCTTCTGGGTGATCGAGGCGTCCGACGAGGCCACGGCCATCGACTGGGCGACGAAGGCATCCGCCGCGCTGCAGTCCCGCGTCGAGGTGCGCGCGCTGCAGGAGCGGCCGGAGGCGTAGGAGCGGCGAGAACCCGCGACACACGGGAACGGAGTCGGGCAGACATCGTCCGACCCCGTTCTCGGTGTGATGTTCCGGGCCGAGGTGACCGCACTCAGCGGGAGGGAGTGACCACCCTGCCGTCGCCCTCCGCGGAGCGGAGCTCGCCGTCGTAAACGACCTTCCCCTTCGAAAGCGTCAGTTCGACTCGACCCGGGACGACGAACCCGTCGTAGGGCGTCCATCCGGCGTTCGAACGCATGTCACCGGCGTCCACGATCCATTCCGTGTTGGGGTTGAACGCGACGATGTCGGCGTCGTATCCGGGGGCGATCGACCCCTTCGTGCCCTCGAGGCCGTAACGTCGGGCCGGGTTGATGGTCATCGCCCGGATCGCGGCGTCGAACGTCTTGGGCGAGCGACGAAACGCTTCGGCGAGCACCATCGGGTAGATCGTCTGCACCCCGGGTGCTCCGGAGTGATTGTCGAAGACGTTGGGGTGCATCTTGAACTCCACAGGCCAGGGCGCGTGGTCGGAACTGATCACGTCGACGAGGCCCCGCTCGATGCGGTCCCACAGCCCATCACGCGCCGACCGGGTACGCAGCGGTGGGTTGATCTTCAGGCGGGCGCCTTGCACGCGCATGTCCGCTTCGTCGAGCAAGAGGTAGTGCGGGCAGGTCTCCATCGTCACGTCCGCCCCGTCGGCCGCCCACGCGTTCACGAGGTCGACCGATCGCGGCAGGCTCGTGTGGCACATGTGCACACGAGCACCTGCGGACCGACCGACCTCGAGCACCGTGAGCACACCGAGCGTCTCAGCGACCTCAGGTCGACTCCGGAGGTGTGCGAGTGCGTCGTCGCCCTCCGGCCGGTAGCGTTCGATCAAGTGCTTGATGATCTCGTTGTTCTCGGCGTGCACGCAGACCGTGGTGTCGGTAGCCGCGATCGCCGTGAACACATCGAGCAGTTCGCCGTCGGGGATGCGCGGGAACCGCGCGTCGTCGGTGTGGAAGATCGACACCTTGAAGCCCGCGGCACCGGCTCCCACGAGGGCGTCGATCTCGCGCCATCCGCCATTCGGCAGCGCCGTGCCGAGGAGGGCGACGTCAACGTGTGCCTGCTCGGAGGCAAGCTCGGACTTGCGAGCGAAGCGGTCGATGTTCGCGATCGGCCCGGTGCTGTCGTAGGGCATCTCGATGATGGTCGTGACACCACCCGCGGCCGCGGCACGGGTCGCGGCCGCGATTCCTTCGCCGTGGTGGCTGAGGCTGTGCACGTGCGCGTCGACCATCCCGGGTACAAGGTAGGCGCCCTTCGTGTCGATGAGACGACGTGCCTGCACGGTGCCGGGGGCCGTGATCCCGGCGATGACACCCTCGGTGATGACGACGTCGGCGAGCGCCCAGGTCGACGCGGGGCCCTGGACGAGGCCGCGCACGGCGGTGTCGAAGGTCGTGTGAAGAGCTGATTCGGCCACGTCGCGAGCGAGCACGAGGTCGGAGTCGAGGGTCATGGGCATCCCGTGAGTCGATGGATCTGGAGCGATCGCATCCGCCGGTCGATCACCGGGTTGCGAATCAGATCCATTCAATGTCAGCGGCTCGGAACGCGACAACGAGAGCCGGGGAACCGAAACACACCTTTCACAGCCTTCCCGGCGGTTGAGAAAGATCACGCTCTGCGTTCTCGGAGACCGATACCCGCGTTAACTGCTCGAAACGTGTTCCGTGCGACCCTCGGCTGACTCTCACTCCAGTGATTGCATGATCCTGCGCCGATCACCACTACACGCTGGAAATGAGAACCGATGAGCTCGAACGCGGCTGCCGATCAGGAGACAACCGAGTCGGTGGCGACGCCGTGGCAACTCGAGCCGGCGGTCGTCGCCCTGCAGCGGAGGAGCGTGCGGTTCCTCATCGCAGCGCAGGTCTTCGGGTCATTCGGGATGGGCGCGAGCGCCTCGGTCGGCGTTCTCCTCACCGAGGACGTGATCCAGAACGAAGCCCTTGCAGGTATCGCCCGCACCGCACTGACCCTCGGGGCAGCGCTCCTCGGCGTGCCGCTCGCCTATCTCGCCGCTCGCCGCGGTCGCCGCGTCTCGCTCAGCACCGGCTGGGGACTCGGCGCGCTCGGTGCACTGTCGCTCATCTTCGCGGCGATTCTCAAGAATCCCACCCTCGTCGTCGGCGGAATGCTGTTGTTCGGAGCCGGAACAGCAGCCGGTCTGCAGACGCGCTTCTCATCGACCGACCTCGCACTGCCATCGAGGCGCGGCCGAACACTGTCAGTGGTGGTCTGGGCCGGGATGTTCGGCTCCGTTCTGGGCCCGAACCTCGGGATTCCAGGCGAATGGGTGGCCGACCGGCTCGGTCTGCCGCCGCTCGCCGGCGCATTCGTCATCGCGGCCGCGCTCCTCGGTGTCGCGGCGGTCTTCCTGTTCGTCTTCCTCCGACCCGATCCCCTGCTCAGAGCTGAAGAGCACCAGGCGGCTCATCTCGTCAGCATCGGCGCCGCGCCGGCCGAGAAGGCGTCGTTCGGGCGAGTCCTCGCCACGATCTGGCGCATCCCGGCGGCGCGATTCGCTCTGGCCGCCGTCGTCATTTCGCATGTGTCGATGGTGTCGCTCATGACGATGACCCCGGTGCACATGCAGCACAACGGCGCGACCATCACGATCATCGGAATCACGATCAGCGTCCATGTCCTCGGCATGTTCGCGTTCGCCCCGCTCGTCGGCATGGCGAGCGACAGGTTCGGACCGACGGCCGTGATCCTCGGCGGTCAGCTCATCTTCATCGGCAGCGCCGTCGCAGCCCTCGTCGTCGGCGAACACTCCCACGAGATCATGCCGACGCTCTTCCTCCTCGGTCTTGGCTGGTCATGCGGCACGGTGCCGGGTTCGATCCTCATCTCCTCGAGTGTGCCCTCCGCGATTCGCACCCCCACTCAAGGTGTCGTGGACACCTCTATGAACGGCGTCGCCGCCATCGCCGCGTTCGCGGCCGGACCCGCGTACGTGACGGTCGGCTTCTCCGGGCTCTCGTACGGAGTGATCATCTTCTCCGTGTTGCTCATCCTGATGGCGATCACGCTTCCTCGTGCCGTCTGGAGGCTGCGTCGCGGAGCGGATGCATGACAGCCTGCGCCGGCGCGCCACTGGCCTCGAGCGCCGACCGATCCTCAGTAGCCCAACGAACCCCATCACCCAAACCGAACCCTCAGCACGCCAACCGAACAGGAGATAGTCATGACAGAACCGACTCTCGAGGCTCTCGAGGCTCTCGAGGCTCTCGAGGCAGCCGCGGCCCTGGCGCCGCTCGTCGACGCCGCCGAGGGCCTGGAGCGCGCTCGCAGCGGCGCCGTCGTCCTCGATGTGCGAGGCGAGAAGGGCTGGGCCCACGGCGTCGTCACGGGTGCCGTTCCCGTCGATCGGGCAACCGTCGTTGAGGACTTCGCCCTCAACTCACCGGTGCGCAAGGGCCTGATCGAGATGAGCACCCCGGTGGTCGTCGTCTGCGGCTCGGTACGTGGTTCAGGCCCGGTGGCCGCCCAGCTCATCGAGCTCGGGTACACGAACGTCGTTCACGTCGACGGCGGCGCGGGAGCCTGGCGCGAGGCCGAGAGCGGTGAGGCGCCCTCGGACGACGGCGCTTCCTGCGCGGTCTGATCTGCGCACCCAGCGACCTCTCCAGTGCACGAGGAAGCCCCTGGTTCCCGAAGTGGGAACCAGGGGCTTCTGGGTCAGATCGTGGCGATCACCCGAAGACGCTCTTGAACAGGTCAAGTCCGTCCTTGGTGTACTCCGCATATTCCGAGAAGTCCGGGCCCGGGTTCACCGTGATGTCGGCGAGGGCGGGCTGACCGGGAACCGGGGGTGCGTCCGGCATCAGGCCGGGCTGACCCTGGGCGGCGATCAGCTCCTGTGCTTCGGGCGTCAGCCACCATGCGGTCAGCAGGTCGGAGGCGAGAGCGTTCGGCGCGTTGGCGACCGTTCCGCGATAGAAGACGCCGTCGCTCACCCCGTCGGTGAAGTCGGCGACGAAGCCCACCGGGAGGCCATCGGTCTCGAGGAACGCCTGACCACGGATGTAGTCGCCGAGCCCGAGCTCCACCTGGCCGGTTGAGACAGCGGTGAACACGTCACGCTCCGAGGGGAAGATGACGGGGTTCGTCGCCTTGAAGTCCTCGAGCCAGCCCTCGTCGATCACACCCGCGTTGATCGCCGCATAGACGAAACCCGTGGCGGCCGCGTTCGGGTCGCTCATGCCGATCTTTCCCGCCCACTTCGGATCGAGCAACTCGTCGAAGGTCTTCGGAGCCTCGTCGGCATCCACCAAGTCGGTGTTGTACGCGACGGTGTAGAGGTAGGTGTTGCCGCCGAACAGGGTGTTGCCCGCCGGCTTGTACTCCTCGGCGAGGTTCGAGGCGAGCGGAGGCTCCTGCTCGGCCACGAAGCCCTGATCGGCCACGTACGCTGCGTCGGCACCGCTGACGCTCACGTTGTCGGCGACATGCTGACCGGTCGCCTGCTCGCTCGCGATGCGCTGCTGCAGCTCGGCCCCGAATATCGTCACGTGGTCGACGAAGATGTCGGGGTAGCGCTCCTGGAACGCCTCGTAGAGAGAGGCCGAACTGGTCGCGGTGATTCCGTACACGGTGATGGTGGTCTGACCGGCGTCGACGGCTTGCTGGTACAGATCGTCGAGATAGGCGGCGTTCTCCTCGCCGCCGAGTGCGGCGATCGAAGCGTCGTCCACGGCCATCGAGGGGTCGGCCGCGGTGTCGGCCGCGCCCGATGACGAGCACGAGCTCAGGAGGAACAGGGTGGCCGCGGCGGCTCCAACGGCGACAGCTCGTTGCAATGTGGGGCGTCTGAGTTTCACGAGGACTCTCCTTATTTCTTCAGGGGTGCAGGGCGGTGCGGTGGGGTGGGGTGGGGTGGGACAGCGTCGCCCGCCCGGCGTGCAGCGCACGTCGGTGGAAGGGAACGGGAGTTCGAGCGGTCAGTCGGCGAACACGGTCACGCGCTCCGGTGCAATGCGGAAGCTGACCGGGGTCTCGGCCGCGAGGATCGGCGCCATCGAGGAATGGCTGCGTGCCAGAACGTGTCCGTGGCCGCTCTCGATGCGGTACTGGGCGCCCTCGCCGAGAAAGGTCGTCTGTACGATGCGCCCGCCGAGCACGTTCTCGCCGGCTGAGTCGGCCGGTAGCAGGTCGACCGCGCCGGAGCGGAAGGCAACGGCGACGGATGCCCCGGATCGGACCGAAGCCCCGTCGGGCGCGCGCACCACGAGTCGCGAACCGAGGTCGGGTGCGTCGACGACGAGCGAGTCGGTCGCGGCGGAGACGACGGACCCTCGCATGATGTTCTCGGTTCCGAGGAACCTCGCCACATCGAGATCGGCCGGCCGGTTCATCACGGCCTCCGGCGCGTCGAGCTGGCGTATCTTTCCGCCCAGCATGATGGCCACGCGGTCGGAGAGGGAGAACGCCTCTGACTGATCGTGCGTCACGTAGACGGAAGTGCTCTTGCCGGATGCCGTGATGCGCTGGATCTCGTCGCGCATCGAGATGCGCAGCTGGGCATCCAGGTTCGACAGCGGCTCGTCGAAGAGGATCACCTCGGGATTCGACACGATCGCCCGCGCGAGAGCGACGCGCTGCTGCTGGCCGCCTGAGAGTTGCGTCGACGGTCGCCCGGCCGCGTGGTCGAGGCCGACGGTCGCCAGGGTCGACATCACGGCCGAACGCACCTGCGCTCCCGACATCCGCTGACGGCGAAGTGGATAGGCGACATTGTCGAAGACCGAAAGGTGCGGCCAGATCGCATAACTCTGGAAGACCATTCCGAGTCGCCGCTTGTTGGGTGCGACGACCTTGCCACTCGACATGCAGGTCACGAGGCGGTCGCCGATGCGGATCTGGCCCGCGTCCGGGGTCTCGAGGCCCGCGATCGATCGCAGGGTCGTCGTCTTGCCACAACCCGAGGGGCCGAGGAGGGTGATGAACTCGCCCTCGCCGATGGCCAGCGACAGATCGTCGATGACGGTGGCCGGACCATACCGCTTCGACACATTGCTCAGCGTGATGCTCGACATGACAGGCACGTCCTTTCAAGGAGGCGGTACTCGGGTCAGGTGGTGACGCTCTCCGGTATCGCGGTGGCGAATGCCGGCGAGGGCGCGTCGGAGAGTAGGGGAGCGGTGTTGGCACGGGACGATCTCCGAGTGATCCGCTCCACGACGCCGCGGAGCACCGCGGAGAGCGCGAAGAGCACGAGAACCGTCAGGAGCAGCAGACAGAAGATCGCCGCCGCGCGCGGGCTCGCACTGTCGACGTAGTACTTGTAGGCGAGGCCCGCGATCGTGGTGGTCTTCGTAGAACCGAGGAGGAGCGGCACTTCGAGGTTTCCGGCGATCGCGAGTCCGGTGACGAACCAGCCCGAGATGAAGCTCGGCGCGATGAGGGGCAGGATCACACTGGAGAAGCTCGCGGTCGCGGAGGCGCCACTGATGCGGGCCGCATCCACGAGCTGGTTGTCGATCTGGAGGATCGAGCTCTCGGTGAAGCGCATCGCGATCGGCAACGAGGCGATCACGAGCGCGATGAACATGGCGGCCGGGGTGCCGTAGAGCCCGTGAAGGAACGGCAAGGCCAGGATGGTGCCGAGGATCGCGAGTGACCCGACGATGCCCGGCATCGCCCATGGGATCCAAGTCGGGATCTCGAGCGCCCTCTTCCACTGCGTCGGTCTCGCGCGCAGGGCGTAGGTCATCACGGTGCCGAGCAGCACGGTCACGAACCCGCCGACGACCATGAACTGGATGGTGTTGCCGACGGCTTCGAGCGAGGTCGGATTGCGGAAGATCGTCTCGTAGTTCTTCAGTGAGAAGCTGTCGTAGCGGCCGAACACGGTGTTGAAGGAGCTCAGTACGAGCTGAAGCGTCGGCAGGAGAAACGCGATGAGCCCGTACAGCACGATGGCCGTCGACATCAGCCACCCGGTCCGAGGGAATGCCCACTTGGTGCTGTGCGCACTCTTGCCGCCCAGCGTCGTGTAGTCGCGGCCCTTGAGGAGCGTCATCTGCAGCCAGACGAGCAGCGCGAGCAGCGCGATCAGGCCGAGCGAGAGGCTTGCCGCGGCTGCGTAGTTCGCGGGGTAGAGGCTGATGTAGCTGAAGATCTCGGTCGAGAGCACCCGGATGCCCGCCTGCGTTCCGATGATCTGCGGTGTGTCGAACGCCTGCAGGCTCGAGATGAAGCCGATGAGCAGCGACCCGAAGATCGCAGGGCTGAGCAGCGGCAGATACACCCGGAAGAACGTGCCGAGTCGTCCCGACCCCGAGACTTCGGCGGCCTCTTCCAGCGCACGATTCATCTTGAGCGATGGTCCGAGCAACAGGAAGTAGGAGAAGGCGCTGAGCTTGATACTCATGACGAAGATCAGCCCGAACCACGAGTTGATGGTGAAGATCGAGTCGGTGGCTCCGGTCAGGAGGGCGTACACCTTGTTGATGAGACCGACGCGGTCGGCGCCGAGCATCCCCCAGCTGAGGGCGAAGAATAGCACCGGCGTGGCGAGGATGATCACCATCATCGGGGTGATCAGCTTGCGGAGCCGCACCGTCGTGCGCGTCGCCACGAACACGAAGAAAAGCGCGATCGCCGTCCCCGCGATCGCGCTCGACACCGCGAAGACGAGCGACTGGATGAGCGGCACCACCAGGTCGGAATTCGTGAATGCGGCAACGAACCCTGCGATCGTCCACTCACCCGGAAGACCAGGGATGTCGGTGCGGAAGGCCGTGAGCACGAGAATGACGAGCGGCACGACGAAGGCGCACAGGATGACCGTGGTGAGAAGCGCCCAGGGAAGCGCTCTGAGCACCGTGTGCCAGGCCATTCGCTGCCTGGGTGCTGCGTCGTACCTGCTCGTCATGATCAGTCCTCGTGAAGTGGATGGATCTCTCGATGGCGGTGCTGGAGCGTGAGTTCGGCAGCGATGGTCAGAACTCCATGACGTTCTCGCGGAACGTCGCGTGGTCGTAGCCGGTGCGCACCAGCCCGCGCTTGCGGAGTTGGGGCACGACTCGGTCGACGACCCCGGTCATGTACTCGGGCGAGATGCTCGAACCGAAGAGGAACCCGTCGCCACCCACCTCCTCCATGACCTCCTCCATCTGGCCGGCGATCGAATCGGCCGTTCCGATGAATGGGTAGCCCATGACCCCGACGTTGGACTTCGACTCCAGCACCTGGCGCAGGGTCGCGCCCGGCGCCGCGGTGCTCAGGAACTCCTTGAGTGAGCTCTGCGAGCCGTTGGTGGAGAGTTCGGGCATCGGTTCGTCGAGGTCGAGCTTCGAGAAGTCGATGCCGGTGATGTTCGAGATTCCAGCCATCTGCATCGAGTAGTTCTTCTTGAACGCTTCGCGGCGCTGGTCGGCGTGCGCCTGGGCCTCGGCCTCGGTGTGACCGAGCACGGCACCGGTCGTGAACATCACCTTCACGTTGGCGGGGTCGCGGCCGAGCGAGAGCGCGTGGCTCTTCACGTCGGCGTAGTACGCCTTCATGTCCTCGACCGAGGTGCAGCTGGCGATGACCACTTCTGCGTTCTTCGCCGCAAACCGGCGGCCGGCGGGAGACCCGCCCGCTTGGAACAGCACCGGCTGGCCCTGAGGGCCGGGAGGGGCGTTCAACGGTCCGCGCGAGGAGAAGTACTTGCCCTCGAAGTCGATCGGCTTGACGTCGGCGGCGGTGTAGGCCATGCCCGTTTCCGGATCGAGGATCGCCGCACTGGCCGGGAAGGAATCCCAGAGCCTCTTGGTGACCTCGACGAACTCGTCGGCCAGGTTGTAGCGCTCGTCGTGCTCGGGCTGGGTGAGACCGTAGTTCGACCACGCGAGTTGCGTGGTCGCCGTCACGATGTTCCAGCCGATGCGACCCTTCGTGAGGTGGTCGAGGGTCGTCATGAGTCGGGCGAGCAACCATGGGTGGTAGAAGCCGGTCGTCAGGGTCGGGACGATGCCGATGTGCGTGGTGGCCATCGCCAGGTACGGCACGAGCGGCACCGGGTCGAGCTTCGGCGCCATGATGCCGCGATTGAGGTAGAACTCGGGGTCGCCGCCGAATGCCTCCGGCACCATCGAGGAGTCCTCGAGGATCATGAAGTCGAAGCCCCCGCGCTCGAGGATGCGGATGCCGTCCTGGAACATGTCGGGTTCCCACGGCTTGTAGCCGGTGCCGAACGCCGGCGTGCCCCAGCCGTTGAGACTGAATCCCGCGCCGTTGAACCAACCGAGGTGAAACTGACTCATGTGTTCGTGGACCTCTCATGTCATTGGAGCGTGCGCCGGGTGACCGCCGCCGGTGGGTGGACATCATTAGAGCATCGCGACCCACTGGGACCACGGGCACGTCACGTAGCTTTTTCACACCCGTAATGTCGTTCCCGCCTGTTGAGAATTCGTGCTGAGAACCCCCGGAAACACACGACGGCGAACGGCGGAACCCCGGAATCACGCGGCTTCTGAGCGGAGCATGAGATCGCTGGATCCCCTGTTTCGGGGATCGGATGCAGCGGACCGATCTCAGTGGCAAAGAAACGGTGCTACAAATGGCCTCACCGAATCCGCCCTCCCGAAGGGATCGCATGGACTCCGCAGAACCCTCGCTCCGATCGTTCCTCCACGCGGAGGACGCGCTCGGCGACGTCGTCGTGATCGACGACTCCGTCTCGCCCGACTTCGAAGTGGCCGCCTACCTCGCGCACCTCGATCCCGGGCCCATCGTGCAGTTCGACGACGTCGAAGGCTCCCCCATACGTCTCATCGGCAACGTTCTCGGCTCCCGCGAGCGCATCGCCCGGGCGATCGGAACGACCACGGCCGGCATCCAGGAGGCGATCACCGCGGCCATCGCCAGCCGGTCCGCTCCGGTGGTGGTCGAGAACGCACCCTGCCGGGAGCGGGAGTACGGCCTCAACCTCGATGAACTGCCCATCCCGACCTTCTTCGAACGCGAGCACGGCCCGTACCTCACCGCGGGCGTCATCATCGCCCGCGATCCGATCACCGGCGCGGCCAATGCCTCGTTCGCGCGGGTACGTCCGCTCGGCGCCAATCGTGCGCTCGTCGGGATCGCCCCGAACCACCACCTGAACAAGATGGCTGGGCGTTCCCCCGACGGCAGGCTCGACATCGCGGTGGTGATCGGCGCGCACCCGGCCGTGCAGCTCGCGGCGTGTCTGTACCTCGAACTGGGCGACGACGAGCTGACGCACGTCGAGTCGCTGCTCCATCATCCGCTCTCGGTCGCCCGCACGACAGCCGGCCTCCTGGTGCCCGCCGAGGCGGAGTTCGTCCTCGAGGCGACCCTCGACGTTCGAGACACCGTGATGGAAGGCGATGTGTCCGAGTACCACGGCATGTACGAGGACTACGGCGCGGCAGCCACCGCCGAGTTCACCCGCATCACCGGCCGGCACGATGCGATCCTCCAGGTGATCCTGCCCGGTTGGCACCGGGAGCACGCGTACCTCGGCGCCATCCCGATCGCCGCGGGTCTCCGGGCCGCGGTCGCCCGGTCGATTCCGAACGTCGGCGAGGTCGCGGTCGTCGAATCCGGCGGCGGCCGGCTTTCAGCGGTCGTCCAAGTGCACGATCCGCGGCCGGGCCAGGCGAAGCAGGCCATGTTCGCGTGCTGGGGCTCACTCAGCATGCTCAAGCAGGTCACGATCGTCGACGACGACATCGATGTCTGGGACCCGATCCAGGTCGAGTGGGCGCGCGTCACCCGCTGCCGTTTGGAACGCGACCTCGTGGTGACCGCCGACGTGCGCACCGACCGTTCCGAGCCATTGGAGTCGGGTGGCACCGTGACGAAGATCGGCTTCGATGCTCTCGTGAACCACGGCGACCGAGCCGAGGGCTTCCAGGTGGCCGCCCCGCCGGCGGCGGTCATGGCGGCGGTCGCCGGGCGGATGGCGAGTGTGGGCATGGGGGCGCAGCGATGACGTCGCTCGAGCGGGGGCTCGAGATCCTCTCGTTCATCGCGTCGAACGGGCCGACCACCGCCGAGGCGATCTCCCGCGCGGCGGACCTGCCGCTCAGCACCACCTACCGCTATGTGACGAGCCTGCGCGGCAAGGGCTACATCGCCGACTACGAGGGACACTTCGATCTCGGCCTCAAGACGCTGCGGATGCTGCGACCCCAGGCCCTGCATCGCTGCCTCGCGGCGATCGCAAGCCCGGTGATCTTCGATCTCGTCAGCAGGACGGAGGAAACGACGATCCTCACCGTGCGGGACGGCTGGAGCGCCACCTGCATCGAGCTCGCCGAACCACGTCGAGCCGTAAGATTCTCGTTCCGTCGCGGGGTCTCGCTGTCGTTGCACAAGGGCGCCTCCGCGAAACCGCTGCTCGCGTACATGGACGCCCCGTTCATCCGCCGATACCTCGAAGCCCGGGTCGCGTGGGACGAAGGCCAGGATGCGAATGTCGTCTGGGACGACCTCACCGAGGTTCGCGAGAAGGGGCTCGCGATCACGGTCTCCGAGCTCGACTCGGGCGCGCTCGGCGTCGGGGTCCCGGTGTTCTGGGACGGGGAGATCGCCGCGTGCATCAGCGCGATCGGCCCGAGCTCCCGGATGCCGGAACGCCGGGTCCGCGAGATCGTCGGCCACGTCAGGGAAGCGGGCGAGCGTCTCACGGCGATCCTCTCCGAGCCCCGCGTCGTCGAGTTCGACGAGATCACTGCCGACACGCACGAGGAAGCGGGGTGAGCATGACTGCCGATGACCTCCGACCCGACGCCGAACGCCTCCGGCGTGGACTCGAGGAGCTCTCGCACTACACCGAACCCGACCATGACGGCTGGACCCGGCGGGTGCTGAGTGAGCCGTACCTCGACTCGCGCGCCTGGGTGGCCCGCGAGATGGCCGATGCCGGCCTCGAGGTGCATGCCGACGCCGCGGGGAACACCATCGGGGTGCTCGCCGGCACGCGCGGCGCCGCATCCGTCGCCACCGGGTCGCACACGGACACGGTCGCGAACGGTGGACGGTTCGACGGGATCGTCGGCGTGCTCGGCGCCATCGAAGTCGCGCGCCGCCTCAGGGAGACCGGAACGCGACTCGAGCATGACCTCCTCGTCATCGACTTCCTCGGTGAGGAGCCGAACGAGTTCGGTGTCAGCTGTGTCGGAAGCCGGTCGCTCACCGGCGCGGTCTCGCCCGACTTCTTCGAGAGTGCGAACGACGAGGGGGCGACCCTCGGAGCGCGACTGGAGCGCTCGGGCTTGTCCCCCGACGCCATGTTGCGGATGCGATGGCCGGGCAGTCCGCTGCACGGATTCGTCGAGCTGCACATCGAACAGGGGCCGGTGTTGGGGCGCGAAGGCATCGAACTCGGTGTCGTCACCGCCATCGCCGGTATCGAGCGCGTGATGGCGAGCTTCGTCGGGCGGGCCGACCATGCAGGAACGGCGGCGATGAGGGATCGGAGGGATGCCCTCGCTGCTGCCGCACAGGCAATCCTGGCGGTAGAGCAGATCGGCTGCTCGGGCGAGCACTCGGTTGCGACCGTGGGCTCGATCCACGTGGAGCCCGGTGCCCTCAATGTCGTGCCGTCGCTCGCGCGGCTCTGGACCGAGCTCCGCAGCCCCTCGCCCGAGTGGCTCGGCAGCGCGCGCGGCGAGCTCATGCGCCGGTTCGCGTCGATCGCGGGCGACCGCGGCATCGAGGTCGACCTGCAGTGGTTGAACGACCAGGACCCGGTGCCGACGGCGACGAGCGTGCAAGATGTCATCGCCGACACCGCTTCGAGTCTCGGCTACTCTTGGCGCGCCATGCCGAGTGGAGCTGGGCATGACGCCGCTCACGTCGCGGCGATCGCGCCGACGGGAATGATCTTCGTGCCTTCCCGCGACGGTCGCAGCCACTGCCCGGAGGAGTGGACCGACCTCGATGACATCGCCAAGGGTGTGCACGCCTTGGCCGCGACGCTAGTGAGCCTCGACCGGAAGGCAGGCGCGAGGTGAAACGGGTGGTCATCGGCATTTCGGGAGCATCCGGCGCCATCTACGGCATCCGGATGCTCGAGACCCTGCGATCGCTCGAGCTCGCCGAGACCCATCTCGTCATCTCGCGAGCCGGGCGCGCGACCATCCACGCCGAGACGGACTTCACCACGAAGGAGGTGCACGAGCTGGCCGACGTCGTCTATGACAATGCCGATATGACGGCGGCCATCGCCAGCGGCTCGTTCAGGACGGACGCGATCGTGATCGCCCCGTGCAGCGTCAAGACGCTCTCGGGCATTGCGAACAGCTACGACGACACCCTCATCGTGCGAGCCGCCGACGTAGGGCTGAAGGAGCGAAGGCCGGTGGTGTTGCTGCTGAGGGAGACGCCCCTGCATCGTGGGCACATCCGGCTGATGGCCGAGGCCACGGACGCCGGAGCCACGCTTCTGCCGCCCGTGCCCGCCTTCTACATGCGGCCGACGAGCATCGAGGAGATCGTCAACCACACGGTGCAACGCACGCTCGATCTGATCGGCATCGACGTCGAGCTCGCGCCTCGCTGGTCGTGACCGCGCTCGAATTCCCGGTGAGTGAGAAACGGAGGACTGGCGTAACGAGGTGTTTACATTCATCCGTTCCTCGAGGCTGAAGTCGCCGTATTCTGGAATCGCAACGTAAGCCGTTGTGGTTCCGCCGAGACACAAGACCCCGGTGGTGCGTCGTCGACGTAGAGACGCGGCTTGCGTAGCGTGGTCACCGACCGCGTGAGGCATCCGCATCCTTCGTCGCGACATCCATGCACATTGGTTGACGTTGGAGAAGAGATGCTCAAGGTTTCAATCGTTGTCGGCAACCCGAAGTCCCAGTCCCGCACGCTCAGGATCGCGGAGACCGTCGTGGAGCAGTTGCTCGCGCCGGGAACCTACGACCTGACGAGCATCGACCTGGCCGAACACTCGTCGCACATCTTCGAGTGGCCGTCGGATGAGATGGCGCGCCTGAACGAGACGGTCGCTGACAGCCAACTGGTCGTCGTCGCATCGCCGACGTACAAGGCGACGTACACGGGCCTGCTCAAGGGTTTCCTCGACCGCTACTCCGCGAACGGGCTTCGCGGAGTGATCGCGATCCCGGTCATGACGGGAAGCGACCTCACGCACGCGATGGGGCCGGACGTGAACCTGCGTCCGCTGCTCGTCGAACTGGGCGCGAGCGTGCCGACGCGGGGCCTGTACTTCGTCATGAGCAACATGGACCAGATGGAACAGATCGTCGGCGACTGGGCGGCGGAGAACGCGGCGGTGCTCCGCCTCCTCCAGCCGCTCGTGAGCGGCGCGATCGTCCGGCATCCCGAATCCGACGTCGCGACCGTTTCTGCGTAAGGAGCATCATCGTGACTCTCATCTCATTCGACGACAACAAGGCCGGCGCCACAGGCGAGCTCACCGAACTCGCTCAGGCCGCACCCGAACTCACGGCGGCGGAACACGGCCTCGAGGGCGTCACGCGGGATCCCCGCGAGCTGCGTGCCGCATTCGGCCGCTTCCCGTCCGGGATCGCAGCGCTGTGCGCCGAGGTCGACGGCGGACGGCACGCCATGGTGGTGACTTCATTCTCGGTCGGCGTCTCCTTCAACCCGCCGATCGTGATGTTCAGCGTTCAGAATTCCTCGAGCACCTGGCCGCGGCTGCGTGCGTCGGACCGGATCGGCGTCTCCGTCCGGCCAGGCCCACTCCCGATTCGTTCGCCAGCTCGCCTCCCGCCACGGCGACCGCCTCGCCGGAATCGATGCCGTCTCCACGAGCCAGGGAGCATTGCTCATCAAGGACTCACCGATCCTCATGGAATGCGACGTGCTCTCGGAGAGCCCGGCGGGCGATCACCACGTCGTGTTGCTCGAGGTGAAGTCACTCCGCGTCGAGCCGGGGATCGAACCGCTCGTCTACCACGGCGCCCAATTCTGGCGGCTCGCCGACGCGAGTTAGGCGTGCCGACCTTCGAGATCAGTGCGGGCGTGAGATCGCCAGCGCGCTGGGCGCGGTCGACGACGTGCTCCTACTCGACGAGCTTTCCGGCGGCCGAGACCTCACGCATCCTGGCGGCGATCTCGGCCGGAATCGGCGCGATCGCCTCGCGCTCGACGCTGCCCGGCCCCGACCACACCAGGTTGACCTGCAGCGACGGGTCGAGGTCGGGGTAGTCGGATCGGTTGTGGCAGCCGCGGGTCTCGCGGCGCTCGAGGGCGGCGTCCAGCGTCGCCCGGGCGGCGAGCGCAGACGGACTTGAGGTCGAAGGCGTGGGCGAGGTCGTGGAAGCCCGGCGATGTCGGGGTGCACGCCGATGCTCGTCCATCCGGGCCTCGATCGCGTCCAGCTCGTCGAGGCCGGCGAGCAGTCCGGCCTCGTCGCGGACCACCCCGGCGTGCTCGGTCATGGTGTTGCGGATGTCGCGCTGCAGCGTCCGCACGTTCTCCGGTCCGTCGGCGGCGAGCAGTCGCGTCGACCTCGGCGCGAGCCTCCGCGACCGCGTCGGCGGAGCGCGCTGCGCGCCGAGCCGCTCCGAGTACGCGGCCGCCGCCTCCCCGACGATGCGACCGAAGACGAGCAGCTCGATCAGCGAGTTGCCGCCGAGCCGGTTCGCGCCGTGCAGGCCGCTGGACGCCTCGCCGACGGCGTACAGCCCGTCGACCCCGGTGCCGTGGTCCTCGGGGCGCACCCAGACGCCGCCCATCGAGTAGTGCGCGGTCGGCGCGATCTCGATCGGCGTCGTCGTGATGTCGAGCATCTGCAGCTCGAGCAGGGTCTGGTAGACGCGCGGCAGCCGCTGCATGATCGTCTCGCGCGGAAGGTGCGACACGTCGAGCAGCACGCCGCCGTTCGGCGTGCCGCGTCCCTCCTTGATCTCGGTGTAGGCGGCCAGCGCGACGCGATCGCGCGTCGACAGCTCCATGCGCTCCGGGTCGTACCGCGCTCATGAACCGCTCGCCGAGCGCGTTGCGCAGGATGCCGCCCTCGCCGCGAGCAGCCTCGGAGACCAGGGTGCCGGCGGCGTTCTCGGGATCGATGAGCCCGGACGGATGGAACTGCACGAGCTCGGGGTCGCGGATCCGGCCGCCGGCCTCGACGGCGAGGCGGAAGGCGTCGCCGGTGTTCTCGTCGCGACGCGACGAGGTCCGGCGCCAGATGCGGGTGTGGCCGCCCGCGGCGAGGATCACGGCGTCGGCGTGGATCACGTAGCGCGAGCCGTCGGTCAGGTCGAAGCCGTACGCGCCGAAGACGGTGTTGTCGCGCACCAGGAGTCGGTGATGTACACGGAGTCGAGGATCGGGACCCGCAGCTCCGTCGGCGCGTCGACGAGCGTGCGCTGGATCTCCAGCCCGGTGTAGTCGCCGGCGAACGCCGTGCGACGGAAGGTGTGCGCGCCGAAGTAGCGCTGCGAGATCCGGCCGTCGTCCTCGCGGGCGAAGCGCATCCCGTACTGTTCGAGGTCGCGGATGCCGCGCTCGGCGCCCTCGGTCACCGTCTGCACGGTGCGCGGGTCGGCGAGCAGGTAGCTCTCCGTGATCGTGTCGGCGGCGTGCTGCTGCCAGCTGTCCTCGGCGTCCATCGTGCCGAGGGCCGCGTTGATGCCGCCGGCGGCGAGCGAGGTGTGCGCGT
>CAWCWD010000046.1:0-62835 GCA_963799015.1 uncultured Actinomycetota bacterium | reverse complement strand
CCTGGCCTTCAGTGATGTCATCCTCAACACCCGTAGCGGGAGCGAGCTCTTCCGCGCCGAGAAGGCTCGCGCCTTCCGCGCGTCCGTACGCCTGGTCAACCGCGCGCGCGATGCCGGTGCCATCCGCTCAGACTTCGACCACAGCGACCTCTACCTGGTGCAGAACGCGAATGCCGGACTCCTCCGCGGCACCCAGCGCTCCGCTCCTCTCGCGTGGAAGCGATTCGGCGAATACATGCTGGAATCCTTCAGAGCTCCCGGGGCAGGCGATGACCCCGCCCTCGAAGGTTTGGATGCGGACGCAGGCGATCAATCCTGAAGGTCAGTCCAACGTTGCCCGTTAGCTGGTCCCTCAGCGAAACTTCGCGTTCAGGCTGCGGCCAGGGACGTGAGCGCTCCCACTATGACTCCGAGCAGTAAAACGCCCAGACCGATCCGCGACGTTCCAGCACCTATCCGCCCTTCTAGAAGTTGCGCGATCCCAAACGCGGCGAAGGCCAGGCTGATGAGCAGCAGCACGATCAGCGCCGCGACGCCGGCGGTTGCCTGCGCTTCGCCGCCGATCAGCGCGATGAAGAACACGACCGCCATGCCAGCTTCCGACGCGACGCAGCTACCGCCCATCGACGGTCAGCTCGCTGGCCTCCGCCCAGATGAGCTGAGCACGGACCAGCCCCGCCATGCGCGGTAGGTGGCATGACTGAGTCGTAACCGGCGCTCCGCTCCTCCCGAGTACCCGACCGGCGCCGTGGACTGTCCATCACCGAGACGTCCCATTGACGCTTCCTGTGGCCAACGAGGACTTCCGGGGCGAGGCTTCGCGCATGAATGCACTACGTATCGGATACGCCCGCGTGTCCACCTACGAACAAGACCTCACCGCCCAACGCGTCGCCCTCGACGACTCGGCGTCGACCCCGCCTACATCTTCACCGACCACGGACTGACGGGAACGAATCGCGCCTGACCCGGTCTCCGCGAAGCACTCGCCGCGTGCCGAGACGGCGACACGCTCGTGATGGCGAAGCTCGACCGGCTGGCGCGCTCCCTGCGCGACGGAAGGACATCGTCGACGAGCTCACCGCTAAACACGTCAAACTCAGCATCGGCGGCTCGGTCACGATCCGCTCGACCCCGTCGGGCGACTGCTGTTCAACGTCCTCGCGACGGTCGCTGAGTTCGAGCCCGATCTGATCCGCGCTCGGACCCGTGAAGGCATGCAGGTCGCGAAGGCGAAAGGCCGCCTCCGCGGCAAGCAGCCAAAGCTCTCCATCCGCAACAGCGTCACCTGATGGAGGTCCACAACGCCGGCACGCACACCACCGCGGAACTCGCCGAACTCTTCAACGTCGCACGATCCACCGTCTACCGGACCATCCAGCGGCAGACCCCGTCGGACAAGAACCGAGCAGAAGCGGATCCACTTGCGGGCGTCTGCTGGCCGACCGCCCTTTCAAGCCGCCCTATCTCCGTCGGATCGTGGCCACACGGGGATCATCGGGTGGTCGCCGCAGCTGGACGAGCAGCGCGGGTCTCACGGGCTGCGCCTGCGGGCTGCGAACACGAGATAATGAAGCATGTCCTCCTCCGTCGAACGCCGCTCCAATCCGGCTGCCTGGGCCGCGTTCTGGTTCGCGCTGGCCGGCCTCGTGCTCATGCCCATCCCGCTGTTCATCGGGCTGATCCTCGGCGGCGGCCTCTCGATCGTCGCCGCAATCCTCGCCGTGATCGCCCTCTTCAAGGGGCTCGCGCGCAGCGGCAAGGGCATCGCGCCCGTCGTGTTCGCCGCGATCTTCATCGCGCTCACGTGGGCCGGCATCTCGGTCGGGGGCGGCACCGTCTGGTAGGTCGACCGGCCGGTGTTTCCTGCTCATCAAACCCGCCGGCGCATCCGCCGGCAAGGAGTGCGATTAGTCCGGATGTGCTGTACTCCCGCTCCAGGAGCCTTAGTAGTCCCGCGGTGCCGAAGAGGCATCCCTCAATGCGGTGGGTCTAGTCCGTCGGCCACGTCGCGTGACTAGGTTGGGGTCATGGGAGACGAAGACGACTCCACCCGGCCGCCCGAACGAGTCTCGAACAAGCCGGAGCCGCCCGATCAGGCGCTCTTCCGGAGTTCGACAAGATGAGTCGCTCGTCCTTCGAGAAAGGCACCGTGAGTCGGCGGCGCATCAACCGCGCCCTGCTCCTGCTCGCACTCATACCGGTCGCGGTGCTCGCGGCCGTCTTCCTGCCGCAGCTGCTCTAAGCCTGCCGCTGGGGATCCTCATCGAGATCGCGCGCGGTCGGAAGGGAACGTCCTCGGCATGCATGTCAGCTCGCCAATATGGTCGTCAGGATCGAGAGGATTCGCACGTTGACAGAGCGGATCGCCCACGCAGCACGCCCAGGTTGGTACGAAGACCCGGAAGCACCGGACCTACTTCGGTGGTGGGACGGCGCCCGCTGGTCAGACGATGCATTCCGACCCAAACCGCTCGCTGACCAGCGAGCGAATCCCTTCGCCGAGCGCGCTCGGACAATGTTCTTCTGGGCGTTGGGCGTGGTCCTGCTCTTCTGGATCACTCCAATCATTCTGACCTTCGTCCCCAGCAACGAGATGCAGACCCTCGGCGTCATCCTGGTGTGGGCTGGCGCGCTTCCCGGGCTGGTGCTGATCGCGCTGGCGGTAGTGTTCGGCGCGATCGGACTCTGTCGCGCGCGGCAGGTCGAAGGGCAGGGGGCGCACTTCGGCTCTACCGGGCTGATCGGCGGGATCAGCCTCTTCCTGGCGCCCGCGGTGCTCGGCATAGTCGGGATCGCAGCGGCGGTCGTTCTCACGAACGTCTGACCGGTCCGCCGACGCACCGGACGATCTCCATAGGACGGTCCGTGAGCGTCGCTATGCGGAGGCTCTCAGGGGCTCGAGGGCGGCTAGGACGAGGTCGAGGCCGAAGGTGAACTCCTGGGCTGGGTCGTAGCCGGCAGCGACGAGCGCCGCGGCGGACTCGTTGAGGTAGGGGAACTCGTCAGGAGGAAGCTGGGGCAGGTAGACGTCCTCGGTCATGTCCGCGAGCTCGTCGGCGGTGTCGAACGGCAGGCTGGCTGCCTGCAGGGCGTAACCGTAGACATAGCTGTTGAGCAACCAGTTGGCGTGCGTCGCCGTCAGGACCGAGAAGCCAGCCCTTCGCAGGCAGGCGGTGACCGCTTCGCGGTGGCGGAGGTTCGCGGGCCCCGGCGATGTCCGCGACTCCATCAGGCTGATCGCCCACGGGTGGCGTGCGAGAACCTGTCGGGCGGATACCGCCTCCCGTCGCATCGCCGACTGCCAGTCGGTTTCTTCGGGCGGGAGCTCGATCTCCTCGAACACGATGTCGATCATGGCGTCCAGCAGCTCGTCCTTGCTCGCCACGTAGTGGTAGAGCGACATCGCGCCCGCGCCGAGCGCGCCAGCCAGCCGGCGCATGCTCAGCCCGTCGACCCCCTCGCGGTCGGCGAGCCGGACCGCCTCGACCACCACCCGCTGCTTGCTCAGCCCCGCGTCTGACGCGACCTGGCGTTGTTCCTTCGCAGACACGGGTCCCCTCGCTCTCTCGACCGGCTTGACAATCGTACAGCGTACGCGTCATAGTACAGTGTACTCGTACGATGTACGAGCCAGCGAGAGTCGCGGCTCGGACGTGAGGAGTCTTCTGTGGGAATCGAACAGCGTTCGAATGCCGGAGCACGCCTGGTGCCGGGGGCGAGTCCGGCCCGGGTGGCGACGATGCGGGCCGCCGTCCAGCACCGCTACGGTCCGCCCTCAGTGCTCGAGTCGTCCGAGGTCGGGCTACCGCTGCCCGGTCGAGGCGATGTGCTCGTCCAGGTGGGCGCGGCCTCGGTACATCCTGGCGACTACTTCGTCATGACCGGTGAGCCGTACGTGGTGCGCCTGGTGTTCGGGCTCCGCCGGCCGCGCCACGGCATCCCTGGCAGGGACCTCGCTGGCGTGGTGGCAGCGGTCGGGAAGGATGTCACCGCTCTCCGCCCCGGCGACGAGGTGTTCGGCTGGAGCACCGCTGGAACGCTCGCCGAGTACGCCCGCGTCCCGGCGGACAACCTCGTGTCCGTGCCCGCCAACGTGTCGGTCGTGGACGCGGCATCGGTGCCCACGTCGGCCCTGGCGGCGTTGCAGGCGTTGCGCAAGATCGCGAACGTTCAACCGGGCCAGACGGTGCTGGTCACGGGCGCGTCGGGCGGCGTGGGCTCCTTCGCCGTACAGATCGCCAAGGCTTTCGGCGCCGAGGTGACGGGTGTAAGCAGCACCCGCAACGTCGACTTGGTCCGCTCACTCGGTGCCGACCACGTCGTTGACTACACGAGGACCGACTTCACCCGCGCCGAGAGGCGCTACGACGTCATCCTCGACAACGTGGAAGCCCAGCCGCTGGCGGCTGTCCGCCGAGCGCTGACGCCCACCGGCACCCTGATCCCCAACAGCGGACGCGGCGGCCGCTGGCTCGGCCCCATCGGTCGGATCGTCAAAGCGCGCGTGCTGTCCGGGTTCACCCGTCAGCAGCTGAGGCCCTTCGTGTCGGTCGAGAAGCGCCAGGACCTGCTCACCCTGGCCGACCTGCTCACGACCGGGCAGGTCACGCCCGTCATCGACCGCACCTACCCCCTCGATGAAGCAGCCGACGCCCTCCGCTACGTCGCGGCCGGCCACACCCGAGGAAAGGTCGTGATCACCGTCTGACGACCGGACCGACGAGAACGACTCAACCCGTGCGTATGCACGCCCAGACCTGCCGCCACTCCAGCGGACGGACCGCTCCGTGGAAGGAAGAACCGATGACCATCCGAACGAAAACCCCGAACCTGCTCGACAACCCGCCGATCCCCGTGCAGGCCAAGATCGCCGCCGCATGGACCAGCTTCATGTTCCTCTACATCTACGTCGACCTCTTCAACCTCTACAAGCCCGGCGTCGTCGACGGCATCCTGAATGGCCTCATCTGGAGGTTCGACATCAGCTCGACGTTGTTGACCATTTTCCTCGTGTCCGTGTCGATCCCGGCCCTGATGGTGGTGCTCTCCATGACGCTGCCCGCCCGGGTGAACCGCGCCACGAACCTCGTCGTTGCATCGCTCCTCATCCCCTACTCGGCGTTCAACGCGGCAGGGGCGACCTGGGAGTGGGCCTTCTTCTACGGCCTCTCCATCGGAATCGAGGTGCTGCTCCTGGCCTTCATCCTGCGCTCCGCCTGGGCATGGCCTCGAACCCCCGCCGTCCCAGCCGATCCCGCGACGACCGACCTTCGGCAGGACCTTCGACAGTAGGTATCCGTGTAAGCCCTGCGGCGAGAAGCCCGCCGCCGCGGACACCGGGCCGACCGTGACCAGCTCAGTCGCGGTATGCGCAGAGAACCTGCTCACGAGCGGTCCGGTGTCCGCGCGGGGGCTCACTGGCCGGTGGACAACGCCCGTGATGTGGACCCTGCTGCCGGCAACCATCCCGGGGTCGTCGCGGCCGCGGACCCAGCCGCGGCGGGGAGGTCAAGTGGCCGCTTGTTCGGCGTTCGGACCGGCAGTGGGGCCGGCATCGACGAACCGCATCGGCCGGGTCCTGCGTGGCTTGGTCGAGTGGTGCCGACGGGCGGGGATCGGGTTGCCGTCCTCATCGACGTGGGTCCGTTCGACTCACCTATCGTTTCATGGTGGCGTCGAGGTTCAACGAGATGTCGCAACAGGTGTTTCGAGCTCGCGACCGGTGCACGCAGCCGATCGGTCAACGGCGCACCCGATAGCGCAGGTGAAGCACCCGGTTGCCCTGAACAACTACGTCTGGGTCTTCCAGCAGGTGCTGCGAGTCGACGGAGCCGAAGTACCGCTTGCCGGACCCGAGCACGACGGGTGCGACGTCCATGCGTACCTCGTCGACCAAACCTGCGGCGAGCATCTGGCCGCCGACGTCGCCAGCGGCGACCTCGACAGTGCGGTCACCCGCGAGCTCCTTCGCCTTGGTCACGGCCGCCTCGATGCCGTGGACGAAGTGAAACGGCGCGTTGGGGTCCCACCCCTCGGGTGCCGGCCGGTGTGTCACGACGACTACGTGGTCGATCCCGCTCGGAGGCGTCCCGTCCCAGCCGTCCGTGATGTCGAAGACGTGGCGGCCGGCGATGGTCACCCCGATCTGGTCCCAGTACGGCCGGATGTGGTCGTAGGACGCTTGCGACACGTTCAGTACGCCGTTGTCGTCCAACGGCACGTCACCGCTGACCAACCATTCGAACAGTGGACCGGGATCGTCGTTCTCAGCCGCAATGAAGCCGTCCACCGACACCGACGCATTCATGACCACTTTTCCCATGGGTTCCTCCTCTGTTTGGAGTCCCAAGTCTTGTGTGTCGTGAGTGGTCGCTCTTGTAAGAAATCAATCGGCTGGCAGCGGCCAGCCTTCCAGCGCGTGGCCGGGATGTTCGCGTAGGAAGCGTTGCCGGACTTCGACATACCGGGTCGGCGTGAGCCCGGTGAACTCCCGGAACTCGTGGACGAAGTGGGCCTGGTCGAAGTAGCCTGCGCCAGCGGCAACGTCGCCCCAGTCGATAGGTGCGGCCACGTTGAGCGCCAACACGGTGGCGGTGAATCGGTAGCTGCGCGCCAGCCGCTTCGGCGTGACGCCGATGACCTCCTTGAACCGCTTCGCCAAGTACGTGCTGCTGGCGCGGGCTGCCACGCCGAGGTCGCTGATCGGCACCGCTCCGCCGGTCTCCGCGATGGCGCTGCTCAGGTGGCGGACGATGTCCAGGCCGTCGATCGCGCGCAGCCGTCGCACCAGTTCCTCCTCGAGCAACATCAGCATTTCCTGCGGTGCGTCCGCCAACGTCAGTCGGTGTCGCAACTCAGCGATAGCGGGCTGGCCCCAGATCTGCTCCACCGTCGCCGGTCGGTCGCACAACTCCGCTGCTGGCATCGGAAGGAACGGTGCCAGCCCCCACGGCCTGAAGTGGACGCCCACGGACCGGGTCGGGGTTGGGTAGCCGAACTCCCACGCACGGGTGGGCGTGGTGACCGCGCAGCCGTCGGTGTATTCGACGGCTTCTACGTCGGTGCCTGCGCGGATGAGAAACGGCGCCCCGAGGTTGACGATGAGCAACGGCGCGGGCGCCGCCGGCAGCATCAACCGGGAGTACGGCGGGGCGCCCTCCAAGTAGTAGAGGTCGTCGATCAGCCCGTCGAGCGGCGGACCTGGCACCCTGGACACATACTCCACGCTGACATCATCGCCGACGGCCCTCCTCGCCGCCCACGAGAGCGACGAGAGGACGCCCTCGACATCGACAATCGCGGGTGGCGCGAGCCGATCGAGACCCAGCGGGCCGCAAGGGAGACGAGGCGAGCAAGCACGACTGATATGTGCGGTGGTCGTCGCTCGCCGTGCTCGTGGCCGGTAGAGGGTCCCTCACCTGGACACGTCGATCAGCGCGTCGAAAGACCACTCAAGCTGTCGGGAGTCGGTACGCGCCGAATCCCCGTAGCACCCGCCCGCAATAGTGCCTGGTGAAGGTGCGGCGGATTCTGATGATCGACGCAACAGATCAGTGTTTGCAGGCTATCGGAGTGCCGTCATCGGGGTCCGGTGTTCGGCTCTCAGGCGTCGGGTGGGGGTGTCATAGCCGAGTTGTTTCCGCGGCCGGTTGTTGATCTCGTTGACGACGCGTGTGACGTGCGCGGCGGAGTGCTGGGCGAGGTCGGTGCCCTTCGGAAAGTATTGGCGGAGGAGTCCGTTGAAGTTCTCGTTCGCGCCGCGCTGCCAAGGGCTGGCGCGTTCGGCGAAGTAGATCGGGATGCCGGTTGCGGTCGTGAGGGCTTCGTGGCTGGCCATCTCGACGCCCTGATCCCAGGTCAATGACCGCTTCAGCTGGGGCGGCAGGCTGGCGAACGCGGTGATGATGGCGGTGTTCACGGATGCCGCGGTGTGATCGGTCGGGAGGTTGATCACCATGCCGTAGTGGGTCTTCCGTTCCCGGAGGGTGACCATCGCGGACACCGATCCGGGACCGACGATGAGGTCGCCTTCCCAGTGGCCGGCGACCTGCTTGCTTTCGGCTTCGGCGGGGCGTCGGTCGATCATGACCATGTTGCGGATCCGGGAGCCTTGCCCGGTGCGTGTGCGCCAACGGGTCTTCCGGACGCGGCGACCGGTGCGCAGCTTCGTGGCGTAGCGCTGGTGTAGTCCGGTGTCATCACGGACCAGGAGCGCCTGGTAGATCGTCTCGTGACAGACCCGCATCGTGTTGTCGTGCGGGTGGGTCTTGCGGAGCCATCCGGCGATCTCCTCCGGTGACCAGCAGCGGTTGAGCTTGCGTTGCACGAGGGCACGCAACGCCCCATTCGATACCAGCCTCGGCGTCTTCGGTCGGGCACGTTGACAGCGTGCGTCGTGGTCGGCGGTGCGGGGCAGATAGTTCCCGTTCGCGTCACGGTGTCGCCGAAGCTCCCGACTGATCGTGGAAGCGTGCCGGCCGAGCTCGGCCCCGATCTGCCGGATCGAGCAGCCCAGCCGCAAGAGATCTGCGATCTGCAGCCGCTCCCTCACGTCCAGATACCTGCCCGCGGTCTTCGGTGGGGCGGTCACTGGTGGGATCTGGAAGTTGTTGCGTTGACGAATGCGGGTGCCGGCGCGGCGTGACATACCGAGGATTCTGCAGGCATCGACGTTGCTTACCCCGTCGCGCATCAGCTGCCAATACATCTCCGCCCGCTCGTGCCGACGCTGCTGCGCTTTCGTCATCCCAAGGCTCGCGCTCGTGAGCCGGGCTGACGCGTGAACGGCATCCCGGTGCGCGGCCATCGTGGCATTGCGTTCCTGGAGCAGCAGCCGTAGCCGTTCGCGTTCGAACCGGTCGGCCCGTGTACGGGACAACCGCAGACGCCGGGCGCATCCGGTCACACCGATGCCGTTGACGCGGAGTTCGACGAAACGGCGCTCCAGCCACCGGTAGCCCGTCGACGTCGAAACGCCGGTGGCTCGCGCGGACACCGCCACGTCGGACCCGGCGTCGAACTCATGCCAGAACGATTGCTCCCGTGCTGCATCGACCCGGAGATGATGTCGACCGTCGTGGGCGACCGCGGCTTCCCAGGACGCGACCCGACTCGATCGGAAGCCGAGCGTGTCGACCGCGTTGGCCGCGCTCATCCCGCTCCGACGCAGCGCGAGATACCGATCTCGTAGGAAGCGATAACCGACCTCCTTGTCGATCCCCGCCATTCGGGCGGACCCTTTGAGACCATGCCCCTCACGGATCGCCGCGAGGAACCGGACAGCAGCAGGCGAAGACAATGACAACACCACGAGCAACCACCTCCAGAAGGGGTGTTGCATCGATCAATAGAATCCCGGGTGCCACAACCGCCACAGCCCGAAGCCTCGTTAGACGGTCTCGCGGGGGCAAATGTCCAATTGGACATTTAGGTGACAAGTACCCGCGGAATTGGACATGTTCCGCCGGAACCTACAAGAGAACCTATACCTGCACCATGTCGGCGAACCGCGAGAAGTGACCGTGGAACGCCACCGTGATGGTGCGCGTGGGGCCGTTGCGGTGCTTCGCCACGATCAGGTCGGCCTCGCCGGCGCGCGGGCTGTCGCGCTCGTAGGCGGACTCGCGGTGCAGCAGGATCACCATGTCCGCGTCCTGCTCGATCGAACCCGACTCGCGCAGGTCGGAGAGGGCGGGCATCTTGTCGGCGCGCTGCTCGGGGCCACGGTTGAGCTGCGACAGCGCGATGACGGGCACCTGGAGCTCCTTGGCGAGGAGCTTCAGGGCGCGTGAGAACTCCGACACCTCCTGCTGGCGGCTCTCGACCCGCTTCCCGCTCGTCATGAGCTGCAGGTAGTCGATCACGACCATCTTGAGACCCACGCGCTGCTTCAGGCGACGACACTTCGCGCGGATCTCGACGAGCGTCATGTTGGGGGAGTCGTCGATGTAGAGCGGCGCGTCGTTGATGCGACCGCGGGTGGCGGCGATCGTGGTCCAGTCGCGGGAATCGACGGTGCCCTTTCGCATCATCTGCAGGGGTACGGATGCCTCGGCTGAGAGCAGGCGCATCGCGATCTCGCTCTTGCCCATCTCGAGCGAGAAGAGGATCGACGGCAGGTCGTGGTGGATCGACGCTGCACGCGCGAAGTCGAGGGCGAGGGTGGACTTGCCCATCGCGGGACGGGCGGCGACGATGATCATCTGCCCGGCATGGAAGCCGTTGGTGAGCTCGTCGAGGTCGGCGAACCCGGTGGGCACACCCGTGAACTTGCCGTCGGTGTGCTTGGCGGCCTCGATCTCGTCGATCGCGGCCGTGACCGCCTCGGTGAGCGGCACGTAGTCTTCGCTCTCGGTCGACCCCGTCACGGAGTAGATCTCGGCCTGGGCGTTGTTCACCAACTCGGTGACCTCGCCCTCGCCGGCATACCCCATCTGCACGATTCGCGTGCCGGCCTCGACGAGACGGCGCAGCAGCGCACGCTCGGCGACGATGGACGCGTAGTAGCCCGCGTTCGCCGCGGTGGGCACGAGGCTCGTGAGCGTGTGCAGGTACTCGACGCCTCCGGCGCGCTGGAGTTCGCCGGTCTTGGTGAGCTCGTCGGTGACCGCGATGACGTCGGTCGGCTCGCCGTGCGAGTAGAGCGAGAGGATCGCGTTGAAGACGACCTCGTGCTTGGGCACGTAGAAGTCGATGCCCCGTACGGTCTCGATCACGTCGGCGACGGCGTCTTTCGAGAGCATCATGCCGCCGAGCGCGCTCTGCTCGGCGAGCAGGTCGTGCGGCGGCGTGCGCTCGCCCTGGCGTGCGCCGTCGTCGACCGACCCGGCGAGCCCGATGTGCGCGATCGACAACTCCGTGACCTCCGATTCGGCTTCCGCCGGCTGAGTGCTGGCGCCCGCACTTCAGTGTGGCCGGGGCCTCTGACATGGCCTTGCCGACCCGGGGAATCCGCTGATCGAAGGACGCTGCTTCACGATATGGAAGCCACGTCCACAGCACAAGCCGGCCTGTGGATAACTCTGGGGACAAACTGGGCGAAACGCCGCGGAACGTGTGCACACAGCCTGTGGAAAACTGTGGAATTGTGGTGAATTACATCACTTGAATTCAGTCGCGACCAGCCCTTTCCAGTTTCCACACCTGTGGGCAAAAACTTCTTCAGAAGTCCACGGCGGGGGCATGCACGCCTGTGCACAACCATCTCAGGAAACTCCGGGTCTCGACTTGCGGGCCGTGCGCGCCGGTGGTAGACCGGTGCAGTCGGAATCTGGGGGATCCCGACCGTCGAGGGGGACGGTCGGGTCGGTCGGCGACGCCCTCGGCAGCGTCGCGCGTGGGGTCGAATGACCCGCTCCGCTCGTCGCGCGCCGACACCCGACGGGGCCCGGCGAGGCACGCGAAACGGCGGCCCGGGCCGAAGCCCGAGCCGCCGTCTGCGTTGGTGCGCGAACCTACTTCGCGGCGACCACCTGAAGGGTGATCGTGGCCGAGACCTCGTCGCGGAGGCGAACCGTCGCCTCGTGCTCGCCGATCGACTTGATCGGCGTCGAGATCTCGATCTTGCGCTTGTCGACCTCGCCGAGGCCGGCGGCCTGGACCGCAGCCGCGACATCCGCCGTCTTGACCGAGCCGAAGAGACGGCCGCCGAGGCCGGCCTTGACGGCCAGCTTGACCTTGCCGGACTCGAGCTTGGCCTTCAGGGCCTGCGCGTCCTCGAGGGAGTGCAGCTCGCGCGCCGCGCGAGCGGCCTTGATCTGCTCGACCTGCTTCTGGCCGCCGCGGGTCCACGGCGTCGCGAAGCCCTGGGGAACCAGGTAGTTGCGCGCGTAGCCGTTCTTGACCTCGACCACGTCGCCGGCGGTGCCGAGGCCGGTGACCTCGTGCGTGAGAATTACCTTTGCCATTGTCGTGCTCCTTAGCGGCCGGAGCCCGAGTAGGGCAGGAGCGCCATCTCGCGCGCGTTCTTCACGGCGCGGGCGATGAGGCGCTGCTCCTGCACGGAGACACCGGTGATGCGGCGGGCGCGGATCTTGCCGCGCTCCGAGATGAACTTGCGAAGGGTGGCGACATCCTTGTAGTCGATGACGCCGACCTTGATCGACTTCGCCGGGGCGGCGTTCTTCGCGCCCTTCCCGCGGCTCGGCTTGCGGCGGTCGCCGCTGCTCTTTCCAGCCATTGGTTTTCCTGTCTTGGAGTTGGTGCGGGTTGAGGAGGCGCGGAGCGCCGTCTCGAAACCCGCTGAATATTAGAAGGGGGTCTCGTCGCCGTAGCTCGTGCCCGGCGTGTTCCAGACGTCGCCGCCGCCCGACTGGGCTGCAGGAGCACTGGGCGCCCACGCGTCGTCGGACTGGGCGCCCCCGAAGGAGCCGCCGCCGACCGCACCGCGGTTGGACTGGGCACGCGTCACGGACGCGGTGGCGTAGCGCAGGCTCGGGCCGATCTCGTCGATCTCGAGCTCGATGGTGGTGCGCTTCTCGCCTTCCTTCGTCTCGTAGGAACGCTGCTTGAGACGCCCGGAAGCGATGACCCGGGAACCCTTGGTGAGTGAACCGGCGACGTGCTCGGCGAATTCACGCCAGACGCTCGCGCGCAGGAACAGCGCTTCACCGTCCTTCCACTCGTTCGCCTGACGGTCGAACGTGCGGGGAGTGGACGCGATGGTGAAGTTGGCAACCGCCAGCCCGTTCTGCGTGTAGCGCAGCTCGGGATCTGCAGTGAGGTTGCCCACCACGGTGATGATGGTCTCGCCGGCCATGGGGACTAGGCGTCCTTCGCGGCGGGGGCCTTGGCGGCGGCGGCGGCCTTCGCGCCGGCCTTCGCCGAAGCGGCGGCCTTCTTGGCGGCCTTCTCCTCCTGGGCCTTCGCGTGAGCGGCGACCTGGGCGATGGCCTCCTCGGCGCGGAGCACCTTCGTGCGCATGACGGCCTCGCTGAGGTTCAGCTGGCGGTCGAGCTCGTTGGTGGTGGCGGACTCGGCGGTGAAGTCCACGACGGCGTAGATGCCCTCGGACTTCTTGTTGATCTCGTAGGCCAGACGACGACGTCCCCAGATGTCGATCTTGTCGATCGTGCCGCCATCGTTTCGGATGACGTTGAGGAACTTGTCAAGGCTGGGAGCAACGGTGCGCTCGTCGATCTCGGGATCGAGGATGACCATCAGCTCGTACTGGTGCATGACTAACCCACCTCCTTCGGACTCAAACGGCTACAGGATCTCTGCAGCAGGAGGGTTGTGCATACGTCGCGTCGTGGAGGCCGCGCAATGCGGCACACGGGCAACCTGTCAATGGTAACGGATGCCGCCTCCGCACGCCATTCGGCGGAAGGGAGACCGGCGAGCGGCTCAGGGGGAGCTGCGCGCGGCCCACCACTCGCGCAGGCGCTCGGCGGCGGCATCCGACCCGATCGGACCCTCGTCGAGGCGCACCTCGAGCAGGAACCGGTACGCCTCGCCGACCACCGGGCCCGGCTTCAGGTCGAGCAGCGCCATGATCTGCTCCCCGTCGAGCTCGGGCCGCACGGCGGCGAGCTCCTCCTCCTCCGCGAGCACGGCGATGCGCTCCTCGAGGTCGTCGTAGGCGAAGCCGAGTTGGTCGGCCTTGCGCCGATTGCGCGTCGTGACGTCGGCCCGGGTGATGATGTGCAGCCGCTCGAGCTGGTCGCCGGCGTCGCGCACGTACCGGCGCACGGCCGAGTCGGTCCACGCGCCATCCGTGTAGCCGAAGAACCGCAGGTGCAGCTCGATCAGCCGCGAGACCGCCGCGATCGTGTCGTTGTCGAAGCGCAGCGCGCGCAGGCGCTTGCGCGCGAGCTTCGCGCCGACGAGGTCGTGGTGGTGGAACGACACCGCCCCGCCGGGCTCGAGCCGGCGCGTGGCGGGCTTGCCGATGTCGTGCAGCAGCGCGGCGAGGCGCACGACGAGGTCGGGGGAGTCGAGGACGCCGCGGGAGACCTCGTAGTCGATGGCCTGGTCGAGCACGGTGAGCGAGTGCTCGTACACGTCCTTGTGGTGGTGATGCTCGTCGACCTCGAGGCGCAGGGCCGGGATCTCGGGCAGCACCCGGTCGGCGAGGCCGGAGTCGACGAGCAGCCGGATGCCGCCGCGCGGCGCCGCCGTCAGCAGGAGCTTCGACAGCTCATCGCGCACGCGCTCGGCCGAGATGCGATCGATCTCGGCCACGAGCTCGGACATCGCGGCGCGAGTGCCCGCCTCGACCTCGAAGCCGAGCTGGGCCGAGAAGCGGGCGGCACGCAGCATCCGGAGCGGGTCGTCGCCGAACGACTGCTCGGGGGCGGCGGGCGTGCGGAGCGTCTTCGCGAGCAGGTCCTCGACGCCGCCGGACGGGTCGACGAGCTCGAGACGCGGGAGCCGCAGGGCGAGCGCGTTCACGGTGAAGTCGCGTCGGGTCAGGTCGTCCTCGAGGCTCGTGCCGAACACGACCTCGGGCTTGCGCGAGTCGCCGTCGTAGGTGTCGGCGCGATAGGTGGTGATCTCGACCGTCTCGCCGGCGACCTTCGCGCCGATGGTGCCGAACGCGCGGCCGATGTCCCAGTGGGCCTCGGCGATCGGCTTCACGATCGCGAGGATCTCGTCGGGCGTCGCATCCGTGGTGAAGTCGAGGTCGTTCGTGCCGCGGCCGAGGAACGCGTCGCGCACCGGTCCGCCGACCAGCGCGAGCTCGTGACCCGCGGACTCGAACGCCGTGGCGAGCTTCGCGACGGTCGGCGAAGCGGCCAGCTCGCCCAGCCGGTCGAGGGCCACCGCGACACTCTGCATCCCCCCATGTTAAGCGGGGCCGCGGGTGCGTCCGGCTGTGGACGCCGAGCGGATGCCCCGAACCCACGCCGTAGAATCGCCTGCATGGTGGCCGAGTCGAACCCTGCGCGTCGCCGCGCCGACTCCTCCACCCGACGCCCCGCTCGCCGATTCCGAGTGGCCCTCGCGGGCCTCGCCTTCGCAACGCTCGCCGGCGTCGGTGCCGCGCCGTTGGCCGCGAACGCCGGCGTCGACCCCGCCTCGGGCGTGCAGGCGCTGCTTGCAGCGGCCGGCTCGAACCCGGGGTCGGATGCCGCCGGCGGCATGTACACGGCGGGCCCGCTTCGGGCCCCGGAGGACGAGACCGGCGGGCTTCGCGTGCGGGTCGCGCCGACGATCTCCACCACCGTCTCCTTGGGGGCGCCCGTCGCCATCTCGGTCGAGATCGAGAACGCGACCGGCGAAGCCCTCGCTGCCGGCCTCGTGCGCCTGGTGCGCGCCGACACCGCCATCGACGATCAGGCCGCGCTCGACGACTGGCTCGCCCCCGATGTCGATGGCGGCACGGGCATCGCGGCACCGGTCGTGCCGCTCGCCGAGAGCGAGTCGCGCAGCCTCGCCGCAGGCGGCGCCATCCGTCGTGTCGTTCACGGTGCCCGCCGAGGCATTCGCCGAACTCGACGGGTCCCCGGTCGTCGGCCTCGGCGCCGAACTCCTCGTCGGGGACTCCGTGGTCGCCGCGGGCACGGCGGCGTACGCGAATGCCGACGTCCCGGCGGCCGGCTCGGTCGCCGTGGCCCTCGCCGCGCCGCTCACCACGCCCACGACGGGGGCGGCGATCGGCCTCATCGAGCCCGATCAGCTCGCGAACTGGACGAGCACGACCGGCCTGCTCACCCGCCAGCTCGACGCCCTCGCCGGGCGGCGCGTGGCGATCGGCATCGATCCCCGCATCATCGCCTCCATTCGCGCGCTCGGCGCGAGCGCGCCGGCGACGGCTGCGGCCTGGTTGCAGCGACTCGCCGACGTCCCCAACGAGGTCTTCCCGCTCGCCTACGCCGACGCCGACCTGGCCGTGCAGGCCCAGCTCAACCTGCCGGCGCTGCTCACGCCGACCTCGTTCTCCGACGTGCTCGACCCCGCGAACTTCGCGACCCTCGATGGTGACGGCGCGGCCGGCGAGAACGACGGAGCCGGTGCGCCGGCCACCGACGAGCCGATCGAGCCCGAGCCGACGCCGGGCGAGGTGCCCACCACCGACGAGCTCCTCGAGTGGCCGTACACCCGCACCGACCTCGCGTGGCCGGCCGACGACACGGTCGCCTCCGGCAACCTGGCGTACTTCGACGCCGCGGGCCTCACGACCGCGCTCCTCGCACCCGGCAATGTCGAACCCGTCGACGGCCCTGCGCCGTCCTCGGCCACGATCGACGGCTCCACGGCACTGGTGGCCGACGCCGGGCTCACGGCGCCGCTCCGCGCGGCATCCGAGGCCTCCACCGACACCGAGTGGCGCGAGGCGACCGGGCAGCTGCTCGCCGAGCTGGCGCTCGACGCGGGCGAGGCGCGCACGACCGTGCTCGCCACCCTCGACCGCGGCGCTGCCTCGCAGACCGCGCGGGTGTCGAGCGTGATCGATGAGATCGCCGGATCGAGCTGGTCCTCGCTCGCCGGCCTTTCCGAGGCGATCGGCGCCCCGCCCGAGGACCGCATGCTCATCGACCAGCCCGAGCCCGACGAGCGGCGCGCCCTGGTCGGACGCTCCGTCGAGGTGGAGGCCGACGTCGTGGAGTTCGCGACGGTGCTCGACGACGAGCGCCTGCTCACCGGACCGACACGGCGCGACCTGATGTCGGTGCTCGACGTCGCCTGGCTCGACGACCCCGAGGCGTGGAATGCGGTGGTCGCCGATTGGCTCGCCGCGCAGCGGAGCGTGCTCGGCAGCGTCTCGGTCGTGCCGAGCAGCACCATCAACGTGGTCTCGACCGAAACGGGCGTGCCCGCCACCGTCGAGAACACCCTGCCGTATCCCGTCACGGTCGTCGTCGACGTCGACCCGTCGAACGGCCGCCTCATCGTCGAGGACCGCGTCGAGGTCACGGTCGAGCCGCAGTCGCGCTCAACGGTGCGGGTGCCGGTCGCCGCCGGCGTGGGCAACGGCGAGGTCTCGCTCACGGTCTCGCTGTCGTCGACCGCGGGCGTGCCCATCGGAACCGCCGTGGTGATCCCCGCCAACGTGCAGGCCGACTGGGAGGGTCTCGGAGCCGCGGTCATCGCGGCGATCGTCGTCCTCGTGTTCGGCATCGGCGTGTGGCGGAACATCCGTCGCCGACGCCGTGAGCGTGCCGCGACCGCGGCCGCAGCGATCGCGGCCGCCGCCTCCGGTGGCGACGCTGGAACGGAGTCGACGCCCGATGACCACTCGGCGACCGACCGCGGCAACGACGGCGAACCGACGGATCCCGCCCGTGGCTGACGACGACCGCATCGGCAGGGCCAGCGTCTTCCTCGCCTCGGGCACGATCGTCTCCCGCATCCTCGGGTTCGTGAAGGCGATCGTGCTCGCGGCGGCCATCGGCGTCGTCGGGTCGAGCTCGGCCGACGCGTTCGCGGTGGCCAACGGCCTGCCGAACACCGTCTACGTCATCGTCGCCGGTGGCGTGCTCTCGGCGGTGCTGGTGCCGCAGATCGTGCGGGCCAGCACCCACACCGACGGCGGCAGCGCCTACATCAACAAGCTGCTCACGCTCGCACTCGTCGTCATCGGCGCTGCGACGATCCTCGCCACCGCCCTCGCGCCGGTGCTCACGTGGATCTACGCCGGCTCCAACCCCGAGATCCTCCCGCTCGCGATCGCCTTCGCATGGTGGTGCCTGCCGCAGATCTTCTTCTACGGGCTCTACACGCTGCTCGGCGAGGTGCTGAACGCCCGGCGCAGCTTCGGGCCGTTCACCTGGGTCCCGGTGCTGAACAACGTCGTCGCGCTGATCGGCCTCGTGGTGTTCGGCCTGCTGTTCGGGTTCGATCCAGACGGCAGCCGCGCCGTCGGTGACTGGACGCCCGGCATGGTCGTGCTGCTCGCCGGCTCGGCCACCCTCGGGATCGTCGCGCAGGCGGTCGTGCTGTTCTGGTTCTGGCGGCGCATCGGCCTTCGCTACCGTCCCGACTTCGCGTGGCGGGGCGTCGGTCTCGGGGCCGCCGGTCGCATGGCCGGTTGGACGTTCGGGATGCTGCTGCTCACCACGTTCGCGGGCATCGTGCAGACGCAGGTCGTCCTGCAGGCGTCCGGTGAGGGCGCGTCGATCGCGGCGATCGACAACGCATGGCTCGTGTTCATGCTGCCCCACTCGGTCATCACGGTCTCCATCGCGACGGCCTACTTCACGCGCATGAGCGAGCACGCCCACGCGGGCGCCCTCGACCGGGTACGCGACGACCTCTCGAGCGCGATACGTGGAGTCAGTGTGATCCTCGTGCTCGCCGCCGCGGTGCTGATCGTGGTCGCCTACCCGTTCGCCGCGGTCTTCCAGCCCGGTCTCGACCGTGCCTCGGCGCTCGGCAACGTCATCATCGCGTTCGCGATCGGCCTCGTGGGCTTCAGCATCCTGTTCGTCGTGCAACGCACGTTCTACGCGCTCGGCGACACCCGCACGCCCTTCTTCTTCACCCTGTTCCAGGTCGTCGTGTTCACGCTCGGCGCGCTCGGCTGCCTCCTGCTCCCCATCGAGTGGATCGCCGTCGGCGTCGCGCTCGTGACGACCATCGCCACCACCGCGCAGCTCATCCTGGCGACGGTGCTGCTGCGCCGTCGACTCGGCCGCCTCGAAGGACGACGCATCGCCGTCAGCCTCGGTCGCGACCTCGCCGCCGTGGTCGTGCCGGTCGTCGCCGGCGTCGCGCTCCTCGTCGCACTCGGGGGCACGACCGACGGCGGCTTCGCGATCAGCGATCGGGTCGGTGCGATCGTGTCGATGGCCGTGATCGGCGTCGTCATGGCGGCGGCGTACTTCGGCATCCTCTGGATGCTGCGCTCGCCCGAACTTCGCGGCTTCGCGGCGCCGCTGGTCGCGCGGCTCCGCCGGGGCTGAACGAGACGACGGATGCCGCGGGCCCGAGCCGGAGCATCCGGCGCCGCGAGGGTCCACCCACGCATCCGTCACACACGGTCGCCGCACGCGGCGCCGGAATAGCCGACGCCTAGACTGTGTTGACTCACACGTGACATCCGAAACTCGGGTGCCACACGCACGAGAACCAGAGGGAGTTGCGTTGCGCGACATCATCATCATCGGTTCGGGCCCGGCTGGATTCACGGCCGCGATCTACGCCGCACGCGCAGACCTGAAGCCCCTGCTCATCGCGAGCTCCGTCGAGATCGGCGGCGAGCTGATGAACACCACCGAGGTCGAGAACTACCCCGGCTTCCCCGAGGGCATCATGGGTCCCGACCTGATGGCGAAGTTCCAGGCGCAGGCCGAGCGATTCGGCACCGAGGTCGTCTACGACGACGTCGTGTCGCTCGACCTCGACGGCCCCGTCAAGCGCGTGAAGCTCGGCAACGGCGAGGAGCACGAGGCCAGCGCGCTCATCTACGCGACCGGCTCGGCGTACCGCAAGATCGGCCTGCCCGAAGAGGAGATCCTCTCGGGTCACGGCCTCTCGTGGTGCGCGACCTGCGACGGCTTCTTCTTCCGGCAGAAGACGATCGCCGTCGTCGGCGGCGGCGACTCGGCGATGGAGGAGGCGTCGTTCCTCACGCGCTTCGCGGACAAGGTCTACGTCATCCACCGCCGCGATACCCTCCGGGCCTCGAAGATCATGCAGCAGCGCGCCTTCGACAACGAGAAGATCGAGTTCATCTGGAACGCCGAGGTCACCGCGATCCACGGCTCGACGGCGGTCACCGGCGTCACGCTGCGCGACACCGTCACGGGTGAGGAGCGCGGCCTCGACCTCGAGGGCCTCTTCGTCGCGATCGGCAACGACCCGCGCACGCACCTCGTGCACGGCAAGCTCGACCTGACTCCCGAGGGCACCATCTGGGTCGACGGCCGCAGCTCGAAGACCTCCGTCCCCGGCGTCTTCGCCGCCGGCGATGTGATCGACCCCACCTACCGGCAGGCGGTCACGGCCGCCGGCACCGGCACGGTCGCGGCGCTCGACGCCGAGCACTACCTCGCCGCACTCGGCAACGAGAACGCCGCCGAGGCGCTGCTCGAGAACGAATTCGTCGCGGTCGACTGACCGACGCGACATCCGCTTCACCCTAAGGAGAAACGCAATGACTGCACGTGCAGTGAGTGAGGCCACCTTCGAGCAGGAGGTCCTCAACAACGACAAGGCCGTCCTCGTGGACTTCTGGGCCGAATGGTGCGGCCCGTGTCGCATGGTGAGCCCGATCCTCGACCAGATCGCGAGCGAGCATGCCGACAAGCTCGACATCGTCAAGCTCAACGTCGATGAGAACCCGCAGCTCGCGATGAAGTACCAGATCACCGCGATCCCGGCGTTCAAGGTCTTCGAGAAGGGCGAGGTCGTGAAGACCGTCATCGGCGCCAAGCCGAAGCCCGCCCTCGAGGCCGACCTCGCCGCCTACATCTCGTAGTCGGCCGCCTCGCACACGCAGAGACCCGCCCGGCACACGCCGGGCGGGTCTCTCGCGTTTCCGGATCGACCGATGCGCCGACTGTCCGACGTGTCGGCACCGGATGCCGCGGCGCCGCGCCGCATCGTCACTACGAACGGGCCGCCCGAACCCAGCAACTAGCATGAATACCCTGAGCAGAACGGAAGCGAAGTGACCTCTGACGGCGTCCCCCAGCGGACCGGCAACAATCTCGACCCCTGGTACGCGAACTACGCCGAGCGAGCCGCCGGGCTTGCCGCATCCGAGGTCCGAGCCCTCTTCGCCGTCGCCTCGCGCCCCGAGGTCGTCTCGCTCGCCGGCGGCATGCCGTTCGTCTCCGCCCTCCCGCAGGAGCTCATCGTCTCGTCGATGGAGCGCGTCATGCGCACCCAGGGGCCGACCGCCCTGCAGTACGGGTCGGGCCAGGGCATCCCCGCGCTCCGCGAGCACATCCTCGAGATCATGGCGCTCGAAGGCATCCGCGGGTCGGTCGACAACGTCGTGACCGCGACCGGTTCCCAGCAGGCGCTCGACCTGGTCGCGAAGCTGTTCATCGACCCGGGCGATGTGATCCTCGCCGAGTCGCCGAGCTACGTCGGCGCGCTCGGGGTCTTCCGGTCGTACCAGGCGAGCGTCGTCCACGTGGCGATGGACGACGACGGGCTGATTCCCGAGGCACTGCGCCAGACCATCGCGCACCTCCGCGGACAGGGTCGGCGCATCAAGTTCCTCTACACGATCCCGAACTTCCACAACCCGGCCGGGGTCACCCTGTCGGCATCGCGCCGGCCCGAGATCCTCGAGATCTGCCGCCAGAACGAGATCCTCGTGCTCGAGGACAACCCGTACGGACTCCTGCACTTCGACGAGCCGGCACCGAACGCCCTGCGATCGCTCGACGAGGACCACGTGATCTACCTGGGCTCCTTCTCCAAGACCCTCGCACCCGGATTCCGCGTCGGATGGGCCCTCGCACCGCACGCGATCCGCGAGAAGCTCATCCTCGCCGCCGAGTCCGCGATCCTCTCGCCGAGCTCATTCAGCCAGCTCGTCGTCTCGGAGTATCTCTCGACCGCCGACTGGCGTGCCCAGATCGACACGTTCCGCGGGGTCTACCGTGAGCGCAAGGACGCGATGATCGAGGCGTTGGGGGAGCACCTCCCGCAGCTCCGGTGGACGAACCCGAATGGCGGGTTCTATGTCTGGGTGACCATGCCCGATGTGCTCGACTCCAAGCAGATGCTCCCGCGCGCCGTGAAGGAACTCGTGGCCTATACGCCGGGCACGGCGTTCTTCGCCGACGGGCGAGGGCGGCACGCGATGCGCCTGTCGTTCTGTTATCCGACGCCCGACGCGATCCGGGTGGGCATCCGTCGCCTCGCCACCGTCGTCAACGGCGAGCTCGACCTCCTCGACACGTTCGCCGGCACGGGCCAGCTGCAGCTGCCGCCCAGCGCCGGATTCGACATCGCCCCGCCGTCCGATCTGAAGTAGTGGAGAAACCCCTGATCATGAGCGATTCCAGTGGTCTGTACGTCGTCGTGCTGGCGGGCGGCATCTCACACGAGCGTGACGTCTCGCTCCGTTCCGGACGCCGCGTCGCCGACGCGCTGACCGCCGCCGGGCACCGGGTCGTGCTGCGCGACCCCGATGCCGGACTCCTTCCCTTCCTCGCGAATGAGCGACCCGACGTCGTCTTCCCGGCGCTGCACGGGTCGAGCGGCGAGGACGGATCGCTGCTCGACCTGCTTCGAGCCCTCGATGTTTCCGCGGTCGGATCGACCGGTGCCGCCGCGCGGCGCGCCTGGTCGAAGCCGGTCGCGAGCTCGCTCGTCGCGGCCGCCGGACTCTCGGTACCCGAGTCGATCGTGCTGTCGCACGAGGCGTTCCGCGAACTCGGGGCGGCCAGCGTGCTCGCCGCGGTGCGCGGCGCGCTCGAGGGCGACCTGGTCGTCAAGCCGGGCTCCGGCGGGTCGGCGCAGGGCGTGACGATCGTCGCCGACACCAACGACCTGCCGCGTGCGATGGTCGAGGCGTTCACGTACGACGACGTGGCGGTGGTCGAGCGACGGATCATCGGCACCGAGATCGCCGTCGCCGTCGTCGACACCGGCGACGGACCCAGGGCGCTCACCCCCGTCGAGATCGAGCCGACCGCCAGGCGTCTACGGGTTCCAGGCCCGGTACAACGCCGGGGAGACCACCTTCTACGCGCCGTCTCGTCTCGACGACGAGGTCGCCGCCTCGGTCTCGGATGCCGCGGTGCTCGCGCATCGCACGCTCGGTCTCCGTGACCTCTCCCGCGTCGACTTCATCGTGGATGCCGAGGGAACGCCGTGGTTCCTCGAGGCGAACGTGATTCCCGGACTCACCGAGACCTCGCTGGTGCCGCTGGCGATCCAGGCCTCGGGCACCGACGCGCCGACGGTCTACGGCGGGCTGGTTCGAGCGGCGGCGTCGCGCGCATCCTGAGTCGCGCGACATCCTGAGTGTGAACTCAGCGCTTTCCAGTTCACCAGGAACGATCCTGCGAGTGGCGCGGGCTCACACGCCTTCGAGTTCTTCGCCGAGATCCGTGAGGATGCGGCGGAGGTCCTGAACCGTCGCGAAATCGATGCTGATCTGGCCTTTTCTTGATCCCAGCGCGATGCGCACCCGGGTGTTCAGGCGGTCGCCGAGGCGGCCCGCCAGATCGTCGAGGAAGTCCTGCCGCTTGCCCGCCGCCGGCTTCACCCGTGACGGCTTCGGGGTGCTCGTGGCGATGGCCTCGGCCGCCCTGACCGACAGCTCCTCGTTCACGATCTTGTCCGCGAAGCGCTGCATCTCCTCGGGGTCGTCGCCGACCGAGAGGATCGCGCGCGCGTGGCCGGCGCTCAGCACACCCGCCGCGACCCGCAGCTGCACGGGCTCGGGGAGCTTGAGCAGCCGGAGCGTGTTGGAGATCTGGGGGCGGGAACGCCCGATACGCGAGGCCAGCTCCTCCTGCGTGATGCCGAAGTCGGCGAGCAGCTGCTGGTAGGCGGATGCCTCCTCGAGCGGGTTGAGCTGCGATCGATGCAGGTTCTCGAGCAGCGCGTCGCGCAGCATGTCCTCGTTGGCCGTGTCCTTCACGACGGCGGGGATGCTGTCGAGCCCGGCCGCCTTCGAGGCACGGAGACGACGTTCACCCATGACGAGTTCGTACTTGCCGACCTGGTCGGGGTGCGGACGCACGACGATCGGCTGCAGCACACCGAATTCCCGAACACTGTGGATGAGCTCGGCGAGGTCGTCGGGGTCGAAGGACGCTGCGGGGCTGCTGCGCATTCGGCAGATGTCGTCGGGATCGAGGCGCGCCAGGTGAGCTCCGGGCACGGTCAGCAAGCCCTCTGCGGCTGCGGCCTGCTCGACAGCTGCGATCGCCGTCGACGGGGTCGACTCCGCATCGGGGAAGAACACGTCGACGGGGCGGCTGGCGCGATTGACGTCCTCGCCGGTCGGGATGAGTGCGCCGATGCCTCGGCCGAGACCGGTTCGCTTGGTTGCCATCAGTGGGTGTCCTTCTGGTTCGCCGCCCCGCGTCGGGCGATCTCCGCCGCCGCTTCACGGTAGGAGAGCGATCCGCTCGATGCATAGTCGTAGCTGATCACGCTCTGGCCATAGCTCGGCGCTTCGGAGACTCGCACCGACCGGGGGATGATCGTGTCGAGAGTCTGGATAGGGAAGTGGTCGCGCACCTCTTGCGCGACCTGTTGCGCGAGGTTCGTCCGCGAATCGTACATCGTGAGCAGGATCGTCGAGAGTCGGAGTTCGGAGTTGAGGTGCTTCTCGATGAGCTCGATGTTGCTGAGCAGCTGCGAGAGGCCCTCCAGCGCGTAGTACTCGCACTGGATCGGAATCAGAACTTCGCGAGCGGCGACGAAGGCGTTGATCGTCAGGAGGCCGAGCGACGGCGGGCAATCGATGAACACGTAGTCGTAGGGGCGAGCCATGCCCGCGAGGTGTGTGTCCAGCGCCCGCCGAAGTCGCTGCTCCCGCGCAACCAGTGAGACGAGTTCGATCTCGGCACCGGCGAGGTGGATCGTGGCAGGGACGCAATCGAGGTGTTCGTGCTCGGTCGATGGGCGCACGACGTCCGCGAGCGGGAGATCGGTGACGAGCACGTCGTAGACGCTCTGCTGCTCCGAACGATGGTCGACGCCGAGGGCCGTCGACGCGTTGCCTTGGGGGTCGAGGTCGATCACGAGCACATGGGCACCCGACCGCGCGAGGGCCGCGGCCAGATTCACCGCAGTCGTCGTCTTTCCGACTCCGCCCTTCTGGTTCGAGATCGTCAGGATTCGAGTCGTGGCCGGCAACGGCAGTACCTCTTCGTCCAAGGCGACGCGGCGGCGTGTCTCATCCGCGAGTTGATCGGCCAGGGGAGTTCCTCCGTATTGGGTGTCCGTTTCACGTGAAACGGGAGCTTGGGGGGTGAGTGTGGCTGTTTCACGTGAAACGCCGATCGAACCGGCGCCGCTCCGTCATCGGGGTCGACTGGGTGACATCCGATTCCTGGCGCGCCATGAGCGTGTCAGCCGGTGCTTCTTCGCTCGCCGAATCTCGCCAATCAAGGCTACCGGCCACCATGGACGATTCGTGGCTCCGAGGTGCAGGACTGGCGTCATCCGCCGTGCTCGGCGTCTCGAAGGGCTGAGCCGGAGCAGCGGAATCCATGGGCATCGAAGTCGGGGTCAGATCCGCCGCTTCTGCGGGGAGAGACGACGCGGCGCTGGGCTCCGGCTCCCGGAGGCTCTCGTTCGAGGGGAGGACCGCCTGCTCGACCGGACCAGGGCTCGTCGACGGCGTCGCCTCGGAGGGAGTAGGGCCGGCAGCCGGACTGGGGCCGGCAGTGGAAACGGGATCAGCCACTGGGGGAGGCACGGCCGACCCGCCATCGGCGTCGTTCAGCCGATACGGAGCCATGGTCTCGCTGGTGCTCGGGCTTCCGGACGCTGTTGTCCCGCTGTCCGAGGCGGGGGAGGGAGACTGAGGCGACCGCTCTGGCTGCAGGGACGAGACCGTGTCCGCGGCAGCTTCGCCGACGATCTCGCGGATGATGTCCTCCAGGAGCCGGTCGGCGGTCGTGGCGGTGTGGATGTGCGGAGCGCTGTCCGGATCCGGCGCTGCGGGCTCCTCGCTCAGGGCGGCAGCGGTCGCCGCGTCCCAATCGAAGCCGCCGGTCGTGGGCGTGGCGGGCACCGGGTCGGACGCGCTCGACGACGGTCGAATGGTTCCGGCGCCTTCAGCGGGCGCGGTTGCCTCGCCCAGGCCGACCGTCACGTGGTTCTGCTTCGCTGGCTCCGACTGGCGGGGAGTCCCCGTCTGCTGCACGAATGAGGGAGGGCTCTCGGACGGCGGCGTGTGGGCGGAGCTCGTCGAGAGCGCGGACGCGTCGGTGGACTCTGCGACCGCCGAAGACTGAGTCGCGGGTACGGACGTCGGCGGAGGCGTGGTGGTGTCGGCGGCTGCCGGCTGCGTTGCGCCGGAGCGGGCGTCGGTCTCGGACACCCACGTCACGGCGCTCGAGCCGGCGCGCGACGGCTCCGGGGACGTTGCTGCCGGGCCCGGCAGCGGGCCCAGGGGACGACCCGTAGCCTGGAGGCGGGAGGGGCGTCCCTCCTGGTGTGGCGGCGTGCCCGGTCAGCAGCGAGTCGAATCCCGTTGGAGCCGTGACCGCCGGCGAGCTCGACCCTTCGCTGGCCTGTGAGCCGCCCCTGGCCTCAGGACTCCACTGGGCGTGGTCTTCGGGAGCTGGAGTGGGATCCGTCGGCAGCACCGGAGGGTTCGATTGAATCGGTCGTGCTCCAAGCGAACTGGCGTGGGTGGTGCCGGACGGCTGTTCGGCTTCGGGCTGATGACGCTTGCGGTGGAACCATCCTCGCCCTCCACCCTGTGCCATACCCATCGCTCCAACCGTTGCGTGAACTCGTCGCTGATCTCGTTCTCATGTTCTCCGACTCGAGAGTCCAGCCTAACCGGCGGCACCGTCGGGAGTGTGGTGGATCGGGCAGGATCTCGCGAACCGGAGACAATCCCGAGCGTCGTCCGCGAGGAGGTCGCGCGCGCGGGGCGCGGTGGGGGTAGGCGGCGACGTGAGCACAACGACCCTGGTGGCCATCGCGGCTGCCACTGCGATCGCCGTGCTTCGCTGGTGTTCACTCGGCTCCTCGAGGGCTCGTGAACTGCCCATCACGGCATTCCGGCGGGCGGCTCACTGCCATCCGCCGTGCGCGAGGCTGCGTTGGAAGCACCACGATGCAAAACCGAAAGCCTCATGACGCCTGGCGGGCGTCGGCTGTGACGACCTCGCTTGCATGAGCCGAGATCACGCATCCGCCAGGTGGAGGAACAGGAATGGATTGGAATGAGCTCGTCGACTGGGAGGTCGCCGCCGCGCGCTGCGCCGCCATTCAGCCGACATCACCCAGCTGGCTCCCCGCCTGGACCACATCCCGTGCACGGCACCCCGAGGGCTCCGACATCCTGGCCCGTCAATCGTCGACGATGCGTTTCACGTGAAACTGCCCGGCGTTGGGCTCAGCTTTGAATACCCCGCCCCTCGGTCTCGACCCGGCCTCAGTCTCGGCCCGGGCTCGGTCTCGATCCGGCCCCGGTCTCGATCCGGCCTCGGTCTCGATCCGGGCTCGGTCTCGATCCGTGCTCGGTCTCGATGTCACCGTCGCATCGGTCATCGTCTCGATCGTCGCGGTCTCGGTCTCGATCCGGGCTCGGTCTCGATTCGTTCACCGGTCTCGATCCGGCCCCGGTCTCGATCCGGTCTCGGTCTCGATCCGGGCTCGGTCTCGATCCGGCCTCGGTCTCGATCCGGCCACCGGTCTCGATCCGGCCCCGGTCTCGATCCGGCCCCGGTCTCGACCCGGCCGCGGTCTCGATCCGGCCTCGGTCTCGATCATCGCAGTCGATCATCGCGGTCTCGATGTCCTGAGTGGCTCGATCTTCATGGTCTCGCTCGTCGCGAGCTGGCTCGACTTCGCGGTTCGATGCGTTGCGGTCTGCATGTCGCGATCTGGACCGATTTCGCCGCCTCGCTGGGGCCGCGCGGTCTCGCCCGTCGTAGGGACGAGTTCCGGGTGAGTTTCGACGTCGAAGGCGACGGAGTCTCCCCGGCGACGGAAGAGGTCCAGGTTCCGAAACTTGCTTCACGGACGCCCAGCCAAACACGCATCACGTCGCGGGGTTGTTAGTCAGGGGCCTCCCGCTGACACCCCTCGCCCGTTTCACGTGAAACACACGCGCGCGGCGGGAACCTTCGATGTACCTACGCGGCGTGCCGAGAGCCGTGGGTGGCTTCGGGCAAGCCGGTGCCGGCGCTCGGCGACCGGATCCCGGGACGTGATGGTCACACCCCATGGCTTGGCGACCGCGCGCTCTGCTCAGTCGGCGAACCCGCGTGCTCGCAGCGGCCGGCCAGATTCACTTGCCGCATCGAACTGGGGAAACGAGTTGAAATAGCTTCGGACGACTTCGGACGACTTCTGGCGACCGTTTCACGTGAAACACGCAGGCCGGGTCAGCGAACTCCATCCGCCCGCGCCTGATCATGGGGCCGAACCGTCGAGCAGCCCCGTCGAGTCACCTCGCTCGGCTGAAGTCCGTGAATGCGATCCTGTGTGTGGAGGCCGACCATGGGCAGCGACCGGTGCGTCAGCGTCGACTCCCGCCTGCCGAGAAACCGGCGACCCGCGCTCGCCCGCCCCGTTCCTCCGATCCAGCCCTCGCCACAGCATCGCTGCACTCGGGACACGCGCGCCGCCCTTTCGATGGGCAGGCTGGATCCATTCCCCCGGCCGCTCCCGTGGCTACGCGGGGGCGTGCCCGTTGGCTGGTCCTGTGCGGCCGACCCGGAACTCGCGTTTGGAAGTCAGGCGTAGGCGCAGACGCAGAGCAGACGATGCTCATCGCGCCGCCCTCATCGCGGCAGCAGCCGGGCGACTCAGGGCTTCACGCTGGCCCGTACGACAACCATCGTGGGGGAGTGGCGGTGGATCGGCACGGGGCGAAGCGGCGGCATGAAGTGAACGATGAGCACGCGGCGCAAAACACGAGCCGGGGCAGCGCATCGGCTCCTGGTGTTTCGCCCTGCGATGGCCCAATCGGCGCCGCGTGAGGAAGGACAGACGGTGCAGGCGCACGAGGGGCCCGCTGCACGACAGGTGGTCGGAGCGTGAGGGTTGAGGAAGCTCCTGCTCGAGAGCCACGGCGACCCAGGACCATCGTTCAGAGGTTCGAGCGAACGGACATCCGCTGGCTCGGCGACTGGGTTCCGTCGCTCGTGGCGGTTCGCGCGCCGTCGTACAGGACCCAACGCCGCAGGGTCGCGGGCGTCCCAGCGCGCACCGTCACGTCTGGGATTTCAGGGCCGTGCGGGAGGAAGCGGCGACCTCCTCCGCGGTGTCCTCCTCCTTGGGAGCCCGCGCGTTGCAGCACGCCGATGAGGTCGCCTGAGGTGGTGTCGTCCGAGGCGAAACATGCGGCCGCGCACAGCGCACGAGTGCACCGTCGGGTGAGCATCCGCGCGAGATCAACACCCGCTTCGTCATGAGCAGGCCCGTCTTCGCATCGCCCGACCCATCGAAGCCGACGACCTGGTCTGCAGGAACCACGACACGACCGCGATGGGCGCGCCGTGCATGTCGAGCATCGACATCGACCGCCTGGGCGTCGCCCTCCGAGCACGAGCGAGGGCGACGAGCCCCGACTGAGTCGGGTCGGCGTCAGCCCACCGTCGCACGGAACACGCGAGTGACCTCGCTCACGACGCCTTCTCCGAGCACCAGCACTTCGGCGTCGTGCACGCGGTACTTGCGGATCGCCTTCTCGGCGGCGGTGATCTCACCGTCGACCCCGGCGCCCTTCATGAGCACGAGCTCACCGCCCGGGCGGAGCAGGGGGGCCGTCAGCGGGATGAGCGTCCGCAGGGCACTGACGGCGCGGGCGGTCACCTGGTCGAGCGCACCCTTGAGCTTCGCCTCCTCGGCGCGGGCTCGAACGACGTCCACGTTCGTGAGTTCGAGCTCGGCGGCCTGGCGTTCGAGCCAGGCGACCCGGCGCTCCATCGGTTCGATGAGCGTGAAGGAGACATCGGGTCGCATGATCGCGAGGACGAGACCGGGCAGTCCCGCGCCGGAACCGACATCGCCGACTCGACCGGGTCGGAGCAGGGGAGCGACCAGCGCACTGTTCAGGATGTGGCGGGTCCAGAGACGGGGGAGTTCCAGCGGCCCGATCAGGCCGAGCTCCTCGCCATATCGAGCGAGTGCGTCGGTGAAGCGACGACCGTGCTCGAGATGGGAGCCGAAGATTTCCGCCGCGGCGGCAGGCTCGGGCTCGAGTCCGTCGGTCATCGTTTCACGTGAAACGTCAGGCACCGCGCGTGATGATCGTGTGCCGGTCGGCGCCCTCGCCGCGCGACTCCGAGTGGAAACCACGCTCGCTCACGAGGTCGTGCACGAGTTTGCGCTCGTAGGAGGACATCGGCGGAAGGGCGGCCTCTGCCGCGCCGGCCTCGATGCGCTCGACGGCGCGGTTCACCAGGCCTGCGAGCTCGTTGCGTCGCACGTCGCGCGACCCACCGATGTCGAGGATGAGGCGAGAGAACGCGCCGGTCTTCGTCTGCACCGCCAGCCGGGTCAGTTCCTGCAGGGCACTCACCGTGTCGGGCTTCGACAACAGACTGAGGTTCGCAGTATCGCCCGCGTTCACCGACACGTAGGCGCGGCCGTTGCGGGCATCGATGTCGATGTCGCCATCGAGATCGCAGATGTCGAGGAGCTCCTCGATGTAGTCCGCTGCGATGTCACCCTCTTCTTCGAGCTGGGCGATCGAGCGGTCATCGGTTTCGTGCTGCACGTCGGTCATGATCTACTTCCCGCTCTGCTTCTTCGCGCGAGCCTTGCTGACGGGCTGCTGGCGCTGCGTGGGCTTCTTCGGTTCGACGACGTCGTTCCCGGGCTTCTCCTCGACGACGAACTTGCCCTTCTTGGCGAGGCGAGCCTCGCGAGCCTTCGCGGCCTCACTGCCCGGCGTCGGCATGTTGCGGATCACGACGAACTGCTGCCCCATGGTCCAGAAGTTCGAGACGAGCCAGTAGAACATGACGCCGATGGGGAAGGCGACGCCCGAGAAGGCGAAGACGAGCGGGAGCAGGTACAACAGGATGCGCTGCTGCCGGAACATGGGGCTCGCCTTGGTCTCGGGCGACATGTTCTTCGAGACGATCTGCAGCTGCGTGATGAACTGCGATGCGGTCATCAGCACGATCATGACCGAGGCGACCACCATGGTCTGCCAGGGCTGACCGCCGTTGTTGAATGCCTCGATGAACGTCGAGCTGAGCGGCGCTCCGAGGAAGACCGAGCTCGCGAACGAGTCGGCGAGCTCCTGGCTGAGGAGCGCCGACGCCGGCCTTGTCGTGCACCGACGCGTCATTGAGCACCGAGAACAGGCCGAAGAAGATCGGCATCTGGAGGAGCAATGGCAGGCACGACGACAGGGGGTTGGTCCCGGTCTTCTTGTACAGCTCCATGGTCTCGCGCGACATCGCCTCGCGCGAGTACTGGTCCTTCTTGCCCTTGTACTTGTCCTGGATCTTCTTGAGGTGCGGCGCGACCTCGAGCATGCGCCGCTGGCTCTTGATCTGGCGCACGAAGATCGGGATCAGCGCTGCGCGCACCACGATGACCAGTCCGACGATCGAGAGGACCCACGTCAGACCCGCGTCGGGGTCGAGCCCGAAGAACGTCCACATGGAGTGGAAGGCGACGAGGATCAGCTCGATGACCCATTTGATGGGCCAGAGGATCAGACCGATGATGTCCATGGGTGGGGGTCAGTCCTTTCGGGACAGGATGGGGGAGGAGTTCGTGAGCGCCGGCTCCGCGGTGAGCGGGCGGGCGTGCGAGTGGCGTGCAACGCCGGTGTCGGCGGCGGCCTGGTGTTCGAGTTCGTGGGCGCGGCGCGCGGCCGCGGCATCCGCTTCGGCCTTGGGGAACATGCCCTTCGGCACGACCCAGCCGAACGTCGTGATGCGGTAGCGGTCGTGACGGGCGACACGCACGTCGTCGATGCCGCCGGCCGTCCAGGGATTGCAGCGCACGATGCGCCAGGCCGTCAGGGCGGACCCGAGGAGCAGACCCCGTTGCTGCACGGAACCGAGTCCGTAAGCCGAGCAAGACGGATAGTACCGGCAGACGTCGCCGTAGAGCGGGGAGATGAGCTTGCGATAGGCCCGAAGCAGCAGCACCCCGACGTTGCGGGGGATGAGCACCAGGAAGAGGGCGAGATCGCGCATGTCAGCGACCTTTCGCGAGCAGCGGTCGGGCGACGGCGTCGAGGACCTCGGCGCGCAGCTCGGCCCACTCCGCCTCTGCCGCACCCGGCAGTGCACGGACCACGACATCGACGCCGCGGACACCGTCGACCAGCGCCTCATGGCACGCGGCCTTCAGGCGTCGGCGCACGAGATTGCGGCGTACCGCGGTGCCGACCTTCTTGGAGACGATGAAGCCGAAGCGTGCGTCGGTGCCCGACTCCCGTGAGCGCACATAGCTCACGGTGCGGGCACCGGCGACCTTCGCACCTCGGCGCACGATGACTCGGTAGTCGTCGGCGCTCGTGATGCGATTGGCTTTGGCGAGCACCGAAGGACTATGCGGAGAGTTCGGTGCGACCCTTGCCGCGGCGTGCCGACAGGATGGCACGGCCGGCGCGGGTGCGCATGCGAAGGCGGAAGCCGTGCTTCTTGGCGCGACGACGGTTGTTCGGCTGGAATGTACGCTTGCTCATTCTTCTTCTCCGGCTGTCGGATCTCCGCACCGCGCAGCTGTTGCGAGGCTCTGGCGGGAAAACTGGGTGCCCAAGTGGGCTGGGGTCAACCTATTAAAACTTCCGGCCTCGGAGTCCCGGGGTCAAACCAGGCGCGGCTCGAACCCGGCGTTGTGCAAACGACACAGTATCCCGCGTACCTCGGGATCCCCTGTGGATCGACACGCCCGCGCCGTCGAATCCCTCTCCCGGCATTTGTTCCCAGGGCTGTGATTCGCTACCGTGTGAGACCAGTTATCCCCAGCTTCGCACGCGGAATCCCGGGCGTCTTCCCGATTCTGCCCACAGGCGGTGGATAACGCTGTGAACACTTCGCCTCGCGCCGCTTGCACCGTCGATCGGGGGATCGATGAGCGGCCACACGACGGCACCGAACGAATGCGGGGAACGATGACAGAGCAGCCCATCTCCGACACGTGGGCCACCGTCCTCGACCGGCTTTCCGACGACGACGCGATCACGCCGATGCTCCAGGGCTTCCTCAATCTCGTGGAGCCGAAGGGCATCGCCGCCGGCACGTTCTACCTCGAGGTGCCGAACGACTTCACCGCGAGCATGCTCAACCAGCGGATGCGGGTGTCCCTCCTCTCGGCGATGAGCGCCATCGACACGCCCGCATCGGTCACGTCGTTCTACGTGGTCGTCAACCCCGAACTCGAGGAGATCCGGGTTCCCGAGCCGCAGCCGTCCGCGCTCGACGACTACCTGAATCCGGTCGAGCTGCCGGCGTCTCCGCAGTCGATCTTCGAGAACGCCGGCACCGACCGACCGCGTGATTCCAGGCTCAACCCGAAGTACTCCTTCGACAGCTTCGTCATCGGCCAGTCCAACCGGTTCGCGCACGCCGCCGCGGTCGCCGTTGCCGAGGCGCCGGCGAAGGCGTACAACCCGCTCTTCATCTACGGCGACTCGGGTCTCGGCAAGACGCACCTCCTGCACGCCATCGGCCATTACGCGATGAGCCTGTATCCCGGCATCCGGGTGCGGTACGTCTCCTCCGAGGAGTTCACGAACGACTTCATCAACTCGATCGCGAACAACCGCGGCTCGCTCTTCCAGCAGCGGTACCGCAACATCGACATCCTCCTGATCGACGACATCCAGTTCCTGCAGGGCAAGGCGGAGACGCAGGAGGCGTTCTTCCACACCTTCAACACCCTGCACGACCACAACAAGCAGGTCGTGATCACGAGCGACGTGCCGCCGAAGCACCTCACCGGCTTCGAGGACCGCATGCGCAGCCGCTTCGAGTGGGGTCTGATCACCGACGTGCAGGCGCCCGACCTCGAGACCCGTATCGCGATCCTCCGCAAGAAGGCGCAGTCGGAGCGGCTCCAGGTGCCCGACGAGATCCTCGAGTACATGGCGTCGAAGGTCTCGAGCAACATCCGCGAGCTCGAGGGCACCCTCATCCGCGTCACCGCGTTCGCGAGCCTCAACCGCACGCCGGTCGACATGCCGCTCGTGCAGACGGTGCTCAAGGACCTCATCACGGACGACACCGACAATGTCGTGGCGCCGGTGGACATCATCACGGCGACGGCCGAGTACTTCAAGCTCACCGTCGACGACCTCTACGGCTCGAGCCGTTCGCAGGCCGTCGCCACCGCACGGCAGATCGCCATGTACCTCTGCCGTGAGCTCACCAGCCTGTCGCTCCCGAAGATCGGCCAACTCTTCGGCAACCGCGACCACACCACCGTCATGTACGCGAACAAGAAGATCTCCGAGCTCATGAAGGAGCGCCGGTCGATCTACAACCAGGTCACCGAGCTCACGGCACGCATCAAGCAGACCAGCCGCTACCGCTGATCGGATGCCGCCGCGCGGCGTCCGATCACGACCGTCCAGTCGCTCTCCGACCGCGCGTTCGGCGGCTCGATCGGGTCCTCGCCCGGTGCTCGTGGACCCCTGGAGCCGCCCTCCAGCGCCCTCTGCGCCCCTCCGACGGCGATTCCCACACCTGTGGAAAAGTTGTGGATTGTTAAGGAGCAACCCCGCGGCGCCTGTTGAGACGGGCATCGTGCCTGTGTATAACGCAGGGCCGCGCAGCTCGCCGGCTCGCGGCATCCGTCCAGAAGTGCACACACTGTGCACAGATGGAATCGGTCGACTCGGGCGTCGTTCCGCGGATCCCTGAACACCATCCACAGTTTCCACAACGGTTAACACCGTTAAGAGAGAACTGGTTAACGGGGGGATCCCGACAACATTCGAGTCGGGCGGGAGCGGCGCGCCGATTCGGAACGGCTCGGCGGTTCTCCACAGGACGTTCCAGTGCGCGAGACCACGCGTCCGAGCGACCCGTCCACCCGGCTCGGAATGTCCCGCCGCCCGCCGGAGCACTGCAGATAGCATGGGAGCCACCCAGCGCCATCCACGACGGGAGAACCGTGAAGTTCCAGGTCAATCGCGACGTCTTCAGTGAGGCCGTTTCCTTCGCCGTCAAGCTGCTCCCGCAGCGCACCACGCTGCCGATCCTGTCGGGTGTCCTGATCCAGGCGAACGACGACGGTCTCGTGCTGTCCTCCTTCGACTACGAGGTGTCCTCGCAGACCGAGATCCAGGCCGACGTCGAAGAGCCCGGCACCGTGCTCGTCTCCGGCCGCCTCCTCGCCGAGATCGCCGGCCGCCTGCCCAACGCCCCCGTGCGCGTCGCCACCGAGGAGTCCCGCATCTCCGTGAGCTGCGGCTCCGCGAGCTTCACGCTCCTGTCGATGCCGGTCGAGGAATACCCGTCGATTCCCGAGGTCGGCGCCGAGTCGGGGGTCGTGCCCGCCGAGGAGTTCGCCACCGCCGTGGCACAAGTCGCGGTCGCGGCGTCGCGCGACGACGTCACCCCCGTCATCACCGGCGTGCAGCTCGAGGTGCGCGAGAACAACCTCAGCCTCGTCGCGACCGACCGCTACCGCGTCGCGGTCCGCGAGATCCAGTGGGACGGCGGCGGTGTCGCGAGCGAGCAGTCGGTCACCGCACTCGTGCCGGCACGCACGCTGCAGGAGGTCGGCAAGACGTTCGGCCACTCGGGCACGATCTCCGTCGCGATCACGAGCCGTGACGACCGCGAGCTCATCGCGTTCAGCGCCGAGAAGAAGACCGTGACGTCGTTGCTCATCAAGGGCAACTTCCCGCCCGTCCGCCGACTGTTCCCCGAGACCGTCGAGAACCACGCGGTCATGAACACCGCCGACCTGATCGAGGCGACCCGACGCGTCGCGCTCGTGCTCGAGCGCGAGGCCGCGCTGCGCTACAGCTTCACGGCCGACGGGCTCACCCTCGAGGCGATCGGCAGCGAGCAGGCCCAGGCCTCCGAGACCATCGATGCGATCCTCACGGGCGACGACACCGTGGTGTCGCTCAAGCCGCAGTTCCTGCTCGACGGCCTCGCGGCGGTGCATTCGGAGTTCGTGCGCATCTCGTTCACGAGGACCGAGAATCCCAACAAGCCGGGCCCCGTGCTCATCACCAGCCAGTCCTCGCGCGAGCAGGCCGGCGCCGACACCTACCGCTACCTGCTGCAGCCGAACCTGCTCCTGCGCTGACGGTCGCTCGGGCTCGGGCTCGGGCGTCGTCGGGCCCTGTCGAGCGGATGCCGCCGCTCGGGCGCGTCCCGATGCGGCATCCGGTGCCGTGGTCGGCGGCTGGCGGTAGCGTGGTGATTCGCGGATCCGGGCCCGCACCGCGGCATCCCGAGCCCCGCGCCGGCCGCGCGATCGAAGGGAGCCAAGCGTGCACGTCGCCCGCCTCTCCCTCACCGACTACCGCAACTACGAGCGCGCCGAACTCGTGCTCGGGCCCGGCGCCACGGTCTTCGTCGGGCGGAACGGGCAGGGCAAGACCAACCTCGTCGAATCGATCGGCTACCTCTCCACGCTCGGTTCGCACCGCGTCTCGGGCGATCAGGCGCTGATCCGAGCCGGTGCGGAGGCCGCGATCGTGCGCGCGCTGCTCACGCACGGCGACCGCGAGCTCCTGGTCGAACTGCAACTCAATCGGCAGGGCGCCAACCGCGCGCAACTCAATCGTTCCCCCGTGAAGACGCGGGAGCTGCCGCGCTACGCGCACAGCGTGCTGTTCGCGCCCGAAGACCTGGCGATCGTGCGCGGCGAGCCGTCGGTGCGTCGGCGCCTGCTCGACGAACTGCTCGTGCAGCGCACGCCGCGCCTCACGGGCGTGATCGCCGACTACGAGCGCGTGCTCAAGCAGCGCAACTCGCTGCTGAAGAGCGCCAGGGCCCGCGGCCTGTCGGCCGACAAGCTGCCCACCCTCGACATCTGGGATGAACGGCTGGTCGACCTCGGCGCCGAACTCATCGACCAGCGCGTGGCCCTCATCGACGAACTCGCGGACCCGCTCGCCGACGCGTACCGATCCATCGTCCACGCCGACCACGCCCCCGAGCTGCGACCGTCGCTCTCGATCGACGGCGCCGACCCCGATGACGACGGGCCGACGGATGCCGCGATGCCGGCCGAGCCCGGTTCAGACACTCGCAGCCGGTTCACCGAGGCGCTCCGCGTGCTTCGGCCGAAGGAGCTCGAGCGCGGCGTCACGCTCGCCGGGCCGCATCGCGACGACGTGGTGCTGCTCCTCAACGGATTGCCGGCCAAGGGGTACGCGAGCCACGGTGAATCATGGTCGTTCGCCCTGGCGTTGCGACTGGCCTCCGCCGAGCTGCTGCGCCGTGACTCGACGACGGGCGACCCGGTGCTCGTGCTCGACGACGTGTTCGCGGAGCTCGACCGGATGCGCCGCCAGCGCCTGGCCGCGGCGATCGGCGGCTTCGAGCAGGTCCTCGTCACGGCCGCGGTGCTGGAGGACGTGCCCGAGCCGCTCACCGCTCGCATCGTGCACATCGACGCGGGGCGCATCGTGGAGGAGGAGGCGACCACCGATGTCTGAGGCGGCGCGCGTCTACCAGCACTTCCGTGAGATCTTCGGCGACACCCGGCCGCGCCCCGGTCGGGCTCGCAATCGCACGCGCGAGACCACCGGGAGCGAGCCGTTCACGCCGGGCCGCGACCCGAAGCCGCTCGGCGACGCGATCGACGGGCTCACGACCCAGCTCGGCTGGGCGGCCCCCATGGCGCAGCACGAGATGCTCGCCTCGTGGGCCGAGGTGGCCGGCGAGGAGACCGCGAAGCACTCCGAGCCGATCGCCATCGAGAACGGGGTGCTGCAGGTGCGCTGCGAGTCGACGGCCTGGGCGACCCAGCTCCGCCTCATGCGCACCGAACTCGTCACGCGCATCCTCGATCGGTACCCGGGCGCCGGGGTCGAGACGATCCGGTTCCAAGGGCCGGATGCCCCCACCTGGAAAAGGGGCCCCAGATCGGTTCCAGGGCGCGGTCCACGCGATACCTACGGCTGAGACGGCAAATTCGGTCACTTCACCTGTGTCATCGCCTCAGATCGGCGCTTCCCGGCCGTGGCCGACCCTCCGTTTGATAGGATGAAGGGTCGCCAGAATGACGGTCAGGAGCCCGATTCACATATGACAGCCGAACCCACGCAGGCCCAGCAGACGCCTGAATACGGCGCCGAATCAATCCAGGTTCTCGAGGGCCTCGAAGCGGTTCGCAAGCGGCCCGGCATGTACATCGGATCGACCGGGCCCCGCGGGCTCCACCACCTCGTGTACGAGATCGTGGACAACTCCGTCGACGAGGCACTCGCGGGATACGCGACCGACATCGACGTGACGATCCTGCCCGACGGCGGCGTCCGGGTCATCGACGACGGCCGCGGCATCCCGGTCGACACGCACAAGACCGAGGGTCGCTCCACGGTCGAGGTCGTGCTCACCGTGCTGCACGCCGGCGGCAAGTTCGGCGGCGGGGGATACGCGGTCTCGGGCGGCCTGCACGGCGTCGGGTCGTCCGTCGTCAACGCCCTCTCGTCGAGGCTCGACGTCGAGGTGCACCGCCAGGGCTTCGTCTGGTCGCAGTCGTACACGGTCGGCGTGCCCGACGCCCCGCTCGCGAAGGGCGAGGCATCCGACGCCACCGGAACCACCATCACGTTCTGGCCGAGCACCGACATCTTCGAGACCGTCGAGTTCGACTACGAGACGCTCCGCACCCGGTTCCAGCAGTACGCGTTCCTCAACAAGGGGCTTCGCATCACGCTCACCGACCGCCGTGTCGGCCACGCCGACATCGACCCCGACGATACGGCCGCGACCGAGACGGGTGTCGCAACGCCGCGCACCGACACCTTCCTCTACGAGCGCGGCCTCGTCGACTACGTGGAGTACCTCAACCGCTCGAAGAAGGCCGACCTCGTGAACGAGGAGATCATCTCCTTCGAGTCCGAGGACACCGAACGCAAGATCGCACTCGAAGTCGCGATGCAGTGGACGACCGCCTACACGGAGTCGGTGCACACCTACGCGAACACGATCAACACGCACGAGGGCGGCACGCACGAGGAGGGCTTCCGGGCGGCGCTGACGACGCTCATCAACCGCTACGCACGCGAGAAGGGCATCCTCAAGGAGAAGGACGACAACCTCTCCGGCGACGACGTGCGCGAGGGCCTCACCGCCGTGATCTCGGTCAAGCTGTCCGAACCGCAGTTCGAGGGCCAGACCAAGACGAAGCTCGGCAACACCGAGGCCAAGTCGTTCGTGCAGAAGGTCACCGGCGACCAGCTCGGCGACTGGTTCGAGCGCAACCCCACGCAGGCCCGCGACATCATCCGCAAGGCGATCCAGGCGGCCACCGCCCGCATCGCGGCGCGCAAGGCGCGCGAGGCGACCCGCCGCAAGGGCCTCCTCGAGTCGGGCGGCATGCCCGGCAAGCTCAAGGACTGCTCCTCGAAGGACCCGTCGCTCTCCGAGATCTTCATCGTCGAGGGCGACTCGGCCGGCGGCTCGGCCGTGCAGGGCCGCAACCCCGAGACGCAGGCGATCCTCCCGCTGCGCGGCAAGATCCTGAACGTCGAGAAGGCCCGACTCGACCGCGCCCTCGCGAACAACGAGGTGCAGGCCATGATCACGGCGTTCGGCGCCGGCATCGGCGAGGACTTCAACACCGAGAAGGCCAGGTACCACAAGATCGTGCTCATGGCCGACGCCGACGTCGACGGCCAGCACATCACCACGCTGCTGCTCACGCTGCTGTTCCGGTACATGCGTCCCCTGATCGAGCTCGGCTACGTCTACCTGGCCCAGCCGCCGCTCTACCGGCTCAAGTGGACCAACGCCGAGCACCAGTTCGTGTTCTCCGACAAGGAGCGCGACCTGCTGCTCGCCGACGGCAGCGCGAGGGGGTGGCGCATCCCGAAGGAGAACGGGATCCAGCGCTACAAGGGCCTCGGCGAGATGAACCACCAGGAGCTGTGGGAGACGACGATGAATCCCGAGACCCGCACGCTGCTGCAGGTCACCATGGAAGACGCGGCCGCCGCCGACGAGATCTTCTCGACCCTGATGGGCGAGGACGTCGAGAGCCGCCGCAACTTCATCCAGAAGAACGCGAAGGACGTCAGGTTCCTTGACATCTGATCGCACGAGCCGCGCCGGCGGCGACTCGATCAGGTCGAGTGGCCGGCCCTACCGGCCGGACGATCGAGACCTCAGTAGCAAGAAACGAGATTCACGAGCATGACAGACGAGATCGAGAACGACGAGGGTCCCGGCATCCACGGGCGGATCGACCAGGTCGACCTGCAGCTCGAGATGCAGCGGTCGTACCTCGACTACGCGATGAGCGTGATCGTGGGCCGCGCCCTGCCCGAGGTGCGCGACGGCCTGAAGCCCGTGCACCGGCGCGTCATCTACGCGATGTACGACGGCGGCTACCGACCCGACAAGGCGTTCTCGAAGTGCGCGCGCGTCGTCGGCGACGTGATGGGCCAGTTCCACCCTCATGGCGACACGGCGATCTACGACGCGCTCGTGCGCCTCGTGCAGCCGTGGAGCCTGCGCTACCCGCTCGCGCTCGGGCAGGGCAACTTCGGCTCGCCCGGCAACGACGGAGCGGCCGCTCCCCGGTACACCGAGACGAAGATGGCGCCGCTCGCCCTCGAGATGGTGCGGGACATCGAGAAGGAGACCGTCGACTTCCAGGACAACTACGACGGCCACACCCAGGAGCCGTCGATCCTGCCGGCGCGCTTCCCCAACCTCCTCGTCAACGGCTCGGTCGGCATCGCCGTGGGCATGGCCACCAACATCCCGCCGCACAACCTCCGCGAGGTGGCCTCCGGTGCCCAGTGGTACCTCGAGCACCCGGATGCCTCACGCGAGGAGCTGCAGGAGGCGCTCATCCAGCGCATCAAGGGGCCCGACTTCCCGACCGGCGCCCAGATCCTCGGCGTCAAGGGCATCAACGACGCCTACCGCACGGGCCGCGGATCGATCACGATGCGCGCGGTCGTGTCGGTCGAGGAGCTCCAGGGGCGCACGTGCCTCGTCGTCACCGAGCTGCCGTACCAGGTGAACCCCGACAACCTCGCGATCAAGATCGCCGACCTCGTGAAGGACGGCAGGATCGGCGGCATCGCCGACATCCGCGACGAGACCTCGGGCCGCACCGGCCAGCGCCTCGTCATCGTGCTGAAGCGCGACGCGGTGGCCAAGGTCGTGCTGAACAACCTCTACAAGCACACGCAGCTGCAGGAGAACTTCGGCGCGAACATGCTCGCGATCGTCGACGGCGTGCCCCGCACGCTCTCGATCGACGGCTTCATCGCCCACTGGGTCGACCACCAGGTCGACGTCATCGTGCGCCGCACCCAGTTCCTCCTCCGAGAGGCCGAGTCGCGCATGCACATCCTGCGCGGCTACCTCAAGGCGCTCGACGCCCTCGACGAGGTCATCGCGCTCATCCGCCGCTCACCGACGGTCGAGGAGGCCCGCGACGGGCTGATCAGGCTGCTCGACATCGACGAGCTGCAGGCGCGCGCGATCCTCGAGCTCCAGCTGCGTCGCCTCGCGGCCCTCGAGCGCCAGAAGATCATCGATGAGGCCGAGGAACTCGCCGCACTCATCGCCGACTACCAGTCGATCCTCGCCTCGCCCGAGCGCCAGCGGTCGATCGTCTCCGACGAGCTCGGCGAGATCGTCGCGAAGTACGGCGACGAGCGGCGCACGCACATCCTCCCGGGCTTCGACGGCGACATGTCGGTCGAAGACCTCATCCCCGAGGAGGAGATGGTCGTCACCGTCACGCGCGGCGGCTACGTCAAGCGCACCCGCAGCGACAACTACCGTTCGCAGCACCGCGGCGGCAAGGGCGTGAAGGGTGCGCAGTTGCGCGCCGACGACGTGGTCGAGCACTTCTTCGTCACCACCACGCACCACTGGCTCCTCTTCTTCACGAACATGGGCCGGGTCTACCGCGCGAAGGCGTACGAGATCCAGGAGGGCGGCCGCGACGCGAAGGGCCAGCACGTCGCCAACCTGCTCGAGATGCAGCCCGACGAGCAGATCGCCGAGATCCTCGACATCCGCGACTACGAGGTGGCCAAGTACCTCGTGCTCGCCACGCGAGACGGGCTCGTCAAGAAGACCGACCTCACCGCGTACGACACCAATCGCTCCCGCGGCGTGATCGCGATCAACCTGCGCGAGGGCGACGAACTCGTGTCGGCGATGCTCGCCGACGAGCACGACGAGATCCTGCTCGTGTCGAGGAAGGGCATGTCCCTCCGATTCGAGGCGACCGACGAGGCGTTGCGGCCCATGGGCCGCTCGACGTCGGGCGTGAAGGGCATGAGCTTCCGCAACGGCGACAGCCTGCTCGAGGCATCCGTCGTCGCCCATTCGAACGGCGGCGACCCCGACGCCGACGCCGGCGCAGAGCCCACGGCCAATGGCGACGACAGCAACGGGCAGAAGCTCAGTCCCTCCGACACCTACGTGTTCGTGGTCACCGAGGGCGGGTACGCCAAGCGCACCCGCGTCGAGGACTACCGCAAGCAGCAGCGCGGCGGCCTCGGCATCAAGGTGGCCAAGCTGAACGACGACCGCGGCGACCTCGCCGGCTCGCTCATCGCCTCCAGCGGCGACGAGGTGCTTGTGGTTCTTGCCAGCGGCAAGGTGGTACGCTCTGACGTCGCCGAGGTTCCCGCCAAGGGCAGGGACACGATGGGCGTCGTGTTCGCGAAGTTCGCGGATGACGACCGGATCATCGCCATCGCGAAGAATTCCGAACGGAATCTCGTGGAGGAGGCCGCAGAGTCCGAAGCGGCCGAGCCCGCGGGAGAGGAGTAACCGTCTATGAGTAGCGTCGCCGAGAAGCTGGCCCGCAAATCGAACCGCCGGCCCCCGGCCAAGCAGGTCCGCCTGCGGCTCGTCTACATCGACTTCTGGTCGGCGGTGAAGCTGTCGTTCCTCGTGGCCGTCTGCTTCGCGGTCATCAGCATCGTGGTGACCTTCCTCATCCACACGGTGCTGAGCTCGACCGGCATCTTCGAGCAGGTCAACTCGCTCGTGCAGGATGTCGCGGGCTCGAGCGGCGACCTGACGTCGGTGCTCTCGCTCGGCAACGTGATGGGCTTCGCGGTCGTCGCGGCGCTGTTGAACCTCGTCGTGACCACCGCGCTCGGCGCGATCCTGGCGGTGCTGTACAACCTCAGCGTCAAGATCACCGGCGGCCTCCTGGTCGGCTTCACCAACAACTGACTCGCGCTGAACGCGTCAGCGTTCGGCCGAGATCAGGTCGAGTGAGCGGCCCCTTCCGGGCCGCGTATCGAGATCCTCCCACGTCAACTCGATCGGCTCGATCGGCTCGATTCGGAGATTCCCGGAGCGTCCGGTAGTCTTTCCTTCGGCCGAAATTCGGGGATATAGCTCAGGCGGTTAGAGCGCTTCGCTGATAACGAAGAGGTCCGAGGTTCAAGTCCTCGTATCCCCACCGAATAACTCCACACACACGGATGCCGCCCGCATCCGCTCGGGGCCTTAGCTCAGTTGGTAGAGCGCCTGCTTTGCAAGCAGGATGTCAGGAGTTCGAATCTCCTAGGCTCCACAGAATCCTCGACCACCTGCCCCTGCAGGCCTCTACGGCTCCGAATCAGCGCGGCCCGATGGTTTCGCTTCGATCTGAGACAGCGCTTCCAGAGTTTCATCGGCCCACTCGATCGCCGCCCGAGCGGAATGCTCACCGGCCGAAATCGTCATGAGCCAGTAGGGCTCATGCCCGGGGTGATCGCTGCTCGATGCCGTCTCCTGGCGTGCCTGGGCGAGCGTGACGAGTTGGGCTTCGGCCCTCTCACGCGCCTCCAATACGAGCTCCCGGCACGCGGCCGCACCGAGAACATCGCCGAAGAACAGGCGCAGGAGAAGGCCGTTGCGAGGTGGGTGAGGGCGTTGGTGGAGTACGGAGAAGCTCGACGAGCCGTTCTCTCCCCTCCGGCGTCAGTCGGTAGGTGGCCGACCCGGCCCGGCCGGCTCGATTCTCCGATCTTTCGACGAGACCATCGGCGGTCAGCCGGGCAAGGGTCGGATAGATCTGGCCGAAGCTCTCGCTCCAGAAGTGGCCGAGGGTGTGTTGAATCTCAGCTCGCAACACGTACCCGGTCATCGGTTCGACACTGAGCGCGGCGAGGACGGCGACATCGGTTTGCGATTCTCTTGCCACACCACCACTGTATCTGATAGATATAACTATATATCTGACAGAGATACTCGGAAGGCAGCCATGACCATCACACTGACCCAAACGTCCGACCGTCTCACCCGTTCGGCCTCAGCGGTCGCCGCGGTCCTGTTGGCCGGTCTCGTCGTCTTCCAGATCGTGTTGGCGTTCGGAGCCCCGGTCGGCCGAGTCGCCTACGGCGGCGCAACTGAGCACCCCGGAGTCGAACTGCGCATCAGCAGCGCGGTGGCGGCCGTGGTCTGGGCGCTTGCCGCGCTCGTGATCCTGCGACGCGGTGGTCACCGTGTGCCTCGACTCGTTCCCGATCGTGCTCTGCCGATCGTGATGTGGATCATCATCGGCCTCCTCACCGTCGGGCTGTTGCTGAACCTCATCACGCCGAGCCAACTCGAGCGGCTCATCTGGGCGCCTGTGACCTTCGCCATCCTTGCGACGACCATCGTCGACAGAACTCGCCGCTCGACGACGTCAGGGCGCTCCTCGGTTCAGATCACGATGAATCCGGCTGAGACCACGATCCAGCCGATTCCGCCGAGGATCACCGCGCACAGCACCAGAGCGCCCCACCCGAAGGCCCATTGCCGACGCTCCCGCGGCACCGACATGGCGGTCGCGACCGCGGCGACGCCGACCGCGAGCACGAGCAGCGTGCTCGACGCGGCGGCCTGCTGACGCAGTTCGGGACCGCAGTACGGACCACCCGCCATCGCGGGGCAGATCACCGGCAGCAGGGACGCGAGCCAGAACAGGGCGATGCCGGCCCCGACCGCGATCACGGCCTGGAGGAGGATCGAACGGTTCACCTCGTCTCGCATGCAGGGATGCTAGCGAGTCGGATGCCGCGAAGGCGCCTTCCGTGATGAAGACGTGATCGCCGTGATGAACCTGTGATCCCAACCGCACCGCGTGCGTCCGGAAGGGGCTGCAGGTGCCGCGGGTACAGTGACGTGATGGACATCCGCATCGCCGCATACGCCGTGATCATCCGGGATGAGCAGATCCTGCTCTCGCACTGGAACGAGCACGGCAGGTCGGGATGGACGCTGCCCGGCGGCGGCATCGAGGGGTCGGAGCATCCGGTCGTCGCGGCGAAGCGCGAGATCCTCGAGGAGACCGGCTACGAGGCGACCGTCGATCGTCTGCTCGGGATCGACACCATGGTCGTGCCTGCGGCGAAGCGGCACTCGGGCACGGTGCCGTTGTACGCGATGCGTGTGGTCTACCGTGCGACGGTCGTCGGCGGGGAGCTCCGCAACGAGGTCGACGGCTCGAGCGACGAGGCTCGATGGTTCCCGCTCGCAGAGGTGCCGCGGCTGAAGCGTGTGAGCCTGCTCGACATCGCGCTGCGCATGAACGCCGCGGAGCCCGCGGACGGGGTGGCGCCGCCGGCCCCCTGAACGGCACAGGCCGGCGACCGACGACGACGACGACAACGCAGCGACCTGATCGGCCGGTGCGCTCTCGACGTCGCCGTGCGAAGCCGAGGCCCCCGCGGTCGCATCCCCATCGAAGCGGGGACGAGCCGCGGGGGGCTCGGTGATCCGGGTACCCATGGCGATCAGGCCAGCGGGGTTCCGAGGGCGACCAGCCGGAACCGGTCGTCACGTGCAGTGGTCGCGAGCTGCGCGGTCTGTCGGCGCAGGTGCACTGCGTCGTGCGTGCGGCGCTCGTCCTGGCGACGGCTCCACGCGAGGAGCGCAAGACCGGCGCGGCGGGCGAGCCGCTCGTTCAGTTGGCGTGCCTGGGCACGGAGGGCGGTGGCTTGACCTTCGCGGGTCGCGCCTGCGGTGAGAGAACTCGTGTTCACGATGATTCCTTCAGTTGGATGTTGCGGTGAGGTGGAGCCGGTCAGACGGATGCCGGATCGGCGGGTGATTCGTCGGTGGTGCGGTGGTGCGGTGGTGCGGTGGTGCGGTGAGGCGTGCGCCCGGGACGAATCGGCGCGAGGGCACGCGGGTGCGAGGCGGATGCGGGCGCGACGAAGCGCGCCGACGTGGCGGAAGCCCGACCGTGTACCGGCAGAGCTGTGTCCGGAGCGGCATCCGTCGGTCGTGGCGACGGCGGCGACCGAGGTCGCCGGATGCTGCGGTGGATGCCGCGGGTCACGCCCGGGTGGGCTACACCCGAGTGGACGCTGAGACGATCAGGCGCAGAGGCGCGAGTCGTCGAGGCGGGCTAGCAGGCCGGGTACGCGAGGAGGACTCCCGTGTGCGGCTCAGTGAACGAGATCGTGTGCATCATGGGTATCAACTCCTCTCCGGATTCTGGTTGCCAGGGCCGAGAACTGACACTAGCGGGGATCTCAGGCCGAACGCAAGGCGACTTCCCAGATTCGTCCGAATTCAGTTTCGGCGCTGAGTGTCGGCCCGTTTCCGGGCACGACGAAACCCCGCCTGCATGCAGGCGAGGCCTCGTGGAAGCTCTGGTCAGACGGCCGGTGTCGTGGTCGGGGGCGTCTCGGGCTCGTCGTCGGCCACCCACAGCTCGTCGTCGGCTCGGAAGGTCTGCCACACCGCGTACGCGACGCCCGCCGCGGCGATGATGCCGGCGCCGATGGCGAGGTACGTGCCGAATCCGGGACCCTTCTTCTCCTTCACCACCTCGACCGCGCGCGGCGAGACGCGCTCCAGCGCGCGACGAACCCGGACGTCGTTGGCGATGTCGCCGATCGCGAGCACCGAACCGAGCGCGTTGCCCAGCGTGCGCTCCGCGGTGTCGCCGGCCGAACGCGCGAGGACCTTCGCCTGCTCGACGCTGGGACGGACGTACCCGTCGTAGCCCGTGCGAACGCGCGGAACGACCTCTTCGCGAGTGAGGTGGCCGAGTTGCCGGCTCGCCTCCCGCGCGACGGTGTTGTAGTGCTCCAGCAGGTCCTGCTGATTCCCCCAGAGTTCTGACGCACTGCTGCGCAGTCGCTTGAGTTCCTTCTTGCGCGTGCGTGACAGGCTCATCTCGACCTCCATCGTTGTGCAGCGAATCACTCCATCTTGCCACCGAAACGGCTGGAAGCGGGGTGGGAGTCGGAATCCTTCATGCCGTTTGATGAATTCGCGCGTGACAGAATGAGGACATGCCGATTCACACCGCAGTTGCGACCCTCAACACCAACCTCGGCCCGATCAAGGTCGACCTCTACGGGCACCACGCCCCGAAGACCGTCAAGAACTTCGTCGGCCTCGCGACCGGTGAGATCGAGTGGACGCATCCCGCCACCGGTGAGAAGTCGAACGACCCGCTGTACGACGGCGTGGTCTTCCACCGCATCATCCCCGGATTCATGATCCAGGGCGGCGACCCCCTCGGCCAGGGCGTCGGCGGCCCGGGCTACCAGTTCGACGACGAGATCAATCCCGAACTCGACTTCACCGAGCCCTACGTGCTCGCCATGGCCAACGCCGGCATCCAGGGCGGCCGCGGCACCAACGGCTCGCAGTTCTTCATCACCGTCGGCCCCACCACGTGGCTGCAGGGCAAGCACTCCATCTTCGGCAAGGTGACGGATGCCGAGAGCCAGGCCGTCGTCGAGAAGCTCGCCTCGGTCCCCACCGACGGGCGCGACCGTCCGCTCGAGGACGTCGTGATCGAGAGCATCACGATCGAGCAGGTCTGACACGCCAGTGACTGACGCCGGCGCCGAGAGATCCAACTTCTGCTACCGGCATCCCGATCGGCAGAGCTACATCCTGTGCCAGCGCTGCGGGCGCACGATCTGCCCTGAATGCCAGACGCAGGCTCCCGTGGGCGTGATCTGCCCCGAGTGCATGCGCGAGCAGCGCGCGTCCGCGCCGCGCACGAAGCCGGCGGTGCTTACGCGGGTGCGCTCAGCGGCGGGTCGCGGAGCACCCGTGGTGACATATTCCCTCATCGGCATCACCGCGTTCGTCTACCTGCTGCAGTGGATCCCGGGGCTCGGTGTGACGAACGCGCTGTTCTTCAGCCCGGTGTTCATGACCGAGATCCTGCCTGAGCCGTGGCGCGCGGTGACCTCGGTGTTCCTGCATTCGACGTCGCTGTTCTTCCACATCCTCGCTCAACATGTACACGCTCTGGATCTTCGGGCGTCTGCTCGAGCCGATGCTCGGCCGCGTTCGCTTCCTGGCCCTGTACCTGATCAGTGGTCTCGCCGGGTCGGTCGGCGTCGTCGTCTTCGCGAGCACCCAATGCGCAGGTGCTGGGCGCTTCGGGCGCGATCTTCGGCCTGATGGGCGCCTTCGTCGTCATCCAGCGGCGTCTCGGCGGCAACATGACCCAGCTCTACATCCTGCTGGCGATCAACCTGGCGATCGGGTTCATTCCCGGCGCGAACATCTCCTGGCAGGCGCACCTCGGCGGCCTGATCGGCGGCGCGCTCGTGGGCCTGATCTACTCTCGAGACCCGCAGTCGCTCCCGGCGGGCGCTGCAGATCGGCCTGCTGATCGGACTGACCGTCGCGCTCATCGCGATCGGCGTCATCGTCGCGCGCTGGAAGATCGGCGCCTTCTAGTTATCCACAGTTCCATCCACAGCTGGGGAGAGTTACAGCAGTGTAATTGACGCCATTTCGGGGGACACGGGGGATCCGGAGTGTGTCCAGCCTGTGGAGAACGAACGAAGCGGGCGGATGCCGCAGCATCCGCCCGCCGTCGAGGTCGTGCCGGCTCAGCGCCAGCGTGTGGTCATGAGGAAGCCGACGAACGCGATGCCGAAGCCGATGAGGATGTTCCAGGAGCCGAGGTCGGCGATGGGCAGCCGGCCCTGGCTCACGTAGAAGACGATGATCCAGGCGAGTCCGAGCAGCATGAAGCCGAACATCACGGGCTTGAACCACACCGGGTTCGGCGCCTCTTCGCCGCTCGCCTGTTCCGCGCGCGCGGGCTTCGATGATTTCGTACGTGCCATGCGGGCGATTCTATCCGAGTCGGATGAGTACTCCCAGTCGAGCCCGGATCGCGCGGAATAGAATCGCTCCCATGTCCGCCGAGCAGCCCGAGCGTGGTCGCGCGCTGCGTGCCGTCACGGCGCCGCTCGGCGCCGGGTGAGCGTCGTCGGCGTGCTCGGCGAAGTGCTGCTCACGGCGGGGGCGCTGATCCTGCTCTTCCTCGGCTGGCAGCTGTGGTGGAACGACGCCATCATGGCCGGGCAGCAGTCGAGCGCGGCATCCGACCTCAGCGCGGAATGGCTGGCGGAGGGCCGCGCCGCCCGCGGCGACGCTGCGCCGCCCGCACCCGAGGACTACGGCGACCCGGTCGTCGGCCCGGCGAGCCACGGCAACGGCGAGGCATTCGCGGTCATGTACGTGCCCAGGTTCGGCGACGACTCGCAGCGCCGCGATCGCCGAGGGCACCGGGCTCGACGTGCTGAACAGCACGTACCTGGGCGTCGGCCACTATCCGGGCACCCAGATGCCCGGGCAGGTGGGCAACTTCGCCATCGCCGCGCACCGCAGCGCCTACGGCGGCGGCATGCACGAGATCGAGCAGCTGCAGCTCGGCGACGCGATCTACATCCAGACGCAGGACGGCTGGTACACCTACCGCTTCCGCGACCTCGAGTACGTGACGCCCGAGACGGTCGACGTGCTCGCGCCCGTGCCCCGTCACCCCGACCTGCAGCCGACCGACCGCATCGTCACGCTCACGAGCTGCAACCCGCTCTACTCGACGGCCGAGCGGATCATCGCGTACGGCGTGCTCGAGTCCTGGCGGCCCGAGCACTGCCGGTCCGCCGGCCGAGATCGCCGACGTCGTCGCCACCTGGGAGGCCTGACATGTACGCTGCCCTGTGGCGCGTGCTTCCCGGCCCGGCGTGGCTGCGGATCATCCTGCTGCTGCTGCTCCTGGCGGCAGTCGTCTTCGCCCTCTTCACCTGGGTGTTCCCATGGGTGGATGGCATCATCAATCCGATCGAAGTCACGGTGGAAACATGACCCGCGTTCTCGTCATCGACAACTACGACAGCTTCGTCTACACGCTGAACGGCTACCTGCAGGAGCTCGGCGCGCAGACCGAGGTGGTGCGCAACGACGCCATCGAGGCGGCCGACGTGCCCGCGCGCATCGCGCGAGTACGACGCCGTGCTCATCTCGCCCGGGCCCGGCAAGCCCGCGGATGCCGGGGTCTCGATCCCGATCGTCGAGGCCGCCCTTCGCTCGGGCCAGCCGCTGCTCGGCGTGTGCCTCGGCCACCAGGCGATCGCCGAGGCGTTCGGCGCGGTGGTGACGAACGCGGAGGAGCTCATGCACGGCAAGACGTCGCGGATCACGCACGACGACAGCGACTTCTACGACGGCGTGCCGCAGCCGTTCACCGCCACGCGATACCACTCGCTCGCCGTGGTCGACGGCACGGTGCCGCCGCGAGCTCGTGGTGACGAGCCGCACGCAGGGCGGGGTCATCATGGGCCTCCGACACGAGTCGGCGCCGATCTACGGCGTGCAGTTCCACCCCGAGTCGGTGCTCACCGAGGGCGGCTACCGCATGCTCGGCAACTGGCTCGCCGTCGCCGGGCTGCCCGAGGCGCGCGAGCGCGCCGTGCACCTCAACCCGCTGGTGCGCACCAGCTGACGCCGACGGCGTGAGCGGCGCCGCTACGCAGAGCTGACCGCGCGTTCCGAGCGGCGCCGCTGCGCTCCTCACCCGCAGCTGGTCAGCCCGCGCAGTAGGTGAGCTCGACCTCGGAGCCGCTGCGGCACGTCGCCGGGCGGCAGCGACTGCTGCGTCGACCGGCGAGCCCGGCTGCGACTCGCACGCCGGGTCGGGCTTCGGCACCGGCGTCAGCTGCAGGTTCTCGGCCGAGAGGTACGAGGATGCCGCGCGACAGCGTCTGCCCGGTGAGGTCGGTGAGCGTCACCAGGCCGCTCGAGATGCGGAAGTCGACGGTCGACCCGGCCTCGGCGGCGGTGCCGGCCTCGGGCGTCGTGCCGAGCACGGTGTCGGCGGCCACGGACGGCGAGTTCTCGCGCGTCTCGGTGCCGGGCGTGAGCCCGGCCGCCTGGATGTCGGCCTTCGCCTGATCGAGCGTCTTGTTGCGCACGTCGGGCACGGTCACCGGTTCTCGGCCGGTCGAGACGCACACCGTGATCGCCGTGCCGGTGTCGACGATCTCGCCCGCGGCGGGTCGGTGCGGATGACCTGGTCTGCGGGCACCGTGTCGCTCGCCTCGTCGATCCTGGTCGCCGGCAGGCCGAGCTCCTGGAGCTGCTGCACGGCCTCTTCGTAGGAGACGCCGGCGAGGGCCGGGATCTCCCGCGCGTTCGAGGGCAGGTCGTCGGTGGGCTGCAGGTTGAACGCCCAGTACATGACGGCGATCACGATGACGACGACGCCGATGATGCCCGACCAGATCCAGATCGCCGGTGGGCGCCGCTGCGTGCGCGCTCATCGTCTCGTCCTCGGCGAGCTGGCGCAGGGCGAGCTCCGAGCTCGAGAGCGAGCTCGTGGGCGCCCCGAAGAGCATCGTCGCCTCGTCGGGCTGGCGATGCACCGGCACGCGACCGGATGCCGCGGTGTCGACGTCGGCCCGGAACTCCGCCGCCGTCTGGTACCGCTCGCTCGCGGTTCTTCGTGAGGGCGTGCAGCACGACGGCGTCGAGCGCCGGCGAGACCTTGGGGTTGATCACGCTCGGCTTCACCGGGCGTTCGCTCACGTGCTGGTAGGCGACCGCCACCGGGGTGTCGCCGCGGAACGGCGGCCGCCCGGTGAGCATCTCGAAGAGCACGACGCCCGTGGAGTAGAGGTCGGTGCGCGCGTCGACCGTCTCGCCCTTGGCCTGCTCGGGCGAGAAGTACGAGGCGGTGCCGAGGATCGCCGTGGTCTGCGCCACCGTGGTCGAGGAGTCGGACACCGCGCGTGCGATGCCGAAGTCCATCACCTTCACCTGGCCGGTGGTGGTGATCATGATGTTGCCGGGCTTGATGTCGCGGTGCACGACGCCGGCGCGGTGCGAGTACTCGAGTGCGGTGAGCACGCCGTCGATGACGCGCACGGCCGCGACGGGCTCGAGCGGGCCGTCGTGGATGATGTCCTTGAGGAGGCGACCCTCGACGTACTCCATGACGATGAAGGGCAGCTGCACCTCGTGGCCGGCCGAGTCGACCACCGTCTCCTCGCCGGCGTCGAACACGCGCACGATCGTCGGGTGCGCCATGCGGGCGGCGGATTGCGCCTCCTGCCGGAACCGCATGCGGAACGCGGGGTCGGTGGCGAGCTGCGGCTTCAGGAGCTTGATCGCCACCCGGCGGCCGAGTCGCGTGTCCGTGCCGACGTGCACGTCGGACATGCCGCCGCGACCGATGAGCGCACCCACGCGGTAGCGCCCCGCGAGCACGCGTCCTTCATCGCTCACCCTGCAGCTCCGTCCTCGTCTCGTCCGACCTCGTGTCAATCCCGCTCGTTGCTCACGGCTGGATGTCCACGGTGAGCGCGGGAGAGAACGGCGAGTCGAGCTGGCCGCAGAAGTAGCGGAACGTCACGTCGAACGAGCCGCCCGGGGTGTTGTTGACGTTGACCTGGGCGCTGGTGGTGCCGGGCCCGAAGACGGGGTTGTTCGGGATCGACGCGTCACCCGTGACCGCGACCTCGTAGCCGCTCAGGGTCTGGCCGGCGGGGCAGCTCTGCGCGGTCCAGTTCACCGTGATCTGGCCCACGTCGGGCTCGACCGGGTTGTCGTTCGTGGTCGGGGCGTTCGACGGCGCGCTCGGCGCCACCGGGTCGGTGAGGTACGTGAGCGTGATCGTCGTGCCGGGCTGCACGGGGCCGCTCGGGTTGACCTCGGAGACCGTGTTGGCGAGCCCGGGCTCGGTCGGCCGCACCGCCCTCCTCGCGCACGACGGGCAGGCCGAGCGCCTCGATCTGGCGCGGCCGCATCGTCGACGTTCATGCCGATGTACGCGTTGCGGTCGATCTGGATCGTGGTCGGCGCCTCGCTCGTGGGCGGCGCGCTCGGCGTCGTGGGCGGCGCGCTCGACGAGGTCGGGCGCGCAGTGGTCGACGCCGGGTCCTCACCGCCGCCACGGTTCAACGCGAGGGCGATGATCGTGCCGATGAGCACGATCGCGAGGATCGCGATGAGCACGATGAGCGGCCAGGTCCACGGGCTGCGCTTCTTCTCGGCGGGCTCCTCCTCGGCGGGCTCGCCCGACGGGACGCCCGCCGCGGCCGCCGACGGCAGCACGGTGGTGGCGGCCGTGGCGCCCGCCTGGGTCATGAGCATGGTCGCGGCGGTAGCACCGGCGGCGCCGAGCACGGCCGGGCACGGCCGCGGCGGCGGCCTGCACGTCGCCGCGGCGCAGCGCCGTGGCCGCGCGCGCGAGGTGAGCCGCCGTCTGCGGCCGGTCGGCCGGGTTCTTCGCGATGCACGAGTAGACGAGGTTGCGCACCGGCTCCGAGACCGTGACGGGCAGGTCGGGCGGCGTCTCGTTGATCTGCGCCATCGCGATGGCCACCTGCGACTCGCCGGTGAACGGGCGACGACCGGCGAGGGCCTCGTACGCGACGATGCCGAGCGAGTAGATGTCGGTGGTCGGCGACGCCGGGTGGCCCGACGCCTGCTCGGGCGAGAGGTACTGCACGGTGCCCATGACCTGACCGGTGGCCGTGAGCGGCACCTGGTCGGCGATGCGGGCGATGCCGAAGTCGGTGATCTTCACCCGGCCGTCGGGCGTGATGAGCAGGTTGCCGGGCTTGATGTCGCGGTGCACGAGGCCGGCGGCGTGGGCGGCCTGCAGCGCGGCGGCGGTCTGCGCGACGATGTCGAGCACCTTGTCGGTCGAGAGCACGTGCTCGCGCTCGAGGATCGTCGAGAGCGCCTCGCCGGGCACGAGCTCCATCACGAGGTAGGCGCTGCCCTCCTCCTCGCCGTAGTCGAAGACGTTGGCGATGCCCTCGTGGTTCACGAGCGCGGCGTGACGGGCCTCGGCGCGGAACCGCTCGAGGAACCCGGGGTCGCCGAGGTACTCGTCCTTGAGGATCTTGATGGCGACCTGGCGGCCGATGACGAGGTCGGTGGCCTGCCACACCTCGCCCATGCCGCCGATCGCGATCCGGGACTGCAGCTCGTAGCGCCCTCCGAAGGTGAGCCCTGCGCTCGGTCTCATTTGTTCAGCACCGCCTCTAGTACCTGCTTTGCGATGGGTGCGGCGATGAGATTGCCGAACCCCTCCTGACCAAGTCCCCCGCCATCCTCCACGAGTACCGTGATCGCATACTGAGGGTTGTCGGCGGGGGCAAAACCCGTGAACCAGAGAGTGTAGGGGTCACTCTCACCGTTCTCTGCTGTACCCGTCTTACCGGCCACGCTGACGCCGTCTATTCTTGCATTACTCGCGGCACCGTTTTCGACGCCGTTGACCATCATCTGCGTCATGGTGTTCGCCGTCTCCTCGCTGATCGCGCGGCCGAATTCGACGGCCTCGAACTCCTGCAGCGGGGTGAAGTCGGGGGCGGTGATCGCGTCCACCAGGTTGGGGTCCATCACGATGCCGCCGTTCGCGATCGCGGCCGAGACCATCGCCATCTGCATGGGCGTCGCGCGCACGTCGCCCTGGCCGAAGGCGGTCAGCGCGGTCTGCGGCTCGTCGAGCACGCGGGGGTAGACGCTCGGCTCGGTCGCGGTGGGGATCTCGAACTCGGTGTTGAACCCGAACTTCTCGGCCTGCTCGCGGATCGCGGCGTCGCCGAGCTCCATGCCGAGCTCGGCGAACGGGATGTTGCACGAGAGCCGCAGCGCGTCGGCGAGCGTGACCTCGGCGCCGCCGCCGCAGGTGCCGCCGCCGGAGTTGCGCACGACGGAGTCGGTGCCGGGCAGCGTGAGCGACGCCGGGTTCGGGAACGTCGACTCGGGGCGTGTACCGCCCGGACTCGAGGGCCGCCGCCGTGACGACGAGCTTGAAGACCGAGCCGGGCGGGTTCATGTCGCCGCCGGTCGCGCGGTTGAACAGCGGGTCGCTCGGGTCGGCGAGCAGCCCCTCGTAGGTGGCCTGCACCTCGGCGCTGTTGTGCACGGCGAGCGTGTTCGGGTCGAAGGTGGGCTTCGGTCACCATGGCGAGGATGCGGCCGGTGGCCGGCTCCGTGACGATCACGGCGCCCGTGTAGTCGCCGAGCGCGTCCCACGCGGCCTGCTGCGCGACCGGGTCGATGGCCACCTCGACGGATGCCCCCATCGGGTCCTGCCCGGAGATGATCGCGGTTGAGCTGGTCGAAGAACTGGCTCGAGCTCTGTCCGCTGAGGTAGGAGTTGAGCGACCGCTCGAGCCCGGTGGCCTCGCCGTTGACGGGGATGTACCCGGTGACGGGCGCGTAGAGCGGGCCGTTCGCGTACACGCGCTGGAACTTGTAGTCGTCGTCGGAGGGCTGCGAGTAGGCGATCGGGTCGCCGCCGACGAGGATCGGGCCGCGCTCGACGGAGTAGCTCTCGTAGAGCGTGCGCGAGTTGCGGGGGTCGGCCGCGAGGGCCTCGGCCTGCACGTACTGGATGATCGTCGTCGAGACGAAGAGCGTCGAGGAACATGAGGAGCGCGACGATCGTCACGCGCTTGAGTTCGCGGTTCATCCGTCGATCACCAGCCTCGGATGGTTGCGCACGGTGTCGGAGAGCCGCAGCAGCAGCGCCACGATGATCCAGTTCGCCACGAGCGACGAGCCGCCCGCCGCGAGGAACGGCGTCGTGAGGCCGGTCAGCGGGATGACCCGCGTGACGCCGCCCACGACGATGAACACCTGCAGGGCGATGACGAACGCGAGGCCGACGCCGAGGAGCTTGCCGAAGTCGTCCTGTCCGGCGAAGCCGATGCGGAAGCCGCGGGCGACGAACAGCACGTAGAGCGCGAGGATCGCGAAGACGCCGGCGAGGCCGAGCTCCTCGCCGAGGCTCGCGATGATGTAGTCGCTCTGCGGCACCGGCGTGATGTCGGGGCGGCCCTGGCCCCAGCCCGTGCCGATGAGCCCGCCGTTCCCGAGCCCGAAGAGGCCCTGCACGAGCTGGTAGCTGCCGCCGAACTCCTGGTCGAAGCGCTCGGGGTTGAACGGGTCGAGCCAGTTCGCGAAGCGGTTGCCGACGTAGTCGAGCGTCTGGCTCGCGACGAGCGCGCCGCCGATGAACAGGCTGAGGCCGAGCACGACCCACGACAGGCGGCTCGTGGCGACGTAGAGCATGACGAGGAAGAGGCCGAAGTAGAGCAGCGCGGTGCCGAGGTCGCGCTGGAACACGATGACCGCCATCGACAGCGCCCAGACGACGAGCAGCGGGCCGAGGTCGCGGGCGCGCGGGAACCGCATGCCGAGGAACGTCGCGCCCGACCATCGAGAGCGAGTCGCGGTTGCGCACGAGGTAGCCCGCGAAGAAGACCGCCAGGGCGATCTTCGCGATCTCGCCGGGCTGGAAGGTCGCGACGTCGCCGATGCCGATCCACACGCGCGCGCCGCTCACCTCGCGTCCGATGCCGGGCACGAGCGGCAGCAGCAGCAGCACGATCGCGACGAGGCCGGAGAGGTAGGTGTAGCGGAACAGCACCCGGTGGTTGCGGATCACCAGGATCGTCACGATGGCCGCGACGATCGCGATGGCGCTCCAGACGATCTGCCGCACCGACGCGCTCTCCCAGCCGCTCTCGCCGTCGGCGATGTCGATGCGGTAGATCATCGCGATGCCGAGCCCGTTCAGCACGGTCGCGATGGGCAGCAGGAACGGGTCGGCGTCGCGTGCGACGAAGCGCATCGCGATGTGCAGGCCGAACACGAGCACCGAGAGCCCGGCACCGAGCAGCACGAGCTGCGTGTCGATGCGCCCCATCGCGCCGAGCTGCACGAGCACGATCGCCGAGGCGTTGATGAGGCACGCGACGATGAGGAGCCAGAGCTCCATGTTGCGCAGCTTCTGCGGGAGGCGGATGCGGCGCACGGATGCCGGTGGGCGGCCCGCTCGGAACGGGGCGCCTCGGCGGTGCGGCCGGCGCGGTCAGTCAACGGACTCCTCCAGTCGCTGCACGATGCGGTAGGCCTCGGAGAACGAGCCGGCGCTGATCGTCTGCTCGACGCGCTGCTGGTCGTAGGTGCGCAGGTCGGCCACGTCGATGGTGGTCTCGGTGTGCAGCTCGTGCAGCGAGATCGGGCCGAGGTCCTGCTGGATGCCCTGGAAGATCGCCACCCGGCCGTTGGACTCGCCCACGTAGTAGCGGGTCTGCGTCCACTGGTAGCCGAGCACGAACGTCGGCGACGATCGCCGCGACCAGCAGCACGATCCAGAAGCTCCACACCCAGCGGCGGCGACGCCGACGGCGCGCGTCCTCCTCGATGAGCTCGTCGAAGTAGTCGGCCGAGTCGGGCTCGAAGTGCGTCTCCTGCACGGGGTGCGGGCGGAAGGGCGCGAGGCGGATGCCGCGGGCGCGCGCCGGCTCCGCCGCCGCGCCGAACGCGAGCGGCGCCGCCGCCGAGCCGACGACGAGGGGCGGCGTGGCCGGCGCGGCGGGCTCGCCGATGTCGACGACCACGACGGTGACGTTGTCGGGGGCGCCGCCGTCGAGCGACGCCTTCACGAGCCGGTCGGCGACCTGCTTGGCGCCGGCGTCGGCCGAGAGCAGCTCGTGCAGCTCGTCGAACGACGACGACGCCGGAGAGGCCGTCGGAGCAGAGCATCCAGCGGTCGCCGGCACGGGTGTCGAGCACCATCGAGTCGATCTCGGGGGAGCTCTCGACGTCGCCGAGCACGCGCATGAGCACCGAGCGCCGCGGGTGCACCATCGCCTCCTCGGCGGTGATGCGGCCGGCGTCGACGAGGCGCTGCACGAACGTGTGGTCGGTGGAGATCTGGCTGAGCTCGCCGGAGCGCAGCAGGTAGATGCGCGAGTCGCCGATGTGCGAGATCACGACGCGGTCGCCGTCGAGCAGCATGGCGCTGACGGTGGTGCCCATGCCGGTGAGCTCGGAGTGCTCGGCCACGGTCTCGGCGAGCTGGCGGTTGGCGGCGATCAGGGCGCCCTCGAGGGCGGCCGCGGCATCCGGTGCGGACGTCGTAGTCGCCGTCGGCCTCGGCGATGCGTCGGGTCGCGATGGCGCTCGCCACGTCACCGCCGGCGTGGCCGCCCATGCCGTCGGCGACGAGGAACAGGTTGCGCCCGGCGTAGCCGGAGTCCTGGTTGTTCGAGCGGATCCGCCCGACGTGCGAGACCGCCGCGCTCGCCTTGACCGTGGCCATGGGCTACCGCCGCAGCTCGAACGTCGTCGCTCCGACCTTGACGGTGGCTCCGAGCGGGATGGGCGTCGGCACGGTCACTCGGGAGCCGTTGAGGAAGGTGCCGTTCGTGGAGTCGAGGTCCTGGATCATCCAGCGGCCGTTCCACAGCATGAGGCGCGCGTGGTGGGTGGAGGTGTAGTCGTCGCGGATGATGATCGCCGAGTCGCTGGAGCGGCCGATGGTGATCTCGTCGCGGCCGAGCGGGAACTCGGCGCCCGCCTTCTGCCCGCTCGTGATGACGAGGCGGGTGGCGTTCTCGGTCGAGGCGGTCTCGCCGCCCGGTCCGGACGCGGGGGCGGCGGGATGCGGCACGGCCGGCGGTGGGCGCGGATGCCGCCGCCGCCGGCGCCGGCGAGCTGGGGAACGGGGATGCCGCGACGGGCGCTCGCGGCCGCGGCGTGTCGGGCTGCAGCTTGCGCACGCGCTGCCCGAACAGGTCGCTGCGCAGCGAGTAGACGATCGCGAAGATGAAGACCCAGAGCAGCAGCAGGAATCCGAGCTGGAGGACCAGGAGGGTGAGTTCGCTCATTCGCCGGGCCCCCAGAACCCGCCCATGTCGTGGCGCTCGGTGGCCGGGTCGGCGGCCCGACCGGCGGTCGGGCGCCGAGGCCTGCGCGAGCACGCGGAACACGATGCGGGAGCGGCCGATGGTGATCACCGAGTCGGGCTCGAGCACCGCCTCCTTCGACGGGGGCGCCGTTCAGCTGGGTGCCGTTCGTGGAGCCGAGGTCGCGCACGCGGGCGCGGGTGCCGTCCCACTGCACCTCGGCGTGGCGTCGCGAGGCGCCGGAGTCGTCGAGCGTGACGTCGGCCTCGCTGCCGCGGCCGATGACCGTGCGCCCCTTCAGGATCGGGTAGCGCTTGCCGGCGACGTCGAGCACGGGCGTCCAGGCGACCTGGCCCTTGACGTTGCGGGAGTCGACCTGCACCATGCCCTCTGAGAGGCCGGGGTCGGGCTGGAGCGCGATCGAGATGCCGCCCGCGAACTGGAAGCGCTGGCTCGCGGCGTGCTTCTGCACGAGGTCGGTGAGCTCGTCGACGAGGGCCGGGCCGAGGCCCGCCATGCGGTCGTGGTCGGTCGGCGACATCCGCACCGTGAACGTGTTCGGCACGAGCACGCGGTCGCGCGAGACGACCGCCGCCTTCGTGTCGATCTCGCGCTTCAGGGCCGCGGTGATCTCGACGGGCTGCAGCCCCGAGCGGAAGGTCTTCGCGAAGGCGCCGTTGACGGCGCGTTCGAGACCCTTCTCGAAGTTGTCCAGTAGGCCCACAGGTCTCCCGATCCCGTTCCGTGATTGTGTGACATGGTAGCCGCAGCGGCTGTGAAGACCCGCGTTCAGTCGATCGGCACGACCGTTTCCTCCTCGTCGAGATCGAGCGACAGCGTGGGCATCGACGCGGTGAGCAGCGTGCCGTCGGCTCGGCGCGAACCGGTGACGTCGCGCATGGTCGGGGCGCCGTAGAGGCGGGGCCCCTGGCCGTCGAGCGGCACGGTGACCGGGTCGTCCGCGGTGACGACGACCTCGGTGCCGCGCACCCGCACGCGCGCCTCGTCGCCGACCTCGACGGCGAACGAGATCGACTCGGGCTCGAGCGTCACGCGCAGGCGCGTGTCGCGCAGCGTGATGCGGAAGGTGAGCTTCGACCACGCGTCGGGCAGGCGCGGGTCGAAGGTGAAGATGCCGTTGTGGTCGCGGAATCCGCCGAAGCCCGACGACGAGGGCGCTCCACACGCCGCCGGTCGAGGCGACGTGCACGCCGTCGGCCGCGTTGTGGTGCAGGTCGGCGAGGTCGACGAAGAGCGCCGAGCGGAAGTACCGGATCGCGAGCTCGTGGTAGCCGACCTCGGCCGCGATGATCGACTGCACGACCGCCGACAGCGTCGAGTCGCCCGTGGTCAGCGGGTCGTAGTACTCGAAGTTCGCGCGCTTCATCTCGGTCGGTGAACCGGTCGCCCTGCAGGTAGAGCGCGAGCACGACGTCGGCCTGCTTCAGCACCTGGAAGCGGTAGATGACCAGCGGGTGGTAGTGCAGCAGCAGCGGGCGGCGGTCCTCGGGCGTGTTCTCGAGGTCCCACAGCTCCTTCTGCAGGAACGCGGAGTCCTGCGGGTGGATGCCGAGCTGCTCGTCGTACGGGATGTGCATGTGCGCCGGCGGCCCGGCGCCAGCTCGCGACCTCGGCGGGCGTCGACCTCGAGCCGCGCGACGAGCTTGTGGTACGCGACCGGGTCGTGCACCTGCAGGTTGTCGACCGCGGCTGCCGCCGACGCGAGGTTGAACCGCGCCATCACGTTCGTGTACAGGTTGTCGTTCACGACCGTCGTGTACTCGTCGGGCCCGGTGACGCCGTGGATGTGGAACACGTCGTCGGCGTTGCGACCGCCAGAAGCCCAGGTCCTCCCACATGCGCGCGGTCTCGACGAGGATGTCGATCGCGCCGCGGCCGAGGAAGTCCTCGTCGCCCGTCGCCGCGACGTACTGGCACAGCGCGTAGGAGATGTCGGCGTCGATGTGGTACTGCGCGGTGCCGGCGGCGTAGTACGCCGACGACTCCTGTCCGTTGATCGTGCGCCACGGGAACAGGGCCCCGCGCTGGTTGAGCTCGAGCGCCCGGGCGCGGGCGGCGTCGAGCATCCGCTGCCGGAAGCGCAGCACGTTGCGCGCGACGATCGGGGCCGTGTAGCTGAGGAACGGGAGGACGTAGACCTCGCTGTCCCAGAAGTAGTGGCCGCCGTAGCCCGAGCCCGAGACGCCCTTCGCGGCGACGCCGTCGCCGTCGGTGCGGGCGGTGGCCTGCGCGAGCTGGAAGAGGTTCCACCGGATCGCCTGCTGGACGGCCGGCTGGTCGGCGACCTCGACGTCGGAGCGGGCCCAGAAGTCGTCGAGCCACGAGCGCTGCTGCTCGAAGATCTCGGCCACGCCGAGCTCGGCGCGCACGGTCGAGCGTGCGGTCGCTGCGGTCGACGAGCTCGCGCGCCGGCACGGTGCGGGCCGTGTGGTAGCTGATCGTCTTGGTGAGGCGGATCGGCTTGCCCTGCTTGGCGTGCACCCGGTAGATGTGCTTCGCGAGGTCGTCGCCGATCGAGCCGGACTCGGTGAACTGGTTCTCGGTGGCGATCGAGTGCTCGGCGCCGATCGCGATCGTCATGCCCGAGTTCGTGCGTCTGGTAGCCGAGCATGTAGCGCGGCGCCCTCGGCGCGCTTCACGCGCGGCTGCAGCACCCGCTCGATGAACTGCTCGGCCTTGCGCGGGTCGAATCCGGCCGGCGCCTCGGCGACGCCCGACCGGTACTCGTCGCGGCCGTCCTGGCGGTTCAGGATCTGGCTCGAGATGGTCACCGCGGCATCCGCGTCGAGCAGCTCGACCTCGTAGTCGAGCACCGCGAGGTGGCGGTCGGTGAACGACACCATGCGGCGGCTCGTGATGAGCACGCGCTTGCCCGACGGGGTGCGCCACTCGATCGAGCGGCTCAGGGCGCCGAGCCGGAAGTCGAGGCGGCGCTCGTAGGAGAGGAGCTCGGCCACGGTGAGCACGAGCGGCTCGTCGTCGACGTAGAGGCGGATGACCTTCGCGTCGGGCGCGTTGACGATCGTCTGCCCGACCCGGGCGAACCCGAACGCCTCCTCGGCGTGCCGGATCGGCCACGTCTCGTGGAACCCGTTCACGAACGTGCCGTGGAAGTGGCCGTCGCGGCCCTCCTCGACGTTGCCGCGGAGGCCGAGGTAGCCGTTGCCGACGGCGAACAGGGTCTCGGTGCGCCCCATGTCGGCCAGGCCGAAGTCCGTCTCGACGAGCGCCCACTCGTCGATGGGGAACCGGCTGCGGTTCAGCGGGTCGTGGTCGGCGAACCTCATGAGGGGTCCTCTCGGGTGGTGCTCGGGTGCGGGTGCTGGGGGGCGGGTGCCGCGGCGGATGCCGCGGCGGCGCGCTCGACGGCGGGCAGCAGCTCGTCGAGCTCGTCGACGATCACGTCGGCGCCGAGCTCCTCGAGCGCCTCGCGGCCGACTCCGCGATCGACGCCGATGACGATACCGAACTCTCCGGCCGCGCCGGCCTTCACGCCCGATTCGGCGTCCTCGACGACGGCGCACGCCTCGGTGGGCAGGCCGAGCAGCTCGGCGGCGCGCTCGAACATGTCGGGCTCCGGCTTGCCGGGGATGCCCTCGCGCGCGGCGACGGCGCCGTCGACGACGACCTCGAAGCGGTCGGCGAGGCCCGGCGGCGGCGAGCACCGAGGGCGCGTTCTTCGAGCTCGAGACGACGGCGACCTCGCGCCGGCGCGCGTCACCGCGTCGAGCAACGCGACGCTGCCCGGGTAGGCGCGTCACGCCCTCCTCGGCGAGCGTGGCGTTGAAGGCGTCGTTCTTGCGGTTGCCGAGTCCGTGCACGGTGTCGGCGGTCGGGGCATCCGTCACCTCGCCCTCTTCGATGCGGATGCCGCGGCTCTCGAGCAGCGACCGCGACCCCGTCGTAGCGGGGCTTGCCGTCGATGTAGGCGAAGTAGTCGTCGTCGGAGTACGGCGCGGCGCCGTGCGCCTCGAGGAACGGCGTGAACAGCCGCGACCAGGCGTGCATGTGCACCACCGCGGTGGGCGTGAGCACGCCGTCGAGGTCGAAGAGCCAGCCGCGGATGCCGCTGAGGTCGGCGTCGCGCGGATCGACCGGAGGGTTCGGGGGAGTGGGGGAGTTGTCGGGCGAGGTCACCGCCGTCCTTTCGTCGCATCGGTCAGGGCACCGGTACCGCTGATCGATGCTATTCCCGGCGGCGG
>CAWCWD010000045.1:0-25259 GCA_963799015.1 uncultured Actinomycetota bacterium | reverse complement strand
CCGCCTGAGGCCGTGCGTTCGCGCCCGGATGTCGGCGGCCGACGCTACGGTGAAGACCGGGACGACGGAAGGAAGCCGGCATGTACCTGGTCGACGGCACCGTCGTCACGAGCGCGAGCGACCTGAAGAAGGCGTCGGAGTGCGAGTTCGCCTTCCTGCGCGCACTCGACGCGAAGCTCGGTCGCATCGACCCCGTTCCCGATCCCGAAGATGCGATGCTCGAGCGCTCGGGGCGCATGGGCGACGAGCACGAACACCGCGCGCTCGAGGCCTACCGTGCCGAGCTGGGGTCGGCCGTCGTCGAGATCGAGCGCCCCGACGTGCGCGACGCCGCCGCGGTCGCGGCCGCGGTCGAGGCCACCGTGCGGCGTTCGCCGCCGGCGCACCGGTCGTGTTCCAGGCCACGTTCGCCGACGAGGGCTTCATCGGCTTCGCCGACTTCATCGTGCGGCAGCCCGACGGCCGCTACCTCGTGCAGGACTCCAAGCTCGCCCGCCGGGCGCGCGTCACCGCGCTCCTGCAGCTCGCCGCCTACGCCGAGCAGCTCGAACGCGTCGGCGTGGCGTGCGCCGACACCGTCGAGCTCCTCCTCGGAGACGGGTCCACCAGCGTGCACCGGCTCGAGGACATCGCACCCGTCTACCGGCTGCGCCGAGCCCGGCTCGAGCAGATCGTCGCCGAGCGCCTCGCCGACGACGGCCCGGTCGCCTGGGGCGACCCGCGCTACGAGCTCGACGGCCGGTGCCCCACGTGCGACCTCGAGGTGCAGGCGCACCGCGACGTGCTGCTCGTCGCCGGGTTGCGCGTCACGCAGCGCGCGGCCCTCTTCGAGGCCGGCATCGACACCATCGACGCGCTCGCGGCCTCCGACGGGAGCGTGCCCGGCATCCTCGACGCCACGATCGAGAACCTGCGCATCCAGGCGCGGTTGCAGCTCGAGGCCGAGGCGGCCGAGCGGGCGGCGGCAGCGCTGATCGAAGCGGCGGCGGGCGCGTCCCCCGACGACCCGCCGCTGCCCCCGCCCGTCGTGGTGCGCGACGCGATCTCGCTCGCGGCGATCCCCGAGCCCGACCCCGGAGACCTGTTCTTCGACTTCGAGGGCGACCCGCTCTACACCGAGGGCGCGGCATCCGACTGGGGCCTCGACTACCTGTTCGGCATGGTCGACACGGCCGAGCGGTTCACGCCGCTCTGGGCGCACAGCTTCGCCGAGGAGCGGGTGGCGCTCGAGCAGTTCCTCGCGCTGGTCGCCGCGCGCCGGGCGGCGCACCCGAACATGCACATCTACCACTACGCGAGCTACGAGCGCACGCACCTGCTCACGATCGCCGCCCGGCACGGCGTGGGCGAGGCGGCGGTCGACCAGCTGCTGCGCCGACGGCGTGCTCGTCGACCTCTACCCCATCGTCAAGCGCGCGCGTGCGGGTGGGCAGCCGCTCGTACTCGATCAAGAAGCTCGAGCCGCTCTACATGGGCACCGAGCTGCGCGAGGCGGAGGTGAAGTCGGGCGGCGACTCGATCCTCGAGTACGTGCGGGCCCGCGAACTCCTGGCCACGGGCGAGGTGGATCCCGCCACCGGCCTCGTCGGCGTTGCGGCCGCGCAGCACGTGCTCGACGACCTCGCCGACTACAACCGCTACGACTGCGTGTCGACCCTGCGACTGCGCGACTGGCTGCTCGGGCTCGCGCGTGAGGCCGGCGTCGAGCCGGTGCCCGAGTCGTTGCTCGTCGAGGCGGCCAAGGCCGCGGGCAAGGTGTACGAGGCCTCCCCGCTGGCGATCGAGCTGCAGCGCCTCGCGGGGCCGCCCGACGACCCCGATCGCGATGCCGACCACACGGCGCTCGCCCTGCGCAGCCGCCGCGATCGACTACCACGACCGCGAGGCGAAGAGCTTCTGGTGGGCGCACTTCTTCCGTCTCGAGCAGCCGCTCGAATCGTGGGAGGACCATCGCGACGTGCTCGTGGTCGACCCCGCGAAGTCCGCCGTGGTGCAGCGCTGGTACCGCGAAGACCAGCACCGCGTCGACCGTCGCGAACTGCTCCTGCGGGGTCGCGTCGCGCCCGGGTCCCGGTTCGGCGTCGGCGCGGAGCTGTTCGCGCTCTACGACTCCCCCGCGCCGTTCCCCCGGCAGGGCCTGCGACCCGGCTCCCGCACCCAGAACTCCGTTCGCGTGGCCGAGGTGCTCGACGACGGGCTCATCGTGGAGGAGCGGTCCGTGGCCGGGTTCACCTGGTCCGAGCTGCCGATGGCGGTCGTGCCCGGCACGCCGCCCCCCGCGGGGCGGCAGCGCGACGCCATCCTCGAGTGGGCGCAGGAGCTCTCGAGCGCCTACCCGTTCGCCTGGCCGCGAGAACCCCGCGATCGACGTGCTGCGCCGCGTCCCGCCCCGCACGCGCGACGGCGTCGAAGCGCTCGCGCCGCTCACGCCCGACCACGACTACGTGCGAGCCGTGATCGCCTCGCTGCGCGGGCTCGACGACTCGTACCTCGCGGTGCAGGGGCCTCCCGGCACGGGCAAGACGTACGTCGCATCGCACGTGATCGCCGACCTCGTGGCCCACCACGGCTGGCGCATCGGCGTCGTCGCGCAGTCGCACGCGGTGGTCGAGAACGTGCTCGACGCGGTGGTGCGCGCCGGCCTCGATCCCGGCCTCGTCGCCAAGGCGCCGAAGGACGCCCGGGAGCCGGGCGACCACGAGTACACGATCATCAGGAAAGACGGGGTGGCCGAGTACACGGCCGCGCACGCGGCATCCGGTTTCGTGGTCGGCGGCACCGCGTGGGACTTCGCGAACGCCGACCGCCTGCCGCGCCGCTCGCTCGACCTGCTGGTGATCGACGAGGCCGGCCAGTTCTCGCTCGCCGCCACGATCGCCTCGGCCGTCGCGGCGCGCAACCTGCTGCTCCTCGGCGATCCGCAGCAACTGCCGCAGGTGAGCCAGGGCAACCACCCCGAGCCGGTCGACGAGTCCGCGCTCGGCTGGGTCGCCGACGGGCACGACGTGCTGCCGGCCGAGTACGGCTACTTCCTCGCCGAGAGCCGGCGGATGCATCCGGCCGTCGCCGAACCCGTGTCGCACCTGTCGTACGACGGCGAGTTGCACTCGCACCCGGTCGCCCGGCTCCGCTCGCTCGAGGGAGTGGCTCCGGGGCTCACGCCCGTCCCGATCGAGCACGTCGGCAACGCCACCGCGTCGCCCGAGGAGGCGATCGAGGTGGTTCGGCTCGTGACCGACCTGCTCGGGCGCACGTGGGTCGATGCCACGGATGCCGCGGCCTCGGCCCGCCCGCTCGAACAGCGCGACCTCATCGTGGTCACGCCGTACAACGCGCAGCTCACCGTGGTCCGCGCCGCCCTCGACGCGGCGGGCTTCCCCGACGTGCCGGTCGGCACGGTCGACAAGTTCCAGGGCCAGGAGGCGGCGGTCGCGATCGTGTCCCTCGCGGCGTCGTCGGCCGCGGCGGCCCCGCGCGGCGTGGAGTTCCTGCTGCTCAAGAACCGCCTGAACGTGGCGATCTCCCGAGCGAAGTGGGCGGCGTACCTCATCTACTCGCCGGGCCTCATCGACACGCTGCCGCGCACGCCCGAGGGTGTCGCCCAGCTGAGCGCCTTCATCCGACTCGTCGGAGCCGGGGTCGGAGCGCGTCCCGAGCGCGAGCTGTCGAGCGCGGGCTCGTAGCGCGCGGCTCGTAGCGCGCGGGCTCGTAGCGCGCGGGTTCGTAGCGCTGCGGCGTTCGCGGGCTCAGCCGGTGAGCGCCTCGATCGCCTTGGCGATGCGTCGCTGTCGCGTCTCGGCGGCCTTCGCGCCCTCGATCGCGGTCACGTGCGCCTTCTTGTGACTCGGCGCGAGTCGGTCCCATGCCTCGCGCGCCCCGGCGTCGCGTCGAGCGCCGCCGCGAGGTCGTCGGGCGCCTCGACGATGCGCGGTGCGGTATCGAGCTCCAGGTCGACGACGATCGTGGTCGCCGCCACCGATCCCGGTCGCCGCGCGCTTGTCGGAGCTGAACGGGATCAGGAACTTCCCGCCCATCGGCCGCGACGGTGCTCCGGTACTCGAACCCGTTCACGGTGACGACCACTGGCGGACTTCCTTCCCGCGCCGAACGCCTCGACGACCTCGGGCGGCACCTCGATACCGGTGTTCCGTTGCCTCGACGAGGAACATTCGCGTCTCGAATCGCATGCAGGCGAGTCTGCCACCGCCGCGCGAAGCTGGGAATACCGCCCAGGCCTCGCTGCGTATGGTTCTGACGTGACTTCCCCTGCGCATCTCAGACCTGTACCCTGCCCGCATCACGATGTACGGCGCCGAATGGTGCGGCGACTGCCGTCGCTCCAAGGCGCTGCTCGACCGCCGCGGCGTCGAGTACGAGTACGTCGATCTCGAGCTCGTCTTCGACGGCGCCGATCGCGCCAAGGCGATCAGCGGCCGCACCCAGATCCCTGTGGTCGTCTTCCCCGACGGCACCCACTTCACCGAGCCCACCGACGCGGAGCTCGCCGCGAAGCTCGACGAGGCCATCGCCGCGTAAGCGCGGCCTGAGCGAACAGCGTCCGGGCCCCGCGCCCACGTCACCGTTCCGCACGCGCAGACGACCGCGCGCGAGCACGCCCGGGGGGAGCGTACTCGCGCGCGGGGTCTCCGTCGGCGCGGCGCCGGTCAGTCGGCGATCGCGGGCACGGCTCCGGTGACCACGAGCGGGCGGTCGGATGCCGCATCCGCCGTCGTCCGCGGCCTCGAGGCACTCCGTCGCGCTCGCGGCATCCGTCGCCTCACCCGCGACGGCCGGCGCTCGCCGACCCCACACCGCGAACAGCACCAGCCCGACCGTGAGGAACACGGTGCCGCCGAGCAGGGCCGCCGCGATGCCGCGCGCCGCGCCGCCACTCAGCGTGACGGCCGTGAAGACCGTGGTGAGGCCGGCGACGCCGATGGAGCCGCCGAGCTGCTGCATGCCCTGCAGCAGGCTGGAGGCCTGACCCGTCTCGTCGGCGGGCGCCTGCGCCATCACGATCGACGTGATCGGCGCGAAGGTGAGGCCCGCACCGAGGCCGAGCACGATCGCCGGCCCGAGGATGCCGCTCAGGAACGTGCTCGCGGAGCCGAGCTGCGCCATCCAGAGCATGCCGCCCGCGAGCCCGGTGAGGCCGGCGATCGCGACGACCCGCTCGCCGAGACGCGCGACGAGCCGCGGCGTGAACTGGTTGACCACGAGCATGGTGGCGACGAACGGCAGCAGCGCGAGTCCGGTGCCGAGCGGGTCGTACCCGAGCACGTTCTGCGTGAACAGCGTGGCGAAGTAGAAGAACCCGAACATGCCGGCGGGCACGAAGAGCATCGTCCAGAACGGCACGGCGGTGCGCGGCGCGCGGAAGTAGGCGAGCTGCACCACCGGGCTCGAGTGGCGACGCTCGATGAGCACGAGGGCGACGAGCGATGCCGCCGCCACGGCGAACGCGGCGAGCGTGCGCGGGTCGAGCCATCCGGACTCCGCGGCGACCGTGAACCCGTAGACGAGCGCGACCATGGCGATCGTGGACGTCAGCGCGCCGCCGACGTCGAGCCGGGCATGGCTCCGCTCGGTCTCGCGGAGGAACGCGAGCGCGCCGGCGACGATCACGAGGCCGATCGGCACGTTGACGAACATGACCCACTCCCAGCCGAGCGTGGTGGTGAGCACGCCGCCGAGGATGAGCCCGATCGCGCCGCCCGAACCCGCGGCGAGGACGAACAGCGACATCGCGCGGTTGCGCTGCGGGCCGGGCACCGTGTTGGCCATGAGCAGCACGAGCGTCGACGGCGCCGCGAGCGCCGCACCGATGCCCTGCAGCACGCGCGCGCCGACGAGCATCTCGGGGGTCACGGCGAAGCCGCCGAGCGTGGAGGCCGCGATGAACACGACGGTGCCGACGATCAGCGCCCGGCGCGCGCCGATCATCGAGCCGATGCGGCCGCTGAGCAGGATGAGCCCCGCGAACGCGAGCGCATACGCGGTGACGACCCACGAGAGGGTCGCCGCGGTGAAGCCGAGTTCGGCCTGGATGTGGGGGAGGGCGACGTTCACGATGCTCGCGTCGACCACGAGCATGAGCTGGGTGACGAACACGACGATGAGGCCGAGCAGGGTGCGCCCGGTGAGGCGGGGGACGATGGTGGTGACGGAGGAGGGTGGTGATGCGCTCAAGCTGGTACTCCTGGTCTCGCTGCGGTAATCTTCTATCCGGAGAGCGTCTCCTGTTTGCCTGATCGACAATACGGAGACTGTCTCCGGTTTGTCAAGAGCCGTCGCCGAACGACCTGCTGCATGGTCGCCGGCGACCAGTTGGAGGTTCGAGTGAGCGTGGAGGCAACCGCACCGGCGCGGCCCATGCGCGCCGATGCGCGGCGCAACTACGAGACGATCGTGCGGGTCGCCGGTCAGGCGTTCGCCGAGCACGGCACGCACGCCTCGCTCGACGACATCGCGTGTCGCGCGGGCGTCGGGCCAGGCACGCTCTACCGCCACTTCCCCACTCGCGACTGCCTGCTCGCCGCCGCGCTCGTCGAGAGCCGGCACGGGTTGAACGACCTCGGCGAGCGGCTGCTCGACGCGGATGACGCGGGCGCGGCCCTCGACGAATGGATGCTCGCGCTCGCCCGCCACGCGAGCACCTGGGACGGTCTCGCCGACTCGATCGCGCAGTCGCTCGACAACCAGACGTCGCCGCTCGGGTCGTCGTGCGGAGTCCTCCTCGAGGCGACGAGCCGACTGCTCGAGCGCGCGAAGGCGCAGGGCGCGGTCACGGCGGATGCCTCGGCGCGCGAGCTCTTCGTGATGGCCGGGTCCCTCGCGTGGGCCGCCGACCGCGCGGCGCGAGGCAGCGGCGAGGACGAGCTGCCGCGCCTGCTCGCGCTGCTCATGCGCGGCATCCGCTGACCCCGCGAGACGTCTGCGGGTTGAGGAGCGCCGCAGGCGCGTCTCGACGTCTGCGGGTTGAGGAGCGCCGCAGGCGCGTCTCGAAACCAGGGTCTCGCGTACGGCGGGTTTCGAGACGCCGCTTCGCGGCTCCTCAACCCGCAGACGTCCTCAACCCGCAGACGTCCTCAACCCGCAGAGACGCCGCTACCGCAGCGCGGGGATGACCTCCGACGCCCACAGCTCCAGCCCCGACCGGTCGTACGCCGCCTCGGGGAAGTACGAGACGACGTAGTCGAGCCCGAGCTCGCGGCGTTCGTCGAGTCGCGCGACGATCTCGGCGGGTGTCCCGACGAGCGCGAACGGGTTGGGGTTGCGGTAGTCGCGCCATGTAGCGAGCGGTCGCCTCGGGGCCGAGGTACGGCGCGACGCGCGCCTCGATGCGATCGAGTCGAGCCGCGACATCCGCCGCATCGGTGCCGATCACGATGCGGAACTCGGTCGATCGCGTGATCGACGAGAAGTCGCGCCCGAGGGCATCGCAGTGCCCGCGCAGCACCTCGCTCTTGTGGGTGAACTCCTCGGGCGTGCCGCCGAAGTTCGTGTACGAGGCGTACTTCGCGGCGATCTTCAGCGTCACCTTCTCGCCTCCGCCGGCGACCCAGATCGGGATGCCGCCGGGCTGCACGGGCTGCGGCTGCACGATCGCCCCGTCGACCTGGTAGTACGTGCCGTCGAGGGTCGCCTGCCCCGTCGTCCACGCCTGGTGCATGATCTCGACGCCCTCGCGCAGGCGCCCGAGGCGCTCGGGGATCGGCGGGAAGCCGTAGCCGTAGGCGCGCCACTCGTGCTCGTACCAGCCACCACCGATGCCCACGTCGAGGCGGCCGCCCGAGATGACGTCGACGGTCGCGGCGACCTTCGCGAGGTAGGCCGGGTTGCGGTAGCTCATGCACGTGCACATCTGACCGATGCGCACCCGGTTCGTCGACGCGGCGTACGCCGCCATGAGCGACCACGCCTCGTGCGTCGCCTCGGTGTGCGACGGCGTCGGCACGGTGTGGAAGTGGTCGTAGACCCAGATCGTGTCCCACCCCGAGTCGGGGCCGTCGGCGTATGCGGCGAGTCCGTGCATCACCTGCCACTGCTCGGCCGGCTCGATGCCGACGAGGTCGTGACGCCAACCCTGGGGAACGAACATTCCGAATCGCATGGGTCCCAGCCTAGGCTGGAGACGTGCGCCGGAATGCGCTTGCACGGCTGTGGTGCGGTCGGTCGACGGATGCCGCGGCCGCACGGCCGATCGTCCCGATCTCAGCGCTGGCACTGAGGACGCGCCGCGCCCCGCCGCCTAGCGTCTGCCACATGACTGTCCCGAACCATTGCGATTTCTCCGCCGTCGACTTCAGGGCCATCGCCATCGAGACCTCCGACGGCCGGCTCATCCGCGTGACCGGGTCCGGCCTCTGTCCGACCGGCGGTTGGCAGCTGCGGCTCATCGCGGCGAACCCCGGCGTCGTGCCCCACCCCGAGAGCCTCTGGCTCGAACTCCGCGAGAACGCCCGAGCCGGCGCTCCGCGCGTCGTCACGGAGACCGAGGTCGAGGTGATCGTCGAGGACTCGCGCGCCGAAGAGGTGCAGATCCGCTTCGGATGGCGCGAGGGTTTCGCCATCCCCGTGGTCCGGGCGGCGATGCGCCGCGCCGGGAGCGCCATGCGGCGACGGCCGGATGCCGCACGAGGACGGCTCGCGGCATCCGTCGTCTGAACGTCAGGCCAGCGCGTACCTGAGTTCCGCCATGGCGGGTCCTGACCATACGGACCCGTCGAGGTCGTTGCTCCGCACGGTGACGACCTTGCCGCCCTTCGCGATCACGAGCAGCGCGAGCTGCGGCAGCAGGTCGCCGGCGTGGGTGCCGTCGTGCAGGGCCTCGCCCTCGCCGTTGCCGGTCGCGAACTCGATCGCACCCGACTCGTGGTCGAGCGTGCCGTTGACCGACGTGGTGAAGTCGAACCACAGGGTCTCGACCGCGCCGTCGGCGGCGAGCCGCCCGATCGCCGCGAGGTCGCGCTCGACGCGCCCGGCGCTGGCCTCTGCGAGTCCCTGCAGCGCCGACTCGGCCTCATCGATGTTGAGCATGGCGAGCTGCACGCGCAGGGACTCGTCGATCTCGGCCGGCCCCAGACGGTCGGACGCCCCTGGCACACCCACCATGCGGCGATGGTTGTGCGCTCGCTCGAGGAACTGGCTGAGCATCGGCTCGGCGGCGAACACGAAGAGCGGCACGCGCTCGTCGGGGTCGTGCAGCTGCAGCTCCTGGCGCACGGCGTCGGCCACGCGCTTGGCGTAGATGTCGAGGGTCGCCGGGCGACGGTCCTCCTCGCTGGCGCCGCGGTCGCCGTGTCCGCCGACGCGACGTGTGCCGACGAGGCCGGGCTCGCGGTTCGCGGCCTCCTCCGCGTTCTTCGGAAGCGTGGGGTCGATCGGCATCTGTGCGGCGCGGTCGGTCGGGGTCGCGTGCCAGAGCGTCCACTCGTTGGCCGAGACGGCCACGGCGAACGCCTCCTGGTCCTGGCTGGGCGCGCGCAGCAGCTGGCCGAGCGTGAAGTGCGACCCGACGTGCACCGCGTCGTCGAGCCGGTTCGGCAGCACGAACACCTCGCTGAATCCCGGCGCGACGAAGACGGCGAGCGAGCGGGCGAGGCCCGCCCAGAGGTCCTCATCGGCGAGGATGGCGTGGCGTGCGGCGCGCAGTTCGCTGAGCTCGCGGCTCGAGGCGCCGGATGCCTTGACCTGCTCGATGGCCTCGTCGAAGGCGCTCTTCACCGCCACCTCGGCGCGTTCGCGCTCGGTGACCACGGGCGAGGTCGCGGCGTAGACGGTGATCGCCGGGTCGTGCGGACCGGCCAAGCGCGGCGAAATCCGCGGTGGTGGGCAGTTCGTAATGGACCGTCATTCGTTCCTCCCCAGCTCTCGCGACAGCGGGTGTCGCTCGCTCTCCAGCCTATGAAGGCCGGGGCGCGAGCGACACCCCCCGTCAGCGACCCACGGGGTGATTCGAGCGGATGACGCCGGTGGGGTCGACCGCGTTCTTCACCGCGCGGAGGCGGTGCACGCGGTCGCCGAAGAGGCGCTCGGCGGGCCGCTCGTGCTCGGCGAAGTTGAGGTAGTCGACCGGCGCCCGCCAGGGCTCCACCCGGGAGAGGAGCCGGCCGAGGGATGCCGCGAGCGCCTCGCTGGAGCCCGGCACCGCGATGCCCACGCCGAACACGAGGTACTCCGCGTCGAGGCCCGCGACGACGCCCGGAGCGGGCGTGCCGCGGTCGGCGGCGGTGGCGTGCGCGACCTCGGGTGCGAGGGCGCCGCCGATGTGGCGGATCTCGGCCGAGAGCAGGACGCTCTCCGAGTCGGGGCCGACCGCCGCGACGAACGCGCGCACCGCGGCGGGCGGCAGCTCGGAGAGCAGCATGCCGTCGCCGTTGCCGGGCGTCGGGGCGGGCGGGTCCATGTGCAGCTGCAGGAGCTCGGCGACGGGCTGCGGGTGCACGGTGTCGATGTCGGGGCCGAGCGCGCGCAACGGGGCGAGCAGCTCGTCGGCCCGCTCGGGCGACTCCTGCATCGTCGCCTCGACGACGACGAACGACTTGCCCGAGAGGAACGGCGGCAGTTCGGGCATCGGCGGGAAGCGGAGCACGCGGCCGACGGACGTGACGGTGTCGGGCACGGTCGCCGTCCACGCGGCCCAGGCCTGGAGCACCTCCTCGGCGCGCTCGAGCGGGAAGAAGAGCGTCCCCGCCACGACCTCGGCGATCGGGTAGAGGCGGAACTCGAGCGCGGTCACGACGCCGAAGTCCCCGCCGCCGCCGCGCACGGCCCAGAACAGCTCGGGGTCGTGGTCGGCGTCGACCCGCCGGCGCACGCCGTCGGCCGTGACGAGTTCGACCGCGATCACGGAGTTGGCGGCGAGGCCGTGCGAGCGGGCCAGCCAGCTGATGCCGCCGCCGAGGGTGTAGCCGACGACGCCGACGTCGTGCGACGATCCGGCGAGCGCGGCGAGGCCGTGCGGCGCGACCGCGGCGACGACGTCGCCCCAGAGGGCGCCGGGCTCCACGCGGGCGATCAGCAGGTCGGGATCGACCTGCACGCCGCGCAGCTCCGAGGTGCGCAGCAGCAGGGCGTCGGCGAGGCCGTTCGCCGCGGCGAGCGGGCCGGCGTTGTGGCCGGTCGCCTGCGGGGCGACGGAGAGGCCGAGGCCCTTCGCGGCGCGCACGGTCTGCACGATGTCGTCCACGCTGCCCGCGACGACGACCGCGACCGGCCGCTGGTCGACCGCGAGATTCCACGCGGCGCGGGCCTCGTCCCAACCCGCGTCGCCGGGGATGAGCACCCGGCCGTCCAGCCGGTCGTCGAGGAGGGCCAGCGCCTCGCGGAGCGAGAGCGTGGTGACCTCGACGTGGCTGCGGCTGGGCCGTGGAGATCTCGGTCACCGGCGCGAGTGCGGCGTCGGCGGAGCGGGCGGACGTGCGGTCGGATCGGGCGTCGTCTTCGGCAGCGGCACCGGAGGGCACAGGGGTGTTCACGGAGGTTCCTTTCGGGGTGTCGCGCTCGCGGGCCCTGGCCCTCGCTTTCGGAGGGCGGACGGCCGCGGGGGATCCCGGCGACGCGCACGAACGCAGGGTCCATCTCACGACGCATCGGGATCGGCCGCGTCAGGGGCTCCCCTCCGGGCGCCTCAGGGTTATCCCGCGATCGCGGAATATCGCGAGGGGCCGCGCCCGTTGCCCCGAAGCGATGACTGACACGCTCCGCCTCTCCGTGCTCGACCTCGTTCCCGTGCGGACCGGCCAGACCAGCGCGGGCGCGGTCGCGGCATCCGTGCGGCTCGCACAGCTCGCCGACCGCCTGGGCTACACGCGCTACTGGTTCGCCGAGCACCACAACATGCCGGCGGTCGCGTCGACGACGCCGCCCGTGCTCATCGCGGCGACGGCCGCGCGCACCGCGCGCATCCGCGTCGGGTCGGGCGGCGTCATGCTGCCGAACCACGCGCCGCTCGTCGTGGCCGAGCAGTTCGCCGCGCTCGAAGCGCTCGCGCCCGGACGCATCGACCTCGGGATCGGACGCGCGCCGGGCAGCGACCCGGTGATCACGCAACTGCTGCGCGTCTCCGGTCCGACGGCCGACGTCGATCGCTTCCCCGACCACATTGCCGACATCCTGTCGCTGCTCTCGCCCGACGGCGCCTCCCTGCGCCTCACGAGCGGACGCGAGTACGCGATCGCCGCGACGCCCGCGGCGACCGCGGTGCCGACCCTCTGGCTGCTCGGCTCGAGCGACTACTCGGCGAAGCTCGCCGCCGAGCTCGGGCTCCCGTACGTCTTCGCGAACCACTTCTCGGGCGACGGTCTCGAGCGCGCACTCGAGCTCTATCGCTCCGAGTACCGGCCGAGCGAGGCGCACCCCGACGCCCGAGACGTTCCTCACCGTGAACGCGTCGGTCGCGCCGACCGCCGAGGAGGCGCGGGCGCGCGCCCTGCCGCAGCTGCGGTCGATGGCCCGCCTGCGCACGAACCGGCCGATGCGCCCGCTCGAGACGGTCGAGGAGGCGGCCGCAGCGCCTGCCGACTCGATCGCCGACGAGCTCATCGCCGCCATGGAGCGGCGATGGATCATCGCGGATGCCGCGGGCGCGGCCGCGAGTTGCGCCGGCTCGCCGAGCGCCACGGCATCGACGAGGTGATGGTCGCGCCGATCGCGGGCTCGCTCGAGTCGGAGCCGACGGATGCCGCGCCCGGCCGCGAGCAGACCCTCGAGTTGCTCGCCGGCGAGTTGCTCGGCTAAGTCTCGAGGCGCGGGCTTCGCCCGATCCTCGACCCGCAGACCGGACGCGGAACTCGGCCGAGCGGCTCGGGCCCCGCCGCTACTCCTGCGGATCTCCGCGGAGTCGGAGCGCGACCCAGAGGCCGCATCGGCGACAGATGTACACGTCTTCGCCGAGTGCGTGGAGGCCGCGGCGCGGGACCAGTCGGCCGCAGCAGGAACACACGAGCTCGCGGTCCTCAGACATGAGCGGTCAGTGCCTCCTCGATCTGTTCGCGTGTCGGAAAGCGGGCGACTCCCTGCGGCGTGAGGTAGACCCGGCACGCGAGACCACGGGAGCAGCTGTCCGAGGGGAAGAGGTCGGCGCCCTCCACGAGGATCGTCGGCGAACCCGCGAACGGCGCTCGTTCGGCCGCCTCCGGAGAGTCGATCAGCCTGGTGATGATCGGAGTCTCGGGCTGTCCGACCGAGTCCAGCGCCAGCCGCAGGAGCCGGGCCGCCGCCTCCCAGCTCGGGCAGTCTGCGATGTGGAGGAGCTCGACCCTCATCCGCTCATCTCCTCGGTGTGGGACGTTTCCAGCCTACGCCCCGGCTTGGTCGACCATCCGCTCACCCGTCAGCGCGGAGACCGGGAGCTTGCACGCGTCGCCGCGCCACGCCTCGATGCCCTCGCGGATCGCGAACGCGGCGATGACCAGCGCCGCGACGGAGTCCGCCCACGCCCAACCGAGCAGGCTGTTGAGCAGGAGACCGGCCAGGAGCACGCGCCGACAGGTAGGAGCAGATCAGCGTCTGCTTCGAGTCGGCCACCGCGGATGCCGAGCCGAGCTCGCGGCCGGTGCGCCGCTCGAACCACGACAGCACCGGCATGATCGCCAGGCTCACCGCCGCGAGCACGATCCCGACCGGCGAAGTGCCCCGGCTCCCCGCGCCGAGCAGGGCACGGATCGCGTCGATGCTGACGAAGACGGCCAACCCGAAGAAGGACACGGCGATCAAACGCAGCGCGACCCGCTCCCGCTTGTGCGGATCCGGAGCCGCGAACTGCCACGCCACCGCGGCCGCCGAGAGCACCTCCACGATCGAATCCAGGCCGAACGCGATCAGCGCGGCAGAGGATGCGACCGCGCCGGCGGCGATCGCGACGATCGCCTCCACGACGTTGTAGGTGATCGTCGCGGCGACGACCCAGCGGATCCGTCGTTCGAGCAGCGCGCGCCGCGCGGCCGGAGCGGTCGAGGTCCCAACGAGATCGAGCTCATGCGCAGGTGCACCCCTCGGGGCGCAGCAGGTCGGGTCGACGGCGACGACCAGACGCAGCAGGTCGTCGAGCGCCGGCGCCAGATGCGGGTCCGCGAGCCGGTACCAGGTGCGCCGGCCGTCGGGCACGGCTTCCACGAGTCCGCAGCCACGCAGGCAGGCCAGCTGGTTCGACATCACCTGCCGAGACACGCCGAGCGCGTCCGCGAGGTCGGACGGGAACGCCGGCGCCTCCCGGAGCGTCAACAGGATCCGTGTCCGCGTCTCGTCGGACAGTGCGTGTCCCAATCGGGCGAGCGCAGCGGTGTGGGTCAGCGTCACGGTCTCGGTCATGAGGCGCGACGATACACGACACCATGTATTCACGGAAGCGTGTATCAACTGGTGCGGGAGGCGTCGGACCTGGCAATGCCCCGGACTCGCGTCCGGGGCATCCGTCTCTCTGCTGCTGCGCTTCAGCCCGACCGGCTCAGGCCGCGAGGCCGAGCCGGCGCAGGTCGTCGCCCGACGCGCGGTACTCGTCGCCGTCGGCGATCGTCATCTCGCGCGGGACTCGGGCGCCGTTCTGTACGCGCGCCTCGCTTCCGACCGACGCGTAGGGGCCGATGACGGCGTTGCGTCCGACCACTGCGCCGCGGCCGATATGCGCGTTCACGCCCACGACGGCCCGCTCCGCGACGATGGCGTCGCGGTCGATCCACGCGCCGTGGCCGATCTGCACCCCGCGCTGCACCTCGGCACCGGGGTCGACGTAGGCGGTCGGGTCGACGAACGCAGTCGGGTCGACTTTCGCGGTCGTGGCGACCAAGCCACGCCCGTTCACGTGCTTGCGGTAGCGCCGCAGGACTCCGGCATCGTCTTCGAACTCGACGTAGCTGATGCCCACGTTCTCCTCCTTCCGACGTGGTGGCTCCACGTCCGGACATCTGTACAACATCCGGGCTGACCGGGGCATTCCCCAACCTGAAAGGGCACTCAGGTACGCGCTCGGGCCCGTCTTGGTGCCAACCCTGAAACACGCAGGGGCCAGCCCCGAACGCGGCCCGGACCCCTGTCAGCGGATCCTCGCACTCGCTATCCCGACGATGAGCCAAAGGTTAGGCTGTCCTAAGGCCGGGCACCGTCGGCGACGCTTCCCCCCGCCGACGTCCGCGCCGGCGCCACGAATCAGGATCCGCCCATGACCGCCGCTCCGCTGCTCGAGCTCGATGCCGTGCGCATCCGGCACGACGGGTCGGCGCGGGCCACGCCCGACGGCGTCTCGCTCGACATCCACGCCGGCGAGGTCGTGCTCGCTGCTCGGCCCGAGCGGATCGCGGCAAGTCGACGCTGGCGCTCGCCCTCGACGGCCTGATCCCGCACGCCGTCGCCGCCGACGCTCGAGGGCATCGGTCGAGGTCGCCGGCGCCGACACCGCGCGAACGCACGGTCGCCGAGCTGAGCACGCACGTCGGCATGGTCTTCCAGGACCCCGACGCGCAGCTGGTCACCGGCACCCTGCTCGACGAGGTCGCGTTCGGCCCCGAGAACCTGCCGGATGCCGGTCGCCGAGGTGCTCGAGCGCGCCGAGGCGGCGCTCAGCCCGTGGGCCTCTGGGACCGGCGCGCCGAGAACCCCGACCGCCTCTCGGGCGGCGGACGCCAGCGGCTCGCGATCGCGTGCGCGCTCGCGATGGGCTCCCCGCTGCTCGTGCTCGACGAGCCCACCGCGAACCTCGACCCGCGCGGGCATCGACGAGGTCTACGCCGTGCTGCGCGAGCTCGTCGACGAGCGGCGACCGCGCGATCCTGCTCGTCGAGCACAACCTCGACGCGGCGGTGGACTTCGTCGACCGCGTCGTCGTGCTCGACCAGGCGGGGCGGCTCGTCATCGACGGCCCGGTCGACGACGTGCTGCGCGGCGCGCCGGCGAGCTGCACGAGCTGGGCGTGTGGCTGCCGCGTGTCGCGCTCGCGGCGCTGCGCCTGCGCGCGGCGGGCGTGCCGATCGACCCGCTGCCGCTGACGCCGGCCGAGCTGCGCGCCGCGCTCGAGGCGAGTCGACCGGCGCTCCCATCGCCCGCCCCCGCGGTCGCGCGAGCCCGCCACGACGACGTTGCGACCGCGCGGATGCCGCGGAGCCGCGTGCCGTGCGGCCGCGATCACCGTGCGCGACTGCTCGGTGCAGCGGCGGCGGGCGCCGCGGTCCGGTCGTCGTCGCACGAGATCGACCTCGACGTGGCAGCCGGCGAGTTCGTCGCCATCGTCGGCGCGAACGGCGCGGGCAAGACCAGCCTGATCCAGGCCATCGCGGGCGTGATCCCGCCGCCGCGCGGCACGGTCGACGTGTTCGGCATGGACCCGTCGGCCGCGCCGACGCTCGCGCATCGCGCCCGCCGCGATCGGCTTCGTGTTCCAGAACCCCGAGCACCAGTTCATCGCGCACACCGTCGCCGACGAGCTCGCGCACGGCCTCCGGCTCCAGGGCGTCTGCCCGAAGCCGAGCGTGCGCGAGCGACTCGAGCGGCTGCTGCGAGCGGTTCGGCCTCGGCGAAAGCGCGACCGGCATCCGTTCCTGCTCTCGGGCGGCCAGAAGCGGCGGCTCTCGGTCGGCACCGCCCTCGTCGCCGGCGCGCCGGTGCTCGCGCTCGACGAGCCCACGTTCGGGCAGGACCGCGCCCGCGCCGACGGAGCTGCTCGGCATCCTGCGCGCACTCAACGACGAGGGCACCACGGTCCTCGTCGTCACGCACGACATGCAGCTCGTCGCCGAGTACGCCGACCGGGTCGCCGTCATGCAGGGCGGCCGGGTGATCGCGCACGGGCCCCACCGCCGAGGTGTTCGGCGGGCGCCGCTCATCGAGCGCGGCCGGGCTGCGGCTCCCGCCGCTCGCGCCGCGCCACCGCGCAGCCTCGTGCGGCACCCCGAGCTGGCAGTCGGTCACGCGGATGTCGCAGCTGCCGACCGCCGGACGGGCGGCCGCATGAGCGCCGCCACCGGCGGCGACCGCCGTCGCGCCGTCAACCCGTACGCGGAGCAGGCGCCGGCACGCGCCGGCCCGCTTCCTGCACCGCCTCAACCCGCTCGCGAAGCTCGCCGCGCCGCTGCCCGTGATGGTCGCTGCTCCTGTTCAGCGCGGGATGCCGCGATCCCGCTCGCGTTCCTGGTGCTGGCGCTCGCCCTCGCTGCTCGTCGGGGCCCGAGCTTCAGGCCGGGCGATCGCCGTGCTGCTGCTCGCCCTCCCGCTCGGCGGTGCTCGTGCTCGGCGCTCGGCTTCGCGCTGTGGATCGACCCGTCGCGGGTCGACGCAGAGCGCCGCGGCATCCGTGGTGCTCGTCGAGATCGGCGACTGGACGCTTTACGCTCGCGGCGCTCTCTCGTCGGGCTCGCGACCGGCGCTGCGCATCGCCGCGATCCTCGTGCTCTCGCTCATCGCGGGGCTCACGCACGACGGGGCCCGAGCTGGTGCGGGCGCTGGTGCAGCAGCCTGCGGGTGCCCTACCGGATCGGCTACACGGCGCTGGCGGCGCTCCGCTTCGTGCCCCGGTTCGGGCACGAGCTCGAGGTCATCAGGCAGGCGCACCGGGTGCGCGGCACCGACGGCGGGCGCGGACCGGTCGCCGCCGTGCGCCGCGCGGATCGGCTACGCCATCCCGCTGCTCGCGAGCGCGATCCGGCACGCCGAGCGGGTCGCCCTCGCCATGGACGCCCGCGCGTTCGGCGCCCACCCCACCCGCACCGAGCGCACCATCAGCCGCTGGCGCACGCGCGACACGGCGTTCGTGCTGTGCTTCTGGCTGGTCTCGGCCGCGATCTTCGCGTGGGCGCTCGCCGCGGGCGCGCGCTGAGGGCGACGACGACCCGACGACGACGAGACGTCAGCGACCGCCGAGCGCGACGTGACCGTCGACGCCGACGAGGGTGTCGCCGCCGACCCACGTTCGATCGCCCTCCCGGCGGACGTCGATGAGCCCGTTCCGGTGCAGTCGGGTGCCCTGCCGTACGACGTACTCGTCGGGTGCCAGCCCGGCCGGGATGAGCCAACAGGCGAACCCCGCTGCGAGGCTTCCGGTCACCGGATCCTCGGCGACTCCCTCGCCGGGGACGAACGCGCGCGCTTCATAGTCGGCCGGACCGCCTGCCGGGTACGGGCCCGAGGACACCGACGTTCAGGTCACGGTCGGCGCTGAAGTCGGGGGTCAGGTCGAGCACCGTGTCCGCGGCGTCGACGAGCACGCCGATCCAGCCCGGCCCGTTGTCGATCCACGCGACATCGCTGACCTGCGCTGCCGTGAGGCCCAGCGCACCGACCACCCGGTCGCGGGTGTCCCGGTCCACGGGACCGGAGCGCAGCAGCGGAGGCGCGTCGAACGCGTAGCGGGTGCCGTCCTGACGGATCGTGACCAGTCCGACGCCGCACTCCTGCACGATCGTGCCGCCTTCACGCGGGCGCTCCGCCGGCTTCGACCCAGGCGCGAGCGGACCCCAGCGTGGGGTGGCCGGCGAACGGCAGCTCGCCGCCGGGGGTGAAGATCCGCACCCGGTAATCCGCACTCGTGCGTCGTGGGCTGGAGCAGGAAGGTGGTCTCGGACAGGTTCGTCCATCGCGCGAACCCGGCCATCTCCTCGGACGACAGCTCGTCGGATCCATGGACGACCGCGAGCGGGTTGCCGTCTCCGAGCTGCGAACTGAACACGTCGATCTGATGGAAGCGCATCACCCTGCAAGGCTACGTGCAACGCCGAGGGGGCCCGAACGGCCGACGCCGTTCGGGCCCCCTCGTGTCGTGGTTACTGCGCGTCGGTCGCGGGCGCGGTGTCGACGATCTCGACGAGGAACACGAGCGTCTGGCCGGCGAGCTCGCCGCCCGCGGCATCCGTGCCGTAGGCGTACTGCGGCGGGATGGTCACGATGAGCTTCGTGCCGACCTTCTGGCCGACGAGCGCCGCGCCGAAGCCCTGGATCACCGCATCGGTCGTGAACTGCGCCGGGTCGCCGCCGTAGCTCTGGTCGAACACCTCGCGGGTGTCCCAGCTGGTGCCCTGGTAGTGCAGCGTCACGTTGTCGCCCGACTGCACCTCGTCGCCGTCGCCCTCCTCGAGCACCTTCAGCTGGTACTCGGCGGGCGGCGGGGTGTCGGGGAGCGTCACGGTGGGCGCCTCGCCCTCGGCGCCGAACTCCACCTCGGGCACGTTCTCGGTCCACTCGGCGGGCTTCAGCGGCTCCTGCACGTCGACGACGATGACGACGGTCTCGCCGGGCGCGATGCCGATGGTCTCGTTGCCCTGGTCGCCGTAGAGCGTCGACGCGGGTGCGACCGTGACCGTGCGCGAGCCGAGGGGCACGCAGTCGATACCGGCGAGGAACGCCTCGAAGACCGTGTCGTCGCCGGCCGTGATGGTGGCGGGCTGCGAGAAGACCTGCTGGCCGGTGGTGCCGGAGAACGCGCTCACGATGGCGTTGACGTCGTCGCCCGCCGTGGTGGTCTCGCCGTCACCCTCGGTCACGACGGTGCGTTCGAGCTCCGTCGCCTCGAGCGGCGCGGTGAACGTGGCGGTCGGCGAGGCGCCGAAGTCGCCCGTGACCTCGATGCTGTCGCTGAGCGAGCCGGACGAGACGTCCATGCAGTCCGCTGCGGCGGGCGTCTCGGAGGCCTCGGGCTCGGATCCGCCCGCGCACCCGGCGAGGAGCAGGGCGGCGACTGAGGCGAGTGCGACGGGCGCGGCGCGGCGCAGGGCACGATTCATGAGGGGGGGTCTCGTTTCGATCGGGAACGCGAACTCCCAGTCTGCCCGCTCCGGCTCTCGATTGCCTGAGACTTCGGATTCCGCCCGATCAGGGCGACAATGGGCAGATGGGGGACACGACGACGGTACCTGATTTCGGGGAGGAGTTCGCCGACGCTGCGGAATCCTTCGCCGAACTCGATGAGGCGCTCTGGAATCCGATCTCGACCGCAGCGGTCTCGCGCTCGCATCCGCGCTTCGACGAACGCGTGCTCGACGCCTGCTGCGGTGACGGGGCATCCGCGCTGTTCACCGCCGAGCTGGTGGGACACGGCGGCCTCGTCGACGCGGTCGACCTCGCCGAACCGCTCATCGAGCTCGCGCGCGAACGCGCAGGTGAGCGGATGCCGCAGCTGCGCCTGCACGTCGCCGACGTCACCGATTGGGAGCCCGAGGGCTACGACCTGGTGCAATGCGTGCTCGGCGTCCAGTTCTTCCCCGACGTCGAGGCCGACACGCGCCGGCTGATCGAGCGGGCGCGGCCGGGGGGCCGGGTGGCGATCACGCTGTGGGCGCGCGGCGCGGTGGAACCGCTGCCCGAGCTGCTGGTCGGGGCGCTGCCCGACGGCGAGGCGGTCCCCGACGGAACTCACGCGGCCGACGATCGAGCTCGCCGACACGGCGGGCAACCTCGCGCACTGGCTGACGGAGCTCGGCCTCGTCGACGTGCGCGCCGAGGCGGTGCAGCGGCACCTCGATCTCGCGCCCGAACCGGCGTGGAACCTGGTGCTCGGCACCGGCCTGCGCGCGGTGGTCGCCGACGTCGACGAGTCGGAGCTGGGGGGCGTGCGCGAGCGCTTCCTCGCGGCGATCGCCGAGCGCGGCCTCACGACCGTCGACATGACGACGCTCATCGCGGTGGGCCGCCGGCCCGAGTAGGCGAGGTCCTTGCCGAGCGCGTCGGCGAGGTCCTCACGCCGTGCCGAGGTGCTTGGGTCGGGCGCGCCGGCGCTTCGGCGGCTCGCCATGGCGCGCAGCGTGCTCCGCGAGGCGGCCGAGCACCAACGACCATGCCACCGAGAGGAACTCGGCCTGCTGCGCGTCGGCCGCTTCCTGGTGCACCTCGATGCGACATCCCGCGGATCGAGGCTGGAAGCGCAGGTAGCCGACCAGTTCCCGGCCGGGCACCGGAACCGCGTCGTCGTCGAAGTCCCATCGCATGGCGATGAGGTCGGGCGGTGCGACCACCTCGTAACGTCCGCGGATCCTCGTGCCCCACTCCAGTCGGGCCGAGAACCGCCCGTCCTCGATGGAAACGGGGACGCCGAGGAAGGCGGAGTACCTCGACCCGTCGGCGAACGAGGCGAACGCCTCCTCCTGCGTCAGCGGCACCTCGACCGCGACCGCCACCCACTGCTCGACCCCGGTGCGGGCCAGCGACCGCTCCGGGATGTCGTCGGCGACATTCCACTTGTCGTCCGAGGAGCCGAGCAGGGGCAGCACCGCCTCCATCGCCGCGCGGTCGGCCCGGTAGCGGCGGAACGTGCCGTCGCGCCGCATCACGAGGAGCCCGGCGTCCCGCAGCGCGGCGAGGTGGCTCGAGATCGTCGCCGGCCGTGAGGTCGAAGGACGCGGCGATCTCGCCGGCGGAGCGCTCGGTGTCCCACACCAGCCACAGGATCTCCCGGCGCACGGGAGACGACAGCGCGTCGACGATCGCCTGCACCGAGGTTCGGGCGGCGCTCGACGGAGTGTCCCCTGTGCCGATCACGGATTCTCCTTGCAGCAGCGTGGGCACCAGAGTATTTTGATCATCATCAAAATACCAGAACGATCGACCGTGCGAGGTGAGCACACCATGACCAAGTACCTGCTCCTCTACATGTCCCCGGTGACAGCCCAGGACCAGATGGCGAACGCGACCCCCGAGGAGGGCCAGGCCGGAATGGAGGCGTGGAACGCCTGGGCCGGCCAAGCCGCCTCCGCGATCGTCGATTTCGGCTCGCCGACCCAAGCGGCCGGCACCGTCGGGACCGGCGGCGGTGTCGAAGGCGACCGGCACGTCGGCGGCTTCTCGATCATGGAGGCGGACTCCGCCGACGCCCTGCGTGGACTGCTGGAGAGCCATCCGCACCTGATGCTCGACGGTGCGTCGATCGAGTTCTTCGAGTTCCTCGAACTGCCCGGCGGCCCCTGAGTCCCCGACCGTCGGGACGGGCGACGGTCAGGCCGGTCCTGCGCCCGGCGCGAACGGCCCGCCCGGCTCCGGGCCCACGGCGACCGGCCGTCCCGGCTCGTTCGACCACTGGCTCCACGATCCGGGGAAGAGCGAGGCGTCGATGCCCGCGATCGCGAGCGCCGCGACCTGGTGCGCCGCGGTGACGCCCGATCCGCAGTACGCGGCCGTCGGCGTGCCGGGCTCGATGCCGAGCGACGCGAACCTGGCGCGCAACGCATCGGGCGGCAGGAAGCGGCCCTCGGCATCGAGGTTCGCGGCGGTCGGCGCCGACAGCGCACCCGGCACGTGGCCGGCCCGTGGATCGATCGGCTCGACCTCGCCGCGGTAGCGCGCCGCCGCGCGCGAGTCGAGCACCGCGCCCGTGGCGGGCAATGCGGCGACCCCGTCGGCGTCGATCGTCGGCATCGCGCCGAAGCGCGCGGTCGCGTCGCCTCGCTCGACGGTCGTCTCGCCCGGCACCAGCGGATGCCCCGCGGCGATCCAGCCGGCGAGCGCGCCGTCGAGCATCCGCACGTCGGCGAACCCGGCGTGGCGAAGGAGCCACCACGCCCGAGCGGCCGACTGGTTGCCGAGGTCGTCCATGACGACCGCGGTGTCGCCGGCGTGCAGTCCCCAGCGGCGCATGGCCTCGGTGAACGCCGCCTCGGAGGGCAGCGGATGCCGCCCCTGCCCGTTCACGGAGTGGTCGGCGAGTTCGTGGTCGAGGTCGACGTACACGGCGCCGGGAATATGCCCCGCGAGGAATGCCGGGAGGCCGTCGGGCACGGCGAGCGTCCAGCGCACGTCGAGCACGACCGTGCGCGTGGCCTGCGGGTTTCGAGACACCCGCTGCGCGGGTTCCTCAACCCGCAGTGCGGGCGCCTCGTCGTCGAGGCGGCGGGCGAGCTCGTCGGCGGTGATGAGGATCGGCATGGCGCCCGTCACTGGTCCTTCCGCTTCCGTTTCTGGATCTCGGGCATGTGCAGCTCGGGAACCGCCCGGAGCATGAACGCATCGAAGTCCGGCACCGTGAACGCGGCGTACCCGTGCTCCGGCGTGTAGAGGAGCCCCATGTCGATCAGCTCGGCGCGTGTCGGCCCCACCTGCGTCGATTCCCGCCCCATGACTCGAGCCACGTCGGCGGCCTTCTGGGGCTGCGGGCCCAGCTCGGCCATCGCTCGCAGGTAGGCCGTCTGGAGCGGAGTCGTCCGATCCAGGCGCACCCGGAAGAACGAGCTGTCCAACTTGGCCTCGTACGCCTCTCGAGCCGTCGCCACATCGGCGCGTCTCACTCGATTGTCGCTCGCGACGCCCCAGACCTGGTAGCCGAGTTCCTGGATGAAGTACGGGTAGCCCTGCGTGATCCGTATGGCGAGGTCGACCGCATCGTCATCGAACGTGACGCCCTCGACCAGGGCGGGTTCGATCAGCGCCTTCCGTGCGTCGTCGCCCTCGAGCGATCCGACCCTGGGGAACGTGAACAGCCGCTCGGCGTACGACTTCGCATCCCCGGCCAGCTCGGCGATCTGGGGCAGACCCGCGCCGACGAAGGTGATCGGCAGTCGACGCTGGACCGTCTTGTGCACGGCTTGGATCAGCGCCTCGAGCTGGGTCCTTCCCAGGAACTGCACCTCATCGATCAGGACCGCGACGCCGCGTTGCTGCTCCTCGGCCGCCTCGCCGAGTGCGACGAACACATCGGTAAGGTCCATCGAGAGGTCGCCGTGATCGGCGGCTCCCTCTGCCGGCGGCACATCCCACGACACGCTGAACGTGCCCTTCTGGTCGACGGAGACCGCGAAGGCGCTCAGCACCTCCGCCGCGCGTCGGGCGCGGTCCGTCCATCTCGCCCTCGGCGAGAGCCGGAGGAGCACGGCCTTGAGCTGGGAGAACATCGCCTGCCGGAACCGCGTGTCATCGTGCTTGCTCCCCTCGATCTCGACGACCTCCCAGCCGGCTCGACGCGCGATCTCACCGAACTGTCCGAGCAGGACGGTCTTGCCGACACCCCGAAGGCCCGTGATGATCATCGATTGCTCGGTCCGGCCGCGTTCGAGGCGTCGGAGGAGCACCGTGAACGCCTCGAGCTGGTCGTCGCGGCCGACGACGATCTCGGGAGCCGCACCGGCGTTGGGCGTGTACGGGTTGCTGACTGCGTCCACGGCGAAAGCTTATGAACTTTGCGGCGATTTAGGAAGTATCGATAAAGCGATCTAAAGAAACTCGAAGGTCCCGGTAGACTGGCCCGACGGATGTGTGCGCGACGCGAGGAGGGTGGATGATCGCCAGCCTCGTCGCCTTCGGCGCCGTCGCGCTCCTGACGCCGCTGGCGACGAGGCTGCTCGGGCGCCGTGTCTTCGCCGTGATCGCACTCGTGCCGGCCGCGGTCTTCGTGCTGCTGCTCACCTGGCTGCCAGGCGTGGTCGCCGGTCGGCCGGTGGTCGAGTTCGTGCCCTGGATCCCGCAGCTCGGCATCGCGCTCTCGTTCCGGGTCGACGCGCTCGGGCTCCTGCTCGCCCTCATCGTCACGGGCGTCGGCGCGCTCGTGCTGCTCTACTGCGTGCACTACTTCGCCGACGACGAGCCGGCGCTCGGCCGGTTCGCCGCGCTGCTGCTCGCGTTCGCGGGCGTGATGCTCGGCCTCGTCACCGCCGACGACGTGTTCCTGCTCTTCATCTTCTGGGAGGCCACGAGCGTGCTCTCGTACCTCCTGATCGGGCACTACACCGGCAGGAAGGAGAGCCGCGGCGCCGCCCTGCAGGCGCTCACCGTCACGACGTTCGGCGGCCTGACGATGCTCGTGGGCCTCGTGGTACTCGTCGTCGCCGGCGGCACGAGCTCCCTCGCCGAGCTCATCGCGCACCCCGTCGCCGGCGCGGCGGGCGAGTGGGGCATCGCCCTCGTGCTCGTCGGCGCGATCTCGAAGAGCGCGCTCGTGCCGTTCCACTTCTGGCTCCCCGCCGCGATGGCCGCGCCCACGCCCGTCTCCGCCTACCTGCACGCCGCGGCGATGGTGAAGGCCGGCGTCTACCTCGTGGCGCGACTCGCGCCCGGCTATGCCGACCTCGCGGTGTGGCATCCGATCGTCATCGCACTCGGCGTGCTCACCATGCTCGTGGGCGGCTGGCGCGCACTCCGCCAGTACGACCTCAAGCTGCTCCTCGCCTACGGCACCGTCAGCCAGCTCGGCTTCCTCGTGCTCGTCACGGGGTACGGCACGCGCAACGCCGCGCTCGCCGGCGTCGCGCTGCTGCTCGCGCACGCCCTGTTCAAGGCGGCGCTGTTCCTCGTCGTGGGCATCGTCGACCACGCGGCCGGCACCCGCGACTGGCGCAAGCTCTCGGGGCTCGGACGAC
>CAWCWD010000044.1:0-24827 GCA_963799015.1 uncultured Actinomycetota bacterium | reverse complement strand
CGCCGGCGCACGCATGGCGACGCGACACCTCATCGAGCTCGGCCACCGGGGCATCTACCACCTCGCCGGCCCGCAGGACTGGATCGAGGCCGAGGCGCGCATGCGCGGATTCCTCGACGAGATGAGCGCGCAGGACGTGCCCACCACCGCGCCGATCCTCGGCGACTGGACCGCCGACTTCGGCTACTACGCCGGCCGCGAGCTGCTGACCGTGCGCGACTTCACGGCGATCTTCGCGTCGAACGACCAGATGGCGCTGGGGCTCATGCACGCCGTGCGCGACGCCGGTCTCGAGATCCCGCGCGACGTCTCGATCATCGGATTCGACGACATCCCCGAGGCGGCGCACTTCTGGCCGCCGCTCACGACCGTGCGCCAGGACTTCGCGGAGCTCGGCCGGCGATGCGTGGCATTGCTGCTGGGCGACCTCGACGAGTCGGCGGTCGATCCGCGCGCCTCCATCGTGCCCGAGCTCCAGGTGCGGGGCTCCACCGGCCGAGCCCCGTTCTGACGTCGGCACCGGCGTCGTCGCCGGTCGGGACGAGCTCCGTTATCGTTCTGTGACCTTCGGCAGTTGACAGTCCGCGTCGGTATGTGGCTAAAGTGAGGGTCGCCATGTGAACGGTCACATTGAGACCGCGATCGTGGAGCACCTCCCGCCTCGACGAAGGAGTCTCCCCGTGCCGACCACCCCCGCCGCGCCGCACGATCCTTGCAGCGCAGTGCGCCGTGTCGCCGGAGCTCCCGCCGGGGCGGTGGCCGCGTGAGCAGCTACGGGCCGCAGATCGAGGTCGCCATCGCACGGGTTCGTGCCGATGTGGCGAAGCTGCACGCGGAGCTGACGCGGTACGGCCTGGTCGTGTGGACCGGGGGCAACGTGTCGGGTCGGGTGCCGGGTGCCGACCTGTTCGTGATCAAGCCGTCGGGTGTCTCGTACGACGAGTTGGCGCCCGAGAACATGATCCTGTGCGACCTGGACGGGAGCGTGATCGAGGGCACGCCGGGCAGCGACCGGTCGCCGTCGTCGGATACCGCAGCGCATGCGTACGTGTACCGGAACATGCCCGGGGTCGGCGGCGTCGTGCACACGCACTCGGCGTATGCGACGGCGTGGGCGGCGCGTGGCGAGGAGATCCCGTGCGTGATCACGGCGATGGCGGATGAGTTCGGCGGTCCGATCCCGATCGGCCCGTTCGCGATCATCGGTGATGACTCGATCGGCCGCGGGATCGTGGAGACCCTGACCGGGCACCGGAGTCGTGCAGTGCTCATGCGCAATCACGGTCCGTTCACGATCGGCGCGAACGCGAAGGATGCGGTCAAGGCCGCCGTGATGGTCGAGGACGTCGCCCGTACCGTGCACCTCGCTCGTGAGGCCGGCCCGTTGGTGCCGATCCCGCAGGACGAGATCGACCGACTGTTCGACCGATACCAGAACGTCTACGGGCAGGTCGACGACGCCCGCCGCACGAAGACCAGGGAGAAGGCGTCCGACGCCGGCTCCGCGAAGACCACGGGGAAGGCGTCCGACGCCGGCTCCGCGAAGACCCCAGGGCAGGCGCCCGACGCCCGCCGGAAGGTCGCCGACCGGCGATGAACGATCGCACGGTCAACCAGGACTTGCGCACCCCACCCCCACGGGACCGGCGCGAGGGGAATCGGCTGGCATGGACGCGGCCGAATCCGACTGTCACCAAGACAACGACGTCCATGACGGACACAGTGAAAGGACACACCGTGAAGAACACGAAGAAGGTGCTTCTCGCCACGCTCGCGGCCGGTTCCATGCTCGCGCTTGCCGCGTGCGCGGGCGGCAGCGGCGGCGAGGGTGACGGCGGCGGCGGCCTCATCGGCGTCGCGATGCCCACCAAGAGCTCGGAGCGCTGGATCCAGGACGGCGACGCCGTCAAGGAGCAGCTCGAGGAGCAGGGCTTCACCGTCGACCTCCAGTACGCCGAGGACGACATCCCCACGCAGGTCTCGCAGATCGAGAACATGATCACCAAGGGCGCCGAGGCGCTCATCATCGCGTCGATCGACGGCACGACGCTGTCGCAGGTGCTCCAGGACGCCGCTGACGCGGACATCCCGGTCATCGCGTACGACCGCCTCATCCGCGACTCCGAGAACGTCGACTACTACGCCTCGTTCGACAACTACATCGTCGGCGTGCAGCAGGCGACCTCGCTCCTGAACGGCCTCGGCCTCACCGACCTCGAGGGCGAGCCTGCGGCGGATGCCCCGGCCGGTCCCTTCAACATCGAGCTGTTCGCCGGTTCGCCCGACGACAACAACGCCACGTTCTTCTGGAACGGCGCGATCGACACGCTGCAGCCGTACATCGACGAGGGCACCCTCGTGGTGAAGTCGGGCCAGACCGACTTCGAGCAGGCCGCCATCCTCCGCTGGGACGGCGAGGTCGCGCAGGAGCGCATGGAGAACATCCTGACCTCGACGTACTCCGACGGCTCGACGGTCAACGCGGTGCTGTCGCCCTACGACGGCCTGTCGCGCGGCATCATCTCGGCGCTCACCGACGCGGGCTACGCCGTGGGCGAGGGCTGGCCGATCATCTCCGGCCAGGACGCCGAGCTCGACTCGGTCAAGGCGATCAACTCGGGCGAGCAGTTCGCGACGATCTTCAAGGACACGCGTGAGCTCGCGACCGTCGCGGTCGACATGGCCTCGGCCATCCTGAACGGCGAGGAGCCCGAGGTGAACAACACCGAGGACTACGACAACGGCGTGAAGGTCGTGCCGTCGTACCTCCTCGAGTCGGCCATCGTCGTGCAGGACAACATCACCGAGATCCTCGTCGACAGCGGCTACTGGACCGAAGAGGAAATCAACGGCTAGTCACCACCGGAACACGCCGGTCGGATGACGGTCGCCCCGCGTGTCGGGGCCTGGGCGGGAGTACTCTCGCCTCAGGTCCCGGCCGCGGCGGCACCCGTCATCCGGCCGGCCCCAACCGGCAATGAAGCAGGAGCAAGGATGACCACCAACATTCTCGAGATGCGCGGCATCACGAAGACGTTCCCCGGCGTGAAGGCGCTCGCGAATGTCAACCTCGAGGTCGAGCGGGGCGAGGTGCACGCCATCTGCGGCGAGAACGGCGCCGGCAAGTCGACCCTCATGAAGGTGCTCTCGGGTGTCTACCCGCACGGCACCTACGACGGCGACATCGTCTTCGAGAACGAGACGGTGGAGTTCAAGGACCTCACGGACAGCGAGGCCAAGGGCATCGTCATCATCCACCAGGAGCTCGCCCTGAGCCCCTACCTGTCGATCGCCGAGAACATCTTCCTCAACAACGAGCAGAAGGGCCGCGGCGGCCTCATCGACTGGAACAAGACGAACTTCGAGGCGTCGAAGCTCCTCGCCCGAGTCGGCCTGCGCGAGAACCCCACGACGAAGATCATGGACATCGGCGTCGGCAAGCAGCAGCTCGTGGAGATCGCGAAGGCGCTCTCCAAGGAGGTGAAGCTGCTCATCCTCGACGAGCCCACCGCCGCGCTCAACGACGAGGACTCCGACCACCTGCTCGACCTGATCCTGCACCTCAAGGGGCAGGGCATCACGTCGATCATCATCAGCCACAAGCTGAACGAGATCAAGAAGGTCGCCGACTCCGTCACGGTCATCCGCGACGGCAAGACGATCGAGACGATCGCGAAGCAGGAGGTGACGGAAGACCGCATCATCAAGGACATGGTCGGCCGCGACCTCGAGCACCGGTATCCCGACCACACCCCGAACATCGGCGACGAGCTGCTGCGCGTCGAGGACTGGACCGCCCACCACCCGCAGGACACCTCGCGGGTCATGGTCGACAACGTGAACCTCCACGTGCGCGCCGGCGAGATCGTCGGCATCGCGGGCCTGATGGGCGCAGGGCGCACCGAGTTCGCGATGAGCCTCTTCGGCCAGAGCTACGGATCGAAGATCACGGGCAAGGTGTTCCTGCGCGGCAAGGAGATCAAGACGCGCACGGTGGCCGAGGCCATCGACCACGGCATCGCCTACGCCACCGAGGACCGCAAGACCTACGGCCTCAACCTCATCGAGGACATCAAGCGCAACATCTCGATGGCGTCGCTGAAGAAGCTCGAGAAGTACGGCCTCGTGCACGACAACGAGGAGTACGCGGTCGCCAACGAGTACCGCAAGTCGATGAACATCAAGGCGCCGAGCGTGCTGGTGAAGACCGGAAAACTCTCGGGCGGCAACCAGCAGAAGGTCGTGCTGTCGAAGTGGATCTACTCCGACCCCGACGTGCTCATCCTCGACGAGCCCACCCGCGGCATCGACGTGGGCGCGAAGTACGAGATCTACACGATCATCAACCGCCTCGCGGCATCCGGGAAGGGCATCATCGTGATCTCGTCCGAGCTGCCCGAGCTGCTCGGCATCTGCGATCGCGTCTACGCCCTCTCGGAGGGTCGCATCACGGGTGAGCTCCCCGTCGAGGAGGCCACCCCCGAGGCGATGCTCAAGCTCATGACCATGGAAAAGCCCCGCTGACGCCGGCGCCGCGGATAACCCAGGAGACACCATGTCGAATCCGAACCCCCCAACCACCGAGGAAACGCACGCCGTCGGCGGCAACGTCAACCCCGTCGACAACAAGTTCACCGAGCGGCTGAGCCATGTGCTCAGCGACCTCGGCAAGAACGGGATCTTCATCGCGCTCATCGCGGTGGTGGTGCTGTTCTCGATCCTCACCAACGGCATCCTGCTGCGGCCGCAGAACATCTCGAACCTGGTCGTGCAGAACGGGTACATCCTCGTGCTCGCGATCGGCATGGTGATGGTGATCATCGCCGGCCACATCGACCTGTCGGTCGGGTCCGTCGCGGCCTTCGTCGGCGCCTGTTCGGGCGTGTTCGCCGTGCAATGGGGCCTGCCATGGTGGCTCTCGGTCATCCTCTCGCTCGGCATCGGCGCGCTCGTCGGCGTGTGGCAGGGCTTCTGGATCGCCTTCGTCGGCATTCCAGCCTTCATCGTGACGTTGGCGGGCATGCTCATCTTCCGCGGGCTCGCCCTGGTCGTGCTCGGCAACGCGAACATCGGCTCGTTCCCCGCCGAGTATCGTGCGCTGGGCAACGGCTTCGTCTCCGACGTGTTCGGCGACTTCGAGATCGATCCGCTCACGCTCGGCGTCGGCGCGCTCGCGATCATCGCCATCATCGTGCAGCAGGTGCGCACCCGTCGCGGCCGCCAGAAGTACGGCCAGGACGTCGAGCCCATGGCGTGGTTCATCACGAAGCTCGTGCTCGTCTCGGCGGCGATCGGCTTCTTCGCCTACTCGCTCGCCTCGTACAAGGGCATCCCGGTCACGCTGATCCTCCTCGCGGTGCTCGTGCTGGTGTACGGCATCGTGATGAACCGCACGGTGTTCGGCCGCCACATCTACGCGATCGGCGGCAACCGCCACGCGGCGGAGCTCTCGGGCATCAAGACGCGTCGAGTCGACTTCTGGCTGTTCGTGAACATGGGCACCCTCGCCGCCCTCGCCGGCCTCATCTTCACCGCGCGACTGAACCTCGCGGGGCCGAAGGCCGGTGACGGCTTCGAGCTCGAGGCGATCTCGGCGGCATTCATCGGCGGCGCGGCCGTGCAGGGCGGCGTCGGCACGATCGGCGGCGCCATCATCGGTGGCCTGATCATCGGCGTGCTCAACAACGGCATGTCGATCCTGGGCATCGGCATCGAGTGGCAGCAGGTCGTGAAGGGCCTGGTGCTGCTGCTCGCGGTCGCGTTCGACGTGTACAACCGGCGCCGCTCCGGTAGCTGACACGCGGTCGGCAGGAGGGGGCGGATGCTGCGGCATCCGCCCCCTTCGTCGTTTCGGCGCCGGGCCGGGGTGGGGCTGCCGGTGTCGGCGATCGAGAGTATGCCGAACGTGCGGTTCAGGGCCCCGGACGCGACGTTCGGCATACACTCGCCGACCCACGGCCAGTCGGGATCGGGCGCGAGGGGCGGCTGCTGCGGACGGTGCGGCCGGTGGTCGAGCGGATGCCGCCGCGCACCCGCTCGTCCCATGTGAACGACCACGTCAATCCCAGGCTCCGGCTTGAGCCAGAGCTTCGTTAGCGCTAACATCGAGTTTCGTTAGCGCTAACGAAGAACTTCACGACGAAGGAGTCACGCGATGCCCGAGGGCCGTGAGCAGTACGTCATCGGTGCCGACGACGGCACCCCGTGGGGCTCGGTGCAGCTCGCGCACGACTGGGCGGTGGCGGCGTGAGCGGCACGGCTCCCGAGTTCGCGCCCGAGGTCGAGGCGGCGATCGCGCAGGTGCGCGAAGACGTCGCGAAGCTGCACGGCGAACTGACCCGCTACGGGCTCGTCGTCTGGACGGGCGGCAACGTCTCGGGCCGCGTGCCCGGCGCCGACCTGTTCGTGATCAAGCCCTCGGGCGTCTCGTACGACGAGCTCGCACCCGAGAACATGATCCTCTGCGACCTCGACGGCAACGTGATCCCGGGCACGCCCGGCTCCGACCGCAGCCCGTCGAGCGACACCGCGGCGCACGCCTACGTGTACCGGCACATGCCCGAGGTCGGCGGCGTCGTGCACACCCACTCGACCTTCGCGGTCGCCTGGGCGGCGCGCGGCGAGGAGATCCCCTGCGTCATCACGGCGATGGCCGACGAGTTCGGCGGGCCGATCCCGATCGGCCCGTTCGCGATCATCGGCGACGACTCGATCGGCCGCGGCGTCGTCGAGACCCTCACGGGTCACCGTTCCCGCGCGGTGCTCATGCGGAACCACGGGCCCTTCACGATCGGCGCGAACGCCAAGGACGCGGTCAAGGCCGCCGTCATGGTCGAGGATGTCGCCCGCAGCGTGCACTTCGCCCGCGAGGCCGGCCCGCTCGTCCCGATTCCGCAGGACGCGATCGACCGCCTCTACGACCGATACCAGAACGTGTACGGACAGTCGGGGGACGCTCGTCGGGTCTCGACAGGCTCGACCGGCACGAACGAAGAGCGGAGAGGCACGCCGATGACCGAGCCACGAACCCGCAGGACCAGGCCGATGCGCGGACGGCGATCCTCGAGGGACGCACGTCGCTCGGCATCGAATTCGGTTCGACCCGCATCAAGGCGTGCCTGGTCGGCGAGGACCCGACCGAGGTGCTCGCCGTCGGCAGCCACGAGTGGGAGAACCGGTTCGTCGACCGGGTCTGGACCTACTCGCTGGAGGACGTCTGGTCGGGACTCCAGGCGGCGTACGCCGACCTCGTCGCCGACGTGCGACGCCGCTACGGCGTGCAGCCGCAGACGTTCGGCGCGATCGGCGTGTCGGCGATGATGCACGGCTACCTCGCGTTCGACGCGAACGACGAGCTGCTCGTGCCGTTCCGGACGTGGCGCAACACGTCGACCGGGGCGGCCGCTGCCGAGCTCAGCGAGCAGTTCGGCCTCAACATCCCGCTGCGGTGGTCGATCGCCCACCTCCACCAGGCGATCCTCGATGAGGAGCCGCACGTCCCGCAGATCGCCTTCCTCACCACGCTCGCCGGCTACGTGCACTGGCGGCTCACGGGCCGCAAGGCCATCGGCGTGGGCGACGCCTCGGGGATGTTCCCGATCGATTCCGCGACGGGCGACTACGACGCGCGGTTGCTCGCCGTCTTCGACGGGCTCGTCGCCGATCGCGCGCCCGGCCTCCGCCTCGCCGAGCTGCTCCCCGAGGCGCTGCCGGCCGGCCGGCCGGCCGGGGAGCTGACCGCCGAGGGCGCCGCGCTGCTCGACCCGTCGGGTGCGCTCCGGCCCGGAGCCGCGCTGTGCCCTCCCGAAGGGGACGCCGGCACCGGCATGGTCGCGACCTGCTCGGTCGCGCCCCGGACCGGCAACGTCAGCGCCGGCACGAGCATCTTCGCGATGGTCGTGCTGGAGCGGCCGCTGGGGCACGCCCATCACGAGCTCGACCTGGTCACGACGCCGGCGGGCGATCCGGTCGCGATGGTGCACTGCAACAACGGCGCGAGCGAACTGGCGGCGTGGGCGGGCGTGTTCGCGCGGTTCGCCGCCGTCGCCGGCCTCTCGGTCGACACGGATGCCGTGTTCGAGGCGCTCTTCCGCGAGGCCCTCGAGGGCGAGGCCGACGCCGGCGGCTTGCTCGCGTACAACCAGCTCGCGGGGGAGCCCATCGCGGGCCTTGCCGAGGGTCGGCCCATGATCGTCCGCACCCCCGACAGCCGGCTCACGCTCGCCAACTTCATGCGCGCGCAGCTGTACGGCGTCTACGGCACGCTGAGCCTCGGCATGCGGGTGCTCGCCGACGAGGGCGTCGAACTCGACCGGATGTTCGCGCACGGCGGCATCTTCCGCACGGCCGGCGTCGCCCAGCGCTTCCTGGCCGGCGCCCTCGACGCGCCGGTCGCGGTGGGCGAGACGGCGTCGGAAGGCGGCGCGTGGGGCATCGCCGTGCTGGCGTCCTACCTGTCGTCGGCCTCCGAGGTCGGCCTCGGCGCGTACCTGAGCGAGCGCGTGTTCGCGAATGCCGGGTTCGAGACCGTGGAGCCCGTCCCCGAGGACGTCGCCGGATTCTCGGCATTCCTCGACCGCTATCGTGCGGGCCTCGCCGCCGAGGCGGCTGCCGTCGAAGCGCTGTGACCGAACTCACCCCTGAACCCCTGACCATCCCACGAGGGAGAAACACATGACCCGCACCCCCCTGACCACCTCGCTCGACGGATACGAGGTCTGGTTCCTCACCGGGAGCCAGCACCTCTACGGCGAGGAGACGTTGCGCCAGGTCGCCGCGCAGTCGCAGCAGATCGCCGAGACGCTCGACGCGGCATCCGAGGTGCCCGTGAAGATCGTGTGGGTGCCGGTGCTGACGGATGCCGATGCGATCCGCCGCACGGCACTCGAGGCGAACGCCGCCGACAACGTCATCGGCGTGATGGCGTGGATGCACACGTTCAGCCCGGCCAAGATGTGGATCGCCGGACTCGACGCCCTGCGGAAGCCCCTCGCGCACCTGCACACCCAGGCGAACGTCGAGCTGCCGTGGGGCGAGATCGACTTCGACTTCATGAACCTCAACCAGGCTGCGCACGGCGACCGGGAGTTCGGGTACATCCAGACCCGCCTCGGCGTTCCGCGCAAGACCATCGTCGGCCACGCGAGCGACCCGCGGGTGCAGGCCGAGCTCGGCACGTGGCAGCGCGCGGCGGCAGGCCTCGCGGCATCCCGCAGCCTGAAGCTCGCGCGGTTCGGCGACAACATGCGCTACGTCGCGGTGACCGAGGGCGACAAGACCGAGGCCGAGCTCCGCTTCGGCGTGCAGGTGAACACGTGGGGCGTGAACGAGCTCGCCGACGCGGTGGCCGCGGCATCCGACGCCGAGGTCGACCTGCTCACGACCGAGTACGAGGACCGCTACGACGTGGTGCCCGAGCTGCGCCGCGGCGGCGAGCGCCACCAGTCGCTGCGCGACGGCGCCGCGATCGAGCTGGGGCTGCGCTCCTTCCTCGAGGAGGGTGGCTTCGGCGCCTTCACGACGTCGTTCGAGGACCTCGGCGCGCTGAAGCAGCTGCCGGGACTCGCGGTGCAGCGCCTCATGGCCGAGGGCTACGGCTTCGGCGCCGAGGGCGACTGGAAGACGGCGGTGCTCGTGCGCATCGCGAACGTGATGGGCGCGGGCCTGCCCGGCGGCGCGTCGCTCATGGAGGACTACACCTACGACCTCACGCCCGGCGACGAGCTGATCCTCGGCGCGCATATGCTCGAGGTGTCGCCGTCGCTGACGACCGCCAAGCCCACGCTCGAGGTGCACCCGCTCGGGATCGGCGGCAAGGAGGACCCCGTGCGACTGGTGTTCACCGCCGACTCCGGTCCCGCCGTGGTCGTCGCGATGAGCGACATGCGCGACCGGTTCCGCCTCACGGCGAACGTGGTCGAGAACGTGGCGCCGCGGCATCCGCTGCCGAACCTGCCCGTCGGTCGTGCCGTGTGGAAGCCGGCGCCCGACTTCCAGACGTCGGCCGCGGCGTGGCTCACCGCGGGGGCCGCGCACCACACCGTGATGTCGACCGCCGTGGGCGTGGACGTGTTCCGCGACTTCGCCGACATGGCCAAGGTCGAACTGCTCGTGATCGACGAGGAAACCACCTTGCCCGGTTTCCAGCGCGAGGTGCGCTGGAACCAGGCGTACTACCGCCTGGCGCAGGGGCTCTGAGCGGAGCGCGCATGAGCGAACGGGCGGCGGGCGCGGGATCGGGCGAACAGCCCGAGCCGCCGCCCGTCCCCGTCCCCGAGCCGCCGCCCGCCCCCGAGCCCGAGCCGGGCACCACCGGCGTGCCGACCATGTTCGACGTCGCTCGTCGCGCCGGGGTCTCGCACCAGACGGTGTCGCGGGTGCTCAACGACCTCACGGGCGTCGCCGCGTCGACGAGGCTCCGCGTCGAGCAGGCCATCGCCGAGCTGTCGTACACCCCGTCGCCGGCCGCTCGCGCGATGGCGAAGCGACGCTCGGGTTCGATCGGGCTGATCCAGGCCGGGCGACCCGACTACGGCCCCTCGAACGCCGCGCTCGGCTTCAACGAGGCCGCGCACGAGGCCGGCTACACGGTGAGCCAGGCGAGCATGCGCTCGCTCGACGCCGACGTGCTGCGGCAGGCCGTGCACCGGCTCGCGCTGCAGCGCGTCGAGGCGATCGTGCTCATCTCGGGGGAGCGCGAGGGCGTCGGGGTGCTCACGGGCATCGATGCGGGCGTGCCGCTCGTCGTCGTCGCGTCCGAGCCGACACCCGGCCTGCATCGTGTCTCGATGGACCAGTACGCGGGTGCCCGGCTCGCCACCGAGCACCTCATCGGCCTCGGTCACCGCGAGATCCGGCACGTCACGGGCCCGGTCGATTCGATGGATGCCGCCGAGCGCCGCCGCGGATGGATGGACGCCATGCGCGCCCACGGGCTCGAGGTGCACGCCCCGATCGTGGGCGACTGGCTCGCGGCATCCGGTGACGCGGCGGGGCGCGCCGTGCTCGCCGAGGGCGTCGCGACCGCGGTGTTCGTGGCGAACGACCAGATGTCGCTCGGGCTGCTGCACGCCTGCCACGACGCGGGCGTGCGCGTGCCCGACGACCTCAGCGTCATCGGCTTCGACGACATCCCCGAGGCGGCCTACTTCACGCCGCCGCTCACGACGGTGCGCCAGGACTTCGACTCGCTCGGCCGCGACATCATGGCCACCGTGCTCGACGTGCTGCGCGACGAGCCCGATGCCCCGGACCGCACGTCGCGCGTGCCCGAGCTCGTCGTGCGGGAGAGCACGGCGGCGCCGACGCGCTGAGGCGACGGGCGGCGCCGCCCCTGCAGGCACGCGCTCGGGCGACGTCGCCCTGCGGCATCCGCTCGTCAGCTCACTGCGCCGCGTTCGCCGACCAGGCGGGCAGCTGCTGCAGCGTCCAGCGGTTGCCGTCGGGGTCCGACAGGGTGATGAAGCGCCCCCACGCCTGCTCGTCGACGCCATCGGCCTCGACGCCCTTCGCGCGGAGCTCGGCGAGCACGGCGTCGGCGTCGGGGATCACGACCTGGATCACGTCGAGCGTGCCGGGCTCGAGGGTGCCGCCGAGGCCCTCGCCGATGGCGATCGAGCACGCCGACCCGGGCGGGGTGAGCTGCACGAACCGCAGGCCCTCGGTGACCACCTGGTCGTGGTCGGCGTTGAAGCCGAGCTTGTTCACGTAGAAGTCCTTCGCGCGGTCGACGTCGGTGACGGGCACGTGGATGAGTTCGATCTTCCAGTCCATGGGTTTCGCTCCTCGGTGGGGTGTGCGGCACGATCCGTCCCATCGAATCGCCCTGATCCGAGGCTAGGCAACGATGCGGTCAGTTCCTGTCCGCTTTCCCGAGCGGATGCCGCGTGCTCGCTCTGTGCTCGAATGCGGCAGAGTCGCGGCATCCGCTCGTCACGTGACCGCAGGCGGACGCGATGGAAGGATGGAGCTCATGGCACTGCACATCACCGGAGACACCGCGGCCGACGAGCTGCTCAGCACCGACGCGTTCGCCCTCCTCACGGGCATGCTGCTCGACCAGCAGGTCGCGATGGAGACCGCCTTCGCCGGACCGCTCAAGATCAGGGAGCGCATCGGCGCGATCGACCCCGAGACCGTGGCGGGCTACGACCCCGAGCGCCTCGTCGAGGTCTTCAAGCAGACGCCGGCGGTGCACCGGTACCCCGGGTCGATGGCCGGGCGCGTGCAGTCGCTCGCGCAGGCGGTCGTCGACGACTGGGGCGGTGACGCCTCCGCGATCTGGACGCAGCGGCGACCCCGACGGCGCCGAGGTGCTGAAGCGGCTCAAGGCGCTGCCGGGATTCGGCGACCAGAAGGCGAGGATCTTCCTGGCGCTGCTCGGCAAGCAGATGGGGCTCGAGGCATCCGGGTGGCGCGAGGCGACCGGGGCCTACGGCGAGGACGGGTCGCACCGCTCGGTCGCCGACATCGTCGATCCCGAGTCGCTCGCCAAGGTCCGCGCGACGAAGCAGGCGGCGAAGGCCGCCGCGAAGGCCGCGAAGGGCTGAGGGGTCGGCGCCGGCACGCCCGCCCGGGCCAGCGCGCGCCCGCCCGACGGCGCCGGGCGGCGCCGGTGGCGCCGGAGGGCGCCGGCGCGCGGTCCTGGCGGGCGCCGGACGCTGTCGGCGAGTGCGGACTGCGCCGCCGGATGTGCCGGGCGGCCGCCGGCGGCGCGCCGACAGCGCCGCAGGTGTACGGCCAGGGCCGGACACTGGTTCCTGCCCGACAAACCCTCGGTACTTCTTGGATTCCTTCGGTACTTCGGTACTGAGAGCTGGGCGAACGGGTGCGCTCCTGCAGAGCGCAGCCGCACGGCGCAACCCGGCGCAGATGGGCAGCGCGGCCAGCACCGCCTGCCACGAGGCACGCGACACCAGCGGCACCGCGGGTACTCACGGCACCAGCGGCACCACGCCGCGCCGAAGCTCGGCATCACGGCGCTCGACAGCCACCGGCACCAGGCTCCACGGCACCACGGCACCAGGGCACCCCGGACCACGGGATGACGGCGCGACGGCGCGACCGCACAACCGCACAACCGCACCAGCGGCGCCAGGGCGCCAGGGCACCACGGCACCGCGGCACCAGGGCGCCACGGCACCACGGCACCACGGCACCAGGGCGCCACCGCACAACCGCACAACCGCACCGCTCGGTGCGCGGCGCGCGAGCTTCACGCCGAGCGGCGTCGGGCGAGGCGGCGCGGCATCCGTCGAGCTTGATTGGAGCGCTCACATTCGCCACGTCGGGCAGCGAGCGGCACTCGCGGCGACCAGGAGCGGCGGCGGGCACGCACCCGCCTCCTCTGCCAGGATCCCCGGATTTCCGGGCCCGATCATCACCGTGACCGACTCGTTACCAACATCGCACTTGTGAGCGCTAACAAGTGAGCGCTAACATTCGAGGGCGGCAGAACGAACTGCCCGCCCGGCGCACCAGGAACGCAGCGATCACCCGCCGCCGGCACCACTGAACAAGGAGGTTCACACTGATGAAGAAGCTCATCGGAATCGCCGCCGCCGGCGCCATGCTCCTCGCCCTGTCGGCTTGTGCGAGCGGAGGGGCCGCGAGCGAGGGGCCGAAGCCCCTCGACGAGCTCGTCGTCGGCTTCGCCCAGGTCGGCGCGGAGTCGGGCTGGCGCACCGCCAACACGAAGGACATCCAGGCCGCCTTCGAGGAGGCCGGCATCGAGCTGAAGTTCTCCGACGCGCAGCAGAAGCAGGAGAACCAGATCAAGGCGATCCGCTCGTACATCCAGCAGCAGGTCGACGTGATCGCCTTCTCGCCGGTCGTCGAGACGGGCTGGGACGCGGTCCTGAACGAGGCCAAGGCCGCCGGCATCCCCGTCGTCCTCACCGACCGCGCGGTCGACTCGAAGGACGAGTCGCTCTACGAGTCCTTCCTCGGCTCCGACTTCATCGTCGAGGGAGAGAAGGCCGGCCAGTGGGTGCTCGACGAGTACGCCGACGCGACCGAGCCGGTCGAGATCATCCAGCTCGAGGGCACCACCGGCGCCGCACCGGCGATCGACCGCGCCGAGGGCTTCGCCGAGGTCATCGCCGAGAACGAGAACCTCCAGGTCGTCGCCAGCCAGACCGGCGACTTCACGCGGGCCGGCGGCAAGCAGGTCACCGAGGCGCTGCTCAAGTCCAACCCGGGTGTCGACCTGATCTACGCGCACAACGACGACATGGGTCTCGGCGCGATCGAGGCCATCGAGGCCGCCGGCCTCGTGCCGGGCGTGGACATCAAGATCCTCACGGTCGACGCGGTGAAGGACGGCATGCAGGCACTCGCCGACGGCAAGATCAACTTCATCGTCGAGTGCTCGCCGCTCCTCGGTGGCCAGCTCGTCGACATCGTGAAGCAGATCAACGACGGTGAGACGCCCGAGAAGCGCATCATCACCGAGGAGACGACCTTCACGCAGGAGCAGGCGATCGAGGCCCTGCCCGACCGCCAGTACTGAGTTCCGAGCGAGCGGATGCCGCGGCATCCGCTCGCCGGACACTCGACGGGTGCGCGGTCGTCCCTGCCGCGCACCCGCGCCCCTATCCTCGATCCAACGGCCGCTCCGACGGCCCGAACCACATGACGGATGCCGCGCCGCAGGCGCCACCGACCACTCGACGGAGAGCATCGTGACCAATCACACCGAACCGGCCGTCCCGGTCGTCGAGATGCGCGGCATCTCGATCACCTTCCCGGGTGTGAAGGCGCTCGACGGCGTCGACTTCCGGATGTTCCCCGGCGAGGTGCACTCGCTCATGGGCGAGAACGGCGCCGGCAAGTCCACCCTCATCAAGGCGCTCACCGGTGTCTACGGCATCGACGCCGGCACGATCACGCTCGCGGGCGACGTGGTCTCGTTCAGCGGGCCGGCGCAGGCGCAGGCCGCGGGCATCTCGACCGTGTACCAGGAGGTCAACCTCCTCCCGAACCTGTCGGTCGCCGAGAACATCATGCTCGGGCGGGAGCCGCATCGCTTCGGTTCGATCGACTGGCGCACGATGCGCCGCCGCTCGGCGAAGCTCCTCGCGGGGCTCAACCTCGACATCGATCCGAACTCGCTGCTCGGCGACCACTCGCTCGCGGTGCAGCAACTCATCGCGATCGCCCGCGCGATCGACGTGCAGGCGAAGGTGCTCATCCTCGACGAGCCGACCTCGAGCCTCGACACCGACGAGGTCGCCGAGCTCTTCCGCGTCATCCGCTCGCTGAAGGAGCAGGGCGTCGCGATCCTCTTCGTCTCGCACTTCCTCGACCAGGTGTACGAGATCTGCGACCGCCTCACGGTGCTCCGCAACGGCAAGCTCGTGGGGGAGTACCTCACCGAGGAGCTGCTGCGCATCGACCTCGTGCAGAAGATGATCGGCAAGGAGCTCACCGCGCTCGACGACCTCGAGCAGCGCGCCCGTTCGGCCGTCGTCGACGAGTCGGAGGGCTCGCTGTTCATCAGCGCCGACGGCCTCGGCCGACGCGGCGCCATCAATCCCGCCGACCTGCCCATCGCCGCGGGCGAGGTCGTCGGGCTCGCGGGCCTCCTCGGCTCGGGCCGCACGGAGTTCGCACGGCTCCTCGGCGGCATCGACCGCGCCGACACCGGCGAGCTCAAGATCCGCGGCAAGGTCACGCGCCTGCGCACCCCGCGGCAGGCGATCAGCAACCGCATCGCGTTCTCGTCCGAGAACCGCCGCGACGAGGGCATCGTCGGCGACCTCACCGTGCGCGACAACATCGTGCTGGCGCTGCAGGCCGACCGCGGCTGGTTCCGGCCGATCCCGAAGAAGCGGCAGGACGAACTCACGCAGAGCTACATCCAGGCCCTCAACATCCGTCCCGGCAACCCCGACGCGCTCGTGCGCAACCTCTCGGGCGGCAACCAGCAGAAGGTGCTCCTCGCGCGGTGGCTCGCCATCGCACCCCGCCTCCTCATCCTCGACGAGCCGACGCGCGGCATCGACATCGGTGCGAAGGCCGAGATCCAGAAGCTCGTCTTCAACCTGGCCGAGAACGGCATGAGCGTGCTCTTCATCTCCGCCGAGCTCGAGGAGGTGCTGCGGCTCAGCCACCGCGTGCTGGTGCTCCGCGACCGGCACGTGGTCGCCGACCTCGAGAACGACGGCCTCACGGTCGACGCGCTGCTCGCGCTCATCGCCGACGGCTCGTCCGACGATGACGAGTGCGTCGCGGATGCCGCGTCGCCGGATGCCGCGTCCGCCGGATGCCGCGACGCCGGATGCCGCGCCCGGCCCGGATGCCTCGCCCGCCACGTTCGGCGGCGGCACGGCCGCACTCGCCGCGCCCGCGGCATCCGCCCCCGGCCAGCCCACCGACCCCTCAGGAGACCCCCGATGACCGCAGTGCTCGCCCGCGCCGTCGCGAGCCGGCTGTTCTGGCCGATCGTGATGCTGCTCGTGCTGTTCGCGATCAACCTGATCGCCTTCCCGGGCTTCTTCGCCGTGAGCGTCCGCGACGGCCACCTCTTCGGCAGCCTCATCGACATCCTGCGCAACGGCGCGCCGACGCTCATCATCGCCGTGGGCATGACGCTCGTCATCGCGACCCGCGGCATCGACCTCTCGGTCGGCGCGGTCGCGGCGATCTCCGGCGCGGTGGCGTGCTCGATCATCCTCGGTTCGCCCGAGCCCGGCAGCCCGGCCACTGTCGCGGTCGCCGTGACGGTCGCGCTGGTGATCTCCCTCGTGCTCGGCGTCTGGAACGGCTTCCTCGTGGCGGTGCTCGGCATCCAGCCGATCATCGCGACGCTGATCCTGATGACGGCCGGCCGCGGAATGGCCATGCTCATCACCGAGGGGCAGATCCTCACCGTGAACAGCCCGCCGTTCAAGTTCCTCGGCTCGGGCTTCTGGTTCGGCGTGCCCATCGCGGTGATCATCGCCGCGGTCGTGTTCGGCGTCGCCGCGCTGGTCACCCGGCGCACGGCGCTCGGGATGTTCATCGAGTCGGTCGGCATCAACCCCGAGGCGAGCCGCCAGTCCGGCGTGCGGGCACGGGGCCTGCTGTTCGTCGTCTACACGTTCTCCGCGTTCTGCGCGGCGATCGCGGGGCTCATCCTGACGGCCAACACCGCGGCGGCCGACGCGAACAACACCGGCCTGTTCATCGAGCTCGACGCGATCCTCGCCGTGGTCATCGGCGGCACCTCGCTCGCCGGCGGCCGCTACTCGCTCGCCGGCACGCTCGTCGGCGCCCTCGTCATCCAGACCCTGGTGACGACCGTCTACACCGTCGGCATCCCGCCGATCGCGACCATGGTGTTCAAGGCCGCCGTCGTGACGGCGGTCTGCCTGCTCCAGTCGCCCACCACGGCCGAGGCGTTCGGCGGGTTCCGACGACGACTCAGCCTCCGAGCCGGAAAGGGGGTCGCTGCATCATGACCAAGCTCCTCGATGCCCCGAAGCGCCCCGGCCGCCCCGCCCGCCCGGACGGCGCGCCCCGCCCGGGCCGACCGGCCGGTTCGTCCGGACCGACCCGCCGAGATCTCGGCAGCCGGGTCGCCGCCCTCCTCACGAGCCCGAAGTACGGCCCGGTCACCGTGACCGCCGTGCTCTTCGTCGTCATCTTCATCATCGGCGGCGTGCGCTACCGCGGCTTCTTCTCGGGGCAGGTGTTCCTCAACCTCCTCGTCGACAACTCCTACCTGATCGTGCTCGCGGTCGGCATGACGTTCGTGATCCTCACGGGCGGCATCGACCTCTCAGTCGGCGCGGTCGTGGCGCTCAGCGGCATGATCGCGGCGAGCCTGCTGCAGACCGGGTGGTCGCCCGCCGCGGTGATCCCGCTCATCCTCGTGCTCACGAGCGTGCTCGGGCTGCTCGTCGGCCTCATGATCCACGTCTTCAAGGTGCAGCCGTTCATCGCGACCCTGGCGGCGATGTTCCTCGCCCGCGGGCTCTGCTACGTGATCAGCCAGAGCTCGATCTCCATCACCGATCCGACGTTCGTCCAGCTCGCGGTCGCGCGGATCCCGCTCGGCGGCAACCTCTCGGTCACCCCGAGCGTGATCATCGCGTTGGTCGTCGTGGCGATCGCCGTGTGGGTGCTGCACGCGACCCGGTTCGGTCGCACGGTCTACGCGATCGGCGGCGGTGAGCAGAGCGGCCTCCTCATGGGGCTGCCCGTGGCGCGCACGAAGGTGCTGGTCTACGTGATCAGCGGCTTCTGCTCCGGGCTGGCGGGCGTGCTGTTCACCTTCTACACGCTGTCGGGGTATCCGCTCACCGCGATCGGCACCGAACTCGACGCCATCGCCGCGGTCGTCATCGGCGGTACGCTGCTCACCGGCGGCTACGGATTCGTGCTCGGATCGGTGCTCGGCGTGCTGGTCCTGGGCGTCATCCAGACGATCATCACGTTCGAGGGCACCCTCTCGTCGTGGTGGACGAAGATCTTCATCGGCGCCCTGCTGCTCGTCTTCATCATCCTGCAGAAGGTGCTCACCGCGAGAAGGCGCTGAGCCTACGGGGGTCGGGCACCCCGGAGCGGGATAATCGGACGGACAGGATCGCGCGCGGCGCGAGGCAGGAGCGCAGGAGCGAGTGAGCGACCGAGACGACAAGGCGCGCGTCGCGACGATCTTCGACGTCGCGCGACTCGCCGGCGTGTCGCATCAGACCGTCTCGCGCGTGCTCAACGACCTGCCGAACGTGCGGCCGGCGACCCGCGCCAGGGTCGAGCAGGCGATCAAGCAGCTGCGGTACGTGCCGTCGCCGGCGGCTCGCGCCCTCGTGACGCGCCGCACGCGCACCCTCGGGCTCATCGTCACGGGTGCGCCCGACTACGGGCCCTCGAGCACGGCGCTGCACTTCAACGAGGCCGCGCGCGACGCACGGTACTGCCGTCATCACGGCGAGCATGCTCGAGACGGATGCCCCGAGCATGCGATCCGCGGCCGAACTGCTCGTGCGCCAGAACGTCGAGGCCATCGTGCTCATCGCCGCCCAGCGTGCCGCACTCGACGCACTCGACGGCGTGGAACTCGGCGTGCCGATCATCGCCGTCGCCTCGGAGGATCGCGGCGGCATGCACCGCGTCTGGCTCGACCAGTACGCCGGAGCGCGGCTCGCCGTCGACCACCTCATCGGGCTCGGCCATCGTGAGATCCGGCACGTGTCCGGACCGACGAACGCGATGGACGCCGCCGAGCGCGTGCGCGGCTGGTCGGCTGCGCTCGGCGAGCACGGGCTGCCCGCCCGCGAGCCGCTCGTCGGCGACTGGTCACCCCGCAGCGGCTACGAGCACGGGCGCGCACTCGCCGGTGACCGCGAGATGACGGCGATCTTCGTCTCGAACGACCAGATGTCGCTCGGGGTCATGCACGCGCTCGCCGAGGCTGGCCTCTCGGTGCCGGGCGACGTCAGCGTCGTCGGGTTCGACGACATTCCCGAGGCGGCGTACTTCGCCCCGCCGCTCACGACCGTGCGCCAGGACTTCGACACGCTCGGCCGCGACGCGATGGCCGGCGTGCTCGCCGTGCTCGGCGATGACGACCGGCTGATGCCGACGCCGAGCGTGCCCGACCTGATCGTGCGCACGAGCACGGCGGCGCCGAGCCGGGATCGCGTCGTCGTCACGTCCTGAGCGCGGCGCCGACTCCCTGCGCTGTCTCGCGGAATCCCGATCCGCGGCGGGAATCCCTGCAGAGCGGGATTCCGGCGGGAGATGCGGATTCCGGCGCGAGGGACCGCCGCGGCATCCGCTCAGTCGACGAGGAACTCGGCGATCGCGAGCGCCATCGTGCGCGGCTCCCACGAGTGGTTCGCGGCCGGGATCGTGCGGGTCTGCGCGTTGGGCATCGACGCGACCACGGATGCCGCGGCCGACGTCATGATGGGCAGGGTCTGCTCGCCGACGAGCGCGAGCGTCGGCTGCGTGATGCCGCGCCAGAGCTTCGCGCGGGGAGCGGACTGCGTCCAGGCGAGCGACTCGGCGTCGGGCTCGAGGCTCGGCGCGATCTCGAGCATGTGCTGCCACGCGGGGCTCTGCTTCGCGCCCTCGAGCCACTCGGGCGGCATGTCCTCCATGTAGCACCTCGATGGTGCCGGCGCGGTCGCCGGCGGCGATGCGTTCGCGCAGCTCCCTCGAGGAACACGCGGCCCTCGTGGCCGCCCTCCGCGTCCAGCGGCACCTCGAAGAACACGAGCCTCGACACCGGCAGACCGGCCGCCGCGGCGGCGAGGGCGATGGACGCACCGGACGAATTGCCGAAGAGCGCCACCGCGTCATCCGCCCCCTCGGTGAGCTCGTCGGTGAGCGCGCGCAGGTCGTCGATCGTCTGGGCGAGGGTGATCGGGGCATCCGCGGGGCTCTCGCCGCGGCCGCGGCGGTCGTAGTTCACGACCGCGAAGCCGTGGCGCGGCGAGGTGGCTCGCCATCTCGATCGTGATCGGATCGAACCCGCGGAACTGCATCGCCCCGCCGATGAGGATCACGGGCGGACCCGACCCCTCGACGTCGTACGCGATGCGCGTGCCGTCGGCGGATGTCACGAACTCGGTCATGCTGCTCCCTCGCTGTCGGGGCGCGCCTCGCCATCCGGGCGCCCTCGCCATCCGCGCCACAGGCTACGCCGACCCGGTGACGTCCTCCACCGATCGCGGATGCTGCGCGGCCCGAGCGCGGTCTGCGGGTTGAGGAGCGGGCGTCAGCGCGCGTCTCGATCCCTGTGAGGTGGGGTCTCGAGACGCCGCTGCGCGGCCCGCGCAGATCTGCGGGTTGAGGAGCGGGCGCAGCCCGCGTCTCGAAACCCTGTGAGATGGTCTCGAGACGCCGCTGCGCGGCTCCTCGACCCGCAGCCGCGCGACACGCGCTCAGCGCCCCGGCAATGTCGGTGGGTAGTGGCAATGTTGAGGTCACAACACAAGATGTAGGGGTAGCGGCATCCGGAACCCCAAGGTGTCGAGATTCGCGACACGCCGGGGAATCCGTCCACAGGCGAGAAATCTCGAAACGGGCGGGTTGTGGATAACCCAGCGGGGTACCGCGGGAATCCGCGGGTCATCGGGGCATCCGGCTGGGGATGAACGGTGGATAAACCCGTGGAAAACTACAGGGATGTAACTACAGCATGTTGTGGCGGTTCAGTTCCGCAGACACTAGATGTAGTATTGAAGAAGCGAAAACAGCAGTACGGGGGCGGGCTCCTCCGGAGCTCGAGAACACGAAAGAGAACGAGGGGAACCATGACGGTCACGGTCTACACCAAGCCTTCCTGCGTCCAGTGCAACGCCACCTACCGTGCGCTCGACAGCAAGGGCATCGAGTACGAAGTGCTCGACCTGTCTGTCGACGAGAACGCCCTGGCGCAGGTGAAGGAGCTTGGCTACCTGCAGGCCCCGGTGGTCATCACCGACGAAGACCACTGGTCGGGCTTCCGCCCCGACAAGATCGCCGAACTCGCCTCACGTATCGCATAGATCGCTCCGGCCCGGTCTCGAGAGGAGCTGACCTCGAGGTCAGGCCGGAGGCCATCTCGATCAGCATGACCTCCTCGATCGGCAGCACGCCCCACGACAACGGGAATGCGGCGAAGGATGCACCATGACGAACCTGGTCTACTTCTCGAGCGTCTCGGGCAACACCAAGCGCTTCATCGAGAAACTGGGCCGCCCGGCGGCGCGGATTCCGCTGCACGCGCGAGAGGATGCGCTGCACGCTGAGGAACCATTCGTGCTGATCGTTCCCACCTACGGCGGTGGCGACGGACACGGCGCGGTTCCCAAGCAGGTCATCAAGTTCCTGAACGACCCGCAGAACCGTGCGCTCCTCCGCGGCGTCATCGCCGCGGGCAACACCAACTTCGGTTCGGCATACGGCCTCGCCGGCGACATCATCGCCGCGAAGACCGGGGTGCCCCACCTCTATCGCTTCGAAGTATTCGGAACCCCTGACGACGTTCGCGCCGTCGACGAAGGATTGGACGCATTTTGGTCACAACAGGCACAGCGGCGAACTCGGCAGCGGCAGACGGCGTAGCGCTCATGGACGCCCCACGCACCACCGTCGCGATGGATTACCACTCGCTCAACGCGATGCTCAACCTCTACGGCGACGACGGCAAGATCCAGTTCGACAAGGACCGTGAGGCGGCGCGCGAGTACTTCCTCCAGCACGTCAACCAGAACACCGTCTTCTTCCACTCCCTCAAGGAGCGCCTCGACTACCTCGTCGAGAAGCAGTACTACGAGCCCGAGGTGCTCGCGCAGTACGACTTCGCCTTCATCCAGAAGCTCAACGACCTCGCCTACTCGAAGAAGTTCCGCTTCGAGACGTTCCTCGGCGCGTTCAAGTACTACACGAGCTACACGCTGAAGACCTTCGACGGCAAGCGCTACCTCGAGCGCTTCGAGGACCGCGTCGTCATGACCGCGCTCGGCCTCGCCCAGGGCGACGAGCAGCTCGCCACCGACCTCGTCGAGGAGATCATCGGCGGCCGATTCCAGCCGGCCACGCCCACGTTCCTCAACACGGGCAAGGCGCAGCGCGGCGAGCTCGTCTCGTGCTTCCTGCTCCGCATCGAAGACAACATGGAGTCGATCGCACGCGGCATCAACTCGGCACTCCAGCTGTCGAAGCGCGGCGGCGGCGTGGCACTGCTGCTCAGCAACATCCGTGAGTCCGGTGCGCCCATCAAGCAGATCGAGAACCAGTCGTCGGGCATCATCCCCGTGATGAAGCTGCTCGAGGACTCGTTCAGCTACGCCAACCAGCTCGGCGCGCGCCAGGGTGCCGGCGCGGTGTACCTCTCGGCGCACCACCCCGACATCATGCGGTTCCTCGACACGAAGCGCGAGAACGCCGACGAGAAGATCCGCATCAAGACCCTGTCGCTCGGCGTGGTCGTGCCCGACATCACGTTCGAGCTCGCCAAGAACAACGAGGACATGTACCTCTTCTCGCCGTACGACGTCGAGAAGGTCTACGGCAAGCCGTTCGGCGACGTGCCGATCAGCGAGCACTACCGCGCCATGGTCGACGACCCGCGCATCAAGAAGACGAAGATCAACGCGCGCGAGTTCTTCCAGACCCTCGCCGAGATCCAGTTCGAGAGCGGATACCCCTACATCGTGTTCGAGGACACGGTGAACAAGGCGAACCCCATCAAGGGCCGCATCAACATGTCGAACCTGTGCTCCGAGATCCTGCAGGTCAACACGCCGACGACCTACAACGAGGACCTCAGCTACAACGCCATCGGCAAGGACATCAGCTGCAACCTCGGTTCGCTGAACATCGCCCTCACCATGGACTCGCCCGACTTCGGCAAGACCGTCGAGACCGCCATCCGCGGCCTCACGTCGGTGTCGAACCAGAGCCACATCGCGTCGGTGCGCTCCATCGAAGACGGCAACGACAAGTCGCACGCCATCGGCCTCGGCCAGATGAACCTGCACGGCTACCTCGCCCGCGAGCGCATCTTCTACGGCAGCGAGGAGGGCATCGACTTCACGAACATCTACTTCTACACGGTGCTCTTCCACGCACTGCGTGCCTCGAACACGATCTCGATCGAGCGCGGCGAGACCTTCGACGGCTTCGAGGACTCGAAGTACGCGTCGGGCGAGTTCTTCGAGAAGTACACGGATGCCGCGTGGGTGCCCGCCACCGCACGGGTGCAGGAGCTCTTCGACTCGGCCGGCGTGCACATCCCGACGCAGGACGACTGGCGTGAGCTCGCGGCATCCGTGAAGGAGCACGGCATCTACAACCAGAACCTGCAGGCCGTGCCGCCCACCGGGTCGATCTCGTACATCAACAACTCGACGGCGTCGATCCACCCGATCGCGTCGAAGATCGAGATCCGCAAGGAAGGCAAGCTCGGTCGCGTGTACTACCCGGCGGCGTTCATGACGAACGACAACCTGGAGTACTACCAGGACGCCTACGAGATCGGCTACGAGAAGGTCATCGACACGTACGCCGCGGCGACGCAGCACGTCGACCAGGGCCTCTCGCTCACGCTGTTCTTCAAGGACACCGCCACGACCCGCGACATCAACAAGGCGCAGATCTACGCGTGGAAGAAGGGGATCAAGACGATCTACTACATCCGCCTGCGGCAGATGGCGCTCGAGGGCACGGAACTTGAGCGATGTGCGTCTCGCTGCATGCTGTAGTGAGTACTCCGTTCTGCGGGTTGAGGAGGCGCGAAGCGCCGTCTCGAAACCCAGCCCCGAGACATCCGCTCGAGACATCCGCTCTCAAGAAGAACCGACATGACCCTCACTGACCCGGTGAACTCCGCCAGCAACGACCCGGCGCACACCGGCGGCAAGATCAAGCTGGTCTCGCACGTCAACGCGATCAACTGGAACCGGATGCAGGACGACAAGGACCTCGAGGTCTGGAACCGCCTCGTGAACAACTTCTGGCTGCCCGAGAAGGTGCCGCTGTCGAACGACGTGCAGTCGTGGAACACGCTGACGCCCGAGGAGCAGACGCTCACGATGCGCGTGTTCACCGGCCTCACCCTGCTCGACACGATCCAGGGCACGGTCGGCGCGGTCTCGCTGATTCCCGACTCGCTCACCCCGCACGAGGAGGCGGTGTACACCAACATCGCGTTCATGGAGTCGGTGCACGCGAAGAGCTACTCGTCGATCTTCTCGACGCTGTGCTCGACGAAGGACATCGACGAGGCGTTCCGCTGGTCGGTGGAGAACGAGAACCTGCAGAAGAAGGCTGCGATCGTCATGGAGTACTACCGTGGCGACGAGCCCCTGAAGCGCAAGGTGGCGTGGTCCTCCGCTTCGACGTCTAAGCCG
>CAWCWD010000043.1:0-33866 GCA_963799015.1 uncultured Actinomycetota bacterium | reverse complement strand
ACGCCGCGGACGGCCCACCGACCGCGACGTGCAGCGCGATGCGCCCCGCGAGACCACGGGGCCGCGAACCTCGCCGTTCGCCCGCGGCACGACGATCCCGACATCCCCGAAAGCATCGAGGCCCGCGACCTCGACAAGGGCGCCCGCGCCGAGCTGAAGACCCTGAGCAAGGACAACGCCGACTGGGTCGCGCGGCACCTGGTGGCGGCATCCGAACTGCTCGAGGACGATCCCGAGCTGGCCCATCAGCACGCGATGTCCGCGGCCCGCCGCGCCGGTCGCATCGCGGTCGTGCGCGAGACGCTGGCCATCACCGCGTACGCGACCGGCGACTTCGTCCTCGCGCTGCGGGAGCTGCGCACGTATCGGCGGATCTCGGGCAGCAACGACCAGCTGCCGCTGATCGTCGACAGTGAACGCGGCGTCGGCCGGCCGGATCGTGCGCTCGAGGTGGGTCGCGCCGTCGACCGCGCCGGCCTTCCCGCCGCGGTGCAGGTGGGGCTCGCCATCGCGATGTCGGGCGCTCGACTCGACCTCGACCAGCCCGAGCTCGCCCTCGCCGAGCTGGAGATCCCGCAGCTCGATCCCGACCGCGCCTTCTCGTACAGCCCGGCGCTGTTCTCCGCGTACGCCGAGGTGCTCGAGGAACTCGGCCGCGAATCGGAGGCCGCCGCGTGGCGTGCGCGCGCCGATCGGGCCGAGGAGGCGCTCGGCGGTCCGGCCGAGGCCGAGCTCGTGGAGATCTACGAGGTGGAGCTCGACGAGGACGGCGGAAGCCGTGAGCGCGACGGATGAGGCGCCGGCAGCGGCATCCGCGCAGCCTGCCGCCGACGTCGTGGCACCTGTTGCCGACCTCGGCGACGACCCGGGCGCAGTGCTCGAGGACGACGTCGCTGCAGTGCTCGCCGAGGGCGAGGCGCTGGAACGCGGCGAGGTCGAGGCCGGCACCGACACGAGCGAGGACGCGCCCGATGGGCCTGTTCCGCACGAGGACTGAGCCCTCGACACCGCTCGACGGGATCGACGCGGTGTTCGCCGACCTCGACGGCGTCGTGTACGCGGGCGCGGGTTCGATCCCGCACGCCGTCGAGAGCCTCAACCGCACCAAGGCGGAGCGCGCGGTCGGCTACATCACGAACAACGCGTCGCGGAGCGATGCCTCCGTCGCCCGCCACCTGGCGGACCTCGGGCTCGACGTCGTGCCGAACGACGTGGTGACCTCGCCGCAGGCGGCGATGCGCCTGCTCGAGGAGCGCGTCGAACCGGGCTCGCTGGTCTTCGTGGTCGGCGGCGAGGGCATCGTGTCGGAGCTCGAGAAGCGCGGCTTCCGCGTGACGCGCTCCGCCGACGACGAGCCCGCCGCAGTCGTGCAGGGCTTCGCCCCCGAGGTCGGCTGGCGTGAGCTCGCCGAGGCGTCGTTCGCGCTGAACGCGCACGGCGGGCCGGACGCGCCAGAAGCCGGCATCCCGTGGATCGCGACGAACATGGATTGGACGATCCCGGTGGCGCGCGGCATCGCACCCGGCAACGGCACGCTCGTCTCGGCGGTGCACACCGCCGTCGGCCGGTTCCCGGTGGTGGCGGGCAAGCCCGAGACGCCGATCTTCGAGGAGGCGAAGCGCCGGTTCGGCGCCGACCGTCCGCTCGTGGTGGGAGACCGGCTCGACACCGACATCCTCGGCGCCAACCGGGCGGGCATGGCGAGTGCCGTGGTGCTCACCGGCATCGACCGCGCCAAGCAGGTGCTCGCCGCTGATGCGGCGAGTCGACCGGACTTCATCCTGGGCGACCTGCGCGGCCTGCACGAGCCCTATCCGGTGGTCGAGCCCGTGCGCAACGGTGCGATTCGGGTGCGCGACGCGCGTGTGCGCGTCGACGGCCGGCGCGTCGTGATCGAGTCCGACGGTGACGGCGGGCTCGACCTGCTGCGCGCCGCCTGCGCGGCGATCTGGCAGTCCGGCACGGCGATCCATGCACTCGACGTGCCGTCGCGCCTGTACGCCTGAGCGATTCGGGCGACGGGTCGGCGGCTCGGGGTAGCGTTGGTCGGGTGAGCACTGACGACGACGGCCGCGAGCCCGACGACCTCGAGCCGACGGCGACGCCGGATGCCGCAGGTGCGGCCCCGTCCGCCCCGGCGACCGAGGCCGTGGTCGGCCCCGACGACGCGGCATCCGACGACACGCGCGCCGACCTGGCCGACATCGAGTCGAAGCCGCTCGCAGAGCGGGCACCCGGATATCAGGCTCTCGCCGACCGCCTCCGGGCCGAACTCGAGCAGTCCGACCCGTCGCGCGGGTCGAGCTGACGATGCCCGAGCTGCGACTCGACGCCGCGCTGGCGGCGCGCGGGCTCGCCCGGTCCCGAACGCACGCCGCGACCCTCATCGCCGCCGGTCTCGTCTCGGTCGACGGCCGGCCGGCCGTGAAACCCGCGCTGAAGGTCGACGAGTCGGCGGTGCTCGCGGTCGCGGCATCCGATCACTACGTGAGCCGAGCCGCGCACAAGCTCATCGCGGCGCTCGACGCGTTCGCGCGTCGACCCCGCCGGGCGTCTCGCGCTCGACGCCGGCGCCTCCACGGGCGGCTTCAGCCAGGTGCTCCTCGAGCGCGGTGCGCGCACGGTACTCGCCGTCGACGTGGGCCACGGCCAGCTCGCCCCCGAACTGCACGGCGCGGCCGGCCTCGTGCTCGTCGAGGGATGCAACGTGCGCAACCTCGATCGTGCCGCCCTCGCCGAGCTCACCGGCGTCGCCGAGCCGCCGTCGCTCGTCACCGCCGACCTCTCCTTCATCTCGCTCACGACGGTGCTGCCCGCGCTCCGCGCGACCGCCGCCGACGACGCGGACTTCGTGCTGCTCGTGAAGCCGCAGTTCGAGGTGGGCCGCGGGGGAGTGCGCGAGGGGGTCGTCCGCGACGCCGGCGCTCCGGTCCGAGGCGGTCGCCAACGTGCTGTGGGCGGCGTTCGACCTCGGGCTCGGCACCGCGGGAGTCCTGTCCTCCCCAATCGCCGGCAGCCACGGCAACCACGAATACCTCGTCCACCTCCGCGCGTCCCACGGCGCGAATCCGACAGAATGGATGCGGCGGGTGGAGCAACTGACAGGAGGCGCGAACGCGTGAACGACGCACGGCACTTCCTCGTGGTGTCCCACACCGGCCGGCAGTCCGCCCTCGAGGCGACGAGCGAGGTGTGCGCTCAGCTGCTCGCCGCCGGTGCTGCGCCGGTGATCGCCGCCGAGCACTGGGATGACGTGCACGCGTTCGTGCCCGAGCTGAACGGCGAGGTCAAGCGCTTCGAGGAGATCGACCCGAACCTCATCGAGCTCGTCATCGTGCTCGGCGGCGACGGCACCATCCTTCGCGCGGCCGAGCTCATGCGCGAGTATCCCGTCGCACTCCTCGGCGTGAACCTCGGCCACGTCGGGTTCCTCGCCGAAAGCGAGCGGGACGACCTCGGCTACACGGTCGCCCGAGCGCTCGCCCGCGACTATGCCGTCGAGGAGCGCATGACCCTGTCCGTGCGTGCGAAGCTCGGCGACGAGGTGGTCTACGAGAGCTGGGCCCTGAACGAGGCCACGGTCGAGAAGGCCGAGCGCGAGCGCATGCTCGAGGTGGTGGTCGAGGTCGATCGGCGTCCGCTGTCCTCGTTCGGATGCGACGGCATCGTCATGTCGACCCCGACCGGGTCCACGGCCTACTCGTTCTCCGCGGGCGGGCCGGTGGTGTGGCCCAGCCTCGAAGCGCTCCTGTTGGTGCCGCTCAGCGCTCACGCCCTGTTCGCGCGGCCCCTCGTAGTGGGCGCCGACTCGTCGCTCGCGGTCGAGATCCTCGAGCGCACCGAGGCCGCCGCGGTCATCTGGTGCGATGGTCGCCGCACGTTCGACCTTCCGCCCGGCGCGCGCGTCATCGTGCGAAAGTCGTCGGTGCCGGTGCGGCTCGCCCGCCTGCATGAGGCGCCGTTCACCGATCGCCTCGTGAACAAGTTCCAGCTGCCCGTCACGGGCTGGCGAGGGCCGGTGGGCCGTGATTGAGGGCCGCGATGATTGAAGAGCTGGGAATCCGCGACCTCGGAGTCATCGCCGAGGCGACCCTGCCGCTCGGTGCGGGCTTCACGGCCGTCACCGGCGAGACGGGCGCCGGGCAAGACCATGGTGGTGACCGCGCTCGGCCTGCTGCTGGGCGCACGTGCCGACGCCGGCGCCGTTCGGTCGGGCGCGAAGCAGGCGTGGGTCGAGGGGCGTTGGCTCGTGCCCGACGACGGCGCGATCGCCGACCGGGTCGCCGAGACCGGCGGCGACGTCGAGGGCGGCGAGTTGCTGCTCGGGCGGTCGGTGTCATCCGAGGGGCGAAGCCGTGCCGTCGTCGGTGGGCGCAGCGCTCCCGTGGGCGTTCTGGGCGAGCTGGGCGAGGAGCTGGTCGTGGTGCACGGGCAGGCCGACCAGCAGCGCCTGCGGTCGGCCGTGGCGCAGCGCGACGCGCTCGACCGGTTCGCCGGGGCGCCGCTGCAGCGGGCGCTCACGGAGTACCGCGAGGCGTTCACCGCATGGCGCGCGGATGCCGCCGAACTCCAGCGATCTGCGCGAGGCCCACGACGCCCGCGCCCGCGAGGCCGGCGAACTGCGCGAGGCGCTCGACGAGGTCGAGGCTGCCGACCCCCAGCCCGGCGAGGATGCCGAGCTCGCCGAGCGCGCCGACCGGCTCTCGAATCTCGAGGAGCTCCGGCTCGCCGCAGCACAGGCGCGGTCGCTCGTGTCGGCCGAGGATCTGGTCGACGACGCACCCGACGCGGTCGCACTGGTCGACAGCGCACGTCGTCACCTCGACCGCGTGGTCGAGCACGATGCGGCCCTCGCGCCCATCGCCGAGGTGCTGCAGAGCGCCGGCTTCCTGCTTGCGGATGCCGCCACCGAACTCGCGGGCTACCTCGCCGGACTCGACGCCGACGGCGCGCGCGAGCTCGAGATCGTGCAGGAGCGCCGCGCCCTCATCACGCGCCCTCGTCCGCCGGCACGGGGCCACCCTCGACGAGGTGCTGGAGTTCCGGCGCACCGGCGGACTGCGGCTCGTGGAGCTCGACGGCGACGACGAGCGCATCGAGGAGCTCGAGGCATCCGTCGCGGTGCTCGCCGCCGACGTCGACCGGCTCGCGGGCCGGCTCACCGAACTGCGCACCGACGCCGCGGCACGCCTCGCCCACGCCGTGACCGCGGAGCTCGCGGCCCTCGCGATGCCCGATGCCCGGCTCACGGTGAGCGTCGACCCCGAGCACGAGCCCGCCGCGCACGGTCGCGACCAGGTCGCGATCCTGCTGCAGCCGCATCCGGGTACCGAGCCGCGGTCGGTCTCCAAGGGCGCCTCGGGCGGCGAGCTGTCCCGGGTGATGCTCGCGATCGAGGTCGTGATCGCCGGGAGCGACCCGGTGCCGACGTTCGTCTTCGACGAGGTCGATGCGGGAGTCGGCGGCGCAGCGGCGATCGAGATCGGCCGGCGGCTCGCGCGTCTCGCGGAGCGATCGCAGGTCATCGTGGTCACGCACCTCGCGCAGGTCGCGGCGTTCGCCACGAACCACCTGAGCGTGGTGAAGGGCACCGACGGGCAGGTCACCTCGTCGAGTGTGCGGCAGCTCTCGGGCGCCGAACGCGAGGCCGAGATGGCCCGCCTGCTCTCGGGACTGACCGATTCCGCGAGCGGGCTCGCGCACGCGCGGGAACTGTTGGAGATCGCCGCGGACCGCGCGGCGTGACCGCGGCGGCCGAGGCCGCCGGAGCGCGGCATCCGTCGGATGTCGCAGGAGAAGGGGGAGCGTGTGGGGCATGTCGGCGTGGGTGACGGCGAACGTGGGTTAGACTATAAGCCCGTGGTGGATGAACGCGGCAGAGCTCTTTCGAGCACAGACATTTCGAACGACACGACCAAGCACATCTTCGTGACCGGTGGTGTCGTTTCTTCGTTGGGCAAGGGACTCACGGCGGCGAGTCTCGGGAATCTCCTGACCGCCCGGGGTCTCCGGGTCGTCATGCAGAAGCTCGACCCATACCTCAACGTGGACCCGGGCACGATGAACCCGTTCCAGCACGGCGAGGTCTTCGTGACCGACGATGGCGCCGAGACCGACCTCGACATCGGCCACTACGAGCGCTTCCTCGACATCAACCTGAGCCAGGCCGCGAACGTCACCACCGGCCAGATCTACTCGACGGTGATCGCGAAGGAACGCCGCGGCGAGTACCTCGGCGACACCGTGCAGGTCATCCCGCACATCACCGACGAGATCAAGCGCCGCATGCGCCTGCAGGCCACCGAGAGCCCGAAGCCCGACGTGATCATCACCGAGATCGGCGGCACCGTCGGCGACATCGAGTCGCAGCCGTTCATCGAGTCCGCCCGCCAGGTGCGCCACGAGCTCGGCCGCAAGAACGTCTTCTTCGTGCACGTCTCGCTCGTGCCGTTCATGGGCGCGTCGGGGGAGCAGAAGACCAAGCCGACGCAGCACTCCGTGGCCGCGCTGCGCTCGATCGGCATCCAGCCCGACGCGCTCGTGCTCCGCAGCGACCGCCCCGTGACCGACGCGAACAAGCGCAAGATCGCGCTCATGTGCGACGTCGACGAGGCCGCCGTCGTGAACGCGGTCGACGTGCCGTCGATCTACGACATCCCGACGATGCTCCACGACCAGGGCCTCGACGCCTACATCATCGACACGCTCGGCCTCGGCGACAAGGCCGCCGAGGTCGACTGGTCGGGCTGGAGCGAACTGCTCGACGTGGTGCACGACCCGAAGCACGAGGTCACCATCGGCCTCGTCGGCAAGTACATCGACCTGCCCGACGCGTACCTCTCGGTCACCGAGGCGCTGCGCGCCGGCGGGTTCGCGAACGACACCAAGGTCAACATCGAGTGGATCCCGTCCGACGAGTGCCGCACGCCCGAGGGCGCGCAGAAGCACCTCGCCGGCCTCGACGGCATCTGCGTGCCGGGCGGATTCGGCGTGCGCGGCATCGAGGGCAAGCTCGGTGCGCTGCGGTTCGCCCGTGAGAACGGCATCCCCGCGCTCGGTCTGTGCCTCGGCCTGCAGTGCATGGTCATCGAGTACTCGCGCAACGTGGTCGGCTTCGAGGGCGCCTCCTCGAGCGAGTTCGACCCCGACACGCAGTTCCCGGTCATCGCGACCATGGAGGAGCAGGTCGAGATCATCGCCGGCGGCGACCTGGGCGGCACCATGCGCCTCGGCCTCTATCCGGCGAAGCTCGCCGACGGGTCGATCGCGGCCGAGCTCTACGGCTCCACCGAGGTCAGCGAGCGGCACCGGCACCGCTACGAGGTGAACAACGGCTTCCGCGACCGTATCGCCGACGCGGGCCTCGTGTTCTCGGGCATGTCGCCCGACCGGCACCTGGTGGAGTTCGTCGAGCTTCCGCGCGACGTGCACCCGTTCTACGTCGGCACGCAGGCGCACCCCGAGCTGCGCAGCCGTCCGAACGACGCGCACCCGCTGTTCCGCGGACTGGTCGGCGCAGCCCTCGAGCGCCAGCAGGCGAGCCTGCTCTTCGACGTCGCGAATGGCTGACGACCTCGCCGACGAGCCGGTCGACCTCCCGCTGCGCGGGAGCGACCTGGTGTTCGCGGGGCGGGTCTGGGACATCCGGCGCGACACGTTCGAACTCGGCGGCGCAGCCGATCGTGCGCGAGTACGTCGACCACCCGGGTGCGGTCGCGGTGCTCGCGCTCGACGAGCACGACCGCGTCTTCCTGATCCGGCAGTACCGGCATCCGGTGCGGCACGCGCGACTGGGAGATCCCGGCGGGACTGCTCGACATCGTCGGCGAGGACCCGCTCGTCGCGGCGCAGCGCGAGCTGGCCGAGGAGGGCGATCTCGCGGCATCCGAGTGGGCCGTGCTGGCCGACTTCTTCACCTCGCCCGGGGGGAGCGACGAGGCGATCCGCATCTACCTCGCGCGCGGCCTGAGTGCGATGCCCGCGGTGTACCCGCGGGAGGACGAGGAGGCGCACATGGAGACCCGCTGGGTCGACCTCGACGACTGCGTCGACGCCGTGCTCGCCCGTCGACTGCAGAACCCGTCGCTGGCGATCGGCATCCTCTCGGCGCACGCGGCGCGTGCGCGTGACTGGAGCACGCTCGGCGCGCCCGATGCCACGTGGCCCGGCCGCTCGACGCCGCGTGGGGAGCCGACACGTCGATGACGGATGCGGCGTGGACCACGGGGTACCTCCGGCACCTCACGGTGGAACGCGGCCTGTCGCGCAACACGGTGACGTCGTACCGCCGCGACCTCGCCATCTACGCCGGCTGGCTGGCGGGTCGGGGCATCGATGGGCCCGGCGCCGTACGTGAGCAGGACCTCGCCGACTTCGTGCGCTACCTCGGCGCCGAACGACAGCCGGCGCTCGCGACGAGCTCGATCGCCCGGGTGCTCTCGGCGGTGCGCGGACTGCACCGCTTCCTCGCCGACGAGGGCGTCATCGACGCGGATGTCTCGCGCGAGCTGCGCCCGCCGAAGCTGCCGATGCGCCTGCCGAAGGCCATCCCGGTCGAGGACGTCGAGGCGCTGATCGCCGCGGTGGGCGGCGAGGAGGTGCACGAACTCCGCGACACGGCGCTCCTCGAGCTCCTCTACGCCACGGGCGCGCGCGTCTCGGAGGCGGTGTCGCTCAACGTCGACGACCTCGTCGACGACGAGGTCGTGCGACTGTTCGGCAAGGGCGGCAAGCAGCGCGTGGTGCCGCTCGGCTCGTACGCACGGCGTGCGATCGACGCCTACGTGGTGCGCGCGCGTCCGACGCTCTCGGCGCGCGGGCCGTCGACGCCCGCGCTGTTCCTCGGGCTCCGAGGGCGGCGGATGTCGCGGCAGGCGGCATGGGACGTGATCCACCGCGCCGCCGAGCGCGCCGGGCTCGCGGCATCCGTGTCACCGCACACCCTGCGGCACTCGTTCGCGACCCACCTGCTCGAGGGCGGCGCCGACGTGCGCGTGGTGCAGGAGCTGCTCGGCCACTCGTCGGTCGCCACCACCCAGATCTACACGCTGGTCACAGCCGATACACTCCGGGAGATGTACACGGCTGCCCACCCCCGTGCTCGCTAGAATCGACCAAGCCCTCGCACGGACGCACGGCCGCAGGATTCAGGAGAGAGACCAGACGTGACCCACCAGACGCACGACCCGGCGGACGGAATCCTTTCGCTGGAGCCGGAGGTCGGTCCGACCGGGCGTCCCCTTCGCGAGTTCCCCGAGCCGAAGCGACTGCGATCGCACGGGCCCGCGCGCATCATCGCCCTCTGCAACCAGAAGGGCGGCGTCGGCAAGACCACCACCACCATCAACCTCGGCGCGACGCTCGCCGAGTACGGTCGTCGGGTGCTCGCCGTGGACTTCGACCCGCAGGGCGCGCTCTCGGCCGGTCTCGGCGTGCCGACGCACGACGTCCCGACCATCTACGACCTGCTGCTCTCGCGCAGTATCGACCCCGCCGACGCCATCCAGCAGACGGGCACCGAGGGCCTCGACGTGATCCCGGCGAACATCGACCTCTCCGCCGCCGAGGTGCACCTCGTGACCGAGGTGGCCCGCGAGCAGATCCTCGCGAGCGTGCTGCGGCGTGTCGCCGCCGACTACGACGTCATCCTCATCGACTGCCAGCCGTCGCTCGGACTGCTCACCGTGAATGCGCTCACCGCGAGCCACGGCGTCGTGATCCCCCTGGAGTGCGAGTACTTCGCGCTGCGCGGCGTGGCCCTGCTGATCGAGACGATCGACAAGGTGCGCGACCGCCTGAACCCCGCCATCGAGCTCGACGGCATCCTCGCGACGATGTACGACGCGCGCACGCTGCACTCGCGCGAGGTGCTCGAACGCGTGGTCGACGCGTTCGGCGACAAGGTGCTCGAGACGGTCATCACTCGTACCGTGAAGTTCCCCGACGCCACGGTCGCCGCGACCCCGATCACCGATTTCGCCCCTGAGCACCAGGCGTCGAGGGCGTACCGGCAGCTCGCGAGGGAGCTGGTCTTCCGTGGCGCGGTCGCCTGAGGCCCTACCAGTCTCGGGGGAGGGCGCCGGGGGTGCGAGCGCGCCCGTCGGGAACGGCGCGGTCGAAGGATCCGAGACCGGCTTCCGCGTCGCGCTCTCGAACTTCGAGGGCCCGTTCGACCTGCTGCTCTCGCTCATCGCCAGGCACGAGTTCGACATCACCGAACTGTCGCTGTCGGCGGTCACCGACGAGTTCATCTCCTACCTGCGAGGCCTCGACTCCGAGGAGGAGCTCGATCGCGCCTCGGAGTTCCTCGTGGTCGCGGCGACCCTCCTCGACCTGAAGGTCGCCGGGTTGCTGCCGCAGGGCGAGCTCGTCGACGCCGAGGACGTGGCGCTGCTCGAGGCACGCGACCTGCTGTTCGCACGACTGCTCCAGTACCGTGCCTTCAAGGAGGCGTCGCGATGGTTCGCGTCGCACCTCGAGGCCGAGTCGCACCGTCACGCGCGCGTCGTCCGCCTGGAGGAGCAGTTCCGCCAGCGCGAGCCCGAGCTTCGTTGGACCCTCAGCGCCGAGGACTTCGCCGCCCTCGCCACCCTCGCGCTGACGCCGCGCGAGATCCCCGTCGTCGGCCTCGACCACCTCCATGCTCCGCTCGTGTCCATCCGCGAGCAGGCGGCGCACGTCGTCGCGGTGCTGCGGCGCGGCGACCCCGTGACGTTCCGTGAGCTCGTCACCGGCATCGGCCAGCCCGGCGTGATCGTCGCGCGCTTCCTCGCGGTGCTCGAGCTGTACCGGCACGGGGCGGTCGGCTTCGAGCAGGTCGAGCCGCTCGGCGAGCTGACCCTGCGCTGGGCGACCGAGTGGTGGGACGACGAGAACCTCGAGAGCCTGGGAGCCGATTATGACGAATGACACGGATGCCGGGATGCGGGGAACGGGTTTCGAGACGCCGGCGGAGCCGGCTCCTCAACCCGCAGAATTCGCCCAGGAGCCGGTGGAGCCGGCACCCCACGCTGCGGACAGACCCGAGCTGTCGATCGTCACGCCGCTCGACGTGCCCGGCCAGCCGCGCCTCGACCTCGACCGGGCGCTCGAGGCCATCCTGTTCATCGCCGACGAACCGCTCTCCGTCGTCACGCTTGCGGCGGCCGTCGCCCGTCCGGTGGCGGAGGTGCGGGCGTCGATCGCCCGCCTCCGCACCGACTACGACGGCGAGGGCGCGTCGGGGGAGCCCCGGACGGACGTCGCCGAGCAGGAACCGGCCGCGCGCGGCATCCGTCGCGGATTCGAGCTGCGGGAGGTCGGCGGCGGCTGGCGCTTCTACGTCCGTGCGGAATACGACGCGCTGGTGGCCGACTTCGTGCTGACGCAGTCGTCGACGCGCCTCTCGCAGGCCGCGCTCGAGACGCTCTCGGTGATCGCGTACAAGCAGCCGATCTCGCGGTCGTCGATCGCCTCGATCCGAGCCGTGAACGTCGACTCGGTCGTGCGCACCCTGCTCGGGCGGGGGCTCATCACCGAGGTGGCGACCGACGCCGAGACGGGCGCGATCCTGTACGGCACGACCGAGCTGCTGCTCACCAACCTCGGCATCAACTCGCTCGACGAGCTGCCGCACATCTCGCCGTTGCTCGACGACGGACAGGAGGGATTCGACCTTGACTGATGCCACCCCCAACGGCGGCGAATCGACGGAGGGCGTGCGCCCTTCGACGAGCTCAGGACAGCGCCCTTCGACGAGCTCAGGACAGCGCCTGCAGAAGGTGCTCGCCGCCGCGGGCGTCGCGAGCCGTCGCGTGTCCGAGCAGCTCATCGTCGAGGGACGCGTCGAGGTGAACGGACGCATCGTGACGGAGCTCGGGTCCCGCGTCGACCCGGCCACCGACCTCGTCGCCGTCGACGGCATCGCCGTGCAGCTGGATCCCGCCAAGCGGTACTACATGCTCAACAAGCCCCGCGGCGTCGTGTCGTCGATGCGCGACGAGCAGGGCCGCCCCGACCTCGCCAGCTTCACCGACGGCCTCGAGGACCGGGTGTTCAACGTGGGGCGACTCGACGCGGAGACGAGCGGGCTGTTGCTGCTCACGAACGACGGTGATCTCGCGCACGTGCTGGCGCACCCGTCGTTCGGCGTGGAGAAGACCTACATCGCGAAGGTGCGCGGTCGCGTGACCCCGCAGGTGGTGCAGCAGCTGAAGCGGGGCGTCGAGCTCGAGGACGGCGTGATCAGGGCCGACCGCGCCCGGGTGCTGCAGCAGCAGGGCGACGACCGGCACTCGATGGTGGAGATCACCCTGCACTCGGGGCGCAACCGCATCGTGCGCCGCATGCTCGATGCCGTCGGGCATCCGGTCGTGGACCTGGTGCGACGCAGCTTCGGCCCGCTCAACCTCGGGACGCTCCGATCGGGCGCCATGCGGGAGTTGACTAAGGTGGAACTCGGCCAATTGCTCACGATCTCCCGCGCCGCGGACGCCGCCCGGGACGGCGGCGGATCGAACGAAGGGGACTCGTGAACGAATCACGCCTCATCGGACCGGTGCGCGTCGTCGGCGTCGGCCTGCTCGGCACGAGCGTCGCGCTCGGCCTGCGCTCCCGTGGCATCGACGTCGTGCTCGCGGATGCATCGCCCACGCATGTCGCGATCGCCGTCGACCTCGGTGCGGGCCGCCTGGCCGGGCCGGAAGACGCTCCGCAGCTCATCGTCGTCGCGGTCCCGCCCGATGTGACGGCGTCGGTCGTCGCCGCCGAGCTCGCCGCGTTCCCCGATGCGATCGTGACGGACGTCGCGAGTGTCAAGGCCGGGATCCTCGATGCCCTCCGCGACGCCGGGGCCGACGTCTCGCGGTACATCGGTTCCCACCCCCTCGCCGGCCGGGAGCGTGGAGGACCACTCGCCGCGCGCGCCGACCTCTTCGCCGGACGTCCGTGGGTCGTCGCGGCCCACGATTCCATCACCTACCAGCGCGCCGGCGCCATCGACGACCTCATCCTCGACCTCGGCGCGACCCTCGTCGAGATGACGCCCGACGAGCACGATCGTGGGGTCGCGCTCATCTCCCATGTGCCGCAGGTCATCTCGAGCATCATGGCGCGCCGGTTCATCGACGCGCCGAATGCCGCACTCGGACTGTCGGGTCAGGGGGTGCGCGACGTCACGCGCATCGCCGCGAGCGACCCCGATCTCTGGGTGCAGATCCTCGGCGCGAACGCGAGGTCGGTGCGCGACATCCTCCTCGCGTACCGCGACGACCTCGACCGATTCATCGACGCGCTCGCCGATCCGACCGCACCCGGCGCCCGTCGCAAGGTCGCCGAGGAGCTCGCCGGCGGGAACACCGGAGTCGAGCGACTGCCCGGCAAGCACGGTACCGACAAGCGCTTCACGACCGTCGTCGTGATGGTCGAGGATCGTCCGGGCGAACTGGCCCGGCTGCTCGCCGAGATCGGCGAGATCGGCGTCAACCTCGAGGACCTTCGTCTCGAGCACTCTCCCGGCCGTCAGGTCGGGCTCGCCGAGATCGCCGTGCTCCCCGAGGCGGCAGATCGACTCACCAACGAGCTGGCCGCCCGCGGCTGGCGGATCGCAGGCTGAACGTGACCCACGAACCCGTCTTCCCCGTCGTCGTCGCCGTCGACGGTCCCGCCGGCAGCGGCAAGTCGAGCGTCTCGAAGGAGGTCGCGCGCCGCCTCGGGTTCGGGTTCCTCGACACGGGTGCCGCGTACCGGGCGCTCGCGTGGCACGTCGAGGCATCCGGAGTCGACACGGATGACGCGGCATCCGTGATCTCGTGCCTGCCGAACTTCGCCTACCGCATCGGCACCGACCCCGCCGGGTACGCCGTGGAGGTCGGCGGCGTGGACGTGACGACCGCGATCCGCGACCCCGAGATCTCGGCGGTGGTGAGCCGGGTCGCCCGCGTGCCCGAGGTGCGCGCCCACCTCATCGAGCTGTTCCGCGGCATCATGGCCGCCGAGCAGAACCCCGGCATCGTGGTGGAGGGTCGTGACATCACGACGGTGGTGGCGCCCGATGCGCCGGTGCGGATCCTGCTGACCGCCGACGAGGACGTTAGAATAGCGAGGCGATCCGCGGAGCTCGTCGGCGATTCGGCCCAGGCCGCGGGTGAACAGCTGCATCGGCGCGATGAGGCCGACTCCAAGGTCGTCGACTTCATGACCGCCGCCGAGGGCGTGACCACGGTGGATTCCACGGAGCTCGACTTCGAGCAGACCGTCGATGCCGTGATCGGCGTCGTGCGGGCCGCGCAGCCCGAGGCGGTGCGCTAGCGCACCGCGACCGGCACGAGCCCGGCGCACCAGACTTCAGAGGAGACACCATGACCGACCAGCGCGATGAGTACGACGACGAGGCGATCGCCGACGACGATCTCGCCGAGCGGCTCGCCGACGTCGACGAGGACCTGGCCGAGCAGCGGGCCGCCGCGCTCCGATCGGGCCTCTCCGACTACGAGCTGGACGAGGACGACCTCGAGGTCCTCGAGATCTCCGAGGAGGGCGAGGAGGGCATCCGGTACCTGCCGGCGCTGCCCGTCATCGCGATCGTCGGCCGGCCGAACGTCGGCAAGTCCGCCCTCGTGAACCGAATCCTCGGCCGCCGCGAGGCTGTCGTCGAGGACACGCCGGGCGTCACCCGCGACCGCGTCGCGTACAAGGGCGAGTACCTCGACCGCCGTTTCACCCTCGTCGACACCGGCGGATGGGAGCCCGACGCGAAGGGCATCGACGCGTCGGTCGCCGCGCAGGCCGAGGTCGCGATCGACCTCTCCGACGTCGTGCTCTTCATCGTCGACGCCACCGTCGGCGCCACGTCGACCGACGAGCACGTCGTGCGCCTGCTCCGCAAGACGAAGAAGCCCGTCTTCCTCGTGGCGAACAAGGTCGACGACGCTCGGCAGGAACCCGAGGCGGCTGCACTCTGGAACCTCGGCCTCGGCGAGCCGTATCCGGTCTCGGCGCTGCACGGGCGCGGCGTCGCCGACATGCTCGAAGAGGTCTTCAAGGTGCTGCCGCAGGTGTCGGCCGTTGCGAAGGACGAATTCGGCGGCCCCCGCCGCGTCGCGATCCTCGGTCGTCCGAACGTCGGCAAGTCGAGCCTGCTCAACAAGGCCGCCGGCGAAGAGCGAGTGGTCGTGCACGACCTCGCGGGCACGACCCGCGACCCGGTCGACGAGCAGATCGAGCTCGGCGGCAGGATCTGGCGGTTCGTGGACACGGCCGGCATCCGTCGTCGTGTGCACCTGCAGCAGGGCGCCGACTTCTACGCGTCGCTGCGCACCCAGGCTGCGCTCGAGAAGGCCGAGGTGGCCGTGGTGCTGCTGGATGTCTCGCAGCCGATCTCCGAGCAGGACGTGCGCATCATCGACCTCGTGCTCGAATCGGGTCGGGCGCTCGTGCTGGCCTACAACAAGTGGGACCTGCTCGACGACGACCGTCGTCGCTACCTCGAGCGCGAGATCGAGCAGGACCTGCACCACGTGGCGTGGGCGCCGCGCGTGAACATCTCCGCCCGAACGGGGCGTCACCTCGAGAAGCTCGTGCCGGCCCTCGAGACGGCGCTCGAGTCGTGGGACACGCGCATCGCCACGGGCAAGTTCAACGCCTTCCTCACCGAGCTCACCCAGGAGCACCCGCACCCGGTGCGCGGTGGCAAGCAGCCCCGCATCCTGTTCGGCACGCAGGCCGCGAGCCGACCGCCGACATTCGTGCTGTTCACGACCGGGTTCCTCGACCCGGGCTACCGCCGGTTCATCCAGCGGCGCCTGCGCGAGATCTACGGCTTCGAGGGCTCGCCGATCGTGATCAACATGCGCGTGCGCGAGCGACGCCAGCGCTAACGCAGCGGATGACGCGACGCGGGCGGCTCTCCGACTTCTGGCTTCGCACGGGGTCGCACGCCCATGCTGCGCTCCTGACGGTGAGCCGGTGGCGGCTGGGTGCCGGCGTCGTCGGAATGCCGATCGTGATGCTCCGCACGACCGGCCGACGCAGCGGTCGGCCTCGCAGTGTGGTGCTGTCGGCTCCCGTCGTCGATGGCGACCGGATCGTGCTCGTCGCCTCGAAGGGTGGCGACGACCGGGATCCGGAGTGGTACCGCAACCTGGTCGCGAACCCGTCGGTCGAGCTCACGATGCACGGGGACGCTCGGCGCGATGACCGCGAGGACCGCCGACGCGGCGGAGCGCTCCGAGCTGTGGCCGCGAGTCGTCGGCGCCTACCACGGGTACGCCGACTACCAGCGCCGAACGACACGGCAGATCCCGCTCGTGATCTGCGAGCCCGAGGACCGATGATGCGCTCGATTGCCGGGGGAGGGGCGGGACCGTGGACCTCACCGTCCGCGTGAAGCCGGGAAGCCGCAAGGGTCCGCTCGTCGAGGAGACGCCCGACGACCCGGTGGCCTCGCTCACCGTGCACGTACGCGAACGCGCCGTCGATGGCGCCGCCAACGCCGGGGTCGTCGCCGCGCTCGCGGACCACTTCGGCGTGCCGCGTCGCGACGTGGTGATCCTGCGCGGGCAGTCGGCCCGGATCAAGCGGGTCGCGATCGAGAACTGACGTCCCGCCCGCGCGGCGCGGTCTCGGCCTAGCATGGCGCTATGACGGAGGACGCGACGAGCCTCGATGCCGGCGGTGCCGTGATCAGCGCGCTGCGTGCGATCGTCGAGCGCCTCGACGAGCTCGAACCCGCAGCGCTCTCCGACGAGCCCGACGCGGTCCACCAGATGCGCACGCATGTGCGACGGCTCCGCAGCGTGCTCGCCGCCTACGCGCCCCTGTTCGACGCCGCGGTCGCCGAGGCGCTCCGACGCAGGTACGGGGAGTTCGGCCGCGAGCTCGGCACCGTACGCGACCTGGAGGTGCGGATCGGACTGGCCGACCGTGCCCTGCAGGAGTTGTCCGAGCAGGGCAGGGAAGACGTCGCGGCCGTCGAGGCCATCCGCGTGCGACTCGTCGACGACGAGGTCGTGGCGCACCGGCTCGCGCATGCGCGCTTCGTCGAACTGCAGAGCTTGCCGCGAGCGGCTGCGCGTCGTGCTGGCTTGGCCGAGTTCCTCTCCGATGCACCGCGCACGCCTCGCGCGGAGGAGCCCGCCCGCTCCGCGCTCGGCGACCTCCTGGATCGTGAGGCACGGCGCACGATGCGACGCGCCTCCCGGGTCGATACCTCGGCAGACTCCGAACGCCTGCATGCCGTGCGGAAGGCTGGGCGGCGCCTGCGGTACGCCGCCGAGGCCGTCACGGAGGAGCCGGTCGTGATGTTCGGCAAGCGTGCCCGGGCGCTCGCCCGCGGAGGTGAGGACTTGCACGACGTGCTCGGCGACCATCGCGACGAGATGCTGTTCGCCGAGCACGTGCGACGGGTGGCGGCACACGCCGCGCACGCCGGTGCACCCGTCGACGCGCTCGAGCGTCTGGCTGTCGAAGCGGATCGTCGCGCGGCTGAGCGGCTCGCGGAGCTCGGCCAGGCCGTGCGGCAGCTGCGACGCTCGAAACGCAAGTGGGCGGCATCCCGCTGAGCACCGCAGGAACGCGTCAACCGCGCCAGGCGTCGTTGCATGATGGCGCGATCGGCTTTCGGGCGAGCGACCTCTGAGAACCCCGCACGCTCGAACATCGTGACGGTGCCGTGGAAGAGCTCGTTGGCCGGCGTCTTCTCGCGGGCCGTCGGGTCGACGGCGTAGCCCTCGAGCAGGCGTGCGCCGCGTGCGCGGGCGTACTCGACCGCGGCCTCGGCGAGGGCGGCGCCGACTCCGCGCTTGCGGTACGCGCGCGGCACGACGAAGCACGTGACCGCCCAGATGGTGGGGTCGTCGAAATCGGGGTCGGGCGTGCCGCCGGCGACGATCCGGCTGTGCTGCAGGCGCACGAGGTTGGGTCGGGGCTCGACCGCGCACCAGCCGACCGGGGTCTCGCCGTCGTAGGCGATGAGGCCCGGCCCGGAGCCGCCCGTGTGCACCTGAGCCTCGAGTCGATCACGGAGGGCCTCGTCGCCGACGCTGCGCCAGTCGCTGCCGGGGATCTTGTACCACTGGCACCAGCAGTGCGCGGGATCGCCCTTGGTGCCGAACACCGCCTCGACATCGGCGAAGGGCGCGTCCTGCGCGGGGATGACGCGCAGGGAGCTCGTCTGGGTGTCGTCGGTCGCCGCGGTGTGCATGCCCTCACGCTAGCGAGGGCGGGCGACATCCGCTCGGTGGGGCGGCAGGGTGTCATATCGTGAAGTAAGGTAACGATGTAGTATCATCATGGTATGCCTCCCGAGATCACCGTGCTCGACCGCCTGCTCGAGATCAGCGACCTGTTCCAGAAGGACATGGCCCGTGCCTTCGACGGCACGCCGCTGACGCCCGCGCGCATCCGGCTGCTCTGGGAGCTGCAGCACAGCGGTCCGTCGACGCAACACGCACTCGCCGAACGCCTCGAGGTGAGCCCCCGCAACATCACGGGGCTCGTCGACGCGCTCGAATCCGACGGCTACGTCATGCGTTCGCCACACCCGAGCGATCGCCGGGCGACGATCGTGTCGCTCACGACATCCGCTCGACAGATGATGGGCGAGATGCAGCACGAGCACGCCGAGCTCACCGCCGACCTGCTCGGCGCCGTCGACCCGGCCGACCGGCCCGCCCTCGAGCGCGGCGTCGACGCGATCGCCGGCCGACTCCGCGAGCTGGTCGCGGCCGACGAGGCGCAGCGCGCCGACGTTGTGGAGGTTCGGCGCATGAGCGTCGAGGCCGCCACCCGCCCCGCGGCATCCGCCTGGCGACGTGCACTCGGCTTCGCTGAAGCGCGCGCTGATGCTCGAAGTGCACATCTACGCGAGTATCGCGCGGTTCATCGCACGGCGGCCGGCGATCCCGCGCGGTGCTGCCGGGTTCGGCTACCACAAGCCGGTGCTCACCGTGCTGATGATCTTCATCATCCTCTCGGCGGTCGAGATCCCGATCGTCGACCTCATCGTGCACCGGTGGCCCGCGGTGCGCATCGCCTTCCTCATCCTCGGCATCTGGGGCGTGACCTGGATGTTCGGATTCCTCAGCGCCTACCTCATGAGGCCGCACACGGTCGGCCCCGACGGCATCCGCGTGCGTCAGGGGCTCGAGGTCGACATCCCGCTCAGCTGGGACGACGTCGCCTCGGTCGCGCGGGTGAAGCGGGTCGACGAGCCCAAGTCGCCCCGGTTCGAGGAGACGGATGCCTCGCGCACGCTCGTCTATCGCATGCAGGACGAGACCGACATCGAGATCGAGCTCGAACGGCCCACCGTCGTGCGGCTGCCCGGCCACAGCCCGCGTGGCGGCGCGCAGACCATCACCGGGCTCCGCATCTGGGTCGACGACCCGAAGGCGTTCATGGACGAGGTGCGCAAGCACCTCTGATGGTCGGGAGCGCCCGGCGCCTCAGGCTCGGGGCGACTCCGGGCCGGACTCGGGCGTCGCGTTCGTGTCGGACTCGGGCACCGTAGCCGGGCCGGAGTCCGGCGTCGCGGCCGGCTCCGCCTCTGACGGCTGTTCGTCGGCCATGGCCGAGGCCGTGCGCCGTGGCCGCGGACGGCTCGGTCGAAGGAGCAGCGTCGGCCGGGCGCTCCGCGTCGAGCTCGTCATCCTCGAGTGCATCGGCATCGAAGTCGTCGAAGTCATCGGATGCCCCGGGCTCCGACGCCGCGGCATCCGTCGCCACTCGCGTGGCGAGGATCGCGGAGGAATGCGCGCGCGCGTGGGTGGCGAGCGCGAGCAGCAGCCCGAGCACTCCCGCCACGAGCAGCAGGCCGCCGATCGTCACCTTCGATTGGAGCGACAGCAGCTCGAGGGCGTCCGAACCGCCCGCGGTGTAGAACTCGCCCTGGGCGGAGTTGCCGGTCAGCACCATCCAGGTGCCGAGGCCGACGAGTCCGGCCCCGGCCACCCAGAGTACGAGCAGGGGCAGGTTGAAGGCGAGACGGGGTTGCGTGCTGATCGGCAAGGGATCCTCCTGGGGTGGCGGTTCGACGGGGTCCGTCGACGCCGCGACTCATGATGCGACCGTGATCGGTCCCGTCGAGCCTAGGAAGCGGACCTATGGATTCAGTATGGGGCAGCGATGCGTCGGCTGGGCGATCGCCACGGCCGGCACCGAGGCGTTCGGCCCGCGCGTGCACGAGCACGCCGTCGGATGCCGCTATGATGGTCAAGTTGTCTTCCGAGGAATCGGACGGCATCGGGCTGTGGCGCAGCTTGGTAGCGCACTTGACTGGGGGTCAAGGGGTCGCAGGTTCAAATCCTGTCAGCCCGACCGAAAAGTCCCGGAAACTCAAGGGTTTCCGGGACTTTTGAGGTTAAGAGATTTGATCCTCCCATCGAAAACCCATCACTTTCACCCCTTCAGCACCCCTGATCCGGACTTCCCGTCCGAGACGGCGGTGTCGTCACCGGTCGGTTCCGATCGCTCAGGAGCGCAATGCGCACCTGACCGGTATGAACACGCACGAGGATCTGCCGATCAGTTCCGCGACGGTACCCGCCGACGCATTCGGGCTCGAGCCGCTCTTGGACGTCACCGAGCTGGCTGCCTATCTGGGTGTGCCCGTCTCGACGCTCTACGACTGGCGCACCCGCGGCAAAGGGCCGGCGGCGTACCGCTTCGGCAAGCACCTGAAGTTCGCCGTCTCGGACGTGCGCGCCTGGGTGGCCGAGCAGCGGGAATCGGCGTAGCCGCCGCATCGATGCTGCGAGGGGTGGTGAACTGACATGGGCCGGCCACGACTGACGATCGGCAGCTTCGGCGAAATCACCACCCGGATCCTGCCATCCGGGCGATTCGAAGCCCGCACCCGGTATCGCGACTGGGACGGTCGCTCACGCATCGTGCAGGCCACCGCCGACACCGCCAAGGCAGCGGAGCGAGCACTGAAGCAGAAGCTGGCGGGACGCTCGGAGCTCCAACCCGCATCCGAGCTCCGGCCACTTGACGCCGGACAGCCCCTTCGGCGACCTCGTCGCGTACTGGCTGCAGGACATCGACCTCGAGGGCCGGATCTCGAAGACGACTCGGATCCTGTACGAGCGGAACATGCGCACCCTCGTGCTGCCGGTGTTCGAGCACCTGACCCTGCGTGAGATCGGGGTGGCCCGCTGCGACCGCTTCATCAAGGAGCAGGCGAGGATCTCGTACAACCGCGCCAAGCAGTCGCGCGTCGTGCTGCGGCTCGCGCTCGAACTCGCGGTGCGGCACGAGGTGCTGCCGGCCAACCCGATGCATCACGTCTCCCGCGTCCACCGTGAGGGTCGGATGCCCGACGCGCTGACGAGCGTCGAGGTGAACGCGATCCGCGCCGTGATCGCCCGCTGGGAGTCCGGCGTCGACCACATCTCAGGTCCCCGGCCCGATGGGCAGCTCGGCGCGATCGTCGAGGTCATGCTCGGCACGTCGGCCCGCATCGGTGAGGTGCTCGCGATCCGCCGGCGCGACGTCGATGTCACCAGCCCGATCGCCGACGATCCGCATCGCGGGGACGATCATCAGCCGCAATGGCGAGCCGACGTTCCGGCAGGACCATCCGAAGACGGCGAAGTCGCGACGCATCGTCGCGTTGCCGTCGTTCACGGCCGAGGCGGTGCGGCGGCGGCTCGCGGTGACCCGCGACCTGGACCCGGAGTCGCTGGTGTTCCACTCGCGCGAGGGCACACCGTTGACCACGGCAAACGTGCGGCGCCAGCTGCGGCAGGTGCTCGAGCGGGCCGGGATCGGCGGGGTGACGCCGCACATGTTCCGCCGCACGGTCGCGACGGCAGTGAACGACAACGCGAGCGTCGAACTCGCCGCCGAGTTGCTCGGGCACACCGATACGAAGATCACGGTGCAGCACTACATCCAGCGACGGGAGCTGGTGAACCCGGCGACGGCGGAACTGCTGGAGCGGGCGTTCAGGCGGGATGAAGACTGATCGAGATGCTCGGCAATGACCGATGGTCGACGGGGATGGGTGGGAATTCGACCGGTGCCGCTGATTCTGCGGCACCGTCTGATCAGGGGTTTCGGCGGTGGGGCGAATCAGCCCCACCGCGTGATCAGGCATTTTCTCTTCGAGGCACAATCGCGTCCGTGACCCGTGTGCGCGTCACCCGAGCTGTATAGCCCCGACTTGGACGGTATGGGCGAGGCGAGGCGAGGCGATGTGCATGGCATAGATCATTCCCATGGCAAGTAGGTGCGCACGTGCTCCCTCGCGTGCAGCGCTGCGCATCTGTTGTCGTCTCCTTCACGACCGTCGATTCGAATTCGTCCGCCTCGGTCCGATCGCTGACAAAGTACACCCGTCGCAGATGAGGATCCGACTTGCGGACGTCCGCTGGCGGACCGGTCTGCGGGCTCCCGAGCGATCTGCATTCTTGGACTGCGAGCGACTCGCAGCTACGCCTCTGCAGTTTTCTCGAAGTGCTCGGGCTCCTGGTCAAGACGGTAGAGCAGACTGCACGCAACCATTAGTCCTTGGACCGCGTTGCGTCGGTTGAACTGACGTCGACTCACCGTGTGCGCCGTAGCATTTCGGCTGAAGGTCGTCGGCACCTTGTCCCCGTCTGTAATGAAGAACTGCTAGTACGTCTGCCACATGGGAGCGAAGGCGATGAACTGCCGGACGCTGAACTCGTCGTACGCGTCCTTCGTCCGCTTGCCGTTCCTGTCGGGGGTGTACTTGGTGCGGTCCTTCCCGAAGTACGAGCTCAGGATGGCATCCACGAGGGAGCCGGCGAGTGCCTGAGCAGCCTCCGTGTGCCCGGCGTCCAGTGCATTGAGCGCAGCTTCTGCGAAGGGGATGAAGGCAGCAACTGCTTCGGAGCTGCAGCCCTCGACGGCCGTGCGGCAGTCGGCGGAGATGCTCTTCCACCGGCGGCCAAGGATCTCCGCCGTCCACCCGCTCCGTCGGCACGGAGCAGGGCCTCGGCAATCGAGGTGCGCGGCAGACCGTAGAACGGGATGCTGTCGACCATGACGACCTGCTCGACCTCCTCGAACTTCAGATTCGCGACGCTTGCAGTTTCGGCGGGTAGAAAGCGGCGTGCATCGCGGCGATCGCTGGAGTGATGCCCTTCAGCCACGTCGTCTGCTGCGTGGCGAACTTCGCCGCGGCCGTGGCTACCGACTCGACGATGCTGAAGTCCAGATTCCTGGTCAGCTGCGAAGCGACCAGATTTAGGTTGGACTGCGCCAGGTTATAGCTCTTGAAGATGTCACTGCTGATGCTAGAGAACTGCTTCCATATGGCCGACTGCGCGTCAAGGAACGGTTTGATGGCGCTGGCGACCATCGCCTGCTGGGCCTCGGCGATCTGCGAGATGGCAGCGATGTTCTTGAGGGTGGATTCGGGGAGCGTGAACTTCGGGAGCTGGATCCTGGAAGTCAGCAAACTCCGGAGGCTCTCCATCGTCTTGCGGAGGGCCTCCTCCTGCTCGGGGGTGAGCTCGATGTGATCCTCCGCATCGCCGCCCTCGTTAGCGGGCCTCCCCTTGTTCGTGTCGTCGTTCACAGCAGCAGGCTAGCGAGCACCACTGACTTCGTGCGTCGTTGCGTCCGACTCAATCGTCCTGGGGACGCATGGTCGCCTGCGATACGCGTAGGCGATCAAAATTGCAATGGTTTCCGCGACTCGCGAGCGCATGAATCTAACGCAACGCTTGTGGCGTCGTGTTCGAACTTCGGCTCAGCGAATCCAACCTATGACCGAAGCCGACTAGCGCTCGTCAGCATTAGGAGTTGTCCGTGCGCTCTTCCCAGACGAGCCCTAGGTACACCTCGCGCGTCCAGCTTCCATCGGCGCGCTCGACCAGTTCCCGCGACGAGTTCTCGACGTCCTCAAGTAGATGCCGCTCCCCTTCGGAGAGCGCCCCGAGGAACAGGATCATGGTGGAGCCCATCCGACGAGCTATTGCATGAATCGGCCATTGGAGACGCTCGATTCGACCCCGGGTCAGATGCAACAGTTGCTTATCAGCGAGACACGAACGCGCTGGTGAAGGAACCCTCCGTGTTGCCAGTCAGGCACAAATTGACTGGCGTGTACATCATCTGACCCGACCCGAGGCCGCCCACCGAGGAACTCATCGACGAGACGTGCGTGAGCGATGAAAGACTCCAGCATTCGGTCTGAGTACCGAGGGGGACAACAGCGTGGTCCCTGTCGGCCCAGTTCGTTAACGCCCGATGTGTGTAGTTCGCCATCGCAAGCTCGTATCGGAGCTCAGAGCCATCTCATTCTCTACAGCCACAGTGCTCATGATCGAGGCGGCGGCATTCACCAGGGCAAACGTTTCAGCGATTCGGCACATGCTCGATCAACCCGGTAATCTTCGTCGTCTCCTATTGACTCGGCTCTATGGCCATGCGCTCTACGCGAACCTGTTCCGTTTGCGGATCCCAAACGGACAAGCTTGTTGCAGTTCACGCACCCGAGGATGATCTCATGTGGGGCGACGACGAAGGCCCGCTGGCGTTCTGCACCAACTTGCTGCGCGACGCCGATCAGTGAGGAGATGGTCATGGTCGACGAGATGCTGATGGTCAGCGCGGCACACCCTGATCTGGCGAGCGCCGGCCATTGATGGCTGAACAGCTGGGGCATGGCGGTGCCCGGTTCCTGTTGGCGGTGATCGACGGCGGAGGGACCGTCCCGCCGGCCATCGGTCTCGCCGCCGAACTCGTCCGGCGGGGCCATGAGGTGCACGTACTGGCCGATCCGACGATCGAAGCGTCGGCCAGATCGGCTGGTTGCGCTTTCAGCCCGTGGAGGGATGCGCCCCACATCAACTCCCGAGCCGAGCAGACGGCCCTGATCGCCGCGATGGAGGGGCACAACCCCCTGCGCGCCTTCCGGGCGGTCAAAGACTTTGCCGGGAAAGAAATGACCAGACGCTACGCCGGTGATGTCGTGGCGACCATTCGCGAGTTCCCTGTGGATGCCGTCCTGGCGGATGGCCTGCCGGGAATTCTGATCGGGGCCCAGTCGACCGGCCTACCGACCGCCGCTCTGCTTGCACAGACCTACCTGCGGCCGACACCGGGCCTGCCCCTGATGGGGACCGGCTGGTCACCAGGTCCGGGCGTGCTTCGCCGGGCGAGGGACACGCTGGCCCCGAGGACCGCTTCGTGGCTCCTCAACCGCACCCTGCCACGGCTCAACGCCGTGGTGGCAAGCTACGGACAGCCGCCGCTGCACGACGTATTCGAGTTGTTCGACCGATGCAGCAAGGTCCTGGTCATGACCAGTCCGTCGTTCGACTTCGTCGCCCCCCGACTGCCAGCCAATGTCAGATACGTCGGGCCGCAGCTCGACGACCCCGATTGGGCAGCCGCCGAGTGGCATTCTCAGGGCACCGACCCGCTCGTCCTCGTCGCCACCAGTTCGATCTTCCAACACCAGGTCGGCCTGCTCCAGCGCATCGCTCGGGCACTGGGCCAGCTACCTGTCCGGGGGCTCATGACCACCGGCCCTGCGGTAGATCCGGACGAAATCGAGGCGCCACCCAATGTCGACGTCGTTCAGGCGGCGCCGCACAGCCGGATACTCCCCGAGGCATCTGTCGTCATCACTCACGCCGGCCACGGCACGATGATCAAGGCTCTCGCGGCCGGTGTCCCGCTGGTGTGCATACCGATGGGCCGCGACCAGAAGGACAACACGGTGCGAGCTCTTCGGCACGGCGCCGGCGTACGCCTGAGCGCAAAGTCGACGCCGGACAAGATCGCGGCAGCTGTTGCCGACCTCTTGGACGATCCTCACTACGCGGCAGCGGCTCGCCATTTCGCACACATCCTTGCGCAGGAAGCCGCCACGACGCCCAGCGCGGCCGACGAAGCTGAAGCCATGGTGCGAAGCTGACGGCATTGTGCACTGAATGTGCCATGACGAAAGACCTGGCGCTCCTCGTCGGCCCCGAGCAGCCGCACCAGACCGCCCGACTCTTCGGCGAGGACTGCCCGGAAAAGGATCCGCTTGCGGACGTCCGCTGACGGACCTGCGGTGACGTCACGCGCCCACGCGAGTAGCATCGTGCTTGAACCGCGTCGCTGCGGTTCCCAAGGTGGCGAGCATGAGAAAACCGCTTCGATGTTCGGCTCGGCATCCACAAATGGGTGGTCCGTCGCGAGCCGGGTGTCGCTCCGTATCACGAATGCGTGCGCTGTACGAAAGTGCGGGGTGACTCGCCGGAGATCGGTTCTGACGGCGGGGTAGGCAGCCTTCTCTGACTGACGCGAACTCTCGCGAAGAGACACGACCATCCTTGAGTCCTCCTCCCTCCGCGCCGCTCGTTACTTGAGAATCGCTTCCCTACACGCGATGAGTAACGGGGCTAGAATCCGCAACCCTTCGACACGCTCGCGGACCCGCCTGCGGGCGCGTCGGCGATCGCTCGGCGCTGAGGTGTTGGGCGAGGGAGGCGCAGGGGCCTGTCGAAGCAGACGTCGGCGCGGCGGCACTATTGCGGGTCTATGCTCACGGCGTCGAAGGAGGATCACCGTGACTGTCGACATCGAGGTCGTCCCGCTCAAGAAGCCGGACGACGTGAACGTCATCGTCGGTCAATCTCATTTCATCAAGACGGTCGAAGACCTGCACGAGGCGCTCGCCGGGTCGGCGGCACCCTGAAGTTCGGAGTCGCGTTCTGTGAAGTTTCCGGTGCGCGGCTGGTCAGACGCACCGGCAACGACGGCTCACTCGTGGACCTCGCGGTCGCGGAACGCTGGCCGTCGGCGCCGGGCACTCCTTCGTGATCATGTTGCGTGACGGGTTCCCGGTGAACGTGCTCAACCAGGTCAAAGCGGTGCCAGAGGTGTGCTCGATCTTCTGCGCGACGGCGAATCCGGTGAATCCTCGTCGCCGTCACCGACGCCGGCGGCGGCGAGGGAGGGGGGAGTGATCGATGGCGAACCCCCGGTCGGTGTCGAGACGGGGGGGGGGGGGGGCGAGCGGGATTCGCGGACCGCAAGCAGCTGCTGCGCGCGATCGGCTACAAGGTCTGACGCGGGTCGGACCGACGGGCGCAGAAGGACCGGTCAGCGATCAACACCCAGACGGTCGCCTCGATGGAGGCCTCGGGCGAGGTCGAGTTTCCTGTCACACAAGGCAGGCCGCTACACCGGACGACTGTACGAGGACCAACTCTGTGGTAGACCGAGCAGGTGGAAGGGTCCGCGCCGGATGACCACGACGACTTCACATTCTTCGACTACATCCTCAGCCCTGACTACTTCACGTCCGCCGGCCGACTGACGCGAAATGGTGGGCGGACAAAGGCAATCTCTGGCACCCCTGATTCCGGATCCTCTACCGAGCTCGGCGTCCACCTCGACGTCGAGGACCGACATGGGTTCGTCGAGGAGGAGCACCCTCGGGCTCGGCGGCGAGGGCAGGTGCGAGGGCCACGGCTAGCCGTGGCTGCCCGCCCCAGAACTCGGCGGGCAGCCGGTTAGCGAGGGGCGCTAGCCCGTAGCGAGCGCGCCACGGCTCGCGCGGCCTTCCGTTGCCGGCACGCGCATCTGACCCGCGCATGCGCGCCGCCGAAAGGCCACTTTGGCGCTTACTGTCAGGTGCGGGAAGACCCGTGGACCTATAACACCACGCCGATGCGCCGGCGCTCGGGCGGCAGGCCGGCTCGCCTTCGCATCCTGGTCCTTCGTCCCGACACCGGTGCTGACGGTGCCGGAGTTGCGGCGAGGCGCTTACCCGCGCCACGACGTCAGGAAATCATGCCCTGGGCGCTACCACGCCGGTCTCGTAGGCGAGCACGACCAGCTGGGCGCGGTCACGGGCGTCGAGCTTGGTCAGCAGCCGGCTGACGTGGGTCTTGACGGTGGCCGGCTGACTGAACAGCTCGTCGGCGATCTCGGCGTTGGACAGTCCGCGGGCCACGGCCGCAGCACCTCGAGCTCCCGGTCGGTGAGCCGGTCGAGCGCCGGCGCCGTCGACGCGGGCGCGCCGGCGGCCGGCGGCGCGAACTCGTCGATCAGACGCCGGGTGACGCCGGGTGCCAGCAGCGCCTCACCGCCGGCGACCACGCGGATGGCGGCGAGCAGCTCGTCGGGCGGGGTGTCCTTGAGCAGGAACCCGCTGGCGCCGGCCCGCATCGCGGCGAAGACGTACTCGTCGAGGTCGAAGGTGGTCAGGATCAGCGACCCGGGTGGCCGACGCGCGGGTCGGCGGTGATCGGCGGGTGGCCTCGACGCCGTCCATGCCGGGCATCCGGATGTCCATCAGGACGACGTCGGGCCGCTCGCGGGCGACCGGCTCGACCGCCTGCGCCCGTCGGCGGCCTCGCCGACCACCTCGATGTCCGGCTCGGCCGTCGAGCGAGGACGCGAGAACCCGCCGCGGACGAGCGCCTGGTCGTCGGCAACCGCCACCCGGATCATCGCATCGGCTCCCTGCCGTACGGGAAGCCGGGCGCGTACGCGGTACCCGCCGTCGGGCCGGCGCCCGTCTCCAACCGAGCCGCCATCACGGCGACTCGCTCGCGCATCCCGACCAGGCCGTGCCCGCGGTCCCGTGCGGCCGTCGGTCCGCGGCCGTCGTCGGTCACCTCGACGAGCAGACCCCTCGCTCGCACTCGACCTCGCACGCGCCCGGCTGGCCCGGCGTGCCGCACGGCGTTGGTCAGCGCCTCCTGCACGATGCGGTAGCGCGGCGAGCCCGAGCCTGCGCGGGACGCCGTCCGGGTCGCCCCGACGTCGAGGTCGACCGGCAGCCCCGCCGCGTCACGTCTCGACCAGTCGGGCCAGGTCGGACAGTCCTGGCGCGGGTATGTACGCAGGTCCGTCTCCCTGGCCACGACAGGGCGAGCAGCCGGCGGATCTCGGCGAGGCTCGACCGGCTGGCGCGGAGATGGCCACGAGCGACGGCTTGGCCTCGGCCGGGTCGATGTCGATGACGTGTATCCCGACGCCGGCCTGCACGGCGATCACGCCCACGAGTGCGCGACGACGTCGTGGAGCTCCTGGGCGATTCGCAGCCGTTCTCGGCCGCGGCCCGCAGCGCGGCCTCCTCGCGTTGGCGTTCGAGGGCGTCGAGCCGGTGTTGTCGGGACTGGCTGGCCGTGCCGAGCAGGGTCGCCGCGACGAGCACCACAAAGCCGGTCAGCAGCTCGCCGAAACAAAACCGGGGGACATCGGCCAGCAGGATGACAACCAGCAGGACCGCTACCAGCGCCGTCGCCGCCACGGCCTCGCGCACCGGCCTGTGGGCCGCCACCCTGCAGCGTGCCGACGAGGAGCACCCACGGCAGGGCTCCCTCGTTGTAGCCGAGGAGCATCAGCGCCGTGACGGCTGCAGTCGTGATGATGAAGACCGGCACCGGTGCCTTGCGCCGTGCGGCGTAGGGCAGCGTGGCGACCAGGACCAGCGTCAGCGCCAGCGCGTCGGGCCGGGCAAATGAGTCCCTCGGGTTGGGTTGTGCCTACCCGGCTGTCGTGAGCAGACCGGCCAGGGCGAGCCCGACCGCCAGCACGCGTCGACCAGCAGGGGCCGCGCCCGAACCCACCGCTGTAATGATGCCCCACCTGGCTGTGCGCATCCTCTACTCGTCGGTAATCGGGTCTCGCTCACAGCACATCGGTCTACCCGCCCAGTCCGACGTACGTCCCGGGACGTACGGCTTGCGACATCCAACCGGCACCGACAACGGGACCCGAGGCTGACGACACCCGCCGCACCGGCGGCGCATCATCGGTCTGTAATCGTGGCTGCCGCCGACAGGCAGCCCCGACCCCGGGAGTCGAGATGACCCCCACCAGCAGTTTCCCAGCCCGAGGCCAGCTGTGCCAGGAGCACTGTCGCTGCCCCCGGCTGGGGGTCCGGATTCGGCAATACACTCTGGCCGGCGTGCTCGGCACCTGGGCTGCGGCCGCGCTGCCGATGGCCGCCTTGGCCTGGATCGTGGCCCCATGGCTGGCCTCCACTATGGACAGTCCGACCGCATTGGCCTCGTGTTCTACTCCGGCTACCTCACCGCGGGCCTCGTCTGGCAGTTCGTGCTGGTGCTCGTCCTCGTCTACCGCGAGCAGGGGACGGTGCGTTGGTCAGTGGTCAAGGACGCGCTGTGGTTGCATCGCCCGCAGCGTCCCGACGGTCGCCGGATCGGGTGGGCCTGGCTGGTGCTGGTCCTGCTGGTGGTCGCGATCGCGGCCAAGGAGGCACTGCCGAATCTGCCGATGCCCGCCATCCGTGACATGGGGCTCTTCCTGGGGTACAACACCGGGCAGAGTTTCCTGTCCGGGAACTGGACCTGGCTGGCCGTCATCCTCGCCATGGGCATCTTCAACACCGTGCTGGGCGAGGAGTTGCTGTTCCGCGGCCTGCTGCTGCCCCGGATGAACGGGGTGTTCGGGAAGTGGGACTGGGCCGCCAATGGTGTCCTGTTCGCCCTCTACCACCTGCACGTCCCGTGGATGATCCCGACGATATTGCTCGACGCGTTCATCCTTGCCTACCCGTCCAAGCGGTACCGCAGCGCGTGGATCGGGATCGCCCGGTCCACAGTGCGCAGCCCGTCGTGATCTCGGCCCTCGTCCTCGCGCTGGTGCTGGGCTGAGAAGAGCCTCATGACCTCGACCCAGCGCTTCCCGAGCACATCGGTCCCTGCACCCGGCACCGGCACCGGCACCGGCATCGGCAGACGGTCACAGGAGGGCCCCGTCTGTTCGCCCCCCTCGTGCTCTTCGTCGCCGTCGCGGATCCACTGGTTGGCTCCTGCGCTCGGTCTACCAGATCCTCGACTCCCGCAGGAGCCCTTCGTCTTGGCCACCCTTCTGTTCGGGCTCGTCGTTCCCGCACTCGTGCAGACCTACCGACAGTTGGGTGGATTCGCGGCTGGAGTTGCTCCTGGAGGACGCGGTCAACCCGCCCCGATCCTTGTGCGGTCGCTCGCTGTCGGTCCTTGGTCTCCCAGCGCTTTTATGGGGGGCCGCCGCCCTCTTCGGCGGCGCGAAGACGCTCACCCCCTGCTGCTCGACGCGACGGTCCTGTACCTCACCAGCGCCCTGATCGTAAACATCTGGGAGGAGATGGCCTGGACCGGTTTCTTCCAGCGCCGCACCATGGCGCGATGGGGCCTGATCGCCGGCAGCGCGGCCACCGGCGTGGTCTTCGCGCGATCCACCTGCCGTTGGCGTTCGACGGAGCCTCCGGCGCCGGAGACATATCGGCCTCGGCATCGCCACCCTCGTCGGGGCCGGCATCGGCCTGCGCCTCCTCATCGCCCCAATGCATGTATTCCGTGGCCGGAGCCTGCTGACAATCGATCTGCTGCACGCATCGTTCAACGCCACTTCGGAGTTCATCAACCCCGCCTACGGCTGGATCCGCCTGGGCATGACGGTCCTGCTGGGCATCATCGCCATCTCGATCACTCACCCGATACGCCCACCTCGGCGTCCGGAAGCCCATCGGCCACCGGACGTCCGCTGAGTACCCCTATGTGAGACCGTGCCAGTCAGGATCGGCCGGCGGCCGGCGGGCCGGCAGGTCGGCCACGCCACTGGCGGCCTGCACACTGCCGTGCTCGTCGTGGATCCACGCGGCCGCGCCAGGCGCCCCGGCCGCCACGAGCTGATCCAGCAGCCGCTGTACCTCCTCCATCGGTTCATCCTCGCCCGTTCGCGGAGTTCTGGCCAGAGGCAGGTGCGGGCCCCGTTCCAAAGCGTGGCTGCATCCAGCTAGGCGGTCAAACGCCGCTGCAGCCAGCGGACACCGCGGCCCCGGCTGGTGGCGACATTGGCAGGCGGGGGCCGGCCGCCTGACGGCCGGGTGTCCCGGGTAACACCGTCAGCCAGGTGCTGGCGCCGTGCCGGCCCTGGCAGCGGCCACCGCGTCCCGCTGGGTGAGCCGGGTGCCGGTGGCGAATACCTGGTCGAAATGGTCGGCGCCGAGCGCCTGCCGGACCTGGGCCACCAGCGTCGGCCTCTCCCTGCCGCAGCATCGGCCACGCCCGCAGCCCGGCCCGCCGGCGCAGGCCCTCGGCCGCCCCCGCCACCAGCGCTGCCCGCTCGGGGTCGCCCGCCACCAGTGCCCACCGGGCCAACGCGGCCAGACACAGCGTCACGCTCCGGGTGCTGCGGGCCGCCAGGCTCAGGCCCAGCGCCTCGTCCAGCAGCGCCCGGGCCTCCTCCGCCCGGCCCCGCGCCAACGCCAGGGTGCCCAGGTCCACCCGGGACATGGCGGCGATCCACGGGTTGTCGGACCGATCCGCCAGGTCGCGCACCTCGGTCAGATGACCCAAGGCGTCGTCGTAGCGGCCAACGGTCGTCTCCACCGAGCCGACGGTGAGGCCGGCCGAGAGCGCGATCCACACGGGCGCGTCCTGGCCGCGGAACTCTGCCAGGCTCGCTGACGCCTCCCGCAGGGCGCCGTCCAAGTCCTCGCCGATGGTCGAGGTCCACGCCAGGGCCAGCTGGCACAAGGCGCGCAGGAACGGGTCGCCGACCTGGTCCAGCAGCGGCTCCAGGCGCTGGCGGGCCGCAAGCGCCGCGGGGTCGTCGCCCACCTCGACGGCTGTGACCGCCGCCGTCCACAGCAGCTCGGCGCGGGCCTGGGGGTCGAGGGTGTCGGCGGTGGGCAGCAGCTGTTCGACCCAGGCGCGGACCTCGCCCAAGTCGTCCCGCAGCTCCCAGAACAGCCACAGGACCCGGAACAGGTGCGGCAGCGGCCCGGGGTCGTGGGCCAGGTACCAGCGCACGGCGGCGGCGAGGTTGCCCGCCTCGGCCTGCAGCCGCTCGGCCCACTCGCGCTGCCCGGCGCGCCGCAGCGGCTCGGTCGGCCTGCGCCGGCCAGCGCCCGGTAGTAGTCGGCGTGGCGGCGCGCGACCTCGGCGGCATCGGGCCGGTCGGCCAGCCGCTCGGCGACGAACGCGCGGATGGTCTCCAGCATCCGCAGGCGCGGGCCGTGCTCGGTGCGGTCGGGCTGGACCAGGCTGTGGCGGGCCAGCGCCTCGGTCAGATCAAGCGCCCGGTCCTCCGCCAGCCCGGCGACCTCGGCGGCGGCCTCGACGGTCCAGCCGCCGGCGAAGACGGCCATGGTCTCCAGCAGCGACCGCTCGGCGTCATCCAGCAGGCCCACGCTCCACTCCACCGTGGCCCGCAGGGTCCGCTGCCGCTCGGGCAGGTCGACCGTGCCCGTTCCCAGCGCGTCCAGCGATTTGGACAGCCGGTCGAGCAGCGCGTCGGGGTCCAGCAGCCGGGTGCGCGCGGCCGCCAGCTCGATGGCCAGCGGCAGGCCGTCCACGCGGCGGCAGATCGCCACCACCGCCGCCGCGTTGCCCTCGGTGAGGGCGAAGTCGGGCCGGACCGCGCGGGCGCGGTCCACAAACAGCGCCACCGCCGGCGACGCCGTCAGCTCCTGCAGCGCCATGGCGGTGGCCGGCGGGCCGGTCGGCAGCGGCAGCGGCAGCGGCGGGACCGGGTACTCCCGCTCGGCCCGCAACCCCAGGACCGTGCGGCTGGTGGCCACGATGACGACCCCGGGGCAGCGGGCCAGCAGCTCGTCCAGGTCGCGGGCGGCGTCGATGACCTGCTCCAGGTTGTCCAGGATGAGCAGCCAGGCGCCGTCCCCCAGCTGCTCGGCCAGGGCCTGCAGCGGCGCGCCCGTCCCGGCCAGGTCGGCGCCCACCGCCCGGCCGATGCCGCCCACGACCAGCTCCGGCGCGGTGACCCCGGCCAGCGGGACGAACACGGCGCCGGAACCGAAGCGGCCACCTGCCCGTTCACCCACGGCCAGCGCCAGCCGGGTCTTGCCGACCCCGCCCGGCCCGGTCAGCGTCACCAACCGCACCCCCGGCCGGGCGAGCAGGCCGGCCAGCTCGTCGACGGCCTGCTCCCGCCCGACC
>CAWCWD010000042.1:0-22377 GCA_963799015.1 uncultured Actinomycetota bacterium | reverse complement strand
GGTCGGCGCTCGCGGCGATTCAGAAAGTGCCGAGAATATGATGATGGCGCGAGGCCGATGTCGGTGCGGGTCGGGGGCGGCCCTCTCCTCAGTCGGGCGGGATGTTCTGGTTGAGCCGGAAGAGGTTGCCGGGGTCGTACTTGCGCTTGAGCGCCTTGAGCTGGTCGTACTTCTCCGGTCCGTAGGCCTGGCGGATGCGTTCCTCGCCCTCCTCCATGAGGAAGTTCATGTAGACGCTCGTGTGGAAGGGCTGCAGGGCCGACCAGAACTCGCGGACCCATTCGCGTTCGACATCGAAGCCCTCGGCCGTCTCCGTCGCCGCGTTGATGTTGAAGGTGTGCCCGACGGTGCGGCCGGTGAAGGCCATCTCCCCCTCGCCGACCCGCGCCACCGCGCCGCCGAACTGCCAGATGGGGAAGCTCGTCAACGGCGACTGGATGCGTCTCGAGTGCTCGAACGTGATGTCGATGACCTCGTCGGTCAGCTCGGCGACGTCGCAGGAGCGGACGTAGTACCAGCGACCGTGCGGGAAGGAGGGGTCGAACATGGCCTGGTGATCGACGAAGGGCTTCGGCACGCACAGGTCGAGCACCGGTGAACCGAAGTCCTTGATCGGGCGCACGACGCGCTCGCCCTCCTCGACCGGCCCCGTGTAGCAGCAGACCACGCCGACGATGAGCTTTCCGTGCAGCTCAGGGGGAACGTATGGGAGCGGCGGCGCCTTGCGATGGATGACGATGGTCATCAGCTCGTCGGGTGCGTCGGCGATCCAGTCGCGGTAGAAGCGGAGGACCTGCGGCGACTGCTCGATGGGCCAGAAGATGGGCCCTGCGACGACGGTCGGGCCGACCTCGCAGAGGTGGAAGTCGAACGCGGTGACGATGCCGAAGTTGCCGCCGCCACCGCGCACGCCCCAGAAGAGATCGGCGTTCTCGGCCTCGCTCGCGACGACCAGCTCGCCGTCGGCGGTCATGAGCTCCACCGACGACAGCTGGTCGATGCTCAGGCCGTACTTTCGCATGACCCACCCGATGCCGCCGCCGAGCGTGAGTCCCGCCACGCCGGTATGCGTGACGATTCCGCTCGGCACCGCGAGCCCGAACGGTTGCGTCGCCCGATCGAGCTCACCGAGCAGCGCCCCGGCCTGCACGCGCACCGTGCGCGCCTCGGGATCGACGGTGATCTCCTTCATCGGCGCGAGGTCGATGACGATTCCGTCATCGCACACCGAGTGTCCGGGAAAGCTGTGGCCGCCGCCGCGAACGGCGACGGGCAGCCCCGTGCGGCGTGCGAAACGCGTCGCGGCGGCGATGTCGTCGGCTCCGGCGCACCGGGCGATCAGGGCGGGATGGCGATCGATCGAGCCGTTCCAGACCTTCCGGAGCTCATCGAAGGAGTCGTCCGTCGGCCGCACGAGCACACCAGTGAACCCGGATTCGAGTTCGCTGAACGCGGCTGCATCGACCGCCACGGCCATCCCGCCACGGTACTCCTCGGGTCATGTGCCCGCCAGCGGCGCAGGGTTCGCGGTCGGGTCGTCACCGCGCATGCGGAACCCCGCCCGACACGAACGCCCCGCGCGGATCCTGCACCGACAGCAGCGACACGATGTCGCGCCCCGTCACGAGCGCGGTGAGCCACACCACGAGCACCCGCAGCTTCCGCTCCCACGTCGGGATCGCCAGCACGTGGTACCCGCGGTGCATGATCCAGGCGAGCAGGCCCGTGATGACGAGCCCCTTGTACTGGAAGATGCCCTTGCCGAGCCCGAGCGTGGCCACGACGCCGAGCGAGTGGTGCACGTAGTCGCGCGTGCGCTCGCCGTGCAGCGACGCCGCGATGTTGGCCGCGAGGCGCTTGCCCTGGCGCACGGCGTGCTGCGCGTTCGGCACGGTGAGGGCGCCGGGCACCGGCGAGGCGAGGTCGGGCACGGCGGCGGCGTCGCCCGCGCCCCACGCGTCGGGGATCGGCGCGTCGGCGGTGCCGACCCGCAGGTCGGCGCGCACGATGAGGCGGCCCCGCTCGTCGGTGGGCAGGTCGGTGTGCTTGGAGATCACGGGGTGCGCGCCGTTGCCGGCGGTCCACACGATCAGGTTGGCGTCGAACTCCTCGCCGTTCGAGAGCACGACGTGCCCGTCGACGGTCGAGAGCACGCGCGAGTTCAGGTGCACCTGGCCGCCGCGCTCGCGGAGGAAGTCCACGACCCAGCGTCCGGGCTTCTCGGTCACCTCGGGGAGGATGCGGTTGTTCGCCTCGACGAGGTGGAACGCGAGGTCGGAGAAGTGGAGCTCGGGGTAGCTCTTCAGCAGTGAGGTCGCCAGCGAGAGCAGCTCGCTGAAGCCCTCGACGCCCGAGAACCCGCCGCCGACGAACGCGAAGGTGAGCAGGCGGCGGCGTTCGGGTCCGGGCTCCATCACGGAGGCGCGGTCGAACGCCGTCAGCAGGCGGTCGCGGATCGCGACGGCCTCCTCGACGTGCTTCATGCCGATCGCCACCTCGTCGGCGCCCGGGATGGGCAGCACGCGGGTGACGGCACCGGCGGTGACCACGATGATGTCGTAGTCGACGACGAAGTCGGGGCCGTCGGCCGGCCGCACCGCGATGGTCTTCTCGGCGTGGCTGATCATCGTGGCGCCGCCCGCGATGATCTGCGTGCGCTTCAGGTGCGAGCGCAGCGAGACCGCGGCATGGCGCGCCTCGATGGATCCGGCAGCGACCTCCGGAAGGAAGGGCTGATAGGTCATGTACGGTCGCGGGTCGATGATCACCAGCTCGGCCTCGCTCGGATCGAGCTGCTTCTCGAGCTTCCAAGCGGTGTAGAAACCGGCGTATCCGCCACCCACGATCACGATCTTGCGCATTGCGCATCTCCCCATTTCTTTGTTCACCAGCTATGACCGAATGGGTGATTCGTTGTGACGTCCTCCAGCTGTGAGTTCGCCGGATGTCTCGACCGAGGCATCCGCAGCAGCTCCGGCCGTCGTCGCGTAGCAGCATCCGAGGCATCCACCGCGGCCGCGTGAGCAGCATCCGCGGTCCCCACCTCGATGCGGTCCTCGAAGAAGAACCGCGACAGCCGCACCCGCACCCGCTGCAACAGGGTGACCCTCCCGCGTTCATCGGGCCGCAGCACGAGCGGACGCGGAGCGTCGACCCCTCCGATGCGCCACACCTCGTACTCGCTCACCGGCTGGTGCACCTCGATGTACTCGCCGCCGGGCAGCCGCACGATGCGCCCGGTCTCGAATCCGTGCACGAGCACCTCGCCGTCCTTGCGTTGCAGGGCCAGGCACACGCGCTTCGTGATGAAGAACGCGATCGCCGGGCCGAGCACGAGCGTCGCCTGCAGCACCGTGATCACGCCCTCGAAGGTCACCGAGAAGTGCGTCGAGATGAGGTCGGCGCTCGCGGCGATCCAGAGGGTGCCGTAGAAGACGATGGCGGCGACGCCGATGCCGGTGCGGGTCGGGGTGTTGCGCGGGCGGTCGAGCAGGTGGTGGTCACGGTGGTCGCCGCTGATCCACTCCTCGACGAACGGGTAGACGAGCACGAGCAGCAGGAAGACCGTCACGACGCCGAGGGGCACGAGGAGGGCGAGCGTCCAGGTGCGGTCGAGCCACACGAACTCCCAGCCGGCCGGCACGAGGCGCAGCGCCCCGTCGAGGAAGCCCGTGTACCAGTCGGGCTGGCTGCCGGCGCCCGCGTCGCCGGGTGAGGCGGGGCCGTAGAGCCAGATCGGGTTCACGGTGACCACCGCCGAGATGATCATGATCAGCCCGATGACGATGAACAGGAGCCCGCCGGCTCGGGCGGCCGCGGTCGGCAGCACCGGCACGCCGACGATGTTCTGCTCAGAGCGTCCGAGGCCGGGGAACTGCGGCGGCCGATGACGCCACGCCGCGAACGCGCGAACGGCGACGAGCAGGATGAGCAGCGCCGGCACGATCGCCACGTGCAGCGGGTACAGGTTCTCGATGATCTGCCCCGGGAACTCGCCGCCGAAGAGCAGGAAGCTGAGCCAGGTGCCGACGAGTGGGATGCCGCGCGCGATGCCCTCCGTGATGCGAAGGCCGGTGCCCGAGAGCATGTCGTCGGGCAGGGCGTAGCCGCTCCAGCCGCCGGCGAGGGCGACGATGAAGATCAGGAAGAGCAGCACCCACATGGCTCGGCGTGGCCGCCGGAACGCGCCGGTGAAGAACGTCGTCAGGATCTGCATGATGATCGACGCCGGCAGCAGCAGTCCCGGCCCAGTGGTGCGCCTGGCGGATCAGCAGGCCGCCCGGCACCTCGAACGTGATGTACATGGTCGACGCGAACGCCTTCGAGACCTCGGCGCCCTGCAGCGGAAGATACCCGCCGGTGTAGGTCGTCAGGTCGCTCGACGGGGTGTACCAGAACATCAGCAGCACACCGGTGACGATGAGCACGATGATGCAGGCGAGCGTCACCACGCCGAACAGGTTCGTCCAGTGGTTCGGCACCGTGCGCCGGCGAAGCCCGGCGACGACGTCGGAGACGCGCCGGCCGAAGACCGTGGTGTTCGCGGCCCGACGGGTGAGTCGGTCGGTGATCGAGGGGCGCGCCGGGCGCCGGTCAACGGGCATGGGATGCTCCGTCCACTCCGGTCTCGAACTCGGCACGAGGTTCTTGCACGATCCTGCGCATGTGCTGCTCCAATCGCCTTCACTTCATACGACTGAGATGACGGCCGTGATGTGACATCCGTCGGCCGAAATGGCCCGTGAGTGTCACGACGTCGAGAGAGATGTCACGGTGTCGAGCGAACTGGCGGGACTTCAGGAGTCACAACGGCGACCCTTGCGTTGTCGAAGTAGGTAGAGCGACAAATGAAGGAGACTCACCATGCATGCCCCCGAGCACCGGATCACCACCCACGTCCTCGTCATCGGAACAGGAGGATCCGGGCTCCGCGCCGCCATCGAGCTCGCCGAGCGCAACGTCGACGTCATCGCCGTCGGCAAGCGGCCGAAGGCCGATGCGCACACCTCGCTCGCCGCGGGCGGCATCAACGCGGCCCTCGGCACGATGGACGTCGACGACAGCTGGCAGCAGCACGCCGCCGACACCATCACCGAGAGCTACCTGCTCGCCGACCCGCGCACGGTGCAGACCGTGACCGAGGGCGCTGAGCGGGGCATCCGCGATCTCGAGCAGTACGGGATGCGCTTCGCCCGCGAGGACGACGGCCGCATCTCGCAGCGCTACTTCGGCGCGCACACCTTCCGTCGCACGGCGTTCGCCGGCGACTACACCGGGCTCGAGATCCAGCGCACGCTCGTGCGGCGGGCCGAGGAGCTGCGGGTCCCGATCCTCGACACCGTCTACATCACGCGGCTGCTCGTGCACGACAACACGATCTTCGGCGCCTACGGCTTCGACATGAACGACGGCACGCGCTACGTGATCAACGCCGACGCCGTCATCCTCGCCGCCGGCGGTCACACCCGCATCTGGCGCCGCACCTCATCGCGGCGCGACGAGAACACGGGCGACGCCTTCCGCCTCGCGGTCGAGGCGGGCGGCAAGATCCGCGACCCCGAGCTCGTGCAGTTCCATCCGTCTGGCCTCATCGATCCCGAGAGCGCCGCCGGCACCCTGGTCTCCGAGGCGGCACGCGGTGAGGGCGGCATCCTGCGCAACGCCCTCGGCGAGCGGTTCATGAGCCGGTACGACCCCGAGCGCATGGAGCTGTCGACGCGCGATCGCGTCGCGCTCGCCGCGTACACCGAGATCAAGGAGGGCCGCGGAACGCCGAACGGCGGCGTGCTGCTCGACGTCTCGCAGCTGCCGCGCGAGCAGATCATGTCGCGGCTGCCGCGGGTGTACCAGACCCTGCTCGAGCTGCAGATGCTCGACATCACGACGACCCCGATCGAGATCGCGCCCACCGCGCACTACTCGATGGGCGGCGTCTGGGTGCGGCCCGAGGATCACGGCACCGGCGTCGACGGGCTGTACGCCATTGGCGAGGCCGCGAGCGGCCTGCACGGCGCGAACCGGCTCGGCGGCAACTCGCTGATCGAGCTCCTCGTCTACGGACGCATCGTCGGTGAAGAGGCGGCCGCGTATTCGGAGCAGCTCGGTGCGCAGGTGCGCTCTGCTGCGGCGGTTGCCGCCGCTCGCGACGAGGTCGACGCGGCGCTCGCCGCCGACGGGCCCGAGAACGTGCGGATGCTCCAGCGCGACATCCGCAACACGATGACCGACCACGCCGGGGTGGTGCGCAGCGAGGCCGGACTCAACGCCGGGCTCGCCGAGCTGACCGCGATCGAGGACCGGATGGGCTCGATCGGGGTGCACCCCGACATCGCGGGCTATCAGGACCTCGCGCACGCGTTCGACCTCAAGGCGTCGGCGCTCGCGGCCCGGGCGACGATGGAGGCCGCCCTCGAGCGGCGCGAGACCCGCGGCGCCCACAACCGCTCCGACTACCCCGAGCTCGACCCGTCGCTGCAGGTGAACCTGGTGTGGTCGGGGCCGGGCAAGGTCGAGCGCGAGGCGATCGCGCCGATTCCGGAGGAGGTCGCGGAGCGGATGCGCGAGGTCTCGGCCGCCGGCAAGCTCGTCGAGTAGACCCCACGTCGGTCGAGTAGGCGCGCCAGCGCCGTATCGAGACCGCCTTCGTCGGTCGAGTAGGCGCGCCAGCGCCGTATCGAGACAGCCCTTCGTCGGTCGAGTAGGCGCGCCAGCGCCGTATCGAGACCTCCTGCCCCGGTCGCAGCTGCGCGTCGCCCCGCGCAGCCGCGCCCGGGCATCGGGAACACTGAGCCCCCGCCCGTGGTTCGCCTCAGCATGACGACCATCGGAATCATCGGAGCAGGACACATCGGCAGCCAGGTCGCGCGCGCGGCCATCGGGGCGGGCTACGACGTGGTCATCGCCAACTCGCGCGGGCCCGAGACGCTCGCCGGCCTCGTCGCCGAGCTCGGCCCCAAGGCGCGTGCGGCGACGGCGACGGATGCCGCGACCGCGGCGGATGTCGCCGTCGTGACCGTGCCCTTCAAGGCCTACGCATCGATCCCGGTCGAGCCGCTCGCCGGCAAGATCGTGATCGACACCAACAACTACTACTGGGAACGCGACGGTCACGTGCCCGCACTCGACGCGGGCCGCGACACGGTCTCGGGCATGCTGCAGCACCACCTGCCCACGAGCCGCGTGGCCAAGGGCTTCAACCACATCACGGCGACGAATATCACCACCGACGGCAAGCCCGCCGGGTCGCCCGACCGGCGTGCGCTGGCGACCGCGAGCGACTTCGACGATGCCGCACAGTTCGTCACCGAGCTCTACGACCAGTTCGGCTTCGACACCGTCAACGTCGGCCCGCTCGCCGAGAGCTGGCGCGTCGAGCGCGACCAGCCGGCGTACGTCGTACCGCAGACCCGCGACGAGCTCGTCGCGAACCTCGCGAAGGCCGAGCGGCAGGTGGCCGCGGCGTAGCGGGAGGCCCCTACCAGGGGAACTCGACGCCGGTCAGCTCCTCCGAGACGCTCCAGAGGCGCGCGGCCGTGACCTGATCCTCCGCCGCGGCGGCACGATCGACGAGCGCGGGCGGTCCGGCCATCCCACCGCGACGGCTCGGGCCCGCGTACCCGGCTCCGGGCATCGGCGCGGTAGCTGCGAAGAGCGTCGGCGCTGCCCCGGCGACCGCAGACTGCGCGACCCACCGCACGGCGACCTTGCCGACCAGCCGGAGCATCGCGTTACCGGTGCCCGCCCCGAGGTTCGTGGCCGCCATGCCCGGGTGCGCTGCGGTCGCGATGACGCGCGAATCGGCCTCCTCGAGCCGGCGTTGCAGCTCGAGCGTGAAGAGCAGGTTGGCGAGCTTCGACTGCGCGTAGGCGTCGGAGCCGGCCCGGTATGCACGCGTCGACCAGTCGAGGTCGTCGAAGTCGATGCGGCCGGTGCGGTGGGCATTGCTCGCGACGGTGACCACACGGCCCGTGAGGTACGGCAGCAGCAGGTTCGTCAGCGCGAAGTGCCCGAGGTGGTTGGTGCCGAACTGCAGCTCGAATCCGTCGCGCGTGCGCCCGAACGGCGGAACGAGCACGCCGGCATTGTTGACGAGCACGCGGATGTCCCCCCGCCAGTTCGCCGCGAACTCGCGCACCGAGGCGAGGTCGGCGAGATCGAGGTGTCGCACCTCGGTGGAGCCCTCGACCGTGGCCGCGGCATCCGACCCTCTGTGCTCATCTCGCACGGCGAGGACGACGTGGGCGCCGTGGAGGGCGAACGACCGCACGGCCTCGAGCCCGATGCCGCTGTTCCCTCCCGTGACGATGATCGTCGTGCCGGTCAGGTCGGGCATTCGCTCGACCGTCCAGGACTCGGCTGCGAGGTGGGCGGTCATGATGCGACCTTTCGGGTGAGCGGGGGTCGTCGGGCGATGACGCCGTCTCACGTGCTGAACCGTACGCGCACGACCTGACCGCGCCATGTGCGACGCGAGTGTCGCGCTCGCCGAATCGGTGGCCGCCCTGATGCGGCACGCGACTTCGGGGAGTCGACTTCCTCGAGGGGCCGGGAACCCCGACCCCATGCGAGCGAGGGGGCGACATGCACGACATGTTCATCAAGATCGGCGCGATCAAGGGCGAGAGCAAGGACAACTCGCACCCCGACGAGATCGACGTGCTGAGCTGGGCTTGGGGAGAGTCGCACTCCGTCGCTGCAGGCGGTGGCGGCGGAGGCGGCGGCGCGGCGGGCAAGGTGACGATGCAGGACTTCACGTTCACCCACGTGCTCGACGTGGCATCGCCCGAGCTCATGAAGGCCTGCGCGTCAGGAACGCACCTGCCTGTGGCGCTCTTCTCGGCGCGGAAGGCGGGGTCGGGCCAGAAGGACTATTTCGTGATCCGGCTCGAAGACGTGATGGTGTCGGCGGTGTCGACGGGCGGGCCGCAGGATGGCGGCGGGTTCGGCGAGACCGTGGCACTTCGCTTCGCGAAGATCCGCGTCGAGTACCGTCGGCAACTGCCCAACGGCTCGCTGACGGCGCCCTCGACATTCGCGTGGGACCTGCACGCGAACAAGGGCTTCTGAACTCGCGGTGTACCACCTCCGCGCCCGGTGGTACACTGACCGCATGCCGACCATGCGACCGCGGTTCCAGGTGACCGAGACGCCCGAGGTCGAGCGCGCCCTGAAGGTCGCCGAGGCCGCGTGGCCAGATGTGCCTCGCGCCGAGCGGGTGCTGCGACTGCTGCAGGCCGGGGCCGACGCGCTCGAGCGCAGCACGGTCGAACAGCGAGCACGCCGCATCGCTGCGGTCGAGGCATCGGCCGGCATCCTCGATGATGCGTATGAGCCCGGGTATCTCGAGCGGCTGCGTGAAGAGTGGCGCGAGTGATCGTGCTCGACGCGAGCGTCGTGATCGCGCACCTCGCTGCGGCCGACGCCCACCACGCGCGAGCGACCGCGTTCTTCCGCGAACACGCTGATGCCGACTTCATCGTGCACACGCTGACGCTCACCGAGATCCTCGTCGGCCCGACGCGCGTCGGCCGCGCGCTCGACGCGACGCGGGCTCTCGCAGCGCTCGGCATCGATGAGTGGGCACCGCCCGCCGGCAGCGCCGCGCGGCTCGCGCAACTGCGGGTCGAATCCGGGCTGAAGCTGCCCGACTGCTGCGTGCTCGACGCTGCGACCGAGACCGCGTCGGCGCTCGCGACATTCGACGAGCAGCTCGCGAGTGCGGCGAGAGCAGCGGGTCTGGCGACGGTCTCGTTCGGCTGAATTGCGGGGGTCCGCCGCAGCGGGTCCGATGCAGCGAGTATCTCTGCGCCGGACCCGACTGCGGGTCGTCCTACCGCCGGTCGCCGTTGCCATTCGGCGTCGGCGTGAGCACCACCTTGCCGCGGAGCTTTCCTGCCTCTGCGAGGGCGTGCACGGCGGAGAGCTCCTCGAGCGGATGACGCGCACTCACGTCGACTCGCAGCTCGCCGGCGTCGACCAGTTGCGCCAGATGGCCCAACTGGGCGGCATCGCTGCGGACGAAGATGCTCACGCTGCGGAGATCCGAGCCCGGCGGCACCACGCCGGGCGTCGTCGTCGAGACGAAGACCCCGCCGGGCTTCACGAGCGACACGAGGTCCGCCGTCTCCTCGGGCGACGTGCGCACGAGGTTCAGCACGACGTCGACCGGCTCGGTCACGGCGTCGGCAATCGGGGTGACCGTGTAGTCGATCACCTGAGAGGCGCCGGCACCCGCGACCGCTTCACGGCTCTGGGCGCTGGCTGTGGCGATCACCGTCGCGCCCGCCGCGGCGGCGAGCTGCACCGCGAAGCCGCCGACTCCGCCGCCGGCACCGTTCACGAGGACCCGCTGGCCGGGGCGGACGTCGGCCTGCTCGACGATCGCCTGCCAGGCGGTGAGCCCGCTCGAGGCCAGCGCCGCGGCATCCGAGAGTGGGATGGACTGCGGCGCGGACGCGAGCAACTCGACTGGCACCGTGACGTACTCGGCGGACGCGCCGGGCCCGGTCATCGGCAGGAATGCGATGACGTCGCGGCCGACGACATCGGCCGAAACCCCCTCGCCGACGGCGACCACGGTGCCGCTGAGGTCGATGCCCGGTACATGGGGCAGGTTGATGGGGAACACCTCGGCCAAGTAACCGGCGCGGATGGTGGCGTCGACCTGGTTGAAGGTGGTGCCGGCGACCCGCACGAGCGCCTCGCCGGGTCCCGCCTCAGGGCGGGGGAGCTCCACGGGCTCGAGTACGGTCGCCTGGCCGTAATGGGTGAACTGGATGGCGCGCATGGTGATGGTTCCCTTCGTGGTGGTGGCGGGGTTCGTCGTGGTGGAGGACATGCGGATCAGGCCGCGAGACGCGGGTAGTCGGTGTATCCGCGCTCGCCGCCGCCGTAGAGCGTCGCGCGGTCGGGATCATTCATCGGGGCACCGGCGGTGATGCGGTCGACGAGGTCGGGGTTGGCGAGCGCGAGCGCGCCGACGCTCACGACATCGGCCAGTCCGTCGCGCACGTCCTGCGCGCGTCGATCGATGTCGGCTCCGGCGCGGTTGAGCACCAGCCCGCTGGGCCAGCCGTCACGGATGCTGCGGAGCAGCGCCTCATCGCCGAGATGGACGACGTGCAGGTACGCGAGCCCGAGCGGCGCGAGGGCCTCGACGAGCGCAGGGTAGAGCTCCGCGACATCCGATTCCTCGATATCGCCGAGCGGGCTTCCGGGGCTGATGCGGAACCCGACGCGATCGGCGCCGATCTCCTCAGCGACGGCGGTGGCCACCTCGACGGGGAAGCGGATGCGGCCGGCCAGATCGCCGCCGTAGCCGTCGGTGCGGCGATTGGCGTTGGTGCTCAGGAACTGCTGGAGCAGGTAGCCGTTCGCGCCGTGCAGCTCGACGCCGTCGGCGCCCGCATCGACCGCGAGTCGCGCGGCGCGGCGGAAGTCGGCGATGGTCTGCGCCAGGTCGGCCTCCGTCATCTCGCGCGGCATGGCCAGCGGCAGCGGGCCGGTCGCCGTGAACATGTCGCCGCGGGCGGCGACGGCCGACGGCGCGAGTGGAGTGCGGCCGTGCGGGGTGTTCGAGGGGTGCGACATCCGGCCGACGTGCATGAGTTGCACGACGAGGGTCGAGCCTGCCTGGTGCACGGCGTCGGCGACCCGACGCCAGGCCTCCGCCTGCTCCTCGGTGTGGATGCCCGGGGTCGCGAGGTAGCCCTGCCCGTCCTCAGACGGCTGAGTGCCTTCGGTGATGAGCATGGCGAGCGAGGCGCGCTGCGTGTAGTACGTGCGGGTGAGATCGGTCACGAGCCCGTCGTGGGCTGCGCGGCTGCGGGTCATCGGGGCCATGGCCACGCGGTGGGCCAGGGTGATGCGGCCGAGCCGAGCGGGGGACCACAGCGCCTCGGTGGTCGGTGGCGGTGACGTCTGAAGCGGTCATTCCAACTAACTCCTTCGAATTCGAACTATCTATCACCGTCCACAACCCACGCCGCGCCAGATCTATTTCCAATTCGAACCAAATCAGTGCCATAGGATTCGGGCATGTCCGACCCGAACCTTCCGCCGAGCCTCCCGCCGGAGTTCGGCGTGTACTTCGCGCTGCTGGAGGTGGGAGCCCTCGTGCAGCATGGCGTCGAGGGTCAACTGCGGCGCGACGGGGGACTCAGCTTCGTGCAGTTCCAGATCCTCGCGATCTGCGGCGAGGATCCCTCGTCGCCGCGGAGCATGACCGATCTGGCCGATCGGCTCGTGCACAGCAAGAGCGGCCTGACCTACCAGGTCGACCGGCTCGAGCAGGCGGGCCTCGTCGCTCGGGTGCCGTCGCCGCAGGACGAGCGCGGAGTGAACGTGACGCTCTCGTCGAAGGGCGCGTCCCTCCTCGAGCGGGTGCTTCCCGGTCACATCGAGGTCGTACGCGACGTGCTCGTCGACGCGCTCGACGATGCCGACCGTGACGAACTCACGCGTCTCCTCGGCCGCGTCGTACGGCACATGCGGTCGCGACCGCCTCGCTCCGCTCGCCGTTCGGCCACCGGCGACGCCGAGGTGTGACGGCGCGAGCGCCGAGCGCGTGAGCGCGCGAACGCACGAGCGGCCGGGGCGCTTCTCGCACCCCGGCCACTCGTCGTCGAATCTCGAACCGCTACTTCAGCGGCTTGAGCTTCTTCACCGCCTTCTCGACGAGCTTCGTCGCCTCCTTCACGTCAGACGCCGTCGCGCGCGACCCCGCGAGCACGACCTCGCCGATCGCGACGGATTCGTCGAGTGTCGCGAGCGAGGCATCCGTGTACTTCGCGCGATCGACGGCGGCCGCCGCGTCGAGCGCCGCCGACAACGCCGCTGTGTCGACCGGCTCAGCCGGCGTCGTCGGCGCGGCGAGCCGCACCTCGTCGAGCACGCCCCACGCCCCGGCCGAAAGCGAGAACGACGCCGAGATCTCGACGACGCCGTCGGCGCCGACCACGACGGGCACCGATGCCGTGTGGAAGTCGTTCCACGTCGTGAACTCCAGCGGCACGCTCCATGAGCCGGCCGAGGTCGTCGCCGACAAGAGCCGCGTGTCGGTCGCGGGGCTGTTCGTGCCCTGCGTCGTCGCCTGCAGCGTGTACGTGCCCGCCGGAACGCCCGTCAGCGTCTGCGTCGCCGACGTCTCGTAGGCCGAGCCTTCCCAGAACGTCACCGCGAAGTCACCCGAGAAGGCGTCGGCCGACTCCGTGCGCGCCGCGGGCTCGGTGAGCTGCCACGCGCTCATGTCCGCGTCCTCGAAACCGGGGTTCTGCACGAAGTTCTGCGCCTCGACCACGACGGAGGCCGTCACCTGCAGGCCGGTGTCGGTGACGACCCGGGATCGCGTAGGTGCCGGGTCCGCGGATCCAGTCGACCGCGTCCGACCATTCGACCGACGGATGCTCCGTGGTGCCGTCGTTGTACGTGACCGTGATGGTTGCGGGCAATGCCATCGGCGAGCCATCCGTCACCGTCAACGCGACCTGCTCGACCGAGACGATCTCACGCGGCGCGACCGCACCGGTGTAGACGTACTCGAAGGTGCGCAGCGACTCGAGCGGAGTGCCGTCCCACGCGAAGAGCGACTGGTTGTCCCACGCCGATCCGCCGTAGAACTCGCCGACGTGAACCGGGTCGTAGTCGCTCGCGGCGCTCGTCGCCCACCCCGATCCGTCGCGCTCCCAGAGCAGGCGGTTCGCCTCGAGCTCCGACGGCGGCCCGACCGGCAGCCACGCCGGCTCCCAGTAGAAGACGCCGATGCCGGCATCGCCGACGGCGGCAACCGCGGCGATCACGTCGCGCAGCTGGGTGGCCTGTCCCTGCACGCTCACCGGGTACTGCCCGGTGATGCCGCTCGCCCCGATGACGTTGCCGTACCCGTCGCCGTCGTCGAGGGTGCGCGCCCACGACGTCTCGGCGACCATGACCTGCTTGCCGTACGTCGTCGCGATGTCGCTGAGCACGGTCGTCAGATTCTCGGTCGTGCCGTGCCAGTACGGGTAGTACGAGCTCGCGAACACGTCGTAGTCGACGCCGAAGGCGGCGAGGCCCGCGGCATACGTCGCGTAGCGGCCGGATGTCTCGGGGTTCGTGAAGTGCACCGCCACGAGTGCCTCCGGCAGCACCTCGCGCACCGCGGCGCTGCCCGCCGAGACGAGCGCGGCGAACTGGGCGTCGATCTCGCGGCTCGGGCGGGTGTGCCCGGCGATCGCGTTGTTCGTCTCGTTGCCGACCTGCACCATGCTCACGTCGACGCCCGCGTCCTCGAACGACTGCAGGGCATCGGCCGTGAAGTCGTGCAGCGCGGTGACGGTCTCGGCATCCGAGAGTCCCGCCCATGCCTTCGGCGCGAGCTGGCGGGCCGGGTCGGCCCAGAAGTCGGAGTAGTGGAAGTCGACGAGCACGCTGAGCCCCGCCGCGGTCGCGCGCTGCCCGATCTCGACGGCGCGCGCGACATCCACGTTGCCGCCGCCGTAGCCGCGGCCCGACGCATCGAACGGGTCGTTCCAGACCCGCACGCGCACGGTGTTCACGCCGTCATCGGCGAGCACGTCGAACAGGTCGGCCGGCGCGCCGGTGGCGTCGCGGAAGACGACGCCGCTCTCCTCGAGCGACAGCACGGTCGACACGTCGACGCCGTTTGCGAAGTCGGGCGAGAGTCCCTCGACCTTCTCGACGAAGACGCCCGCGTCGACCGGGCCGCCACCCGGTTCGGCTGCCACGGCCGCCGAGGCGCCTGTGGGTATCGCGATCAGGGTTGCGAGCGCGGCCGCGAGTGCGGTGAAGCCCGCCGTTCTGTGGTGCTGGTGCATCGTTGCTCCAATCGGTTCGGTGGTACTCGGTGGTGTCCTTCGTCGGTCGAGTAGGCGCGCCAGCGCCGTATCGAGACCCGGCCCTTACCGTCGGTCGAGTAGGCGCGCCAGCGCCGTATCGAGACCTGGCGAGCGGGTCTCGATACGCTCCTTCGTCGCTACTCGACCGGCGAGGGTGGTCTCGATACGCTCCTTCGTCGCTACTCGACCGACGGTTCGCGCCAGAGGGGGGCCTCGACGAGGCGCACGGCGTCGAGGGCGAGCAGCGGGCCGGTGACGCTCCGTCGAAGCGCGGCGGCCGCCTCGGGCAGGTGCACGGATGCCTCGGGGTGCAGCGGCACGATGCGCAGGGTGAGCTCCGCGTCATCCGAAACGCCGAGCGCGTCGAGGCCGATGGTCCACGGAGTGCCGTCCCAGAAGCGGTCGGCGACGACCACGCCGTCCGCCTCGAGTCGGGCGACATCACCTGACCACTCGACCTCGAGGAATCGGCGGCCGTGGCAGTCCTCGGGCAGCGCAATAGTCCACGAAGTGGCGTACCGAGCGACCTGGTCGCGAGTCGGCGCCGAGGCACGCCCGGCGCGCTCGCCGAAGCTCGGGGGCGGTGTCTCGCCGGGGGTAGGCACGCTCACCGCGATCGTCGACTCGCGCCCCGACTCGCCTGCGCGCTCTGCGGCGAGGGCGACGGGCGCGAATCGTCCGGTCGCGGAGTCGTACTCCTGCACGTCGGGCACGGCGGCGGCACGCACAGCAAGCCGGCCGTCGGCGTCCTCGAAGACGGGATCGGCGCTGAGCACCAACCTGCGGCGCCCGCTCGCGTCGAGCACCCAGACCCGGTCGGCGGATGCCGCGGGCACCGACGAGCACGTTGAGTCGCGCGTCGCCCTCCGCGAGGTCGAGCCGCCGTGCCTGCCCTGCGTCGATGCCCACCACGCCGAGCGACGGAAAGGTCAGCGCCGACGCGTCATCCGACGACGTGACCGAGGCGGCCGTCGCCAACTCGACTGGGATGCCCGACTCGGCGACGAGCACGAGCGTGGGCGGCTCGTCGCCGTCGCCCTCGAGCACCGTGAGCGCCGACGCCGTCGCCCAGTCGAGGTGCACGCCACCGACCTCGAGGTGCAGCGGCCAGTGCGCGATGGTGCCGGCGGGCACGTCGATCGGGGCGTGCGGCAGCACGGTCGTGCCGCCGTCGAGGGTCACCGCGAACTGCACGTCGCGCACCGTGCCGAGCGGCACGTGCGGCTGCTGCCAGGTGATGAAGAGCCAGCCGGATGTCCCATCGCTGCGCAGCGCCCACCGCAGGGTCTCGGCGTCGTCGACGTTCGTCGGGTGGTGCGCGGGAAGCGTCGAGGGCATGGGCGCGAGGCCGGCGCCGAACGCGGTGAGGAACGCGTGCTGGCGCCGCAGGTCGGCGTGGCTCGCCGCGAGGCGCCCGGCCGCACCCACCGGCGCGTGGAAGTCGTAGTCGAACTCGGGCAGGTCGTTCGGGTAGCCCGACGCGTGCGACTCCTGCAGTCCGGGCCGCGGGTTCGTGCCGCCCGCGTACATGTAGTAGCCCTGCCAGCCCGACCCGTTGCCCACCTTGTTGTGCGCGACCGCGGCGACATCGGCCCCACTCAGCAGCGGACGGCGGTGGTAGGCGGTCGCCATGCCCCCACCCAGCTCGCACGTGGCCGCGGGGAACGATGCCGACGGCAGCCGGGGCGTCTCGGGACGCCGGCCGATGCCCGGGTGCGCGCGCAGGTCGGCGCCGATGCCCGGGTCGTCCCACGTGTGCGAGAAGAAGAAGTGCTCGCGGAACGTGGTGTCCCAGTCGTGGTCGGGGTCGACCCAGAAGCCGTCGCCGTAGCCGCCGTAAAGGGGCAGCACTTCGCCCGCGGGCAGTTCGGCACCGCCCCACGCGGTCGCGGTGTAGATCGGGGCGACGAGGCCCTGCGCGCGCGCGAGCGCCTTGAGCGTGGCGAGGTGTCCGGGCTGGTCGTAGAGCTCGTTGTCGAGCTGGATCGCGATGACGTTGCTCGCAGGCCCGCACAGGGAGGCGAGCTGCGCCCCGAGCTCGGCGAACCACGGCTCGACGAGCGCGAGGTAGGCGGGATCGTCGGTGCGATGCGCGACCGGCGCCTGCTGCACCCAGTCGGGGAAGCCGCCGTTGCGCACCTCGCCGTGGCACCAAGGGCCGATGCGCAGCACCACGTCGAGTCCGGCGTCGGCGGCACAACGCACGAAGGCGGCGACATCGAGGTCGTCCTCGAACGACGCGTGCCCGCGCTCGGGTTCGTGGTGGTTCCAGATCACATAGGTGGCGACCACGGTGATGCCGCCCGACCGCATGAGGCGCAGCCGCTCGTCCCATTCGTCGCGGGGCACACGGCTGTAGTGCAGTTCGCCCGACACGGGGATCGCCGGGCGACCTGCGATCTCGACGTACCGGTTCGTAAGCGCGACGCGCTCGTGCCGGTCGAGCACGTTGCTCATCGCGGGGCGCGTGAGCGGCTCGGCCCACGGCTCGTGCGTCACGGTGAGCATTGCGACATCCTGCTCCGGCAGGCCCTGTTCGGCAATGGGAAGTACGGCGTCGGGCGCATCCGCCGTGGTGGACGCGGGCGGCGAAACGGATGTCACGACGGAGTGCTCCTTCTTGCGAGTCAAGCCTGCACGGACTGTGTGCGCTCACAGTTCTATCACACCGCTACATCGTTGCAACATCCCCAGATACCCAGTTGACAAGCGACAGCTCGCTGTGCGTTACTGGGATCGCTCACAGGCACACCGTCGTCCTTCCTGGTCGCGCTGAGCCACGGGCCATCCGCAATCACAGCTTTTCGACAAGGAGGACGAATGCGTGCATCACTTCGCACCGGCGCCATCGCCGCAGCGGCCGCCGCAGCGCTCATCATGACCGGTTGCTCGGCCGACACCGGCTCGAGCGGCACGGCCGACGACCCCATCGAGCTCACGTACTGGGCATGGGCACCGAATCTCGACAAGGTCGTCGACCTCTGGAATGACGAGCACCCCGAGATCCAGGTCACCGTCAACAAGCAGGACGGTGGCGACCCCGCGATCACCAAGCTGCTCACGGCCATCAAGGCCGGCAGCGGCGCACCCGACCTGATCCAGGCCGAGTACCAGAAGATCCCGACGCTCGTCGCGTCCGACGCGCTCGCCGATCTCGCCGGCGCGGGCGGGTCGGAACTCGCAGACCAGTTCCCCGAAGGCGTCTGGGACTCGGTGACCCTCGGCGGCGACGCGCTCTACGCGATCCCCCAGGACACCGGCCCCATGATGTTCTACTACCGCGACGACATCTTCACGCAGCTCGGCCTCACCGTTCCGACCACATGGGAGGAGTACGCCGAGACCGCGCGTGCCCTGCACGCCGCCGACCCGACGAAGTTCCTCGGCACGTTCTCGGCGAACGACGCCGGCTGGTTCGCGGGCCTCGCGCAGCAGGCGAACTCCGAGTGGTGGTCGATCGACGGCGACGCCTGGGGCGTCGGCATCGACGAGGAGCCCACGCAGCGGGTCGCCGAGTACTGGGGCGGCCTCGTCGCCGAGGGCGCGATCGACAACAAGCCGATGTACACGCCCGAGTGGAACGCCGGCCTGAACGACGGCACGCAGGTCGGATGGCTCGGCGCCGTCTGGGGCCCGGGCGTGCTCTCGGGAAGCGCCGCCGACACCGCCGGCCTCTGGAAGGCCGCACCGCTGCCCACCTGGGACGGCGAGGTCTCGAACGGCAACTGGGGCGGCTCGTCGACCGCGGTCACGTCGCAGTCCGAGAACGTCGAGGCGGCGGTCGAGTTCGCCACCTGGCTGAACACCGACCCCGAGGCCGTGAAGGCGCTCGTCGCCGAGACGGGCATCTATCCGGCAGCGACGGATGCCGCGGCATCCGCCCTCACCGAAGCGCCCGAGTTCTTCAGCAACCAGCCCGACTTCTACGATGTCGCTGCTGAAGCCGCGCAGGCGGTCGCGCCGTTCACCTACGGACCGAACGTGAACGTCGCGTTCAGCGCCTACAACGACGAGTTCGCGAAGGCCGCCGAGGCGAAGACCGTCGACGCGTTCCTCGCGGCGGTCGCCGCGATGCAGAAGATCACCCTCGACGACCTGAAGTCGAGCGGCTTCACCGTCTCGGAGTGATCCACCCGCCGGTCGAGTAGCGCCAACCGTCGGTCGAGTAGGCGCGCCAGCGCCGTATCGAGACCACCCGTCGGTCGAGTAGGCGCGCCAGCGCCGTATCGAGACCACCCGCCGGTCGAGTAGGCGCGCCAGCGCCGTATCGAGACCAAGCCCGCTCCGCCAGGGTCTCGATACGCCGGCTGCGCCGCTACTCGACCAGCCCGCAGGGTCTCGATACGCCGGCTGCGCCGGCTACTCGACCAGCGGGGAGGGTCTCGATACGCCGGCTGCGCCGGCTACTCGACCGGCGGGGAGGGTCTCGATACGCCCGCTTCGCGGGCTACTCGACCAGCGGGAGGGCCTCGATACGCCGACTCCGCAAGCTCCGCCGGCTACTCGACCGGCGAACCCCCCCAACTCTTGGAGGAACTGACATGACCACCACGGTCGAAGCCCCGCGCGGCGACGCGCGACCCTCGCCGCAGGAGCCGCGCCCCGCGTACCGCCGCGCCATGCGCCGACGCAACCTCGTGCCGTGGGCGATGCTCGCGCCCGGCATCGTGCTGTTCGTCGTGTTCATGGCGGCGCCGATCCTCTACACGCTCGTCATCTCGTTCCAGAAGGAGATGGTGGAGGGGCTCGGGCTCGGCTCGGGGTCGCGCTCGCAGGTCTTCGCCGGGTTCGAGAACTACGTCGCGACGCTCACCGACCCCGACTTCCTGGCCAGCGTCGGCCGGGTGCTCATCTACGGGCTCATCCTGGTGCCGACGATGCTCGGCCTCGCATTGCTGTTCGCCCTGCTGCTCGACGCGAAGCGCACCCGCACGAAGAGCTTCTCGCGCATCTCGATCTTCCTGCCCTACGCGGTGCCCGCGGTCATCTCGTCGCTGCTCTGGGGCTTCCTCTACCTGCCGGCCGTCAGCCCGTTCTACTGGATCTTCGACCAGTTGGGCTGGGATGTCCCATCGATGCTCGCGCCCGGATTCGTCATGTTCGCCATCGCGAACATCGGACTCTGGGGCGGCGTCGGCTTCAACATGATCGTCATCTACACGTCTCTGAAGGCCGTGCCGAGCGAGATCTATGAGGCCGCGACGCTCGACGGGGCATCCGAGGTGCAGATCGCCTGGCGCATCAAGGTGCCGATCATCGCACCCGCGCTCATCATGACCGCCCTGTTCTCGATGATCGCCACCCTGCAGGTGTTCGCCGAGCCGACGACGCTGCGGCCGCTCACCAACAGCCTCTCGACGACGTGGTCGCCGCTCATGTACGTGTACCGCGACGCCTTCACGCGCGACGACATCTACTCCGCCGCGGCGACGTCGATCATCATCGCGATCGCGACCTTCGCGATCTCGTTCCTCTTCCTTCGCGTCGTGCAACGGCGCGCGTTCGGCCAGGAGGACTGAGCCATGAACCCCACACTCGAGTCCGACCAGTCCACCCGCGCGATGACGATGCCCGAGCCCGCGGCATCCGGACGCTCACGCGCCGCGCGCTCGCGCGACGCCCGTTCACAGCGCGAGGCGCCGGCCCGAATCGCCGTCGGCCCGACCACCGTGCTCATCCTCGGTGCCGTCTACTGCCTGCTGCCCGTGATGTGGGTGCTCATCGCGTCGACGAAGTCGAGCGCCGAGCTGTTCTCGACGTTCACGTTCCTGCCGAGCACCAACCTCTGGCAGAACATCGTCGACCTCACCGCCTACCGCGACGGCCTCTACTGGCGCTGGATGCTGAACACCGCCCTCTACGCGGGCGTCGGCTCGATCATCTCGACGTACATCTCGGCGCTGTCGGGATACGCGCTCGCGAAGTACGTGTTCCCCGGCAAGGGCACGGTGTTCCGGATCCTGCTCATGGGCGTGCTCGTGCCCGGGGTCATCCTGGCGATCCCGCAGTACCTGCTGCTCGCGCAGGCGGGGCTCACGAACACCTACTGGTCGGTGCTGCTGCCGCAGCTCATCAGCCCCTACGGCATCTACCTCGCCCGCATCTACGCGGCGGCCGCGGTGCCCACCGACATCATCGAGTCGGCCCGCACCGAGGGCGCCCGCGAGCTGTTCATCTTCCACCGCATCGCGCTGCCGATGATGGGCCCCGGGCTCGTGACGATCTTCCTGTTCCAGTTCGTCGCCGTCTGGAACAACTTCATGCTGCCGTACATCATGCTCGGCAACGACGAGCTGTTCCCGATCACCGTCGGACTCTCGGGGCTGCTCAACCAGGGCGCGTCGCTGCCCGCGATGTACACGCTCGTGATCACGGGGGCGCTGCTCTCGGTCATCCCGCTCATCGCCCTGTTCCTCGTGCTGCAGCGCTACTGGCGCGTCGACCTCGCGGCCGGCGCGGTCAAGGCGTGATCGCCGTGATCCCGATGCGCTCCCTCCCCATGCATTCGCCCTCGACCCCCATACACTGACGACGTGGCAGAGCACACCCGCAAGCGACCCACCATCGAGGACGTCGCCCGAGTATCGGGCGTCTCGCGAGGCACGGTCTCGCGAGTGCTGAACGGTGGCCACTGGGTGAGCCCGCCGGCCCGCGAGGCCGTCGAGAAGGCGATCAAGAAGACCGGCTACCGCATCAACCCGCACGCGCGCAACCTCGCGACGGCCCGTGCGAACTCGATCGCGTTCCTGCTCACCGAGTCGCAGGAGCGGCTCTTCGAGGACCCCAACTTCTCGGTGCTCATGCGCGGCGCCGCCGCGGCGCTCGCCGAACGCGACCTGCCGCTCGTGCTGCTCATGGCCGGTTCCGACGCCGAGCAGCGACGCGCGACCGAGTTCATCATGGCTGGCCACGTCGACGGCGCACTGCTCGTGTCGTCGCACCGCGGTCGCGAGGGCTTCCTCTCGGAGTTGGTGGCGGCGGATGTCCCGGTGATCGCGTGTGGCGTACCCCTCGGGTACGAGCGCAGCATCGGCTACGTCTCCGCCGACGAGGTCGAGGGTGCGCGCGACATGGTCGCGTACCTGCGCGACTCGGGGCGCTCTCGGATCGCCACGATCACCGGACCGACCGACACGCCGGGCGGCATCGGCCGCCTCGAGGGGTACCGGCTCGAGCTCGGCGACGCGTTCGACGAGCGGCTCGTCGTCGAGGGCGACTACTCGCGCATGAGCGGCGTGCGGGCGATGACCGAGCTGCTCGATCGGGTGCCCGACCTCGACGCCGTGTTCGTCGCCAACGACGTCATGGCCGCCGCCGCGATCGACGTGCTGCGCGAACGAGGCCTTCGGGTGCCCGAGGATGTCGCGGTGGCGGGGTTCGACGACGCCCCGATCGCGACCGAGATCGAGCCCGCGCTCACGACGATGCGCCAGCCCTTCGAGCGCATCGCGCACGAGATGGTGCGCATGCTGCTCGACGTCATCGACGGGCGCGCGGCCGGACGGATGACGCTGCCCACCGAGCTCGTGCGGCGCGAGTCGGC